>NZ_JAUTAM010000005.1:0-115722 GCF_030818595.1 Siphonobacter sp. SORGH_AS_1065
CGTCGATGCATTGAGAAAGCTCTTGAATCGGCAGAGGTTGAAGGTTCAGCCATAGATTTGATTGACGGTCATCTGACAGCGACGATCAAAGATGCGGCTGAAATTCTGGCCTGGACGCAGGCTTTGGGGCGGCAGGGGAGCGATTTCCCTTTTATTAACTCCCTGAAAGGCATGGTAGGGCATTGTTTGAGTGCAGCCGGAGCCATCGAAAGCGTGGCTGCGGTGTTGGAGTTACACCATGATTTTATGTACCCTTCGCTCAACAGTGAAGATCTTCACCCCGAAACGGCGGCCCTGATCTCGCCGGATCGGATTCCTCAACAAATGATCCGCCAGTCGGTTACTACCGTAGCAAAAGCCAATTTTGGTTTTGGAGACGTAAACGCCTGTCTGATTTTAAAGAAATATCCATGAACGAAGTAGAAGTAATCGAGCGACTCAAAACCATTATTAAGCCTTACGTGCAGGACACGCAAGCCTGGGAAGACCTTACCCCGGAAACCGATTTAATGAAAGATCTGAAAATCAATTCCGCCAATCTGGTGGATATTGTGCTGGACGTGGAAGAGGCTTATAACATCACCATTGATAACGAAGCCATGGAACGCATGTTAACCGTCGGGGCGGCCATGGATATTATCAGAGAAAAGCTGGCATGATTGATCTGGTGGACTGGGCTCAGGCAAAAGCAGATAGCCACTGGCGACGAAAAGGCTTTTTAGCGAAAGTTTTTTCGTCACAGGAACAGCAGCTTATTACTACCGCTGCCGATCCCGATGTCATGGTCTGGACACTCTGGAGTATGAAAGAAAGTGCCTATAAGTTATCGTTCATACAAAATCCCGTAAGGCGTTATGCTACAACGGCCCTTGTCTGTCAGATCAATAGCTTTGATGCAAAGTTCATGAGCGGGGAAGTCTATTATACCCAGCAACGCTTCTATACCCAGTCTTTTTTAAGGGATTCATACGTAGTAACAGTCTCCTCTCACACAACGGCTTTTCAGGAACCCATCATCGTCCCGTTTAGAAAGTCAGATTATACCAGTCAGCATGCAGCAATGCAGCAAAGCATCTGTTCGCACTTTTACCAACGGTTTGGTTCATCGGCGAAAATGACTCTAAGCCGAACCCCGGAAGGGATTATTTCTATTACTTCGTCGCATGGGCAACTCCTGGTTCCCTGCACGCATCATGGCCATTTCGGAGCTTTTCTCTTCATAGCCCAACGATAAAGAAATCGCTGGCCCGATCATTTTAGTTAAGCGAGTATCTAACCTCAAACGCATGAAAACGACGCTACAACTACGGGTGAACGGAGCCTCGCATACGCTTACCCTTGATCCGACTACTCCTTTATTATACGTCCTTCGCAATCAATTGCAACTTAATGGTCCCAAGTTTGGCTGTGGTTTGCAACAGTGCGGAGCCTGCATGGTGCTGCTGGATGGCAAAGCCCAGCCTAGCTGCATGATTGCCGTTGAGGTAGTTAAAAATCAGGAAATTACTACACTGGAAGGTATTGGGTCGGCCCAGAAACTTCATCCACTTCAGCAGGCTTTTATTGACGAACAGGCAGCTCAGTGTGGGTATTGTCTGAATGGAATGCTCATGTCAGCGGTTTCCGTATTAGCGGAAAATCCGAAAGCCGATGATGCCGCCATTCGGGAGGGATTGGAACGGGTGCTTTGCCGCTGCGGAACGCAGGCTCGTTTTTTGAGAGCGGTGAAACGAGTCATTCGATAAATGTCTGCCGCAATGAAAACCACGAGACGAACCTTTATGCAAAGCTTGGGCGTGCTAACGATTGGCTTTGCATTACCTTTTCCGGAGGCCGATGAGTTACCCGGAAGTTTAAAGAAAACGCCACAGGTAAATGCCTGGCTGGAGATTCTCGCCGACGGAAGCGTACGGGTTTTTACCGGAAAGATAGAAATGGGACAGGGGATTCGCACAGCCGTAGCTCAGATGGCAGCGGAAGAACTGGATCTTTCGATACACCAGGTAGAAGTAGTTATGGCCGACACCGAACGTACACCCAACGAAACCTATACGGCGGGGAGTGCTTCTATTGAGAATAGTGCCATAGCCGTTCGATATGCCGCAGCTATGGCTCGCCAGAAGCTGCTGGAACTGGCTGCTCAGCAGTTTCAAACGCAGGTGGATCGGCTGGAGATTAAAAAGGGAGTTATCCATTATAAAAGGCAGCAACGCCGTTTTTCAGAGGTTTTACAGGGACAGCAAATTCGGGATGAAGTACGAATGCCAGTACCCTTAAAGCCAAAGCATAGGTACGAGTGGGTGGGCAAACCCATACACCGGGGTGAAATTGAGAAAATGGTCAGAGCAGAAACCTGGTACGTGCAGGATTTACGTTTTCCCGGCATGCTTCACGCCCGCATTGCCCGCCCGCCTTCGTATGAGTCTCGGCTCCAGTCATTTAATGAAGCGGCTCTTCAAAAGCAATTTCCGGGTCTGAATAAGCCCATCGTTAATGGTAGTTTTATCGGAATTGTCGGACCGGATGAATTCGAGGTAACACAGGCTCAAACCTGGCTTAAAAACCAGATTCGCTGGTCAGAAGGTAAGCCATTACCCGCTCAGAAAGCGTTAGTTACCTATCTAAAATCATTGCCCGGGAAAACGGATAAAGTAACGCAACGCGGACAGGTTACCAGTAATGCTACCTGGAAAGCCCGATATGTGAAACCTTACCTGATGCATGGCTCCATTGGTCCTTCCTGTGCGGTGGCCTGGTATCAAAACAAAAAATTACAGATTTGGACTCACTCGCAGGGGGTGTATCCCTTGCGGGAAGCGATTCATCAGATGCTGGACTTACCGCTCGAACAAATTCACGTCATTGGCGTAGCGGGTTCCGGTTGTTATGGTCACAATGGGGCCGATGATGTCGCAGCTGAAGCGGCTTTGCTGGCCCTGGCTATACCTGATACACCCATTCGACTGCAATGGTCCCGAGAAGACGAACACGCCTGGGAGCCCTATGGAAGTGCCATGGTATTCGAAGTGGAAGCCCGGCTGGACGATCAGGGATACATCCAGGAGTGGAAATATGACCTCTGGTCGGATACGCACAGCACCCGGCCCGGCGGAAATCCCGAAAACTTACTTCCCGCCCGTTACCTCAAGAAAGCCTTTACGTCTAGCAAAAAACTGGAAGTAAACGGCGGCATGGTGCGTAATTCAGAACCTTATTATGCCATTGCCAATCTCGACATTACGGCTCATCGTTTCAGTGGTCCGCTGAGGGTATCCGCCCTGCGAAGTTTGGGAGGCTATGGAAATGTATTGGCCATTGAGTCATTCATGGACGAGCTGGCCGAAAAAGCCCGCAAAGATCCCTTCGATTTTCGGATCATGCACCTGAAAGATCATCGGGCCATCGAAGTGCTGAAGAAATTACAATTGCTCATTGAAAAAGAACCCGTTAGACCTAATGAAGGCATTGGTATTGCCTTTGCCCGGTATAAAAACACGGCGGCCTACTGTGCCGTAGCCGCCCGCGTCAGCGTTGTGCAAAGCTCTGTTCGGGTGCTCAAATTATGGGCCGTAATTGATGCCGGGGAAGTTATTAATAGCGATGGTATTAAGAATCAGACCGAAGGAGGAATGATTCAATCTGCCAGTTGGACCATTAAAGAAGAAGTAAAATTTGATACTCACCAACCCGTTTCCCGCGATTGGTATTCGTATCCAATTTTACGCATGAGCGAAATTCCTGAAGTCGAAGTAGAGGTCATTAATCGACCCGAAGAAAAGCCGCTTGGAGCCGGAGAAGCCGTTCAGGGACCCACCGCTGCTGCCCTGGCTAACGCGTATTACCGGGCTAGCGGGCACCGGGTAAGGGACTTTCCACTGCTAAAAGAAAGCTATCAGGAGCAGATCACACCCAACGATTAGCATGGTTTTGGCACGATTATTGGGCATTATTCAGGCAAGTAAAATCATTGATTTTCATCCTAGCATCTGTCCTTATCTCAACTTATAATCATACCTACTACGAGTGACTATGGATATTTTTGAATCAGCCCGAAAAAATAATATTGAAGCATTAAAAGCTAACCTTCAGGATACTCCGGTGGATGAACGGGACACGCGGGGAAGTACACCACTGATTCTGGCTGCGTATTACCAGCATCCAGAAGCCGTTACGCTCTTACTGGAATCGGGGGCTGACCCTGAGATACAAGACGGCATGGGCAATACCGCCTTGATGGGTGTATGCTTTAAGGGATGTACCGAAATTGCCCGCATTTTACTCGAACACGGAGCTAATGTAGACACGGTGAATGGAAACGGGGCTACGGCTTTAACCTTCGCCGCCACCTTTGGGCATAAAGATTTGGTGCAGCTACTGTTGGAGTACGGAGCCAATCCTTACGTTCAGGATCGTTTTGGAAAAAATCCCATCGATCATGCCATGATTCAGGAAAATGCCGAATGCTATGAAATGTTGGTAGCTTCTTTACAAACGAGCAAATCCTCTAATTAAATCAAATAACTATGAGTAATGAAAACGGTGCAGGTCAGAACGGTTCTGACGGCAAAAAAACCTTGACTACCCGACAGGGACATCCAATTACGGATAATCAGAACATCAGAACGGTAGGTAATCGTGGTCCGGCTACGATGGAAAACTACCAGTTCCTTGAAAAGATCTCTCATTTTGATCGCGAACGCGTGCCCGAGCGGGTAGTTCATGCTCGGGGAGCGGGAGCTCACGGCGTGTTTGAAGCTTACGGAACCGTAGGCGACGAACCCATTTCTAAATATACCCGAGCGAAACTCTTTCAGGAAAAAGGAAAGCAAACGCCGGTCTTTGTGCGTTTCTCTACGGTTATTCACGGGGGACATTCGCCGGAGACTTTACGAGATCCTCGTGGTTTTGCAGTTAAGTTCTATACCGAAGATGGCAACTGGGATCTGGTAGGTAACAACCTGAAGGTATTCTTCATTCGGGATGCCATGAAGTTCCCGGATCTGGTGCATGCTTTCAAACCCGATCCCTTAACCAACCAGCAGGATGGGGGACGTATTTTTGATTTCATCAGCGGTACGCCAGAAGCTCTGCACATGATTACCTTCCTGTTTTCACCCTGGGGGATTCCGGCCAACTACCGGCAAATGCAGGGTTCAGGCGTAAACACCTATAAATGGGTGAATGCGGAAGGGGAAGCAGTACTGGTGAAGTACCACTGGGAGCCATTACAGGGTATTAAAAACCTGACGCAGCAACAGGCGGAGGAAATTCAGGGCAAGAACTTTAACCACGCCACTCAGGATCTGTACGAAGCCATCAAAGATGGCAATTACCCTGAATGGGAGTTATTCGTACAAATCATGAGCGACGATGACCATCCAGAGCTGGATTTTGATCCGCTGGATGATACCAAACTCTGGCCTCAGGATCAATTCCCCTGGTTACCTGTAGGAAAAATGACGCTGAACCGTAATCCAGAAAACTACTTTGCTGAAGTAGAACAGTCCGCTTTCGGAACGGGAGTACTGGTAGATGGGCTGGATTTTTCGGATGATAAAATGCTTCAGGGCCGGACGTTCTCGTATTCTGATACCCAGCGGTACCGGGTCGGAACCAATTATCTACAACTTCCTATCAATGCCCCTAAAACCCATATTGCGACCAACCAGCGGGATGGACAAATGGCTTATAGTGTTGACGCCGCTAAAGGAGCAAATCCGCACGTAAACTACGAACCTTCCCGACTGAATGGACTCAAAGAAGCTCCGAAGGCGGGTAAAGATTACGAACCTCATTATTCTGCGAAATTGGTTCGTCAGAAAATTGACCGTCAGAATAATTTTGCTCAGGCTGGCGAACGTTACCGTACGTTTGAAGACTGGGAGCGGGAAGATTTGATTACTAATCTGGTCAATACATTGGCTTCGGCCCACGAAGAGGTGCAAAAGAAAATGGTAGAACTCTTTTATCAATGCGATGAAGACTATGGTCGTCGGGTTGAAGAAGGCTTACAAGCCGTTGCGGGTCAGGGCATTCAGAAAGGCCCCATCGGTACAACTTCTACCTTAGAAGCCGCTCATTCTGCTGAAGAGCAGGGACATGAGGCCAAGCCTTATTAATTGATTAACCAAAAGTGTATGGGTAAAAGAGCTGGATTTTTAGTCCAGCTCTTTTGCGTTACCTGATCCATTACTTCCCGAAAACAGCCCGATAATCGTTCGCAAAACGACTAAAAGGAGAAGCGGATTGCCCGGTTACTTCTGCTACGGTAGGTGTAACCAGTGATGCTTCACCGCGACTGTAATGAGCATAATCTTCTATAAGTCCGGCCGCCTGCCATTCCGGAAAACCTACTTCCAGTAAGGCCTGATGCATGACTTCAGGCTCCACATCTACGTAACGAATCTCTTTACCTACAGCCCTTGAAAGTTCAGCGGCCATTGCGGTATGAGTCAGGGCCTGTGGTCCAGTTAAGGGATAGATTTTCCCAGCGTGCCCATCTTCCGTTAAGCAACGAAAAGCGACTCGGGCAATGTCCCGAATGTCAATCACACTGACGGGAGCGTCTCCAGCGGAGGCAAAAAACATTCCCTTCGTCTGAATAACGTCTTTAAAGCCCAGTAAGCCCTGCATAAAAAGGTTAGGGCGTAGGAAGGTATACGAAATCCCAGCGTCTTGTATCGCCTTTTCAACGATGGCGTGGTAACGTAGAAAACGGACGGGAGAATGAACCTCGGCGGCAAATTGGGAAAGTTTGACCAACTGTTTGAGGCCCGTTTGCTGGGCTGCAGCTACGAAAGCTAACTGTTGTTCTTCTGCTTTGGCGGAAGAATTAGTGAGTAAAAAGGCTCGATCGATGCCTGTTAAGGCTTTTTCTAAACTTTCTGGTTCATTAAAATCACCGATAACCACTTCTACCGAAGGAACTGACTTCCAGACTTCAGCTTTTTCCAGTGATCGAACCATGACTCGGAAAGAATAGCCTTTTTGTTGGAGCAATGTAGTTAACTCCAAACCAATGGTGCCCGTAGCACCAGTTATTAATAAGGATGGCGTTTGCATAGGATGTTTTTATTTGAACACCCCAAAATTCTGCAAAGTATGATTTCAGAAATTGTAAGAAAACGAAAGGGGAACTATAGAAATGTCATTTATGCTTACCGCTGTCATCCGGCTCTATCCGATGTTAGTAAGGAAGTTTTTGATTGGGAAATAGTTCTGAAAGCAGCGATTGGTTTCCATCCTACCGGCATGAGGCTAAGACCTGGGGAATAGAAAAATACCTTAACGCTGTCAGCTTTTTTGCTGGCAGCCTTCTCATTATAACCGCTATCCCATCTGTCATTTCGAACGAAGAGAGAGACCTTACCAGAGATGATTACATATTCGCCAAAAGTATGAAGCTTCCCTCCTGACAGATTGCTACGAAACAGAAGTAAGTTCCTTCGCTTCGCTCTGAATGACAGGAAGGAGTTTAATAAAGACACGCAGTTAATTAACCGCAGTCGCTCGGCTCTGCCGAGTGACTGCATAGCTGTAGGCCTCTGGCCGTCTCAGGTAAAAGGTTAAGAGGTATTAAAGTGCTTTTGATACCTTCTTCAGAGGCTTACATTCTACTGCCTAAGTCAGGCGACTGTGGAAGAGGACTTGTCTACGTCATTCGATAACTAGATAAGATCCTTCACTCTGGATAACCAAAGAAATAAGGTAATTGTCAAGACTGAGCTTCCTGCAAGGGAGATAAAATGGTGCGGTCCACGTAAAAGGTTCCAAAGGGAATGATGCAGGCCAGCAGTACCTTCCAGGTGGTTTCGGTAAATTTCCAGCGGTATTCAATGCCTACACTAATCGTATTCATGATAAACAGCAGAAACAGAATGCCGTGAACAGGGCCAATGGCTTTTACTAATGAAGGATCATGGTTAAGATACTTCATCGGCATGGCAATTCCGAGAAGAGCCAGAAGCGAGAGTCCTTCAAGTAGAGAAATCAGGCGAAGGCGGCCAATATTGGTAGTGATGAATTTAAGCATAATTAAAAAGAGCGTAAGTAAGGACGATTAACCAGGGGAGAAAAAGGCCAGGGAATGGCTATAAAAATAAGAAGTAAACCTATTGAAAACCAGATTACCATTGTTCTAAACTTTGCCAAATCACTTGGTTGTCGCTTGGCTAGGGCAGAGCCAACGGTAATTACAACAATCGCAAGCGTCATAAGGCTGATGTGCATCCACCCAAAAAAGGGAATATCCAGTGGGACTTCCGATTGCGAATCACCCGAGCGAAAAATGGCCACTAACGGGCTCTGAAAGTACAGGAGAAAACCAATCATGAGCTGGATATGGGCAAAAGTTGCGGTGATGTGTCGGAGCCTGTAATCGGTTTTACTGAATACATCTGCCCGAAACCAGCCTTGGTATCCCCGCACCAGAGCTGTCAATAAACTGAGTACTACCAGCCAGCGAACAAAAGAATGGAGGACTAATAAAGTTGAGTACATGTAGTTAACGTTGAGAAGGGGGCAGTCGTTGGGCAAGGTCATTCATGGCCCCGCCGTTGTGGACCTGCATGAATCCTCTGGCTTTCAGAATGGAAGCGGCTTTGATACTTCGTAAGCCATGGGAGCAGTAGGTGACGACAGGTTGATTCTTGGCAAAAGGAATGTCAGCCTCCCGAATCGTTCCCAGCGAAATGTGAATAGCTCCCGGCAAATGCCCTTTGGCAAATTCCCGGGCCGTTCGTACATCCAGAATCACGGCTCCGCTGCTGAGTATTTCATCCATATTTTTCTCGAGATGCCATCGACTATAGACTTTATAGAAAGCATAACAGAGGCCCGCGAAGCCCAGCGTGATGAGGATAACTTTCATAGGAAATTCCATTTGTGGAATAAAACATACTAAATGGTATGTTTTTAGTGTAAATTTTTTTAAGTCAGGTTAGCCAGGTAGGCTTTCAATTCTTTCAGATAAACCGGGTAACAGGCTGGACCGAGGAGTTTTCCCATGTTTCTAACGCCGTTGTAACTCATCATGATAAAGATGGAAACGTGCTTGGCATCAACGTCTTCGCGAAGGTGCCCGTTTTCAATTCCGCGTTGCAGCGTAACCTGAATGGCTCCCTGACATTCCTTCGAAATTTCCATTAATGCTTCTTTGAATAAAGCGTTAACGGGAGACATTTCATCAATCAGATTAACTGCCGGGCAGCCATAGGCTGAATTGAAAAAAGGATCCTTTAATAATAGGTAATGCATCATGTCATAAATCGAATCCAGCGGATTTTTGGAATCGGTTAGAGGAGTAATAATGGCTGCCTGCATTCCCGGAGCCAAGAACTCCCGGATCATGGCTAGCCCCATGTCCTCTTTATTTTTGAAATGATAAAAAAAAGCACCTTTCGTTACCTGCGTCGTAGCGATGATTTCATCGATGCTGGTGGCCTGAAAGCCTTTTTGATAAATCATTTCAAAGGCTTTGTAAAGAATATTCTGCCGGGTCTGAGCCGCCTTGGACATATCGTAGTCTGCTTTTGGAAAGACAAACATACTGACTGGTATGTTTTTGACAAACCCGTTTCTGAGTTATGTGATGAACGGTAAAGAATTACCTGAAAAATGCAGCAGAACACGAAAAAACAACAGGAAAGATACACAACTCAAATAAAGGTGCTATATTGGAAGTTTTCTCCATTTGTAAAATGAAAGGCAGCCCAGCAGTCAGAGCGAAGATTCGAACCGATGGGCCTGGGTACATTAGCGAATTACATAGGTATGACTTCCCTTTCCTGCGGAATTGATTTTGGTACATCCAACTCCAGTATTGCCCTGGCAGCCGGGCAAAATATTCACTTAGTACCTGTAGAAAATGGCTCGGTAACCATGCCCAGTGCATTGTTCTTCAATCGGGACGAGAAGAAAACGTATTATGGTCGGGCGGCCATGCAAAATTTTCTCAATAAGGAACAAGGCCGATTGATGCGAAGCCTGAAGCGAATTCTGGGTACGCCCATTATGAAGCAGGGAACGTTCGTGCATGGCCGATTTATGAATTTTTCGGACATCATTGGGTCTTTTATTAATCAGTTGAAAGTCAAGGCTGATGAAGAAGCCGGATTCCCACTGACAAAAGTAGTAATGGGGCGTCCGGTACATTTTATTGACCAAGATCCGGCGTCTGACCGTCAGGCACAGACGGAATTAGAGGCCATTGCCCGGAGTATTGGCTTTGAATTCGTTGAATTTCAATACGAACCCATCGCAGCGGCCTTTGCCCACGAGGTTACTATTTCCGGTGAGAAACTGGCTTTAGTCGTGGATTTGGGAGGGGGTACATCAGATTTTACGGTCATCCGTCTGTCTAATAAGTATCTAAACAAAACCAATCGTTCTTCGGATATTTTGGCGAATACCGGGGTTCGGGTAGGTGGCAATGACTTCGATAAAGCCCTCAGTCTGGCTGAAATTATGCCAGAAATTGGCTACAAAACCACGTTTGGACCTAATAAGCTGGATGTTCCGCTCAAGCCTTTCCACGATTTATCGGAATGGAGTAAGGTTAACTTCCTGTATAATCCGAAAATGATTTTACAGGTTCGAAATACGCTGGGACAGTCGCAGGATAAAACCCGCTACGGTCGGCTACTGAAAGTGCTGGAACAGGAATCCGGCCATACCTTACTGGCGGCTGCCGAGCAGGCTAAAATCGAACTGACGCATGAGTTGGAACATACCATGTCTTTCGATTTTCTAGAATCGGGTTTTGAAATCGTTACCCAGCGTTCGTCTTTTGAAACCGCCATTACTAACGATATTCAAAAGATTACGGCTTCCGCCAATGAATGTCTGAGTCAGGCTGGAGTAAAGCCCGATGCGATCAATCTGATTATTCTCACGGGCGGTTCTACGGAAGTGCCCGCTGTGCAGCAGACCTTCCGAAATTTATTCCCGCAAGCCGACATTGCCGATGAAAACAAACTCTCCAGCGTTGGATTAGGGCTGGCCTTTGATAGTAAGAATAAATTTGGTGCCTAAATAAAAAAGCTACTCCCGTACGATCAGGAGTAGCTTTTTTCAAGGGGTTATTATTGACGAACGGCATCGATCTGAACGAGCGTATTGTCTCTTTTGATTAAATACATTCGCATTTTATCATGCTGGATGGTAGCGGCATTTTCATCATCCATGATGAGTGTGATGCCCTGCCCGCCACTGGATAAAGTTCCTTCACTTTCAAAAGAAGGGATTCCGGTTAGGGAGTCCATTTCAGCAATGACTTTGACATGTGAGGCATCAATGGGCTGTAAGGCAATATGAGTTTTAGGTCGGTTGGCAGAAATAGCTACTGCTTTGCCGTTGGAGGTAACATGCGTGGTAGTATAAACGCCTTCCACGCGAGAAGCGAGGTCTTCGTCATCCGGCGAACAGGCCGTGACTCCTAATATAAGTAGAAATAAGAAAGAATAAATTTTCATGGCAAAGTAAATCGATGGAGAGTACAAAGGTAACGAGGCGGACGAATGATAAGTGCTCTTATTGCTGATAAAATTGATTTATTTATGATAGGGTGTTTCATTAATCGTTTCATTATTAGTTATTTATAATTAAACAAATGATTAAAAAAATAGGGCTAAGATTAGGAATGCTAGGTCTATAATTCAAGTAAGTGCATGTGCTATGCTTGAATGAAAATAAAAATGTTACCCTCGAAACACGAGACCAATTCGTAGGTTATTACCTTAAACGCAAGATTTGCCCCGCCTTTAATAAGAGCAGATTATTATCACTGATGAGCCGCAGCGATATGAACCCGAACCAACAGGACAAAGCAGACCCTTTCATGCTTTGGACCTGGGATATAGAAAGCAATACGTTTCAGTATAGTCAGGAGTTAGGAAGTCCGTATAACCAGAGCCAGCAGCTTGACTGGTCTGCCTGGCTGGGACGTATCCATCCCGATGATCAAAGCCGGGTGAGTAAGGCCTGGCAGGAGTTACCGCTGAGCTGGCAGGATGAACTTTCCTTTTTAGGAGTTAACCACCTCTATTACCGAGTCAAGGCTCAGGCTCAGCTTTGGACTGAAGCTGGAAAACCAGTTCGAATGGTTGGGTCTTTTCAGGAGATTAAAAAGGAACCAGAAAAGGCGATACCGGAAGAAGAGGAGTATTTGCATTTTGCTTTAATGTCGGCTGGGCTTGGTACCTGGGATTTTGATCCGATTAGTGAGATTGTTCGCTGGGATGAGCGATGCAATAAGTTACATGGCTTTGCGAAAGGTACTGTGGTAACGTATGCTGAAGTACTTGCTTACATACATCCAGAGGACCGATCCAGAGTTGAAAAAGCCGTCAGTCGTGCCCTTGATCCGCGTTTCCGGGATACTTACGATATTATTTTTAGGACCATTGGGGCAGAAGACGGTCGTCTTCGCTGGCTGCATTGTAGGGGCCAGGCCTATTTCAATGAGCAGAACCAACCCTACCGTTTTTCCGGCACGACCCAGGACGTAACGGAACAAACGGTTAAAGAAGGGGTTTTCAAAGCCATTGAACAGAAGTATCAGTCCGTTTTCACGGGTGCCGAAGTGGGCATCGCCATTTTAAGTACCGACGGATTTTTCCAGCTCGTTAATCCCGCGATGGCAGCGTTTGTGGGGTATCAAATCGGAGAACTCCTGGGGAAACATTTTAAAATGATCACTCCCCTCGAAGAAATAGAGCGAGACGAACGAGTGGCTCAGGAGTTGTTTCTTGGCATTCGCAGGGCTCGCACCGTTGATAAACGCTATCTTCATAAAAATGGGAGTCTGGTTTGGGGACGACTGACGGTGTCATTAATCCGTTCCGAGTCTAATGAGCCCGTCAGCTTTGTTGCTATTGTTCAGAAAATCACGGAAGAAAAGGAAATTCAACTGGCTCTTCAAGACAGTGAGAGACGATTCCGAAACCTGGTAATCGACACCCCAACGGCGACGGTTGTCTTTACGGGGCGGTCCATGAAAATTGAAGTAGTAAATGACGCCATGCTTCAGATTTGGGGAAAAACATTGAAAGAGGTGCAGGGGAAAATTCTGCATGACGTCATGCCCGAACTGATAGACCAGCCTTTTCTGGAGTTATTACAAAACGTATATGATACCGGAATTCCCTATCGGAATCCTGAAGGGAAAGCCAATATTATGGTGGATGGCGTCCTGAAAACGTCCTGGTTTAACTTCTCCTATAATCCCGTATACGATGCGGATGGTCGTATTTACGGAGTTATTAATACTGCTACGGATGTAACCTTTCAGGTAGCGGCACGCCTTCAGATTAAAGAAGCCGAAGAAAATCTTCGTTCGGCTGTAGACATTGCCCAGTTAGGTACCTGGAGTTACAACCCGCTGACTGACCAGGTATATTATTCTGATCGCATAAAATCCTGGTTTGGTTTCTCGGAAGAGGATCTGGAAATCAAGGATGCCTTATGTGCGGTACATTTGAAAGACCGGGAACGGGTGAAAAACGCTATTGCCCGTGCGTTACTTCCCGAATCGGACGGTATTTATGATGAAGAATATACCGTAGTTAATCAGGTAACCGGCGAGGAGCGAATTCTTCATGCCAGAGCTCATGTACTTTATAATGAGCAGTGCGAAGCTTACTTATTAACGGGTACGGCTCAGGATATTACTCCTTTAAAACAACTGGCAGAAGAGCTGGAACGGCAGGTAAAAGAACGAACCCTGGCTCTTAATCGTATGAATCTGGATTTACAGCAAACCAACGCCAGTTTGGAGCAGTTTGCCTATGCTGCCAGTCACGATTTACAGGAGCCGTTACGTAAGATCCAGTCCTTTATTTCCCTGATTGAAGTTCATGAAAAAAATCATCTTACCGACCGGGGTAAGGTGTTATTAGAGCGAATTCAGGCGTCCTGCCAACGCATGACAACGTTAATCAGAGACTTACTTTCCTTTTCACAATTAAGTAATGATCAGCTTCAATTCAGTTCTGTCAACTTAAATCAACTGATTAAAGATGTTTTACTGGATCTGGAATTGAGCATTCAGGAAAAGAAAGCGAGTTTTATCATGGATGACTTACCTTTCGTACGGGGAAATGCTCAGCAGATTGCCCAGTTACTCCAAAACCTGTTGACCAATGCTCTGAAATTTTCGCATCCTGACCGACCCATTCAGATAAACATCAGCGGCGGGAAATTGGAAACCCCTGCAAATTTGCCTCTTTTGCAAGCCGATACATCCTATATCTGGCTGAAAGTAGAGGACAACGGAATTGGGTTTGAGGAAGAATATAGCGAAAAAATATTCCAAATGTTTCAGCGACTGCACAGCCGCGATCAATACGCCGGAACGGGAATTGGCCTGGCCTTATGCCGAAAAGTGGTAGAAAACCATCGGGGTTATATCGAAGCTCACAGTGTGCTGGGGGAGGGAGCTACCTTTACTATTTATTTACCCTCAGACTCCCAGTCATAGCTTTACCCAATTTTGAAATGATAGGATAAGTTTATGAAACTTTACCGGGTAGGAGCTTCCTACTTTTGTCTTATTATTTTATACCTCTGAAATAGATATGCGAACGCTTGTTTGTACCACCCCCGGAAGATTCGATTATCAAACAGCTCAGGAACCGGAATTGCAACCCGGACATGCGTTGATAAAAATTAAAAGAATTGGTATTTGCGGTACTGATCTACATGCCTACGAAGGCACACAGCCTTTTTTCAATTACCCCAGAATTTTGGGACATGAACTCTCCGGTGAGTTAATCGATGCCGATCAGGCTCCCGGTTTTGAAAAAGGCGAACGGGTAACGTTTATTCCTTACTTTAACTGCGGCACTTGCATTGCCTGTCGTTCGGGTAAGCCCAATTGTTGCACAACTATCAAAGTAGCTGGTGTGCATATTGATGGCGGCATGTCCGAATACGTTAGTGTTCCTTCGTATTCGCTCGTGCATGGCGAAGGTCTGAGCTATGAAGAACTGGCCTTGGTAGAACCTCTGGCCATTGGTGCCCACGGCGTACGGCGTGCGGACATTCAGCCGGGTGAATTTGTGCTGGTGGTTGGAGCTGGTCCCATTGGTTTGGGGATCATGGAGTTTGCCCGAATTGCGGGTGCTCAGGTCATTGCTCTGGATATTAACGAAGATCGGCTGGCGTTTTGCCGGAAAAATCTAGGCGTGCTCCATACGGTCAATGCCCTATCCGATGACGTTGAGTCGCAGATCCGGGAATTAACGAATGGGGATATGCCCACAGTTGTTATTGATGCTACCGGAAGTTTGAAAGCGATCAATAATGGATTTCAGTATATGGCTCACGGAGCCCGTTACGTGTTGGTAGGTTTGCAGAAAGGTGAACTTGTGATTTCACACCCGGAATTTCATAAACGTGAGGCTACGTTGATGAGTAGTCGCAACGCCACACGGGAAGATTTCGAGCACGTGATTGACAGCATGAAAAAAGGGCTGGTTGATCCAAAAACATACATTACCCATGAAGTCAGCTTCGATGAGGTAAAAGAAGAATTCCCAAACTGGCTGAATCCAGCGAATGGCGTTATTAAAGCGATGGTTTCTGTTGAGTTTTGAGTTTTGAGCGGCCGTCGCTACGGTTTTGAGTTTTGAGTTTTGAGTTTTGAGTTTTGAGTTTTGAGTTTTGAGTTTTGAGTTTTGAGTTTTGAGTTGGAAAGAGAAAACCTGTAAAGTTAGACAAGACGTTTTGAAATGGGAGATATAACCCCGGAGGGGTTGAATATGGATAGCCCCAGGCTGGATAGCCCCGGATGTTAATCCGGGGTTCCTTATAGATAGACCCTCCGCCCTGGCTGGTGTCTTCACCAGCCATAACTAAAAGCATAATGATTGGTAAGCACACCAACTAGGGCGGAGAATCATGAAGCCAAAACAACAAGACAATATAAAATCTAATTATTCTTACGCGTCTTCTTGATAGGTCTGCCGTATTTTTTCATCATTTCAGCCGCGTGATTTCTACGAACGTTAACCTTTGAATTTTTGGCCGATTTTTCATGAAACGCCGCTCCGACAGAATCGCGGGGTGTAAGTTTGGGTTCGATAATCTTATGCGGATTCACCGGACGTTCGTCAGAGCGAAGCAAAGTAGAAACTTCCACTTCTTCCGGGAACGGTAACATCGGAATTTCCTGATTCATCAGCGATTCAATGGCCTGCTGATACTCTTTTTCAGATTCAGTAATAAACGTAATGGAAACCCCTTTCTGATCCACCCGACCAGTCCGGCCAATGCGGTGAATATACGTTTCTGGTAACTCTGGCGTGTCGATGTTGATGACATGTGAAACCTCGGCCACGTCAAGACCCCGGGCAATTAAATCCGTTGCAATCAGAATCCGAATTTCCCCCGTCTTGAATCGCTGAACCGTCTGAAAGCGATTATTCTGAGCTTTGTTAGAATGAATTACGCCTACCTCGTTAGGAAACTTGGAATCCAGTTGCTCAAAAAGCTGATCGGCTTCAGCTTTGGTTTCGATGAAAACCATTACTTTACTAAACGTGGCTTTATCCTGAAGCAACCATTCCAGTAAGTTAAGTTTGGTATGGAAGTTTGGCACTTCATACGCCTGTTGCTGAATGTTATCCAACGGCGTTCCCACCGGAGCCGCTTCCACCCGAATTGGATTAGTAAAAAAGGTATGAATCAGGTCTTCTACTTCTTCCGTAATCGTAGCCGAGAATAACAGGTTTTGTCGCTTGGCAGGCAGAGAGTCCAGAATGGTCGTTAGTTGAGAACGGAAACCCAGGTTAAGCATTTCATCCATCTCATCAATCACCAGACGCTTAATGGTTTTTCCCTTTAGGGTGCCATTGGATAATAAATCGATTAAGCGACCGGGTGTGGCTACCAGCACGTCAGCACCCTGTTTGATTTCAGCTACGTGGGTTTTCAGGTTTACACCACCAAATACACCCACCACCCGAAGGGTTAGGTACGTACTCATTTTTTCAATCGTTTCCACCACCTGAGCCACTAGTTCACGCGTGGGAACGAGAATGAGTAACTGTGGTAACCGATCCTTCGAAAACTGGTATTGCCGTAAGCATGGCAGCACATAGGCCAGCGTTTTACCCGTGCCGGTCTGGGCAATACCGCATACGTCGGCCCCCGACATTACTACCGAGAATACCTTTTGCTGAATGGGGGTAGGGGTCGTATAACCCAAATCATTCAGGGCATTCAGCAGGGGTTTATTTAAATTAAGCTCGTCAAAAGTCATCGTCTTAGATCTGGTATTGCTTTTTCACAGGTTTGCCAACGCTGCTACCAAGAATTCGTATGAAAACACAAAACTACAAAAACCACGTCCAGTATTACCCGCCTCATCATTTTGTATTTTATCCCGTCGTCCTTTTTCTGATGGGAGTGGGCCTATACATGAGTATCACGGAACATTCCTTTCTCTGGGGTTTTGTCACCACTCAGGTGGCAGTTATTACCTGGCTTGCCTTTATGCTTCGACAGCACTATGCCCTGGGAAATCAGGATCGGATCGTCAGACTGGAAATGCGATTGCGGTACTACATGCTGACCCACGAATCGTTCGAGTCTTTTGAAAGTCAGCTTAGCATCCAGCAAATAGCAGCCCTCCGCTTTGCTTCTGATGAAGAACTGGTGCCTTTACTAAAGAGAGCCATTCGGGAAAACCTTTCACCCGATCAGATCAAACGCTCCATTCAGAACTGGCAGGCCGACGAGATGCGGCTATAAAAAAATAGACCGGCCTGAAACGCCGGTCTATTGTAAGTCTATAGGTAGGAGACTAATTATTCCTTACCGAATTCGCCGTCAGCAACGATGTTTACTTCATCGCTAACCACGGTATTGGGGAAATTCGAGCCGATTCCAAAATCACTACGTTTAATTGTTCCCGTTACCCGAAAACCAGCTCCTGGTTTTTTACTCATAGGATTCGTAATCGTTCCGCGGTACCAAACGTCCAGTGTCACGGGTTTAGTTACTCCGTGGAGTGTCAAATCGCCCGTTACTTTGTATTTATTAGCACCTGCTTTTTTCACAGAAGTGCTTTTAAACGTTAACGTCGAGAATTTGGCGGCATCAAAGAAATCAGGCGATTTCAGGTGCTCGTCACGCTTGTCAACGCCCGTATTAACCGAAGCTGTCTGACCCGTAAAGTCAAATTTAGCGTCGCTAAAATCAGGCTTTTCCGCCGTCACCGTCGCATCAAAATCAGTGAACGCACCAGAAACGGTAGAGATACCTAAGTGCGTAACATCGAATTTCAATTGGGCGTGAGCTTTATCCATTTTCCAGACAGTCTGAGCCATACCAGAATAAGACAAAGCAACAAAAAGAAGGGCAAAAGTGAGCTTTTTCATGTGTATTAGAGTTTTGTGTTTCAAGTTTTGGGTTTTGAGTTTAGTATTTTGGTAACATTAACTCTGAACACTAAACCCAAAACTCTGAACAATTTTATGCTTTCGCCAATTGGATATTAGCAATTAATTTAATGTCTTCTCCTAAAGCCAGTCCGCCGGTCTCCGTTAAAGCGTTATAGGTTAATCCAAATTCTTTACGGTTGACAACGCCCGTTACTTCAAAACCCACCTTCGTATTACCGTAAGCATCTTTCGCTGTTCCACCGTATTCGGCAGTTACTTCGATAGGCTTAGTAACGCCTTTCATGGTTAAGTTACCGGCTACTTTGTAAGTATCACCTTTCGCTTTTTCTACAGAAGTAGAGGTAAACGTAATTTTTGGGAATTGAGGAGCGTCGAAAAAATCACCGTTACGAAGGTGCTCGTCACGCTGAGGCTGATTGGTATCGATGCTGTCTACATCTAAAGCAAACTCAATGCTTGAACCTGAAAAATCATTCGAGTCAGCAGGAACCGTAGCTTCACCATTAAACGAATTAAAAGAACCCGTCACGGTTGAAATAACCAGGTGCTTGATTTTAAACTGTACTTCTGAGTGAGTAGGATCAACGATCCATTTCGTAGTAGACATACAAAAAAGAATTTAATGAATTTGTGAAGACGACAGATAATAATGTGTTTCGAGAGGTTAAACTAGAGAGCAAATAGAATGGTTCAAAAATATATGTATATACATTAAATATTTTTATATGTGATTTTATAACGTTTTTATTACGTTATTATATTAAATAATATATTACTAATTATATCCACTTATTTCAATATATATGAAAAAAACCAGTAAGCCTCCCGACCACTGGTTCTTGCATAATTCTTAGATAACTACTAGCGGAGTTCTATAAACGTCTTACGACAGTTCAGACACAGATGATACCGTGTGTTTAGAAAAAACAATGAGTATTTAACTAACAATGGGCGGCGGCGTCTTTCCGTATCTTTTGAACGGCAATGAGGGCAAGAGCCAGTTTTAGAAATGAAAGCCATAGTTTTATTA
This sequence comes from Siphonobacter sp. SORGH_AS_1065, assembly GCF_030818595.1. Lineage (NCBI taxonomy): Bacteria > Pseudomonadati > Bacteroidota > Cytophagia > Cytophagales > Cytophagaceae > Siphonobacter > Siphonobacter sp. SORGH_AS_1065. The sequence goes on from NZ_JAUTAM010000005.1 coordinate 19,435, forward strand.
AAAGGACAATGAGTAAACCTTTCTGAGCAAACCAAAAGAAAGGGAGTGGTTAATTCTACTATGACAAAATTGATTCCTAAAACGCCCTGAACGCTATCATATACGTTTCATTTTCTATGAACGTTGTTACATACCTGCGATTTTACCATTTGTTAATATATTGACTTTCAATAGATTGCTCCTATAAAAGAGGTAACAAGCAATATTTTACAGCCTGAAACCCCGGTTGTTATATAACAAATGTGATAATTCTATAAACCAACAGTATAGCAAAACTTACAAATGATCATCAAGGATATAAAAGATACTTCTTCCGTAGTTGTCTAAACGTCGTAAGGCCCGGTTCCCAACTCTGGCGAATTTCAGCTTCGCTTTTTCCGTCGATGATTTGCTGACGCAGATTTCTGTTTCCAGCAAGTTTATCGAAGTCGCCCATTTGAGCACTCTGGCTTCGGTCAAAAAAACGAGCTTTGTCTGGATACGCTTTGTATAATTCCAGGATCCATTGAAGATTCAACTGTCCCTTTGCCCGCAGGGATCTGAGGTCTACTTTTCTTAAATCCAATCCATAACAATCCTGGTTCTGATGCAGGGGTGTTTCGCTCATACCGGGAATGCTTACGGGACGAAAACTGAAAGCATACTGCCCTTTTAAAGCCGGAGCTCCCAGTACTGTAAAAGGCATGTACGTACCTCGACCCTGACTGATGATGGTACCTTCAAACCAGCAAATGCTGGGATATAAAAGAATGGATTGCTGACTGTTGAGATTAGGGGAGGGAAACACGGGTAACTCGTAAGGTTGATCATGCGAGTAATTGGCCACTTTGATAATCTTCAATTGACACGTTCTTTTGTTTTCCAGCCAGCCTTCGCCGTTAAGCATCTGAGCGAACTCGGCTATCGTCATCCCGTGAGCAATAGGAATACGGTGCATGCCAATACCTGAATGAAGGTCATCTTCCAGAATCGGACCATCCACCAAATACCCATTAGGATTGGGTCGATCCAGAATCATTAATTCTTTTTTATGCTCCGCACAGGATTCCATTACCCGGTGCAAGGTATTGATATAGGTGTAAAAACGGGCTCCTACATCCTGAATATCGTAAACGACCAGATCAATATCGGCTAAATCTTCGGCTAGCGGCTTCTTTCTTTTCCCGTACAGCGAAAGCACCTGTACGCCCGTTTTCTCATCGATGGCATCGGCTACTTTGGCACCATTGCTGGCATTGCCCCGAAAGCCATGTTCTGGACCAAAAATCCGAACGACTTTTACGCCCAGTGAAAGCAGGCTATCCACGCTCGCTTTTTTTCCAATGATCGAGGTTTGGTTCACCACCAGAGCAACCCGTTTTCCTTTCAGATAGGGAACGTAGGTTTCCGTTTGATCGGCTCCGGTTATGATCTGGGCTTTTGCCAAAAAGGCACATCCTACGATCAGGCATACAATTAGGCTACGCATAAGGTAAAGCATCGGCAGAGGTATCGTTGTTCATGAATTAGAATCTGAATCTAGCAGAAAATTTAGTATGAATTGGACTACTTTTGCAGAAAAGGCTCAAGTCCACGTCCTTATGCATGCTTCCAATATACAAATCCAGGCTATCGCTCCCGAACTAACCTATGAGTTACGCCATCAGGTTCTATGGCCCGACCGACCGATCACTTACGTGATACTCGAAGAAGATTTTGAAGGTCTGCACTACGGAGCCATTCAAAACGATCAAGTAATGGGCGTTATTTCCGTTTTTCAGGATGGCGAGAAATACCGATTTCGAAAATTTGCGGTTCACCCCAATCATCAGGGCAAGGGCGTAGGTTCGGCCTTACTTCGACACGTCATTAAGGAAATGTATGGGCGGTCCGTCCCGCAACTGTGGTGTGACGCCCGCGTAACGGCCATCCCCTTTTACGAACGCTTCGGCATGAAACCCGGAGGAGCAATCTTTTATAAAGGCGAAATTGCTTACACTCGCTTCGTGCTGGATCTGAATACGCATGTTCTGTAAACGAATCGTATGCCCAACCCAAAAAAGTTCTTACTCATTGCTCCCTGGGATTATCAGTTGTATCGGGTCATTGAAAAAAACCTGATTCACCTGGGGTACGAGGTTACCGTTGTTCATAATAATCTGTATCCACCTGAAAAGAAAAGTGTATTTCAAAAAGTTAGTTACTTCTTTAGCAAGGCCTTTTCAAAGCATGATAATGAGGCCGAAAAAACTGAGTTTTCTACCCAAAAAAGAATGGCTTTAGTAAAAAGCCAGCGGCGATATGCAGTAACGCTCGTCATTCGTCCCGACCTTTTTTCGGAGGATTTACTCAAAGTAGCCAAACACCGGAGCCGACAGTTTCTTTCCTTTTTTTACGATGGACTAAAAGCTAATCCACAGGTGCTTTCCAAAGTCTCTTTATTTGATCGGTTTTTCGTTTTTGATCGTAGCGATGTACAGACTTTTCGGGAATACGGGGTTCGGTACGCCCCTAATTTTTACTTCGATTACCCGGAGTTGATGCAAAGGAATAAAGTCCTGAATCAGGGGTATAAAATTTATTACATCAGTTCGTATCATCCTTCCCGCATCGATATTATTCAGTCGCTCTATCGATTCATTACTCAAAAACTAAGTCCCGTTCGTTTTGATTTGGTGTATCCTAAGCAGGATGAAGATAAAATTCCCCTTTTCGTCAAACGACACTTCAATTGTTTTCATACCATTGTTCCCTACGAAGAACAACTACAGTTGATTAAAGACACAGAAATTATTCTGGATTTTAAAATGGACATACACGCCGGGTTTTCCTTCCGAATTTTTGATGGAATCAAGCTACAGAAGAAGGTTATTACTACAAATCCGATGGTTATTCACGAAGACTTTTACCATCCGAATAACTTTTTCGTACTCACCAGTGAAAATGAAGCTGAACTAGATGCCTTTTTAAAGACCCCTTATGAGGTATTGCCCGAAGAAATTAGAATAAAGTATAGTTTTAGTCATTGGCTTCGCATGATTACGGAACAATAAAAAACGCCTGAACATCTATTCAGGCGTCTTCTAAGGGCTATTGGTAGTGTAAATCGAAAAAATTAAAGAGAGCCGGTGCCGTTATGGCCCCTTGCTGTAATACGCCGGGCCGGGGGCTTCGGTCCCAGGGAGGCAGAAATTCTCCGTTATAGAGAGAGTCTTGTATTGGGAGTTCTTTCCAGGTTTTGCTTTTTTGTCGCCAGTAGAACCGAAGTTCAGCACCTTTTTTTACGGTCATTTTTAGCTCGACAGGCTCGTTACTTACCAGCTTTTCCTGACGAAGTACCGATCTTTTATCTTTCTTCACTTCCCAAACTTCTACAGTCCGATCCTTCACGCCAATGCCTACCGCCTGTGCAGCATCACCGTAAAGCACCAGACTTTTCAGACTGGCGTTCTGATTCATTACCTCAGTACTAATTTCATAGTCTCCTTTCAGTGGACGGATGGTCATGGCTGTTCCAGTCAGGTTTGTTTGTAGGGTCTTCCCAGCTAGTGACAACTGTCCTTTACTCAATTGAACCTCGGGCTCAGCATGGCGAAAATCCCACTGCCACTGGCCAGACAAAGACGTTCCTGAAAAATCATCTTTAAAGTTAGCAATAGCCTTCGCCTTCTCGCCCAACGGTTTTACCTGCGGCCAGCCGGTTTCTGAATCCCAAATTACTTCTCCCAACATTCCTTGCCGACCCGTGTATACATCATCCGCTTTGCTGTACGCGTGATAGAGGTAATAATCTTTCCCTTCCCTGGAAGTGACCAGCGTGCCGTGGCCCGTACATTTCCACTCGTCGGTTTCGGCTAGCAAGGGGTTCCCTTCAAAACGGGTATAGGGTCCCTGAATGGATGCCGAACGAGCCACTTCTACCTTATAATTACAACCGCGGCCACAGCAATTACCAGGTGAGTAAAACAGGTAGTAATACTGATTACGCTTTACCAGACACTGGCCTTCCAGCCCTTCTTTCTGATCATCCCGGAGTAATGTAAAAGGTTCGCCCTCCAGCTTCAAGCCATCGTCTGAAAGCTTGCTACCTAGAATTTCAATGGGTCGCTGATCGAGACCGTAGGCTTTCCAGGTAATATATTGCTGGCCCTTATCTTCAATAATGAAAGCATCAATGGCTTCTTTTCCATATTCCAGTATAATCCCGCGATCTGTAAACCCCTGAGCCGGGTTACGAGACGTCGCTACGCCAATGCAGGAAATTCCGTCGCTTTTTTTGCGAGCTACATAATAAACGTAGTACGTACCCTTGCGGTAATAAAGCTCGGGGGCCCAGAAAGAAGCCGAGGCCCAGGAAGGCGTTTGCGGAAAAACATAACCTATGGATTTCCAATGAATCAGATCAGTAGATTGATACAAAGGAAAATGGGGAGCCCATTCAGAGGATGTTCCAGTAGCATAATACGTGTCGCCTACACGAATGACCGAAGGATCAGCAAAGTCGCCGGGAATGACGGGATTTTCCTGCCGTTGGTTACTGTCTTTTTTTGTGGTAATGGAAACTTTTGCCCAAGCATTTCCTGCATTCAGAAAAGAAACCAGCAAAATAGATACGAACAGAGAGAAAAAGAGTTTCATGCAAGAGGTGAAGTGTGGAATCAATGGATTCCCATAGACAAGACATTCTTGCAGTAAAAGCGGCTAATCCCTAGAAAAAACTCTTTACCAGGGTAAAAAAGTTAAAGTTTATACGACTTCTCTAGCCATTCCCCTACGAAAATGTATTCATTCAGTAGATGGATAGGATTAAATCTTTATACATGACTAGGTTGGCCTAATTGTATCTTTAGCTAAAAATCAATAATATAAGTATTAATGACCAAATTTGTATACGATATTTCTGTTTATTTACTAATTGATAGTTTAATTCAAAATTAAACTTACTAATCAACTACCATTATATTAATGATATTATACCTATAAATAATAATCAATGAATGTTAGAGTTTAACTATTTTTATACTGAAATCTAAGGATCATTCTATAAACCTAAGACTTGCAACCATTTTGGTATTAAGTAAAAGATATATAAATATCTTATTTGAATAAACAGCGTATAGATTTGTTTAAATTCCATTAATGCAGTTAATCTGTAACAGAGATATTTACAATCATATTATTAGCGTCAAGTAAAATTTCGAATATCAAATCAAGATTAGTAGACCCATTCATTACGTAATAGTAGACATTAGACCAATAATTTTTGCCACGCGAAGAACCAGTACCTTCCTGCAATTGGTAATTTAATATAAACCTTCCCATTTCATGGCGTGGTGGCTCACCAGGGCCACGTGGTATAACAACCTCTTTAATCACACTGAAATCTGTTACTTTAAATGTTTGACCATGAATGGTACCTACACTTATAGAGGAATCGTTGATTTCATAACTATCAAGTTTACTCTTATAGAAGTATAGCTTGTTAAGGCCATAGGTGTATACTTTCACTGTAATCTCAGGATGTTCCCAGTATTCGTCAGCTATTGAATTTGGATTCCCCAAAACCTGCAAAGCTTTAGAAGTAGGCTCACCTAGCATGAGACCAATACTTGTATTGCCAGGTTTCATAAGTGCAATTGCTTTTTTCTGAATTTGATTACTCGTTTGAGCTATAGCCGCTTGAAGAGAAAAAAGTCCTAAAACAGTGATCAAATAAACTATCAGTGGTATGAATTTCTTCATTTTGAAAGTTTTTAATATAATTATGGGGTCTCTATTTTAGACGTTATACTTACTAGTAGTTAGTAAGCGGAGTTTTGCCTTGTATATACAGTTAGGAATATGAAGTTTTAATCTTGACTTTTATAAAAGTTTAGCTAGGCACCAGTAAAGAATAAAATTTAAAATATACTTTTATTCTTTACTAAATTTATTTCATTAGTTAACTTGACTGCGTAAAACTGAGAATCTTTCCCAAGTTGTTTAAACCAGTTATCTTTAATAATTAGCTTGAAATTATAATTTTCTTCGTCTTTAAAAATCATATTATAATTCCCATAAAATGTAGTCATTAGTACTTTGTCAAATAATTCTATATTTTTTCTTTTAGTTTTCATAGCATTTTCAATGTAAATAAAACTATTATCGTAGTATATGAAATAGGTTTTTAAATTTTTTTTTAAAAACCACACAGATATTAATGATACTAAAATCCATACATACAAAGTATTAACATTAAAATCAAATACTAATGTTAGTAATATAATCAATTGTATTATACTAAATAATATTATTAATATTTTTTGAAAAACTATTGTGTCTTTGCTACTAATTTCGTTCTTAATCATTAGTCTTAGTTTTGAATGTCATTCTTAATTTTATATTGTTGTTAAATAAGCTTCTATTTTGTTTTAAGATGTAACTCAGAGCGATAAGTAAATGTTAATATATGACTAATATCAGTTATATAGTAACATTATTTATCCTTATATCACCATGCGAGCTTAAAATACAGAACAGTTAAACTTTCTCTTTTATTCATTTGCCTTCTGTCCTTTAGCCTTTTATCTTTCTTATTGGTAATGCTTCACTAAATACAGAATGACGACCGTTCTTTATAACTCTAAAAGTTCTATTCCTTATCCTCGGTATTTTTTAATGATAGCATCAATCGCTCTTTAGATAAGAGCTAGCCATGTGGCCGTAGCTTTGAAAAATAATCCCAGAATTAAACATGATATCTTGGTGAACTATTTTATCATAAATTTCTTCTTTATCAATTATCTTAATTAAATCTCCTCGATTATGCTAATTGACAACTATGTACCACCCATATTCATCACCCATTGCAACATATGGACTGAAAACTTCGGGAATTTTTCCCAAGAATCCTCGAAGATAGTCCATGCAGAAAATTCTGGCGTATTCTGTATTACATCCAGTAACAAATCTTTTTCGGTGAGCATTTTCTGTGTCTTTCATTGTTCATTCACTAATATACATAAGGCTATCAATAAATGAACTGTCAAGTTCTTCTAGGAGTATATAATCTGCTCTATAACTTTGATTATGTTAAGTAATTATCCTATACGCTCTTGCATTTCCTTCAACCATTGACCGTGATCCATTATAAATCTTTAGTAGTTATTGTACTAATCCAAAGTTAAGTATAGGCGTAAACAGAAACTGTACTCTCTTGCTAATGTGTATTAGTAAGCTACCCGAGCTGAATTCATCTTAATGCATGTAAGTCATTGATTACAGGTTATTTACTTAATCATTGAATCCTATTTCCTTCACTATCAGATTATTATCTATAACTAAATTTTCATTTTATACCTATAGAAAACTTATTTTTCATTATTATCGTATTTTAGATAACAATCAGATACCTAATCTAAATCATTGTTCGCTACGTTGAATCTGTCTCCTGGCTCCCGGAATTTGGATCATGTTGTATCGCAGCGTTTATCAAATTGTTAACCCGTTCATGTCCAATTCTCCGTTATTATTAGTTGTTGAAGATGATGAAGATGACCGCGAATTTCTCCAGTCAGTGGTAGAAAAGTCGGATCATCCCTGTGAGCTAATCTTTGCTCATGATGGGCAGCATGCTCTGGAAATACTCAGGGATTTGTCTCCCCAGATGATTATCACTGATATTAACATGCCTCGAATGAACGGACTGGAGCTACTTGAGAGGCTTCGTTCCATGCAACAGTGGCTTCATATTCCTGTTCTGTTTCTGACTACTTCACAGGGCGAAGAAACGGTAAAAGAAGCTTACCTACAGGGAGCAAACAGCTACATTACCAAGCCAAGCACCCAGGATGGTCTTGTACTTATTTGGGATCAGATCTATCGGTATTGGATTGAATTAAATAAAACTGCTTTTAATTAAACGTATACTATCAATCGTTTCTATTCACGGGGAGCACTGATGGTACAGACTCGGTAACTTTTTGCAAGTATAAAAACGCTTACCTGTATATTGTCGTCGGTACTAAAAGCGTACGCAGAAAAATAGGTAATTGGGTATATACAAACAAAAATCCTCTACCGAATCGAGTCAGTAGAGGATTATAAAGCTAAAGGTGTTCCAATAAATTTGTATTAACTAAAAGCCATAACGTAAACTCAACGGGAATTGGTATGGGTTCCCGGCCCACGTTGAAGCTATTTAGATTATAAATTCTCTACTGTCAACAGATTAGTAGAGGAAAGCACCTGACTGTTAGCTTACATTTTGTAGTGTCGTTCCGCTTTTCCGCCATTTGGGGCCTGAAGGCGTTTTGAATAGGCTATCTTTATCTCTATTGCATGACAGCCGAAATAGCCCGCTCCAATTGATTGTCCCTACCCGACTGAAACGAGGGTACGTTCAGAGTAGCGGTGATATCCGGCGGAAATCCCACACCTTCGTAAATCACTCCATCTTTGTAGCGTAACATCTGGGAAGAGGTATATACGAGGTCAAATAAGGCCGTTGAGAATTGTCCGCCGTTGTAAAAAACTTTGGATGTTAGAGGCCCGTTAGCTCCCCAGGTTCGTTCACCAACAACGCGACCATTCCCATTCGGAAGAGCTTTGACCGCCATCGCCGTAATTTCAGCCATACTTACTGAATATTGATCGGTAATAACCACTACGGGCTTGGTGAATAACTTTGCCCCTGTTTTGGGCGTTACTTTCGCATCAATCCAGGGCGTATAGTCCAATCGACCGGGGCCGCCTTTCGAACGGGTCGCTCCGAAGGTATAGGCTTTATCGGTAAAGGCTCCCATCAGGAAATTCAAATCCGAAAGATTACCGCCTCCATTGCCCCGAAGATCTAGAATGACTCCGGTAAGTGAATTGTCATTCAGGGCATTGAAGAAGTATTGCAGGACCTGACGTTCTGCTAGTTTTCCGTTTTCAAAACGATCCTTGAGATTGAATTCTGAGAAGTGGAAGTATAAAATACTATTACTGATTTTACCCGAAACCATGACCGTACCCGCCGTGCTATCTATAGTTCTTAACCCATTGCTACCCAGGTAATAAGGATAAACGTAATTGTAGTAATATCGCTCGGAAATGCCGGGGTGAAAATCCGGACGCTTCTGAATTCGCTTGTAAGCCGGACTAATCGTGGCCGAATCCAGTAAAGCATTATTACTCGGAACCAAGGCGTAATGAGAGTCAACCAGATTAGCCGTCATTTCACGGTAATAGGTATAAGCCTTACGGATGTCGGTATCTTTATTAATGTTAAGCTGGGCAAAAAGAGGTTTATACTTTCTATAAATGGCATCCCAATCCGTAGGATCAATGTCCCAGAATACATAGTTGCTGTTCATGCCATTCCAGAAGGCTTCAAACTCCTCGCTGAAACTGCCTACCACATACTGTTCAGGTTGCTCCAGGTCGGGCAGTTCTTTCTGGCAAGAGACAACGCCCATCACCAGCAGGGCGGCTATTAACGAATAAATAAGTTTCATAACTATCTTATGATAAGCTATTTACGAGATATGATAACTCATAAAGAGCAGAAGTCACTAATTGGATGAAGTGGATTTTTTAGGCTTTTTAGCAAACTGATACAAACAACCAATCTGAGCCGTGTACGTCTGATTATACCGCGGAATCTGATTAATCATATAGTTTTTCTGCTGATCGGTAATGGACTGGTAATAACGCCCTTCCACAAAGAACTGATACTTTTTATACTGATAACTCACGCCAACGCCAGTCAGCCAACCCAGCTCCAGACGGTTATCTTTGCGTTCGTCAAAGGTGTAGGGTTCGTTGTAAGAATAGCCGTTCTTCAGTTCCAGGTAACGGTCATATTCCTGGGTATCCGAGCTTGATTCGATGTCAGAAAAAATATTAGCCTGTACACCTTTGATCCGACCCATGCTCCAGTAAGAAGCATAACCTCCAAGATTAAGAAATCCTTTGAGCTTTTCGCCCCCAAAAGTAAAGCGGCCCATTAATGGGAGTTGAACGTACGAATTGATGTTCTTCTGATAAATTCCTTCAAAAAACTGCGTCCGCTTTAGCTCGTAATTTTTTTGGATAAACTGCGGATCGGCCTGAATGGAAAACCAATCTTTAACTTTATACTGAACGGGAATTCCGACGGAGAAGCCATTCTGCGGGACATACTTGGTAAAAGACAGAGCACCCACATTGGTGTAGAGAGCATTTTGATTGTAACCGCCTTCGATTCCCACCGACCACTGGGCATAACCAGGAAGAGCGAAAACCCACATCAAAAAGATAAGGCCCGTAAATTTGTTTTTCATGAAATACGTACTGACGTTTATTAAAAATCGAACTTATTATAAGTCCCACTTTCAAAGCTAGAACAAGTAATTAGTTTAAAGACTGTTTATTTATAAAACGGTCAAAGAATTGTTTTTACTTTTTTAGTAAGCGGAACCTTTCTGTCCTAAAACGTCAGGACCTTGTATTTGTTTGATATCTTTTTTGAAGCAGGATCTAGTACGCTGTTTTCTATACGTTCTTAATGAAAAGTACGATGAATCTTTTGGAGTTATGGATTAAACAATTCCGACAAAAGCATCGAAGTTTTCCCGACTAATTACGTCAGCCGTTTCGGGTTTATAACTTTCCAGAAAGGTGCTTGAAAAACGGGCTTTTGCTTTAGGGTTCCATTTAAATTCATACGCCCGAAAACTTCCGTCCTGTTCTTCGACGTAATCAATTTCCTGCTGCTGATAGGTTCGCCAGAAGTAATTCCGAGTCCATTGCTGGGTATAATGCAGATGTTTCTGACGTTCGCTTACCAGAAAATTTTCCCACAAAGCTCCCACATCACCGCGTAAGTTTAGTGGCTTGAAATCAGCCAGAATAGCATTCCGAATGCCATTATCATAAAAATATATCTTGCGGCTGCTATTAATCTCATTGCGAAGGTTTCGGCTAAGCGGCTGAAGTCGGAAAATAATGAATGCTTTCTCCAGTAGACTAATGTAACTCTCCACCGTCGCCCGGTCGATTTGTAGTAGCTGAGAAAGTTCGTTATAAGATACTTCTGAGCCTACCTGCAAAGCCAGAGCAACCAGCAATTTATCCAGTATTTCGGGCCGACGAATACCACCGAAAGTCAATAGGTCTTTGTAGAGGTAACTCGTACTGAGTTGCTGCAAAACAGCCCGTTCGTCCCCCAGGCTCGTCACTACATCGGGATACATGCCGTAGAGTAACCGCGTTTCCAGTTGTCGATGGGCTTCCAGGTAACCCGCCGAATTCGTTAGCTCGGCCCAGGAAATGGGGAACATCCGAAATTCCCATTTTCGTCCGGTCAGCGGTTCATTGATCTGATTAGCAAGTTCGAGTGAGGATGATCCGCTAACCAGTAACTGCCGTTCGGGCAATTGATCCGTTAATAATTTCAGCGTTAACCCGATATTCTGAATGCGTTGAGCCTCATCGATGAAGACGATTTTATTAGACCCCAGTATTTGCTTTAATCGACTGACATTGGCATTCTCTAACTGGCTACGCACATCGGCTTCATCGGCGTTAAGCAGTATGTAGGAACCTCTTTCTTCGCAAAGTTTCTTTAGCAAAGTTGTTTTTCCTACCTGCCGTGGTCCCAAAACGACCAGGGCTTTCCCCGTTCCCCAACGGGCATCCAATTGAGCTTCTAAAAGTCGCTTAATCATTAATTATTGCGATTGTATTCTACAAATTTAATAAAAAATATAGAATACAATCGCATAATTTTAGTGATGTTAAGTGAGTGAGTCAGAATTATGAGTCGTCTACGTTGGCATCGCGGATTTATGAGGTTTCCTAGAGTTATCACCTGGGGCTATTCGTGTTTAACTTCTCTGGAGTTGTTGGGTTCATCGTAATGCCTTCATTGTAAAACACCTTCAAACCTTTTCAAACGAATGTAACCCTTCATAATCGTTCTGATTCACGACGAATTGGAAGCCAACCCTCTGGATATTCTTTGAGTTAAGTAAGCACTTTGGTTACCTGCTCATTGTTTTTCGTCAGACGGCCAGAGGCCTACCGCTACCGGGTCACTCGGCAGAGCCGAGCGACTGCGGGAGGAGCTTTGGTCTTTTCTATTACTACATCCCGAATGTTCAAAACTTTCAGGACGTTCTTTCCTGCCGCTGCCAGCTTTTTCGCTGGCAGCATTACGTTAGGCTTGTGGGCTGCCAGCGAAAAAGCTGGCAGCGGGAAAAGCTATGTACTTGCTGGAAGAAACCGCCTGTCTTAACCTATAATCTCCGAAGACGTTTATATTTACCTGATCGATCATTTTCCATGTGTTCATAACCCATGAGACATTCCTATTGGCTTTTATCGCTAGGCCTCGCCTACGCAAGTACCTGTATGTCACAATCCCTAAATTATCCGAAAACCAGAAAAGACGACACTGTTCGTGATCAGTACTTTGGCACTTCTGTGGCTGATCCGTACCGCTGGCTTGAGAACGACACTTCTGCCGCTACCAAAGCCTGGGTTGTTGAACAAAACCGGCTTACTACGCAGTACCTGGAAAAAATTCCTTTCCGTCATACGATTAAAAAACGACTGGAAGCTCTCTGGAATTACCCTAAATACGGAGCTCCCTTTCGCATAGGTTCCTATTACTTTTTCTCCAAAAACGATGGTCTGCAAAATCAGGCAGTCATTTACTACCAGAAAGGGTTAACCTCTCAGCCTGAAGTATTTCTTGACCCGAACAAACTGTCAACCGACGGAACGGTAACGGCGGGTTTTGCGGGTTTTTCCCACGATCATAAGTACGCGGCTCTGAGCATCAACCGGGCGGGATCGGACTGGCAGGAAATGGAAGTGATGGAGATTGCGACCCGTAAAAAGACAAAAGATCAACTGAACTGGCTCAAATTCAGTGGTGCGGCCTGGTATAAAGATGGCTTTTATTACAGTCGCTACGACGAACCCAAGTCAGGAGAAGAACTTTCGGCGGCCAATCGGTTCCATAAAATCTATTACCACCGATTAGGCACGGCCCAATCAGAAGATCAGCTAGTATTTGAAGATAAGGAACATCCCTTACGGTATTTCTTTGCTCAAACCACGGAAGATGATCGCTTTCTGATCATTAATAGCTCGGAAGGAACCGACGGTTCGGAGATTTGGGTGAAGGATTTAAGTAAAGGCCAAAAAGATTTCACCCTTCTTTTTAAAGGTTTCGATCATAACTATTCTGTGATTGATAACATCGGCGGCAAATTACTCGTACATACCAATGAAAAAGCTCCGAATTATCGCATTGTCCTGGTTGATCCGTCGACGAAACAGCAACAGGATTTTGTCGCAGAAAAACCCGAAAAACTCGAATCGGCGGGTACTGGCGGGGGCAAGTTGTTTGTCAATTACCTCAAAGACGCGTCAGATCGGATTTTTCAATATGATTTAAAAAATGGGAAGCTTGACCATTCCGTCGAGTTACCCGGCCTGGGCAGTTCGAGCGGCTGGGGTGGTAATAAAGACGATAAGGAGATTTTCTATGTATTCACTTCGTTTTTATACCCGTCAACCATCTTCAAGTACACCATTGCTACGGGTAAATCAGAGCTATTCCGCAAGTCGGAAGTAAAATTCAATCCGGCTGACTACGAGACGAAACAGGTCTTTTTTCCAAGTAAGGATGGCACGAAAGTCCCCATGTTTCTGACTTACAAAAAAGGGCTGAAACTAGACGGCACCGCCCCTACCCTACTGTATGCCTACGGGGGCTTTAACGTGAGTTTGACTCCGGCGTTTAGTACTTCCAATATTATTTTACTGGAAAATGGCGGCATCTACGCTCAGGCTAACCTTCGCGGGGGTGGCGAATACGGTGAAAGCTGGCACAAGGGTGGTATGCTGGAGAAAAAACAGAACGTATTCGACGATTTCATTGCGGCGGCGGAGTATCTAGAAAAAGAAAAATACACCAGCAAAGAACGGCTGGCCATTTCAGGGGGGTCCAACGGTGGTTTGTTAGTGGGAGCGGTAATGACGCAGCGTCCTGATCTTTTCAAAGTAGCTTTTCCCGCCGTGGGAGTAATGGATATGCTTCGCTTTCACCAGTTTACGGTAGGCTGGGGTTGGGTGGTTGAGTATGGTTCCAGTGCTCAGTCGAAGGAAAGCTTTGAGAACCTGTATCGCTATTCGCCACTGCATCAATTGAAAGCAGGAACGGCGTATCCGGCCACGATGGTAACCACAGCCGACCATGACGACCGGGTAGTGCCCGCTCATAGCTTTAAGTTTGCAGCTACCTTACAGGAAAAACACCAGGGAACCAATCCAGTGCTCATTCGCATTGAAACTTCTGCCGGACATGGAGCTGGGAAACCGACTGCCAAAATCATTGAAGAACAGGCGGATAAGTGGGCTTTTATGTTCGAGAATATGGGAATAAAAACCGTTAAATAGGTTTGCTTTATTCTCTGCAAAAATACCCCTGGTCCAACAACTGGGGGTATTTTTTTACAGCATGACGTAGATTTACCACGTACCTTCGTCCGGCAGTTATTTCATAATTATCAGTTTTTATAAGTCGATTAAGCCTGTGAACAATATCCATAATGAACTGCGAACGGTGCAGGTAACCCGTTACGTCACTCCTTTGCGGGAGGGCGGTTCTTTGCCAGCCATTGTCGAAGCCGATGACGGTTTTCTTTACGTCCAGAAATTCAGAGGAGCCGGGCAGGGGATTAAAGCTCTTATTGCGGAGTTGATTGGTGGCGAACTGGCTCGTTTTCTAGGTTTTAAAATTCCTGAGCTCGTCTTCAGCGAACTTGACCCGGACATGAGTCGCACCGAGCCTGACGAGGAAATTCAGGATTTGTTACGCACCAGCGGCGGGCTAAATCTGGCCCTGCATTACCTCTCGGGAGCCATTACTTTTGATGCCCTCGTTACGACGGTAGAGCCCTTACTGGCCTCTCAGATTGTTTGGTTTGACTGCCTGATTACCAACGTAGACCGCACCGCCCGTAATACGAATATGCTCATGTGGCACCGGGAGCTCTGGCTCATTGACCACGGAGCTTCGCTTTACTTTCATCATAACTGGGATAACTGGCAAGCCCAGAGCATCCGTCCTTTTGTGCAGGTGAAAGACCACGTATTATTGCCCCAGGCCTCACAACTAGCCGAGGTAGATCGCTCATTCCGTTCCATCTTGACTCCTGAACGCATTGAAGCCATCATACATCTGATTCCCGACGACTGGTTACTTGTCGATCCTTCGCTGGGAACGCCCGAAGAGCAACGACAGGTCTACATTCAATTTTTACAAACGCGACTCGCCGCGTCGGAAATTTTCGTCAAAGAAGCAGAAAATGCAAGAAAAGCACTTATTTGAGTACGCCGTGATTCGCGTAGTCCCACGCGTGGAACGGGAAGAATTTATGAACGTCGGCGTTATTTTATACTGCCCGAAGCAAGGCTTTCTTCAAACCAAATTCATGCTCGACGAAAGCCGATTATCAGCCCTTTATTCCAAAATAAATATAGGAGAATTGTACGAACGATTACGGGCCTTTGAAAAAGTTTGTGCGGGAAAAAAAGAAGGCGGCGTCATTGGTCAGTTACCCATTGCCTCCCGTTTTCGCTGGCTGGCGGCTAATCGGAGTACAATTCTGCAAACCTCTCCTTTACACACCGGATTCTGTCAGGATGCGAACGAAACACTGTCGAGGTTATTTACGCAATTGGTAGAAAAATAACGCTCCTATTATACCTGTCATTCCAACACTTTATTTTCTGGTAATTAGTTTCTAATCGTTTCTCCCCGCAGTCGCTCGGCTCTGCCGAGTGACGCCATAACCAGAGGCCTCTGGCCGATCTTCTGCAAAGTAATGTTGAGTTGGGGCGTTTGCTTTAAAGATAACTTGTTGGTTGAGGCCGGCCAGAGGCCTACCGCTATGCAGTCACTCGGCAGAGCCGAGCGACTGCAATAGAGTTAATTGTCAACGTTCGGAACGTTGACAATTAATCTTTGTACACACATTTCCCTTCATGATACAAAGCCTTCACGGCTGAATTACGAGCTACTGCTTCCGCTGAACAACTGGCTTCCACCAAATTAAAACTGGCTTTATCCCCTGCTTTTGGCCATTGTTGTTGACCAGATTCATCCAAAGGAAGAACATTACCCGTGGCAATGCCCAAGCATCTGGAAAGCTCTAACTCGCTGGAATAGCCATACAACTGAGCCATCAGATTGGCCTTTTGAATCATACTTCCCGTACCGAAAGGATTCCAGTGATCGACTACGCTATCCGTACCTGTCATGACGGATACGCCGTGCTGATGTAGCGTAGGAATGGGCATGATTACCTTTCCAAAAGGAATCGTTGAAATGATCCCAATCTGAGCTTCCGCTAACTGCTGGGCGATTTCTTCGAGTTGTTTTCCTTCCAGTTTTCCCAGAATAAAGCAGTGGCTTAGAAAGGTTTTACCCTTTAAAACCGGATTTTCAGTTACCTTTTTAATGAGATACTGAACCGTTTTTAGGCCACTTTCGCCCGATTCGTGCAGGTGAATGTCAATGCCTTTTTGATAATCCAAAGCAAGTTGAACCGTAAAATCAATAGGTTTTTCAACGCTACCGTCAATGCTAAACGGATCAAGACCGCCAATGAAATCAATGTCCATCTGGGCCGCTTCCTTCATTAACCCTTCAGATCTGGAAAGACCATGTTGCGGGAAAGCTACGAGTTCCGCTGAGAAACCTTCCTTCTGATGCTCAAGGGCTTTCTGAAGATTTTTGAGCGAATTAAGCTGTGAAGCGGGTTCGATATTCACATGACTCCGGGCAAAATCAGAGCCTTTGGATTGTAATAATTCAATTAATTTTTCGGCCCGTTCCGTAGAGGTTTTCAGCATACCCGGCAGGATTTTCTCCTCCAGTGCAATCATATCCTTCACTGACTTTTGCCGCTTGGAACGAGCTTTCCATTCACCGCCGTAATAGGTTTTATCGAGGTGAATGTGCATATCTTTCGTGGCGGGTAACAGCAAACAACCTTTAACATCAATGGCTCCATCAACATCCCGATTAGGTTGAATGGCTTTAATCTTTCCTTCTTCGATCACCAGAACAAATAAATCTGTTTTCGTCCGGGTCACTTCCAGATCATCGCGTTCAAATCCTGTTTCCAGACGAACGTTTTTTAGAATAATCTGAGCCTTTTCCGGTTTCTGATGGACCGAATCCGCTGCCCAGGCATTGGTTACTAATCCAGCTCCCATAACTCCGAGGGTTTGTTGAAGAAAAGCTTTGCGAGTAAGCATCTTGGATATTATTTGAAGCTGCAAAAGTAGAAGCGACGCCAAAGAGACTTGTTATAAAAAAATCATAATAACTTGTAAATATTATAACTGCTCTCGAAAAGTACGGGGAGATATACCTGTATGTTTTTTAAAGAAATTGGAAAAATACGCCAAATCTTCGAAACCTAATTCGTAAGAAATTTCCTTAACTGACCGATCTGTAATTTGTAATAAACGTTTGGCTTCCAACAGTAATCGGTTATGAATCAGCTCTCCTGCCGAAAGGTTGAGGTGTTTTTTACAGAGAATGGTTAAATAATTAGGAGTAATGTGAAGACGGTCGGCGTAGAAGGTTACTAACTTTTCAATTTTATAATTCTCTTCGAGTAACTGTAAGTAATTTACCAATATCGGAGAAGCCTTTGAAGGAAAGGCCTGATTTCGCTCCAGCTCCCGACTGATTAACCGAGCGATAATTCGGCAACGTAAACCAATTAATGTCCAATCAGGTAGGGCAAGTAATAATTCTGCTGATAATTGATCAAATTCCTGCCGAAATAGAGGATACGCCTTTTCATCTAATTCAATAATTGGCGTGGCTAACAGAGGTGAAAACTGCAGGTAATCCGTAAACGTCTGCACCAAAGCCTGACTCATCATTAACTGATACCCTTTCGTATCATCCGCTAACTGCCAATGGTGTACCTGACCGGGCAAGAGAATATGAATTTGCTGGTTAGCGACGGGATAATCAACAAAATCAATCGTATGCGTTCCCGAACTTTCCTCTACCAGGAAGAACAGAAAGAAATCGTGCTTGTGAGGAACCGTAATCGTGTTTTTTCCATGAGTCAGATGGTCCAGTAAACGCACCTCGTTCCGTTCATTTTCCTGAAAATGGTCTAATCCTAAGGTCGGGAATACAGGATTCATGAAGATTTGCTGAGATGTTCTTATTGCGAAAGATACACAAGCGGCAGCCTTATTTTTTTACCCCTGAGCATTTGTTGGAATTACTATTCTAAAAGCCTTCTCTAAAGAATTTGTAATCAGGAGTGTTCGAAACCTTTAAGAAGAATACGTTTAGAATAGATAAAAGATCGTGAAGGTTTCCAAATCCAGAATAGCATAAAAACGTTTTCCTAGGTAGAGACGCGACTTCATCGCGTCTCTACTTGGTGTAGTAACTCTATTGCAGTCGCTCGGCTCTGCCGAGTGACGACTTGGCTGTAGGCCTCTGGCCGTCTCCCCAAAGACAATAGAAGTAAGCTAGATAGTTTGCTACATCCAAGTATTTTTCAATCCTATCGGCCAGAAGGCCTATTTATCTATTTCGTCACTCGGTAGAGCCGAGCGACTGCGAGAGAGTAATAAGAACGTTTTCCTAAGGTAGAGACGCGACTTCATCGCGTCTGGCCGGGAGATGAAAAGAATTAACCAGTATTAAAAAACGCCTCTTACCCAGACGTGATTAATCGCGTCTCTACCTCATGTAATAATTGCTAGTTGTATTTTGAAACGAGGACTAGACGAGCTAGTTCTTTCATTAATCTGAATGACAGAATGTTACATATCCCTCTTCTCAACAGCAAGCTACAGAATAAGCACCCCAAAAGATTGGATATGCTCCATAAAAAAGTTGCCAGCTTTTTCGCTGGCAACCATTGCGTAATGATCTTTATACAATTATGCTTTATTAAAATTTAGTTTATAAGCTTTCTGTTGGGCTTTTAAGGCTAGCTCTGTGGCCAGAAAACAGTGCTCCTGCGGCATGGCCGTTTCTGTGCGGTTGATGACATCATCAACCAGTAACTTCCCAAAGGGCAAGTCCATCTGGCTGCAATCGATATAACGGGTTTCTTTCTGGTTCACCAAAAACAGGTGATTCCCCCCTTCTCGCCCGGCAATATCAATGTTCTTACGGATTTCGATATAGCCATCCGTACCCAGAATGGTAAGACGGCCATCGCCCCAGGTTTTTAGTCCGTCGGGCGTAAACCAGTCTACCCGGATATAACCCGTACCACCGTCCCCGCGAACCATTAAATCTCCAAAATCCTCGAAATCAGGGTATTTTGCAAAATGAACATTCCCCGTTTGCGAAGCTACCACTTCAGCTTTAGTCGATCCGGTAAAAAACAAGAATTGATCGCATTGGTGAGAGGCAATATCACAAATGATTCCACCGTAGCGTTTGCGGTCAAAAAACCAGTCCGGGCGACTCATCAAACTAATGCGGTGAGGGCCCAGTCCAATCGTCTGTACCACTTTACCAATGGCTCCCTCTTTTACTAAATCTCCCGCTTTAACGGTCGCTTTGTTTTCAAAACGCTCGCTAAACATGATTGAAAAAATACGCTTCGTTTTCTTCTGCACCCGGCGTACTTCCGCTAGCTGATCCAGACTGGTAATGCCCGGTTTATCCACCATATAGTCTTTTCCGGCTTCCATCACGCGAACGCCCAGAGGACCTCGTTGATCAGGAATAATGGAACTAAGGATCAGTTGCGTTGATTGATCATCGAGTACTTCCTTCTCACTTGCTGCCTGCTTAGCCTGCGGATAACGTTTGGCAAAGGCTGCGGCTAAATCCGCTTCTTTCGAGTAAAAAGAAACCAGTTGTCCACCCCCACGAATCACCGCTTCTACCTGCCCGTAAATGTGGGAGTGATTAATGCCAATCACTGAGAATTTCAGTCGCGGATTGTCCCAGGTTTTAGCAGGCGTTGGTTTGGCTCTAGAGACCGTATTTGCCAGCGTAGGCAAGGCCATTAAACCAGCAGTAGCGGTTACCGATTGCCGAATAAACTGCCGACGATTTTCTTCTTTCATAGAGGTTCAGGGGAGTAATAGTTAGAGTTATTTCGATTTTTTTGCCAACTGTAACGCCTGTGTAGTGGTGTAATACTTCGAAATCATATTGGGCACTTCCCAATCGGGTAACTTCCCAGCTTTCAGATACTTGAGGTAATTTTCGGTTACCCGGCCAAAGTGTGCTTCATGACCATCCTGATACTTTTTGGGAATCACTACTTCCCAGCCTTTTTCTATTTTCTTCAATTCTACGCCCGGATACGTCTGCTGAATGGTTTTCAGGGCCGCCCTCATTTCGGCTTCGGTTACTTTGTTGGCAACGGGTTCAATAGTTAAGGTCGTTACAAAATTCTGTTCGGGTCCCTGACGAATAATCAGATTGGCTTTCGTTCCCCGCATGATGGAGTAATGCGTATCGCCGCCACCTTCGGGAGCTTTATACGCCCAGATTACGGAAACTTTCGCGTGAACCCCTTTCAATTGATAGTTGATCTCGCCATTACTATACACCTTCAGAATGCTGTCTTTGACAATGCTTGGTTTCAGGTAAGCCGGGAAATCTTTTTGTTTGGTAATCGCATCAAACTGACTACGAGTTATATCCGTCGTCCAGCGGCGAGCCGAGTTCAGCTTAATATCTTTCTGGTAATCAATGCTTTGTTCTGGAAAACATTCCCACTGAACCAGATCTACCAGGTGCGTGGTAACGTCAACAATCCCTTCCCCCTGCTGATTAACATCCATAAACCAGGTGGGCCGAGTAAGCACTTTTCCTGAAACGTATTTATAGAAATGGTGTACACTTTCCTTGGTTACTGCCGGATTGTCGGGCGTTCCTTTTTCCAGCTTTCCAAACACCGATTCAATCTTCGAGAATTCACGTTGCAACGTGGTGCTGATCTCAAAACGCTCCGTCATAATATCGTAGAGCAGTAAATTCTTCTTCTCGGCTGTGTCAAAGGATTCTTTCAACTTTTCAAAATCTTCGGCCCGGATGATCATCGGTTTATCAGAAAGCACATTGAACCCGGCTCCGATTGATTTCTGAATGTATTCGGCTTTTTTCTGGTTATTGCCTGCCAGCACCACCACATTACCCGCCTTTTCCTGAAGCATTTTCTCGAAGTAATGCTTCCCCTGATAGACTTCTTCTTCCCAATGAGTAGGGTTTTCCGCCCGTTTGTTATAGCCTTCAATTTTATCCAGATGCATCTGCAAATCAGGGCCATCGGGAGCGTAGACGTATACTTTTGGGCTTACTTCAGGGTACATGCTTTTTTGAACCAAAGCCGCATGAAAGTGGCCCGGGTCCAGGGTAATCAGGTGAACAGAAGCTTCACTGTTTTTCTCAGATTTTTCAGAACAGGCCATTAAAGCAGCCACACAAAAGCCCAGCAAAGAGGTTTGACGAAGATTCATTAGTACAGTTTAGTGTTTATTGTTTGGCGTTTTGAGTTTAGAGTTCGATGTGAAATTTCATCTTTTCGTCGGATTTACAACCCAAAACTCTAAACTCAAAACTTTTTAAACCCTTTTAATCGCGTACGCTTTGCGTTGGGGTCGGGATAGTAATTTGTTTGCTTCAGCGTCGTTTTTGAATTGCTCTTTTTGGGGATCCCAGTAGAGCTTTCGATTGAGTTTCATGGCAGCGTGATGCAGGAGACAAGCCGAGCAGGAACGATGTCCCACTTCTGCCGGAGCAATGGGTTGTTGATTTGCTGCGATACTTTCCAGCCAGTTTCCATGGTGTTCTTTACTGACGGCTAAATGTATCTCATTCGGCCCGATTTCGGTTGTTAACAACTTGGGATCACTCGCATCCAGAGCTTTTGAGGCCTGTTGTTTGGCCGAAGGATCACTTGAAGTAACCGCAGCATCACCCCGGGAAACGAATACCCAGCCGTCGGTCCCTTCAAACTTAATGCCGTTAGGTAGTTCGTTACTAACCACCATTCGAACGCCATTTTCGTACAGAGCTTCGGTCCGAAAAATGCCGTGTACGTCCCAGAGGCCACTTTTCGGAAAATCAGCTTTCCCCCAGATCTCTACCGGACCCGTTAATTCCGTATTCATCGCCCAGTGGGCACAATCAATGTGGTGTGATCCCCAGCCCGTAATCATCCCGGCACCAAACTGCTCACAACGCAACCAGCCCGGACGGTCATAACCTACCTGCGGGTGTACCCTTTTTTCGGTATAATACACCTCAGGCGTCGTGCCTAACCAGAAATCATAATTCAGGTTTTTAGGAATCGGCATTTCTTTTTCCTCATCGCCGGAAGGATCACCGGGCAGGCCAACATACACCGTTTTTAGTTGTCCGATGCGTCCATTCCGAACGAGTTCGGCAGCATAACGAAATTGCGAAGAAGATCGCTGCTGGCTTCCTACCTGCACAATTGTACCGGAACGCTTCACCGCATCGGCCATCATTCGACCTTCGCTGATGGTCAGAGAAGCTGGTTTTTGCATATACACGTGCTTACCCGCCTGCACCGCATGAATGACCATCGGAGCATGCCAGTGGTCAGGGGTGCTAACCAGCACGGCATCAATATCTTTGTTCGCCAATAATTCGCGGTAATCCCCGTAAACCTGCACCCCATCGTAATCTTTCCCGCTTTTTTTACTGTAATAGTCATTCACCAGTTTTTTGGCATCCTGAGCTCGGTTGGCATCCACATCGCAAACGGCCATAATCAGGGCATTGTCATACTGCCAGACGCCCGGAATATCATGCCCCCGGGAAATACGCCCCGTACCAATGGCTCCCACGTTAATTCGATTGCTCGGTGCATTTTTACCAAAAACAGAGGAGGGGACGATGCTGGGAATACCTATCAGGGCCGAAGCAACCGTTCCTTTGGCGGCCAGATCCAGAAATCTGCGTCGGGAAAGAGATTCGTTAGGGGTCATCATTTCATTGCATTTAGAGGTTTTGTCAGGCCGTCTTTTTCATTCCTTGATGGCGTTACCTATATGACTTCCAATAGGGCTTTACAACCTTACTCTTTGTACATAACTCTTTCATGAAGCTTAAAAAAAAGCACGATTTCATTCCAGGATTAACCGCGTAAGGCTCAGATCATCGACTATTTTTTGATAGAAAGTTTTAGCAGTCAGTTCTTTAGTCTTGGTAGTCATCGGTACGTTCCCTCTTCCTTTTTGAACCCTTCCTACTCAGACTTTCATTCTTTGTAGCGAACGAGTATAAAGGTTTGTTTTTGAGCTTTACTTTGAAGAATATGTTAACACTTCTTTCTTCCAGTTGTAAACGAATGAACCATTTCTGCTTAAGAGTTTTTCTGTGCATTACCGTCCTGTTTTACGGGCTACAGCTTCAGGCTCAGAAGCATACCTTTACTTTAGGTCAAGAGCATTTTCTACTCGACGGTAAGCCCTTTCACATGATTAGTGGCGAAATGCACCCCGCCCGCATTCCAAAAGAATACTGGAAACATCGCATTCAGATGGCCAAAGCCATGGGCTGTAATACGATTGCAGCTTATGTTTTCTGGAATTACCATGAACAAACACCAGGTCACTTCGATTTCAGAACCGACAACCGAAACATCGCCGAATTTATCAAATTAGCTCAGCAGGAAGGACTTTGGGTATTACTGCGTCCGGGGCCTTATGTATGTGCGGAGTGGGATTTTGGCGGTATTCCTCCCTACCTGTTAGCCCAGCCCGATCTGAAAGTTCGCTGCATGGACCCAACCTATCTGAAAGCTGCCGAGCGTTACATTAAGGCTCTGAGTAAAGAAGTTAACCATCTTCAGGTAACCCAAGGCGGGCCTATTCTGATGGTTCAGGCCGAAAATGAATACGGCAGTTTCGGTAACGACCGCCAGTATATGCAAACGGTGCAAAAGCTGTGGCTGAAAAATGGAATCAACGTTCCATTTTATACAGCCGATGGCCCGGCAACGGCCAATCTGAAAGCTGGCAGTTTACCCGGAGCAGCAACCGGACTGGACCCCGGAGCAAGTCAGGCTGATTTTGATCTGGCTCGTAAAATGAACCCTGGTGTTCCCGTTTTTTCAGCGGAGACTTATCCGGGATGGTTGACGCATTGGGGCGAAAAATGGGCTCGACCCGATACGACTAGCTTATTGAAAGAGGTTCGCTTCCTACTGAAAAACAAGCTTTCGTTTAACCTGTATGTCATTCACGGGGGAACCAATTTTGGGTTTACGGCTGGAGCTAACGCCTTCAAGCCTACGGAGTATCAGCCCGATTTAACGAGTTACGATTACGATGCTCCCGTGAATGAGCAGGGCCGCCCAACGCCGAAGTATTATGCTTTGCGTCAGGCCATTCAGCAGGCAACGGGCCACACCCCTCCAGCTCTGCCCGAAGCGATTCCAGCCATGGAAATTCCGGCCATTCATTTAAACGCTTACGGTTCGGTTTGGAATAATTTACCTCCAGCCAAACGAGTAGCTCAACCTAAGCCAATGGAGGCCTTTGGTCAAAATTCTGGTTTCATTTTGTATCGTACGAAATTGAACGCCCATACCAGCGGCAAGCTGTTAATCACAGAGTTACATGATTATGCTACGGTGTTTGTGGATGGGAAATACGTAGGCCATGTCTACCGGGATGAGGGTAACCACACCATCACCTTACCCAAAACTGATTCAAAAGAACCTATTCTGGATATTTTAGTGGAAGGCATGGGTCGCATCAACTTCGCTGAATTCATGATTGATCGCAAGGGAATTACCGAACGCGTTTCACTTAACGGCATGACGCTGATGGACTGGCAGGTGTATAATTTACCTTTTACAACGGATTACATTCAATCGCTGAAATCGTCTGCCGAAGTAGCCGGGCAACCGGGTCGTTTCTTTAAAGGAACGTTTGAGTTATCAGAAACGGCTGACACGTTTTTTGATTTGAGTACGTATAAGAAAGGCGTGATTTATATCAACGGTCATAACCTGGGTCGTTACTGGGAACGTGGCCCCCAAACCCGTTTGTATTGCCCCGCATCCTGGCTAAAGAAAGGGACAAATGAAGTCCTCATCTTTGATCAGCATCAATTGGAAGCGGCTACAATTTCGGGCAAAAAGACGCTGGAGTAATTTTCTTTTATACACAAACAGAAGAGGCACTGGACTGGGGGCCTTTTCTGTTTGTTGTATACGTATTACTCCCGCAGTCGCTCGGCTCTGCCGAGTGACTACCTAGCAGTAGGCCTCTGGCCGTCTGAGGCAAATAAAACAAACAGAACGCTAAAGAGCTCGCCTAATTTAAAAACTTTGACTACCATCAGCAAGAGGACTAGCTATTCATTCGTCACTCGGCAGAGCCGAGCGAGGGCGAGATTGAATATGATAAATAATTTTTAAGTATATATTCTAATTTTACAAAATACCTTAATTGTTTAAAGTATTATGAGCAAAAAAAAAGTAAGTGTGCTATAATGGTATACCTCATAATTTATCTTAATTCTTGTAGTATGGCAACTCATGATAGGAATGTTATAAATTTTAGTGTTCCAATACCAATTGTAGAGAAGAAGATCATTCGCATGAATGATTTATTAGATAGAACTCTTGTTAAAAATGGCGTATGGAATAATTACTTTTTTGATGTTGATAGTAATTTATATATAAATAGTAATAAGATAGGCAAAATAGGTTTCTTTAATGTTGATACTGTAAACGTTTTAAGCTCCTTAGATAAATATGAAAAAAGAGAGATGATATCAATAGTAGTCTTCTTAAAATCCAATGAAATATTTTCAACAGTCAAAGAGATGTCATGCAATTGTTATTTATATAGTTATATGCCATTTGTAGAAGATGATACATTCAAAACAGAAAATCCTATATATATATATGAAAAAAATAAAGACTATTCTGCTCTTTACAATTTTAGAAAAAAGATTGATCAAAAAAGTAGACTTATTTTATTAACCTATAAGAGTAATTAATTTCAATTTTATTTCATACGTTGTTGGTGTTTAGTGTAATGACAACAACAATGCATGATAAAAGATGATGATATAGAAGCGTAATAATTGCACAAAAAATCTACACATTGCTTTCCAAACTGTTCCAAGAGACAATCTCGCAGAACGGCACTTGGAGCTTAAGAAAAAGGTAGTTTTTAACTGTTAGTAACCAGAGACTGAGAGGTAGCCATCGTTACGGTTATTAAATGAAACAATCTATGATTAGTATAACTCGGAACAATACACGATGAAATATAAAAAGTAGTAATAATTATGGAAAGAATATTCCATTAGTTCATATGTCTAAAACTAAAGCAGTGCTCGAAGATTAGAAAGACAATCCTTAGTTTTTGGGGCGAGGCTTGTTCCTAGTGAAAGGTGGGGAGAATTATACCCCTTTTAGAAAGAAAACTACCTAACCATCCAAGGTAAATCATATTATGGAAGTACCTGTACTAATAAGCCTTTTAACGATTGCGAGCGGTTCCTTATCTGCTCAGGTGAGTGGTCGGGTCTATGAAGATATCAATGCTAACGGCAAGTTCGTTGCATTCGAGTCAGGCAAAGCGGGCCTGCTCATCAAAGCCTACTGCTAGGCGATCGCTCAAATCTGCCGAGCGACTACAGGAAAACATATCTGATTTTTATAGCATATATCAATATACATTAAAACAAAATTCATATAACATACAATATTCATTTAGAAATGATGAAACTCCTATGTGACGAAATCATATTGCTTCCCATTTATGATGAACAAGTAAAAGCTAATTATTATAAATGAATTTAAAAAGCCCTATTGACTGCGTTTCATTGGCTAGGAGAAAATAAACTCAGTATAACTAAGCCCTAAAGTTTCCGATCGCCTTTTAGCTCTTTCAGGCGAAATAGCTTCGTAACCTGTTATTTTAGCCGCTTCCATCTTTTTTAGAAGCCTATCAGAAATATAGCTTTTAGAGCCTAAAACTTCCATCCCAAATAAGTCTAATTCCTGGTCAAAATTTTTATTAAATACTAACTTATAAATGCCTACGTCCCGGCCTGTTTCATAAAATACATTTATGTAGTCTTGATAGGTCTGAATATTAACCGTAAAGTTTTCACCAAAATTGCGTTTGTGGTAACGTAAGTCATATTCGCACTTATCAAAATCTACAGTTTGTTCGCCTGTATCCAGGTCATAGACAAACCACCAATAGCCATCTATAATTTTTTCTTTCTGAACCAGAGTCGTTTCTAAAAATTTATGATTTTTGGGTAAATGACTACTCTCTAAAATATCTCGAAGTCTGTTATTGACCATAAAACCTCGCATTGAAAAGCCAATATAGTCTGTATGCTTTGCTTTTTTTTCCAGGGGAACTTCAATCAGTGGTTTAGCAAACTGCGTCATTCTTGACAACAACTGCCATTTTTCTTTGCTTGCATCACCCAAAAAAAGATCATCATACCATTTATTTTTGTCAATAAATTCCTTAGTATAGAGAGTCTGTCCCGCCCCATGGGTTACACCAACTATTTTAGGTTCCGCACTTCGTTTTATTTCAAAATATATCATTTCTTAAAAGTTGTTTTTGATAAAAGTATTAAGTTTTAGCCCTGACTGTTCTGCATTATTTATAATATTATGCATGTCGTTAATGATACCATTGACATCGTCAATTGGCCGCCATTCAAATCAAATGCGGATTGTAATTTCTGGTCCGCAAACTTAGTCTAAGTTGGCTACTTATAATGAATCCTTTTTTTCTTCAGTCGCTCGGCAAAGCCGAGTGAAGAATGAATAGCTAGACCTCTCGCCGGTAGTAGCTATAGTGTTTCAAGTAAAACAAGTCTTTCGTTCCCCGTTCGTTTATTTGCTTCAGACGGCCAGAGGCCTACTGCTAGGGGGCCACTCGGCAAAGCCGAGAGACTGCAGTCTTTTAGCAATAATCTCTTCAAAAACGCTTATGGCATTTTAAGAATGGTCGTTTATAAAATGCCATACATGTTTTATATTTGAAAAATGCGTTAGCTGAACTTATCAGATTTTCTTATCTGTGATCCTTTTACTGAAATTGCAATGAAGTATATCTGTTATTACCGGGTATCGACCAAAGGTCAGGGAAGAAGTGGACTAGGCCTGGGCGATCAGCGGGCGATTGTGGAACGATACCTTCGGGAGACGGATTCGTTAGTTGAAGAATTTACCGAAATTGAATCGGGACGGAAAAGTGAGCGGCCGCAGTTGCAGGCGGCCATTCGAGCCTGTCATCAGCATCATGCCAAATTGTTAATCGCCAAGCTAGACCGGCTCAGTCGCAATGTGGCTTTTGTGATGACCCTTCGGGATTCGGGCATTGACTTCGTGGCCTGCGACCTACCCGATGCCAATACCCTGACGGTTGGGATGATGGTAACCTTCGCTCAGTACGAAGCCGAACGAACTTCGGAACGAACCCGGGCGGCACTGGTTCAGAAAAAAGCCCAGGGGTTTTTGTTGGGTAAGCCCGAAAATCTGAACATGGCCGCTATTGTTAAAGGACGAGAGATTCGGACGCAAAATGCCTTGACTCATAAAGCCAACGTACAGGCAACAGAGTTAGCTGCCTTATACCGCAACATGGGCATGACCTACGCTCAAATTGCCGAAAAACTCAATCAGACGCACTACCAGACGCGTCGGCAAAAAGCGTTTGAAGGAAAGGCCGTGTATCGTTTATTAAAAAGAAAAATGGCGAATGAAAAACCATTATAAAAATGAAATGGCTGGTGTTCCCACCAGCCATGATAAAAGTAGTATTACCAAACAACCTTGGGCTAAATTATCGCTTCGCCCAGGGCTAATTTAATATGTGCTAAATGGTGCATCACATGCCAGGCCGACATGGCCAACGCCTGTTGCTGATTAATAAAATAGCCCCGCATGGGGTGATAATACGAAAGGTTTAACTGTTCCTCCGAAAGCGATTTAGCCAAATGAGCGTAGCGTCGGTGAACACCCTCTAACTGCAACAACGAATCTTTAATGGGAGCATAAAGGCTATCCGGCGTAGCAGCCCAATCATCAATTTTAATGAGGTTTATTGTCTTATAATCAGGATCAGTAATGACCTGTTTCATGCGGGTGTAATGAATCATCTGAATATCTCCCACATGATGAATAATCTGCCGGATCGTCCAGCCTCCTTCCCGATACGTTTTTTGTAAATCCTCTTCCGTGAGGTTTTCAGTAACCAGTCCATAGGCTGCCGGGGCAGTTTCAATTGTATAGAGGATGCGGCCAAATTCTTCATCCGTATAGGTTTCCTGGAGGGCGAAAGGGCCAATGGGGAATTTCAGGTGATCCATCTTTTCGTTTACAGTTTACAATTTTCAGTTTTCAATTGCTCGCGACCCTACTGCCGCTTTCACTACACATGGGAATGCTTTACCAGATTAGACCCGAAAGGCTAAAGCAAGTGAAATCATCTTAGCTTTCCAATGTCTTTTTGATTTTTGTTACCACCTGTTTAAAAATGACATTTTAGATAAAATGGATATCTTGTTCCTACCCTATAGCAGATTCCCATCTACCTTTATAATATAAGTATGAATCGAATCCTATCTATCCATTTTCTGTCATTTGTTAATTTTTAGTATATACGTAAAAAGAAAACCACCGGAAAGTGACTTCCGGGATTTTCTTGCAAAAACTGGCTTGTTGCTTACTTATCCCACTAAACCTTAGTTAATACGTTATTACTACCAATGCTCTATAATGATCTGGGTTGAAGCAATATACGTCATTATGACACATAAAACGCGTCGCCATCATGTCATTTAGAACATCTATTCTGTCTTGGGTAATACTGGAAAACCTGATCGGCGATGTAGAGTACGGTATCTTACTGGACAAAATTCCGGCTTATAAAGGTGACTTCTGTCTGAACCCGGCTATAGATCTAAGAATATATACATCCAATCATAGAGATCGGGTTTTTAGTATTGGAGTGTTTAGCACACTCCCTATTAAACAATTCTTACGCTTAACCCTATACGTCATTAAGTCATACTGAGCACATTAGCCTCAAACCAGGCTTTCAATTCTAGCTTTGATAACGAGTAAACAAAAAAACCGTCCGGCATAGCCAGACGGTTTTCAATGAATTAACCCACACCTTTAACTTTTTCGGTGAGCAGCAAAGGTATAAAATTGTTGCCACTATTTAGGTTATTTCAAAATAATAGATATGATTTTATAGTTTTTCTAAACATTTGTTTATAAAACGGGTAGGTAGTTAAAAAGTAGGTGAGCTTACCGATTCTTTTACAAAAGCTAGTAAATCTTCATTTAAACGCTCTTTCTCAGTGAAGTACAATCCGTGAGGGGCTCCTTCATACACAATATAGCGGGCACTAGGCAAGGCCTCTGCCAGACGTTCGCCTGAGGATTCAATAGGGACGGTTTTATCAGCATCCCCGTGAATAATCAGTGTAGGTACGTTAATAGAAGGCAAATCGGGACGGAAATCGGTGCTTGAGAAAGCCGCCGCACAGTCCAGCGTTGCTTTATAAGAAGCCGCATAAGCCCGTGCGAAATCTCCATCCAGGTGAGCCTGGCTTACAGCAGGGTTTAACAGACTTACGCCGTAGAACTGTTTGCCAAACGTTTGCAGGAAGTCCGCACGGTCCTGTAACAGATTTTCCGTAATTTCATCGAATGTACTTTGATCTACCCCGTCAGGATTATCTTCCGTTTTTAATAAATAAGGTGTTACCGCACTTACAAAAGCTACCTTGCTTACGCGAGCACCTGCGTAACTACTCATATAGCGGGCGATTTCACCGCCACCCATTGAGAAACCAACCAGTGTAACATCCTGAAGGTCTAATGTATCTAATACTGCTTTTAAGTCTGCCGCTAACGTATCATAATCATATCCATCCCAGGGTTGCGACGATTTACCAAATCCGCGTCGGTCGTAAGCAATTACGCGTAGTCCGTATTTGGGTAGCTCATTAAGCTGGTAATCCCACATAGAACTGCTCAGCGGCCAACCGTGAATTAATACTACGGGTTTGCCTGTACCTAAATCCTGATAATAAACTTCAATATCTTTACCGTTCGTATCGGTACCCACTTTTATAAAACTCATAGGAATAGTGTTTAATAAGTATTTGTTCGGATTAATTAACGTATGCAGGTATTAAATAAAATTGTGCCAGCTTTTCGAAATAAGTATTAGTTAATCGTTTGTAAATGAATAACATACTATGTAAACAAATGGTTAATAATTGGTTTTATTTGCTTAGATAAGGGGAATTAAGACCCGAATTAGGGCCGATTCAGGGTAAATAATTCCGGTATGTATTTTGGTTAATAGATGATTACTTATCAACGCATAACCCTCTCTCATAAAAGCTCCATTTTCTACCATGAATACTATTGACGAAAAGAAAAACTACCGCATATTTTACGAAATAGTAGTTAACTCACTAGCGGCTTCGCTGGTGAATAACTTTGTCTGGTTTGCTCTAACATTTTGGGTATATCTCGAAACCAAATCGGTACTGACTACTTCCCTAATGGCCGGCGTATATTCGGGAACGGTTGCATTGACGGGCTTTTTCCTGGGTACTATTGTCGACCGTTATCCTAAAAAGAAGTCCATGCTATTTTCCAGCCTGGGCTCACTAGTGCTTTACACGGCGGCTTTTCTGCTTTATAGCATGACTCCGCTGGCGGTTTTCAAAAATGTACAAAGTCCTGCTTTATGGATTTTTGTGCTTCTGGCTCTGGTGGGAGCTTTGGCAGGCAATTTGAGGGCCATTGCTTTATCCACGCTGGTAAGTGTCCTGTTACCCGAAGAAGAACGCGACAAAGCCAATGGATTAGTAGGAACAGCCAACGGCGTTTCGTTTCTGGTTGCTTCCATTTTTAGCGGACTAGCTATTGGTTACCTGGGTATGTTCTGGATGCTGGTTGTGGCCCTGGGACTCACTGTTTTGGTTCTTATTCATCTGGTTTTCAGAAAAATTCCAG
Source organism: Siphonobacter sp. SORGH_AS_1065 (assembly GCF_030818595.1). Lineage (NCBI taxonomy): Bacteria > Pseudomonadati > Bacteroidota > Cytophagia > Cytophagales > Cytophagaceae > Siphonobacter > Siphonobacter sp. SORGH_AS_1065. Next base: position 51,459 of record NZ_JAUTAM010000005.1, read on the forward strand.
AAAAAACCATTCAACATAGCGAGGAACATGCTCCGAGTTTCGATGTCCGAAAAACCATTGCCATCATCAATGCCATTCCGGGTTTGTTTGGTTTAATTTTCTTCAATTGCTTCAATAACTTCCTCGGCGGAGTATTCATGGCCCTTATGGATCCGTACGGGTTATCGCTGGTTTCGGTACAGGTTTGGGGGCTGTTATGGGGCTTACTTAGCCTTGGGTTTATTTTGGGTGGAATTGCGGTAGCTCGTAAAGGACTGGGAAATAACCCGTTACGGACACTTTTCCTGACTAATATCATCATGTGGGCGGTTTGTTGTGTGTTTACCCTGCACGCTTCTATTATTCTGTTAAGCATTGGCCTTTTCGTTTACATGTGCCTCATACCCATTATCGAAGCCGCCGAACAGACCATTGTACAGAAGGTCATTCCGCCTGAAAAACAAGGGCGGGTCTTTGGATTTACCCAGAGTATTGAGCAGGCCGCTTCACCCGTCACAGCTCTGCTTATTGGCCCGATTGCTCAGTACCTGTTTATTCCTTACATGACTACTGGTGATGGCATTCGCTGGCTGGGCCCCTGGTTTGGGACAGGAGCAGATCGGGGAATTGCCCTGATCTTCACAATTACGGGTATCATCGGCCTAGTCATAACCCTCCTCGCCATGCGATCCAAACCTTACCACACGCTCGCTAAAAACTACGAATCCTAACTTTGGACAAAATGACCCTTATTAATTAATACTTAATTATCAGACACTTATCAATAATTAATTGTACTTAACTGGTCCGAAGCCATGCTCTTTTTCTTTTGATTCATAACAGCGGGGTGGAATATTTTTTTCCTAGCGTTTCCATGGTCTTTATTTCTATTTCTCCGCCCACCGGATTAAACGCTACTCAACCCTATGGAAAAGAAACTTTCATTTAAAGGTATTTGGGAGGTACTTAAAAATACTTTCTCTGGCTTCTCGGATGACAAAGTCACCAAACTCGGAGCTTCACTGGCTTATTATACTGTCTTCTCGATGGGGCCACTGATGATTGTTATCATTTCCCTTTGCAGCATTTTTCTAGGCCGTGAAGCCGTGGAAGGGGAGATTTACCAACAGCTCAATGGCTTTGTTGGAAAAGAGACAGCTCTGCAATTGCAGGAGATTATTAAAAAAGCGGCTGTAAGTGGTAAAACAACGGTTGCCGCCGCCATTGGTATTGGTACGCTGATTATTGGGGCAACGAGTGTATTTGCCGAGATTCAGGATTCCATCAATACGATTTGGGGATTGAAAGCGAAACCCAAGAAAAGCTGGCTCAAACTCATTCAAAATCGCTTTCTGTCTTTTTCGGTAATCATTAGTCTTGCCTTCGTCCTGCTGGTCTCGCTGGCCGTTACCTCCGTCATTGATGTCATTAGTGACCGTCTTCAGGCTCGTTTTCCTGATGTAACTGTGGTTCTATTTTACATTGTAAATCAGTTAGTTACCTTCTCTGTCATCTCGCTGATTTTTGGTGTCATATTTAAAGTATTACCCGATGCAAAGATCAAATGGAAGGACGTTCGTTCCGGGGCGATGGTTACAGCCATTCTTTTCATGATTGGCAAATTTGCCATTTCTTTTTACATCAATCAAAGCGATGTAGGAGGTACCTACGGCACAGCCGGATCGCTCGTGGTGCTGTTATTATGGGCTTATTATTCGTCGATGATTCTTTACTTCGGAGCCGAATTTACCAAAGCTTACGCAATCAAATACGGTTCTGCCATTCACCCGAGTGATTATGCGGTAACGATTAAAGAAGTGGAAGTCGAGGTAGGAAAAAAATCCATTCAACACGCTCAAAAAGAGTCTTAATCCTGCATCAGTACGTACGATTCGTTAACTAAAAAGGGAGAGCCGGTTCAGAACCGGCTCTCCCTTTTTAGTTAACCTGAAACTCTTTACTTTCACTAAGCCATTGATGCAGAGCCTGAATAAGCGTTGCTTTCAGGATGGGTTTGGTTAAGTAATCGTCCATTCCGGCGGCCAGGCACCGCTCCCGCTCTCCGGCTAAAGTGCCCGCAGTCAGAGCAATAATAGGTACCTTCTTCCCTTCAGGCATGCATCGAATGGACTGCGTAGCTTCATATCCGTTCATTTCTGGCATCTGAATATCCATTAAAATCAGATGCGGTTTCTGCTGGCGAAAAGCTTCTACGGCCTCTTTTCCATTCTTTGCCTCCTCAATAGTTGCTTTAGGAAGTATAATTTTAATCATTTTTCTCGCCAGCAACATATTAATTGGATTGTCCTCAACCACCAGAATCGTCACTTCTCCGTTTTCCAGGCATTGTTCAGTAGTAACGCTTTCTTTTTGAACCTGAGGCTGGGGAGTTTCCTGATGAATCTGTTCCAGCGTCTGAAAAAGCTGACTGATTTTTACCGGTTTAACTATCCGGTGTACCAGTTTCAATTCTTCGCAAGCCTCATTGATTTGCGAGTCATCGGACGAGGTATATAATAGAATGACGGGCTGCGGAAAATCCTGCTTTCGAATCGTACGAATGGTTTCTATCCCATCCATTGAAGGCATATAATAATCCATCAGAATTACATCATAATGCCGCCCTTCCAGGAGCAGCTTTATAGCCTCATAGCCGTTAGCTACCGCATCGGTTTTGATTTTTTTCAGAGCCAGGATGTCTTCCAGAATGTGGCGATTGATCGTATTATCATCCACCACAAGCACCGATTTTATATGGCCAATGACTGTACTGATTTTTGACTCCTCTTCCTCGAATTCCAGATTAATATCACACCAGAAGGTACTGCCTTTGCCAAATTCACTTTCTAGCTGTAGCGTGCTTCCCATCAGCGATAAAAGCTTATTGGTAATGCTTAAACCGAGTCCTGTTCCTCCAAATTTCTTGGTCGTTGAGCTGTCTTCCTGAACAAAAGCTTCAAAGATTTTCCGTTGATTTTGGGGCAGAATTCCGATACCGGTGTCCCGAACCGCAAAGCGTAGTTCTGTTTTGTTAGTATTCGTAGAGATACGTTCGACAGACAATTCTATTTCGCCTTCATGGGTGAATTTTGCCGCATTACTTAACAAATTCACCAAAACCTGCCGCAAACGCACAGCATCCGTCCAGATGTAACGCGGTAAATCAGGACTGACTTTTAGTAATAACTCAATGTGTTTTTTATGAGTCTGGGGCGTAATCATATCCGCCACCTGATTAATCAATTCCTGTAAATCTGTTTTCTCTATACATAAATCCAGCTTACCCGCTTCAATTTTAGAGAAATCCAGAATATCGTTAATGATGTCCAGTAATGACTGAGCCGACTGAAAAACGAGATCACAGTACTGCTGTTGGGATTCGTCGAGTCTGGTTTTGGTTAATAATTCCGTGAAACCAATCACGCCATTCAAAGGTGTACGGATTTCGTGGCTCATATTGGCCAGAAATTCTGACTTGGCCTTATTAGCCGACTCGGCCTGCAAGTGGGCTTTCAGAGTTTCTTCTCTGGCTAGTTTCTGTTCCGTAATATCCTGGAATGTGCCGTATACCTGCACGCATACGCCATCCACAAAATCTGCTTTACCCACACTTTTAACCCACTTGCGTGTCCCTTTGGCGGTCACCATCTGTACTTCCAAATCCCAGGGCGTTCCCTCTTTCTGGGCCAACTCGAGAGCTGTCATGATTTTACGACGGCTCTCTGGCTCCTGATAAAAATGGAGAGCATCGCTCACATGAATGGGGCTTTCCCCTTCCAGCTCATGAATCTCAAAAGTTACTTTGGACCAATAGACATATTGTTCAAAAGGATTAAACTCCCACCCACCCACGCGGGCCATATCAGAAGTTTGTTCAAGCAATTCCCGGGTACGGTCTAGCTTTGCCTCAGCTTTTTTACGATCAGAAATGTCATGACTCGTCAGGATTATTTCGTCATTGTCTTCACTGACCCGGGCTCGTGTTAATACCCAGCACCAGTGGCCATCTTTGTGACGAATGCGGTGTTCAACTGCTGGCCGGGGTCCTTTGTAGTCAAACGTTTCGGTTATGGCCTGATAACATTTCTCCAGGTCGTCAGGATGAACAAAATCGCTAGTAGGTTTACCAATCGTTTCTGAAAGCTCATAGCCGTACTGAGACGTCCAGCTGGGAGACATGTACGTACAAACGTATTCTCTATTGAGCGTAAAAAGAACATCACTCATGCTGGCCACGAGCGTTTCCAAATCCTTTTCAGTCTTCAAACTTTGGGTTAGGTCCTGTCCCAAAGCCAGCACTTCCGCTACTTCTCCATTATGATTCAATAAACCAATGAGCGTCCATTCGATCGTTATAATATTTCCATTGGCAACTCTTCGACGTAAGGTTAGCGACTGAGGAGTCTGCGGATTTTCCAGACAGGATAGAAATAGTTTCAGTCCGGTTTCCAGATCTTCTCCTAACACATGATCCTTTGCGAAAGAGCCAATCAATTTTTCCTGAGGTATACCCACTTCGTCTATAAAATACTGATTAGCATAGGTATAGGCTCCTTCCTGGTTTAACTTTAAAATATAAATGCTCTTACTATTTGCTATAAAATTATAGAGTAAAGCATCCTGAACCGACTTTAACTCTGCCTCTTTCTCGCGAGTAATGTCTACGTAAGATACCAGCATTTGTATTGAACTGCCGTCATCATTCCGAAGCGGAATTCCTTTGACACGAGTCCAGACGATTGAACCATTTTTATGAAAAAATCGAATGGTTTGCAGGAAAGAATCCTGAGGGTGTTTGAGGTAATGCTGAAGCTCCTTTTGGATATTTTGTAAGTCGGTAGGATGAACATATTTCATCCACTGATCGGTACCTTCAAATTCTGATGACGCATATCCCAGACTGGTCCAGAAAGTGGAGCCTAACCAGGGTTTATCTTTTTTTGTCAAATCACCAGCCCAAAGCCCGGATTCCTGAAGGAATTCAAGAATTCGTTCATCGGTGTTCATCAGTTGAAAGAGTTGCTCTCTTAAATAATTCATAAATCAAAGCCCGGCTTACATTGAATGCATGGGGGGATCATTTGCATACTTAATCCAAGCTAGTAAGCCAGGTTACAGAATAACCCGCTTTACGTACAAATTTTAAGTATTAACACCCAAATAACCTACAATAATCAAGTTATACTTTCTTAAGCATTGTTAAAGTTCAAGAGGTGATCAAAACCATTCATTCAAATTCTGTGATCAATGCTCGAAGATACAGGGTAATTGCCTTCTACATTATTGTCTTTAGATGAAATACTTCATTCTCAGGCTGAGCTGTTATTTATACGTGATAATACAATGAATAGTAATACTTACCTAATAAAAGGTATTGTTAAAACAATTGTTTATAATTACTAAAAAAGTTTATTCACATACATCTACTATTTTCTATTTCATCTTTTGAAAAATACATAAAAAATGCCATAAGTAAAAAGGTTCAGTCCCGTTTACTTATGGCATATAGGGGCGAAATGTTATCTAGAAAATCCGAAAATATTTTCAGATTTACCACATGTCATTATTTCTTGCTTTTTACTTCAAGTAACTGTTCGGGTTCATCAGTAGTAATAAAATCTACCTTGCGATCCAACAACCATTGCATCAGGGCTGGATCGTTAACTGTCCATACATTGACCGTCAGTCCTAACTTCTGAGCTTCAGCAATATAGTCTTCCTTCGACTGCATAATCTTGTAATGATAGTCCAATCCGCTCAGCTTGTCGCTGGCTAGTTGTTCAGGCGTTCGATCACCCATTAAGTAAGCCACTTTTGCAAATGGGTCCAGGAATCTTACTCGTTTGCACACATCATAATCAAAGGCAATGTATTCTATCCAGGCCTGAGCTTTCATTTCCCTAACTTTTTTCACCACGCGTTCTGTTAGGGCCAGAGAACGCTCCTTACCCATCGTCGAGGTCTTGATTTCTAAAATCAGCCGGGTTCCTTTCTGCTTCATGCCTTCGCTGAGGTACTCCTCCAGCGTCGGTAATTTTTCACCATTACTTAACTTTATTTCCTTCAATTGTTCCGTGGTGGCTTTTTCAATCGCCACGCCCTGAATATGCGGATCGTGGTTAACAAACAAAGCGGAATCAGCCGATAGATGAACGTCGAATTCGCTACCGTAACAGTTTAGTTTGATAGCCCCCTGAAGTGAAGCCAGAGAGTTTTGAGCCGCCTCGGTATGCTTCCAGGCCCCCCGGTGAGCAATGACACCGTTTTGATGAAACGTGTTTGGAATGATTAAAAAATCCTGACTGATTTTACCCTGAGCCGTCTGGGCTTCTATCCTGACTTCATAACTTGCCTGCGAGTTGGGTTTCTTTTTGAAAAGAAGTTCCTGGTCCTTTGTTACTTTAAACAAACCCGCCTGAGGACCCGAGATCTTTAGGTGAGATAAAGCTCCTGTGGTAGCCGAAATTTTCCCGATTACCGGGTTATTCACCTCATATGCATAGTTACTTAAAAATAACTGCTGGGCCTGAGTTGCACCAGCCAGCATCGACAAAAAGCTCGCGAGAACTACAAATTTTTTCATTAGATCAATAAATACTACAAACGGTGAAAACAAAGAAGCATGGATACTGAGCGAAGTCCACTGGCTCGCTGCAAAATCCATGCTTCATATTGGTAAACGCTACAAAGTAGAGGCTTCCTTTCTATATTTCAAAAGTAGTTATCCTTTTATCCTTCTCATTTTTATAACTAAAGCCTGTTAATTACGCTTCATTGTCCTTCTAACGATTGGTGAATTACGATTTTCTGGGTTGTACCAAATTATCCGTACTCACTGATTTCTGCTTCGCTATTCTATAGATGCAAAGCATTTGAAACCGCCACTTTACCGAAATTGATATCGAAGAAAAACCGGGTGCCTTTGCCCAATTCACTTTCTACAAAAATCCGGCTGTTATAAAGGGTCAGTAATAAATGAACAATAGAAAGCCCCAAACCCGTGCCTTTGTACTTGCGGCTGATGTCGAGTGAGGCCTGAGAAAATTCTTCGAATATCGATTTCAGGGCCTCTTCAGGGATACCAATACCGGTATCGATGATCTCAAAATGAATTGAAATCTGATCTTCTGTTTCTTGCTGCGAAGACATTCGAACGATTACGTTTCCGGTTTCCGTAAACTTGATGGCATTGCTTAACAAATTGGTGATAATCTGATTCAAACGCGTGGGATCTCCCAGCACCTGATCGGGTAAATCGGAAGCAAAGCAAACTTCCAGAAGCAGGTTTTTCTGACGGGACAACGGCTGATGAATTCGAACGATTTTATCCACCATCTCTTTCACACTAAAAGGAATCTGTTCGAGATACATCTTACCGGCTTCGAGCTTACTATAGTCCAACACGTCATTTAGCAAAGCTTGCAGGGTATTGGATGAAAATTCCAGCATATCAACCAGCTCCTGTTGTTGGGAAGTAAGGCCTTCCATGGCTAGTAAACCGCTACAACTAATAATGGGGCTTAAGGCATTGCGAATTTCGTGACTCATCGTGGACAGAAACCGGGTTTTTTCCTCACGAGCCTGATTGGCCTGCAAGTATTGTTTCCTCAACTCCAGCAATAACACAACCTGATTTGAAAGATCTTGCAGGGCTTGAAGCTGATGGGTACTTAAACAATTGGGTTTCTGGTCAATCACGCATAACGTTCCCATGGCATAACCATTCGGCGTTACCAGTGGAATACCCGCATAAAAAACAACGAAAGGCTCACCCATCGTAAGGGGGTTATCCCTGAACCGATCATCCAGCCGGGCGTCTTCCACAATAAGAGGCGAATGAGGATTCAGAATGGCATGAGCACAGAATGATTCGCTGCGGGGTGTTTCCTGACCTTGTACGCCTAAGGTAGACTTAAACCACTGCCGGTTCTGGTCAATGAGAGTGATTAAACTAATAGGCGTTCCACAAATTTGAGAAGCCAGGCGGGTAATCGCATCGTAAGCTGGTTCGGGTAGCGAATCCAATATGTCATAATCTCGTAGAGTTGCTAGCCTCTGAGCTTCGTTCAACGGAATGGTAGGTGTGATCATAAATTTTTCCTTTACTCGGGACGGTATTATTTCAGGGCAATGGCGACCGACCAATAGTAATAATGCAATGAAATGGCGATTTCATTTTTAAGCTACAAAATTTATTTATCATAAGTTAATGACTTTCTAAATCAATAGCTCTTTTTCACCAATTTTTATTTCTAGCTATGAATAAAGTATAATTAATGGCAATGGATTGATCTTGCTGCACAATGGGCTATTCAATCAGAAGAGGAAACCTTTACCCAGTAAAACGTTCTCCTCTTTCTCTACTCATTCCAATTTATAACTCTCTTACCGACAGGATTATACGTTTTTCAAAGGCACGAATCAGGCTGTTTTTCAATTCCGTGATCTGAATGGGTTTGGAGATGTAGTCGTTCATGCCCGCCTGCAAGCACATTTCACGGTCACCAGTTAGGGCATTGGCCGTCATGGCTATGATCTGAGGTTGTGCTATTTTCATTTTTCGTACCTGCTGGGTAGCCTCAAGGCCATCCATTTCGGGCATCTGTACGTCCATAAAAATCACATCGTAGGACTTTTGCTCAAGCATAGATAGCACCTCCAAACCATTGATGGCAATGTCAATAACATAGCCTAGTTTGCCCAACGTGCGAGTGGCAACTTTCTGATTGAAAATATTATCCTCCGCAATCAGGATTCGTAAAGGGTATTCTTTTGAGAAGTCACTGTCGAATAGCTGAGGCTTCGACTGAAGTGAAATCTGTGGTTGAATAGACCATTTCAACTGTTCCTGAATGGCCTGATATAACTGACTTTGCTTTACTGGTTTGGTTATAAGAGTAATTGAGAAATCTGACAGGCTTTGCCGGATTTCGTCGATTACGGAACTTAGCAAAATCAGGGGCATCTGACTATGCATTTGCCTTACCTCACGAGCCAGATCAACGCCGCTCATGCCGGGCATTTGCATATCCGTAATGATAAGATCGAACGATTCTCCAGCTTTTAACAGGGCCATCGCTTCATCGCCAGAAGCAGCCAGACTGGGTTTCAGTTTCCACTGCTCTAGTTGTGACCGTAGGATGAATAAATTCGTCTGATTATCGTCCACGATTAGCACTTTCTTATACTCGTTACTCAGGGTATTAAACACGACATATTGCCGCTTGGATTCCGTGCTGATCTGAGTTTTGATGGTAAAACTAAAGGTCGTTCCTTTGCCTTCGGTACTGGACACGTTAATTTCTCCACCCATTAACTCGACGAGTCGCTTACTAATGGCTAGCCCTAAACCCGTACCTCCATACTTCCGGGTAGTGGAAGAATCTACCTGCGAAAATGCTTTGAATAAGCGTTGCAACTTATTTTCTGGAATGCCGATGCCCGTGTCGGTCACATGAAATTGCAGCAGTACATCGGCGTTTTGCTGAGCTACGGATACTTTTACGAAAATCTCACCTTTATGAGTGAATTTAAGAGCATTACCTACCAGATTAATCAATATCTGCCGGAGGCGTAAGCTGTCGCTCTTAATAAAAGCCGGAACGTTATAGTCAATCTGGTAAATAAGATCGATGTTTTTCTCGGAAGCCTTACTGGCGAACAAATCCAGGGTTTCTTCGATGCATTGTCGCAAATCTACTTCCTCATGCTCAATCTCCAGATTATCGGATTCAATTTTAGAGAAATCCAGGATATCATTGATAACGCCCAACAGATTTACACCGCACTGATGAATGGTTTGGGTGTATTCCTGTTGCTCGCTTGAGAGTGTGGTTTCCTGCAAGAGAGCCGTCATCCCCAGCACGCCGTTCAGGGGAGTACGAATTTCGTGGCTCATGGTAGCCAGGAAAATACTTTTCGACTGATTCGCCTTTTCTGCCTCCTCGCGGGCTTTATGCTCCTGCTCCTGCTGTTCGCGTAATTCCTTGTTAAGAGCCTGTAAATCATTCGACAGCAAAACCAGTTCCTCTTTTTGCGAAAGCATTTCATCATTCGCCTGCTGCAATTCCCGGGTTTTGAGTTGAACCTGTTCTTCTAGTTTCTTCTGATTTCTCTTAATCTGGCGAATTCGTAACCAATACAGGCCGTATAACATCACCAAACCCACAAGGCCCAGCATCATCTGGAACCACCAGGTTTGCCAGAACGCAGGCACAATGATTACTTTAATGGAACGCCCCGTTCGATTCCAGACGCCATTATTATTAGAAGCCGCCACTCGAAAGACATAAGACCCCGGATCCAGATTGGTGTAGGTAGCTTTGTTAACGTTCCCTACCATGTTCCAATCATCATCGAAACCTTCCAGCTTATACGCATATTGGTTTTTCCGTACGGCGGTATAATCCAGAGCTGCAAATTCAAAGCCAAAAGTAGACTGATTATGAGCCAGTCGAATTTCCTCTAAATAATTGAGTGACTGGGGTAATATTCCACTTTTATCCCCTACCTCTACGGGCTTATTAAAGAGAGAAAAACCGGTGAGATAAACCGGCGGCACGTAGCGATTCACTACGACACGTAGCGGATCAAACATGACAAACCCTTTGCTGCTACCGAAGTAAATCGTTCCATCCTGTGCTTTGAGGTGAGCATTTTGAATGAATTCATTACTGAGCAATCCATCATCTTTGGTTAACTGCTGTATCGTTTTGTGGTCGGGATTATACTTGATCAGTCCGTTCAATGTACCCAGCCATAAATTTCCCTGATTATCCTCCTGAATGGATTGGATTTTACTCAGTTCTTTATTTCGAACACGCTGAAAGATATTATGACTAGGCAAGTATAAACTCAACGTTTTTTGTCCTACCCAAACGCGGTTATGCTTATCGCAATAAATGGCCTTGATGTATTGATCGCCCGATTCATTCGTTTCACCTGGCGGGGAAAAGTGCGTTAATTTCCCGGAATGCAAGGTATAGCGATTAATACCATCTTCGGTAGTACCGATCCATAAATGCCCGCCTTTATCTTCTTCGATGCAGGTTATGTTTTCTCCGTAAAACCGATGGCCTGTCTTGTCTTTTATGATTCGTTCGAACGTTCGGGTGTTTGGATTCATGCGGCATAAGCCACCGAAAAATGTTCCCACCCATAAAGTCCCCTGGTGATCTTCAAAAATCTTCCAGACATTATTGGAGCTGAGGGAAGCGGGATTAGCGGGATCTTTCTTAAAATGGGTAAACGTTCCCGATTTTCGATCCATCAGATTCAGACCACCACCCCAGGTGCCAACCCAGAGGTTTCCACGGCGATCTTCCCGAATATCCAGCACCGCGTCACTACCAAGACTTTTGGGATCTCTTTCGTTGTGTTTGTAGTGTTTGAACGTACGCGTAACGGGGTCGAATCGATCCAGTCCACCTCCATCCAACCCCAGCCAAACGATGCCTTCTTTGTCCTGATAAAAGGATTTTACTTCGTTATGCCCAAGACTTTGGGGGGAAGACGTCTGGTAATAAAAATCGAAGATGCTGGCTTGAGGGTTAAAGATATTCAGGCCGCCCCGCTGCACCCCCGCCCAGATATTCCCGGAGTAATCCTGTATGATACAGTTTACGGTATTGTTAGAAATGCTTAGAGTATTAGTGTAATCAAATTGGTATTTATCGAAGCTTTGGGTTTCAGGCCGATATAAATTCAAACCATTGTTTTCGGTACCGATCCAGATCTGTTTCTGACGATCTACAAACAAACTCATAATGACGTCTCCCCCCAAACTGCCTACCTCTAGCGAGCTATGCCTGAAATGCTTTGATTCATGCGTTCGGGGATTCCATCGGTACAAGCCCTGACTATTGGTGCCGATCCACAGATTCCCGTCCGTGTCTTCCACCAGCGAGTGAATGTATTCCTGAGCTAACAGAGGATCCAGATGCATTTTGGGAATAGCGGGAATAAACTGATTTCGTCTTCGATCCAAACGATTTAAACCCTGCTGCGTCCCCACCCACAGCTGACCTTTGTGGTCTTCAATGATTTTAGTAACGTGATCATCACTCAACCCCCGTCTAGTTACCGGATTATGACGGTAATGAATAAACGTATGGGTTTGGCGATCAAAGCGATTAATCCCGCCGCCGTAAGTGCCAACCCATAAATTATGCTGGTGATCTTCGTAGATAGTGTAGATATTATTACTACTAACCGAACGGGAATCTGAAGGATCATGTACATACCGAACAAACGTATTCGTAGCCCGATTGTAACGATTAAGACCGTTAGGTGTGCCGACCCAGAGGTTATGCTCATGGTCTTCATAGATACTGCGAATATTGTTATCCGTCAGCGTCTGTTTATTGCGGGGCTGATTACGATACACCACCATGCGGTGTCCTTCGTATTTATTTAACCCATCGTACGTGCCGACCCAGATAAAGCCTTCACTATCTTGAATCATGCACAAAACGTTACTCTCTGAAAGCCCATGGTCAGTAGTAATGTGCGAAAATCGGATAGGAATTTGTTGAGATCTGGCGGTTATCCCGAACAATAGGAGTATAGCTAAACTCCAACCTATTTTCATAAAATCAAAACAACATTGTGTTAGGTGTATTCGAGGCTAAGATAGATCATACTTTTTAATAATCCTTAAATCTATAGTTACTTCCAATTACCCAAATGATTTACTAGATCTATACGTTAATTTACTAATGGTGGTATTAATGTACTCATACTTAAGCTATTTTCTATTATTTAGCAAATTTTAAATAATCCAAAAACAATTGAAGCCTGTTCTGATTTTCATACATGGCGAACGATCCACAATCACTTCTCGTTAGCTGGTCATCCGTGTAAACTTTATAGATGATTCAATTATACTCCTGTGCATCGACCTTTAAGCCGTTTGGCCACCCCCGCTAAATATACTCCTATGATTCTGGACCCTACTTATCAGGCAGCCCGATTAGTAGCCGAAACGCTGGAAAGTCATTTTTCTTTACAATTAAGCTCTACCTGCCGGGCCAAATGCCAGCCCATGGCTCCTACCCCACCCGCCCGCGTCATTGAAGCCATGATTGATGCAGCTTTCTGGGCTAGTTTGCGGCACGAAGAGGGATATTCTCCTAAAATATCTTTAGCGTATATACCAGCCTCCATGGCGGATCAGCCTTTGTTGTTTGAACACCGGTTTCCGCTTAGTCCCGCTATTTTGACCAAATTGGCTCCCGCCGTTGAAAGACCGGGCATTCACCTGGGTATTGGGTATGAAAACGACGAACTCTTCATCTGGGGCACTACCCGCGAAATTCCGGGGAACTGTTTTGTGCTGGAAGTCATCGAGCCCGGTTTGCTGATTGTTAAGCACCGACGATTATCTGGTTATGGAAAGTTTGTGAACGTTGCCATTCTTAAAGGCGACCAGGTAAAAATTGTGGATCATACCATTACTGACCTGCCCGATTACCTCGCGAGCCTTACGTCTTTGAGCGGGTTTCAGTCTAACGACGCTAAAAATGTGTTGGTACAACTCGCCGTTTCAATGCGTGCTCATGGTCGGGGTGGTTCACTGTTGGTCGTTCCTTCCGAAAGCCAAACCTGGCGGGAGTCTATCATTGAGCCCATTACTTACCCCATTGTCCCAACGTATTCTCACTTGGCTAGTCTCATGAAGGAAGGAACGGATACGGCTTCTTCCTGGAAAGGAACCCTAGGACTAGCCGTAGAAAGCATGGCCGGATTAACTGCCGTAGATGGAGCCACTATTATTAACGATCAATACCAATTATTAGGATTTGGAGCCAAAATTGGCCGTTCAGATCACAGCAGCCGGGTGGAACAAATCCTCGTTTCCGAGCCTATTCTTGATCAGGTCGCAACGGTTGTTCATCCCACGCATACCTGGGGAACCCGGCATTTATCCGCTGCTCAATTTGTCCATGACCAGCGGGACGCCATCGCCTTGATTGCCTCTCAGGATGGGCGTTATACCGTCTTTACCTGGTCGAAGGCGGAAGACATGGTTCACGCTCACCGAATTGATGCGTTGTTGCTTTAATTCATAATCGATAGCTAAAAATAACCTCAGGCTTCGGCCTGAGGTTATTTTTAGCTATTTTTTGATCTAATGATTAGGCCTCTCCACCTTTCCTATTCTTCTTTTTCTATTATTTTTCTGCTTAATGATAACCTTTCCCCGGAATCTACATAGGTAAATGCTTCCACTTTGGTGAACGACGTTTATTCAATCTACGTGCAAAATTATTATTTCACAAAATGATAAGTAACTTTAGGATGAATACCTACTTGCCTATATGTCCGAAATTGAACCCTCTCATTCATCGAAACCCTCTCACGCCCGTTTCCCTGAAGAAGAAAAACAGTATTATGCTCTTTTGGAGAATAACCCCAAAGCCTGGGAAGAGCTATACCTCAATGTAATGAAAACCTTTATCCCTTATGTACTAAATCGTAGCTCGATTTCCAGTGACGATGCTTACGATCTTTTACAAGAAGGCTTAGCGATCTGTCTGGCTAATATCCGGGATAAGAAATTTGTTTTTCAGGGAAAGCCCATTGCGGCTTATGCCAACGCAATTTGCCAGAAACAGTGGCTGTCTCATCTCCGCCGAACTAAGAACAACCGATTTAAAATCTATCAGGAGCCGACGGCAAATGAGGTGGATTTGATAGATGATCTCATTCAGGGAAACGAATCAGAAGACTCAGCCCTGGAAAAAGAACTGGCGGAATCCCAAAGCATCTGGTCCGACGACGATCAGGAGGCCGATTATGAAGCACTTGATCGGGCTCGAAACGAATTAGGTCGCCAATGTCAGGTAATGATTGATTGCTTTTACGTGCAGGGAAAATCACTGGCTGAATGTGGTGAAATACTGGGTATTCAGGAAGGTTCTGCTAAAGTAAAACGCTTCCGGTGCGTACAACGACTCAAGGAATTATACCTCGGTTATCGAAAAAAATAAGTCATGGAATTAAGAGAAGAACTACTCGTACAAATAGGCTCATACCTTAACAACCAAATGCCAGATGCTGAACGTCAGGCTTTTGAAAAGCAATTACAAGCGGATCAATCATTACAGCAAGAAGTACAACTACAAAAGGAAATCAAGAAGGGATTAATCTTACTGGCTGATAAAAACCGTTTTCGTGAGATTCATCAGGAGCTGCTTGATCGAAATGAGTTACCTGTTTTTAAAACGAATGCTTCGGAAGAACCCAAGGTAATCTCACTGCACCCGGCTGAACCCGTGAAAAAAATCAATCGCTGGATTCCATTGGCAACAGCGGCGGGGCTGGCCTTACTCTTGGGCATTGGTTGGTTTTATCTGCAACCCAATCGTCAGGCAAGTTCAGGAGCCAGTCCCAGCGAACAATTAGCCAGTCGTTACCTGACTGATTCCGTAAAATCGGCTCCCGTACTCCCTTATGACCCAGATCGGCTCGGAGCGGGCGGAATAGACGAGGCCGCCCAAAACGACTCCATTCAATTGCAACAAGCCGTAACTCTATTACGGCAAAATCAGACCCGGCAGGCCATCACTAAACTGCACAGTTTAACCGAAGAGGTTCATAATCACTGGGATGCGGTAGCCCAGTGGTACTTAACGCTGGCTTATTTCAAAAATAGTCAACCCGATCAGGCCCGGAAGTTGTTAGGAGAGATTGAAAAAACAAACGGTCATCCTTATCAGGCCGAAGCTCGACAATTGCTAGCTGATTTATCAAAAAACGAAGTAAATTAATGCGTGGGTTAGGAATCGTTCTGGCTGGATTTATACTCCTCCTCTCAGGAAATGTTGAGGCACAGCCACTGCCCCAAACGGGAATGTTACTGGATGATGCTGCGTATGAGCATTTGCCTTTTGAGCCTGTCTTGACGAAAGCTCCGTTGCCTGCTCAGGTAAGTTTCGAAGCCTATTGCCCCAGCGTGCAAGGACAAGGCACCTACAGCACCTGTGTGGGTTTTGCCTGCGGTTATTACCTGCATACGATTCTGGAAGCGAAAAAACGGGGGTTAAAGAATCAGGTAGCCATTAATAAACTTGCTTTCTCTCCGGGTTACCTCTATGAAAAAGCCAAGCTGGGCAGCGACTATGACTGCTCACAGGGCGTGTATCTAACAAAGGTTTTACAGCTTATGCAGGAAGTTGGGAATACGTCCTGGCAGAATTTTCCTTACCCGGCCTGCGGTGAAAAGACAGCCCGTGTTGATCCCATTGCCAACCGTTATCGGATTAAGGGTTATGAGCGAATTTTTAAAGTTCAGGATAGCGAAGCGGCTAAAATTCAAGCTCTGAAAAGGGCCTTGTCGGAAGGTAATCCGGTGGTGGTGGGAATGGTTATTCCTGCCTCATTTTATTACACCAAGAAGGTATGGCAGGCAGCTCCTGGCGATGATCCTCAAAACAGGGATCTTAAAGGTCATGCTCTCTGCATTATTGGTTACGACGATCAACAATCAGGAGGAGCGTTTCGAATCATTAACAGTTTCGGAAAGACCTGGGCCGATCAGGGTTTTTGCTGGATTACCTACCGCGACATGGCCCGTTTTGTACGATATGGTTTTGTGGTGAAGGGGATTTAGTTGTTAGCGGCTGCGGTTGTTAGTTGTTAGTTGTTAGTTGTTAGTTGTTAGTTGTTTATCAAATAAATTTATTCCTCAAAAAATAGTCTCTAGTCCTCCGCTGCCAGCGTAGCCCGGCCAGCTTTTTCGCTGGCAGCAATAACCTAGGCTATGAGGTCTATTTTGGTCAAGTAAGCGGTTGCTACCAGCGAAAAAGCTGGTCGGTCCACGTTGGTAGCGGCATGGCCGAATTATCTCTTTTTCAAAACTAGACTGGTTTATTTCATGTATACCACTGAGATTACTAGTCCCTAAAACAGCGTCTGCGACGCTGTTAGTTAACTTTTCCTGCCATTACCGCTTTAATACGATCATCCTCGCAGACGATATCATAGTAATACCCATCCTGAAAAGCTACCCGCGAACCGCACTTGCAACAATTGGTAGTATAGCCTTCCGTTTGCATGATTTTTCCTCCTTTTCCATCCGCAACAAAATACAGAGATTCACAATCCAGACAATGTTCGGAACCTTTGATTTTAGTACCCTTGGCCGGAAATTGGGGAGGTGTAGGTGTCTCCATGGTATCTGTACGTATGGTTACTTCCGTATCGGTTACAGCATCTACTTTTTCTGTTGAATCTGATGTAACCTCTGGTTTTGACTCCTCTGTGTTAACCTGCTTAGTTTCAATCGAAACAGGCCACATGAATCCGCCAATAACCACTCCCACCAAAACTAAAATTCCTGCCAGGATCATGGCTACTTTAGGCCAGAGGGAAGCCTGCGTTTTCGCTGCTGGAACTTCAAATAAAGGTTTCTGACAAGCCGGACAAACAAACGCCTGCGTTTCCTCCAGCATAAATAATTCCTTCGACTTAGCCTTTGGGCAATGGTTATCAAAATTGGTACACTTGCCGTAACGTTTCATAGCCTAGCGTCTGAGTTAATCCGAATCATTATCAATTAAACTATTTATCTGTTTTTCCTTCCCGCGTAGTAATCTGCAAGTGATCCTCGGCGATAACGCTATTTTTCGCACATTTCATCAAGGTATTAAAGGCCGATAAGGAACCGACAAAAATTTGATACTCTCCTTCCTGCCTGAAATAGCCCTCGCGGTTCGGCACGGTTGGTAAAGCACAAAAAGGCTCTTCAGAGGCATACGCCAGCAAGTACTCCGTACCATAAGGAGCTGAACAGATAAAAGAAGCTTCGGGAGCAATGCGAACAAGCTGGTTTTCCTGCCCGGGTTTAATGACAAAATCATTTTCCAGCAAGGTTTGCGTGCCATCAGCGAGACGATAAAGCAATCGAACATGGCAGGGGCGATTGGCTTTCGCTTCCAGAATCATGGACTGACCCGCCCAGTATTCTACCCCCGTTCGTCCGCGATCGGTCCGAATTTCCAGCTTTAACGCCGACTGTGGAGTAACCGATGTGATCTGCCGGATGGTATCCTGTACGACCTTTACATTTTGATAATTCTGCGGCTTAAGCGGAATCTGCTGTTCTTCCAGCCATCGCAACGGTAACTCGGCATTGCTCAATTGCTGAAAGACTTTACCCGTTCTGGAATCCACCAATTCCATGTGCATTACCAACTGATTTTCGGCATCTTCATACCATCCCCGAATGATAGGAAAAACGTTTTTATCGCCCGCTACCGACTGCACCGAAACGTTCATTCGCCTCTGTATACAGGAATTTAGAGCCGCAAAAACCTGATCGGAAAGAGCATCGTTGATCCCGCATTTTTTATACGTAAAACGCTCTAAAACTAATTCCTCGGGTGAAGTTGAACTATTTGCTTTTAACTGGGCCGTCAGCGTATCCAGTACGGCGAAAAGATCGTTTTTCTTCGCTGCTACCACTGTCTGAACATCCGTTGCCGACTCTTTAGGGTAGTCTTGAACCTTTGTAATCCCGGCAATTTTAAAGCCATAAAACGACTTCAGTTTCTCGTTGTAATCAAATTGAACCCGACATTCTACCAGATGTTCCTGATTTAGAATTTTTCCCGTACTACCCTGCATTTTCTTCAAGATGTAGACATTCAGAAAAGGTTTTTTGTCTGATGTTTGCTTCAATTGAAACCGGGCTTTCGACCAGTCGAGGGTATTTACAATGGGTTTTCGTTTGGCAAAAATGTGGTAATCCTTGATGTATTCTTCAACCGTGGTGAGCGTTCCCAACGGCTCCCGAAATTCGTTGAAAATCTGAACGTCCGCGTCCCGAAAGGCTGATTTTATGAAACCCTGCAATTGCGGTCGAAGTGCATCAAAAGGCTGATTTACTTCATAATGCGTTAGAATTTCCAGATTTTGCAAGTATTCCGTATTTAGTAGCTTCCGGGCATTTTCGATGATGCTTTTTTCTTCTTCCGGTAAAAAGGATTGGGCTCTTCCCGAATTCAGAAAGAGCCAAAAGAAAACCAGGTAAAGGGAAATCGTTCGCATAACTTACTTATGGTCAATAGCCACAATCAGAGGAACAACCGAACCATTTGTCTTTCCGGTTACTTCAAAGCTCGGCTGGTTTTCGGCATATGAAACCTGCGAAGGTGCAATTAATTCTCCCTTCAAAGCAATCGATAATCGATGGGACAAATTCCCGGTGCTTTGCTGCATTTGCTTTAATACTTTCTTGAAATCCAGCGGTTTTTTCGAGAAAAGTACAATCAGATAATCCGTTCCTTTGGTACCATCGAGAGTGATTGACTTCGTGCCTGAAGGATAAGCTACCGTATTGTCTGGACCTAAGAGAGGGCTAATATCAGGAGCATAAGGAAATAAGGCATTCATTTTGGCACTTTTATCCGTTCCGATCATGTACACATAAGCCGCTTCACTGGTCGTTAACAAAGCCTTAAAAGCCGTTCCGGCGGGGTAACTACTGGCGAGTTGATATACGGTAAGTTCGGCTGGTTTATCATCCATCACCACCAGTCCTTTTTGGAGCGTCTGTTTAGACCGCATCAGACTGCCTTCCCGCAGTTGAAGATCCAGTTTTCCCTTTAAACTAGTAGAGGTTACATTGGGTAGAGGAGTCTTGAAATCAGGAAAAGCCTGGTAAGCATTTCGGGTATAAGCGGCCAAATCTTTGTAACGAACCCAGCAATATCCATTTTCTGCCCATTGGTCTCCCCAGCTATTGGCAATTCGAAAAGCTCCGCCAAATTTCGCATCATCGTAACCAATCACACACATGGCATGGCCGCTTTCATTTTGCGGCGTTTTTTCGTCACCGGGAGCGGGTTCCCACACGTGCTGAATCGCAAAAAAGGATATGGGTGTTCGCATACCAATTACCACGGGGTACCCTTCATTCAAAGCTTTCTTCAGACTTTTGATTTTAAAATCTACCGGAGCCAGCGGGCCAAACAGACGGATGGCATCCCCAATTTTATGCGGAGCAGCCTGAGCGTCTATCGTTCTATCGGCGTCACGGCAATTGGGGTACGGGAAGACTTGGTAATACGGAGCTCCCAGGTGTTGAAGCGTATATAAGGCATCTATTATCGACCCACCCTCCTGGCAAGTAATGTCTGAAGTCATTTTGATCTTTTCGTAAGTATAACTGGGCGAAAAGGCCAGTGCATGATTAGACTCCTGTTTCAGTCGAATTTTCTCAAGTATCGTCCGCATGTAATAGGTAGTCGCAAAGCCAACGCAAGTGCCATATTCCCCTTGATCCATGATAGGCGGGCAATAAGCTTCGTAAGAAATACTTTTTGCCAGATTATCATAGCTTCCTTTCGTTAATACCGCCTTCATTGGCATTCTTTCGTAAGCTTCATCATTAAAAACCAGCCCGCGTTGGTAGGTTTTTTGAGCCATTAAGGAAGGGATACTCAGGATAAAAATCAGTAGTAGAATACAGCTTTTTTGCATAAAAAACATTAATTAAGGATGGGGCTTGGCCGACAGGCGACTAGGGACTTCAACGAGTCGGAGTTCGTAAATCTGCCAGTAGTCCGTGGCGGCAGGAATTTGAGTTAAGGGAATGGTTACTTTCGAAATACTCTTCGTGACGGGTAAATGATTTTCAAAGTTTTGAACATCAAAATAAATCGATGCCTGACTGCTGTACTCGCCTTCTTTTATTTTCTTAATATTTTGAAAATGAATCACTTTCACCGACTGCATCTCGTACCTGATCCCTGCCGGGCGACTACCCAAAAAGGTGGCAGCCGGAATCCATTTTTCCGTTTTATTCGCCCTAATTAATACGACATAGCCGGAAGGAGCAAACCACTGTTCGCACTTTTTCTGCCACTGCTGGGAGGTCGTGCCTTTCGCCACTGTCGGATTATTTACCAGGCTCATTACGGAATCAACTTTTACATCGATGGGCGAATGAATGACTTCTTTTTGCTGACTTGTTGAGCAAAAAGGACTAAGGCAAAATAACCAGATGAGTAGCGTACGAACAAGCATCACAAGAGGAAAGCTAAATGCGTTAATTGAATTTTTTCCTGGAAAGGTGGCTCCGCAGGAAGTGTATTCATTTGCCTGTCCTGATAGTTAACCTTTCCATCCATCCATACCGAAATACCTTTTAAGGTTATCACATCGGCTTGCCAGTTTCCACTTCGATCTTGAAAAAAGTTGCCCTGATACACCAGGTCAAAGCCTTCCACACGACAGGCGGCGGCTTGTTCGGCGGTTAGATTGAGTTGGGAAATTTCCCGCAGAGATAAGCTGGAGCCGCTTGTTTTTTTACAGACAAACACCTTAGCGTCCAAAGTAACGTAACTCTGAAGTTTTTCCAATAGTTGCTCTCGAACGGTTGCTGGCGTTTTCTCGTACATTAACTGTATCAGACTACTTTGAAGAAATTGATTAAGGTCCAGTAATTGCTGGGCATTTAAGGGCGTCTCTTTCATCCCACGACCCGTACCTGTCATTTTTTCAATTTGCCAGTGAGGGATCCCCTGCCGCTCTGCGGAGAGTAGAATTTCCTGTTCTTCCTGGTAATAATGCCTTTGGTGCGTTTTGAGGGACAAGCCGTGCAGAACAACCGGAATCGTCACCTTCGCCCAAATCTGGTTTTTGTCTTGCGTTAGTTCTTCGAAATGGCAATGGGCCGTATCAAGCTTATAGGTAAACCCCTCCCAGAAAAAAGAAGGTAACGCCTGCATCCAATCGTGAACGCTTATTTGTGAACGCGAGACCCGATACAAAGCCGTGGGTAATAACATAGCCGGAATGCGAAGCGTGTCATTCGCAAAGAACCGCTTCGCATTCATTACTTCGCTCTCCTGTTTGCACTGACTCAATCGATTAACCTGTTGCTGGTATTCCAGCAAAAAGGCTTTTACCTGACGCTCCGATGACTGAGCCCACACCAAAGGCATTGTCAACATGCTCAGGATCAATAGTGTTAAGGTGCTTTTCATTTATTACTTTGTTGAAGGAAAACGAGCAAAGCCTGAGGTAAGGTCTTTACATCATTGATTAAGTCATGAATAAGCCAGCCAGAATTTTCACTTTCCCGGTTCAACTGACGCAATTCCAGATACCATCCTAACTGCGTATCCAGCCAGAGTTTTGTTTCGAGGGAATGAATGATCTGCAATTTCCCTTCCTTAATCTGTTGATTCATCGCTAGTAGATCCGGGTTAGTGCGAGCCGATGCCGCCCAAAACGGACTGATCTCTTTTCGGAATA
Organism: Siphonobacter sp. SORGH_AS_1065; assembly: GCF_030818595.1. Classification (NCBI taxonomy): domain Bacteria; kingdom Pseudomonadati; phylum Bacteroidota; class Cytophagia; order Cytophagales; family Cytophagaceae; genus Siphonobacter; species Siphonobacter sp. SORGH_AS_1065. The sequence continues at coordinate 73,701 of NZ_JAUTAM010000005.1, forward strand.
ATCCTGGTAAAGCCATGAAATTCAGTTCCTGAGCATTGGGAGGAATAAACTGACTTGAATCTGCTTTCTCTTCCAGACTATAGCTACTATCGAGCGGCGGGAAAGCTTCGGTTCCGATCAGTTGCCAGGACCAGTTATTACTGATTTTTTGCTTTTTTAAGTAGACTTTCAGTGTTCGGTTCTCGCCCTTGTTCAGGGTTTCCAGCAGCACTTCTGCGTATAAATGTTCCTGCGGATTCGCTATTTTTTCTGCCCCAATCTGATCTATAAAACGCTGTAAATCATCTCCTGATAGGTGGGTATTTTCAGTATTAATCAGCTCTCTTAGTCGAGCCGACCGGGCAATCTCGGCTACGGGATATTCTTCGGAAGCCGTTGTATCATTCAGTTTTTTCAGAAAATCGCTTACCAGATGTAAACGGGTTTTCATGTAACCTTCGGCGGGCAATCGCTGAAACCTTACCCGTGCCCCTCCGGCTTGCGTAGATTCCTGAAGAAACAGTGAATCCGCTTCCTGAGCCTGGGTGGTAATGGAAAAAAGTAACAGCCCAAAGCATACGTATTTCCACATCTACAAGGCTGACTTTTTAGGCTGCACCTCTGCTACCCGAATATTACCGAGCAAAACGGTCCAGCGGTGTTCTTCATAAAAAGGGTCCCGCCGATTTCTCAGATCTACGTCCAGGTGCTTGATGGTTTTGTCCTCGTAAGCAATTTTCCCATCCTTGCCTTTTCCTTTAAAGTGCTGAAAATACGTAGCAGTAGTTACATAACCCGTCTGCGTTTTTTCCCAGTCGCCCACCATTGCCAAATCGTAAAAGGTAATGGAAACGTCGAAATATTTTTTCTCCAGATTTTTCAGCCGACGTAAGTAAATCGACAGCGGATATTCCTGAATTAAGGTCTGTTTCTTCACCGTTCCTACTTGCATGGCTGCTCCGGGAAGAAATAGCTTCTCCGCATTTTCAATGGCCAGTTCCCGCACCTCATCCGACTGCGTAGGATCAGAGATAATAGCAAGGTAGCGTTGAAATTCGGTTACTTTTTGCTGGGTAAGGGTTTGAAAATCGCGGAGTTTTTCTTCGGTTAATAGGTCATCTTCCACCACCAGATTTTTATCAACCTGCGTAGGCTGAGCATGGCTGGACATTGCGATGCCTAACAAACTAAAAACAAGTAAAATGTACGTTTTCATAAAGTGTGGGGTAACTCATTTTCAATTACCTATACCTAAACCAGCCAATGGTTATCATTTTATTCCCAAATTTCCTGAATGGCGGCCCGCTCGTAATGTTTTCCGTCGGCAGCAACGGTCGATAAGCGTTCGATAATATTAATTCGCTGAATTTTTCCAGCGTTGAGATACAGACGTTTTACTACCTGCTCGATGGGCTGCACTTCGCCAAGCGTAGTATTAACGTAAATGTCAATTCGTGCTTTCTTCACAAAAAATTCGTGAAGCTTACCCAACAGAGCCTGACGTTCTGACTCCGAAAGATTCTGATCCGAAAGAGCATTCAGGTAACGATTCATGCGTTCGAAGTCCAGCTCTCTCACTACCACAGGCTCCTGCCCCTTAAGCTTAATTTCATAAAGGGAAACTTTGTCTTTCGTAGCCGAATGTTGCTCCAATCGGTGTTGCGTATCCTTGAGTAAGGTTTCCCAGGTAATGTCCCGGTTATAGCGGCTGGCCAGCTCCAGAGCTTCGTCAAATACCCGGGTATAATAGCTGCCTGAGTCGGGATGTGCAAAAGAGTTTTGGGGTGGCTTACTGCTGGTAATCAGGACATCACCAGACGTTTCCAGAAATAATTTTCGGTAAGCTGCATTCAGAGAATCATTCGTCAGGGTTAACTCGCCGATGGCGGGTTTACGTCCAATCATTCCCCGGGTATTATGAGAAATCTGATTACAGCAATCGCCCAGCGTGATGCACAAACGAGCGTTTTTCTTCTTCAGAATCGCATGAATATCCCGCAGAGCCGGATTGTCTTTGAGTTGATTTTCGTCCTTTTGGATGTGCAAAATGGGGAAGACATCTTGCCGCCCGCTCAGGTTATACCCATGCCCCGTGTAATAAAAGAAGACTACGTCCTGCGACTCTACCTGAAGCTTATCCAATACCTGGGCTAGCTGTTGGGTCGTAAATAAATCCCTTGAAATGGTTTGGTCATTCAACCGATACGACATCGCTGAAGCAGCCTGAGCCAACTGCCGGTGCATGACTTCCAGATCCCGCTCGCAGGCCGTTGCAAGGGACTCATCTTTTGTATCGGCTACAAAGACGGCGTGCAGGGTTTGTGCCTGAATTGTTTGAGCTATACACCAGAAAAGAAGTAGAAATAGGCGTTTCGAACGGATCATTTCAGCGAAGGATTGAACATGAATTGTGTACGAAAAGTCCCCTCAGGATAAGGCGTTTGCGGCGTATTCCGATCCGCAAGGCCTTTATCAATGCGACGCATTAATTCGTAAATATCAATGTCTGGCGTTTGAATGTGACGCACGAGTTCGCCCGTGAACAGCCCGTTCGATCCTTCGGCATTATCAATCGCCGTTTTACCGGGTTCGGTGGCGTAGATAATCATGGTTCCCACGGGTGGATTGATATTGGTATGCACTGCTCCTTCTACCCCACGCGTCCAGGAACGATAGGGATTGTTGCGACAGGCATCCCAAAGCACCAGATTAGAACCATTGGGATTTTTCTCCTTCATTCGATCCACCAGCCGGGATAAAGCAAAACACTCATATTCTACGTCTGACTCGCTGCCGATGTGAACATTGGTCGGAACGATGTAATTCTCGCGTTTGACCATCAAACCGTGTCCGGCGTAGAAGAAAAGACTAATGGTTTTGTCGGATAATTTTTCGGTGTAGGCATCAATGCCACTTTTGAGCTCTCTCAGGTTCTTATTCTCCAGAATGGTTACTTCGTAGCCCAGTTTTTTCAAATGACTTTCCAAAGCCCGTCCGTCATTTAGCGGGTTTTTCAAAGGCACCGGATACGCACTATTCGCCAGAATCAAAGCCGACCGGGGAATGATCGTAGCTCCGATTTTGTAGGTAATGTAATGCGATTCGCTCGTGGTGGTCCCGCCCTTATTTACGGCGACAAAATGTAGTTCGTTATTGCCTTCCACGAGGGTCAGCTCATGCGTAATTTCCTGTCCGCAAGTAGTTGACTTGCGAAAGCCCCTCTCCACTCCCCCAATGGTCTTCCCATTCAAAACGAAATGATAATTCGTCAACTCTGCGGAAGACTGTACGCAAACCTTAGCTTTAAAAACGGGCTGATTAACCGTTAACTCAGGAGCGGATGGACTCTGCCAGACGATGGATGGTTTTACTAGTTTAATATCGGGTTTTTCCCAACCCGTTGAGAAATTTTTGGTCGTTTGAGAATAACCGAAGAAGGGCAAAGCTGCCAGGAGCACACTAAAAAATAAAGCTTTTTTCATACGCTTAGAAGTTCAGTTGGTAGGCTAAAGCAGGAGTATTACCGATATAATGGAGGGAAATGCGAGGTTGGGAACGTTTGATTCGGGCGTTTTTACTGCCTTTGATGACACTGTAAATGACATCAGCGGCCATGATTAAACCGGCTCCCTGCAAAGCGTAATAAAAATTCTGCCGATGCTTATTGGCCTGCTGATAAAATGGTTCTGCTTCCGCTGGCAGGTAATCGTACTGCGAGCTATTATAAATGGCATACTGCTCGTTTGCTTTCTTGCGTTCCATCAAACCATAGGCAAGCAAACCAATGTAGGAAATGGAGATTAAGGGACGAAGGCCGATTTTACGGTTTACCAGCATATTACCCACGCCGGGTAAGACCACCGAAGCTAGAGCACTGACCGGGCCCGCTCCTGTGTTAGGCTTGATTGCAGAGTTAAAAACCTGGATATGAACCCGAATTTGCTCGTCGTCTATCTTGATACCATCCAGAGCATAATCCCAGTAGATGACCTTGTTCGTACCCGACGTAATGCCTTTCCCCACCTCCCCGGTTATTGTTTTGACGGGCAAATAACCTTTACTTTTGCTTTCCACCTGAACGTAAATCGAATCTTGGGGATTTGCTTTTTCCAGATCATAAGTAATCTTCATTCGATCGGTGTTATAATCCGTTCGAATATTGGAAACCACCGTCTGGGCCTGACTTGAACCAACAAAAGCCAGAAAAATCAAGCTACTGAACAGGCACTTGTATAGAAAATGTAACATGGGGATTATAAGTTATAAAGTGCCTTAATTTGCTCTTCAGTAAGAGCAATATTATAAACGCGGAATTCGTCCATCAAACCTTTAAAGTTATTAGGATACGCCCTTGTCTGTGCTCCTAAAATGATGTCTCCTCCAGGGCAGTTTGCAATACCTGTACTCGCAAATGTAGTATCCTGTTGCTTGGCACCATTAATATATAATTCCCCTTTATTACCGTTAAATACAATAGCCACATGGCACCAGTTAGTAGTCAGGCTATAATTGTTTTTATGCAAAGGCTGCCATGCATTTTCACAACTCCCCTGCCGAAGATCTGCTTTTACACTAATGCCATATTGAGTAGTCCAATCTAGCGAAGCAGAATATTGTTTGTAACCATCCGTCTCATAATCAGCCTTATACAAAAGATGCATGAATCTATTGGACGAGTTAGGAACATTGTCTGTTTTAAACCAGAAAGCAATAGACGCTACAGAAGAACGTAATGAAGCATTATCGGCTATCTTAATGTAATTGGTTCCATCAAACCGAAAGGCTGATGAAGTCTTCCCTCTACGGTCTGCATCGAAACTTTTACTGGAATTAGGTATTACCTCTCCATGGTTATTATTACTAGGGCTGTTATCCCAAGTATCATTATCAAAGTCCAAATAAGCTACCAACCCGCTCGTAATATCAGGCGTTGTCTTGAAGGTCAATACTCCTTCACCTTCTGGATAGTATTTACCGCCTGCAGTGACAGCAAATGCTCTGTAGTAATAGGTAGTATTGGGTTGAAGATTGTCTAATTGCTGTGTTAAAGCACTATTTACGTCAGGAACGTTAGAAAAGTACTTAACTGTTGCGTTATCTACAGTTGGAGTAACATTGCTATTAGTTGTGTAACAGATCCCATATTGAAGAACTGATGGATTGCCTAAACTAGTAAACCTAACTCCAGCAATAGCACTATTAGAAGTTATACTACTAGCCAAAACAGTTGTTAGTACTGGTATGGCCGTTACCGTAACGGTTGCCGTCTTTACTAAAGTCTTTGTGCATTTGTCCGTAAGGGTTACTGTGATGGTGTAAGTTCCAGCTTTGGAATAGGTATGCGTTTGCGTTGAATTTAAACTGGTCTGCTTGGCCGTGCCATCGCCAAAATCCCATTCAATGGAAGCTAATGTTTCAGTTAAGGAATTTAAATTGACCGATACAGTCAATCCATTAGCCGAATATCCGATTTCAGTAGCTAATGTTTCACAAGGCGTAAACTGACGCTTAGGATAGTCATCAGGGCGGCAGCTTAAAACGCTAAGGCAGGAGAAAAAAAGAAACGTAAGATTCCACAAAGAAACCCTACTTTGGAGTAAAGGTAGATTCATAAATTACTGATTCAGGCGGGGGGAACTATCCGTGATTATACTTAAATAACTTATGTAAATTTAATAAGGAAAATAACAATCACCTAACGTTAATTTTTGCCCAAGAAGATATCCAATAGCCGGATCGTTTCATAAGTAAACGTTTACAGATACAAACATTAAATGTAATTTAATCCTGAAAAAATCTTACTATCAATAATAATAAATACCTGTAAATCAAATCATTAATAGCAAATTATTTGTTTACGTATACTATCAATAGATTTCAACTTAATAAGAGATTGTAATTACGGGAAAATACGCTATCTATGATTATTAATACCTACAGTCTAAAAGTCGTTTTTAAATGATTTTATTTTTATAATTTTGATTGAATTTATGTAATTTGATTTACTCGCTATGAATGAAGCTTTTGATATACTTTATTACTTCACTAACCAAGCCATCAGCATCATCGAAGTTAAAAGGACAGATTTAGCCAATGCTACAGACAAGAGTCAAGTTTATTTCTGGTTGAAGTGGGAACATGGAAGGGACGAGATAAGCCGTCTGAACTTCGTTTCCATGCAGGTTTCCAGTGATTCTGAAGAGCGAGTATTTGAAGAAGGCTTGCTCCATTTTAATACGGAACAAGCTTTATATACGGATCTGGATACGTTCGACACGGAAACACTGCAAACGCAACGACCAGACCTGATTCCTGAATCTTTTCAGTCCATCCTTACCCATTATTTTCAATCTCAATAAGCGGTGAACTGGGCATGAGCTTTTTAATCCCATACCTTTGCGAATACCCTCGCGATTTATTTCAGGTACCAGGCAGCATCTATTTCCATGTACATCGGGCTCGGCATTGGCAAAAAACTTAAGGATATTCAGCAACGGTTTAATGTTGAAAAAGTAACTTCTCAGACAAGAAAGTACTTGCCTGTCACACAGGCAGATGCTGAAGCATTACCCTACTGGCCCATTATTACTAGTCAAAGCCCCACTGAACTTCAACAGTTTAGGTGGGGCCTGTTAAGTACAACTACCAAGCCTGAACAAGTAGAGTCTACCCCCCTGCGTCGGTTGCATGTACTTAGCCAGGATCTTGCGTTAAAAGCCTACGCACGTGAACCATTTCAGAATGGACAACGGGCACTAGTCCTGGCGGATCGTTTTTTTGTGCATCGAAAAGAAGGAAAAAACCAGGTACTTTATCAGCTATCGTTACGTTATAATCAGCTTTTTGCTTTGGCTGGTATCTACGAAACCTGGCAACACGAAGATCAGGTTATCCCGACTTTTACCTTAATCACTACACCCGGAAATTCACTACTTAAATTCATTAATAATGTTACGGGCTTGATGCCTGTCATTATTGATCCTGAACACGAATCACTCTGGTTATCCGATCGGCCCTCTGATGATCCGGCTATTACTTCGCTTTTACAGCCATTCGATGAAAAGCAGATGAAAGCCCTCCGTCTTACCCACACAGATCAATTATCCTTGTTTGAGCCTTCTCCATTTTAAAAGTTGTGTTTTGATCGGTGAAAACTATTTCTAAAATCGATCACTCATACATAACTGATAATAAGCCATTTATCAAAACACAACTTATTGAATATAGGTTAATAAGTTGTGTTTTGATTGGTGAACCTATGCTTATATAGAAAAGTAGCTCAGTGCTTTAATGGTTGATACTTTTCTAAGCCGTTCAAAAAAAGTTTACATTTTCTAAGATCAGAAAGTCCATATATTAGGACAAATGATATTTATTTGTCCTAATATTATTCCAATACACTTTGACTTATGCTGACGCACGAAGAAGCTCTTTCATTCTTTCGCCGAAAACCAGCCCTTTCGGTTTCTGCTATAGAAAAACAGGCGGGCCTTCCTTCCGGTACCCTGGCTAAGGCCATCTCTGGAGATCGTACACTTAATGATAAACACTTAGCGGCATTGTATCCTGTTCTACTGGAGTACGGCTACGCGGAACTGTCTGACCGAAAAGCCCGTATTATCTCGGTAGTGAATCACAAAGGAGGGGTTGGGAAAACCACGACGACTCTTAATCTCGGAAAAGCTCTGGCTCTGGCGGGATATCGAATTCTGCTGGTAGACATGGATTCCCAGGGAAACCTAACCCAGTCGCTCGGCTTGGATGAGCTTGACAAACAGGTAGTTCATGCCTTACTGAAAAATGAACCGCTACCCATTGTGAACGTAGGTGAAAATCTGGATTTAGCTCCGAGCGATTTAGAACTGGCCTACGCTGATCTGGAATTAGTGCAGGCCGTCGGTGGCGTTAATCAGCTTAAAAATGCACTGGCTCCCGTTCGTGGTAACTACGATTATATCCTGATTGACTGTCCTCCAGCCCTGAACATTTTCACGAACTCCTCTTTAGTAGCCTCGCACAGTTGTCTGGTTACTCTTCAACCGGAGGCTTCTTCCATGAAAGGGGTTAATCATTTGTTTGATCGAATCGCTCAGGTTCGTGATCGGATCAATTACGAGCTGAAAGTGGAGGGCATTTTATTGACTATGGTCGATAAACGCCTGAATGTGCATCGGGACATGATTCAGAATATTCACGAAGCCTTGAGTAATTTCCGCATTTTCAAAACGGAGATTCGAACCAATGTTGCTTTGAAGGAATCACAGGTAGCTCAGTTGGACATATTTACCTATCAGAAAGACTCCAATGGAGCCGTGGATTATAAGAACCTTGCTACTGAATTTATCCAATCCAGAACTTAAGCCTTGACCTATGAAAAAATACCAGATTGGTTTAAACGATAAGAAAATTATCAAGGATCAGAGTCTGTTGCGGCATGAGGAAATAAAAAATCGCATTCAGATTCTTCCCGAACTAGAAGCCTTCATTCCACCCCTGCAACCGGAAGAGTTTGCTCAGTTGGAGGCGAATATAAGGAAAGAAGGATGTAGGGAAGCTCTTCTGGTTTGGGAAACAACAGAGGCTATAGCCAAAGGCACCGACGTTGCAGAAGCCGCTTACATTTTGATTGACGGACACAATCGCTATTCCATTTGTACCGCCAATCACATAGACTATAAGATTCATCTGGTTCAGTTTTCAACCAAGGAAGCAGTTTTTGCTTTTATGATTGAAAATCAGCTAGGTAGACGAAACCTAACGCCGGAACAAGCCTCGTATTTACGCGGGTTACGATACAGAACCGAACGGCTGGAAAAGGGTAAATACGAACGAAGTAGTCATAAAGGACAAAATGACCTTTATGAAAATTTGTCGGATGAAAACCATAAGGGACATTTTGACCCTTATGAATTTGAAGAGCATAAAGGACAAAATGTCCCTTATGAAAAAATGAATACTTCAGAACGGCTGGCCGAGCGTTTCAATGTTAGTGAAAAGACCATTAAACGTGACGCTGAATTTTCAAAGGGTGTAGATAAACTGAGTCCTGAATTAAAGAAGGAAGTGCTGAGCGGAAAGGTAAAAGTTAGCAAAGGTGATATGCAACAATTAGCAACTTTGCCGGTAGAGGATTTGCCTTCCATGGATGCGGTTCAGCAAGTGTTGAGAAAACCAGCTGTGGAGAATTCAGAGGATCATGAAACCGCATCAGCGGAAGAAGTGAAGAATCAGTTGCGGAAAAAATTGAGTCAGTTAATGAAAGTGGAAGTTGCTTCGGACGAGTTACTGAATGCTATTATCAAATTGGCTCGCCAACTTAAGACGTTGAAGTAAAATCCAGGAGTAATTAGTAAATAAAGGGGTAATACTGTTTTAATCAGTGTTACCCCTTTTATTATGGCTATTATCGTATATGTCTTATTATCAATTACTTAATTTAGTTCAATAAGCTATGATTAGTTAATAAGTTGTGTTTTGATCGGTGAAATTAGTAGTGGGTAAAATATACCAGTAGAGATATGCCATGGGTGATTTCATTACAATTATGAATAAGTTGTGTTTTAATTGGTGAAACTAGTATGTATTTGATTATCAATAGAATAGATGTAGCTATTGGTCTCTACTGTTTAGTTGAGCCGCTTAAATAAGTTGTGTTTTGATCGGTCAACTGAAGGGTTGTACTCTTTGAACAACCAAGAAGCCCCTTGATTTAATAGAATAAGTTGTGTTTTAATTGGTGGAGGAGAATATATACTCCTCTTTGCTTTAGCTAATAAATGAAGGTAAACCGTATCAAACATGATTAATTGAAGAGAATAAGTTGTGTTTTGATCGGTGAAAACGGATGAAATGGAAGCTTTGGCGAGTGGTAGAGTGGACGAAAGAATGAGAAGAGCCTAGTTTTTCGCATTTTGAGCCCTTCTGAGCGACTTTATTAGTAAATCTGGGTGATTATACTTATCCATCGTTTTTGAAAGTCTAGATAAAGCTTAGAAACGAATCGTGTAAAGAGAGATGTTTTAAAACTAATTATTTAGTTCACGGCCTACTCTATTTTACCTTTATCCCCCCGCTTTGTTTTTTGATTTTTTCATTGATTACTTTTTACCCTTTCTATAAAAAAGAGCGGGGGAAATTTAATGCAAGCTCTCGTCTTGTAGGCAAGTAATCAAGAGTTTGGGTATTTCAAATACTCTTGTTATACTCTTGAAGGGAAAAAAATATAAATTAACAGGCTATCAATCAGCGATTTACCCTGTGGATAACTTTTAAAAGTTGTGTTTTGATCGGTAAAAAGTTGTGTTTTGATCGGTCAGATGAGGCTAATAAGTTGTGTTTTGATCGGTGAAATAGGGTTTAAAAGTTGTGTTTTGATCGGTAAAAAGTTGTGTTTTGAATTTTAATGTACAACTAATTGCAATTCTTTTCTATATTTGGCTAAGTGTCAGCAACCTATGGATATGAAAAAGCAGATCGAACTATACCAGGACAACTTCATTACCGAAGCTCGTTATGAAATGTCTGAAACCGAGCGGAACATTTTGTATATGGTCATTTCTCAGGTACGCCCGGACGATCCGCTGAACAAAGTATATCAGGTGTCCATCAAGGAAATTGCTTCGATCATGGGGAGTGAGGAACTGTATTACGATGCCTACAAAAAAGCTACCGCCAAGATCGTTACGCGTCTGGTGGAAGGATACCTGCCCAATGGCGATTTTCTGCAAACGACTTTTGCCGCTTCTGCCACCTACAAAAAGGGCACCGGAATTATTGAAATTGAATTATCTCGGAAGATTCGCCCGTTTTACGTTGAGTTAAAGGAAAAGTTCACCAAAATCCAGCTTCAGGCAGCCATGGCTTTACAATCCATTCACGCCAAACGGATTTATGAACTACTCTGCATGTACAAGAACATGAAGAACAAAACCTTTACCCGTAGTGTCGTAGAACTGAAATCCATGCTGGCCATCATTGATCCGAAAACAGGAAAAGATAAATATCCCAAATGGACGCACTTTAACCGCGAAGTGCTGGAGATTGCCATGCGGGAAATTAATGGCAATACGGACTTAACCTTCACGTATACACCTGTTTATGGGGAAAAAGAGGGGAGGGGACGCAAGCCCGTTGAGAACGTTGTTTTTGAAGTTTCCTATGCGAATAAATCGACGGCAGTGGACGTAACGCCCATCATGGATCGACTCATTAACCGATTCAAGCTGCGGCAGGATCAGGCCGAAGAAATTCTGGAATCCTTCAGCATTGAACGCATCAATAAGACCCTTTACGACATTGAGGTAAGGGCGGCTAATAATGAAATCAAGAATATTGGAAGTTATACCGCCAAAACCTTTGGCGTTTAAAGAGACTGTTTAAAAATAGATTTAAAAAATGTTACGTCTCCACTGGTGCGAGATACCCTCTTGTTCCTACAATCAGGCAGGTTCTACCTGCCTGATTCCAAGCCTGTCAGTCCTAGAAAAGAGGAAGAACGCATTCAGTGCTTCGATTCTAAAATGTTAGACCGCTTTTAAGCTTCCTGCAACATTCGTATCAAATCGCTCTTGGGAGCCTCGCAAGTGGGGCAGCGATAACTTTCCGGTAACTTCTGAAATGTGGTATGGGCTGCAATCGACTGGGTTTCATCGCCATAACGTTCATCGTAGCGGGTCAGACAGTGCGGGCATTCATAGACTTCAGTCGTTGGCGAAGCAAAAAGTTCTTCTTCTACCAGGGGCAAGGCTTCTGTCGTACGCAGGATTCGCTGGGCACTAAACGTCCGACAAATTCGCTCCACCTGAAGCGGAACGTGCATTTTAAGCAAGCCCTTTTCAACTTTTCGAAAGATGCGACTGTTGGGATTATACTGCTCTGCTACGTATAGATCATAACGTTTCCCAAGGCTAATAAATCCCCATTGAATCCAGGGCCTTTGCCGGATTAATACCGAGCCGAAAACCTCTGATTTAGGCTGTGTCTGGATACCGAAACATAACCCAAACGTGCGGGTGTCTTCCCGGTTAAAATGCTGAATGACGTATTGTTTCAGACTGGCCCCTTCTGCCGAATGATCTTCCGTTTGCCAGGCCAGTTCATGCGAAGCATGACGAACGCTGATGTTATGTTTACCGAGCAGGTAGGACCAATGCATTCGGTCTTTTTCCTGAATGTTTTTGATGATGAGTGACTTCCAGGGAGTGCTGCAAATTTCTCCAATTCTGGTTTTCAGGCATAACTCGCAAACCTCTACCAAAAAAGAAATACTAAACCATTCCTCGCGGCGGTAAAGCCCCAGCCAGGTTCGGGTACCGTAGCGGTTGAACCCTTCGTAATAAGGGAGCGAAAAGTCGGGAAGTTCGACTTCCTGAAGAGAGGGCTGAGCAATGAAATGGGTTTGTTGAAGCGATTCTAACCAGTGGGTAGTTGATTGGTTCAGTAACGCTTCGAGAGTATAAACAAAACGTCCTAACTCGCTGCTGTAGAGTAACTGAGGAAAACGGATTAACTGATTACTTTTCGGTAAACGGATATACACATGCCAGAAATGCGGCTCATGAGAAGCAATAAAATTGACGTGACCCGTAAAAAACGGCGTAAAGCTCTGCCCGGAATCCGAAAGATTAACCTTAAGCTGAGAGGGTTTTTCAAACTGATCCAGAATAAAATGATACTCGCTTTCCCGTAACCAGTCACCGCTGCGAAAGACATCTTCACCGCAATAAGAGCTAATCAGGTTAGGGTAGAGGTCGGTATTAACTTCGTAAGAAATAGCTTCCTGCGTGAGTGATTTTTGCAGGCTGGGAAGTTCTTCGTAATGTACCGTCATTAACAACTGCTGACGAGCTCCGAAACGCACCTTGCGAATGCCCGAAGCATAAGCTAGCTTCAAAATCCGAAGTAAATTCCCCGGTGAATAAATGCCCGCCGGAGCGTTGATTTTCAGGATATAATAATCTCTCATGGCTTAAGCAGTGATCAGCATTTGCTGTAGTATATTCTTGACTTCAGGACGGCATGAACCGCATCCCGTTCCTGCTCCGGTTTGCTGACAAAGTTTTTGAAAATCAGTGCATCCAGAGTTAATGGCTTTCTTCAAATTGCCTTCACCCACGCTGTTGCAGGAGCACACCAGCTTGCCTTCGAGCGGATCGGCTTTCTGACTGGAACGGAGTAATTGCAGACGCTTTTCGGAAAGCTCTGTTTTGTTAGCAATGAGTTCTCTGAATTCCAGAAATTCGTTTTTATCACCGATGAGAATGGCTCCGACAAGTCGATCATGATGGACGATGCATTTTTTGTAATAACGCTTGGCTTTGTCAACAAAAACGATCTCTTCATACGTAGAATCCGGGGCTTCGGCTAACCCCATGCTGCATAAATGCAACCCTTCCATTTTTAGAATGTTCATGGACAAGCTGCCGCGATAGGGCTGGGATATATCCCCGAAAATGTAGCGGGCAATGGCTTCGGCTTGCTGTTCGGCGGCCCGGGTAATTCCCCACATTTGCCCTTGCCACTGAGCAATCTCTCCCGCCGCAAAAATGGCTGGATCAGAGGTTTGCAGGTAATCATTCACAAGGACGCCGCGACCACAATCCAGTCCCGAAGCCCGAGCTAATTCCAGGTTAGGAGTTGTGCCAATGGCTAATACAATGGCCTGGCAATCAATCTTTTTCCCGGATTTTAACTGAATGCCCTCCAACTGGGTTAACCCCAGGTAAGTTTGAACTTCTTCGTTAAAGTAAATGTCAATGCCCCGTTCCCGAAGATCCTGATAGAGCATCTCCCCGGCTAAAGGGTCCAACTGGCGTTCCATGAAACGGCCAGAACGCTGAATCACCGTTACCAGCAGGCCCATGTGGCGTAAGGAGGCCGCTAATTCCAGACCTAATAACCCGCCGCCCACCACCACAATCCGGGCATTAGGCTGCTTGAGGTAGGGTTGTAAAGTATCGGCATCCATGCGGGAACGCAGATTAAAGATGCCGGGTAGATTAGGAACACCTTTGGGACGGAAAGAGCGACTGCCCATACCCAAAATCAGTTTGTCGTAGGAATGCTCCCGGCCCAGACTGTCGGTAACTATCCGATGGGTGCGATCAATGTGTTCAATACTGATGCCGCTATGAACGATAATACCCTGAGCTTCGAATTCTTCGGGGCTTAGTTTGACTAACTGCGACCAGTTTTGAGCTCCGCTGATGTAGTCAGGGAGTAATACCCGGTTATAAAAAGGATGTTCTTCTTTTGAGAAAACGTGAATTTCATCGTCCTGATTTAAAGCCCGGTAAGACTGAACAAAACCCAGCCCAGCCGAACCCGCTCCGATGATGATAATCTTTTCGCGGGGCTTTGCATAAGCCTTCACCTCAACTGCTGAAAACTTAAAATCAGGTTCTTTAGAGATCGGGTCGATCAGGGTATGCGTGAGGTTATTCGCCCGATTGAGCGTTGACTCAAGAATTTTTCCCCAGTGCATGGGTAGAAAACAAACGCCGGGGCGAACGTCTTCGCTGAGTTGAGCTTTAACCCGAACCTCGCCGCGTCGGCTGCTTACGGTAACTAACTGACCATCCCCGACAGCACGCTGAAGGGCATCCTGAGGGTGGATTTGTAATAAAGCTTGTGGAATGTGCTGATTCAGCTTAGCCACCCGACCCGTTTTGGTCATGGTGTGCCACTGATCGCGGATGCGGCCCGTAGTTAATATCAGTGGAAAATCTTCATCCAGTGGTTCCGAGGCATTCCCATCGGGAACGGCCCGAATCTGAGCCTTCTGGTTAGGCGTATAAAAACGGTGATCCGAGAATAAGCGTTGGGTAGAGCTCTGGGCTTGAGTTGAATACGGCCATTGAATACTTCGTTCCTGTTGGAGTAACGGATAGGTAACCCCGGTAATATCCACGTTCGTTCCGGCGGTTAAGCGAGCGTATTCGGCGTAGACCTCGGAAGCGTGCTGGTAATTGAAAGCATCGTGGAATCCCATTTTCTGAGCAAAACGCCAGATGATTTCGACATCGGGCAGGGTTTCGCCGGGAGCTTCCAGAATTTTAGGTAAATAGGTAATCCGCCGTTCGGCGTTGGTCATGGTTCCTTCTTTCTCCAGCCATCCCGACGCCGGTAAAACAACGTCGGCAAAAGCGACGGTATCGGATCGATTGGAAATATCCTGAACAACCACAAAACGAGCTTTTTTCAAAGCAGACTCTATGGCATTCATGTCCGGCATACTCACCATTGGATTGGTATTGATAATCCAGACGGCTTTCAGTCGATCTTCTTCCAGAGCTTTAAACAATTCCGTAGCCGTTAATCCGGGCTTATCAGAAATGGAAACGGGCGATTGCCAGAAAGCTTCGACTTCTGCCCGGTGTTGGGCATTGGTAACTTCCCGGTGAGCGGGGAGGGCATTGGCTAGGCCGCCCACTTCCCGGCCACCCATCGCGTTAGGTTGACCCGTAAGTGAAAAGGGGCCATTTCCGGGTTTGCCAATACGTCCGGTAATCAAATGTAAGTTAATCAGGGACAGGTTTTTGTTTACTCCGACGACCGACTGATTCATTCCCATCGTCCAGAGGGAGAGAAACCCCTTGGATGTACCAATCCATTCGGCAGCCTGACGAATGTCCTCCGTGGAAAGGCCGCATAGTTCAGCAGATTCTTCCAGGCTTCTCTGAAAAACCAGTTCGCGATACGCCTGAAAGCCGTCCGTGTGATCCAGCACAAAGCTGGTATCGAGGTAATCCCGTTCAATCAAAAGCCGACCGATGGCGTGGTTTAGCACAATGTCCGTTCCGGGATGGAGGGGCAAGTGCAAATCCGCCGAACGGGCCGTATCGGTTTTTCGGGGATCAATGCAGATAATCTTTACATGCGGATTAGCGGCCTTATGGGCTTCAATCCGTCGCCACAAAATGGGATGACACCAGGCCGGATTCGCCCCCTGCACGTAAAATACATCCGCTTCTTCGATGTCATCGTAACAAATGGGAACGGAATCTTCTCCCAGACTAAGCTTATAGCCTGCCACCGCCGAACTCATGCAAAGCCGGGAATTGGTATCAATATTGTTCGAACCAATAAAGCCTTTGATGAGCTTGTTAACCAGATAATACTCTTCAGTAAGGCACTGACCCGAGACATAAAAAGCCACGGAGTCAGGGCCGTACTTTTCAATGAAAGTTTTGAAAACCGCTGCGGTACGTTCCAGAGCCGTGTCCCAGCTCACGCGTTGCATCGGAGCCGAACGGCCATACCTCATCTGAGGATACAGCAAGCGGTCGGACTGATCCATCACGGTATAATGCAGGTTCATGCCTTTGGAGCATAACATCCCGCGATTGGAAGGATGCTGCGGGTCGCCCTGCACGGATAAGTCACCCGTAGCTTCTTTTTTGACGACAATGCCGCAACCTACACCGCAATAACAACACGTGGTTTGATGGGTCGTACTCATAGGAATGGCAACTTTTAAAACTTATTCAGCAGACTGTAAAGAAGGGGCAAGAGCCGACGCGGATTCTTCGGTTACCGAAGCCTTGGCAAAATTGATCAGGAACAGTAAACCGCCCGTCAGAGCTACGCCGATACCGATGTAGAAAAAGGCCTGAGCGTAACTAATGTTCTGAGACTTGAAGAGAAATCCCATAAGCATACCGCCAATATTGCCACCCGCACCCACAATACCCGAGATAATACCCAGGGCTTTGGGGTTGACAAAAGGTACAATTGCGTAAGTGCTACCGTTGGCCATTTTCAGAAACAAGGCAAACGAAAGCATAGAGACGATAGCCATTGTCAGACTTCCGGCCTGAGCGAATAACAGGATGCCTAATCCTTCCAGCACCAGCAAGCCGGCCAGTAATACGCCTTTGCCCCGCATGCCGTAGGTTTTACCCACTTTATCCGCCAGAACACCGCCCATAGCCCGGGCAAAGAGATTCATAAAGCCAAACAGCATGGCCCAAAATCCTGCTTCGGTTTCGGGAAGTTTGTAGTTATCAAAGAAATACAACGCCGCTACACCGTCAAAGGTAATCTCCATGCCAAAGCAGCAGGCGTAGGCCAGAGCCAACGCCCAAACCCGAACATCCGCACTTGCTTGACCCCAGCTTACGGTGGATTTCACTTTCTGACGATCGATGTCCTCGAAGTTACCTTCGGGTGTATCCGTCGTGTAGCGGTAATATAGAAAAGCCATCACTAGCATCATCACTCCCGGTACAACCATTGCTAACCGCCAGGCGTCTGATTTAATGAAACCGAAACCCATAATTGTGGTCATAATCAGGGGCATGGCTAACTGCGTAACGCCACCACCCAAGTTACCCCAACCTCCGGCTACGGCATTGGCCGTTCCTTTGATTTGTGGAGCAAACATCATGGAGGTGTGAAACTGAGTAATCACGAACGAAGCCCCAATCACACCAATGGCTAATCGAAAGAGGAGAAAGGTAAGGTAGTCGTGAGCCAGACCTACCAACATAACGGGTAAGGAACCAATGACGAGTAAGGCCGTATAGGTTTTACGTGGCCCCCAGGTATCGCAAAGTTTACCAATGATTAAACGGGCAAAAATGGTGGCCGAAACCGCCGCAATAATGGTGTTACCTACCTGTGCTTTACTCAGGCCCAGGTCGGCCCGAATGGCAGGCATCAGAGGAGCCAGACCGAACCAGCCGAAGAAACACACAAAGAAGGTCATCCAGGTCAGGTGGAACGTACGCATCTGCACGCCACGGAACTGAAACAAAGGCAGGGATTGTAAAGGCGTATTTGGCATGGGATTAAGGTTTAGCCGATTTCGCCAGGAAATCGGGACGAATGTTTAACATCAGATAGCCCCACTGACCCAACTTCTCTTTTTGATTAAGCGTATTCTGTTTAGCGTATTCCAGCTGATTAGTGCCCTGCATCAGGCTGTAGCCTAACTCAAGGGCTGTGAACTTATTAAGAGCATAACTCGCTACGAAATCATACTCATTGCCCAGATGCCCCCGGAAGGTGCTGGGTACCTCCGACAGACGATTCACGATGGGGGATTCCAGAGCGAAGTAGTGTACATCGAGTCCGGCCGTGAATCGTTTGACGGTGTATTTTACTTTCAGGAAAGCATCCTGAAGACCTCCCACGGGGGAACCCGTTCCAACATAGAAGTAATCCATGGTACCCCAGTATTTGTGAGGGGTACCGTATAGCGGATCAAATCGACGAGTGGTGCCCGTAGGCTGATCGGGTTTGTTTCCCGTAAGATTTTCGTATCCAGCCGTTACGGTAAAACGATTTTGAAGATAAGCCAGGTTAACGCCGTAATAATGAGCTCCGTTAATGGTCAGTCCATCGCGGTCGTGGCCACTTTGGGCGTAGGCAAAAGCCAGATAACTAAACTTACCCAGGGTCGTTTTTGCCAGTAATCCGGTTAACATGGCTCCGTAGGTAACCCGTGAATTCACCCCTCTGATATCGTATCTACGGCCATAGACGTATCCATTGGAAATGCTACCGGTACTATCTATACGATACTTGGAAAAATCATCCTTAAAGAAAAGGCCGGTAAGCGTATGCCCTTTGATTACTTTGGTCAGGTGAGCCATTTGAAAGGCCTTAAACTGCTGGTTTTGTCCGTTTGTGCTGACGGCATTTGCTAAAATCGGTGCCCCGTTTTTCCCGGAAGTTGGAATAAAACCAGCGGGAATCGAAAGGATCACGTTCTTGGTAGACAAAGCCGTGGTAGCGACGTTACCCGGCGTATAAGCAGTTCCGGTTAAGCCAAAGGCATCCGAATTCTGATTAAAGCCGCCGCCCAGATCCAGGGCCCAACCCCGATGGCGGGCTTTGAATAAGGCTGCATCAAAACGCCGTGCCTGTTGCAGCCAGTCCAGATTGCCCAGCAGGCGACTTCCGTCGTAATCCAGCTCCTGCCGTCCGACTTTTAAGCTTAGCTGGTCGAGCCATTTCAGGTGAATACTGGTATCTGCTTTATTGAGTAACTGTAGTTCAGCCCAGGCTTCGTGTACGGAAAAGCGATTGCCATCGGCTGCTGTAATCGTAGAAGCATCCTGACCCCAGACACGAACGTCCTGAGCGGTAAAACCGAAGCTTAACCGATCCACTTTATACCCCACGGATAACCGGGTTCGCTGAGAAGTAAAGGCCGCCGCGGATGCATCTTTCGGAAGTAAGTTACCATAACCGTCCCGCAGTTCGGTACGGGTTCGGAGTTGCCCGGTCAGGGTTAGTTGGGCCTGAGAAGGGAATACTCCCGCCAGTCCGCCTACCACTCCAAGCAGTCGGAATATGTACTTATTTTTCATAAAAATGGAAAGACAAACAATTGAAAAACAGGCAATACCAATGAAGGCTGATCTGCGGCAGGATCAGAACGAAGAACGATGTTCGCCGGAGCGAACGCGGGAAGATTTGCTGGAGCGGTAGTTTTACATTTTCTTTGATACGTTTATGTGCAACATGAACAAGCCAGGCCGATCCACCAGGTGCCCCCACACCGGATCGGCTTTTTTATGATACGCTTACGCTTTGTAAATACTGCTGAATGTAGTGTGGATGAAGCGTAACCACTTCTCCAATAACCAGAATGGCCGGAGCCCCAACGCCGTTTTCGGCTACTAATTGAGGCATTTCGCTAACCGTACCCAGTAGGCACCGTTCATCCGGACGGGTTCCGTTTTGAATGACGGCCATGGGTAAATTTCCGCGACCGTAGTATTCGTACAACTCACATAAGTCATTGATTTTGTGTAAACCCATCAACACGACTACTGTCGCTTTAGACTGAGCAGCCAGTTTCAGGTCATCCGAAAGTTCACCGTGGCGGGTGGTTCCGGTAATAACCCAGAAGCTTTCACTCACCCCGCGACGCGTCACGGGAATGTCCTGGGAAGCAGGAACCGCAATGCAACTCGAAACGCCCGGAATAACCTGGCAGGGAATACCCTTTTCCTGAGCGTAGGTCGATTCCTCATGTCCCCGGCCAAACACGTACGAATCACCACCCTTCAAGCGAACCACGTGACCATATTCGTGAGCCATCGCCACAATCATCGCATTAATCTCTTCCTGCGTATGCGAGGCTTTACCGATTCGTTTGCCTACGTAATACTTAGGCACCTCCATTGGGGCATATTCCAGTAGCTCCTGGTTAGCCAGATCATCGTATAATACGACGTCTGCCTGCTTTAATGCCCGAATGCCTTTTAACGTAATTAGTTCGGCATCTCCGGGGCCAGCTCCTATCAAAGTTAATCTTGCTCGCATACTCATAAAGAGAATATAGATGTTATGACTAATGTACTATAAATAATAAAATGTGACTATTGTAAATATGCAGTTCAAAATTAGAGTCATAATTTTAAAAAACAATGAAAAACATTAAAAATATGTTTTAAAAAATCATGTTTGAAGAATAAAATATTAGGAAATGTGTTTTTGAGGTTTTATTTTTGATTCGATCAATTCAGGAGAAATGGGGGTTTTTCTTGAATAAGTCATAGATCAACATAGGCTTGTACTAGTTAAATAGTTAAAATCAACTATGAGCACATCCACAGAAACCCGAGTTGTTGTCATTGGTAATGGCATGGTAGGTTATAAGTTTTGTGAAAAACTTATAGCTAAAGAAAAAAAACACTTTCGCCTGACCGTTTTTGGCGAAGAGTCTCAGGTAGCTTACGACCGCGTACATTTAAGTGAATACTTTGCCGGAAAGTCAGCCGATGACTTATTAATGGCTCCTCGCGACTGGTATTCTGAAAATGGTATTGAGTTGTACACGGGAGATCCCGTCGTGGATATTGACCGTGAACGTAAGCAGGTTCGCTCACACCACGGATTGGTAGTGGGGTATGATTACCTGATTCTGGCTACGGGCTCGGGGGCCTTTGTGCCGCCGGTGGATGGCGTAGAGAAAGATGGCGTTTTCGTCTATCGAACGCTGGAAGATCTGGACCTGATTCAGTCCTACGCCCGTAAAGCCCGTAAAGGGGCCGTGATTGGCGGTGGTTTACTAGGCCTCGAAGCGGCGAAAGCTCTACTTGATTTAGGCCTAGAGGAAGCTCACGTGGTTGAGTTTGCTTCCCGGCTCATGCCCCGTCAGATTGATGAGGCGGGTTCGGGAATTCTGCAACGGCAACTGGAAGCACTGGGGTTACAAATTCATTTAAATAAATCCACCCAACTTATTCAGGGAACGGATCATATCGAAGGTCTGCAATTTGCCGATGGTACCGAGCTTCCGGTGGATATGCTCATTATTTCGGCGGGTATTCGTCCTCGCGACGAGTTGGCAAAGATTGCCGGATTGGAAACGCATCCCCGGGGTGGGATTCTGGTGAATGATCAGTTACAAACATCTGATCCCTCCATTTTCGCTATTGGGGAGTGTGCTCTGGTACATCAGATGATTTACGGGCTGGTGGCTCCGGGCTATGAAATGGCGGAAGTAGTGGCCAGTCAGTTAATAGGGAATAGCAAAAGCTTCAAACCTTTTGATATGTCTACGAAGCTCAAACTGATTGGTGTGGATGTAGCCAGTTTTGGTAACCCTTTCGCTCAGGAGCCTGATTGCCGGACGATTACTTACGAGAACAAAGCCAAAGGCATTTATAAACGCATCAATGTCAGCTCCGATGGAAAGACGCTTCTGGGTGGAATTCTGGTGGGAGATGCCGAGCAATATAATATGCTGTTGCAAACCTGCAAGAACCTGACCATTCTGCCCCCTAATCCCGAAGATCTGATTTTAGGAAGTAGGGGCGGGGAGGAAGCCGGAGCCGGGGTGATGGGCTTACCCGATGAAGCGTTAATCTGTTCCTGTGAAGCCTTAACCAAAGGCCAGTTGTGCCACGAGATTTCCGAAAATGGGCAAACTACGGTAGAGGCTCTTAAGAAATCGACCAAGGCCTGTACGGGTTGCGGAGGATGTACGCCGCTGGTGAAGGATCTGATTCAGGGCGTCATGAAGCAGCAGGGCCTGTACGTTCGGAATACCATCTGCGAACATTTCGATTATACCCGCCAGGAAATACTGGATTTGATTAAAATTAACCAGCTAACGACCTATAATGAAGTACTGAATCATTTAGGCAAAGGCGATGGCTGCGAAATCTGTAAGCCGCTAGTGGGTTCAGTTCTGGCGAGTTTATGGAATGAAAACATTTTGCAGAAAGACCGAGCCGTAATTCAGGATTCGAATGATCGGTATCTGGCCAATATTCAGAAGGGAGGTACGTATTCGGTGGTTCCACGAATTCCCGGTGGAGAAATCACGCCTGATAAACTCATCGCCATTGGACAAGTAGCGAAACGTTACGGTTTATACACCAAAATTACGGGTGGTCAGCGAATCGATATGTTCGGTGCTCACGTGGGTGATTTGCCACGCATTTGGGAAGAGCTCATCGAAGCGGGATTTGAGAGTGGTCATGCCTACGGAAAAGCCCTGCGAACGGTGAAAAGCTGCGTAGGCTCAACCTGGTGCCGCTTTGGGGTGCAGGATTCGGTCAGCTTTGCCATTGAACTCGAAGAACGATACAAAGGCATTCGGGCACCGCATAAGTTTAAGTCCGGTGTTTCAGGATGTATTCGTGAATGTGCCGAAGCTCAAAGCAAAGACTTTGGCGTCATCGCTACCGAGAAAGGCTGGAATTTATACGTTGGCGGTAATGGCGGGTCCAAACCTCAACATGCCCAGTTATTAGCGGCTGACGTTGATAAAGAAACCTGTACGCGACTGATTGATCGCTTTCTGATGTTTTACATCAAAACAGCCGATCCCTTGACCCGTACCGCAACCTGGCTTAATAAGCTGGAAGGCGGCATGAGCTATCTAAAAGCCGTGGTGGTAGACGACGTATTAGGAATTGTGGCGGATCTGGAAAAAGAGATGCAGTTGTTGGTAGACACGTACCATTGCGAGTGGAAAGAAGTAGTGGAAAATCCAGAATTGCGGAAACGCTTCTCGCACTTTGTGAACGTGCCTGAGCAAAAAGATCCAACGGTTCAGTTTGACTCGATGCGAAATCAAACCAAAGCCCGCGACTGGAAAACGATTAATTAACATTCTAAATCATTGAGGTTTAATCAATCATTTTAAAGCATTTTCTTTCCATGGAAGTTCTGCATTCTCCCACCACTACCTGGCATCAGGCCTGTACCGTCGAAGATATTCCGGCGGATGGCGGAGCCTGCGTTTTGATCGAAGGCCGTCAAATCGCTATTTTTAATTTTTCCCGTCGTAATGAATGGTTTGCTACCGATAATCAGTGTCCGCATCGTCAGCAGATGGCGTTATCCCGGGGCATTATTGGTAGCCAGGGTGAAGAACCGAAAGTAGCCTGTCCCTTTCATAAAAAGACGTTTTCACTCCGCGATGGCTCTTGTCTCAACGACGAGCATTATCACATCGCCACCTATCCCATCGAAATCAGAGGTGGGATCGTTTATGTAGAAGTTTAGCCTATGCATCCACTGGATCGGCAGGTAGCCAGCCGACTTACCCGTTATTACCTCGTGGCTTTGCACGTCATTGCGTTGCTTAGTCTGGGTGGGTTATGGCTCATTCGTGATACTATTCATAATCACGAAGCGGATAGCCGGGTTCTGAACGTGGCCGGAAGGCAGCGAATGCTTAGCCAGCGACTCACGAAGCTGGCTTTGCTGCGTTTGGAGCATTTACCTAGCCGTGATACCGTTTTGTTTGATTCCCTGTTGCAAAGCTGGCAAAGTACGCACCGGCAGCTACGGTCGGGTTTGCTTCGCATGGAACAGGAATACACCGTTCGAAAAAGCCCTGAACTTGTCCAGAAGTTTCAGCGACTAGAACCCATTTTTGAATCGATGTCCGCCTGCTTTGTAAAACTGAACGACGATAATTTTTCAAATGCTGATCAGAAGGAAGCATTACGGAATCTGCTAGCCACAGAATCTATTTTTGTGGATCAGATGAATGACATTGTCTTTCAGTTTGACGCTGAAAGCCGGGCTCGAGTCAAAGAACTCGAACGCATGGAAACCCTGCTAACGGCTGCTACTTTATTGACTCTGTTACTGGAAGGATTATTCGTTTTTCGGCCCGTGGTGCGTTACACGCGGCAAACGGTTCGAAAACTAGTGGAATCGGAAGAGGCTTTGCAGGCATCCAATCAACAATTGGCCGTTGCCAATGAAGCCCTAACCCAAAGTCAGCAGGAAGTATTGCGGTTACAGGAAGAGCGTTATCAGCGGGAACGCATGGAAGCTCAGATTCGCTCGGCAGCTTTGATGGAAGGACAGGAGGAGGAACGCCGCCGTTTTGCCCGTGAATTGCACGATGGCATTGGGCAAATGTTAACGGGTTTGCACCTGCATGCGGCCAAGTTGAAAAAAATTCCTTTTCCTGAAGCCAAACAGAAGCAGCGAGTAGAGGAATTAAGTGAGTATATTCAGCAGATTATCCAGTCTACGCGGCAGATTTCCCATAATTTGATGCCAACTTTACTGGAAGATTATGGTCTGTCGGCGGCGTTGCAGTTATTAGCCAGTCAGGTGCAGCCAACGGCGGCATCAGAAGTGAACTTTCAGTGTTTTGGTGAAGCCAGACGCTTAACCCCAGCTCAGGAAATTGGTCTGTATCGCATTGCTCAGGAAGCTTTAACGAATGCCCTGAAGCACGCTAAAGCCGCCGAGATTCAGATTATTCTGCATTTTCAGCCTAATCAGATTATTCTGAAAATTAGCGATGATGGACAGGGCTTTGATCTGGAAAAGGCCCTAAGTTGGCAAAGTGCCGGGCTGGAGAATATGCAAACGAGAGCTCAACTGATTCGGGCGACGCTTGATGTACAGTCGGTTCGTCAGGCCGGAACGCAGATTGAAGTCATACTGCCGATTAACTCATACTAACGATGCCGATACGGATATTAATTGCGGATGATCATTCCATGGTACGGAAAGGCATTCGGACCTTGCTGGAAGACGAAGAAGACCTGGAAATCGTGGGGGAAGCTGCGGATGGGCAGGAAGTGCTGGACGTCATTACCACTCTTTCGCCCGATGTATTACTGCTTGATATTACCATGCCCCGGCTTTCCGGGATTGAGGTAACTCGTCAGATTACGCTGCAATATCCAGAAGTGAAGGTGTTGATTTTCAGTATGCACAGCCATCCCGATTATATTCTGAATGCCGTGCAACTTGGGGCTTCGGGGTATTTATTAAAAGAAACGGATGATGACGAAATCATTGATGCCATTCGAACAGTGGCAGGGGGAGATTTGTATTATCCGCCCAATGCTTCCAGCGTGATTATTCGTCAATTAGTATTAGCTAAACCTCGTCCTAAAACCGAATCCGTTTCTTCGTCAGGATCCGTCTGGAACAAATTGACAAGCCGGGAGGTACAGGTATTACATTGCCTGACCGAAGGTCTAAGTAACGTAGACATTGCCCGAAGATTTGACACCAGTCCGAATACCGTGGCCAATCAGCGGGCCAGTATCATGCGAAAAGCAGGGGTGAAAAATACAGCCGAATTGATCAGCATGGCTATGAAAGAGCAGCCGGATTAAATCCCGTTTGAGAAGGTTTGATTGAAGTTTGAAAAGGTTTGAATGCATAACTCCAGAGGCGTTAAACATGAATAGCCCCGGATGCAATCCGGGAACTTATAATACGATTTAAAGAACCTTTAAACGATGATAAAGAGCGTCAGCATCGTATACGGGATTATAGTAAAAAACGTCCCGGAAAGTTTTCCTCCGGGACGTTGATATAAAGGAATACCTATTCAAACGCGGTCAAACAAAAATCAAACCGTTCAAACCCACCCCCTTACTTCACTGGAGAAACCTTCTCCAGAGTTTCGTAGCGATCGAGGTGTTTATCTGTAATCTGCTTGGTGTTCGCGTCAATCACCAAAACAGCTTCTTTATCTGAAGTAACAGGAGACCAGTTGGGTAAACCAGCTCCGTTAGGGTTGCCTGTTTTAATGAAATTGGCGAAATATTCCTGCATTACTTTCGACACTTTATAGTCCTCTTCCGTCCAGGCGTAAACTTTATTACTACCCAGGTTACCCATAGCGTATTCAATCTCGGCGGAGTGAACGGCACCTTTGTTGGCCGGTTTAGGGGCAGCCGTTACCGGACCCTCATTTTTCACAATGCCTCCCGCAAGTCCGGGCGTAGCATTCCCCATCTCAGGACGCATCGCCGGCCGGGGCTGAGCATAATAATACCGATATACTGGTTTTTTACCCGTTTTAACTTGATAATCAATCCACTTCCAAGTGCTGAAACCAAGGAACATATCCCCCGCTAAAGCCGTGGCTACATCTTCCACTTCCGCGTCGCTGGTGGGGTTATAGGCTTTTAAAATGGCATCAGCCGAAGCACCGAATCGTTTAGTAACGGCTTGCTTAAAGTTCTCAACCGTTGGTTGCTGACCTCCCAGAAAAGCTCTATAATTCATCTCTTCTGAATTCCAGCCGGCTAGTAAAGGTACCTGAGCTTGCTCGCCAGCGGCGAAAATTTCGTGAGCTGACTTGGGTAAAAAGTAACCATCAATCACCATAGGAAAACTTCCTGGAGCAGCTTTAGCCGTAGCCTCCAGTACCTGAGCAGCCGGTAAGGCTCGTAACTCAGCCAGCGATTTTGCTCCTAGAGAAGCGGCGAAGGCAGCCCCTTTTTTCTCGGCTTCCGCTAATGATACCGGAGCCAAAGTACCTAGTAAGGAACCACTTTCACCAATGGCTTTCGAAAACAGATTTTTCGATAAAGGCGAAGCCATCTGAGCACTCACCGAAATAGAACCAGCAGATTCTCCGGCAATGGTTACCTGAGAAGGATCTCCACCGAAGGCTGCAATGTTTTCTTTCACCCAACGCAAGGCTGCCATCTGATCCAGTAAACCGTAATTACCGGAGGCATGCTGGGGCGATTCCTTCGTCAACTCAGGATGGGCCAGAAATCCGAAAACGTTGAGGCGGTAATTGACGGTTACGGCTACAATGCCTTTTTGGGCCATGCTTTCGCCATCGTAGCGAGGTTCGGAGCCATCTCCCGCCACGAAACCGCCGCCGTAGAAGTACACCAATACGGGTAATGATTTTTTACCGGCGTTTTCGGGTGCCCAGACATTGAGATACAGACAATCTTCATTGGTGCCTTTTGAACGGAAATTCATGTCTCCAAAAACAGGCCGTTGCATCGCCGATGGACCGAAATGGTCGGCTTTGTAAACCCCACTCCACTTTTTAAGGGGCTGGGGTTCTTTCCAGCGAAGATCGCCTATGGGTGGCTGGGCAAAGGGAATGCCTTTGAAAGTCCGAACCCCTTTTGTTTCACTAATGCCTTCAAGGGTTCCGTCTTTAATTTTAACTTGTGGAGCTTTTTGGGCCCAGGCCGAGGTGGCCAGCCCTACCGCAACCAGAAAGATGCCTAGCGTTTTCATTGGTTTGAGGAACTATTTAGTAAAAGTAACGACTAATTTAACTCAGCCTTTTTATTATTGTTGCAAAGTGCAACAATAATAAACCCTTGTATTGACTTTGCCAAACTTAACCCTACTTTCGTAATCCCTGAAATGACAGATTCGCATGATCCTTCCGTTAATGATGCCTCCGGGGCGGGCTATATTCCGCATTTAGCTCTGGATTTTGTTATCATTGGTTTTCACGAACAGGAATTAAAAATTCTGATTCTTGAATACGAAAACACCGGTTTGTTTGCTCTGCCGGGAGGTTTTGTTCGCATGAATGAGAATCTGGAAGACGCCGCCCGGCGGGTCTTAAGCGAGCGAACGGGCTTGACGAATCTTTATCTGCAACAATTTCACACCTTTGGTAGTGTGGAGCGATCGGACCCCGATTCCATGCGAGCCATCATGCAGGGGAAAGGGCTTGTTGCCGAAGATCATCATTGGCTACTGCGGCGATTTGTAACAGTGGGGTACTATGCTCTGGTGGATTTCACGAAAGTAAGTCCCCAACCTGATTCCATGGCCGATCGGTGCGATTGGCACGAGTATGGTCGTTTGCCACAACTCATGCAGGATCACACCGAAATCGTACAATTTGCCATGCGTCATTTAAGAGCCAATCTAGATCAGGAACTGGTAGGATTTTCCCTGCTCGGCGAAGCCTTTACCATGCAGACTTTACAAAACTTATACGAAACCATTTTAGGTGAAAAACTAAATCGCTCCAGTTTTCAAAGGCGAATGCTTCAGTTGGATTTACTCGAACGGCTGGAGAAAAGTTACACGGGTAAGGCTCATAAAGCCCCGTATCTTTATCGATTCAAAAAATTGAGTATTGCGGCTACCGCTTTATGAAAATTCCTGCCTTCCTTTAGGCTTTGAAAAAGCATCAAAAGAGAATATGCGGGCGATTCAGTTTCTATTTTTTTCCAATTACTTTCTGGGCCTCTTGGCTCTTATGCTTTCGCTGGAAACGGCTTTTCAACTGGATTTACCTTTCGCTTCTCCGGCTTATTATGTATTGGTGGTTTCGGCGGTTATTGTGTATTACACCGTGGCTTACACCATTCCGGCCACCGCTCCCGTTTCCCGAAATCCCCGAACCGAATGGTATCGTCAGCATGCTTTCTTTGTTCGGATCAGTCAGCTGGTTCTGTCCATGATTGGCCTTGGCTCAGCCATTCTACTACTCGTTCAATACGGGAGAAATCTTACCTCATTACCCTTCATCGATTACGTATTCATTGCCCTGGTACCTCTAGCGGGTTTACTTTATTACGGCATGGGCCTAACGCTCAATCTGCGGGATACGGGCTGGCTGAAGGCTTTCGTCATTGGCTTCGTCTGGGCGGGTTGCGTGAGCTTGATGCCCGTTTTTGAAGTCCAGCTTGAACACGGCAGTGTGTTTCCCAACGCCAAACTGGAAATCTGGTTGTTCATTAAAAACTGGATGTTCTGCACGGTAAATGCCATCATGTTTGATCTCAAAGATTACGCCGATGATGCCAATCGGCAACTGAAAACCTTTGTCGTTCAGTTTGGGCTTCGAAAAACG
Organism: Siphonobacter sp. SORGH_AS_1065; assembly: GCF_030818595.1. Classification (NCBI taxonomy): domain Bacteria; kingdom Pseudomonadati; phylum Bacteroidota; class Cytophagia; order Cytophagales; family Cytophagaceae; genus Siphonobacter; species Siphonobacter sp. SORGH_AS_1065. Next base: position 102,709 of record NZ_JAUTAM010000005.1, read on the forward strand.
ATTTACTTTATTCTCATTCCGCTCTTATTAATCGGGGTTTCTTCTTTTTTTGTGTTTGCCAGTGTCCAGCATTTTTCTACCCTTCGAATTGCTTTTAATGCCTTGCCTTACTTCGCTTTACTGGCCGTCGCCTATGGCCTCCATCATCGACGCAAGATTTTGTATTACCTCGTCGTCATTGATGGTTTGTTACTGGTGAAAGCCTGTTGCGGCATTGCCGGCAGTTATTTTGGCGGCTAAGGGTTTTAAACCTGAAAAAAACAATGTATTCTTGAATCAGTGTGATTCAATCGTTTCATGTACAGGAATGGATTCTTTTGACGTAGAAATTTTATTAAGGTTTGCTCTGGCCGTGTTATGGGGTGGGATTGTAGGAGCAGAACGGGAGTATCGTAGCAAGTCGGCTGGATTCAGAACCATGATCATGATTTCGATGGGAGCCTGTTTCTTTACGATGATATCCAATCGATTGGGTGCTCCGGGTAACCCAGATCGACTGGCTGCTGGTATTGTTACCGGAATTGGTTTTCTAGGAGCGGGAGTGATTTTTCGTGGAGATAGTAAAGTCATAGGCATTACGACAGCGGCTACCATTTGGACCGTAGCTGCCGTGGGCATGGGCATTGGAGCTGGCTATTACTTTGCTTCCGCCTGGGCAAGCATTGTGATCTTTCTGGTATTGGCCGCCCTGCCTTCTCTGGAAAATTACATTGATGAAAGAAATCAGTCCAGAACCTACATTCTTACCACCACTTATTCCGGCCATTTTCGTGAAGAGATAAAAGACCTGCTCAAGCAAACGGGCTTAAAAGGGCAGATTACTCGCGAGATCAAAGAGCATGGACATCTGACGGTCACGTGGATTATACAGGGTTCCAAAGAAAAACATGATGTATTTATAGCTCAGCTGATGGAGAATAAATCCATTCAAAAATGGGCTTATTAAATCCTAAAACGGATACCAGAGCAAAGATGACGGTCTGAAAGATTGAAAGAGAACTAATAATCGTGATGAGATACTTCGAAATTCGTTACTTTGTAGGATGTCACTTTTTATTACTTCACTCAATTCAGGCAGTAACGGCAATTGCTATTACGTAGGCAATGAAGAAGAGGCGATTCTGGTGGATGTCGGAATTTCCTGTCGTCAAATCGAATCGCGGATGCGGCGTTTGGGCTTGTCCATCACCAAAGTAAAGGCCATTTTTATTTCACACGAGCACACCGATCACATCACCGGGGTGCCCATGCTGGCGGCAAAATACCAGATTCCCGTATACATTACGGCGAAAACGCTGTTAAACTGTAAGTACCCACAAGCGGGTTTTCCCATTTATATTCTACCTAGTAATGACTGCGTCTGGATTGGTGAGTTATGCGTGAAGTCGTTCGTCAAAACCCACGATGCTGCCGACCCGCATAGTTTTCTGGTTTCGTATCAGGGGATTAATGTAGGTGTATTTACGGACATCGGCGTTCCTTGTGATCAATTGATTCGTCATTTTCAGCAATGTCATGCGGCTTTTCTGGAAGCTAATTACGACGAAGTAATGTTGACGCAAAGCCGTTATCCGTATTTTCTGAAAGAGCGAATTCGGGGCGGTAAAGGGCACTTATCGAATCAGCAGGCGTTGTCTCTCTTTCAGAATTACCGACCAGCTTTCATGAGCCATTTAATTCTGTCTCATTTATCGAAAGAGAATAACCATCCGCAAGTGGCCTGGGATTTGTTTTACCCGCACATGAACGATACGCAACTGGTGGTAGCTCCCCGACACGAAGAAACGCCTTTGTATCAGATCAAGGCAAGCAGGGTTCAGGTGGAGGTATTACCTGTTGAATAAATTTTCCGCAGTCACTCCGCAGTCGCTCGACTTTGCCGAGTGACGAAATAGATAAATAGGCCTCTGGCCGGTAGGATTGAAAAATACTTGGATGTAGCAAACTATCTAGCTTACTTCTATTGTCTTTGGGGAGACGGCCAGAGGCCTACAGCCAAGTCGTCACTCGGCAGAGCCGAGCGACTGCGATAGAGTTAAGTAGAGACGCGATTAATCGCGTCTGGGTAAGAGGCTTTTTTTAATACTGGTTATATTCTTTTCATCTCCCAGCTAGACGCGATGAAGTCGCGTCTCTACCTAGGCAAACGTTCTTATGCTCTGAATTTGGAAACCTTTACGATCTTTTGTCTACTCCCGCAGTCGCTCGGCTCTGCCGAGCGACTGCGGGAGGTTAAGAACCTTATAACGTTATCGCTGCCAGCTTTTTTGCTGGCAGCTCTTATGAATATCCCTTCTGTCATCTTTAAATGAAGGGAGTAATCTTATTTTCTTGCCAGCTATCTTTCTTGTAAGTACAGTTTTTAAATCTCAGTAAGGTTTTTCACTTTGTTCGAAATGAAGTGAAGGAAGGTCCCATGCCTAGGAGGGATGACGTTACCTGAACAATAACGATGAGCTAACTTCCCAACAAGTTTCTAGATGTGGGGAAGTTGAAGTCAGTAGGGAAAGACACAAATAAAAAGCCCCACCAGGCATGAAAGCTAGGTGGGGCGTTAAAGGGCATAACTCAAAACCCTAAACTCAAAACAACTTTAACCCAAAATGCTACTTGTAAAGTTGGTTAAATAGAAGCTTAAAGGTGCCTTGAGCCTGCGTACGGAACGTAATTTCTGGTCCGAAGGCGTACAGCTTACCTTTGCCGATGGGAGCTTCGAAAGCGGCAACGCCATCTTGTAAATACGACTGGCCCCAGGCCCATCCACTACGAAGCGGACGATTAGTAGCAAACCAGGCTAGTGGTTTAACGGTACCTTTAGCAATGGCTTCGGGAGCAATTTTGAATACCGGGCTTGAATCAAAATATACATCCGTCAAAGTGGGCATACCATAAGTTGCACTTTGCGTAGAGTCCAGCGTAACCTGTAACACGCTACCCGGAATGAAATATTTCTCATTGGGTAAGGCCCGCTCGGTTCCTGCGTTCGTCATTTCAGTCAGGGCACTTTTTACGGGTAAGTCCAGGTGGTAAGCCAAGTTGGTACTTGTTCCGATGGTAATGACTTTACCGCCATTTTCCAGGAACTTCTTCAACTCAGGAATAGACTTCTCAGCCGTAATCTGGCCCATCCAGGGGTGGTATTCCGCTGGAATATCTTCTTTTTTGGGCTCAGGCATGCGATAACCGCCGTATTCTCCGGCACTTTCTGCACGCTTGGCAGGAATCGCACGAGTTACAAAGACGATCGCATCGTATTTCTTGTTCAGATCTCCGGCGTCTACTTGCTGCGAATAAATCACATCCATGGGGAAGTGATATTGCTCCATCAGCCAGCGAACCCAACCTGAAGGCATTGAGCCACCGTAGGTATCCCAAAGAGCAATTCGCATCGGAGCGACTTTAGTCATCGCACCCGTTGGTTTCTTAGATAAACCTTCCACCTGGATACCTAAATCTTTCGAAGATTTTTCCAGTAACTGCTTGGCTTTGGCTGATGCAGGAACGTAGAATACACCCGCATCTTTACCTGAAGCACCGCCAGGCAGACGGAACACCTCAATGCCCGCTTTCAATAGATCATTAACGGCGATGAAAGAGTAATTAGCTTTCGCAGTGAGCGTATAACCGCCAGCGGCAGAAGCATCCACATGACCGGGAGCTTTCAATAACTCACCGTAGGGGAGTTTTTTGAATGGACCGTCGAAGGCATCTACGTAACGATCAAATTTCACGCCCATGGTAAAGGCCAGTGTCCAACCGGCGGCATCGTAGGGACGCACTGGAGGACCACCGGGGTACTGAAAATCGTTGGGGTGATCCTGGGGTTCAAACATATCCAGCACGTGCGGACGGAAGGACTGATCCGTTTTCACGATGTAAGAGCCGGCTGGGTATTTTTTACCTTTCACGGTAAAATCTGCCGTAGCCTGCTGAATTTGGATACCCGTGCGGATCAGGGCATTCACGAAGTTGGTAGCAGTAGCAAAATCCGCCTGATCGGCTGGAATGACGTAGCCACGGGCATCCCGCAGGGCTGGGTCCTGGAATACGTCATTGTAATACTTGATAGGTAACCCTGACTCCCGGCCCGCAGCTGCTCCCCGGGAACGACCCGCTTCTTTGCTTTGATCGGCTTTGACGGCGTCATTAATCGCATCGATTCGTTTGGGCGATAAAGTCCAGTAATCCTTGCTGCCGCGATCAATGGAATTTTTACCCATTTTGTAAATGTTATACAGCAATTCATCGGCATGACGGGCGGCATAATCCAGAACGGCGTAGTTCAGCGAAACCGAATAATCAATGGATTGCTTGAAGTGCCAGTCCTGAGGCGTTACCGGAAGAGGGGTGTTACCATTCGGAATCAGACGATTAGGAACCAACGGAACCGAAGCAGGCGTCGGGTTACCAATCATCTCGGTCAGCAGACCGATCATGTTATGGAAGTGCGTCGTTGTCCGCAAACCTCCGTTATACCAGGTTGAGAACACCGAACCACCCAAACGCGTAAAACCGGGTTTGTCTTCGGCATTCAGTCGGTTAATCATGGCGGCACCAACGGCATCGATTCCGGTTACCATCAACGGGTCGAATACGTAGTTGAATGGATCACGATACGGAGGCCCGGCTACTACTGCACCCGCTGGGGCCGTCTGGTGGTGGTTGTACATGATTTGCGGAATCCACTCCACAAATAACTGACGACCAATGTTTTGCGTTTCTTTCATGTGTTGCATGAAGAAGTCGCGGTTGTTATCGTGACCGATGTATTTTTGGTACAAACGAGGCAGGAAGTTCTGTGAACGTTTTTCGGGCGTAGACTGACGCATGTACCAGTTCCCCACTAGTTCGTGACCGTCGGGGTTGGCGTGCGTGAGTAATACGACGGTTTTATCCAGAATCCGCATCGTTTCCGGATCGGTGCGGGTAACCAGATTATACGCCATCTGAATTAACTGCATGGTTCCTACCGTCTCGGTGCTGTGCAGGCCTCCGTCAATCCATACGACGGCTTTTCCTTCGTTAGCCAGAGCATGAGCCTGGTCTTCGGAAAGTCCTTCTGCCCGGGCCATTTTGGTAGAGATCTCCTTATACCGATCAAGTTTTTTATGATTTTCGGGAGAAGTCACGACCAGCATATACTGGTGGCGTCCTTCTTCGGTCATCCCAATGTCCACAAGCTTAACGCGATCAGAAGTAGCCAGTTTCTTGAAGAAAGCTTCCGTCTGTGTGTAGTTAGACAGGTGGTAATCATCACCAATGTTAAAACCGAAATGTTCCTTTGGCGTCGGAATGTTCTGAGCCTGAGCTACACACACCGCCAAAAAGAAAGCACTACCCAGTAAAATTTTACGGATCATAAGTGAATAATGATTGTAGGGAAAAAGAACAGGGGAATGGTATTTATAAGTGAATACCATATAAAAAGACAAAATAACCTATTCTTTCAAAATAAAAGTTTGTGAAAAAGTGGTTTTGCCTTTGACTTTAAAGGTAAGGGGAGAAAGAAGAAAAGAAAACGAAAAACGCCAAAGACGAAGATTTCAGCTACTAAATCCAGATTTGAGGGGATAGAGCGAAATTCTAAGGTCAGCGTTTCATTTGACAGCGTTTGAGGTGGGTTTGAGACAAACATGCCGGAAGGTTTGATCGGACATCCCACTGATCTGACTGACCGATGATAGGGGTGTTAACTTAAAAGGGCTGCCAGTGAAAAACTAACCGGGCCATACGGGCAGCGGTAGTATATAAGGTGTTTAAGGTTATCCAGGGCGAAGCGAAGGATCCTATGTAGTGAGATGAATGCTTTATGGAAGGGAAATCATATACTCCCGCAGCCACTCGGCTTTATTAAGTGACGAATATAATATCCAGGCCTCTGGCCGGTGGTAACCAAAGCATTTAATAAGTTAAACAAGCTTTCAGTCACCTATTAGATAGATGGTCCCAGAGGCTTACAGTTAGCAGAGCCGAGCGACGGCGGGTAAAATGATCTCGAGTACACGTATGACTCAAAGCGAAAAATCCTATCTGCGACTTAGCCTGTATCAACAGAATTACGAGAAAAAATCTTTAAGACTAAATCGCCTAAAGCCTTTTCAGGATTGGGAAGAATGCGAAGGTTATGCCCTAATAATAACCAATTTGGCAGGTATACTTCCGTACTATTTTCGCGAATATGAATAGCCTATTGACAAAAATTTGGATTCGATTAAATGGAAGGGATTTAAGCTCAGGCAGGGGAAGTCTTTTTCAAAAAATTAATAAGTAACGTTCCGCTTTAGTTACAAGTATATACTGAGTAGTTTAAATAGGTCAAAGCAAAGGTATAAAGCCTTGGCGAATAAACGCGTTTGTTTGCAGAATTAATGCAATTATCATTCATTAATAAATATAAAGATAAAATAAACTTTCATGAGTTTTTGAAAAGAGTATATCAAGTATATTAAAACGGACGATAAAATAACAAGTGAAGAAGTTTATGGTTGGCAGTGGAATGAATAACAAGCCGTTTAGCCAAGAGCTAGATGACGACAGATACACCATTTAGTAGTTCATTCCGAAAGAAATTTTCCGGAATTTCCAGGAGTTTCAGAAAGTCATTACACTCAATACCTATCGACTAATAAAAACGCTCTTCCTTTTCACCAGGAAGAGCGTCAAATGCTTTCAGTTTAGTTTTTGGAGCTTACGATCTATTAAGTCATTTGACTTAATAAATTTAATTTTAACTAGATAAATATACTTAAATTTTTAAAATGAATAGTTAGTAGAAGATAACTATTTTATCGCTTCATCGCGAATATTTCAGTAGCAAATGAAGGCTGTTTTTTAATTCGTCAGAATTTTTGAAAGACTCGAAAAACTCGTCTTCAAAGTTTTCCACTCGCTCAATGGCAGCTTCCAACGTTGACTTTCCTTCGAGTGTCAGGGTAATTACCTTTGCCCGAGTGTCGGTTTTATGCGGAGTCCGAGTCAGTAATCCCTTCATTTCAAGGGTCCGAACTACGGTTGACGTCGTCATGGGGTCGACTTTGGTATGCTCGGATAAGTCAACCTGCGTAACCTGTTCCTTTGAAAGACTGTTCCAACCTACACTCGCCAGCAGGGCAAATTGAGTGTGCGTTAAATCAAAAGGATCAAGCTGAGCTTTCAGCTCTCGCTGCCAGAGATTACTGACTTTCCACAATAGAAATCCATTACTGTCTTCCGACATACTGAAGGTAGATAGGGTAATGGCATTTTCGCTTTTCATAAGTAGGAGTTAAATGATGAAACCATTATAGCAAGCAAGCTTACCAATAAGATAATAGAACTTCTATTTTAAAACTGAAAACGAACCTTCAGCAAAAAGAACTTCTGATCAAAAATAGAAAATGATAAACAAGGCATCCGAAAAGTGGGTTAATAGGTTCGTTAAAAATATTAATTCATCAGTAAAAATCTGAACTAGCTTTGTAAATAGAGGTCAAATTCATTACGGAAACAGTTGATAAATTTGTCTCTTAAAGGTCATAAAAGTAGCTGATTCTATATTTAAGCGTATCTTTTAGAGAAGGTTAACTGAAAATAATAGAATCTAGCAAGCGGTATTCTGATTTAATTTAGAAAAATATCAATGGTATTAAAGTATAAAGCATGGGCATTACTTACGCAGGCAAGTAAGGTTTATGACAGGGTTACTCTCATGAATGATTTACGAGATTATTAATAAGACGAAGATAATACTATTTTATACTTAATTGATACGCTTTATTAAGTTGTTAAGGAGGTAAAGAATAATAAATGGCATAATCCTTTTCGGGAGGTGACGCATCATTCACTCACGTTTCCGAATTGTATGCTAAAAATTGGTTATCACTCCTCACACGAACAATTTAAACCCAGTTTATTACTGAAGCTTGTGCAACAAGCCCAGCAAGCGGGTTTCACGGCAGGTTCCTGTTCCGATCATTTTAATCCCTGGACTACCCGTCAGGGTGAAAGCGGTTTTGCCTGGTCCTGGCTCGCAGCGGCTTTGCAGGCTACTTCCCTGGATTTTGGCGTTGTCAATGCCCCTGGTCAGCGGTACCATCCGGCTATTATCGCTCAGGCTGCGGCAACATTGGCCGAAATGTTTCCCGAACGTTTCTGGATTGCGGTGGGAAGCGGGCAAGCTCTAAATGAACACATCACGGGCGATCAGTGGCCCCGAAAAGAAGACCGCAATCAGCGTTTGAAAGAATGTGTGGACATCATTAGAGCTCTGTGGGCGGGTGAAACCGTAACTCACAAAGGATTAGTAACGGTCGATGAAGCGAAGCTCTACACCCGTCCCGTTGTTAATCCTTTGATTGTGGGAGCAGCCATTACGCCCCAAACAGCCCAATGGGTAGGGGGCTGGGCAGATGCCCTCATCACCGTTTCCCAACCAATGGATGACCTGAAAAAAGTAGTGAATGCGTTTCGGCGGGGCGGTGGAGAAAATAAACCGATGTTTCTGAAAGTACAGCTATCCTACGCCCGAAGCCAGCAGGAAGCCCAGCAAATGGCCCATGAACAGTGGAAGAGTAATGTACTACCGAACAGTGTATTAACTGAGTTGCGAAATCCCAGCCAGTTTGATGACCTGGGCGATCAGGTAAATCCGGCGGTCATCGACAAAATGATTCATATCTCAGCCGATCCTGCCCAGCATGTGGCCTGGTTACAACAGTATGTCGAGATGGGTTTTGAGCGTCTCATGTTGCATAATGTGAATACCGAGCAGGAGCTTTTCATCAACGCTTTTGGCGAAAAGGTATTACCCCAACTGCTGAAGTAAAATCTTGAAAACATTTTATCGCTGAAAGGTCTTATTCAGGAAGATAGATTCAAGACCTCAAACCTATGCGTTCAGATATACTAATTGTAGGAGGGGGCCTGGCGGGGATGACGGCGGGAATCCATCTGGCTCAGTTGGGTTTTGAGGTCACATTGCTGGAGAAACAGGTGTTTCCCAATCATAAGGTTTGTGGGGAATATATCTCAAACGAAGTTCGTCCGTATCTGGATTCGCTGGGGGTAGGAATCGACTCCTTTCAGCCTTCTGAGATTTCAGAATTCTTACTGACCACACCTGCCGGTCAGCCGCTACAAACCAGCCTTCCGCTGGGCGGATTTGGCTTGAGCCGTTTCACCCTCGATCAGGCTCTGGCGGATCAGGCCCGCAAATCCGGGGTTAGGATTATACAGGATCAGGTTACTTCCTGGCAATTGGTGAACGATAGGTTTGAGGTCACTACGCTTCAAGATAAAGCATACGAAGCCCCCCTGTTGATCGCTGCGTATGGGAAACGATCAGCTCTGGATAAGCAGTTACCAAAATCCCCCTGGATGGCGGTGAAAGGGCATTATCAGCTAGATTTTCCTTCAGACTTGATTGCTCTTAATACGTTTTCGGGCGGGTATTGCGGAATTTCTAAAGTCGAGAAAGATCGGGTAAATGCCTGCTATCTGGTTCAAGCGGATGTGTTTAAACCCTACCGTACCCCGGAAGAATTCCAGCAACAGGTCATGAGTAAGAATCCTTTTCTGAAAGATTTTTTCGCGAGAGCTCAACCGCTTTTTGAAAAGTCTCTGACCATTAGCCAGATTTCTTTTGCGGCCAAGCCTGCCGTGGAAGATCACGTATTACGTTGCGGTGATACCGCCGGGCTGATTCATCCGCTGTGTGGAAACGGCATGGCAATGGCTATTCACAGTGCCCGGCTGGCGGTGGAAGCCATTACGTCGTATCGGCAACACGGGAACCGCTCTCAATTGGAAAGTCAGTATAGCAAAGCCTGGCATCGGAAATTCAATTCTCGCCTTCGGGCGGGGCGGCTGGTTCAACACGTGCTCCAACAACCCCGATTAACCGCCGCCCTGGCCCGGCTGGCTCCCAACGTACCTGGATTAGTACCTTTTATCATTCGTCAAACTCACGGAGAATTAATACCCCCTGCCTATGTCCATCAATACTCATAAACGTAGCCAGCAGGCCGAAGTAATGGATAATTTTTTGCTGGAAGGCGAAGAGTTACGAAAGACGCTGGACGAAATCGCTACCATTAACCGCTGGCTGGGAGGGAATTCCGCTACCTTGAATGGTTTAAAAAAAGTAATGGCTGAAGTTTCTGAAAGCCAGTGTATTACGGTGGTGGATATCGGCTGTGGGAATGGCGACATGTGCCGGGAAGTGGCAGAGTGGGGTCGGAAAAACAAGCGAGCTTTCACCATCCGGGGTGTAGATGCCAACGCTTTTACCATTGCTCACGCTCAGGAGTTGTCACGAGATTACCCGGAGATTTCCTATGAAGTGATCGATGTCTTTAGTCCTGCATTTACGGAGGAAAGTTACGACCTGGTGCTGGCTACGCTAACGATGCATCATTTCAGTGATACCGAGATTCTATACCTCATGAACCTGTTCAATGCGAAAGCCCGCATTGGCGTCATCATCAACGATCTCCAGCGAAGTAAGCTGGCCTACCAGTTATTCAATCTGGTGTGCCGGGTTTTCCGCCTTAAGGATATGACTCGTCAGGACGGATTGATTTCTATTCTGCGAGGTTTTAAAAAACACGAGCTACAAACCTTTTCGCGGCAGGTTTCCTTCGCTTCCGTTCATCTGAGCTGGAAATGGGCCTTCCGCTACCAATGGATTCTGAAAAATATATGAGTGTTCGTATTACCACTGTAGCTAAAGCCTTACCGCCCCATTCGCGGGCGACGGAGGATATTTTACCTTTTCTGGATACCTGGTTGGCTGGGCAGGATTCTCGTTTTCAACGAAAAGTAAGTAAGATTTTTGAAAACGCGGCTGTTGATCAACGATACTCCATCATGTCGCCAGAAGAGGTTTTTACTCAAACAACCTTTGAGGACAAAAACCTGATTTACCGTCGGGAAGTCGTTAAGTTAGGAGAGGAAGTGGTGACCAAAGCTCTTACTCAGGCGAAGTGGAAAGCCACCGATATTGACTATTTCATTACCGTCAGTTGTACGGGTATGATGATTCCGTCGGTGGATGCTTTTTTGATTAACAAACTCCAGATGCGACAGGATGTCGTTCGCTTACCCGTGACGGAGATGGGTTGTGTTGCGGGCGTTTCCGGCATTATTTACGCAAAGAATTTTCTTCAGTCTAACCCCGGTAAGCGGGCGGCGGTATTAGCCATCGAAGCTCCTACGGCCACCTTTCAGCTCGATGATTATTCGATGGCCAACATCGTTAGTGCGGCGATTTTCGGAGACGGAGCGGCCTGCGTGTTACTCTCTTCGGACGAAGCAGACGAAGGCCCTGAAATTCTGGATCAGGAAATGTATCACTTCTATGATTCCATTGAAATCATGGGTTTTGATCTGACCAATTCGGGCTTACAAATGGTGTTAGATAAATCGGTTCCTGAAACCATTGCGGCTCATTTTTCGGCCATTGTCGAGCCTTTTCTGGCTAAAAATAAGCTGAGCCCTTCAGACATTTCACACCTGATTTTTCACCCGGGGGGTAAGAAAATTGTCGAGACTGTGGAAGAGTTATTTGGGCAATGGGGCAAAAATCTGGACGACACGCGGGAAGTATTACGGCAATTCGGTAACATGTCGAGTGCCACCGTGTTATACGTGCTGGAGCGATTTATGAATCGGAAACCTGAAAGCGGATCGTACGGCCTCATGCTCAGTTTTGGTCCCGGATTTACGGCCCAGCGGGTCTTACTGCGATGGTAATAAACGAAGAAACGATCCGGGCTAAATTGCCTTATCGCGAACCTTTTCTGTTTGTTGGAAAGCTATCACGTGTAGATGAGAACGGTGTCGAAGGAAGTTATACCTTTCCAGAAAATGCCTTCTATTACCAGGGTCATTTCAAAGATTACCCCGTTACACCGGGTGTGATACTAACGGAGGTGATGGCTCAGATCGGTGTGGTTTGTCTGGGTATTTTCTTACAACCCGCTCTGGAAGAAGGAGCCGTAGCTCTCACGTCTTCGCAGATCGATTTTTATCGTCCCGTTTATCCTGCAGAAACCGTCAGGGTTACTTCTCGAAAAGAATATTTCCGATTTCAGAAACTAAAGTGTCAGGTAGAAATGCATAACGAAGCGGGCGAACTCGTCTGTCGGGGGTCTATTGCCGGAATGTTTAAAGCCAAAACGGATGCGTAAACGAGTCGTTATTACGGGATTGGGCGTAGCTGCTCCCAATGGGGTGGGCATTCCGGCCTTTACCGAAGCCATTCAGCACGGAAGAAGTGGAATCCGCTTTTTGCCCCAACTGGCAGAGCTGAAATTCTCCTGTCAGGTAGGAGGAATTCCGCCCGTTACGGATGCTATTAAAACTCATTACTTCAGTGAGTTACAATTAAAGCAACTCAATTCCAGCGGTATTTTGTACGGCGTTATTGCGGGCATGGAAGCCTGGCAAAACGCAGGGCTGGCTCCGGCTGAAAACGAGCCCGATTGGGAAAGCGGGATGGTGTTTGGAACGGGCATGCTCGGTGTTGATAAATTCAGGGAAGCGATTTATAAAGTGGACGAAGGTCAGGTGCGACGGCTGGGAAGTACGGTGGTAACGCAAACCATGGCCAGTGGCATCAGTGCTTATTTGGGCGGAATGCTGGGAATGGGTAACCAAATTACAACTAATTCGTCGGCCTGTGCTACGGGAACGGAGGCCATTCTCATGGCTTACGAACGCGTGGCAAACGGACAGGCTATCCGCATGTTGGCGGGAAGCTGTAATGATCATGGGCCGTACATCTGGGGCGGTTTTGACGCCATGCGGGTCATGACGTACCAGCACAACGACTATCCCGAACAGGCTTCTCGACCGCTGAGTGCCACGGCTTCGGGTTTCGTACCCGGCAGTGGGGCCGGGGCTTTGGTGGTCGAGAGTCTGGAAAGTGCTATAGAGCGAAAAGCTCCCATTTATGCCGAAATTCTGGGTGGGCATGTAAACTCGGGCGGGCAGCGACAGGGTGGTACCCTGACGGCCCCTAATCCTTTTGCGGTT
>NZ_JAUTAM010000006.1:0-282506 GCF_030818595.1 Siphonobacter sp. SORGH_AS_1065
GTTGCGTTTGATCAGATCAATCCAGTTTGTACTTACCCCCGCAGCCACATTATCCAGTTCTTCCTGATTCAGGTAGTCGGATAAACGAACGTCATTCCGGGTGAAGTTGTAGTTCCCAGAAGCATATTTATTACCCACCACGACATCTTTCAGGAATTCAACGTAACCATTGGTGTCATAGATAGGTGGTAGGTGATAGACTTGTTTGGAGCCAACGTAGTTGTTGTAACGAACGGTTAGTTTACCACTTTGTCCTTTTTTGGTTTGAATGATTACAACCCCGTTGGTTCCCCGCGAACCGTAAATAGCCGTGGCAGAAGCATCTTTCAGGACATCCATCCGGTCAATATCGGCGGGGTTCAGGAAAGAGATATCATTCACGAAAATACCATCGACAATAAACAGGGGGTTTTGTCCGGGAGTATAGCCCGCGTTGGCTGCGGTTTCAGTAGTGTGGATGGTACTGGCTCCACGAATCCGAATGTTAAAGCCGCCGCTGCCGGGTTTGTTATCCGTGCGTTGCACCATTACGCCGGGAATTTGTCCCTGAATGGCCGAAGCTGCATCTACGCGGTTTACCTTTTCAATGCTTTTGGAATCTATGGAAGCTACCGACCCCGTTACGTCTGTTTTCTTGATGGCTCCGTAACCAATGACCACTACTTCGTCCAGGCTTTTAATGTCCTGCTGAAGCTGGAGGTCCACTTTTGTGCGGTTACCTACCGTTACTTCCTGACTAACGTAACCTACCAGCGAGAAAACCAGTACGTTATCCGCATTTTCAGGAATGACGAACTTGAAGTTACCCTCTGTGTCCGTGGTGGTTCCCCGGGTACTGCCCTTCAAAAGAACGTTAACTCCGGGAAGGGCTTCGCCTTTTTCATCCGTTACCTTCCCCGTGATGGTTTGGTCTACCACCAGAGGTTTACTTTCCGTAGCAATTACGCTGGTATTCTGAACCAGCAGACTGTTCGAAGTTTGCGGTCCGGGCGTTTTATCCAGCCGCTGACCCACAATGAGATAGGCACCGTCTTTGGCTTTGCGGAAATGAAGCCCGGAATTGCGGAGCACGCGTTTCAGGTTTTCTTCCAGACTCGCTTTCGGATCAAGTGCAGAATTAGGCACTGTTAATCCCTGTACCAACTGATCGCCAAAAAGGATGTCTACTCCGAAGCGTTCTTTCAGTTCGTGAAGTACTTCACTCAGCTTTCGAACGTTGCCTCTGAGCTGAACAGGAGACCCTGATTCTTCTGGCAAAAGCATAGGACTAGCGGGCTGACCGGGTATAGTCAGGCAAGCCACCAGCCCCCATGTATGTAGGCTAGTAAAAAAGAAGGACATAATGGTAAAAGAGAGGGATTATGTGATAGAAGTAGATTGTAAAAAGACCTGTTTGTTATGACGAATGATACGTAAATTCAATACTTCGGCAATGATACTTAGTAATTCTTCAGCATTCTCTGTAGGGTACGTCCCCGAAAGGGTTAAGGCAGCAGTTTCGGGTTCGGGAATCACTAGGGTAATCCCAAAATTCTCTTCAAAAAGGTACGTGAGCTCTCGTAAGGAAGTCTCCTTGAAAACATAACGGCCATCACGCCAGGCGGAAAAATGTCTCGATTGTTCTGCTTTTTTCAACTGAGCTTTTCCACTGGGACTGACATTCACCAGATCGCCCGGCTTAAGGGTTAAGGGAGCCGCGACTTTACCTGATTTATGGTAATGAAATTCAACCTTTCCCCGGTGTAAAGCGACTTCCGTGCCGCGGGCACGACTGTATAAATTGAACTCCGTTCCCAAGACTACCACATCGGCACCCCGGCTGGTTTTTACGACGAATTGTTCGTTCGTTGCCGTGTGTTGAACCGAAAATAGAGCTTCGCCTTCGAGCCAAACCTGACGGTGGCTGGTAAAACCAAATAGGGGGACTTTCAGGGTTGAATTGGCATTCAGCGTTACCTGGCTTCCGTCGGGAAGGGTCACTACCTGGGTCTGTCCAAAATTGGTTCGGTAGGTTTGTTTTAATAATTGAGGACCCAGGTAATAGCAACCTATGATAAGGATAACAGAAGCCGCAGCCGATGAAAAAAGCCAGTTCCGGTGGAGGTTCCAGCGACGAAAAAAGGAAGTTTCCTGACTTACTTGCCTGGGACGCTGGTTGTGGTGTAAAAATTCCTGGTACTGCTCAAATGCTTTATCGCGGTCGGCTTGGTATTGAAGGTGGGTTCGTTCCCATTCCTGCAACCATTCATAAAATAATTCTTCGTTTTGCGGTTCCTGACTCCATTCATCGATTTGCTTTCGCTGCAAAACCGTAGCATTGCCCGATAAAAATTCGAAAATGAGTTGTTTATTGATGAGTGGGTTCATCGCTGAAATTCAGTTAGGTAAGAAGAAAGCTTAGAGGGCAGAATCAGAACAATTAGGCGAAAAAATGAAAAAGTAACCCTGACAATACGGTGAACCAGCGGGACTTTAACATTTGCCGAATAGTCTGATTGGCCAGCCGAATCTGAACCTCCACGGTACGTACCGACAGCCCGAGTTCGCTGGCAATTTCGGCCTGTCTTCTTCCTTCAAACCGACACATTAAATAAATTCTTCGTCTCTGAACGGGTAATGACTCGATGGCTTTTTCCACATCCTGGTATAATTCATCATACTGCGTCAGTGCATCCGGCTGTTGCGTGTGTTCGCTCGTGAAAAACTCCGCTTCCTCAATGGGAACATCCCGCTGAAAAGACTGCCGGATGTAATTGTAAGCCCGATTGCGTACCGTCTTGAAAAGGTAAGCCCGGTACGAACTGGTGATGCTGGAGAAAACCTGATTTTCGTAAAACTGACAGAAAATATCAGCAACTAAATCTTCAGCAACGGACTTCGAACCTACGAAACGCACGGCATGACTGCATAACTCCACGTAGTGGCGACGGAAGAGCATCTCACAGCCTAGCTTAGGATTGGTCTCAAAGGTTTTCCGAACGAATAGCTCCTGGTCAGAGCTCTTCAACAACGATTCATTCTCTGAATCATCAGCCGATGAGGCGTGTTCAGTTGTTGAAAAAGGGTTCCAGTTGCTAGCTAACTGCATGAGTTTATATTAGGATAGATATGCCTTACAGAGACAATTCAGTGGGAAGACACAATGGCCTCAAAAATCCCTTAAGCCAAACAGGATATTTTTTATAATTTTTTTTAACCCGTCTTCCAATAGTTAAATACTCAACGATGATTGGACTGAATATCAGGTAAAAGTAAGCTTTTAGATCCCTAAAAAGAGAATTTAATTGAAGTATTAACGGAAGATGCCAATAGATTCCATAACCATTTATAGGTACTACCTGTATTTTATTTAGCAATAGTAGTTAGTCATAAGAGAATGATAAGGTTGAATCAATGGCCCTAAACTAACCAAATGGCCCGTCTTCGGAGCTTAATAGTGCTATTTGGACCTTACTAAGTACCATTACATTATCTTTCATAGCAGTCTTTGCCCATTTCTATCATATTAGAATAGTTATATGTTTTTAGGGTTGCTTCTGCTTCACTTATAATTACTTCTATTTGATTTTTGGCTCGGCGAGGTTATAGAGCTTGGAATGTGAAAACCGCTATTGTTCGAATGCGTTTATTGAAATCATTCTGCTTTTTCGGATGCAGGTGATGTGGGAACGTTAACAAAAACATTACGTAATCAGCTTCTGATCATTACTGAGCAAGCATAACAAGTCTTATTATATGTTCATTTTATTGTAAAGAAATGAACATATAACTCCAGTCTGTTCATTAGCGGTACCCTAATAGCTTATCTGTTCATTTTTGGGCTAAAATTGGACATATTCAACGAATCTGTTCAATTTATGAACTAAATTTGCTATCTGTTCAGAAAAACAAAAAAAGTGAACATAAAAGATGGCTTACGATCGGAACAAACCCTATAATGATCTTCCACTTTTACCGCCTGATCCCAGTATTGAGAATGACGTAGACATTTTAAAAAAACTGGTAGTAGCCTCTAGGGCATTGGCGTCCGTTAACAGTAGCATTCAGCGGCTACCCAATCCCCTGATGCTGATTAACACCATTGCTCTTCAGGAGGCCAAAGCTTCGACAGCCATTGAAAATATCTTTACCACCGAAGATGAACTCTACCGGGCCGTTTCGGATACGGTTCAGGAAGAAAAGGCGAATGCATCTACCAAGGAAGTGCTCCGGTACCGGGAGGCTTTGTGGGCCGGTTACCATCTAATCCAGCAAACCCGGCGAATCGATCTGGAAGGCATAATTGGTATTTTCAGACAGATCAAACGCTCTTCGGCGGAGCTACGCTCTCCGGCATCGTTAACGATTATTAAACGTGGGCAAAGTGAGTTCAGAGCGGGTGAAGTCATCTATACTCCGCCGCGGGGCAATGGTATTGTAGAAAAACTCATGGATAACTTACTGGCGTATCTCAACGATGAAGAAAAATACCCGACGGATCCCCTGCTGAAAATGTGCATCGCTCATTACCAATTTGAAGCGATTCACCCTTTTACGGATGGAAATGGTCGCACCGGACGAATTCTAAATTTACTCTATCTGGTCAATGCAGGTTTGCTGGACCAGCCCGTTCTATATTTATCCAAGTACATCATTGTTCACAAAGATGATTATTACTACAATCTGGGCGTAGTTACGCAGCGAGGAAGCTGGAAACAGTGGATTTTATTTTTACTGGATGCCGTCGAAAAAACGGCCCAGTTGACAAGCCAGTTAATTGATCAGATTCTAACCCAGATGGAGTCTACATGGGTTCATGGAAAAAGTCTGATGAAGTGGTACAATAAAGAAGTAAATGAATTGATTTTCAGTCAGCCGTATGTCAAACCCGCTCTCATCGGAGAGCAGCTCGGTATTACTTCACGAACGACACTGACCAAGTATTTTAAAGAGCTGGTAGCCGCCCGAATCCTGAGTCCGTCGAAGGATGGAAAGGAATTGTTTTACGTAAATGAAGACTTAATTCGTATTTTAGAGAGTTAAAATTTGCCACTAAGGCACAAAGCCACCACGTTTCACAAAGGAGAAAGACGTTACTCTTATACGGAAAGTTAATCAAGAAAAAAAGAAGTGAAGTTTGGTTTTAGGATAATAATAACTTATCATTAAACTGTTATAAAAACAGTTTAATGATAAGTTATTATTATGTTTATTGAAGCGTTTTCTTTATTTCTTCCAAATCACTGAATAATTCTAGTTTCTTTGTATCAGAAGGGGTTAACTTATAGTATCTGCTTTGTAGAGAATTCCATCTTTCTTTATTGTCTTTGAAAATTTTATTTAAGTCATTAATTGCATTATAGGTGTCTTTTTTAATAGATGAATAAGATTCTAAATATGTTGAAGTTGGTATAGGTTGATTGTTAATGTAATTTGACCGAATCTCATATGATTTTATCATTCCTTCTGCATAATCTAATACATAGTTTATTCTAATTAATTTAGATTGAAATCTGTCCATTAAGGGTCTAGATTTTTCAATAAAATTAGTATATCTAGAGTCCGCTACTAAATCAGAATCTGTTTTAGTAAAAAGATCTTTGTTTTCATCAAAAAAAGTATTATAATCTTTTGATAAAGTGCTATCTGCAGAAATTACAGATTTTATTACTGTTTGTAGTTTTTCTATATCTCCATAAACAGCTCTATTAAAATCGAATAGATCTATTGTTTCAGTGACATTAGTAAAAGCTTGTGTTACATCTTTGTTTCTATCTTTATCAGACCTAGAAAGTATATTAATTAATGCTGTAAGACTCATTCCAACGGATACACTTGCAACTTTGAAATTTTCATTTTTTGAGAACATAGAAGCTAGTGGTAAGGCTATAGAAGGCAAATATTTACCCCATTTCCCAATCCAATTGTCATAACTATTCCTGAAGGTCGGGGCAACAAAAGGAGTAGTCATTTTTCCTAATGTAATCCCAGTATTTAATGACGCTAAGATAATATCTACATTTGATGATCCTGATGCAAATAATGTATTAAATATAGCACATATTTTAACAGACTCAAGTTGTCTTTTTTTAATGTTTTCCATTGTTGAAGCTATTTGCTGTCTGTGAGCTTCTCCAGCGGCTGGAATACTTTTTGATAGTTCTTTGATATTATCGTATGCACTTTGCACTTTTGTTAAATAACTTTTTAGTACAATTAATGAATCAGTAGCATTGTTTCCTTCAATTGGAACTTCTTGAGATTTAGCAATTATTGGAAATAATAGCAAAAAGAGAAATAGTGATTTTACCATGTTATTACAGTGTTATCAAGTTTTAATAGTGAAATACTTAAGAAGGGTGATATTTACTAAAAAGTGACACTGCAAGTAAGTATATAAAGTTTGTTGTTTAAATGCCTATTTATAGGTAATTTATAATAAAAAAATTTATTACAGTAAGCATATTCTGAAATTCAATATTATACGACTATGGCTATTATTAGAATAAATGATTTAAAGTTAGATACTCAAGAGAACATTAAAATACCCATATGAATATTCTGTCTATAATAATCATATATATCTGATTATTATAGATTTAGAAGTAATAAATAAAAATTCAATACGCAGAACAGATTAAAATTATATTCCTTTCTCTCACGAAGCACATTAAGAAATTCTCATCAACTACTGATTCAAAAGCGTCTGGTTTCGATCTGGTCCTACAGAAATGTAGGTGATGGGAACCTGTAATTCATTTTCCAGAAACTGAATATAATTTCGTTTCATTAGGCCTTTTTGACAAAGTACATCTTAATATCTCCTTTGCCTTTGGCATTAATTATTCCGCGATAGTCAAACAAGAAGGTAGGATCATCCTTTAATAAGTTATAAATCGTTTCGCTGACATTCACTTTTCCGGGTTCTCCATTGCTTTCAATTCGGCTAGCCGTGTTTACGGTATCGCCCCATACATCATATTGAAATTTTTTGACTCCGACAACGCCCGCCACTACCGGGCCACTGTGAATACCCACCCGCATTTCAAAAGTAGGGTTATTGCTGAATTGATGATCTATTTTTCTGCGGGTAATGAAATCCTGCATTTCTAGGGCAGCACAAACAGTATTCCATGCCGCTTGCTGATCGGGGTTAGGAAGTCCGCCCGCTGCCATGTAGGCATCACCAATGGTCTTGATTTTCTCGATTTTATATTTTTCAACGATTAAATCAAAGGCTTTAAAACAAACGTTCAGCTCTTCTACCAGACTTTGAGGCGACATCTTTTCCGCCGTTTGGGTAAAAGACTTAAAATCACTAAACAGAATAGCTACGGAACTAAAATTCTGGGCTTCTACGCTACCTTTTTCCATTAACTCATCGGCGATCTCTTTAGGCAAAATATTAAGTAATAAATTCTCAGAGCGATCTTTCTCTTTTTGCAGAATTTTCTTTGATCTCCTTACATAGTTCAGGCGACTCCACAAACCTATAGCAACAATGGAAAGAAAGCCTAGCGAAACGAAAATGTAGTTGCGTTGCTGTTCTTTTTTTCGTACTTCTTCTTTATGCTTTTGTTGAATAACGTATTCCTTACGGGCGTGAGTAATACTGTCGGCAAGTTGTTGCTTTTGGAATTCCATGCTCTGGGCCTGGCTCGCAATTTCTTCAGATCGTAAACTATCTTTATAAATTGTGGCTTTTTCATAAAAACGAAGAGCTAAAACGGAGTTTCCAATTGATTTATAAGACTTATAAAGGCAATCACAGGCTTCTCTCTTGAGGGTAACAGAGCCTAGTTTCTCAGCTGTAATGAGGCCTTCGTGACATGATTTAATGGCTTCTGAGCTTTGACCTGTTTTATTAAATACATCTCCCAGAGCAATTTTGGAGTTACTCAAGTACTGTAAATTGTTGATTTTTTGAGAAATAGCTAAGGACGATTGATAGTAATAAAGAGCTTGTGCGTACTTTTTCTGATGATTAAATAACTCACCTAGACTGTGCAAAACTTCTAATTGCTTCACCTTGTTATCCAGTTTATTAGCAATCGCTAACGACTGATTAAGGTATCGGAAAGCCTCTAAGTAGTTATACTGTCTGGAATAAATCTCGCCGATCCCGTTTAGCGTTTGGGATAATGATGCAGAATCTTTTAATTCTAGCTGTAACTTCAGGGCTTGCTGAAAATAAGCCATGCCATTTTTATAATCTTTAATAGAAACGTAAATTCCTCCGATGTTCTGAGTAGTGGCAGCAAAGATCTTTCGATCGCCTACTTCTTTTTGTACCTCGATGGCCTGTTTATAAAGTTCAAGAGCTTTGAGTTTATTACCCAGATAGTAATATACCGCTCCTATATTGTTTAAGATCTTAGATTCTCCTACCTTATTCTTCGCTTTCTGATAGGAGTATCTACTCTTTTGGAAGAATTCCAGAGCTTTTGTGTAGTTCCCCTGATAATAATAGGCCAAAGCAATTTGTTTTAAGCTATTACCTGCTTCATCAGGTAATCGTAAGCTCTCATACAGATGCAAGCTTTTTTCAAAATACGGAATCGCAGCAGCATAAGACCCCACATTCATTTTTTGCTCTCCCATCTTAACTAAACTTTCTGCCTGGACTTGGTTCGGCTGATTTGTGGGAGTAGGATGCTGTGCAAAAAGATTTTCAGTAAAAAGAATAATGAAGACAACTAGCAGAAAGATAGATTTCACGGTTAGGTCACTTACAATGATAAAGTGTTGAAGATGGCAAAGTAGTCCTATTGTCCCGTAAGTTAGGCTCAAATCTTCTGATCTTTTAGATCTCAACCGTGAATTTGATCCAGTTTTGTAAGCTTGGTTCCTGATTCAATACCCAATAGTAATTTTTAGGCTAGCTTATTTGTGTTCAAAACAAATTTCTTTCCTTCAAATTCCAGTGTATGATCTGCATTAAGCCTGCCCTGAAACCAATTAATTGTTTGGTAATCAGAACTAACCACGGTTTTTCTTTGCCAACTAATGAATTAGCGAATGCTTTTTCGGATGCGACTCAGGGAGGAAGGCGTGATGCCGAGGTAAGAGGCCAGCATGCTTAAAGGAACTCGATTGGATAGTCCGGGATAGTGTTCGAGAAAATGCAGGTAACGGGTTTGGGCGTCCTGAACCAGCATATTACTGGTGTAACGCAATTTGTTTTCAAGTACGTAAGAAGTAATTTTAAAGAAGATGTCATGCCAGCCGGGGATGACGCTTGAAAGCTCAGTAAAGTCTTCCTTTGAAAAAGCTAACACCTGACAGTCGGTAACGGCTTCAATGTATTCGGCGGAAGGAAGCTCATCCCGAAAACTATTCATATCCACCACAAAACGATTTTCGTAGACAAAGTATCGGGTGAACCCGTCGCCCGTTTTGTCGTAATAGCAAACCCTGAAAACGCCGTCGGTTACGTATCCAATTTCTCTGGAAATTTTCCCCGCTTCAGAAAAGTAAGCTCCCTTCGCTACCGACTTCCATCGGGCTTTGGATAAAATCAGTTCGCATTGGGGGACATCCAGATAACCGAATTGAAGTAAATACGTAATGAGTTCCTGCATAGCTCAAAATTAGGAGATAGAAGCCGGATCACCCCATAAGCCTTACGTAAGATAAGACCTAAAAGGAAATAGATATTGATTTAACTAATTGAAATACAAACCAATAGGCACTATGATCGGGCAGGATTGAGAAATGACGTACTTCCTACCCCTGCCCGATCATAGTTCAAATTCATTCTAACTGTTCATTCATTACCTGCTTTTGGGCTTTTTTGTTGGCCCGAATCACTAGTAACATTTGAAGTAAAACCGATAGCATAATCAGACCTAAGCCTGTGTAAAAGGCTGGACTTAACTCGCGGTCTTCTTCATACAACAAAATGGCAAGGATAATGGTATAAACGGGTTCAAGATTCAAACTTAAGTTAACGGTAAAAGCCGAAAGCTGGCGTAATACCTGCGTTTGGAGTAGGTATAAGAGTACCGTACAAAAAACGACCAGAATCATTAAATAGCCCAAATCCTGAAAGCTGGGAATCAGGGAAATGCTTGGAAACCAATAGCAATAGATGACCAGAACGGGAATTAGTGAGACGGCTCCTCCCAGCATGGAATAGACCAGTACCGTTTCGCTCGGATGTTTTCGAGCCAGTCGTTCATTACTAATGGTAAATAATGAAGCAAGCAGCGAAGAAATAAAACCCAGAAAAATGCCCAGCCGGTATCGGGTGTCAAAGCTGAAAATCAGAATAATACCCGCTAGCGTTAATAAGCTCAGACTTAGTTCAGACCATGAAAATTTTTGCTTATTGATCAGCGGAGCAACGATTGCTGTGAAAAACCCCGTTAAAGAAAAGCAGACGACACCGACTGAAATATTGGCGTATTTGATACTTCCGTAGAAGAAAATCCAGTGCATGCCAATAAAAAAACCAGCCAAAGCAAAAGGTGCCGCTTGCCGAAGGGAAATGGCCTGAAGTTTTCTAGTAATCGAAAGAATAATTAAAAGGAATAAACCAGCCAAAGCGATTCTATACCAGGCCAGTAAGCCTTCATTTAACGTAATCAATTTGCCAAAAATGCCGGTAAATCCAGCCAGAATAATCGAAATATGGAGCTTGATGAAAGCTTTTTTCATGAGAGATTCATCCAATACTATTAAACGGTAAGTAAGGCTAACGCGAAGCATTAGTAATAAGATGCCCAAACGACATCTGGCTCAACAAGCTGAATGAATGAAAATAGGACACTTCAAATCCGTTTGCCCGTAAGCAAAAGACAAATTCAGTGGTCAAGCTTTACGCAACTGGGGCGAAATGAGAGAAGCGTGAAGACGAGGATTCATGTATACGGGTGTTTAAAACGGCAAGATAGCGAATTGCGGAAAAAACATGCTTGAACAGAAGAGGAAACTGGTAGGGAGTCAGAAAGTGTTATTCAATCCTAAGTAAGGTCCTTCGCTTCGCTCTGGATGACAAATTGAGGGGTAAACCAATGCTCCTGCCTGTCATCTCGAACGTAGGGAGAGACCTTCGGTGGGATGGGACGAAGTTATTAACTTGGGTAAGTCCCCACCTTTAGTAAGTTCTTTTGCTTGATAGGCTCGGAGGCCATAACGGCAGGTGGGAACCTGCCGCTTGGTAGGAACGAGAGGGAATCTCGCAGCAGTTGGTTCTTTATTAAGCCACATACATCATGAGTTCCCCGTAGAGAGGCGATGAAGTCGCGTCTTAGGTAAGAGGCGGTCAGCGTTACTTTAGGGATTATAAATCCCTTACAGAGGGCTTTCGGATTACAAATCCGAAAGAGCGTAGTCTTAGTTAGTTAAACCAAAATCCTTGATTAAAACTCGTACATCGCAGATCCCCAAGTAGAGACGCGACTTTATCGCGTCTGGGTAAGAGGCGGTTTTGTTACCTCTGTATGACTTCCATTTCCCTTTACGCAGTGGTTGGTGTCTCACCAACCACTGTTTGCGTACCATATGGCTGGTGAGACACCAGCCATGGTGGGGTTCTTTTCATGTTCCGACCAGCCGCGATGAAGTCGCGTCTCTACCCTTTTAAAACCAAAAGTTTGGGTTAAAGCTACGTTATACATTATAGATTCCCTTACAGTCGCTCCCGAGTGATACTATAGTCTGGTACGTCTATGGCCCGCTACGGGTTTGCATCCTACCGGCCAGAGGCCTAGAGTTAGGTGGTCACTCGACTAGAGCCGAGCGACTGCGGTGGGAGGGGGGGGCCGAGGGCAAGAAAGTTTGCAATGTCAAGTAGATTCTTCGCTACGCTCTGGACGACAGATTGGGGTGTAAAGTAATTCCGCCCAATAATCTTCCCGAATGAAGAGAGACAAACGTATGGTCTCTTTTATTTTATTTGAAAAGCTCTCTTTAGGAATAGTTAAATAAATCACCAGTAGTGAGTTTATTTCGTAGCGATGCTACTTTATCTTCTAAAGATCGTTAGGCTTTGTCTTACAGGGGTTTAGCCACGGTTTTACTCTAAACCAGAAATACTATGAATAGAAGACTGTTTATGCACCAGCTAGCCAAAGGTACCCTTTCGGCTACTGCCGTTGGTACCTCTTTGTCAGCTTCCGCAGCCGATTACCTTCTGCATACATCGAAGGCCGGGGAGCTGGCTTCTCATACAATCGCTGACATTAGTTACACCGACGTACAGCTCAAATGGCCCCGCTTTGTGGGTAAAAATGGCCGTCGGGATATTCATGGGTATGGGCCAAAAGTAAGCGTTTGTGTATTGACTACCGACCAGGGAGCTAAAGGCTGGGGCATGCACGGGAGTAGAAATGCCGAAGCCATCGCTTATCTGAAAGGAAAGCGGGTTTCGGAGGTTTTTCAGCCCTCTTTAGGAGTAACCGACTCCAAAGCACTGGGTTTCGATGTTCCTCTGCACGATCTGGCGGGGGTAATTTTGAACAAGCCCGTGTATGAATTGATGGGTCAGAAAAAGCCTATTCTGACGAAATGCTACAGCGGTATGATCTACTTCGATGAGCTGGAACCCAAAGAAGGCCCCGTAAAAACCACGGCAGATGGTTTGGACCGACTTCTTGAAAACTGTCGACACGATTATGAACTGGGATACCGACAACTCAAACTTAAAATAGGCCGGGGTAATATTTGGATGCCCAAAGAAGAAGGATTGAAGCGGGATATTGAAGTAACTAAACTGGTGGCGAAAACCTTTCCTGATGTGGAGATTCTGGTAGATGCCAACGATGGATATACCGTCGATACGACGATTGCTTACCTGAAAGGTATCGGCGATATTCCGCTGTTCTGGATGGAAGAACCTTTTGCCGAAACCGTGGCGGATTACCAGAAACTGCGAGCCTGGACAAAAGATAATAAGCCCAAAATGCTGCTTGCTGACGGTGAAGCTGATCCCCGGCAAGAGTTGTTGCGGGAACTGGAAGACAGGAAGCTCATTGATGTTCACCTGACCGACATGATTGGTTATGGATTTACTCCCTGGCGGAAACTGATGCCTGAGTTGAAGAGTAGGGGCATTCTAGCTTCGCCTCACGCCTTTGGAGAGTTATTGAAATCGTATTACTGTGCACATCTGGCGGGAGCATTGGGTAATACGGTAACGATTGAGGGCGTTCCGGCTACTTGCGAAGCTATTGATTTTGGGAAGTATACCATCAAGAAGGGCCAATTCGTGCCTTCGCCAGACCCTGGTTTCGGAATGACTTTACTGAAAAAAGTCTGAGGTATTTTTAATCTTTTGGTAATGATTTGAAAAGCTGGGTCGCCGGATAGTTACGTTTGTGACCCAGCTTTAACCATGAAAAATGAAGCAGTAATGATTCTTTTTAGTCTTATTAGGGTTGGGTAGAAAAAAGTAGCCGTGCAGGAAACCAAAGGATTACTCGACCCACTCTGGCATCACGACAAGTTGCCATTGATGATTAATGAAAATTGCAGGATTGCCCTGCCGGAAGAGGTGTTAGGGAAATTGCAGCAACCGCATAAGCTCTCCTTCTATTACTTTGTGTATATCGATCAGGGATCTGAGACGTATACCATAGATTTGCAGGATATTACCATCTCCGCCGGGCAGTTGATCTTTGGCTTGCCGAACCAGATTTTTACGAATCCGGTCCACAGCCCGGCGAATCATCATTACCACCTCAGTTTTGATGAACATACCTTGGCGTTGCTTCCGCAGACGTATGCTTTTCTGTTAAACCCTCTTCAAACCCCTGTGATAACCTTCGATCCAGAGGCCAGACAACGGGTGAGGGCTCTTCAGACTAATGTATTTCAGTTATTGCATACGGCGGCAAAACCCCCAAAGGCGGAAATTGTGCTGGCTCATCTGAATGCCTTATTGACGGAATATAACAGTGCCTATTTCGAAGGAACGGGCCATCAGGCGAATACCCGGTCGTCTAAATACGTAGAATTCAAGCTGATCGTTGAAACACACCTGACCGAACAGCAGGACGTTCATACCATTGCAGTAAAGATGGGAATGACCACGAGTAGCCTTTATGCATTGGTGAAGGAAAACGCCGGAGTTTCGCCGAAAGAATGGATCACGAATCGATTGATTCTGGAAGCTCAGCGGCAATTGCAGTATTCCAGTCGTTCGGTGAAAGAACTGGCCTATGATCTGGGCTTTAATGACCCCAGTTATTTCTCAAGACTCTTCAAAAAGAAAACCGGAAAAAGCGTCAGCGATTTTTCGGAAGGCTTGCGTGATTTGTCCTCAACTTGAGAAGATTTGTCCATGCGGGCTCTTGGTGAGCGGGTTACTTTTGCTTCGTTCTTTATTATAACGATTCACGAAATGAAGTCAGCATTAGTTACCGGAGCCAACAAAGGCATTGGATTTGAAGTAGTGAAAGAACTCGTCCGAAACGGGTTCTTTGTGTACTTGGGAAGTCGGAAGTTAGAAAACGGAATGGCCGCCGTAAACCAGCTCAAGACCGAGGGCATAACGAACGTAGAAGCCATTCTACTGGATGTTACCGACGAGGAATCTGTCAAAGCAGCCCGGGCAAGTTTGGGGGAAAAAGTAAAAGTGCTGGACGTATTGGTAAATAATGCCGGCATCTCCGGTGGGTTCCCACAATCGGCCCTTAATGCCACAATTGATCAATTCAAAACCGTATACGATACCAATGTATTTGGCGTAGTACGGGTTACACAGGCGTTTATTGATTTGTTACAGCAGTCGAATCAGCCCCGCATTGTTAATGTAAGTACCGCCATGGCTTCGCTCTCACTGGCTGCGGACCCTGCCAGTGGCAGTTATGACCATAAACTCGCCGTGTATCAATCTTCCAAATCAGCTCTGAACATGTACACCATCAATTTGGCGTATGAACTTCGGAATACGGCTTTCAAAGTCAACGCCGTTTGCCCCGGTTATACGCAAACCGATTTTACGGGTCATCAGGGTACAAGCACGCCAGCAGAGGCCGGGAAACGCATTGCCAAATATGCCCTAATCGGCCCGGATGGCCCTACGGGAAAATACGTTAGCGAAGAGTACTTTCCCGAACCGGCAAGTTGTCCGTGGTAAGGTAAAGGGTCGCTGGTAAGGAAATGCTTGAGAATGCTCCATACACAGAAACTTGACTTCTCATGTTGGAGCATTCATTCTACTTTATTTAAAATCAAACCAAAACGGCCCCTGATCTTCATCATAAGTGATACTTACCCTTTTAGAACCATCAAGATTAACCAGTTGATATGTAAAATTTCGATGGTCTTTCTTTTCAAAGTCTTTTCTTACCGTGTTGATAAAACGTTGTAAATAACGCCGATTCAGATCATTAAAGTCTTCTCTATAGGTAATCCATGTACGAATTTTACTAGTAGTATAAATAGGCTTAGCTGATAGCTGTTCTTGGTCGTTAATAAACAATATGCCACTTATCTTTAAGTTAGTATAATTTGAATTGCAAAAATAACTAGCAAAGATATAATTATTATGAATATCATGATAGTCATCATCTTCAGGATCAAATGTACCTCTAGGAACGATTCCAAAATCGAAAGAAAGTGCTTTTTTAGTTCTCTGAATTTTTTTTCTTAGCGTATTTAATTGTTTAAGGCCATTATAATTATCTGAAAAGCAGTCTATTTGAATGTAAGTTCCTATATTAAGATTGATATCTGATATTTCAAGGGCGTGGATTTCCCCGCAATTTTCTCGCTTAAAATAGCCTTTAATATAAAGATCGGCCATTACTACTACTACAGTAAGAACTGCAGTTATTCCAACTCCTTTAAGCCAGGAAAACCAGTAAGATCTTGCATAAGTGCGGTATTGAATGAGTTGTTGAATGGAAGAGCAAATGAAAAGAACCGTATAATCTACTACCAATAAAATACTGATGAATAAAGCATCAGGTATTGGTTTTTGCGTAAGCGTAGTTTTAGTAAAAAATTCAAGTACAGGAAAGGCACTTTGGGGAAATAATATCTGAACACCAAAAATGAAATCTGAGGCGTCCTCAATGGTTGATGTTCTTAGGTAAATATACATCCCGAGTTTTAGAAAGAGGAGCCAGCCTATTTGTCCTTTAGTTAATAATAAGCCCGCAACCGGTTGTTGATCAGGCTTGCTCATAAAAATTCTAACTATACAGTAGAGTACCTGAACGTGTGGTAAGAGTAATAAAAAGCCTATTATGATAAGCAATGGGAGGGCGGAAGTATTCATGGTTAATGCATTGAAGGTGGAAGGAAATTGAAAAAATAGAGCTTACTCCTTTAATATTATTCATCTGGTGAATAATATCAAAAGAGGGTAAAAGGGGAGGCGATTATCAGGGGTTTAGTTAAAGTATAACCTCGGTATATTGTATAACCTATTAGGTAGGTACGCTATTATTTATACCCAAAGAATATCGGAAAAAGAAAAGTCACGATAATCGTCCATGCGGTGTAAACGGGAAGATAAAAAGCAATGACTTTTCCAACGCTTTCCAGCCTATCCCGTTTCAATACTACCTTTACTAACTGAGCGGTTACTAAAAATAAATGAACCAGAATCAGAATATTACCTCCTAATATAGCCAGGCGATTAGGCGTTATTCCCCAGGAAGAAATGCGAAACAGAATGGCAGATAAAGCAATTCCATTAATGACAATCGTAACCACAGATAATAGAAATAAAACCCAGAGTTGTATGCGGCTGGTTGACGTTTGAGAAGTCTCCGCAATTGAGAAAAAGATGATGGCCATCACGCCTACCAAGAGGACATTAAAAACCATCAAAAATTCCCGGTCGTTGTAAGGGTCTTTGCCCGTATACAGGATCGCTCCAAGGTATATAACCAGCATAACCAATACCAGAGGACTGAATATTTTGGCAATGACGGGTGAGACTTTGCTAACAAGCTGCGGATTCGTTTGAGTCAGGTAGGTGCCGACAAGGGTTACCGAGGCCAGTCCGCTTACGACTACGTAATTAAAATACCATGAGGTGATGTCTAGCTTAATTAATGAAAATAAACCGATCGTTATACCCGTCATGATGCCGCCTGAAATCAGGATCAGGGCAGTCATTACCAGTAAATCTCCATTGTACCTTAGATAACTAAGCCTTCTTTCGGCATCGTTCAAGTTCTTCCCAACAAACGCAAAACCTAAGATCGACCAGAGAAATAAGACCATATGAATGCAGGACAAGACTAGCGTATCGCTTTGAGGATTATTAGGCAACAGATTAATATACACCAGGGCAATCATCATCAAAACAATAGCTATCGCTATTCTGATGGCTGGCAACTGGTTTTTCCAGGCGAAGTAGGCGGTCAGGAGAGGGAAAACAATGAACCCTATATTTCTCGAATAGTATAGCTCTTCCTGAATAGAAGCAATGGCCGGTAATTTAGCAAAGACACTGGCCAGCAGGCAGGCCAGAATAACCCCAAGTAATTCCCGACTGCTGCCCCAGTTGATTTCTTCGGCCTGGTAATGAAGCCTGGCGTTCCAG
This sequence comes from Siphonobacter sp. SORGH_AS_1065, assembly GCF_030818595.1. Classification (NCBI taxonomy): domain Bacteria; kingdom Pseudomonadati; phylum Bacteroidota; class Cytophagia; order Cytophagales; family Cytophagaceae; genus Siphonobacter; species Siphonobacter sp. SORGH_AS_1065. Next base: position 17,486 of record NZ_JAUTAM010000006.1, read on the forward strand.
CTATCGGCGAGTAAGTTTCCTTTGAGCTCAGGGTAAAGCAGACTGAATTCTCGTTTGAAGCCAGCTTTATTGGTTCGATACAGCTTTTCAAGATGATTGGGATCATCCAGATGAGCAATGATTTCTGATTTCATAGTTTTAAAAATGGAGACGTGTATCTAGATGAGTTAGTAGATTAATGGAAAGTACTTTGTATTGCAAAGTTAAAAGTGTTTTGGAATCTCCAAATCAGTAGCGAAGAATTTTTTATAAAGAGGCGGGATAAATTATTTGAATTATTAATGAAAGGTCGATGTGATGAATCTACAGTTAATGGGCTGGTAATAAGGGAATTGGCTAGTGATTGAAGAGCATTGCAGGCCGTTTGATCAGGAATAAATGGTCTTAAAGTAACGCTCTATATGATTTAGCAGTCTAGCTTTGCTAGGTCTTAGAATTTCTTCAGGCCCTATCGCCTGGCTCTTTTGTTATCCATTTATCAATGAAAAAAGTCTTTCTTAGCCTGGCTTGTGTGCTTTTCTGTTACGCTGCCTCGGCTCAATCTCAACCTGTTATGCACTGGTTTAATACCCCCAAAACCTGGAATGGCGATGCTCAGAAACTAACCATAACGGTAGAACCGAACACCGATTTCTGGCGAATCACGCATTACGATTTCATCAGAGATTCAGGGCCTTTTTATTACCAGGAAGTTTCCGGCGACTTCGAAGCCAGTGTCAAAGTATCCGGTCAGTATCAGGAACTCTTTCACCAGGCAGGACTGATGGTACGGATTGATTCGAAAAACTGGATTAAAACCGGTATTGAATACGTAGATGGCGTGCAAAATGTAAGTGCCGTCGTAACCCGTGAGTTTTCGGATTGGTCGGTTGTACCTCGTCATGACAGTCCGCCGAGCATTTACCTGAAACTACTTCGTAAAGGCGATTACGTTCAAATTGAATATTCCTTTGATAACCAAAAGTTTGAAATGCTACGTCTGGCCTATTTTCCGCCAAAGGTGAAAGCTCAGATTGGTATGGTAGCGGCTGCTCCGGGAAAGAAAAGTTTTCCGGTAGTATTTGAAAACTTCGTTGTGAAAGCAGTGACTCAGAAATGAGATAAGGATAGGCGTGATACCTTTCGATAGAGGTATTACGCCTAGTATCAAATGGAAAAGCGATAAGGAAAAAGATAGAGCTATAAATTTAAAAATTATTATAACGATATTGTAACGTTAAAATATGTTTTTGAATTTTATCCCTCCTGAAAGATGGAGATTCAGAAGTGCTCGGGTAATTCAAGTAGAATGGTCCGGACACTTCTGAATTAGTCTCAAATAGATTTACCAGGGGCTTAATCCCGTTTCTGGATTGTTATCATCACTAAAAAACTGCCCGGTAGGACCATCTGCTTCGAAAGTTGCAGCCTTTACCACTCGTTTTGCAGCATCACTTACCGTGCCTGGTCCACTGTGGTGATTAAAATCCGTGGCCGTATATCCTGGATCAACGGCATTCACTTTGAAAGGAGTGTCCCGTAACTCGTACGCTAATACGATGGTATACGCATTGAGGGCAGCTTTGGAAGAGGTATAACAGGCTCCTTTCACATGGTAATATTTCCAGTTTGGGTCACTATGCAGCGTTAACGAACCCAGACCCGAAGTTACATTCACAATCCGGGGTTCAGGGGACTGTCGCAATAAGTCGAGAAAGGACTGAGTCATCCCAATAATGCCGAAGAAATTGGTTTCGAAAACCTGTCTGAACGTCTGAATATCAGCCTCGCTAGCCGTTTGAGGGAAACCACCGCTGATGCCGGCGTTGTTAATCAGTACATCCAGGCTAGCAATCTTTTCACCTAAAATCTGACGGGCGGTTTTGATCGAATGCAGGTCGTCCACATCAATGGCGATAGCCTCAAGGTTTGTAAATCCTTCGGATTTAAGTTGACTTACGGCTTCTTCACCCTTTTCCAGATTGCGACTTCCGAGATAAACGTAATAGCCTTTTTCCAGTAGTTGTCGGGCTGTTTCGAAGCCAATGCTTTTATTGGCTCCTGTAATCAATGCTGTCTTCATGTATGTGATGGTTTGAGACAACAAAAGTACTGCGACTCTGAACGCTGTTCATCACACATTTTTCGGCATTACTGGTACATTTCCCGGGTAGTTGCCCGGTATTCAGCGGGCGTAAGATTGGTTTCGCGTTTGAAAAAGCGGCTGAAATAGGAGGCATCGTTGAACCCTAACGTATACCCAATTTCTTTCAGGGAATGCTCGGTATGAAAAAGAAGCCGGCGGGCTTCCATCACCAGCCGTTCATGAATGTGAGTAATGGCTGGTTTACCGCTTTGTGCTTTCACTACTTCGCTTAAGTAACCCGCCGATACATGCAGTAGGGCGGCGTAGTCGCTTACCTGATGAAGTTGCTGAAAGTGTTCATCGATGTGTGACTGATATTTTTTCAGTAATAGTTTTTCTGTGGATGACGGAGTCCTATCAAATTGTTCAGCGTACAATCGACTGAGATAAGTTAACAGAACCGTAAGATACGCCGACAACATGCGTTGGTGCCAATGGCCTGTCTGCGTATGTTCTGTACTAATTTTTTCCAGAAGGTCTTCCATAAAAACAACATCTGTCTCCGCAAGCATTAGCTCATGTACGTTATGCGGATTGAGAATCAGGGGTAACTGCCTGAGTGTAGCGTTTTCCTGTAAAGCCAGAAATTCTTCGTCAAAAGCAATAGCGGTACCCCACATCGGCGTGGATTCTTCTTTGACGACAATCTGATGGGGGACAAAAAAGTAAAAAGTTTGCTCTCTGGTAGCGTAAGGCCGCATGTCGACCCAGTGCCGGCCATTGCCACGCCGACACAAAACCAGTAAATAATAAGCTTTCCGATGCGGTATTAGTAGCTCGGAGGGATGCGTTAATGTACCATCAAACCGAACGATATTGAATCGTTTATTTCCAATAATGGGATCCTTTTCAAGCGTATAAGTAGGGATGGATTGATCAGCGGTAGTCAGGTTCATACTGAGAGCAAAGCAATTAAAGGTCCCGTTTGAGGAGATCTTATTTCATTTCTCCGAAATAAAAAGAAAGGTTAAGCCCGGCATAAGGACGTTTGGTATTCAGATTACCATAGGCTGTTAGGCCAATGCCCAAATCACGATTGGATAAGATGAATCGAACTTCAGCCGGAATGCCGATGGTCGCATACCCTAGAGATTCATAAGAATCTTTTCCATAGAGAAAAGGTTCAGGATCTTCTCGGAGAAACTTCCCCCGTTTAACACCCCAGACTCTACTTAAACCCGTAGAAAAACGAAACTTACCTACTTTATATCCATATAAGACTCCTAAATCATTAACGTTCTGGAGAGGCGTTACACTTTCATCATTATAAATTTCGAGATTGTATGCATAGCGGGTAGTTATTAAGGTAGGCTTATTTTTAAATTCATAAGCCAATGCCAAAGAAAGATTACCTAAAGTTCCGGTTCCAACGCCTGCTGACCCCCAAAAATATTCCTTAGGTTTTTGCTGAGCACATACTTTTGAACTACCGCTAAACAGGAAAATCAGAGCAAAAATAATAGATAGTGGTTTAAACATATAGTGGGTTTATTTGCTGTAAAAGTAAAGTTATTTTATGAAGTATTTGAAAGTTTGTTAAATAGTTATGAATCTAGTTAGTTAAACTCATAAGAATGTATTGAAGGGATCGATTGTGTTAAGTATTTTTTAGTAGTTGATATCATAAATTGTTCGGGTAATGACTTATATAAACAGAAATGAATGGGAGATTTATATGAATCATTCTAGTTAGTAATAATCTATCCATAAAGAATTATGAATAGATTAATAAAATAGAGCTTGAATTTTATGAGTGTAAGGGTAAGGGCGATTCAATTTTCTGAAGGAACTTAACTTTATATCATTGGATATCAGTAACAACCATTAAGAGTCATTATGATAAAAAACGGATAATTCTCAAGTATGTATATAGTTCTAGTAAATACTTATAAAGCCTGTTATCCTCCATTCTCAGACACACAATGCAGGAAAATCTGTTTGGTAAGAGCGATTATTCGGACTAGGTTTCCTTATGTAATTCTAGATATAGGGCGGAAGATTTTTTAGACTTAGTTTAATGCATAGGTACATATGCTATTGAATTTCAGTGATTTGTATGGGCATGATTCTATCATCCGATCGATAAGCGTCAATCGAGGTAATCCTGGGTATGATGACAGCATCGGACTTGAAATAGACTGGTATGACACGGGTCTAGGTAAGGTCACCTTTTATGAAGTACTTAAAGCCACATTTGATCTGAATTTCGGAATGATTGTTTGTGAATCCATATTAAGTGCAGAATGCACTGAGGATGATGAGGGATTAGAGTTACTCAAGCATCGAAAAAAAAACTTCTCTATAATCAAGGATCTTAAGTGCTCTATAATTACTACTAATTCAACTGGTAACCAGATAAAAATCTATGAAAAAGGCTTTCACCTTTGATACAAATGGAACACAATTAATAAAATAACAATGATGGAAATCTTTATTAAAAAATATTTCCACACTTCAAAGAAGCGTTAGTTACTACAAAGTAGATTGACAAACTTGAAGAAAAATTTAAAGTTAATTTCCCTCCTGATTACCGATAGTTTTTGATGTATTTAGATGAATTTGGAAGGGAACTAGGTAACACCTATGCAATCTTTGAACCTGCTGAAAAATTTATGAATGGATTCAAACTAATTGCTCAGATTTTATTCCCGGGGCTATTTACATAGGTTCAAATGGTAACTTGTAAATGGTTGTGATCGATAAGCGTACGTATCCTTATGAATTTGGCCTTTTATCCTTTATTGCTGAAGATAGCGACTTCATTGACCTAGGTGAAACCTTCGAATAATTTTTAGATAAACTTAGTGAAGGTATAGATTTTGAAAATTAGAAGTCGCTATAACTATTGGTGTTTTATACTATAATCAGGCCACCGAATGGTCCATGGCAGTAAATAGAATATATTTTACCATGTCTGGTGAAGAATCTTCCCTATGCGAGGCTGCAATTGCTACCGCCGTATTTGTTGTAGTTCAGTTATCTTTCTTTATCTATCTTCTTCAAAAGATAGTACTGACTAAGAAAAGCCACTGATATAGCGTGTTTGTATCTTGGTCAGATATAGGCAAACTTGTTATTACGGATTGCTTACAATTTTCATAACATTGTATAATTAATAACTTTTTCTTATTAATGAATTTAATGTATAGAAGAATATTATTACTTATTCGTATTTTACATTCTTTAAATGTTCCTTTAAAACTTGTAAAATAACCTTATTTTCGCCTTTTTTGCAGGATATTTAGTTAAGTCATTTTGTCATGGTTCAATCATATGTAGCCTATTTTCGGGTTTCTACTCAAAAGCAGGGGCGTTCGGGATTAGGTTTGGAGGCTCAGCGGTCTAGCGTAGATGCTTTCACGCGGGGGCGGGGAGAAATCATTGCCGACTTTACCGACATTGAATCGGGAAAAAAAGCTGATCGCCCTCAATTGCTGGCGGCGATTGCTTATTGTAAATCCCATCGGGCCGTATTACTGATTGCTAAACTCGACCGGCTTACGCGTAACGTGGCTTTCATTTTCGCCCTTCGGGATTCGGGAGTGGAGTTTGTTTGTGCGGATATGCCTGAGGCTAACACCCTTACCATTGGGGTCATGGCTACAATGGCTCAGTATGAACGGGAGTTAATTGCGGAACGAACCCGGAAAGCTCTGGCCGAAAAACGCAAGATGGGGGTAGATTTAGGAAGTCCGAAGAACCTGACGGAATCAGCCAAGCGTAAAGGAAAGCATATGAATCAGGTAAACGCTCGTGCCGATGAAAACAACCGTAAAGCCGGAATTTTAGCTCAATCGCTTCGAAAATCAGGACATAACTGGTCTGAAATCGCTTTACTATTGAACGAACACTGTTTTAAAACTCGTCGCGGTAAACGTTTTCAGGCAGTTCAGGTTCAGCGAGTTGTGAAGTTGATGGACGCCATTTGATTCCTTGAGATTTGTCTGTAGCAAACCCGGCTTATATCGGGCTGCTCTAATTAAATCTCAGATGTTTAAAACTGCAGCTTAGGTGTTGAATTAGCTGGTTAATAAAGTCCGTTCAGGCTTAAAAAACCTGAACGGAGCCGAAACCCTTACTTTATATACTGTATTGAATACGAATTTTGAGCTTTATTTACGCTGATTTGGTACCTGATTTCCTGTTCTGGATGATGAATCGTTAATCGGTAATTACCCGTAGGCAAACCTTGTATATTAATCATACGAAGGTAAGTAGTTCTTTTGCTTTGATCCTGAAAATGTACGAGTTCTCCCGTATCATCCGTAAGTGTTATGTTTACTAATTTTTTATCTAATTGACAATAATAAAGGCTTAATTTACCAGGTGATTTCATCTCTGGATTAGCCATTAAACTTGCAACTCCATTTTTATACCAGACTTGTTTTGAAGTATAATAATTGGATTTTAGAGTCATTAAATCACCTGAATTTAAGTTGGAAAGCTGAGAGCTTACCAGCCGTCGATTCATGACGGTATACAATACTTCATTAAATAAATTTACATTTTGTTGCGTCAGAGATGCCATTTCTTTGGGCAGTTCTTCTTCGTACATTAATCGATTTTCTGCCGAAAAAAAACGAATGGTTGGCGTCTTTCCTTCTTCTGAAACGGAAAGGTTCCAGTAAGGAAGCTCTCGGGTTGCTTTGTCATTTTGGGCAGATAATGAATGACTTAAAAGGCCGGCGAGTAACCCAGCAGTTAAAGTGAATAGTTTCATGGCTATGTAATTTTGTTAAACAGATGGTTTTTCTGAGCAGCCCTTTATTCGACCGAGCCAGATGAAAAATTCTTTTCATTACCTATCTGTTCAAAGGCCATGCCAACAATTACAAAACCCTGAAATTAGAGTAATAAAGCACTTTTAACGGAAAAATATGTTCGTTTACGAACATGAAGTGTGCGGTAATGAACGGCAAATCGGAATGAATTAGATAGGATGAAGTTTCCCTATGCCTTACGCCCTGTAACTAGCGTTACATATTACCTAAAAACCAGATACGGTTGTGCTCGAAGCTACACTTTAAGATTAGTTGTCATTTTGTTAATCACCTCTATCACTGTTTTTAACTCTTCATTTGATACGTTATCTGTTACTCTGGAGTACATTTCTTCTATGTAAGGAATCAGGGTAACTTCCAGTAGTTCTTTGGCTTTAGGGGTTAAAAAAATGAGTTTATTACGCCGATCCTGCCCATCTTCCTGGCGATAAACCAACTCGCGGCCCGTTAAATTATCAATGAGATAGGTCAGGCTAGCTTTGTCTTTAACCGTTGCATTGGCAATTTCCTGCTGATTTACTCCCTCTTTATCTGATAAATAACTAAGTACCTGCAACATCTCAAAAGTCAGGTCAAGCTTGGCTATTTTTAGTTTATACTGAATAAACTGCCTAAAAGCCATAGTTACCAGTGACTGAGCTTTGAAGTACTGTTTTGATAATTCGATGGAATCTTGCAAGTGATTGTCCATAAGTTTTATTAGCGATAGAAAATTGGATAGCGTACAATACGTATTACTAAATATAAAATTAACTGTTGATTAAACATAATTCATTGAGCATGTATAATCAATTTTAAGCATTACTTATCTAGAAGTAAGTAATAGTGAACATTTTTATAAGACCGGTATTGATTCCATTGCTTTTTACCTTTGTATAGTAGACTTGTGAAATACCTGGTTATTTTTTGGGAGTGCAAGTTTAAGTTTAGCTCAAAATCCTATTTCAAGATAGGTTATCGCTCAAAAAAGGGAATGCACTTAAAGGGAGTCTGACTCAATTACCTGCTAATCGGTTTCCTTTTACTCGTTTTAAGCCAGCAAACCCATCAGGCTCTGTTAAAAGTTGGCTTCGAACGCAGGATGAAAAGGATATCTCTACCGTGGGAAAGTGTATCAGAACTTTTCATCAGGGCTTTAACGGGCCTATTCACTCGTTTACGGATTCAGAATGATGGTAAACCTAATACCCCCCGCTAACAATAACGGAATCAAGCAGTTACTTACGAGTTTCATAAATAGGATTACATCAAAATTTATCAATAGATTGCAAAAGCGACGTTTTTCTATTTTACCCAGATTCAAAAAGCATTTAAGCTGGGGAGCAGGATATACATTGCTAATAAATAATCTGCTATTCAGTTATTAAATAATAGAAAAGGGAAGCTGATGCTTCCCTTTTCTATCTACTTATTTTTGATTGTAGAAATGGACGATTAACATGCGACAACTTTCTTTCGTTCTATTTTTAGGTACATGTGAAAGACGGCCATCAAAAAAGAGTGAATCTCCTGCTTTTAAGGTGAAACTTTTTCCATTAATTAGATATTCTACTTCTCCCGAAAGGATATACTTATACTTTAAAGCATTGGTAAGGACCTCTTCGCGGTACGAATCAGGATGCAACTCGAGTAACAACACATCAACGGTTGAAGCGGGCAGAACATTCTCTAACACTCGCTGATAACTAAATCCCTTCGTATTTTCTTTTTCGAAAGATTCATAATCTTCTTGACGACGAATCAAAATCAGCGGTTCTCTAAATTTAAGACCCTCAAAAAAGTCGCCTACTTCAAGTTCAAGTGATTTAATAATGTTAAAAAGAACAGGCAGCGATGGAACACTCCGATTATTTTCAATCTGGGAAATTAGACCTTTGGTAACATTGGTTTTATCGGCTAATTCCTGTAGCGTCATTCGCTTATGAAGGCGTCTCTCTTTAATTCGGCGACTTACCTCTAGCAAAAAAGCTCCATCCATACTCATAAAATTCATAATAAGTTGTAAAACACGAAATTTTCACAAGATACGAATTATATAATATATGTGTCTTTAAACAACAGAATCAGCATTTTGGAGATTATTTTAAATAATGAATTCTTGACCGCTATTATTAAATAGTAGTATTAATTAAGGAATATCTATAATTTGAATTGGCTCGTCTTTACCGAAGGGTTTACCGTTTCTAATAGGAATGTCTATCGTTACAGGATTAACTCTATTTTGGACCTATACTCAAATTCATTTATTTTAATTTTAATAGTATATTAATATCTGGCGAAGTAAATTATATTCTACAATGAATGGAAACAACTAAGAAATATGTATCGGGAAAAACAATACTTTAGACAAATCTGGGTATGGGCTATTCTAGCTTTTGCAATGACCGTTACCTTGATTTAATCCATATCGGCTAACCAATACACGGGTGTATATATAATGGTAGGCGTTATTATTCTTTTCGCAGTGTTGCGACTTGAAATTCGAATCAATGAAGATGGGATCGCGTACCGATGGTTACCGTTCATGATCACGTACCGACAAATGCATTGGGATGAAATTGAATCCATGGGGGTTAGAAAATACGCTCCTCTAAGCGAGTTTGGAGGCTGGGGAATACGATGGTCCCTGCAAGGTACTGCCCACACCGTAAGTGGTTACGACGGGTTGGAGATTTGGGTGAAAAATAAAAAGCGGTTCATCCTTCTGGGAACGCAACATCCTGAAGAATTAACTGAACTAATAAAGGTGAATCAGAGTAAAATTACTGCTTAATAGACGTATATATTGTAACGTTATTAACTAATAACGCTAAAGCCTGGCTGAAACTTTCAGCTTGAATTCTGCTAGTTTCTTGTTCATCTGTTTTGGTATCTTTTATTAAACTAACGTAAAAGCACGCTCCATTCAGAATAAAAAAGAGGGTACTCACTAGGCCAAAGGCATGATCTGCCTGAATACTACCTTCTCTCACGCAGAATTCAAGTACTTCCATTAATACATCTTTGGAAGTCTTAGCGTTTTTTTTAGTTAAGGTAAAATGGTTTTGTCTTTACCTAACCTATATCAATCAGCTCTTACCGGGTTTGAAAGTAATGAATAATCAAACTAGGGTTGATATTTATCGATTGAGCTATTGGGGCAGTCGAGGTGTTTCCCATCCTTTTTTCTTCGCCAAGTTATAACAGACCATAATGAACTATCTCTGGCGAGGCTCTTTTATACTCTTGCGTCCCATACTTCCGCTTAATCTTCCATTTTATGTTTCTATTTACAATAGACACTAATTTTAAAAATAGATTAACTAAACGTTCAATCAAACATTAACCATTTCATAACACAGATATAACCTTCTCCTGACCCCGAAAACCTACTTTTGTTGCCGGATTTTAAATCGTTTCCAGATCTCTTTTTCCCTTTTCTTCTGAAGTAAAAGCCTTTTATTAACCCTATTTCTATGAGGCATTCTCTGCGTAACGTATGGACTCATGGTCTGAAAATGACCGTCTTTTTGCTCTTTTTGAGCATCCGACTCATGGCTCAGAATATTGGTGCAGAAGGGATTATCTCGACCTCGGATGGAAGCAGTCTTCTACCTGTTATTAACATTCTCATCAAAGGAACTACGCAGGAGATGGTTTCGGATGTAAAGGGCACAACGTATTCGCAGTGAACCGGAATGTATGTGCAGCAACTGGCGAAAAACCCGTCTGGGTACCAGTTGCTAAAGTTAAGATTTGATCTAGTTTGAGTAGGTTTGATTTAGTTTGAAGTTTGATATAAGTTTGAACGGATATGAAGTTTGACGTCAGGCACGAACGAATGAAGCTGTTCTAACTATTTTTCAAACCTCCTTAAACTTGTATCAAACTTCAAACTAAGGATCAAACCCATTATCTAACCTTCTCAAACGAAATTAAACCCTTCAAAAGATGACCTTTAAACATTTCATTACTTATTCATCGATTGCCTTTGCCAGTATTACCGCCAGTTACGCACAGCAAGGGGCTCATAAGGCCCTTTTTGTAATTGTAGATGGTATTTCTTACGAACAGCTTCAGAAAATTCCAACGCCTAATCTGGATGCCATTGCGAAGGTAGGCGGGATGACGAAAGCGTATGTGGGAGGGGAGAAAAAGACTTACTCGCAAACCCCGACGATTTCGGCGGTTGGTTATAACAGCCTATTAACCAGTACCTGGGTCAATAAACACAACGTTTGGGATAACAGTATCAAAGAACCGAATTATAATTACTGGAACATTTTTCGCTTCTTCAAACAAACGCATCCTGATAAAAAAACGGCTGTGTTTTCTACCTGGCTGGATAACCGCACCAAGCTAATTGGTACGGGTTTGCCTCAAACCAATCGCTTTGAAATGGATTATCATTTCGATGGATTTGAGTTGGATACCTTGCATTTTCCGCACGATAATAAGTCGGAATACATTCGCCAGATTGACGAAAAAGTAGTGAACGAAGCCTCGACATACATCAAAACCAATGCTCCTGATTTGTCCTGGGTATACCTGGAATATACCGACGATATGGGTCACCGCTACGGCAATAGCGAACAGTTCACGAATGCGGTGAAATTAATGGATGATCAGATGGGCCGTTTGTGGAAAGCCATTCAGGAACGCGAGAAAATGGGTGAAAAGTGGCAATTTTTTATTACTACCGATCACGGTCGCAGTGAGCCGACGGGTAAAGACCACGGTCGCCAATCCGACGCCGAACGCAGTACCTGGATAGTTACCAACGCCAGCGGGCTGAATGATTACTTTAAAAAATCTGCGGAAACGAAAGCATACCCTGCTATTGTAGATATTACCCCGACGATTGGTCGTCACCTGAATATTATTTTCCCTAAAGACCGGGCTTTTGAGCTGGATGGCGTACCCTTAACCGGAAAATTATCCGTAAATCATCCTACCATTGAAAAGGAAAACAAGCAGATCAAGTTAACCTGGAAGGCCATTGATAAAGAGGGAGACGTGAAAATATGGCTGGCCTTAACTAATAAATTCGAAAAAGGGGGCAGCGATCATTATATATTAATGGATCAGCTTCCGGTAACCGCCGAAAAAGCGACCCTGGACGTTTCCAAACTTCCTGAAGGTTTCTACAAAGTGGTGATTGAAGGGAAATATAACACCGTTAATCGCTGGGTAGTGGAAAGGTAGATGATAGATTTTGTCTAAGGTTTCTTCTCCCTGTAGAGACGTGACTTCATCGCGTCTGGGTAGAGGTGGTTTTTTCCTCCGTGGTTGGTGTCCTCACCAACCATTATTAATGGCTGGTGTCTTCACCAGCCAGGGAGGGCTAAGCCGCCTCTCTACCTTATCACCCCAAGAAACCCGTTTTATGGGCCTCTTGGGGTGATTTAAAACCGAATTACTTCAATAACCACATCTGTTGGTTAAAGTCATCACTTCCGCCGTATTGGCTATTTATCGCAGCTTTTACCTGGCTCGTGTTATAATCCAGTTCTTTTTGAGGATACAACCATCGAATAGGAAGCTTATCCGCTGGTGTATTATTATTGGATGCCGTGTTGATAGGGAATTTAGGGTAACCCGTCCGGCGGTTTTCATAGAAAGCATCGTTATTCGGAGCCTGCAAGAACGTACTCAGGTATTTTTGAGTAATGATCTGGCTCAGTTGCTGCTCCGTATTTCCGTTTAACTTGACCTTATCTGAACTTATGTAACTCGCAATGTACGCATCCGTGATTACCCGATTGTGGTGATAAAGAACATTATCCGGCGTGTGGCTGGCCGTGAATTTCATTGCTGCTGTAATGCCCTCGTTATAATGCGTTTCTACGGACGTTCCTGAAATCCAGCCGCGAAGGGTAGCCTCGGCCAGCATGAATTTCAGCATGGCATAACTCAGCAAATAAACAGGTTCTGAATCGGGCAGTTCGGTATAACGACTATTCAGAGCCGAGTAATCTTTTGAGGTATAAATCCGGGTCATGTCTGAGTAAGTCATCGACGGATCGGTTCCGATATAAGCTGCGTAATCGTTAACCGCTTTCCCTGCCGCTACCTGAACGGAAGACGGATTGGCGTAATAAAACAGTCGATAATCCTGTAAATCTTTGAGGATGGCAACGGGCACCTGCGAGACCATCGGATAAATGATGGAAGGGTTACCTAACTTATAGAAAGGATACCGCTGATTGGCTTTATCTGAATAGACCAGTTGAAAATTATCCGCATTACTCTGAAAAATCGGACGACTCGCAACGATAGACTTGAAACGTTCGATTACTCGTAAATCAGTGTCCGACGTTTTTTTGTAGAGGCTTAATAATACCTGCAACTCAAAGGTATTGACCATTTTACGCCACTTGGTAACATCGCCGCTGTAAATAGGATCGCCCTGAAAAGTAGCTCCCTTCGCAAATAACTGATCGGCTTCGTCGAGTTCTTTAAGAATGCCTGCAAAAACGTCTTTCTGGCTGTCATACTTCGGGGCAATCACGTCAGATTCTCCCTTCAAGGCATCGCTGTAAGGAATATCGCCCACCTGCATGGTAAGGCTATAAAATTTCCAGGCACGAATAAATTTTCCGAGAGCCGTGTATGCATTCTTCTCCGTTCCTTCTTGAGCGTAACCAATCATTTTTTCTACGTTGGTAAGCACCACAAGGCCGTCGAAACTGGCTCTTCCTAAATAGTTATACTGATAATCCTCAGGAAATTCCGTATATAATACCGTTTTGCCAAGCATTGCGGGTTGCAAAAAGCTTTTCCCTGAGGAGATGGTGTTATCGGTGATGTTCAGAATAAGATTGGTAGCAATCATCGGGGCGGTTGCATTAACAGCCGCATCGGGATTGGTATTCAGTTCTTCGAACTTTGAACAATTGGTTAAAGCACCCAGTGTCAAGCTCGTAACCAGTAATGTTTTGAATATAGTTTTCATCGGAAATGCTTGAATAATAAGGTTGAATGCTTAGAAAGTCAGTTGCAGGTTTGCTCCCAGGTAACGTACGGAAGGAGAAGTTAACTGCGTATCATCCGCCTTGTCAGGATCGGCGAAACGGAAGGATTTGGTCCACATCCACACGTTTTGACTCGTCAGGGAAAGCATAGCTGAGCGGACTCCAATCCGTTGAGCTACCGCGGCGGGCAGACTATACCCAATCGACACTTCCCGTAGTTTCAGGAAAGTAGCATTCGTTACGCCGCGAGTGCCGTCACCATAGCGGCGGGCGTAATCCTGATAGGAAACCTTCGTTTCGTTAGGTGCATATTGACGAGTATCGCTGGTAATGTTACCGTACGTATCGTAGGTTACCGTTCCCGAAGAAACCACTACACCTTTGCCCTGGAAAGATTTGTTACCATTCACCACTTCGTCATAACGCCACTGATTATCCGTGTCGGGGTGAGAACCCGTATCCCACATTTTGTAAGCTGTGTAGTTATTCAACAAACCACCCACGCGGCCATCGAAGCTTAGCCCAAACTGAAACTGGTGCCAGCGAATGGTATTGGCCAGACCCCAGATAAATTTAGGATCAGTATAGCCATACAGATAGTTATAATCACTGGCCAGCGGCATCCCATTGGTCCGATGAATGAGGTTACCCGAAGGATCATGTAACCAGGTACGACCCGTATACGTATCCACCCGGGCGTTCACTTTTGTCCAGGGATTATCTGCTGAGTAAACAGGATCGAGCGATTTGAAATACCGGTGGTTAAACGACCAGTTTGCCGTTACGTCCCATTGTAGATTACTCTTTTTGATGATAGAAGATTCCAGACTCAATTCTACGCCACGACGAACATACGTCTGATTGGTGTTAATTAAAGTCGTGTAAAAGCCAGAGGCTGAAGAAATGTTAGCACTGGTCTGGATGTTGTAGTTGTACTTGTTAAAGTACGCAGCATCAAACTTAAGGCGTTTGTTAAGGAAGTAAGCCGCCATCCCGATTTCCCAGGTGCGATTGGTTTCGGGAAGGATGGAAGCACTTCGAATAGTCGTTGGGTAACTGGCCGAGTTCAGACCATCCCAGTCAGCAGTAGTGGTTGAATAATTTTGGTTGGTGTCGTATACGCCCAAATCCGTTTTAGATAAGGTCCAAGAACCGCGAACTTTCCAAAAATCCAGCCAGCTAGGTAAGTTTTTAAAGAATTCGCTTAATACTACGCTACTGCCAATCGAAGGATAAAAATACGACCGTGAGTTAATGGGCATAGTAGAACTCCAGTCATTTCGACCCGTTACGTCCACAAAAATTCCGTTGAGGTACGAAAGCGTTAACTTACCGTATAAACTGTTTACCTGTTTCGAGCCGTAAGGTTTATTGAAAGGATTTACACTCACGTTAGGCCGCTCAACGGAATTATTAAGTGAATAATACCCCGGTACAACCAAGCCCCCACGGGTAGAGCTGTACAATTCCTGATTGCTGTAACTATAAATGGTTCCCCCCGCCAGAGCGTCGATACCGAAGGCTCCGATGTTGGTATTATACGTTAATAAAGCGTCTCCGTTGAAACTCCATCCCGTCTTTTTATCGATGGAGTAAAGACCCGCCGCATCCCAACCGCGAGTTGAAAGAATGTTAATGGGGTTACGGCGGGTTTCATCGTTCTGATACCAGTCAAAACCCGGACGAACAATCAGTTTGGCTCCCCGAAAAATGTTATAACTCGCCGTCAGGTTGGCGTTCATTTTGTTTTGCTGAATGGCATTGAGCTTCTCGTAAGCAATGAGGTAAGGGTTATCGTACCAGGCCGAATAATGCCAGTTTTGCTGCTCGTTAGGCACTACCCAATAATCACGGTACTTACTCAAATCGTACTCAGGGCCTGTCCACATTAAAATCTGGTACATATATCCCTGATCACTGTAACCCGCTCCGGTGATTTGTGGAGCCGTTTTGCGGTTCAGACCAATCTGGCTGGAAAGTGTAAATTTGTCGCCTGCTTTAATTTCGCCACCCAGTGTAAAGTTAAACGCGTTGGATTTCAGGTTGGGGTACTGGCCTTTGTTATAGATGTGGTTAAAAGACGCCCGGAAACTCCCGTTTTCACCCGTTTGAGTAATGTTGATGTTATTGTTAGTAACGATGCCCGGAACCAGGAAATCACGGAAGTTATTTTTTCCACGAGAAGTCAATTCCATGTTTTCTAGCTTCTTCGTTTCCGGGTTCCACTGATCGGCTTTCAGGCCAATGTCCAGCTTTGCACCCCAGACGTAATCGGTTGCACTGTACGTTCCGCCCAACCCTGCACTGTAACTATTTTGTACTTTGGGTAACATCAGGAAACCCGCGTTCACCATATTATTGGAGTTAAACGTTACCGTGAAACCCTTGTTTGCACCCCCTCTTTTGGTCGTGATGATAATGGCACCGCTGCCTCCGCGAGAACCGTACAAAGCTGCCGCCGTGGGGCCTTTCAGTACGTCAATACTTTCAATATCATCCTGCGGTACATTACTAATATTCATGTTTCCGTAAGGGACGCCATCAATCACCAACAGAGGCGTTTCGCCGCGAAGCGAAAGCGTGGGAGCCTGATTAAATTCCGTACTGTTCTTCACATACAAACCCGAAATGCGTCCGGTTAAGGAAGTAGCGACGTTCACCCCTTTCACCGTTTGAAGGGCTGTTCCGCTTACTTTCTGAACGGCATAACCCAAGGCTCGTTCTTCCCTTTTTACCCCAAGAGCCGTTACCACGACCTCATCAAGTTGTTGCTGATCTTCGCTCAATACCGTATTAATCTCTGTACGTGAGCCGATTATCTCTTCTTTGGGAGCGAAGCCGATAAATGAAAAAATCAATACGCTATCACCCGCACTAACCGTCAGGCGATACCTGCCATCCACGTCGGTATTCGTTCCGCGAGTGCTGTTCTTGACTCGAATGGTAACCCCAGGAACGGGTTTTCCGTCAGCCTGAGCCGTTACTCGTCCTGTGAGGGTTTGATTCTGGGCAACGCTGCTCAGACTGGATAGGCACAAAAGAATTAGGGCTATCAAACGTATATTGATATACGGTGAATCCTTGATAGGTAATAGTGTTCGCATACGTGTTAGGAAGAAAGTGTATAAAATGGAAAAATACTCGCACATAAAAGACGGGTTCTGCTCCCAAGGAACAGACCTTTCTTTAAGGTTTTATGAAGACTTGTGCTAAGAAGCAAACAAATCTTAACTTGAAACGCTGCTAAAATGAAGTGAATTCTGTTAGACTAAATTATAAAACATCTGACTGTATAAATCATAAAAGACCTATATTTTATTTTGCGGTAAATAAATTTACAGTCAAATGATATTTTGACATGAGCTGATAGCGGAATTATGAAGTAAGATCAAAAGAGAGTTTAAGAAGCAAAAATATGCCTTAGGAGAGGAGGAGGCTGTTGGCTAGTTTTATAAAGGAAGGTTATCAGCTCTTCAGTTAGCCAAACTTTATAGGACAATAGTAACAAGCTGACTAACTGAAGAGATTGTTAACTATTAATACACCACTACTGTCATTCAGAGCGTAGCGAAGGACCTTATGATCTTTGGCGGCTTTAATCGGTAGAGTGCCCCGGATGAAATCCGGGGACACTCTTAGTTGTAGGCCTATGGCTCCCGCAGTCGCTCGGCTCTGGCCGAGTGACTACCTAGCTGTAGGCCTCTGGCCGGTAGGATGCGAAGTAGTAGCGAGTCAACCAACAATTTTCCCCACCAAAACAGGCTTGTGAATATCGGACAGAGGTCTACCAGACGACAGCGTCACTCGGCTAGAGCTGAGCGACTGCGAGGGGGGGTAACAATTAGATATTAGACGAATGATGCCAGCTTTTTTGCTGGCATCGGTTGGGTTGAAGACTATTAATTTGTCCCACAGTCGCTTGGCTCTGGCCGGTAGGATGCAAATCCCTAGCTGGTCAGAAAACACCTTGCCCAAACAAAAATATACTTGTCAACTTCGGCCAGAGCCGAGCGATTGTGGAAATAACCTACCGATTAATCTGTGATAGAATCATCTCGTCCTTAATTTTATGATCGTCGGCTAGTAGTAAGGCTTTAGATAAAATCATCGATAAACCTTCATCCCTTTCAAAGGGAATAAACAGTCCGTTCGCCGGATCTTTCTGAGTCCGGTCCTGCACGATGCAGAGGTACTGATCGTTCGGCTCCATCAAAATATTGGTGCTGTCAAGATGAATTTTATAAGTTCTCAGCTTTCCCTGTACCCGGAGGTATTTATCTGTTAACTCTGAAACTTTACCGATCTTCAAACGAGGTAATAAATCTGAAAGAATTTCTCGGCGGTTTTTAGCGGTTTCAGACAAATCGCCCAATGAATAATTCTGCCAGTAATCCCGCATGACGTGTTCTCCCTGAGAATCCTGCCAGTCGGGATCATTCCCCACGCTGCATACACCCACGAAGAGATCACAATCTCGCATAACTTCCGAAAATGCAACAGTCGGAACATCCACTAAGTCAATCCCTTGGGAAGTACTAAGCCGATAGAAACGGATGCTATCCGTAGAAATGTATTTGAAGACACCGCTATTTGCCGCTGAATGTTCATCAACTGCCACGTAATGAACCGTGAAATAAACCCCCAGATCAAGGTCGGGCAGTTTTAACTCGGTTCTTCCATTGTGACCATTATCAAAAACTCCCGCCAGGGTATAACTCCACTCCCGATGCTTGGCCAGCATATTAAACTGGTGTTGCTTGAGAAAGTGGGCAGCCATCCGGTTACTGTAGCTCTGGGTCTGCCTTTCCGCATCGGTTAACAGGTATACTTCCCGATAGGCCTGCTTGATGGGCTGAACGATCTGCTTTATGTTCATGAAAGCTCGCCAATGCTGGGTTTCCTGAGTACTCACTAATGCTGGATGCCAGAGTGTAACGATCGCCTCCTCTGAAACTTCAACTACTTTTCCTTGTGAATCCTGCCATTGACCTTCCCAATAAAAGGCCGACTGTTTGATACCGTTTTGCTCAAAAACCCAAATCAACTGTTTGGTAAGCAAAGCCATTAAGCCGTGATGGAGGTAATAATCCTGAAATTTTTCCATCGTCCAGGAGCGATTGCTGCGAAAGATGCGGTCGATACGATCCCGCTGAACGGAGCCTGTTTGGTTAACCTGCTTCTGAAGCTCCTTCAATTGACGAAGTTCGGAGCCAAAGTTATCTTTTACCTCCTTAGGAATGGACTTTTGAATTGAGCCGTCAGACGTCTGCCATAGCAGTTCTGATTTGCCAACACCAGTTACCTGTAAGGTAGCCTGATAGTCACCTATTTTCTCTGTCCACGTACCATTCTCTAAGCCGTAGTTGTCCAGAGCCATTTCCTGTACTTCATGAATGGAAACGCCCTGATGCTCTGCCGCAGCGTATAAAGCTTTTTCAATGGTTTCCTTCAGGCTGGGTTGCTTGACTTTGAGCTTGAGTCGGGAAAGATGGGTAACGCCGCCTTCCATGACTGATAGAGCATATACACAGGCATTCCCCAAGCCTATCCCCGTAATTCGATACCCTGGAATAGTACTGTAAAATCGTCTGGCGACCGCTGCCACCAGGACTACGGTCTTTGGAGTATACTGAGTTGTACACATCCAGACAAAATACTTTATAAGCTCTTGATTATGCGTACCAATAAAGCCGGTTAACTCTGAGTCATAGTAGGTTCCATTAGGGAAAGGTTCGGTAACGTAAAAGTTAAATTTATGGGTAGATAAAAATTCAAACCAAGAATGGATGACTTCGTGAAAATCCTCTTTACCTATCTTATGAATAATGTCTTGAGCGGTAGCTAAAAATTTCTTGTTGGGTTTACTTCCACTACTATTCTTAGCAATTCCCAGCAGCTCAAACCATAACAGCTGCTTTTCAATAGGTAGATTTAATAGAAGTGTATTCGCATGAGTTGCAAACGCGTCAACTCCGACAAAAACATTAGACCAAATGTCCTTACTAGGCTTAGGCGTTATAAGCTGAAAAATGGCTTCCAGTAGTTGTAACCGATGTGGCTCTGTGGTAGTACTATAATCACTATAGCTATCTTTATAATCACGAATCTTGGGATAAATACTGGTCAAAAAAGAGTAAATATCCGCAGGTAGGTATTCATTTTGGAATTGCTGATAAATCTGATTAATCAATGAGGCTAAAGGCCACTGAGCAATGGCGTAGTAAGTAAAATTATCATCAGTAAAGCCTAGCCAAAGCAGTTCCAGGCGTTCGGCTGTTAGGGTAATGCCGTCCTTAATGATTAACCATACGTACTGCTGTTTGATACAATCAGAATAAGTATACTTTTGGGTAAAGTTATGGAGGCAATAGAAGAGAAAATCTATTTTTTTCTGTTCATCCCATAGCCGTACTTCCTTAGGGCAGGATGAATAATCCAAAATTTTATCCTCTGAAAATCCGGCGGGATTCTTTTCTAGATAATGTTTGCCAGACTCTCGTATGATTCGGTCGAATTCCGATTCTCCTTCTACTGCTTTAAAAAAAGTGGCTAATTGTTCTTCCTGTGTACTCATCTCTACTACCCACCCATGAGTGGTGTTAACTTGATAAAACTGATTTTAGTTAGGGGAGAAATCTCAACGACTTGATCCAGCGTTTGTACCTGTTCTTCATCGATGAGAATGAAAAATCCATTTTTCTCGAAGGCATTCAACGCAATGTCAATCTGCTTTTCAGTATTAATGAAACGTCTGGTTTTTAATCCATGAAACCCCTGTTCAGCTTCATTAGGTACAATAAGAGGATGCGTAGGAAGTTTTTGATTATACTGTTGAACTTCGGCTTCTACTCGGGAGGCAATCAGTTCTTTCACGGTAAGCGTTTGAGAAACCACATCCAAAGACAAACTATGTAATAGCTGCCCTGAAAAGGTCTCATCACGGAGGGTAAGTAGCATAGACAGGTTAAGGTTAGATAAGGGGCGTAAAAATTTTCCTAAAATAGAAAATGTAAGGCTAGGGAAGAGGTTTGTACCAGAATTCTTTTAAAGTTGTATGTATTTTATAAAATATTTAGGTATTTAGCCTATTTATAGATGAAATTTTCTTCATATGAAGAAAGTGGATGTACTACTGTATATGAAAGAATGATTGCTTTGATAAGTCAGACATATGTATAACATTATTGTAAGTCTATTCATTAATTACTTCTCATGTCTACGTTTTTACTTTATTATGTTCATGGGTTTGAATGAGAGGTATACATGAGCACAATTGACGTTGGTCAAAATATTTTTTTTATATATGAGTTAATTATATGTTTATACCACATATATAAGTATATATGCATTGAAATCAAGTAAATATAGGTTTTTTAACACGAGTTTTAATGAAAAGCGAATACGATATACTTTTAACGTTTATACAGGGAGATGAAGAGGAACGTAATGTAACCTTCGAGTTAATTTACAAAAAAGGAAGCCCTTACCCGTTTAGATCTAGCTTGCTTAAATATTTAGATAAAAAAGTAGGTTTGTATAAATATGGTATCGAATGCCAGGAATTGTTGGATGATACCTTCATGGCTGTTTTTGAAAGACCGGATAAGGCATTAAAAGCACTTGAGCAAGGAGTAGACCTAGGGAAGTGGCTAATGAGCATTTTGAAAAATAAAATAAATAATAGATATAGAAATATTAAAAAGAAAGAAGATATAATTAATGAAGACGAAGATATTCCTGCCCCCAAAGAGGAAAGTGATGAATGTTTGATTTGGGCCATGAAATTATTAAAGCAAAAATATCCTCTATGTGAAAAAGTAATACGATTGAATTTTTACTTCGGTTATAATAGGATAGAAATAGCAGAAATGCTGAATGTTACCAAAGGGCATTTATATAATATTATGCAGGATAAATGCTATAAAAGTTTATTGAATTTTTATCTACATTGTATAAAAAATCATTAGGCTAATTATTAAGCAATATAAACCAATGAATGAAGAAGAGATAAGAGAACAGTTAAGACTGTTTATTCATCGTCGATTATCGGACGCTGATATGGAAGAAGTAAAAATAAAAATTCAAAATAATACCGCTTGGGGAAAATGGTATGAAGAAGAACATCTTTGGGTTAACAAGTACATGACTTATGAGGGAAATAAAAACAAAGTAATGATTAGTGGTTTCCGAAAGCAATATCCTATCAGTTTACAAGAACTCCCCTCTTCCTACCGCTACAAGAATTACCTAATTATCGTGGGGATTTTATTATTAGGGATAGGTGGAAGTTATTTACTTTTTAATAAATTTCAGAGGTCTGAGGTAACCCAGAAAGAACCTAAATTTACCTATTTACCTGTTTATGATATATCCTCTAGCTCTGGATTCATTGAAACTAAGCATTTGGTTGCTACAGATTCATTAAGGACAGAATGGTTAGATAGTACCGATTCATCTTATTGGTTTTCAGGATCTAAACTTCAGATAAAGCTAGAAAAGCACCCTGATTGGCAACACTGGACTGTCTATAAAGATAATACGCGGTACTATTTAGAAACTACCAGAAATACTTATTTGTTAAAAGCAGATCCAACTCGTTTCTTTAGGTTTCAACCAGTTAATCAAAAATAAACCACCCTGTAACTTGATGGTTTTGAATTTTAAAAATTGTATGAGCTTGGTTATATACCCAAAACTCAGCTGTTATTGAATAGTGTTGACGATCAGGCAAGCCATACTCTTTTTCTAAAAGTGAACTTGATTGACCGGTATAGGCAGACTTTCTCTGTCGTGTTTTATATATTTTACCGGGTAAAGTTTGAGCAATTCTATGCCACTGAGTACCTACCTGGATCTGATAAAGTTGAGCATCTGCTTGCCGGCTTGACTGGACAATAGCTGTTTCTGGAGAGGGAATAGTAGTATAGGGATAAGGAAAATGAAGACTAACTTTACCAATATGAGTTTCTTTAACTAGTTTAGTTTTTTTTGAAAACAGCGGGACTGGGTTAGTCCAGATACCTGCTAACCGATCCCAGAAGTAGTAAAAAGTACCTTTGGATAACCGGTCATACATAGCAAAGTTCATCTTGGATTCATAAGAATTCTCTTTTTTTACTTGTTCAAAGTCAATCGCCGCTTCTTTAATATGGCCTAACTTCACCTGACTGATACCTCTAATGAGAGCGGCTTGAGGCGGGATTTTTTTCCGAATTGTTTGTAAATGATTAATTTGGCGAATAGCTAACTCAGGATAGCCGAGTAAAAAATGAACACAAGCTAAGTTAATATGAGCAGGCACATAGTTAGGATCTAATCGGAGAGCTGACTCAAACTGCAACTGAGCTTTTGTTAGTAACGGTTTAGATGCTTCTGTTTCCCATTCCTCTCTTATTGTTGCGTTCAGTAAACGGTTACGAGCATCCCATTCAAAAGGTAAAGCAAATTCTGTAATTTGTGGATTAAAATGGGCTTGTCTAAGAAAGCATAATCCTAAATTGTTACGTACTTCAGCAGAAGCAAAGTTTTGCTGAAGAGCAATTAAATAGGTTTGAGCAACTTGATAATGTTGTAGTAAATAAAAAATAGTCGCTAATTCAAACCATTCCGCTTCCTTCTTTATGAGGTGTGCTTGAGCAGCAATCGAGGAAAGCCTTTCATTATAAGACGGATAGAGGTTGGATGTGTGAGGAAGCTGATAGGTTTGATAAATTTTTTTGAACAAAGCAGGAGCTATCTGAAAAGAATCGTAACCAGCTTGATAAGCCATACGGAATCCTAATTGATCTGCTTTGATCTCTTCTTGCTTAACGGCATTAGCCTGGCCTGCGAACCCAGAAGGAGTGTCAGATTTATAATGAGCCAATTCATGGGCTAATACTCCTGCTAAAGCGGCGGAAGATTGCTTGCCAAATTGTTGGCATAGGTCGTAAAGACTTTCAGCAATAATGACCTTTCTGGGAATGCTTTTCCGCATTTCAGCAGGGGGAAGTATATACTCATATTTGTGATTTCGGGGACGTATTTCGAGAATGACAGTGCCTGGAAGTAATTCAAAGGCAGCCTCCAGACGATGAAATATCGTTTGAAGATGAAATTCTTTCTCTGCCAGCGTTTTACTTTGAGCAAAGACTTGCATAGTATTCAGCCCGAGAAACGATAATAATAAAAGGCAGCCTCTCATTACCTATTGACCAATTAATACGAATGCTCCCCAAAAATTCGGTTCTGGATACAGTGCTCGTACGTGTGCTTGTGCCTGACGAAGGGCCCAAGGTTTGGATGAACCATTTAGCCAATGTGTATAAAAGCTTTTCATAAATTCTACAGTAATCGCGTCATTTATTTTCCATAGACTCATTAAAACAGACTGAGCTCCAGCTAGTACAAACGCTTTTTGAAGACTTTGTAATCCCTCGTGTTCAGAGTAACGCCCATTACCAGTATGGCAGGCACTCAATACCACTAGCTCCGTTTGGTGCAAGGAAGTTAAGCTCGCTTCATAACCTGTAAGAATTCCATCTACCGATGTATTTTTTAATGTTGAATCGGCAGCTCCAGCCAACACCAAACCACAATTAATCAACTCCAATGCTTCAGAATTTAATGATTCTTTTACAAATCCATGTGTGGCGATGTGTAAGATCCTTGGTGAATGAAGCGTATAGAACAAAGACTCAGTAGCTGCTGTATCAAGATAAATTTGAGGGGAGAGCCGATGGTTTCGTGCAATTTGGGCCAGTTCCTCAATTTCAATTTTACTGTAAGGTAAATCTTCAAAGGAAAAGCCACCTCGATGGTATACTCTAGCAGAAGGTAACTCACGAGAACCAGATACTTTATAATTAGGATGCCCAACTAAAATCATGTCAGTATTAGAAATAGTTGGTTTGTTAGTAACAATATCCTGCGTAGAATTCAAGACCAGAAGCTCTATTTCATTTGATAGATATTTCTTACTTTCAGTGTTATAAAGAGTTTGAAGATTAAGAGAATGATACAAGCCATCCGGAGAGAAATAAACTCTATTCACTTTTCCTAAGACTTTTTGAATGGGCTTCCAGTAGTTATTATACCAACTACCGTCATAATAGTTATTCATTCGATATTTTTCGTAATGATCCTTGAAACCAGATTCATCCATATTTCTTAAATGGACAAGCTGAGGAGATTTCCACTCTGGTCGTAATAGTAAAGCGGCATAGAGTACTTCATTGGAATTTTGATCTGAATTATAGCGGATTATTTCTACTGCTGCTTGTCCTGCCTGGAGTGCCTGTTTTACCTGTTGCCAAGTATATGTTTTTGATGACTTAATCAATGGGATAGCCGCTTCCCCCATTTGTTTTTGAAGGGAATCAGCCTTCTGAATAAGTTTAGATCTATATTCTTTCGTATAGCGGTGAGCTAATTGACTTCGAACATTGATAAGTTGATTAATTAATGAAGAATCAATAGAAGTCTTAGCTTGTTGGAATACTTGATTAATTGCACGGTTGGTTTTAAGGAGAGTCCCTTGCCGAATCAATTTATAATTGTAGGCAAGGCCTAACCTTTGAGGAGAGGGAGTTTGAAAGAAAGTAGGGTATATAGTTTGTATATCAATGCTCTTGAGATAGTTAATGCGTTCCCAGTCAGACATGGTCCATAAGTTACGACTAAGATTTTCTCCTAACTGTTGTATCAGATTTTGGTAAGATTTAAAAGCCGCTTGATGGAGATTCGCTTGAAATTGGCTTTGTGCCAATTTCAACAATGCACTATGGTTTAGATAACTGATGTTCTGACCCGAGGTATCTAAGGCCATCATTTTCTTAAAATGTAAAATGGCTTTATCGGGTCGATTCTGGTGTTGATAATAAAGGCCTAGCCATTCGTGCAAGTAAATTTGTTCATGAAAAGAGAGGTTACTTTTTTTAAGTACACTGTCTGCTAAATATTTTAATTGCCTAACAGGTTCTTGCTGACCATATTGTAAATAGGTTTGTCCTGCTTCTTTGATAAACTGGCCAAATCCAGGCATTGGTAACAGCTGAGACCATTTATATTGAATAAACAAAGAATCCAGTGT
The DNA here is from genome assembly GCF_030818595.1 of Siphonobacter sp. SORGH_AS_1065. Lineage (NCBI taxonomy): Bacteria > Pseudomonadati > Bacteroidota > Cytophagia > Cytophagales > Cytophagaceae > Siphonobacter > Siphonobacter sp. SORGH_AS_1065. The sequence continues at coordinate 43,415 of NZ_JAUTAM010000006.1, forward strand.
ACGTTTGCTAGCAAGAGCATTTCCGGTTTTTCGGAGTAGGGCTAGTTGTGTGTTAATTAGCTGAAGCGTAAATACATGTTTATCAGGATTGGGCTGGGCATTTATAAATTTTTGAGTATTCTGAATAATTGAAAGAGCTTTGAAAGGATTTATAAACTCATTAATTGAATAATAATATAGAGCGAGCGGTGCTAAAAAGTAGTCAGTAGAATCGTAGCGAACTAGTTCGTGATAGGCTTTTTCAATTCCTTGCGTTGCTTGAGATAGGTTACCCTGAAGAAAGGATAAGCGTGCCCGATTATAAAGAGATAAGGGATAAAATCTTTTGGTAGTATAATATTTCTGATCTTGAGGATTCTGATCAATAACTTTTTGAGCCTCTAAAGCATAATGAGTGGCTTCTTTCAATCTTCGATGATTGTAATGAAAAGTTGACAAAGTGTATAAGCTAATGAAATGCCATTCAGGGTGTGATTGGCAGGCAGAGTCTGCTAATGTCATTAGTTCCCATTTAACAGACTCATCCTCGTTTTTTCTTAGGTTTTCAAGTTCAGATAGTAGACCATAAGCTTTTAAGTATAAATCAGGCTCACGTATCTTCTTTGCTTTCAATGCCGCCTGAGTCAAATAATCAAAAGCTATAGAATAAGAATTCTGAGAAAGATGATAACTACCAGCAAAAAGTAACGATCGGGCCTCTTCTATCTTATTGATTTTCTTGCCTGTAATCATAATTTGATCCCATAAGGAATCAGCATGAGCTTTAGACTTAGCCTCAAAGCTGTTAAGCTTGGCAAGCACACTTCCGTAAGACATCAGATAGTCATAGTATTGTTTGCTATTGGTTCCAGAAACTCGTGCACTAACTGGGAGAATTTTATGGAACAGACGTTTGTTTTCCTCAAGTCCTGAAGTAGTTTCAGTATTTTTATTAACCAACACCCGATGCCCCTGGGCCTGTAAATAAGCACTGTTGTTGATAATATTGATTTGCTCTAGTAGATCAGCTGCTTTTTTAGCGTATATAATGCATTGGTCAGGGTGGTTGAGGCTAAGCTCAATCATGGCTTTCACCGCGTAGGTTCTGCCCATTAAGTAGGTAGACTTAGGAAAAAACTCGAATAAGGGAAGGGCTTGGCTGATGAAGTAATCAGCTTGATCCATACTAGCCTTGGGATTATAATATTTAGTGATCCCAGCAAAATAGTAACTAGCTGCAAGGATGCTATCCTGAGGATTCGCTTTATGAAGTACTTTACCCTCCTCAATCATTTTCAACGTGTATTGATGAGCTTTGTCAAAATTACGTACAGTAGCAAAATAATAATTAGCACTGTCTGCTAGAGTCTTCCACCGTTGCTGAGCCTGAACAGAGACGAGAACATATAGCTGTAGTATAAAAAGTAAATAATAACGCATCGGATTATAGATATATATAAGAGCTACGAGACACTTAAAAATAGACGAATTATTTTAATTAGTAAATAACGTTTCATGAATTACGTATTGACAACTTTTTTACTAGGTTTTAAATGAGTTGAAATAAAGGTTTGGTGAGTTAGAAAGCCTTGTTGAAAAAAAAAATAGCAGTTTTTTTAAAAAATAGCATTCTGTACCTGAGTTTTGAGCTGGGATATGTAATACAATATATGGTAGAGATGAACAATGTAGACGTATGAATTCCAACGTATTCGAAGAAGTAAAAGCAGTATTAATGAAAGATTTCATTTTTGTTTATAACCAGAAAGAATACCGCCGTATACGGAAGGATTCTATTATACAGCTAGAAGCTCAGCAGGCATATGTTTTATTAACTATGACTTCTGGTGAACAATTGTTAATAACTACTTATCTATCATCGTTTTTGAAACAACTTTCAGATCCTTTAATTTTACGTGTTTCAAGACATTTAGCAATTAATGTCAGGCACTTAGAAAGTGTAGGAGTTAAAAAGATTGAGTTGGCCGGGCGGGAAGTTCCTATTAATTCAGCAATAAGGCAGAGCTTACTATTAATAATGCCTCTGATTCGTACAAAAGAAAAAAACAACAATACGGGTTCTTTCGAAAGGACAGATTCTGAGTAATACAAACTACGTAAAAAAGGTATTTCATAAGTTTTATGTGAAAACTTATGACGGATGTGTATTGACTTTTTTGTCCTATAGGGGGTAGTAACTATCCAAGCTTTAGTCATCACGATGTTGGATAGTATTTTACTGTATTAGTAAGGACATTATACGTTTGATTTTCTCGTACATAATACTTATTCAGGTGTCACTTGGCTTTAACTAATTATTTTACAAAATGAAAAGACTATCTATTTTCTTCTTAAATGGACTTCTGTTCAGTTTGGTTGCTCTGAGTTGTAAACCCAAACAAAGTTCAGGTTTTTCTGACCAGATTAATAAAGTTGTTCCTAAATGGGCCATTGATACAGTTCGTAAGAATGGAATGGTCCTGTACGAAGGCAAAACCCCGCCTTCTTTTGAAGGATTCTTTCTCCATGCTCCTAACCATTTGATGGAGTCTAACCGCCCTGATGATAAGATAGGGGATGTCTATAATAGTATGACCTTAGGTTTTTACAATCAGAACAATAAGTCATTAACTATTGATATGAAAGGTAAAAGTGAAAAAGGTACATACCAGTTTACGGGTAATGGGGCCTTTATTAGTGGTAATGGAAATTATTTTACCGTTTTTCTTGAAGCTAATGGCACAACAGAAGAGAATAGTTCTGTAGCTACACATAAATCTTTTGAGATTTATTCTGGAGAACTTACCCCGACCGGCATTCAAAATTTGCAATCATCCTTGATTCTGGTAGAAAAAGATGACCCTGGAAAAATACTGATCAATATCGGAGACTGCCGGGTTTTTAAGGATGCCGACGGGTTTTCTGAACGCACTAACGGATTTCGTTTAACGAAACAACCGTCGAATGATTCACGACCGTCTCAGCTTATGGCAATTCAATAATCCACACCTTCCATAAACTACACAAATATCATGTTGACGTATAGACTTATAGGTTTGCTGTTTTGCCTGAGCTTCTCGCTTCAGGCTCAGGAGATCCTGACTAATCAGAACATTATTGCCATGGACCAGGCAAAGGCATCTCGTAGACTGATTGTCGAAAAAATCAATAATTCCATGGGTCAGTTTGATATGAGTGTTCCTGGCATGCTGGCACTAAAAAGCGTAAATATTGCTGAAGGAATTATTGAGGCAATGCTGGCTGTAACAAAACCAAACGATATTCTTACGAACGAAAATATCATTCAGCTCTACAATGCGGGTTTTTCACGAAAACTCATTACTCAGCGTATTCAGGCTGGAGCTACTCAGTTTAATACTTCAACCGATGGCGTGATTCAATTAAAAACGGCAAAAGTAGCGGAAGCCATTATTAAAGTGATGATGACTACGAGTCCAGCAACTACTCCAGCCGTTACTCCTACTACTCCTACTCGCCTCACTCCAAAAGTAAAACAGTCTAGTTCTGCAAAGAAAACAGCAGTTTCTAATGTGTCTACTTCTGATTGTAAAACTTGGTATGATGAATTTACTAAGAAAACGGTAAAGGCTTCAATGGTGACTTTACGAGGGAAAAAATTGGGAGCTACGTTGCTCAATGCAACTGTTGGTAGAGGTAGTGCAAATGTCTTTGGTATTGAAGATCTGGAGGTTTCGCTGATTTTCAGGCGGGACAATGAGAACTTTACACTAGTCCTCTATGCTAGTAAACCAGGGATTCATTCTTTGTTCGTTAGTAGTGATAAGCCCCTAATGTTTTTGTTAGAGGATAAATCGGTTATGGAGTTTTTACCAGCGGAACATTCTGAATCAGATTTTTCAGGGAGTGGCTATTCACTGGAAACGGAAATGTTAATGTATTACACCTTGAACGAGGCTCAGGCAAAAACCTTGACGCTAACCCCCATTGCCAAATACCGTTTGAATTTTTACAACCGAAATTATGCCGAGGATACAGTTAATCCGAACCGGGCCAAACAGGTTCAAATGGCAGCGGCTTGTGTTCTAAATTAGTAAAGAGTTATCTTCTATTTCTTACTATAATTTTCTCAATTACTCATGAAAAAAAATCTACTTCTATTGATCTCCATGTTATGGGGAGGTGTTACTCATGGTCAAGACTGGAGAATTGCTCCCGTAGTAGGTTTGCAAGTCGCCAATATCAATTATTCAACAGCCCTTAAAAATGCTCTGAATGATTTTAATTCAACCTATAGTAATGTATCTATAAGTACGGGCCCGGCCTTAAAAATGCAGATTGGTGCTCTGCTTGATTATCCTTTTACTGATCGATTAAGTTTTAGAACAGGTCTGATTCTTAATGGCAAAGGAGGTAACACTACTTACAAAATATCAGACTACGGCGTCTCAGCTAAAGTAAGATCTACTTATTCACTTAATTATCTGGAGTTACCTTTACTTCTAAGTGCAGCTGTGGGGTCAAATGATTTTCGACTGGAATTTGGCGTGGTTGGTGGGATTGCCGTATCAGCCAAAAATAAATATAGAAGTACGGACAGTTATTATGGAGAATATACAGGGAATTTATCGATTGGCAATGACAGGGTTGATATGGTCAAACCAGTGGAACTCGGGTTTAGTATTGGTCTGGTAAAACAATTAGAAGTAGGCCGATACCCGCTGGAGGTTGGTTTTCATATTCAACCGTCTATTTCTAAATGGAATACATCCGCCAAATATATACCTGAATACTTCGCCCGGAATTTAGTGATTGGGATGAAAGCGGTGTATTTATTTGACTTATAAGTGTTTGAAAATGAATAACTTAATTTATAATAAATACTTAAATTTAGTGAAGTGAACACTACTAACTGATTATGAAAAATCTGTTTATATTAATTATTCTAGTCGTATTCTTAACTAGTTGTAAGAAATCTTCTGTTGAACCTGCCAATTCCCAATCTTATTTCGTAGAAGCCACTGTTGATGGTGAAAAATATATATGGAGATCTGATCAAGGTGAGGCTTCCAATAAAGTTGATGGTCCAACAAATAAAGGCTGGTTTATGGTAGGAGCTGATAACAATGATGAAAAAATAAATATAGGGTTTGTTACGATAGGAGGTCTGGATGGAAAACCTAAAGTGTTACCTATATCATACGGATATTTTACTAAAAATAGATTCGAAATATATAATACTAATGTGAATTTAAATGGTGATATGAATATTGGCTCGTGTACAATTACAAAAGTAAATAATTATGAAGTGGAAGGAATTTTTTACTATGATGCATATAATGAAAAAAAAGAAAAAATAAGCATTATAAATGGAAGATTTAAGTTAAAGTTTTATTGATAATTATTTATTCAACTTTAGAAAATTGAATAAATAATTCATTCATATAAGTAGTAGTAGTTTGATGCCTTATTTATCTAATGTAAAGTATACTTTGGAAATTAATTCAATATCTATTTCTAACTTCTTACTCATATTTATCATATGTATAAGCAACTTTTACTAAGCCTATATATGTTGCTAGGGTTTCATGCTATAGCCCAGCCTACCGTAACAACTCCATCTGGGAGTATTGAGTTTGGCCATACCATTACTGTTCTCACCAATGGTAATTATGTAGTCACAGATCCTTATTGGAGTAACGGCATTGATGCTTACGTTGGAGCCGTATATCTCTATGATGGAAAAACTCATTCACTAATTAGCAAATTAACAGGTAGCGTAGGATATGATAGAGTTGGTAGTGGCGGAGTTACGGCTTTGGCAAATGGTAACTATGTAGTCCGAAGCCCTTATTGGAATAATGAAGGAATCAGACAAGCGGGGGCCGTTACTTGGGGCAGTGGTACTGCCGGAATAGCTGGAGTAATTAGCAGCACAAATTCATTAGTGGGAACTTCCACTAATGATCAAGTAGGATTAGGTGGCATAATTCCCTTAGTTAATGGAAATTATGTAGTTAGCAGTACAGTTTGGGATAATGGAACTATCGTTGATGCGGGAGCCGTCACCTGGGGAAATGGAGTTACGGGTATTTCAGGGATCATCAGCAGTACAAATTCTCTAGTGGGCAGTACAAATGATGATCAAATTGGTCGAGATTATTATAATTACATTGATGTTCCACTTGGTATCACTGCTTTAACGAATGGTAATTATGTGGTGTGTAGCCCCTATTGGGATAATGGAACTATTGTTAATGCAGGAGCAGTAACTTGGGGAAATGGCACTACTGGAATTACTGGGATCATTACGAGTAATAATTCTTTAGTAGGAAGTAGACAAAATGATTCAGTTGGGGGCTACTGGTATGATAATAAAGAATTTGGCGGAGTTATTGCTTTGACTAACGGTAATTACGTCGTTAGATGCCCATTTTGGGATAACGAAGGAATGATTGATGTGGGAGCTGTGACTTGGGCAAATGGCACTACTGGAATTACTGGGATCATTACGAGTAATAATTCTTTAGTAGGAAGTAGACAAAGTGATTTAGTAGGACGAGGTGTAGTTGTTGCTTTAAATAATGGGAATTATGTTGTGAGTAGTTACGATTGGAATAGCTCTGCCGGAGCGGTCACTTGGGGTGATGGCACAAAAGGGATATCGGGAATCGTCAGTAGCGAAAACTCTTTGATAGGAAATGTTTGTGATCAAATTGGGAATGGGATTTATTTTGGTAATGCTGGAGAGGATGGAATCATAGCTCTTGCTAACGGAGACTATGTAGTTTGTAGCCCCAATTGGAGTAATGGTAATTATACTATGTTGGGGGCAGTTACTTGGGGCGATGGCAAAAAGGGTATTACCGGCTTTATCAATAGTACAAACTCCCTGATAGGTACTAGCGTACAAGACCAGATAGGAATAGGTGGAGTTACTGCATTACAGAATGGAAATTATGTAATAAGTAGCCCCTATTGGAACAATCAAGATGTAAAATATGCCGGAGCTATCACTTGGGGCAATGGTAAAACAGGTACGGTAGGGCTTGTCTCAAATTCTAATTCCTTAATTGGAGGCACTAACTATGACATGGTAGGTTTTGGTCGCTTCGATCGGGACGGTAAAAATGCCGGAGTTATTGCTTTAACGAATGGTAACTATGTAGTAAGAAGCTATTTTTGGGATAATGGCAATATTAGTAATGCAGGAGCTGTCACCTGGGGAAATGGGTCTACCGGCATTTCAGGGTATATTACAAGCAATAATTCTTTAGTTGGTAGTAGAGAGGATGATCGGATTGGTAGTAATGCAACACTTGGTATTAGCTATGACGATTGTGGGATCATTGCTTTGTCCAATGGAAATTATGTGGTAAGAAGCACGAATTGGGACAATGCGAATATTACTGATGCCGGAGCCGTCACTTGGGGTAATGGAAGAACTGGTACGGTAGGTACTATTAGTGGTATCAACTCGTTAGTGGGAAATTCTACTAATGACTGGATTGGTGGGGCAGGTGTTACTCCTTTATCTAATGGAAATTATGTGGTTGCCAGCTCCTCTTGGGATGATGGAGCTATTGCTGAAGCTGGAGCTGTTACCTGGGGGGATGGAACTAAAGGGATCTCGGGTGTGGTAAGTGCTTTAAATTCAATAGTCGGTAATGAGGTAACTCGTTTTGACGGGACAAATCCAATAGTAGCTCTGACGAATGGGAACTATTTAATGTTTCCCACTGGTAAAATAATAACAGGCAGTGGGATTAATGGTATTCGTGGGCCTGTTGATCCTTGTATGTCTACTGCCGGAACTGCGGGTGTCTTTTTTCTAGCATTTAACCCGATTTACAACTATCCTATATTAGGCATAAACAATAAAGTTTATTTAGTTAGCCCAGAAAATTCAAGCACCCTAGCAGCATCCACAACTAACTCCAGTATTAGCTCGTCCGGGAGCGTTACATTTATCGATAATTCCTGTCAAATCATTGCTTCACTTACCACTACTGGAGCAACTATGGGAACTACTACTGCCAAGGTTTGGATTGATTCGACTCTAACTTCTTCTTTTGTTAAACGACACTACGAAATTACCCCTTCCAGCAATTCTCAAACTGCTAAAAGCAAAGTAACCCTTTATTTTACGCAGGCTGAATTTGATGATTTCAATGCCCTTGCGACTGTTCATTTACCATCCAGTCCAGATGATGCTATTGGTAAAGCTAATTTATTGATTGAAAAACGTTCTGGTAGTAGCAATGATAATTCTGGATTACCCAACTCTTACGGAGGAAGTATTGAAACAATTGATCCAGATGATGGGGACATCGTCTGGAATTATGGAGCCAGTCGTTGGGAAATTAGCTTCCATGTTATTGGGTTTAGCGGTTTTTTTGTCAAAACAGGAAGTGTGCCTTTACCGGTTAGACTGATTAGTTTTTCAGCCCGTGAGGTAAATAGTGAAGCGTTATTAGAATGGCAAACAGGCTTCGAAAGAAATAATTCTCACTTTGAAATTACCAGAAGTTTAGATGGGGTAAAATTTGAAACCATTGGTCAGCTTCGAGCCAAAAGAATTAGTAATACTAAACAAAATTATACCTACAAAGACACACAACTTTCAACTTTTCCTGATCTGGTGTATTACCGCTTACATTCAGTTGATGAGGATGGTAGTTACAGCAAGTCACGTACAGTTTCTTTAATGAAGGAAAATGATATAACGAAGCTAACCCTATACCCTAACCCTATCGAAACTGGAGCTAGCTTCCGAATTGATCTACTTCTTAGGGCTGAGCATGTGTCAGCCTTAGATATCATGGGAAGAAATGTAGAGGTAACAGTAACACATCCAGAGAAGAATACAACGCAATTGCAGCTAGGAACGTTAGCTTCTGGCTTATATCTCATCAAGATAAATACGGGTTCAATTGTCTATATTCAAAAATTGTTAGTAAAGTAATTTTATTTGAAACTTCACAAGGACTTATAGGCTATGTATTTCATTGAGGAGATATTAAAATGAATTGAGATATATTATTATAAATAAGGTTTATGAAATATTGTAAATAGCAATTAAAAATAAAGTAAAAGCATAGTTTATCAGAGGTGTGCAAAGATTTCGGTTACTTTTCAGTGTTGGAAGTAAATTTTAAGTTTTTGTAATTATTTAATGACATATCATTTGGGAGGTTAAACATCAAGCAATCAATTGATCACTTAGATACTATTCCATTACTTGGCATTAAGTAATGGAATAGTATCTAAGTGAAATCAAAAAATGGGAGTGTTATGTTGGAAACATAATACTCCCATTTTACCAAGCGTAGGCTATGGTGGTAACAGGTTCAGGTTGCGGACTAGCTATTAAAACCGAAACGTCAGCGTAACCGTCGCATTCCTGGGGGCACCGGGGAAAAGGCGGAGGTAGTTTTGAGCTCCGAGCCAGTACGTCTGATCAAACAAATTATTCACGTTCATGGCTAGTTGAACGTTGCTTTTAGCGGGTGTATAGTAGAAAGCAGCATCAAAAACGGTGAATGCCGGTATCATGAAACTTCTGGTAAACCAGGGCACTTTATCGCCCTGATATTGCACCCCCAGCCCAACGCCTAAGTCTTTCAACGCCGATGCACTGCTGAAATTATAGCGTGTCCACAGGTTTGCACTGTGCCGGGGGGTGTTTTGTTTACGGGCACCAATCAAACTTTCGTCCTGGTCGCGGGTAATGATCGCATCGATGAAGCTGTACGACGCATTTACCTGCCATTCGGGGGTAAGATAGCCAGCCAGTTCCCATTCAATTCCTCGACTGCGTTCAGCTCCTCGGGTGACTAGCCGATCTGGATTAACCGGGTCGTTGGCGTTCATGAGAATATTTTTCTGAATAATTTCATACAGGGCCACATTCATGTGCATACGGTTCTGGAAAAAAGAAGTTTTAGTGCCCACCTCTTTCAAACTGCTTCGCAAGGGATCAAACTGACTTCCGGCGGGTAAACTACCAGTTTGCGGCATAAGCGTTACTGTATTGGATTGCGGTTGAAAGCCTTCCAGATAGGTACCATACACATTGACGGACGGGTTGACCGTATAGGTAAGTCCGACTCGGGGAAGCAAGGCGGATTTGTTCACCTTACTAGCATTAGGAGATCTGTAGTTGGTAATATCTTCAAACCAGTCGTTACGAAGTCCGAGCAGCACCAGCACTTTCCCCAGTTGAAGTTGCTCCTGAAGGTAAATCGCATGAGTGGTAGTCAGGGCTGCTGGAAGTGCCGTTCTGACATTCATGGTATAATCTTCGACATTGCGGAGGGTATATTGAGGGTTTTGCAGATCGAAATAATTCACATTCGGCTTAGGCAACACCACCCCGTTGGAAGTAATCGTCTGATAGTTAGCGGCATTCGCCAAGACAAATGAACTGGCTACCGTACCGTCTTTCAATAGAAAACCTCGGGCCGCATTTTGTCCACCGCCTTTGAGCTTGTTCCAACTCGTCAGATCATAGCCCAGCAGAAGCTTATGACCCATCTTGCCCGTGTTGAAATCAAAATTTAGGTAAGCGTTCAAATTGTCGGTGTTCCAAAATTGCTGGCGTTGTACAAATTGCATGGCAGCCAGATTGGTTACGGGCTCATTTTTGATATTGGGGGCGAAAGCATTGGTGGTACGGTGTTCACGCAAATCTTCCGTCCAGGACTGCTTCATATAGGCGGCGTTTAGTCCGATCTTCGAACTAAACTTATGCGAAAGGCTTCCCATCAAAATCAATTCCTTAGAGCGGAAGTAATCATTCGGTGCTCCTAGGTTGAGTCGGGTGGAGGTGCTGTTAAGCCGTGTCTGTCCGGCCACGGCTCCGAAAATAGGTTGTCCACGATCAAGCACGCCATTCATGTCGCTGTAGATCAGCTCCGCGTTCAATGCCGTTTTAGGGTTCGGGATATAGCTCAAAGAAGGTGAAATAAGAATGGATTTATTATTCACCAGGTCGCGGAAGGAACGGGCCTGCTGGTAGGCTCCGTTCAGACGGTAAAGCACGGTTTTCGACTCATTGAGTGGGCCGGTGAAATCCAACGTGCCGCGAAACGTGCTGAAACTTCCTCCGCCCAGCGAGACTTCTTTCCGTTGGACAGCCAGGGGCTTTTTCGTCACCAAATTGATACTTCCGCCCGGATCTACGGAAGAGAAAGTCGCACTGGCGGGTCCTTTAATCACTTCTACTCGCTCGATATTAGCCGTCAGTGGTTGCAGAAAATAGTATTGCCGGGTACGCATGCCATTAATAATCTGGCCTTCCTCATTCTGGCTGATCCCCCGAATGGTGTACTGGTTGTAGTAGCTGGAAGGAATCACGCCGCTGGCGATCTTAACGGCATCGCCCAATTGAAAAGCCTGCCGATCCGTAATTAATTCTTTAGTAAGGGAGGTAATGGACTGCGGGATGTCTTTATTGGGCGTTGAAATTCGGGTAGCAGAAAACGAATAATCGCCGCTGTAGTCTTTGGCGAGGCGACCCGTCACTTCCACCGTTTGTAACTGATTGACCTCCGGTAGTAATTCAATGCTAAGAAAATCATTTCCGGCAACCCGTCGCTCCGTTTTGTAGCCTACGGCGGTGACCTGGATGGTTCCTTTGCCTGGAAGTATAAAGAAACCCACTGAATCGGTAACGGTTCCTTTGCCCGAACCAAGTAACTTCACGCTGGCCCCCGAAACTTTGGAGCCAGTGGCCGCATCTGAAACAGACCCAGTAATCTGCTGAGCGTGGATTTGTAAAGTGGTGAATAGAAGAAGAAGCGTAAAAACTCTGATCATAAAAGGGGTAATTAAACTGTTTTGAGATAAAGACTTTCCAATTCGTTCGCTGAGATCGTATCGGCATTAATGATGGATTGAAGAACTCCTTCTTTCATGATGCCAATGCGGCTGGCTACTTCTTTAGCCCGGAAAATGTCGTGGGTGGTCATCAGGATGGCAGTACCCTTGGAGGCCAGTGTCTGAATGATTTCCGAAAATTCGTTGGAGGCTTTGGGGTCTAGTCCACTGGTCGGCTCATCGAGCAGGAGTGCTTTTGCTTTCTTGGCTACGGCGATGGCAATGCCTACCTTCTGCCGCATACCTTTGGAGTAACCGGAAAGCTGCTGATCGAAAGCCTGCACTTGTAGCCCCGCCGCTGAAAGCAAGGACCCCAGTTCTTCTCTGGAATACGCAAAACCTGCCAGCGAAGAGAAATATTCGAGATTTTCGATACCAGTCAGGTTGGGGTAGAGCATGACCGTTTCGGGGATATAAGCCAGGTAGGGTTTGATTTCCTGCGGCTGGTCGGCCACCGAGATGCCGTTAATAAAAGCAGAACCTTCGCTGGGTTTAACAAAGCCCAAAAAAAGGTTGATTGTGGTAGTTTTTCCGGCACCGTTCTGACCGAGCAACGCAAAAATTTCACCCGGCTGAATAAGTAAATCCAGCTTGTTTACTGCGGTATGGTTGCCGTATCGTTTCGTGAGGTTTTTGGCTTCAATCATTGGTTAAATCTTTAATCGTCAGGAAATTTCTTTTAAACGAAAGCAGGGCTAGTCCTAAAAAGGCAAAGGACCAAACCAGGATCACCAGGATGCCAGCAGTAGGTGGTTCGTTTCCATAACCGACCGGCTGATAAGGCGGAAAGCCAGCCCAATCCAGTTTTTCGGTAGGAGTGTCTTCAAAAATGTGCGGATAAAAATATTCCCGGATCTGACGATGATGGGCTTTAACCGATTGCAGGTAACGTACGTGACTTTCAAGGTCGGTATTGGCTACCTGGTTCAAGGCTTGTTGGGCTGCGATAAGCGGGTTAAACCATCCCATGATTTCGGACAGATTTTGCCTTTGGCCTAATTTTTCGAAAAGTTGTTCCGAGGCATGTTTCGACTCCAGATCGCCCGAAAATTGCATGGCATAGTACCAGCCGGGCGAATATTTATCATCAGGAATCGGATAATGGCGATACTGAGGATACACCGCATAGAACTTTTCCATAGTGGTTTTTTTAGGGGCGTCCCATTTAGCGTGGTAGCCCTCTCGTTGACGAATCGTCGTTTCGCTGGCTTCGGGGATGGGTATGTTGCTATTAACGAGGGTGTTCGCCATCCCCGGAAGAAGAACGGCCAGAAAGATCCATATGCAAATCAATGCAGTGGCATTGAAGGAAGAGCGTTTGCCTAAAGAAACGATCAGGGCTGCGACCGCGAACCAAAACAGTACATAAATCAAGACAACCAACAGCAGTTGAAAGGTAGGCCCAGAAAATGGAAGTCGCAGGCAAAAGCAAGCCGCTGCAAAAACGGCTAATGTGAGTACCAGCAACACTCCAAACCGAACCAGCAGTTTCCCGGCAATGGTTCGACCTAACTGAGCCGTCGAGGTATGCACGATGTTCCAGACACCCGTTTCCTGCTCTTCTGAAAGGACGTTATAGCTTAACGCGATGATGAGCAACGGGAATAAAAATAGAAATACGAAAGCAGCGTCCAGATTTCCCACCAGTAAATTGAGCGGATTCGTTAGCTCCGAATCGTAGAGCTGCCCTTCAATAGCGAGCATTTTTACTTTTAGCGTATAGGGATGAACGTCACGTTGACCCAGGGTAAATCGAGCCCAGGGCGTAGGCGGGTTGATCGTATAAAAAAACGGATAATAGGCGGTGGTACCGGCCACTTTTCCGGCCCCATGAGCGACGATTTGCTGCAAGTGATGTTTTTGCACGGAAGGCACGGAAGCGATGGTTTGCTGCTGATGCTCAATCACCTGGTTTCCGTGGAAAAAGCTGTAAAAGGCAAAAGCCAGTAGGCTGATCGCCCCTAGAACTACCGCCTTGTTCCTTAGAAAATGCCTTAATTCCAGTCGCAGTACGTTTCGGTAAGGTTTCATAACAAATAGTTGCGTTTGGAAGAGATGTAGTATAAAGCACCAAAGCCCGCCAGGACCCAACAAGTCAGTGCGGCCAGACTAACCCCCGCCGTCGAAAGGCTCTCTGTGATCGTAATCGGTTGAAACGTGAAATCGGGCATCTGCTGCCAGTTTTTAGCACTAACCTTTTGCTGACCGTCGTTTTTGTAACGGATTTGAGTCAAATGAATCTGATTAAGCCTTTGCGATTTTTGGTAGCGGTAGTGTTCCGTCTGTTGCTGAAAAGCGGTAAATGAGTTGAAATCAGTACCGCAAAGATTCATCGACAGGTTACGAATCGCCAGAAAAGGATCAACGAAAGCCAGGGCTGAGGAAACGGCGTTTTGGGATTGGTAGATTCCGATCAGACGGTCAAAGTGCTTGCTGAATAAAGCAGAACTAATGGTTTCGCTCTCCTGCATGACCAGTGCTCCGTAATTCAACGGCAGAGCCTGGACAGAATCGACGCCATACTTTTGCAACAGGCTTGCCTTTAACTGGGCAAAATGCGGATCGTTGGGATCATGGCTATCGCCCTGCTGGCTTAGCTCTGCTTCTATGGCCTGTTCGAAGGCAATCTTGTTAGGGGCTTCATGAAGCTTACTCCCCAGGGTCTGGGCACTTTTAGGAATGACCACAACGCTTAGGATCCATCCGGACACGAGCACCATTAAGGCATTTTTGGCCGATGTGCTCACCGCTGATACTCCTACGACCAGTACCCCTACAATCAGGAAATAGATTGCGTATAAAGAAACGATGATTGCTATACGTAATAAGGAGTCTATCCCTAGTCCATCATCGGAAAGAAAAAAAGAGCCGGCGACGAGGCTTATCAAGATAAGCGGTAGGAATAAAGCCCAGACCGCAGCGGTGAGCCCCGCTGTTTTACCTACCAGAAGGTCAAAGAAAGAAGCACGCTGGCAAAGCAGAATTTTCAGTACGCCGTTTTGTTTTAGTCCGGCGATGGTTGAAAAGCCAATAAAAACAATCAGTAACGGCACCAGCAATTGGATGACTAGGGCTAAACTTAGCTCGCCAAACCGTAACATGCCATTAGAGAAACTGGCTTCACTCAGGTTGATTGTATTTTGGCGGTGTGCTTCCAGAAAGACAGCATTCCCAACATAGCTGTCGAGACCGAAATCAAAAAAGCTGAGTGGCGATTTTTCGCGAAAGACCAGATAGCCATAATGGGCTACCCGGTGAGGGTGCCGATCAGGCTGACTCATCCAGTGATCATGGACTTGCTGATGGGCCACCGCTTGTTGCCGATTGAACTTGCTGACATACTGCCACCCGGTAATCGTCGCCAGCAGCGAGACGGCCAACAGCGAGAAGTAGAGCAACCGCGTGGTGCGGCTTCGGAAAACGGTATTCCATTCCTGTCGGGCAATGATTTTGATAAAATGAAGTTGCATGGGGAAGGGATAACTAAGGTACTAAATGCAATAATGTTGCAAAGTAACAGCCTTACTATATTTATTGCAACAATGTTGCAATAAATATAGTAAGGCTGTTACTGGACATCGTAGGTTTAGTTACTTTCCAAACGCGTTTTTCACGAATTCGCTTTGAAAATGCAGGGTTATAAACCAACTCCTCCCACTCTTATTGTGACCCCAAAGAGATACCTTCGGTGGAATAGGACGGAGCTGGGGCTAGTAAAGTCTTCCCAAGACCCAAATCATAGGCTTGAATTACAACGGAAGGTAGGAGCCTGCCGCTCTGGATGACAGAGATCATCAATAAAAATAAATAGGTATGTTCGTCTGTTTTGTTAAAGGTAGCGTTCAAAAATGAACACGTCATTGTGCGTTTTTGGACAGGTTATAATTAGTTATCTGTTGTGTATGAGTATATTAACTCTAGTTGTTCCGCGTAGGCATGGTTTTAAACCCAGGATTATAGAAGGTATAATAAGTCTCAAGAAGTATAGCCAGGTCTATCACGAAGTGTAAAAGAACTACGTCATGTTTATCAACCATCTTAAAATTGCAAGACGCAACCTGAGTCGTCATAAGGTTTTTTCAATGATTAATGTGATTGGCCTGGCTTTGGGGATGGCGGGTAGTTTACTCATCTATTTATGGATACGAGATGAATGCAGTATCGGGACTCACTATAAAAATGCGTCTCATCTGTACCGGATTTACGAGCGGCAGTTTCGCAATGGGGAGGTCAGTGCTTCTACCGGAACGCCAGCGTTACTTCCACCGGAGCTAAAGCAACAGTTTCCCGAGATCGTTTATGCGGCGGGATTGACCTGGGAAGAGCCGCACCTGGTTCATGCTCAGGAAAAAATATTACGACTTATGGGCCGGTCTGCCGGGGCGGACTGGTTTCGCATGTACGACCTTCCTCTACTGGTGGGAAACCCAGCAACTGCTCTCCAGGACCCCTCGAGTATAGCCATCTCTCAGCAAATGGCTCAAGCCTTATTCGGGGGAGCTACGCAAGCGATGGGTAAAACGATACGGCTTGATCATCAAATTGATTATCAGGTTTCAGCCGTGTTTGAAGATGTCCCTACCTCCGTAGAAGATAAGTATGATTTTCTATTAAGCTGGTCTGACTTCATGACTCGTACGACCTGGGCGAAAGAGTGGGGAACGAGTAGCCCTCAAACTCGTATACAATTAAAACCTGGAACGAATGCCGCTGCCTTTGACGCAAAGATTAAGTCGTTTTTGCAGGGCAGACACGCAGGCCTTGGGTCCGGTTTCAACATAGAATTGTTTCTACAACCAGAAACCAAAGCTCACCTCTATTCAGACTTGTCGAGTGGGTATGCCACTGGAGGTCGGATTGAATACGTCCGGTTGTTTAGCGTGGTAGCCGTCTTCCTTTTGTTAATCGCCTGTATTAATTTCATGAATCTGGCTACGGCTCGTTCGGTGAAACGAGCGAAAGAAGTAGGCGTGCGAAAGGTATTGGGAGCTGGTCAAAAAGAGCTGATTGGACAATTCCTGAGCGAAGCCCTCTTGTTAACATTACCCGCCCTGGTGCTGGCTCTTGAACTGGCTTCACTGGCCTTGCCTGCTTTCAACGCCTTAACGGCAAAGCAGATGGAGTTGCCTTTAACCAGCCCTACTTTCTGGCTGGCTCTGATTGGACTGTGGACATTTGTAGGTTTACTCTCAGGAAGTTATCCAGCCCTTTATCTGTCTTCCCTGCAACCCGTTCGGGTACTTAAAAGTGCTTTCCGTTTGGCTGGAGGGGCCCTGAGCTTTCGCCAGGGGTTAGTGATTTTTCAATTCACGTTATCCATTCTTCTGATCATCGGAACGCTGGTAGTTTACCGGCAGCTCCATTACATGCAAACCAAAAATCTGGGCTATGAGAAGGGAAATTTGATCTACTTAACGGCGGAAGGTAAGGTGGCTGCCAACTACGAAACGTTTAAGCAAGAGCTGATGCGGCAGGCTACTATTCAGAGTATAACCAGGGTTAATGATCGGTTATCGGATTTCGGGAATAGTACGAATAGTGTGGAATGGAGTGGTAAAGCCAGCAACCAGAGTACTGAATTTCAAATTCAGTCCGTAGGGTATGATTTGATAAAAACATTAAAGCTCGAAGTACAGGGACGTGACTTTTCCTCCGCGTTAGCCACGGATTCAAGCAATTATTTGATTAACGAAGCGGCAGCTAAGCGTTTACCCTATGCTGATCCGCTGGGCAAAGATCTATCGGTTTGGAATAAACCGGGTAAGATTATTGGGGTAGTAAAGGATTTCCATTTCGGGTCTTTACAGAAAGCCATTGAGCCTCTCATCATTCGACTTAATAAAAACGCTTCAGAGCAAACGATTATAATTCGAATCCAGCCGGGTCAGACCCAAACGGCTCTTGCTCAGATCAAGTCTCTTTACCAGCGTTTTAACCCCGACTATCCTTTTAGCTTTCAATTTGCTGAGGCAGACTATGAAAGATTATATGAGAAGGAAA
Organism: Siphonobacter sp. SORGH_AS_1065; assembly: GCF_030818595.1. NCBI lineage: Bacteria > Pseudomonadati > Bacteroidota > Cytophagia > Cytophagales > Cytophagaceae > Siphonobacter > Siphonobacter sp. SORGH_AS_1065. The sequence goes on from NZ_JAUTAM010000006.1 coordinate 61,253, forward strand.
AAGTGGTGAGTGTATTTGCTAATGTATTTGCCAGTCTGGCTATCGTTATTTCCTGCTTAGGTTTGTTCGGACTGGCGGCCTTCACAGCAGAGCAGCGAACCAAAGAAATTGGCATTCGTAAAGTATTGGGAGCATCCATTCCAGGAATTGTCGCTTTGCTTTCCAGGGATTTGCTTACGTTGGTACTGGGTGCCAGTTTACTGGCTGCTCCTCTGGCTTGGTATGCCATGAGTGAATGGTTGGGAGGCTTTGCTTACCGGATCGAACTATCAGGATGGATTTTTGTAGGGGCGGGCCTGGTGGCGTTGGTGGTTGCCTTTCTAACGGTTAGTGTCCAGGGCATTAAAGCGGCTCTTTTGAATCCGGTTAAAACGCTGAAAAGTGAATAGGGGTCTTTACCTGCCTAATCACGTATACAAAGTTCGCTACTATCACTAACCTTACCCTGGGAGGTTTTTTAAGTTCAGTTAGGGAAAACTTTACAATCAATGTACCTTTCTCCATTCGCTGAAGGTAAATGGAGAAAGGTACATTAATATGCTTTTCTGAAAAACCTATTTGGGTTTTTCGCCCTTTTAATTTTCATATCTCCTCTCTGTTAACAAATCGGTTTCATTTATCGTTATGTTCTATAAAATATAACGATAAATTCGTTAGTCAGCGTTTGAAACCGAACCTATGCTCCATTCTACTTTTCTCTATTTAACCTTAGTTACGGTTTCGAATGATACCATTCCACGCCCGGATTCGATCCGATCACGCGAGTTGGGAGAGGTGGTGATCTCGGCTTCTCGACTACCGGAATCCATTCTTAAATCGCCCGTTAGTATTGAAATGCTTGACGCCCGCCGGATTCGTCAGTCCGCCCAGCCTTCGTATTTTGATGCCATTGAGAATCTAAAAGGCATTCAGATTCTTACGCCGAGTTTAGGCTTTAAGGTGTACAACACTCGTGGCTTTGCTAATACAACCAATGTTCGATTTGTACAATTAGTAGACGGCCGGGATAATCAGGCTCCGCACATTGGGGCTCCCATTGCCAACGCCCTGGCTCCGTCTGATCTGGATATTCAGCAGGTGGAGGTAGTTCCTGGCGTGGCTTCGGCTTTGTACGGCATGAATGCCCTGAATGGTCTGGTAAATATCATTACCCGAAATCCATTTGATTCACAAGGGTTTAGTATTGCTCAGAAAACGGGTATTAACCATGTGGGAGAATCGGCGACGTCAGCTAAACTTTTCTCAGAAACTAGTCTGCGGTATGCTCAGGCCTTTAAAAACAAATTTGCCTTTAAAGTAAATCTGGTTTACCAACGGGGGTATGACTGGATTGCTGCGAATCAGCAGGATTTGAGTCCAAATGTAAATAGCTCCCTGGGTCTGTCTGGCCTGGATAATCCCGCTTTAGATCCTGTCAGTAGTTACGGAAACGAAGCTGCCAATCGTCGTACCTTGCGATTGGGAGGTAGAAATTACGTTGTAGCCCGAACGGGGTATTACGAAGCGGAAGCTACGGATTATAACCTGATGAATCTGCGGGGAGACGTGTCTCTGCATTACCGGATTAACCCCAGAACGGAACTGATCTATACCTATCAGGGAGCCACGCTCAACAATGTTTACCAGCGTACCAATCGTTTTCGACTGGAAGATTACCGGCTCGATCAACACAGTGTAACACTGCGTTCGCCTTCGGTTCAGTTACGTTTGTATCGTTCGAGCGAAAATACGGGCTCTTCCTATAACATCCGCTCAATGGCCGAGAATATCGACCGTTTCTTCAAGTCTGATAACCAGTGGTTTTCAGATTTCACCAGTGCATTTAATACCTTACGGGCAGCCGATGTTTCCGTAACCAATGCTTTACAACAATCCCGTAAAACCGCCGATCAGGGGCGTCCCATACCGGGAACGCAGTCATACGAGGCCTTGCTAGAGCGACTCCGGCACATTAATAACTGGGATACGGGAGCGGCTTTGCAGGTAAAGTCCTGGATGTATCACGCCGAAGGGCAGTTTCAGCCGACGAAAGAACACTGGAAAAATTTCCGTGAGCAAACAGGAATTGATCTGTTGGTGGGCTTTGACTTTCGTCGTTATGTAGTGTATCCCGATGGTAACTATTTCGTTAATCCCGCCAGACCCGGACAAAACCTAATCTATGGTAAGCAAGGAGCTTTTCTTCAGGCGGCCCGGGGCTTTTTCGATGATCAGTTAAAAGTAACGGGTTCACTTCGGGTGGATAAAAACAGTTATTTCACTGCCCGGCTAAATCCCCGCGTCGCGGCGGTATATAGCCCAACCGAACTGCACAACTTCCGTCTTTCGTATCAGAATGGCTATCGTTTCCCGTCTCTGTTTGAAGCCTTTTCGAATGTGATTTCAGGAGGCGTAAAAAGGGTAGGAGGTTTACCCATTATGTCCCAAAACATTTACGAACGGGCTTACCTGCGAACGTCCATCGATGCGTTCCAGGCGGCCATTAATACCGATATCAATACCAATGGGCTAACGACTGCTCAGGCGATAGAAAAGAACAAAGGCTTGTTACGAAAAAGTCCTTATACCTACCTGAAACCCGAGCAGGTAAATAGCTTTGAAGTGGGTTATAAAGGCCTGTGGCTGAAGCAACGACTCTACGTCGATGGCGAATTTTATTATACGGCTTACCGGAATTTCATGGCTCAGGTCAATGCCAATATTCCACGCGGTAGTAATGCCGATTCACTGGGTTATTACTTGTCCAGCTCAACCACGCAGGATCGGTATCGGCTCTGGACAAATTCGCAAAGTCGGGTTTATAACTACGGAGCGAGTGCGGCCTTGCGGTATAGTTTAACTTCTCAGTGGTCGTTGGCAGGAAATGTGTCTTTTGCTCGTTTGGACCGGGCTGAAAAGGGGGATGGCCTAGAAAGTGCCTTTAATACGCCTCAATGGATTACCAATGTAAGTGCTTCAAACGCAAACCTCTGGTCGGGCCTGGGTTTTTCAGTCAGCTATAAATACCAGAGTGCCTTTCTGTGGCAATCTGAACTTGCTTCTGGAAGGGTCGCGGCCATTAACACCGTGGATGCCCAGCTTAGTTATCAATTGCCTAAACTGGGCCTGTTGCTGAAAGCAGGCGGAACAAATCTTATGAACAAATCCTATTACACCTTTATCGGGGGGCCGGGTATTGGTGGGTTTTATTACACTAATGTGGTTTGGGAGCCCAGGCGGAAGTAAGGTTCGTTGAAGACACTAACTTGGTGTAAGGGCTGGTGTCTTCAACGAACTGTTTTAGGATTAATCATCAACTCTGTCGCGGTCGGCGGAGCTGATGTATTGCTCTAAAGTTTCTAAATCCTGAAAAATAGGACTTAAGGTCTTCACAAACTCTAACTGTTTTTCTTCTGAATCGGCATAGGCATAAAAACCACCCGCTTCTGGATCAAAGTCAATGTGGCTAAGCAAGGCTGGATTTACTTTTTCCAGAATTTGAATAATATGATCTTCCCAACAATAGCCATTGGGTTCGTAATCATAACTGGCGAATAAGGCCATATGGGCGGGAAGCAATTCAATATCTGCTCTAATCCCAAAGTCACTAGTAATTTTAAAAGGTTCGTAGGTGGTCAATTCCATAAGTATTGATGCATTTGATATGAAACGCCAATTAACAATGATAGGGTTACTTTTGTCAAGATTCAATAATTAACATTTCATGAATTTCGAATCTATTCTTCTAAAAGATCAGGGCTATAAGTAGATTAATTGCCGTTTTTTATAAGTAATCGTAGAGTCTAATAAACTGTCTAGAAATTGAAATAAACTTTCCCGACTTCGGTGACTATTAGATGTAATCAGTTTGAATAGCGATCTATTATCGAGAGCGAAGGAGCTTTTGTCCTTTTGCTGCCTTGCTCGGTCTTGGGAAGTAACTGATTCCCCGGATTTCATCCGGGGACTCCTAGGGCACGATTGGTAGTTGAGGCCATTCCATACCTCAAAAATATTTATCCATCAGCGTCTGTCATTCAGAGCGAAGCGAAGAACCTTATGATCTTTTTCGAGCTGTTTAGGGCATGCGGTAACTTGACTAAGCCAGCCCCGCCCCATTCCTCATAAGGTCTCTCTTTTCGTTCGAGAGGACAGGGGGGGAAATTGGCTCCCGCAGTCACTCGGCTAGAGCTGAGCGATTGCGGGAGGGGGTATCAACAATTGGATGTTAGACGAATGATGCCAGCGAAAAAGCTGGCATCGGTCGGCCTGAAGTCTATGGATTTGCCGCTTTCATTTTCTCGCAGTTACGCCGTGGTTGTTTAGACACCAGCCATAGCGGGGAGAGACAAATGCCATGAAGTCGCGTCTATACCCTTTCAAAACCAAAATTTTGAGTTAAACTGCGAACGTGTGATGTAGGCCGCTTTACTCAAGGATTTTGGTTTAACTAACTAAGACCCACTGGTGCGAGATTCCATCTCGTTCCTAAAATAAGGCAGGTGGAACCTGCCGTTATCCCTCAAAGTTTCAGAAGTCTTGATTCTAGACTTAAGTAAGCAAAGAGCGACCTTCTTCCAAAAAGGCCGCTCTTCGTTCATTATCCTTCCGCTTTTGCTAGTTCGGCACTGATAAAATAACTACCCTTTTTAACCAGCGGTAGGGGCGATGGCGTTTCTAATATGATTTCGGTATACCCTTTTTCTGAAGTCCCGATCTTCACGGGAATCTTTTTAAAGTAGTAATACTGTTGATCCTTTTTTTCGAGACGGTAGACAAAGCTTTTACTACCATCCCGAATGATGGCTTCATTCGGCAGAGCAGGGACTTTCTTCTGATCCGTTACAATCTGGGCTCTTACATAGGCACCGGGCACCATAGACGCACTGTTGGCCAGTAAATGGCCCTGTACTTTTACGGTTTTGGTGTCTCCATCAAACGTTTGAGCCACTAGCTCTATCCTCGCCGTTTGCTCTTCGGTATTTCCCTGCGTCAAAGCAAAGTGAATGAGCTGGCCTTCTTTTACTTTGGCAATATCCTTTTCGAAGACGTTCAAGGCCACGTGTAGATGCTGTTTATTGACAATCTCCATCAACGCTTCGTTGGCATTCACGTGACGGCCAATGTTAACGTTTATCGCCTGCACATATCCGCTGAAAGGAGCCCGGAGCTGAATGGTACTCAGGATGGAGCCTTGTCGGACAGACTTGGGATTAATACCTAAGAGCCTTAACTGAGCCTCCAGAGAAGTGACCAGAGCCTGAGTAGCTTTATAATCCGAGTCAGACTGCTCTAGTTTCCGGCGGGCACCGACGTTTTCTTTTTCAAGCTCTGTCTGACGTTCTAATTCTTTGCCTAAAAAGTCAATTCGGCTCAGAGCCTGAAGGTATTCCTGCTGAAGCTTAATATAGTCGGGGTGTTCCAGTTCGACAACCGCCTGGCCTTGCCGAACAAAACTACCCTGGAGGAGATTCATTTTCTTAACAAACCCACCCAGAGGGGCACTGATCGTAGCTATGTATTGAGGCGGAGCCTGAATAATGCCATTGGCCTGAATGGTTTCCGCCAGGCTGATTTCATCGACAACTCCCGTTTCAATACCGGCTTGTTTGACCATCGCGACGGGTATTGGAATGAGTGCTGTTGTGATGACTGAAGCCGTGCGATCAGGTTTCACCAAGGAGTCCTGTTTTTCTGAATTTTTATGTTCGGACTGGCAACCTAACAGGGTTATCCAGCCCAGGAAAAGGAGTTTCTTCATGAATTTATTCGATGGGGAGTACTAGTGACTCCAGTTCAATAACCGCTTGATTGTAGGCTGCAACCTGATTCAAGTATTCTTCCTTGATTTGCCAGGCCTGCAAACTCGCCTGCACAAACTCGACGTATTCAATCTCTCCGGCGATATAGCTTTTCTCTGCGTTGGCAAGAATAAAGTTGGCCTGCGGAAGTGCCGTAGCGGTATAATATTCCAGATTCTGAGCGGTGCGGAGGACTTCCTGCTGATTAATCGACGCGAGGCCCGTCAGACGTGAAGCCTGATATTCATACTCAATTCTGGTAGCTTGGGCACTGAGCCGGGCCGCCTCTATTCGACTTGTATACCAGCCCGAAACGATGGGTAACGAGATGCCAACCTGCACCGCCTGAAAGCCCCCTTTCCGTTCAAAGGACTGATTCAGGTATCCGAGTCGCAGATCAGGAAGTAGGCGATTTTTCTCAACGCTAATCCGGCGTTCTTCCGATTGCTGCTGACTAGCTAGGAATTGCAGTTCGGGATTATTTTCTGCAAGAATGGATAGCTTTGGATTAGGCGTAATGCGAAGCGATTGGCTCGTATCAATCTCCACGCCTTCGGGCTGTTGAAGGTAAATACCTAAGGCCTGCCGGGCTATCTTAATCTGCGATTGCAGCGACCGGATTTGAGTCCTGATGTCCCGCTGGCGAGCCTGGGCCGTAATCTGTTCAAGCCGATTACTTTCGCCCGTTCGTAGTCTCACGTTGGCTGCGAAGGCGGCTTTGGTAAACACAGAATCCTGTTGCTGTAATACCGCTTGTCGGGCGTAAAGAACCAGCAGGTGGTAATACGATAACTTTACCTGACGCATTAATTCATTTTTCGTAACCCGAAAATTTTTCTGAGCCAGGTCAACCTGAGCTTCCTGAAAGCGGCGTTGGGACTGATACAATCCCGGTAAAGCAAAGCTCTGCACCGCGTTAAAGGTATAATCGCGATTGGCCCCCTGAATTTGCCCCCGCTGGTAATCCAGGCTGGTTTTGGGAATGTCAAAAGCCGAACGCCGAAGTTTTTCCTGTACCTGAATCGAAACACCAGCCGATTGCAGATGCTGATTACGTTCTAGGGCCTGAGTTAAGGCCTGATCCAGGGTAAGTTTTTGAGCCTGAGCAGGGAAACTGCTTAGGAGGCTTACTAGGAGCAAACTCATTACCACCGAGCCCTTTTTACTGACTTTCACCGAACGATCCAGGTAGCTATACAAAATGGGAAGTACTACCAGCGTTAGTAAAGTGGCAGAAACCAGTCCGCCAATCACTACCGTAGCCAACGGACGCTGTACTTCGGCCCCCGCCGTTGTGGAGAGAGCCATGGGCAGAAAGCCCAGCGAAGCCACGGCGGCTGTCATTACCACGGGTCTGAAACGTACCGAAGTGCCTAGTAAAATCCGTTTAAACAACTGGGAATGCCCCTCCTGCTTGAGCTGATTGAAGTAACTAATCAGAACAATGCCATTCAAAACGGCAATGCCAAATAAGGCAATAAAGCCCACGCCTGCCGAGATGCTAAAGGGTAGTCCCCGAAGTTCCAGAGCCCATATGCCCCCAATGGCCGAAAGTGGAATGGCCGAATAAATCATCAAGGCCTGCCTAACGGAACCGAAGGTAAAAAACAGAAGGACAAAAATGAGTAATAGGGAGACCGGCACGGCTACCATGAGTCGGGACTTTGCTTTCACGAGGTTTTCAAACTGACCTCCATAGGTAATGGAATAATTGGGAGGTAGTTTTATCTTTTGTGAGAGAACCTGCTGAATTTCACCGATCAGACTCTCCACATCCCGGCCCCTGACGTTCATTCCAATGGTAATCCGGCGACGGGCATTATCCCTTGAAATCTGCATGGGAGCATTACTGTAGCGGACACTGGCTAGTTCTTCCAGCGGAACCTGGTTGCCGTTGGGTAGATCCACGTAGATTTGTCGAATATCCGTAATGTCCTGACGGTGTGAACTATCAAGTCTTACTACCAGATCGAAGCGTTTCTCACCTTCAAACACTACGCCCGCCGTTTCGCCCGCAAAAGCTGTTTTAATCACCTGATTTAGAGCAGAAACATTAACTCCGTACTGGGCCAGTCGTGCCCGATTGTAAGAAACCAGCATTTGGGGTAATCCCACAATCTCCTCTACTTTGATATCACTGACCCCGTCTATGTTATGGATGATTCCGGCGATTTGATTAGCCCGGTTATGCAGGGTATCTAAATCCTCGCCGTAAATTTTAATGGCCACATCCGACTTGACACCCGTCATTAATTCGTTAAAACGCAACTGAATGGGCTGGGTAAATTCCAGATTCAAACCAGGTAATGTTTCTAAAGCGGCTTTCATTTTTTCTACCAACACGGCTTTGTCGTGGGTAGTGACCCATTCATTGGGTTCTTTCAGTCGAACCATAATATCGGCGGCTTCAATAGGCATAGGGTCCGTAGGAATTTCAGCCGTTCCAATTTTAGAGACAACGGTTTCTACTTCCGGGAAAGACGTTTTAAGAATCTTCTCTACTTTAGTCGTCGTCTCAACCGTCTGACTTAGCGAGCTTCCGGGTTTCAGCGTCAGGCTAATGGCCAGATCTCCTTCGTCGAGATTAGGAATAAACTCGCCTCCCATGCGGGTAAATACCCAGACACTAATGCCCAGCAATACCAGCGACAGACCTAAAATGACAGCCCGGAAACGCAGAGCCTTACGAATCAGCGGATCATATAGGCGATGTAGACCGTGCATGATTTTCTCGGAAAAGGCACTTTCTTTGGTATCGGGTTTCAAGAAAGCGGCGGCCATCATGGGAATATAGGTAATGCAAAGAATCATGGCTCCCAGCAACGCAAAACCTACGGTCAGAGCCATCGGACGAAACATCTTGCCTTCAATACCCGTCAAAGACAAGATGGGAAAATAGACAATTAAAATGATGAGCTGGCCAAAGAGAGCCGACTGCATCATCCGTTCGGCGGATTGCTGAGCCACGTCATCCATCTGTTCCTTCAAAACCCCCTGGTGATGGACCAGATAGAAGATCATGCCTTCGATAATAATCACCGCTCCGTCCACGAGTAAGCCAAAGTCAATGGCTCCGAGACTCATCAGGTTGGCCGAGACGCCGAAGGTGTTCATCATCCCCAGGGCAAAAAGCATACAAAGTGGTATGACAGAGGCTACAATTAATCCGGCACGCAGGTTACCTAGCAACACCAGAAGCACGACAATCACGATGAGACCGCCTTCAATCAGGTTTTTAGCTACGGTATGAATAGCCTTATTAATCAGCACCGTCCGATCCAGAAAAGGTTCCAGCACTAACCCTTTGGGAAGCGTCTTGCGAACTTCTTCCATACGGGCCTTCACGCCCTTAATCGTCTTTTCTGAACTGGCCCCTTTAAGCATCATCACGATACCACCTACTACTTCGCCCGTACCGTTTTGAGTCATGGCCCCATATCTAACGGCATGACCTATACGTACACTCGCCACATCCGCCACCAGAAGAGGTGTTTGATTGATGGTCTTGATCACAATCTGACCTATTTCCTCCGCCGAATGAACCATGCCCTCCCCACGGATAAAGAACGCTTCAGGACCTTTTTCAATGTAACTGCCCCCGGTGTTGGCATTATTTAGGGAAAGGGCCGTAAAAAGCTCCGCCATGGTTATATCGTGTGCCCGCAATTGATCGGGGTTTACGCTTACCTCGTATTGCTTTAAAAATCCCCCCATGCTGCTTACTTCAACGACTCCGGCAACACCCGCCAACTGCCGCTTGACTATCCAGTCCTGAATAGTTCTCAGCTGCGTCGCGTCATATTCGGCCTCATAACCTGGGGCAGGCCGCAGTACGTATTGGTAAATTTCTCCTAAACCGGTAGTAATGGGAGCCATTTGTGGGGATGATCCTCCGGAAAGCAGGGCCGCCTCCGACTCTTTGAGTTTTTCACTCACTAGTTGTCGGGCCAGAAACAGGTCTACGTCATCTTCAAAAACTACGGTAATGACCGAAAGACCAAATCGGGAAACCGAGCGAATTTCCGTAACTCCCGGAATATTGCGAAGGCTGGTTTCCAGGGGGAACGTAATAAACTGTTCCATCTCCTGAGCCGCCAGGGAGGAAGATTGGGTAACGACTTGTACCTGATTATTAGTGATGTCGGGATTGGCGTCAATGGGGATTTGCGTCAAGGCATAACCTCCCCAGGCCATAATGGCCAAGACTCCAATAGCCACGACAAGTTTGTTTCGGATGCTGAATCCGATCAACGCTTGTAGCATGTCAGCATTGGTTAGTTCCAGAAAATAGAATCAAGAATCAGCCCCGAATGATGCCGGCACCATCAGTTTGATGCCTGCTTAGGGGACTGATGAATACGAAAGGACAACAGCTATTGAGTTACCCGCAAGGGCAACTAGGTTCTGTAATCAATCCGTGAGAGGAACTAGAATTGCTGAGGAGGGCGTAACAGCGAGACGTACGTTTGGTAGGCGTACGCATTTAAATATTGGAAATGGTGATTACAGGAGAAAAACGTAATCAATGGCTTTTCAAGAGCAGCTTTGAATTCACTAATCACAAACAAAAATCCAGCCGAGGCATGATTGTAAAAGGGGATCTTCGTGTGAGGATGTGGGGTTTTCGCGTGCTCCGAGCTTGGGCTGTAATGCATTTTTAAAAAGCCCCAGAAACTTAAATTTGGTTGCAGCTTAGCCCTATGCTCCTGAAAATGAGTAAGCAAGCCCGGAATTTTATAGACCTCCTCTATGTCAGTTTGTGGAAACAAACTGCCCATAAACATTAATATGCTCAGAAAGAGGGCGATCACTTTTCTCATGGCGAGCCAAAGGTAGAGTAAATTCAAAAGAAGCGTACATAAAAGTATATTAAATTATGAATCCTAGAAGCGGTCTAACCTTTAGAATCGGAATGTGATTCTTCGCTTTGCTAGAGCTGTTAGGTTTGGGAGAACGGCAGGTAGAACCTGCCTTAGGGTAGGAATGAGAGGGGATCTCGCATCAGTGGGTTCCCCCGCAGTCGCTCGGCTCTAGCCGAGTGACGCTGTAGTCTGGTAGGCCTCTGGCCGATGTTCGCAAGCCTGTTTTGGTTGGGAAAAGTTGTTGGCTGATCCTCTACTGGTTCGCCGTCTACCAGCCAGAGGCCTAGAGCTAGGTAGTCACTCGGCTAGAGCCGAGCGACTGCGGGTGGCTTGGGAGAACGGCAGGTTTAGTCAAGTTACCGCATGACCCACCCAGCTCGAAAAAGACCATAAGATTCTTCGCTTCGCTCTGAATGACAGAGGCTGATCATAAAATAGCCCCTCGCAGTCGCTCGGCTCTAGCCGAGTGACGAGGTAGTCTGGTAGGCCTCTGGCCGATGTTAACAAGCCTGTTTTGGTTGGGGAAACATTGTTGGCTGAGCCCTTACTGGTTCGCCGTCTACCGGCCAGAGGCCTAGAGCTAGGTAGTCACTCGGCTAGAGCCGAGCGATTGCGGGGAGTAAAGCGAAGGACCTTATTACGTTTGCGTAACGCATTGGGCCTTGGGAAATTTTATTCACTTGCTCTTGACCCCGGATTGCATCCAGAGCTATTCTTTTCCGTTTAACACCACTGGTACAAGATGGAATCTCGCACCAGTGGAAGAACACTATAGATATACGACTAGTGCTTTCCGGCGAAGTGATCATACGTCAGCTTGGCTATATCCGCAATGATTTGTTCGTTCTTTTCTATCCCTTCGGTGGAGTTGTTTACAAATACACAGATAGCCAGATGCTTATCAGTAGGCAAAGCGATAAAACCGACATCGTTGACCGCTCCCATCATTCCGTCTTTATTGGTTCCCGAGGTTCCCGTCTTGTGGATGACCAGAGTTCCGGTTGGTAATAGCTTTTTGAGTCGATTCTCCCCAGTTACGGTCTCCGTCATTACTTTCCACAGGAAATCGTGGCTACTCTTCGAGAGAATTTTTTGCTGATAAAACAGCTTGAGTAAGTCCAGCATCGCCGCCGGGGTAGTCCAGTTGGTGTATTGGACGTCCCAGTTTCCCTGAGCCTGCATGGTTGCTTCCGTCGCCCGGATCGCTACCTCTTTAATCCCTAATTGATGAATGAACGCATTTACCTGCTCCGGTCCACCCAATAGTTTAAAGAGGTAATCGCAGGCACTACCATCACTCTCGGAGATCATATAACTGATAATCTTCGATAAGGGTAAATCAACGTCGCCATTGGGATAGTCTTCCCCCATCGGACTATGCAGTCCAGGAGTCAGGTCACTTTTTTTAATGTGCATCTTTTGATCCAGTCGGAAGCGTCCTTTATCTACTTCTTTCAGAACCGCTAAGGCTACATGAAACTTATACACACTCTGCATAGGCACATGCGTAGATCCATGGATGAGCAAGGTTTTTCGGCTGGTAAAGTCGTAAATGCCGACCCCTACCGTTGCTTTTTTGGTTTTAACGAGTTGTTCAATTTTAGTTTGCAGGGACTCAGTCTGAGCATAAAGTGATGAAGTAGTCAGCAGCAAACTCAGCAAGAAGAGAAAGGTTCTCATGGGTGTAATGAAAGGAAGATAGGCTTGATTAAAAAGATACATACATTCAGATTTGCTGCCTGCATAAATACCAGGCAGTTTACGAGCATGAAGTTACTGGAGATTTTAGAAGCCTGTTACGTAGCTAACCATTTTAGTTTCTTGTAATTATTTAATACGATGTCATTCAGTTATAATAATCTGAATGATAAGTATATTAACGAACAACTACTGATCTATTTCGCTAGACTTTCAAGTTGTTGGAAAGTCTATAAGCTTCTTCAAACGTTATAGGGCTCGAGGATCATATCGTAACGGTCAAGACCAAGGGCATAAAAATTCGGAGAGATTTTTAGCGTCCGAAAACCAGCCTTCTCAAAAAATGGGAAACTCAACTGAGTCGTGTCCAATAGTACCGATGTGCCTGGCCTGATTTCCTGAATTTTACGGAGTCGGTAAACTAGCAGCTGCTTTCCAACTCCCTCGCGTTGAAAATCCCGTGTTACCATGCCCCATACCAGTTCAGCAGCCTTATCTGCCTCGGAGGGTAAATAAAAACCGGCACAGGCGATGATTTGATTTTCATGTTCCACCACATAATAATTCATTGATGAGATCTCCAGTTCGCGAAGGAAATGCTGAAACAGCTCTTTTTCATGATCCGCAAAAAATGCCGGGCAATTGCTTTCAAAAGCCTTCATACATCCAGCATAATCTGCTGATTGATAGGTACGTATAACCATAATAGGATGATTAGTAGTGTTTCGACTGATAGACCTCTCGCTTTTCCGTCTCTTCACCAAAGTAGGTAATGAAGCCTGGTTGCCAGTAAGCATTGTCTCTAAATCAAAAATGTCTATTCTCAAAGAAAATAGACATTCGATAATCCGCTAATAAATTTTTTATAATTGCTTGCATGGAGAGCGTGTGAACACTTTACATACTTGTTTTGAATCAGTCGCTAACGCTGATGAAGCCGCTATAAAGGGCTCAATTATATCGGGAAATCAAGTTAAAAACCAGGTCTGATCATACGTTGGACGACTAGACAGGACCTACACCTACCCTTAAGCCTCCCTGACAAAAGTAATACATTAAGCAATAATACGATAAGTATATTTATACAATACTCGTTGGAACAGGGTATGTGTGTAAGTATTGCCCTCATAACTATTGAAATCATAGTTCATTGTCCGTATAAATAGTGATCAACCTTAGCTCTAATGGACTGACTAAACTGGCATTCTAAATAACCCTCCTCATTTCCACCGCTTATCTATTCCCAATAACTAGAAAACCTTGGAGTGAGATTCTTCGGATGGCTCTGGAGGATAGATGGGAATGAACCAACTCTCTCAACTTGTCATCTGGAACCAAGAGAGTTACCTTGGATGGAATGGGGTGGGCTTACTCAAGTTTTTGCATGTCCCAACAAACTCGAAAAGGGTATAAGGTTCTTCGCTTCGCTCTGAATGACAGACGGTGATGGATAAATATTCCTCGGGTATAGAATGGCCTCAACTACCAACCGTGCCTCAGGAGTCCCCGGATTTCATCCGGGGCTATCCAGCTTGGGTGCATCCAGACCGGGGCTATTCATATTCAACCCCGCTGGGGTTGTGGTTAACATTGTTACAATAGAGTTACGCCAAGAACCCCGGAGGGGTTCAACACGGATAGCCCCGGATGAAATCCGGGGACTCCTAGGGCACGAGGCCAAGTAAATCCCCCCTTCGCTCTCGATGACAGATCGTTGCATAAACTCTTTCATCCAATGGTTCCCGAAGTAGGGAAAGGCTTTTTTACTTTTATTTAAATCTTATTTTTAGATAACCTCTAAAATATTTGAGCTTTTCAAAGGCTGCCAGATGGCTCATTTCCTTATCGTTACAACCATTAATCAGGAGGGCGATGCTTGAAACAAAAACATCCCGACGCTAAGCAGCATCGGGATGTAAGGTCTTCCTATTGCTTAAAGTAAGTTCGTTCCAAGCAAATGATTTAAAACCATCTGACTCTAAAAGTGTCAGCAGGTTTGTAACCTTTAACCTTTATTTAATGAATGAAACGATTTATTAGGCATCTGCTCCTAGTGCGGCTAGCAGGGGCTGATAAACCTTAAAAAATCCGGGTATGAATGTTGAGTTATACCCTTGGTTTTCCCACCCGCTTATCCTTTAATCTTAGGGAGTTAATCGTACCGTTGGAGAGTAGATTAGGTCCCACACATTTTTGGTTTTTACACCCACCCGAGCGTAGAGAAAGCCTGTTTTTTTAAGATTTGTTTTCTCATAAGTTGATAAGGTTTTCAAATCCAGCGTAATCGTGTTTGTGCCTGGAACTACGTTACTAAATGACCTCTCGAATGATTTAGACGTATTATCCACAATAGCTGTCGTACACAAATGAATGACCGCTTTTTCTATGGCCGCGGTTGAGACTACTTGCTCAACATTGAAGGTGGCGGTAAATACCGAATCCTTATAGCTGCTGGTATAGTTGCTTAGCCAGAAGTAAGGCGTTACTTCAAAGTTTATATTCTTCTCTTCTCCTTTCAGGGAAAACCGCAGCGTATCTGTATTAGGTACCCATGGACCTCGTCCCGGAGTTAGGTTAAGGAAGTAATCGCCATCGAAAGCATTCACCGTATAACTACCATCTTCTTTGGCAAATACCTTGATAAAACCCTGTATCCAGCCTTCACCCGTTTGGTGAAGCTGAAGCATGTTAGATCCGTAGGCATCAGAGGCAGTTGACATCAACTGCATGGGCTGTCCTTTATAGAGAAACTGGCCCGAAACCCTGGAGGTAGGATAGTCCCAGTTATCAATTTCTGTGCTGCAGCCCATAAGCAAAGACACCGACAGAAAGAGGAACAGACGATAGAAAAGGGATGATATAGTCATGATATAAATGCTTATTGTAGAGGGTTATACACCAATTTAGGGTTATTGGCTCGCCAGCTCGGCTGAATGGCCGCGTAATAATTCATCAAAGGAAAATTACGGGGATTGGGAGCCATTTTATAGGAAGCCTGTTTGGTAAATACCCACTTCCCATCATTCGCGTCGCCCGGAGCCACTACTTTGTAGGGGAAGAGCGAATACATCTGAGCCGTAGGATCATTGGGGGTACCATTCCAGATGGTATGAGCTAACCGCCAGCGTTTTAAATCCCAATACCGGTGATCTTCAAAAGCGAATTCAACCCGATATTCATTCACAATGTGGTTGAACGTAATAGTTGACTCGGTTACGGGTTGAATACCGCCCCGACGGCGAGTAACGTTTAAGTTCGTAACGGCCTTCGCTTTATCTCCCAATTCGAAAGCGGCTTCGGCGGCAATCAGATAGGCTTCGGCAATACGGATGCGGGGCCACCACATCTCGCTGAAACCTGGATTTAATCCTGCATTGGGGGTTTCATCCAGAAATTTCCGAACGAGGAAACCGGTTTTGTTAACAAAATTGTCAGAATTAGCCACCGGGCCATTAATAGATGTGATCAGATTACCCTGAGAATCTTTACCTCCAACGGAGGAAGTTAGCAGTACGTATTGATTACCCGATTTGTTAAGTTGGCCCGCCTGAAGAATCACAGGTGTCTGACGATAAGGAGCATTGGGGTAGATGACCGTTCCCCAGAGCCGGGCATCCTTTTTAGTGAAAGGATCTTCAACAGAATTGTAGAATACATAACTCCCGTCGTCATTTCGTGTCTTGATTTGCGGGGCACTACCATCCTTATTTTCAAAGGCTTCCACCAGATTCAAAACTACACCCAGAGCGTTACCATCCGTATAATCCCGGTGAGAATAGGGCATTGTAAAATTTGTAAATTGCGTTACTACATTCGGACGTAAACGGTCCATCGCCCAGATTACTTCGGTATTGCCTGATTTTACGCTCGTCGCTTTGTAAAAAGAATCACCCAGGTTGGTTGGATCAATCTGCAATACATAAGGACCCTGCTGGATAACCTGTTCGGCGGTTTCGAGGGCTATCTTATAATACTTACTGGCCTGATCAGCGGGAATACCTGCCTCCCAGTTTTGCGTTCTGACGCTGGGTGTAAGTTTATTACCATAGTTGGCAATGGAACCTGCGTATACCGCAGCACGTGCTTTAAGCATCAAGGCAGCCCATTTATTGGCTACACTTCCATTGGTGGTTTTAGAAGAGGTGAGTTTAGAGGCAGCCAGATCGCACTGAGCAATAACGTAATCATAGATTCCCGCTTCCGTAGAGCGTGCTACCTGAAATTTAACCGGGTCGATACCCGACTGATACGTGTACACGGTATCGCCCAAGATAGGCATGCCCCCAAAAGAGCGAGCCATGCAGAAATGATACCAGGCCCTTAAAAAAATACACTGAGCCTCCAGATCACTTCGATCTGCTTCCAGTAAGGCTGAACGGGCTGCACTCGAACGGATTCCGATTAGGAACTGATTCATTCGTCGAACCAGCCCATAATCATACGTCTGGAAGAAATCACGAGGGATCACTTTTTCAGCATCCGTTGTGGTGGCTGGCCCATACGAAAGATTAGCTTCGTCCAGTAGGTGGTAATTGCCATGATCACTGTTTGTTTGTCCGTAATTAACTGATGCATAAAAATTAGCCAGAACCGACTGAGCCAGGGCTTTGTCGGTAAAGACCCCATCCTCAGGTAAAATATTGGTTGGTTCTGTATCCAGGTCGGTTGTACATCCTGCCAGGCCTAGCATAAACGCCATCACTAGCAAACCAAGAGAGATTTTCATAATCTTAGGTAAATAAAGGGATTACAGTTTCAGTGAAAAACCCGCATTAACTAACCGGGGGTTGGGATAGGCTATACCTGAGTTGGCAGTCATCTCTGGATCCAGGCCACCGGGCATGTTCGTTAGCGTCAGGATATTCTGGGCAGATACGTATACGCGTAGGCCCGAAATCTTAGCTTTTTTAAGCATCTGGTTAGAGAAGGTATAGCCTAATTCCAGATTACGTAGCTTCATATACGTAACGTTCGTTTGCCAGTTGCTGTTAGGCCAGTGGGTATTCATCCAGTTATTAACCCCTTTCGTTAGCAGTGGGTATTTACCAATGTTGAATCCGCTGTTTTTGTCCCAGATGTCTTTATACCAGGTAGAGTTATCGGCCAGATACTGCGAGACATTGGTGTTTCCATCAAAGTATCGCATTACCCATTGTTGTTCGTAGGTAAATTTGGAACCTCCGGCAAATTCGGCTCGGAAATCAAATCCTTTCCAGTTAACTCCGGTCTGAAAGGCAAAGTTTAACCAAGGCGTTCCACCGTTGACGCGATAGGTAACGTTTTCCATATCCAGATCGGAGATGTAGCCGTCATGATTGGTGTCCTGATAGATGTAATCACCGGGGCGAATCGTGGTGTTACCGTAGTGGTCTTGATCGACGGGGTGATTGGCAATTTGCTCCCAGCTCTGAAACTGCCCAACGGAAACGAGCTGAAAACTACCATCCCGGAAACGGCCTTCGGTATTCCACAGGTCCCGGAACCGATCATAGGAATTGGCCCATCTGGGTTTGTAACGCGTACCTGTAATCCAGCGGGAAAAGGTAAAGTTACCGGACACAAAATAATTGAAGTCCCGCACATTGTCTTTCCAGCCCAGATGCATTTCAATACCCTTGGTATGGTCACTATTCAGGTTTTCGGCCGGTAGGCTAAAACCAATTTCGTTCGGTAACAATACATCATAACGGCTGGCTAACTCACCCGTCTGATGACGATCAAACCAGTCAAAACCTCCCGTCAAACGATTATTAAATAATCCGATGTCCACTCCTAAATCCAGTACGTACACCCGGCCCCAAGTAATGTTATCCGTAGCCAGACCTGTGATTCGGCTTGAAACTACATCCCTTCCATCCAGGATAGCTGATCCCTGATTAAAATTATAGCCGGTGATATAGGTCAGAGCATTCCCTAACTCTTTACCCAGTACCCCATAAGAACCGCGAAGTTTTACTTCATCGATTTTCTGACTCAGGAACGAATTGTTTTTCCAGAATCCTTCCTGAGAAATGCGATAGGCCAGCGATCCGGAAGGGAAAAAGCCAAAACGCTTGCCCTTTTTGTAAAAATAAGAGCCATCATACCGACCCGACAACTCCATGATGTACTTGTTGTCATAGTCATAATTAAATCGTCCCAAAACGCCCAGACGATTCTGGTTAAAAGGAATACCATCTCCTACGTAGGTCGTAGATTTGGTTGTGAGGAATGGAATACCATTTGCTTCCTGACTTCCCAGAAAATATACACTTGGGTAATTAGACGATTTCGTTTCCATCCCCGTAACCATGTGCACGTGATGTTTGTCGAAGGTCTTTTCATAGTCAAGCTGTACGTTACTCGTCATCTCCTCGGCATTTTGCACGTAACGTTCCAGGTAACGAGCATTTCCTTGATAAGCAATCGTATAGGCGTTCGTTGGCTCATCGAAGCGATACAGCAGAGGAGATTTTTCCCTTAAATCATTTCGGGTGTTTCGGTACCAGTAGCTAACCAGAGCACGGGCTTTAAGACCATCGAAAATACTGTATTCAGCCGTACCGTTGATTTGCATAATCCGAATTTGTGACTCGTACTTTCCAGACATCTGCTCATTGATCCACCCGTAACTAAATTGTGGATCGATAGCCGATATAGCGGGGTAACGGGAATTGTCATTAACGAAAGGCCGTTTGGTTGGCAGATTTCGGAAAGCTGCCTGCAAGGCAAAATCGTAATCGTCGCCTGGAAGGCCTGGTTGGCGGTTCCGCTCCAGACGTCCATTCATTAGCACCCCAACTTTAAGCTTCTTACTAATATTAAAGTTAAAATTGCTTTGAAAATTAGTACGGTCGAATCCGTGAAAATTCCGAAGCATACTTCTCTGTTCAATGCGGTTCAAGCTAATGTAATAATCCGCATTGTCGCTACCGCCAGAGATGTTCAGACTTCCGTACATCTGAGGTTTGGTTTGCCAGATGTAATTGTACCAGTCAAAGGACTTATAGCCTGGCTCTGTGCCTCTTACCCATTTGTCATATTCCTCGCGGTTGATGGTTCGGGAAGAATTAGGAACGTTGTTATAGGTTTCATCCTGGATAATGGCCTTGAGGTAAGTGGCAGCATCGGCTGGCTTATTATAGCCCGCCGGTATCTGGAGCCCATAATAGCTTTGAAAGGTAATAATAGGTTTCTGATTGCGTTTACCCTTTTTGGTTGTGACCACAAGAACGCCGTTAGCCGCCTGCATTCCGTAGATAGAAGCAGAAGCATCCTTCAGAAGTGAAATGTTTTCAATATCGTTGAAATCTATTTGGGCAAAGCTGCCGTAATCTTTTTGGATACCATCAATAATGACGAGTGGTTCGCCATAGTTACGGATTTCAATGGTTGGGGCACTACCCGGGCGACCCGAACTTTGGCGAAACGCAATACCCGGAATTTTACCTACCAAAGCTCCGGCTGCGGTAACGGTGCTGGCGTGAGACAACTCGTCCGCATTTACTGTTGAAATGGCTCCTGAAATGGTTTCTTTCTTGTTTTTGAGACCAAACCCTACTACCACTACTTCGTCTAAGATTTTGTTTTCGTCTCTCAGCGTCAGGTTAATTGAACTTTGCTTTCCTACCTGTACTTCCTGGGTTTTATACCCGAGGAAACTGAATAGAAGTACATCCTCTTCACTGGTAACCAGAAGTTTAAAGGTCCCATCCATATTGGTAACCGTTCCACGCGTGGTTCCTTTAATAAGGATATTAACGCCCACGATTGGGTCCCCTTTTTCATCCTTCACGGTTCCGGTCACGGGAATCTCGGCCCCTAACACGGTTTCTTTTTTCAAAGTTGAAGAGGGAGGTGTAATTCGCTTCAGCAAAATTTGATTCCCAGTCGTTTCATACGTGATTTGAATCGGGGTCAGAATTTCATTAAGTATGGTCTGGATGGGTTGATTCTGAGCTTCGTAACTGATTTTCTGCTTTGACTGAATGATTTCCCGGCTGTAAATGAATTTAACGCCAACGAGTTTTTCTATCTTTTTGAGCACATCCTCAACGTTCTGATCCTTGACTACAATAGATATACGTCGATCTAGATCATTCTGAGCATGGACTTTTACTGGCAAAAAAACCAGTAGACACAGCAGGCAGCCCACCATCTGAAGGACAATCCGCTGGGAGCCTTTTCGGACAAGTAATTGTAGATGCATTGTCATTAGGGGTTCTGGGTTTTATTGTAAAAATGAGCAATAGAGGTTCTGCTCTCCGGTGTGGAGAGAACTGGTAAAAACAATCAAAAAAAAGTTTTACGTACAGGGTGTTAGGTGACCTGACGAAAGAAAATTACTGGTGGTGAAACGATTAAGGGTTACAACTGTGACCGGTAACATAAATAGTATCTCCCTGCTTCTCGTAAGAAGCCTCGACTGCCGAACAGATCAGTCTGATTTTTTCTGCGAAGGGAATGCCATTTAAATCGCCCGTGAATGTGCAGCCCTGTAAATTATGTTCGTTAAATTCAATTTTCGTGTGATAGGTGTGCTGAAGCCGGTTCAGCACTTCAGTAACCGGGGTAAATTCAAAGTTTTGGTTATCATTAAGTATAGAGGTAGAGTGGTGTCGGTGAAGATTGGAGGTGAGGATTTGCTTGGTTAATTGATTGGTCTGAATATCAAGTTTAACCTGTTCGTTCTTTTCGAGAACCAGATACTGTCCGGGATCTTTCATGGAGGTTACCGTAACCTTACCGGTTTTCACTTTCACATAAGCCAGATTTTGATTCTGAGTAGCCTGAACCTGAAAACTGGTACCTAGCACACGGGTGGAGAGAACGGAGGTGTATACGAAAAAGGGGCGAGTTGTATCTCTGACCACTTCAAAAAAACCTTCGCCAATTAAGTAAATTTCCCGTTGTTGAGCTGATAAGTTGTGCCAGAGCTGTCCGCCTGGAGATAACAGAACGGAGGAACCATCCGTCAGCGTAACCAGTTGATCCGACTTGCCTGTATTAACCACTTTTTGCCAACGGTCTTTCGAGGCCATGACTTCCTCTACCGAAGGAACGGTACTGGAAATAGTGGAGTCATTATGTATAAAATTTTTTAGAAACAAGCCAATGAGAACGAGAGCTGCCACGCCAGCCAACGGAGCCAGCCATTTAAGTCGAGGCCGGAGGGTATGAGCTCTAACTTCGAGGATACTTCGCTCTTTGGCTTCATGAAGCGATTGTTTGATCTGTTCGATTTCACTCGCATGCTGGGCTTCCTGTAGCGGCTGGGTATCGCCATTCAGAACCAGGCAAAGAGCAGCGGCCTGTTCGTACAGTTCCCGCTTGTGTGGATTTTGACTGAGCCATTCCTGCCAGTAGATGTAATCCTGGGGACGGCGTCCTAATATCCACTCCCGAAAAGCGTCGTTAGCTAGAAATTCCTCTAAGGTATCGAAAGTAGTCATGAGTGGTCTGGCAGTACATTGGCGTCATCTAATGCTCATATGCAACAACCTAACCAGGCATACTCTGTTTAGTACTAAAACTTTAAAAATAAATACAAGAAAATAAATAAGTGTTCGGGCTGGCAGTGGCTTCGCATTTTTGACATGGCTCGCGTTAGAAAATTGGAAACGGATTGTCGGTTCACCTGCATAACTTCTGCAATTTCTCCCACACTCATGTCCTGGAAATAGTGTAAGTATATAGCTTCCCGTTCACGAGAAGAAAGCTGACTCATCAATCGCTGCAATTGCTCAACCCGACTAAGCAAAGCTTCATGTTCGATTAAAATCGATTCTCCACTAATGTGTTCCAAAACGCCCAAATTCCAGTCAAGTTCATGAGTGACCATCTGCTTGGAAGAACGGATGTGCATGAAAATATGGTTACGAAGCCCTTTGAGTAGGTAATGTTTAATGGAAGCGGTATCGTTGATCTGCGTTCTGTTCTGCCAGAGCTGTAAAAAAAGATCCTGAATACAATCTTTAACGATAAACTCGCTAACGGAGAACTTCTGACCGTAGTGCTTCAACGTAGAATAGTATCTTTCGGCAATACTGCCCAAAGCTGCTTCATCACCAGCCAGATACTTTTGCCATAAATCAGAATCAGTGTTGCTCATACTCATCACAGAAGTAGCCTAAAGAACAATAACTAACAATAGAGCTTTTCAACTATATCAATACCCTCCCAAGTGATTCAAATCCTAATTATACATTCTGATTTGGTAGTAAACAATCGGTTAGCTTAATGATCTAGGTATTTTCATGGGTAATCTTCACAAATTTATTTATATAATCAATCTTTATCAATGAATTATTCAATTATTATCTTTTTCACAGAAGACATTCTGATTCGTTGAAAGTAGGAGAGCAGTCTGCTATAGATTTTGAAAATGAGTGGAGCTGATAGAATAAGGATACCGTATTAACGTTCAAAGTGGCCTTTAGCCTATCCATGGGGGAGAGTGACCAGCTATGATCTAATGCACCTAGGCTAATAGAGAAGTGTAGAAAGAATCCTTTATTTCCTATTTGATAAGGTTTATCAGGTTCAAAATGTTAAAGGCTGGCATGATTCTGTAGTTAATCTCTTTCTATCTACTATTCTACCTCAATGGCCTCTAATGCTCTATACGTTCGTTTCAGCGACGACATCGAAGTAATCCAATCCAGCGAGGGGGCTATCATCCAGGGAACCCTGGAATCTATGAATAGGCAGGCTCAAAAAGCATTGGAACAGATCCGACCTGCCAAATATATTGCCCATGCCAAGCATCACGGTATGCTCAAAGCTCGCCTGCAAGTGTACGATAACTTGCCACAGGGTGTGTTTAAAATGCCTCACCCCTTCGATGCCATTAGTTGTTTACCTACTTCTTTTCCAAGGATTAGGCTTGAAGCTACGAGGGAACATTCTTCTGTGTATCGTACCTGATTAAGCTCAACTGTTCGAACATGCCTGATAATACTAAGGCTCATTCCTCACCTCTATTTTCACAAGTCCTTTAAACAATAATTGAAATGAAAGCAGCTAGAATTCATGGTCCTAAAACCGTAACGTGCGACAACGTGGACGATCCTACCATTCAGGAAGGAAGAGATATCATTCTAAAAGTAACGGCTACGGCCATTTGTGGGTCTGACCTGCATATTTACTCTGGGGGATTACCCCAACCCCGGCCCATGGTGCTTGGTCATGAGTTTATGGGGATTGTCGAAGAAGTAGGTCCCCAAATTAAAAACCTCAAGCGGGGCGACCGGGTAGTGGTTCCTTTTCCAATCGCTTGTGGTCATTGTTTCTTCTGCGATCACCATCTGCCCGGGCATTGTGAAAACTCTAATCCTGAACACTATGGCCCGGAAGGGGGCCTGTTGACGGAGAAAGGGGGAGCTTTATTCGGTTACACGGATCTTTATGGGGGTTACGATGGTGGACAAGCCCAGTATGTACGAGTGCCTTATGCCGATTATGGTCCCCGGATTGTTCCCGATCATTTAACAGACGAGCAGGTTCTCTTCCTGACTGACATCTTCCCAACGGGCTACAGTGGGATTGACTGGGGTGAAGTAAAAGGGGGTGAGACGGTAGCCATTTTTGGTTCAGGTCCCGTAGGGATTATGGCAGCTAAAAGTGCCTGGTTGCGGGGTGCGGCCCGGGTTGTCGTTGTAGATACGCTTCAGTACCGATTAGATAAAGCTAAAGCAACGGCTCATTGTGAAACCATTTTGTGGGATAACGATGCCAAAGATGTGGTTGCCCAAATTCGTGACATGACGGGTGGACGCGGGGCCGATGTGTGCGTAGAAGCCGTGGGTTTCGAGCCCGACCGTAACTTAATTGATCGGGCGAAAGCCGTCATTAATTTAGAAAAAGGTTCGCCCAAGGTATTGGAAGCCTGCATGAGTGCCGTCCGTCGGGGAGGCATTGTTTCTGTACTTGGCGTATATCCTACCACGTATGACAACTTCCCCATTGGTCAGTTCTTTGACAAAGGTATTATTCTAAAGGGCGGCCAGGCTCCTGCTCACAAGCATATTGATACCTTACTCAATTACGTGGCAGAAGGGAAAGTGCAGCTCGATGACATCATTACTCATCGTTTACCTTTAACGGAAGTCTCACACGCGTACGATATCTTCAAACGCCGGGTGGATGATTGTGTCAAAGTGGTATTAGATCCCTGGAAATAGAATTAGAGAGTAGCTATTTATTTGTAGAACCTATGATTTGGTTGATCATGCATTTTGAAATGTATTATTGACCAGATCATAGGTTTCATACTAGTACTAAGACTTAGCTCGGCTTTGCTATCACCAAGCATGTCCACCCAGAACTGCTTGCCTATGAGGCTTATCTGAATCATGACATATACGTGCTTTTGTAGATCTGATTCCGCCAGAAGCCTAGATAAGTCTTCGTTTCTTCCTGCCCGGGTTGATCCACATACCAGGTCTGTTGAATCGACACTTTTAGTTAAGTAACGCTTAAAAACGTTTCGTTCGTTACGTCACGGTTTCCGTGATGATCTAAGGTCAGGACTTCAACTTTATACATGGGTAGGATTGGAGAAAACTTTAAAGGAGCATTTTTCTTAAAAATGCGGAGGCGTTTAAATCCCCCGCATTCCAAAGCAGGGTTATTCCGTCTTAATATAGGAAGAATATACTATTCCCTCGTCTCGTTTTGATATGGGGAATGTGCAAATAACCTTCCCGCCATTCCACTTGCGTAGTTCGTAGCTTGTTCGTACATAAGAGCCAGAAAATCAGCAACCCTACCCGCTTCATAGGTTCTTTTAAAACTAAGGGTGTAACCCTTTTTTCTTCAGATAGGCAATCAACTCCTTTGGACGGTCAGTCTGGATGAGTTTAGCTCCGTGCTTAATCAACCATCCCCAACCCGCTTCGGGGGCTTTTTCTTCGACACTTTTTTCATCGTCATGGCCAGCGTTTTGGCTGGCCCACAAACTATTAAACCAGATTTTAGAACCAGACTTGGGAATGCTCAGGTAATTAGATTGTTCCAGTACCTGATCCGAATTGAAATTCAATTCATACGCTACGGGTTTAAGCTGTTTTTCGTAGGTTTCAATAATCGATTTTGCCTCAGGCTTAGCTAAATTCACAATGGGCATAAAGGCTAATTTACTCTGAAGCAGCGGACCATTTTCACGCTTTACTTCTTCGTATGTTTTATTCGTTTTAATAATGGCGTGATCTACCGTGCCAGTTTTTTCGAGAATCTCGTAAGCCTCCTGGTAATATTCATAGCCCTTATCGATGTTAATCATTACTTTTCCTTTAGCTCGTTGCATGCAATCCTCGAATGTCATGATTTTCTGGCGAGTAGGACCGCCGTGTTCGTTTTTGAGGGTGAATTTTTGTAATTCTTCCCAGGTATAATCACTTGGGTTACCGTGTCCGGTGGTGGTGCGGTCCAGGGTTTGATCGTGCAGCAAAATCAATACGCCGTCTTTACTTTTCTTCAGGTCAATTTCCACGACATCCACACCTAGTTCAATGGCATGTTGCAGACTAAGAACGGAGTTTTCGGGAGCGTACCGCCAGTCGCCCCGGTGAGCTACCACCAAGACTTCTTTGGAATTAGGATTATGAAATTCATGAATAATCGCCTGAGCTGGACGGTGTTGGGCCTGAGCAAAGAAAGTAAGACCACAGGCCAGCAAAAGAAGTGAAATACGAAACATAAGTAGTTAATTGTTTTTAGTGGCCGCCGCCGCGGTCAGTTGATCGATTGACAGGCAACGTTTGGCAACCGAACCATAGATTATTAAATTAAGAACAAGAATTTACCAGTAAAAGCGGTGATGAAGGCTCCCCCATCACCGCAGAAAAGGGGTTAATAACCTTCGTTTTGTTTGATGGCAGGATCAGTATCTACCTGACTCTGCGGAATAGGCATGAGCAGGTTATTACTGGTAAGGGTCGTGAGAATGTTGTTGGCTTTAAACCATTGATTCATCACCGTCAGAGCAGTACCCGTGCGGATCAAATCAAACCAGCGGTGGCCTTCTCCCACGAGTTCCAACTGGCGTTCGAGAGCAATAGCTTCGCGTAACTCCGTCTGAGTGCTGGCCGAAGTAGCAGCCAAACCAGCCCGGGTTCTGATTTGATTCAGATAGGTAAGGGCCGTCGAAATATTACCTAGTTCGTTTTCGATCTCCGATGACATCAAAATGACATCGGCGTAACGCAGGACGACTATATCACTACCGCCGTCGGTGATAACTGTAGTAGGGGCCGAGAGTTTCTTGCACCAGGGAATACCAGAAGTGGTTACTCCTACGTATACACCTTTGCGTTTGTCGGACGACGAGTAAAGAGCGTATAGACTTTTTGTAGGCAGATTGTGTCCTTTGGCCCCAGAAACGGTTCCTGACGGAGCGTATTGCTGATACATAGTGCTGCCCTCCGTATTGCCGTTTACACCCGAAGCAAACTGTACGGCAAAAATGATTTCCCGGTTGTTCTCATTACTCAAACTAAACACATCCGCCGGATTCGTTAATAGCTGATGTTGTCCATCATTCACTACCGACTCCAATAAAGTCTTTGCTTCAGTATACCTTTTGGCGGTAAGATATACTTTGGCCAGTAACGTTTGTGCGGCTGATTTCCGCACCCGTCCGGCCTGGGTATTGACTGCTGGCAAGGCAACAATCGCTTCCGTCAAATCCTTACGAATCTGTTCATAAATCTGAGCAGAAGCCGTACGGCCCTGGCCAAAGTATTCATTTGGATTTTCTGTTTCCTCAGTGACTAAAGGAACATCTCCGTAGAGGCGAACCAGGTTGAAGTACATCAGGGCCCGAAGGAATTTCATCTCTCCCGTCCGGGATTGACGCGTGGCTTCGGTAGCATACGGAATCTGCCCAATGCGATTGAGCACAACGTTAGCCCTTTGAATGGTGCGGTAGGATTGCCTCCATACTTCAGTCACAATGGTATTACCCGCAATGGCAGTAAACTGGTCGAGCTGGCCATACATCCCGTTATCATTGGCCGGAACTTCATCGTAAGTATTATCCGAAGGAATTTCTATCAAAGCGGGTAAGTAAAGACCGTATAAACCGTCGGACTGAAGGTTGGCGTAAGTGGCGTTTACGTATTCTTCCGTTTCGATTTCGTTCTGAAGGAAATTACCTAATTCTTTGGAAGTAGCCGGATTTTGAAATAATTGCTTCTCGCAGCTACTCATGACCAATAAGCTGGCTAGTACACTGGAAAGGATGACTATCTTTTTCATGAAAACTTAGAACGTAATGGTTAAACCAAAGATGTAGGAACGAGCAACGGGATAATTAGCCTGGGAAAAGCCATTGGTTAATACATCCGTAGTCGAAGTAGCATCTGGATTGAATCCCCGGAACTGGGTGAATGTGAAGAGGTTATTGGCGGTTGCGTACAAACGAACACCCTGAATTTTGGCTTTCTTCACCCAGCTTATGGGCAAGGTATAAGCAATCTGGACGTTACGCAGACGCAGGTAATCGGCATTTTTAAAGAAGTAATTGGAGGAACGCGTCAGGCGGCGGGCACTGGAGAAATTACCCATATTGGGCTGAGCCAGAAAACCATTCGGATTATGAATAGGGTGGTAACGGTTGTTGAAATAATAGGTATTCGGGACGCCAAAACCTTCTCCTGATTCTTCCTGATTGGCTAACTGCTGGTCCCAGATTTTGCGTCCGACAATCCCATTCAGTGAGAAGCTGAATTCCAGATTTTTATAGGCAAAGTTGCTGGAAAATCCGTAGGTAAATTTGGGGTTATAGGTACCAAACGTTTTACGGTCGTTGGAGTCAACCACCCCATCGCCGTTTAAGTCAGCGACTTTATAATCCCCCTGAAGCGTTCCGGCCAGGTGAGGGGTTCCGTCAATCTCGGCCTGCGTTTTATACACGCCTATGACTTCATACCCATAGAGTTCGGCAATGGAACCGCCCACTCGCGTAAGAAAATTGCTTTGAGAACCCGACACAATTTGCTGCTGTCCGGGAGCCAGAGCTAATACTTTATTAGAATTAGTAGCAGCATTGGCATTGAAAGACCAGTTCAATGCTCCCAAGGGCAGGGCATTACCGCTAAATTCCAGCTCCAAACCTTTGTTTTCGATCTTGCCAATGTTCTGGATGGAGGAACTATACCCCGATTGCTCAGGCACCGGAACGTTGAGTAACAAGTCTTTCGTGATGGATCGGTAGTAATCCAGTGCCACCGTGAAAGGCTTGCCAATACCCAGATTAAGGCCCAGGTTAACCGCCGTCTTATTTTCCCAGGATAAGTTAGGGTTGGCAGTCGTAGTGGCCGCAAATCCCGAAGCCAGCGTATTCCCAAATACGTAATTGGCAGCGTTCACCAGCGATTTTGAACTATAAGAACCAATCTGGTTATTCCCGGATTTACCCCAGCTACCTCTAATTTTAGCAAAGGTTATAGGACTTGATTTCGGGAAAAAGGATTCATTACTGATGATCCAGCCCCCCGTTAAAGAAGGGAAAACGCCCCATTTCCGGTCGTCACCGAATCGGGAAGAACCATCCCGACGCAGGGTTGCTGAAAATAGATACTTGTTATTATACGCATATTGAGCCCGGGCAAGGTACGACAGCTGAGTCCATACGTAACGGTTGGTGCTCGCTACGAAAGCACTGGCTCCAGAAAGGTTAGGCAGGTTATTATCGGCAATGTTAGAACCCGTAACGCTGGTTGCTGAGCCGTTTTCCTTTTGAAAGGAATACCCCGCCAGTAGATCAAGGCTATGCTGGCCGAATTGATTGGCGTAGGTTAACGTATTTTCCGTGAGGTAATTATAGACAAATTCGCGGTTTTCAATGGCTACCGCGGGCTTGGGAGCTGGCGTGCGGTAACCTCCTACGTCAGACGGGTTATAAAAGTCAAAGAAGTTACTTTGAATATCTCCCCCCAGCAGCGTTTTGAAGGTTAACCCCTGCAACAGATCATAAGTAAGATAGACATTGCCAAAATTGCGGAAGAAGTCACGCTTATTTTTGATCTTATAGGCGAGAGCTACCGCATTTTCTCCCAAAGCCCCATCTTCTGGCGTATTGGCCGCAATCTGTTTACTGATCGCTAAACTTCCGTCCGCGTTATAGGGACTGAACATCGGATACATGATGTATAAGTTCGCAATCGGGTCATTCGACTGATTCCCGTTGTTATTAAAATAATTCTGCGTGTTATAAGATGGAGTCATGCTCACACCCAACGTTGCTTTTTCTGACAAACGACTGTCCAGTTTGAAGGCCGCACTGTAGCGTTTGAGACCGTTATTAATGACGATTCCGTCCTGATTAAAGAAATTGGTAGAAACGTAATAATTGGTTTTGCCTGAACTCCCCGAAAACGAGAGGTTATAACTACTCATGCGACCTTTTCGAAATACTTCGTCCGTCCATTGGGTATTGGTAAGCCCCGCCTGATGATCCAAATAAGGCTGGATGTAATTCAGGCGAAGTTCGCGAAGGCTGGCCCCTTTACTCAGGCGGGTGGCCCGATCATCGCTTTCGCTGCGGTTGGATGGATTCTTCGATACATAGCCCCAGTCCCGGGCTTCGGTGAAAAATTGAGCCGCCTGATAGGCATCTACGTACGCTACGCGATCAGATCGTTGCTGAAAACCTGTGTAAACATCCAGCGAAACCTGCAAACGATCGGATCTGCCCTTCTTGGTTGTAATTAAAATAACCCCATTGGCCGCTCTGGAGCCATAAATAGCGGCAGAGGAGGGGTCTTTTAATACATCAATCGTTTCAATATCCTGGGGGTTGATTGAGTTGAGGGAAGAACCTTCCGATAAAGGATAACCATCCACTACGATCAGGGGATTGCGACCGGCGGTAAGCGTACCGATTCCCCGAATCACAATCTGAGGATCAGAACCCGGTTGAGCGGACGCATCATTAATGACAATCCCGGCGGCCTTTCCGGCTAATTGCTGAGCAAAGTTACTCGCACTGTAACGGCTCAATTCCTGTCCTTTGACCTGAGAAATAACGCCTGTTACTTTCGCCTTGGATTGAGCACCGTACCCAATGACTACCAGGTCATTCAGGGACTGGGTTTGCGGCTTCATCCGTACAAGCAGGCTATTATTATCGCCTGCATTAACCAGAAAATTCTGAATGGTGTGTTTTTCAAACCCAACGTAACTAAACACGAAGGTATACCGGGCCCCTGCACGTAGGTTCGTAAACGTGAAGATACCCTTGACATCCGTAGTACTAAAGAGGGGTTCGGTTTTACCAATCAGCGTGGTTTGCACCGTTACACCCATGAGCGGTGCTCCGGTATCGTCCAGTACGCTTCCCTTGACCAGAGCTGGCGTCTGGGCTGCTGCGTAGAGGGAGCAGCATAAGCCTAGTAAGCTTAAGTTAAACCGCCGTTTTAAAGCAGATAAAATACGTCTCATAAAAGGGGAGTAATGATTTAATTAGGCAAAAAGAATCCTGTCCTTCTGATTTTCAGAAGTGTAGGTATTGAAAATAAGAGATTGATTACTGAGCGATTAGGGCGATTTTCGAATGATCACCTGTTTCGAATCCTTTTGAAATGACAAATTGTTAAGGATGCATAAAGACGTTAAAATGTTGGACAAAGAATCCGTTGTTGCAATGGTTCCGGTAAAAGATAAACCCGCTAAATCTGCCGGATTGTAATCCATTTTTACCACATACTTTTTACCCAACGCGTTAAATACATTGGCCAGAGGCTCTTTGTTAAAGATTAGATCTGAGGTAGGCTTGGTGGGCTGAAGGACACCCGCTGGAGTCGTTTTGGGTTTTTCAGGGAATTCGACTACCTGCGTCTGTTTACGGCTTATGTCAACGCTCCATTGCTGACCCGGAATGAGGTATTGATCTTTAATGGGCATGCCCGCCTGAGCGGTTGACTTGATAACTACCTTCCCTTCCAATAACTTCACCCGGATGCCTTGGGCTTGCGTTGCATGAATGTGGAATTGAGTACCTAGGGCCGTCGTAGTATACCCATTAGCCAGGACAATGAAAGGATGAAGCGAATCTTTGGCAACCGTAAACAGAGCTTCTCCAGAAAGGCTGATGTCGCGGGAGGTACTGCCAAAGGGTTCGTAATACTGAACCGAGCTACCGGGATGTAACTGAATCTGAGAACCATCGTTCAGTGAAACGTTCATGACCGTTTGGGTAACATTGGTTTTAAGAATCAGTTGCCACGCCGGTTTTGCGGGTTGCTGGCTTGACAACTCCGATTTTTTAGTGGAATGCGGAAGAACCAGTAAGCCCGCAACCAGCAGCAACAGAGCCGCCACGCTACCCGAAAGCCAGCCCATCCAGTTAACTTTCTTAAGCGTACCACTGGGCTTGCTTTGAAGCTGACTATGCAATTGGGCTAACACACGGTCCGACTGCTCCGGCTGCAATAGCGGTTCAGGCTCGCTCAGGCTTTTTTCAAAAGCATCCTGTCTAGCCTGGGCCCACTGCTTCAGGTCTACTTGTCTGGCCAACCACTGGATCTCGGTCTGGCTGGCTTTACCCGCCCAAAATTTTTCGAGTATGTCGTCGATTTCATCCTTCATCATACACTATAAATACTCGGGCATCGGAAAAGGGGGATGCCTTCCGATATTATCAAATTGTTAAGCAGAAAAAGAGAATAGAAAAGGGCTTCCGGGTCTTAGAATTGATCCAGCATCATGATGAGTATAGAAGCCGAAGAAGCATGCATAAACTTACCCCTTTCCTGAATATGCGTTCTGACCTGCCGGGTGGCCTGCTTGAGGTAGTCCCGGACCGATTGCACGGAAATGCCCAGATTTTCAGCGACTTCTTCCGTGGTTTTACCTTCAAAGCGAAGTTGATGAAAGACCTCTCTTTTGCGATTAGGAAGCTGGTCAACGGCTTCTTTAATCATCGAAAGCTGGAGTGAATACTCTTCTTCGTCAAGGGTTTCTTCGGGGGAGGCCTGCTCGGTAAATTCTTCCGAAGATGACACCACCAAGGCTTCCTTTAGTTTCTTTTTCAGAAAAGATAACGCCTTATTATGGCTGACGACAAATAACCAGCCAGCAACGGGGCGGTCCAGTTGCAGGGAGTGTCGATTCTCCCACAGGGTAATGAAAACCTCCTGAAGGAGATCTTCCGCTAAATCTTCCTGTTTGACGATTTTGAAGATGTTTCCGTAAACAGGCTGCTTATAGAGGTGATAGAGAAAATCAAAGGCTTCTACCTTATCCTGAGAAAGAGCAACCAGCGATTCTAATTCAGTATAAGAAGACTGCATAATGATTGTTTATTTAGCCAAACGAATACTTTTCACCCGTTTTGTTTACAGAACCCAAATTTTCGCAAAAATACTTTATGCTATGATTTCAGTCTAGTTTACTAAATTATGAAATTGTAAAGAATGAAAACGTAGGCTAGTAAACCCCTGATTCACTGGTTATCAGGCAGGTATTATTAGGTAGGTTCATATATTATTCTATTTAATTCTACTGCTGATTCATCTTTTTTATAGATAGAATGGGATCATTTGGAGTAGTGCTATTTACAGAAAGCAAGACCTTTTTCGAAAATATAAGTTGAAAAACTGGGACTTGATTGCATCAACAACTGAAGCTTTATAGTTAAATTTGCTGCCGATAACTACTCAATCACAAATATGCGGTATCTCAATGACGCATTAAATGTTCTTCTGGTGGAAGAAGATAGGTATGTTGAATTTTCAACGATAGCTAAGTTGCTTATTCTTCCTTGCGTGTTTTTGATAATGGCCATTCCCTTTTTTCTACTTTAGAATATCCCTCAAAACAAGAAGCAGACTTTTCAAAAGTCTGCTTCTTGTTTTTTATACCGCTTATAAAATCTTTGACCCTATTGGATGTGGTGGCTGGTTAGATCTTGAACTGAGCCCGAAACTCCTGGGGTGTGCAACCATGAATTTGTTTAAACTGACGGGCTACATTTTTAGTATCCGTAAAGCCCAGATCGAGAGCAATTTCAAGAATAGACTGATCCGTTTCCTGTAACTTTTTGGAAAATTTATTCATCCGCAAATTCTGAATGTACTTGTAAATGGGAAAGCCAAGCGTTTCCCGAAAACGAAACTCCAGGGAGCGGCGGGAGAGCGGAACCTGGGCTACGACGTCTTCTACCTGAAGGTTTTTATCGATATTCTGATGAATGAATTTTAAAGCCGTGGTAATGAAATCATCCTGAGTAGCATAAATGTCCGTGGATTGTCGGGTAATAATCTGCGTGGGACGAACCACAATGTCGTAGCATTTGCCCGTTCCTTTTTTTATCATCGCCTCCAGTAACCGAGCGGCTTCATATCCGCCTTTTTCGGCATCCTGAGCGATACTGGATAGGGGAGGGTCAGAAATTTCACAGAACATTTCGTCGTTGTCCACGCCCAGCACAGCCACGTCTTCAGGAATCCGAATGCCCGAATGGCGGCAGGTCTCGGTAATGTGTAAGCCCAGACGATCATCACAGGCCATGATGGCGATGGGTTTGGGTAATGAGGTTAACCACTGACTTAAAGCACTGGGCTTGTAGTACCATAATTCCTCATTACTTTCTTCCTGATTATCAAAGTAATGAACGGAGTAACCCGCTTTCTGTACCCGTTCCTCAAACCCCTGAGAACGTTCACGCGACCAGACAATATGCTCGAAACCGTAAAAAGCAAAATGACGAAATCCCTTGCGAAGAAAGTAATCGGCCCCCATTGCTCCTGCCTCGCGATGAGCTCCGGTAATGTTGGGAATTTCGGTAAAACGTTCTTTAAAATCCTGGGCAATTGTCGGAATACCAGACTTTACAAGTTGGCTGATGTTGGTATCATTATAAAGCTGACCGATGATGCCATTGGCTTCCCACTCTTTAGCCCAATTAAGAATACCCTCAATCCCCAACGTTTCCCGATTATAAAGGGGCATGCGGCAAAAAATCCAGGGACCTTTCTCCCGGGAATAACGCGTAATGCCTTTGAGTAAGCCTTTGCTGTATTCTTCGGAAAAATCAATCAGCAAAATAATTTTATACATGGCGGTGTTTACCCGAATTAGCTAAAACGAGGAACGGAAAGTGTACCCAACGCGGCGGCTCCAATTACTCCACTGTTCTCATTTTCAGTAGGAAGTATCCGAATGCGGCGAAGGGTTTCCCGATACGAAAAATCGGATAACTGTGCCCGCATCGAAGGTTCGAAAAAGGAAAATGCCTTGGAAATGGAGCCGCCCATAACAATAATTTCAGGATCATAGGCGTACAGAATCACTTTAATAGCCTCAGCCAGATGTCGGCCAAAGGCTGCCCAGAGAGCCAACGCTTGCCGATCTCCGAGGGTAGCAAGCTCAAACGTTTCTAAAGCCGTTGTTGCGTGGCGACCGGTGAAAAAGTCACCTGAACAATAATACTCCAGCGTTTGATCGAGGTAACTCAGCATTCCAATTTCTCCAGCCCCGCAGTTAGTTCCTGTATATAACGTACCGTTTAGAATCAGTCCACAGCCCAAACCCGTTCCAATGCAAAGCCCGAGAGCAGAAGTAGTGTTGCGGGCGAGGCCGTGCTGATGTTCCCCGAGTATGAAACAGTTCACATCATTATTAATCCAGATGGGCAGATTTAGCTCTTTTTCCAGAATATCTTTTAAAGGCACTTCCTCCCACGATGGAATATTAGCGACCTGATAAACCACACCGTTTTGCACATCTACCACCGAAGGCACCCCGATTCCAATACCCTCTACCGGATATTGACACAAAGGATGAATCAGGTCGATGAGTTGAGCTAATGTATCCGTAAGGGAGTCTTTTCGTTTCAGGATGTGACGCCGAAGGGTATGTACCTCGCCCGCCTGCACCACACCTGCCCGAATATTCGTTCCTCCCAAATCAACCCCTATCGTCATGCATACCAGCGATTACTTGTTCTTTTTAAGCTCGGCCTCTTTACGGGCTTTATATTCCTGAAAACGATTGCGATACGCTTCTTTTTGCTGAGGTGTATTTCGTTTCTGATACTCCGCCGGAAGTTCCAGTCGCTCAACGGGTAATTCAGGATCATGATCTACCAGCCTGTTTTTTCCTTTGGCATTTTTGATCAATTCGAAAGCATCGTATTTCTCACCCGTTACGGCATAAGACTGGTACTTCAATGTATCCTGACTCACCTGAATAGTCTGAAAAAGCTGAATATTCGAAGCCGCACGGTCCATCCAGTTTTGCAATCCAATTTCGTACATTTTAGGACCGCTCACCGAAACCACATAAATAGGGCCGTCGGGTTGTTTACGGCTTTTGCCAAGCGGCATATTTAATCCCCGTCCGTAGGTGTGATCGTGCCCCTGCAAAACCAGGTCTACGCCATATTTTCGATACATGGGTTCCATGCGATCTCTCCATTCATCGTTATCCCGACCTTTAGAAGTGGAAAACACGGGATGATGATGCATGACAATCGTCCAGCGGTTGGGGTTGTTTTTGAGAACGTCCAGCAACCAGTTGGCCTGCTTTTCCAGCACCAGCGAATCCAGTAAGGCTCCCTGAGAATCCAGCGAGATCAATCGGGTTCCCTGGTAATCCAGGTAATAAGCCGTTTCAGTTAATCCCTGGGGACCGTTCTCGGGTAACACAAAAGAGGGCCGCCAGTGGTACGATACCCGACGGTTCCCATTCTCCATTTTGAAATATTCATGGTTACCCGGCACCGCCAGCGTAGGAATCATCCCATTAATCCACCCACCTGCTTCAAACCATTCCCCCCATTGCCAGTCGCTGTTGGATGAGTTAATCAAATCCCCGGCGTGTAAGAGGAGCTGGACATTCGGTAATTGGGCATAAGCCCCCCGAATGGCCCGGGACCAGAGCGAACGGATGTCATTCTGAGCATCACCAAAATACAGAAATGAAAACGGTGCAGGCTTGTCCTGAGCTGTGGTAAAGTGAAACCATTCGCTCCAGTGCGTACCATCGCCAACCCGGTAAGCATATTGCGTGGCAGGTTTGAGATTTTTGAAGTGAACCGAATGGTAATGCACGGTTTTTCCATCTAAAACCACCCGTTCGGTTTGAGCCTCAACCATCTGGGCTTTGGCAACCATATCCGGTGAAGCATCTGCTTCGACGATGGCCCCTATTGATTTGGTTACGGTAGAATCCGTCCGCCAGTTTACTGATTGAGAAGTGGCGACGGCTCCCTGATAACCCATGATGAGTCGGTCGGGGAAGGCTGTAGGGGTATAGGGTTTATGTTCCTGTGCCTGAGCCAGTGAGAGGGTCCCGGCCAAAAGGGTAAGCAGACCTGTTTTTTTCAACATAATAATTCATTTTAAGGCATCTGCGTGAGAGCTTGTCGAAGTTCAGTGACGTGATCGGTCTGGATGCAATCCACACCGCAGGCTACGGCCTTGCGATACCAGGCAATGGTATCTTTCTGGTCCAGTAAATCAACAAATGTTCGGATATGATGCTGGTGAAGGGTAGCGATTAACTCAGGAGTGATTACCTCCGCAGGTATGTCAAAAGCGTAAGGTTGCAGACGCTCGGCTTTTTCCTGCCAGTTGCCGTTT
The DNA here is from genome assembly GCF_030818595.1 of Siphonobacter sp. SORGH_AS_1065. NCBI lineage: Bacteria > Pseudomonadati > Bacteroidota > Cytophagia > Cytophagales > Cytophagaceae > Siphonobacter > Siphonobacter sp. SORGH_AS_1065. The sequence goes on from NZ_JAUTAM010000006.1 coordinate 98,159, forward strand.
TTAGGAAATCCTGGCATGACCTGAAGAGCGGAATCTTCCTGTTTCAACCGACTAAGAAAAGCATCGCTGCCGTAATACACAGCGTCTTTTTGCAGGTGGTATTTGCTTAAAATAGTTACCAAAGCCCGAGGCTCTACGGCCTTACAATCCACGTATAATTTCGCTTTGGAACGATGGGCGGTGTTCCAGTGAGCCACGAGTTGACAGACCTCTTCAAGGGTGGGAATGTGTTGGGTGAAATGATTCCAGCCTTTCCCCGCCGAAACGGATTTTATTTCCTCCCAGGTACGGTCAGACACTTTCCCGGTAGCCATGGTAGTCCGGTCCAGCGTACCATCGTGCAGAATTACCAGTTGGGAATCGCGGGTCGTTCGAACGTCAATTTCCAGATAATCCGCCCCCTGCTGTAATGCTTCCTGAAAGGTGGCCAGCGTATTTTCGGGAGCCAGGCCGGAAGCTCCGCGATGAGCAGAAATAAGTAAGATACGACCCTGATCCATGGCAAGTCCTCCCCATAATCCTAAGACTATACTTAAAAATACGGCCGCCCGTAATTGCTTTTGCATGAGAATAAAAGTGAACGCTGGAAGTAATACGGCAAAGGCTGCGAAAAGGACTAGGGGTGGGGCTATTAATTTGAAAATAATAGGGAATGATCCGACGGAGAAGCCTTGATAATCCCGAGGTATCGTCCCAGCCAATAAGGCAATAACCAGGTATCTCCGGCACTGAATTCGCTTTGACCGTTGCCGTTTTCATCCAGAATAAAAGTGTTGCGATTATGCCGCTGCATGGGTCGCTCGGCGGGAGATAAGACCTGTGAAATCGTTTGTTTACGGAAATTGTCGGGTAGGAAATGTAAGTCCTGCCGATGGCTATTTTGAATACGCCAGTCGATCAGATCCAGCGGATATTGTTGTAAATACCAGATGGATTCAGCCAGATCGAAGGATTTAGTACCTGTTAAGGCCGTAAAGAAATTCCAGGTCGCATCTTTCTCAGGACGCTCTACCTGCCAATGATCAATGATCGCCCGCCGATATTGAGTTCGCAGCGTATCGTTGAAAGCATAACGGTAAAGTCCCCAATAACCCAGAAAATACATTTCGTCGTCTGAGTGATTCCAGCCTTCTGAAAGTAATTTACTGTGCTCATCGGCGTTATCGGGAGCTTTACCTATTTCGCTCATGGGGCGAGTCAAGTTAGCCAGATACCCGTGTTTTGTCATCAATTCAAACGCTTTTTTTCGGTATTTTTCCTTTTTCGTGAAATGATAAGCCGTTTGCAGCATACCGATGATATTGGAAGAGTTCAGCTTCCGGTCGCCCACGTTCACCGGAAATGAATTCACATAGGCAGGATTCCATCGGCCCCATTTAGTGGGCTTTCCGTCGTAATCCACCAGGTATAAATCATGGCTTACGATGTGATTCATCAGCGTATCCAACAAGCGAATGGCTTTCTTTTGCAAGCTGGGTTCATTCACCAATTCGGCTACGGTGGAAAAGGCGAAAACGTGCCCAATGGCTTCGTCGCTACTGGTGGTAGCTTTCCAGACCCAGCCCGGTTGGTGAGAAGGTTGCCAAACGTTGGTATCCGATAACTGAGACTTAATACTTTTTCGTTCGAACGAGCGGGCCGGGAAGCCGGGAATGGACGTAACCGCGTAAAGCCGCTCCATTGCCTCGAGTGATTCCCGACAATTTTCCAGAGCCTGTTTTTCTTTGGTTGCTGCATAGCGAAAAGCCTGGCTCCCCAGATACATCGAAGTCCAAAGACCGTCATTATCGGCATCGGAGAGATAACCCGTACCTAGATTTCCTTTTTCCATACCTTCCAGCGAAGCGTTGAAACCGTTACGAATGTGTCGGGTTCGGACCTGATTTTCGAAGAAATACGCCTTTTCCTGAAGGGTAATCATCCGTTTGCTGAGCTGAGATAATCCTTGGGTAGTTAAAACCAGCACACTGTTCGTGGGACCCGCAGTAATGGAAATGACTTCATCGCCCGGTAACCAACGTTCACCCTGAAAGTAGGCATACGTTCCATCGGGCTTGGGCGTGAAAACACCCTTATTCGTGCCCATCCACGGATGCCCATCGATGAGGGTAACCGTGTTGACGGGTACGCTGGGAAGCTGGGTGTGCTCAAGGGGTAAATGACTCTCTTTCTTCCAGTGATAATAGCCTTTCTCGTACCCTAGATACACACTGGTATCGTTAACGGCTAGACTGGTGAACCCTTCCCCCGAGTAAAACGTCTGTAATTTCTTGTTCTGGAGCGTATAAAGATGCGTGGAAGTCAGAACCCAGAATTTTTGCCTTGCGTAGCTAATGGCTTTTACCTGTTCTCCGGTCAGTGTAGTGTGCCAGAGCACCAGCGAATCTTTTAAGTATTCCAGCGAAGTACCATCTGAAATGAGAAAGCTAAAATCGGGGCCACCGGCAAACATTTTTGCTTGAGGCATAGGGTGCAGTAACTCCATTCGTCCCGCCCAGGCATGACTCCAGAGGCTTTCCTCATCAAGATACCAGAACTGATGTTGGTAAACCCCCATGTCCCGAAGCGTACGGGATTTCATGGAGCGATACCGCGTATCTGGTACTAACGCACCCGGATGCAGAAAACGCCCGTGAGCCGGGAGAAAGAGCTGACCTCCAGAAATGCCCTGAATAAGGTTGTTGCGATCTTTGAAAACCTTACCATCCTTACGGACGGCTCCGTAATAGCGGATGGAGTACCATTGCTCAAAGGGTTGGTCGGGGACTTGCGAAAAGCCGATTCCAGACCCGAGAATAAGTAAAAAGGCCAATCTACAGATAGTCATATCATTCCTTTCTTTTAGCACTAATACGCCTGAACCCCAAAAAAGGACTAGTATTTACTTGAAAAATAGAGTTAATATGAAGCTTAATCGCAAGTAATATTACCACAATATGAAGTTTTTTGGGCTTACGCAAAATGAGGTCAACTTTACGCAAATTGCGTAAGAATGATTGCAAAAGGTCTTCTACTTTTGCGGCATATTAAAGAAAATAAGGGCAATTTTTTGATAATTAACCTTAATTTAAGGTAACCATTTCCTCCCACGATTACTCATTGAAATAGTTATTTACCTAAGTTAATAACTCATTGCATTAACCTAACATTTTTATGCGTTTTCATACAGAAGATACGTCCCTACGGGCGGCATCCGGGGAAGCCTTTGTCTTTTCCAGCCTGTATCAACATTATTACCACTCCGCTTTGAAATTCTGTTTGGATCTGATTAAAGATCGGGCAGAAGCTGAGAATATCATTCACGATGTTTTCATGAAGATGTGGATCAAAAGAGCATCACTCAAAGCTGAGTTAAATTTAAAGTCTTACCTATTTACCAGTGTAAAAAACCTCACGCTGGATCGCTTGAAAGAAATTCATAAGTCGGATTTATTGCAAAAACAATTTCTTTTCGTGGAGGCCATTGAAATGCCGGAGGAGGAAGAAGATGGCTCCATACAAGGACTGAGGGATGCTTTGGATACGCTTTCCGAGAAGAGAAAGCAAATTCTTTTCCTGAATATCCAGGAGAAAAAGTCATATCAGGAAATTGCTAATGATCTGGGTATTTCAAAAAATACGGTAAAGAATCACCTCATTGTTAGTAAAAAAATCATCCGAGATCGAATGGTATGGCCTAAATAGTTCCTAATCCATACCTATTAACTTATACTTTTTGATTTATTAAGAAATTCCTGATGCTCCCATTCTCTCTATTAACCAAACATTTGCCCTAAAGTAGAAAATTGCTAATTTTAGTAGAAGAACTAAAGGCTTTATATTTTTAATATTATTTACATTTTTCCCATTGCTTAAATGATTTAAAATTACCATTAAAATCATGCTTTTTATCAGAAAAATTAGTTCTGTTCAAAAGTCATTGGTATTATTTATACTAATGGCTCCCTGGATCTGCTTTCAATCCTGGGCCAGCAAACCTTTTCAGACCATCACTGGAAAGGTAACGTCAGCAAAAGATGGGTCTCCTCTCTCGGGAGTAAACGTACTACTGAAAGGGACCTCCATCGGAACGACAACGAATCATGCCGGGCAGTATTCCCTCACTACTGCATCGGATCAGTCCGTTCTTGTGTTTTCTTTTATTGGTTTTCAGTCTCAGGAAATTCCAGTAGGAAACAAAACGGTTATGGATGTAGCCCTGGTCGAAAGCGACGCTTCTCTTCAGGAGGTGGTGGTAACGGCTCTGGGCATTCAGCGGGACAAACGCTCCCTGGGTTATTCGGTCGGTGAGGTAAAAGGAAAAGACATGACCCGCGTAGCTCAGGAGAATGTCCTGAATTCGCTGGCGGGAAAAGTAGCAGGGGTACAGATTAGCCAGACGGGCCCAACGGGTTCTTCGGTAAGCATGGTGATTCGCGGAGCTAAATCCTTAAGTAATGATAACCAGCCTTTATTCGTAGTGGATGGAGTACCGCTGGCAAACACGCTTAACAACGTAACCGAAATGGGTTCGAATAATAAAGTCGATTATGGGAATGCCATTGCAGACTTGAATCCTGAAGATATTGAAAGCGTATCGGTATTGAAAGGTCCCAGTGCAGCGGCTTTATACGGCTCGCGGGCTGGCAACGGGGTTGTGCTCATTACAACGAAAAACGGCAGCAAATCCAAGAAAATGACGATTTCGGTGACTACGAATACCGTGCTGGATCGCCCTTTCCGTTTTCTGGATCGTAATAATCGTTTTGCTTCCGGCGTTTTCCCGTACACCCCTGATTTTAACCCCAATACCGACGGAGTTTTAGAGATTGAAGAAGGCTCATCGGGGGGGAATGGCCCGGAATTAAACAAAGGATACAAAGCTATCCAATGGAACAGTCCACGCGATGCCAATGGTAATCTGGTGCCGCTGGAGCTGGTTTCCCATCCCGATAACCTCCGTAATTTCTTTCAAACGGGTATTACTTCGACCAATGGTATCTCGATCGCAAACAGTAACGATCTGATGAATTACCGCCTGTCGTATTCAAACATGAGTAATCGCGGAATTATTCCGGGTTCTGATCTCTTCAAAAATACGCTCAGCTTAAACTCCTCAGCCAGACTGCACAAGAATCTGACGTTGAGCAGTACGATTGACATCAGCCGTAGTAATTCCAATAACCGACCTTCGGGAGACCGGGGTACGAACCCCATGCAATGGGCCTACGCCGTTTCGCCGCACATCGACATCCGTGACCTGAAAAATTACTGGGTTTCGGGTAGAGAAGGACTGGAACAGCTTTCGCAGGCTCCGGGGGAATATAACAACCCTTATTTCCTGGCCCATGAAGTAAAAAATAGCTTCGTTCGTGACCGGATGTTCGGTAATCTGAAACTGGATTGGCAACTCACGCCGTCATTCAGTCTGATGGCTCGTTACGCCGTGGATACGTATACTGAGCAACGGGAAACGAAAATCCCCTTTAGTTATAAAGACGAACCCAAAGGAGCGTACGGCATTGTGAACATGACCCGTTACGAACGCAATGCAGACTTTTTAGCGACGTATAAGAAAGACTTCAATCAATTCCATTGGTCGGTATCTGCCGGAGGTAACGTGCGTTACCAGAACGGAACGGATCAGATGACCTCCTCTAAAAGCAAAGCAGGTCTGATTTTACCTAATTTGTATACCGTTCAGAACATTGCAGTGGCGAACGTTAATTATTCCAACAGTCGATTTCAGCGGGGGATTAACAGCCTTTATGCCCTGGCTAACTTCGGTTTCAAGGACATGATTTACCTGGATATTACGGGCCGAAATGATTGGTCGAGTACACTTCCTGCGGATAGTCGCTCGTATTTTTATCCTTCCGCTTCCCTGAGCGTGCTGATCAATGAAATGATTAACCTGCCGCAGGCGGTTCATCTGGTGAAACTCCGGGGTGGGGTTGCTCAGGTAGGTACAGACACCAGTCCCTACAATCTTTACAATACGTTGGTTAACGTAGGTGCCTGGAATGGCATCACCCGTCTGGGGACTTCATCTACTCAGCTAACTCCAACTCTGAAACCTGAAATTGCTACTTCAACGGAGGGTGGCCTGGATTTAGCTTTGTTGCATAATCGTTTACGCTTCAACGGAACGTATTATGTTTCTTCCAATAAAAATCAGATCATCAATACTAGGGTGTCTCCTTCTTCGGGGTATTCTTCAATAAATGTGAATGCCGGGTTACTGGAAAGCCGTGGCGTGGAGCTTTCGCTGGGAGGCACGCCCGTGGATCGTAATGGCTGGCGTTGGGATGTTACCGCTAATTTTACCAGAAACACAACGACCATCAAGCGTCTTTCGGACGGACTACAAAGTTATACCCTCTGGGAGGATGCCAAAGGCGGTGCCTGGACTTACGTAGGAGAGAAAATCGGTGACATTTATGATGCGGAGTTAGTAACGGTTACGGATCCTAACTCACCTTATTACGGGTATCCCATTCTTGATAAAGATGGTTCCTGGCAGTCGGTGACGGCTACGAAGACCCGTAATAAAATTGGCAATTTCAACGCTGATTTCATGTTAGGCTTACAGACCTCTCTTTCTTACAAGCGTCTTACCCTAAACATGAGTTTTGACTGGCGTCAGGGAGGAGATTTTATTTCACAGACCTATCGGTACATGGAATCTGATTTCAGAACAAGCCGATTCCTGAAAAACGTCATCAACCCCAATGGTTCGTCAGGGGATGCTCTTCGTAACTATCTGGTAGCGAATGCCGATCAGATGATTCGTGTGAATGGAAATCACTTCCATGTAGTAGGGGGCCCAACGGCGGCAGATGGAAGTTTCCCTTTCGAATCAGGCGGCGTGGTTTATCCCTACGGCGGTGTATTCAACCCCGGTGTGATTGCTCAGTACGATGCGAAAGGAAACATCACGGGTTATACCGAAAACCTCGGTTCCAGTGGAACAAAATACCTTCCTTATTCCGACAACTATCCCTGGAGTTTTGCCCGGGCAGCTCTGTTCGATGCTTCGTTCTTAAAACTGCGAGAATTAAGTCTGGCTTACGAACTGCCTTCTGCTTTCGTTCGCTCGCTGGGTTTACAAAACGCCAATTTCTCGGTGTATAGCCGAAACATCATGCTGTGGACGGCTGCTAAAATCGGTATCGATCCTGAAACGGCATTCCAGCCTCAATCAGGGTCGCAGGCAGGCACCCAATTCAAGCAGGGTATTGAACGGTATAATGTTACGCCCTGGGTAATCCCCGTGGGCTTTAAACTGGGTCTAACTTTCTAAGTATGAAAAAGTACTATAAATTTTCCTTTCTGCTGGTTTTCAGCTTATTGGTCTCCTGCAAAGATTTAACGGAACTGAACGTTAACCCCAACGGAATTCAGGCGGACGTAGCTAATCCGAACCTGGTTTTATCAACCGTGTTGACCGAAGGCCCCAAGCTGTATTTGAATTTAGGCTTTGGAGATATTTCCGGGGTCATGCAACATACACAGGGTGATGCCTGGTTTAGTTCCCGTAATGACTATGACTGGTCAGGCAGCCAAAGCTGGACGGCTTATTATGACGTTTTGCGGAACAATCAGATGGTCTATAACCGGGCTGTTGACCTGAAGTATGAGTTTCATCAGGGAGTTACACTCACCATGCGGGCGTTCCTTTTCGGTCTGATCACTGACCTGTGGGGCGATGCTCCGTACGCCAATGCCTTGAAAGGGGATTTGGGTGGGAACGAGTACACCATGCCTAAATACGATTCTCAGGAAAGCATCTATGCTGGCGTACTTGCTGATTTGGAGAAAGCCAATACGCTACTATCTAAGTCATCGGCTGAATACCAAGGAATTGATGCCAGTGCGGATGTGATTTACGGCGGTAACCCCGCCAAATGGCGTAAACTGGCCAACTCTCTGGCCTTACGCTATTACCTTCGTATTTCAGGGAAATTGCCAGAGAAAGCAAAGGCTGGTATTGAAAAAATCGTCGCCAATCCTACGCAATACCCCATCATTACTGAAGCCACCGATGATGCCACTTTGGCTTATGTAGGAAATAACGATGGAGATTCATGGCCTTCAAATACGGTATACGATGCGAGTGGAAGTAATTACCGTCGCATCAAAATGTGTGCAACGCTGGTGAATGCGATGCAGGCCATTAATGATCCTCGTCTGGCAATTTGGGCCAAAAAAGTAGAAGTGCCGCTGGTCGTAGACGCTACCTTGCCCGCTAAAACAGACGTAATCAAAGATGGCAAGCGTTACCTGTCTCCTGACAAAGTAGGTACTGCTCAAATCAATACCAATGCGGATTATGTAGGGTTACCTCCCAGCGTTTCCTCTTTGCCTTCGTCTTATAACCTGAATCCTACGCCGGGTCAGCTTTCGTATAACCCACACGTTTCGTACCTGAACGAGATATACAAAGCGGCCAAGGGAAGCTTATTGAAAGCCCGTTTGATCTCGGCGGCTGAAGTTCATTTTATTCTGGCTGAAGCTTCGCAAAAAGGCTGGGCGGCGGGTAATGCTCAAACGCATTACGAATCAGCAATTAAAGCCTCATTGACTACCTGGGGCGTGTCTTCTTTTGCTGCTACCTACCTCGCCAATGAAGGCGTGAAGTATAAGGGAACGCTGGAGCAACTCATGCAACAAAAGTGGATTGCCAGCTGGACTGCCGCCACAGAATCCTGGTTTGACTTCCGTCGTACCGGTTTACCGGCTTTAACACCTGGCCCTGCCGCCAATCGGCGAGTCCTTCCCATTCGTTTTTATTACATGTCCGATGAAATACGGATTAATCAGGCCAATGCAGCCTCGGCCATAGAACAACTGGAAGAATCCGCCTATTCTCAGGCGGATGGCAAGAACAGTGCCTGGTCGAAAAGCTGGCTAATTAAAGGAACCTCTAAACCCTGGTAATAACCCCAGTTCAATCGCTCCAGGAAGCCGTAAGGTTTCCTGGATTTTTTCATTACTAACGAACCCTCTTTTACTATGAAACGCTGTTTATCCGTATTTACTTTACTCGTGTTCAGCCTAATGACTCAGGCTCAATCTAATTTTAATACTTTACAACACTATTTTAACAATCCAGCCATTGTATTAGTGGCTTCTCATCGGGCGGTGCATCATACCCTCCCCGAGAACTCCATTCCGGCTTTTCAAAAGGCCATTGAGATCGGTGTTGACATTATTGAAACGGACGTGAAAGTAAGTAAAGACGGCATTCCGTTTTTATTACACGATCGAACACTGAATCGAACCACCAATGGGAGAGGTAACGCAGAAGAGTACACGCTGGCCGAACTGAGCACGTTATACCTGAAAGACTCCCAAGGTAAATTAACCTCCGAACGAATACCTACGCTGGAAGAGTTACTGCGTTTAGCCAAAGGAAAAATTTATATCAATCTGGACCTGAAAACCGACCGTCTTAGCCCCGTTGTTGAGATGATCAGAAAAATGGACATGAGTGCTCAGGTGTTTTTCTTTGATGATGATACGACCGCACTAGCTCAGGTCAAGCAGGTAAACGCCGCCCATCAATTAATGCCAAGAGCCCATTCCAAAACTCAGGCAGAAGAGCTACTTTCTTCATTTAAACCTAAGTTGATCCATATCGACCATAGTTTTTATGAAGGCTCCGTTTCAGAATTAATTAAAAAGCACGGAGCCAGAGTATGGATTAATGCTTTAGGCGAGCCGGATGCCTTAGTAAGAAAAGGCCAAATCGAAAAAGGCTTAAGTATGGTACTCGATCACGGAGCAAATGTTATTCAAACCGATGAGCCGGAATTACTTTTAAGACTTCTGAAAGAAAGAAAACTACATCCTTGAGAATTTAAGGTGTTACGGTTAGTACTTATTTTTAGGTTTGACTTAATCAAGTTATGCTTCCCGGAACAAATCTTTCTAAACTATTGAATTTCAAACCTAAAAAAATCAGCAGCTTTTCAATAAAACTTACTTCTTATTTAGGGGTATACATATTGTTTCATAATTACCCTTATGTTAAATAAAAACCTCTAAAATTACCTTCTCTAAAATAAAAATATACTCACCTCCTACCCTGAAAAGGTCCTCTTTCTGCTTTTCATCCCCCTCCCCTCGTATTCAAAATCATGAATGGAAATTTTTTCGTCATGAGAAGAATAGATTTCCGATTTTTGTATTTTACTTTGCATCACAAAGTACTTTTAATAAAATAAACACGTGAAATGCCATAGCTTCATGATCCATCAAAATTCACTCAGACTCTTTTCCGTTCCTATTGCCTCTCTTAGGAAAGGCATGTCTATTGGAGGATTGATTGCCCTGTTTATCATTAGTTTGTTTCTCTTCGGTGCCCATAACCCCAACCCTGCCTGGGGTAAATTCTGGATGATTAAGCCGCTCCTCATCGTTCCGTTGGCTGGGGCGGCGGGCGGTGCCTTTTTCTCCTTTATTAATCCCTTTCAGTATCGAAGCAACTGGAAAAAAGCTCTCGCTCTGGTGGTTGGTGTACTGGTGTTTATGATTGGCTTGTGGCTGGGTACGGTATTGGGATTAAATGGTACTTACTGGAATTAATTTCTTGTTTGGTGGCTGAAGTACGTCACATGTAAAGCATCCCGGATGGTAGTAGCTATTCGGGATTTCTCGTATATGGCGGGTATAAAGCTCTGGATTAATGATTGAAATTTAAGAACGAATCAGTCGGGTTTGAATCCGATTCGGGGGCGTTTTTAGTCGGATGAGTCACAAAAACATTAGTAACTGATAGTAGGGGGTCTATTTTTGAAGTAATCAAAAGATAGAATCCCGTGAAACACTTCCCCTCTCTTAAAAATTATACCCTTACGACCCTGTTATTTCTCACCTGGATTGGTCTGGCGGGCTGTACCACTTCTGCCGAAAATCAGACCGAACAAACTGCCGCTGCTCCGCAGAAACGCAGCGTGATTACTTTAAAAGAGAATTCAGTTACCCTTCATAAAGAATACCCTGCCCGCATTGAAGGAAAAGTTAATGTCGATATTCGCCCGCAGGCGGAAGGCTACCTGGAGAGAATATACGTCGAGGAGGGAGCCTATGTAAAAGCGGGACAACCGCTGTTTAAAATTGCCGATGCCCCTTACCGGGAAGCTTTGCATACGGCTCAGGCTAACCTCGAGGCAGCTCAGGCAGATTTGAAAAAAGCTTCGCTGGAAGTAGATAAATTCCGGGAGTTGAGCCAAAGCCGCGTTACCTCCGAGTTTCAACTTAAAACGGCAAAAGCAGCCTATGAAACGGCGAAAGCAAACGTAGCTCTTCAGGAAGCCGCTGTAGCAACCGCTCGCATTAATCTGGGCTTTACCTTGGTGAAAGCTCCCGTGAGTGGGTTCATCGGTCGAATTCCGAAGCGAATCGGTAACCTGGCTTCCAAAACGGATACGGAGCCGATGACTACGCTTTCGGACATTAGCCAGGTCTACGCTTACTTTTCCATGACCGAACAGGATTTTCTTCGACTCAGTCGCCAATCCGATCAGTCATTAACGCAGACGCTAAAGCAGCTTCCGACGGTTCAGCTAATTCTGGCCGATGGTAAACCTTTCGAACATTCCGGTAAGGTGCAGATGGTAGACGGCAAGTTTGATACCGGCACGGGTAGTATTAGCGTGCGGGCCGCCTTTGCCAACCCCCGGCATTTGCTTCGCTCGGGTAACACGGGCCGCATTGTATTACCCGAAACCCACGAAAGCGTGATGCTGATTCCAGTGCAGGCTGTGTCCGACATTCAGGATAAACTTTACGTTTTCCGTCTTACGAAAGATAACCGTGCAGAGCGTATAGCTATTATCGTCAATGGTAAAAGTGGAGATAATTACGTGCTGGTGAAGGGCTTAAATCCCGGTGATCGCATCATTGCGAAAGACGCGGCACTGGTGACGGAAGGTGAGCAGGTAGCTCAATAAATAAAGATCTTTAGGTAATTACAGCCCGTGTTGCGGTCTATTTCCCGGTTGTTATGCTAAAAAATATTATACATAGGCCCGTTCTGGCCACGGTTATTTCCATTGTACTGGTGCTGCTGGGGCTCATCTCCCTGAGTCGTTTACCCGTCATGCAATTCCCCGATATTGCTCCGCCTACCATTTATGTAGCCGGACTTTATCCTGGGGGTAATAGCGAGAGTGTTACGCGTTCGGTAATCACGCCCCTTGAAGAATCGATTAATGGCGTGGAGAATATGCAGTACATTAAATCCACAGCCGGAAGCGATGGTTCTTTCTCAATTCAGGTCATCTTTAATCAGGGCACCAACCCGGATCAGGCAGCGGTGAACGTTCAGAACCGGGTGGCTCAGGTCAACAGCCAGAATTCCGGCGGAAGTGATTCGGGCGGGTATCACGACCACCAAGCAACAGAACAGTAACATCATGTTCTTTAATTTGCTGAGTCGCGATTCTTCTAAATTTGATGAACTCTTCTTGCAGAACTACGCCAAAATCAACCTGGTTCCGGCCCTGAAACGGATTAAGGGTATCGGTAACGTTCAGCTCTTCGGAAGTAAAGATTACGCCATGCGGATTTGGCTGAATCCCCAGAAACTCACGGTCAATAATCTGGTCCCGCAGGACATTGAAACCGCCATTGCCAATAGCAGTCTGGAAGCTTCGCCGGGAAAACTGGGCGAAGAATCCAAGGCTCCGCTTCAGTACATCGTAAAGTACAAAGGTAAGCTCAATCAGCCCGAGCAGTTTGAACAGATTATCCTGAAAGCCAAACCCGACGGTTCACTTTTACGCTTACGTGATGTGGCTCGTATTGAATTTGGGTCAGCCTTTTACGACAGTGACAACTACGAAAATGGAAAGCCCGCCGTAACGCTGGCCATCCAGCAAGTAAGCGGATCGAATGCCAATGAAATTGAAATTGCCGTTCGCAAATCGCTGGAAGAAAGCCGGAAGAATTTTCCGAAAGGCGTGGACTATGACATCATTCAAAGCGTAAAAGAACGACTGGATCAGTCCATCGATCAGGTAAAAAGCACGCTGATAGAAGCTTTCATTCTGGTGTTTATCGTCGTGTTCCTGTTCTTGCAAGACTGGCGTTCCACGCTTATTCCAGCCATCGCCGTTCCGGTGGCCATTGTCGGTACCTTTTTCTTTCTTCAGATTATCGGGTTTTCCATTAACGTATTAACCCTTTTCGCTCTGGTATTAGCCATTGGTATTGTGGTGGATGATGCCATTGTGGTAGTGGAAGCGGTACACGCCAAGATGGAGAACGAAAACATGGGACCGGAGGAAGCGACCGTTTCAGCCATGCAGGAAATCACCGGAGCAATTCTGTCTATTACCCTAGTCATGGCAGCAGTATTCCTTCCCGTAGGTTTCATGAGTGGCCCGGCGGGCGTGTTTTACAAGCAATTTGCCTTTACGCTGGCCAGTGCCATTTTGATTTCGGCGGTAAACGCCCTGACGCTGAGTCCGGCCTTGTGTGCCTTATTTTTGAAGAATACGCACGGAGAAAAACCAGGTCAGGGATTCAAACAACGTTTTGTGACGGCCTTCAATACGGGTTTTGATAACTTGACTTCCAAGTATGTGCGGAGTATTCGTTTCCTGATTCATCAGAAATGGATAGGTATCGGAGCGTTAGCCCTCGTGGCAGGTTTTGCCTTTTTCCTGATGAATCGGGCCCCGAAAGACTTTGTACCGAATGAAGATGACCGCTTTGTGATTTACTCCCTGGCTCTGGCTCCGGGGAATAACCTGAAGTTTACGACCAACGCCATTCGTCGCATTGATCAGGCCTTAGAGAAGATGCCAGAAGTCGAGTCGGTTACCAGTATCTCAGGCTTCAACCTGCTCAGTAACAGTGCCGGCCCTTCCTATGGCGTAGGCTTTATCCGACTAAAAGCCATTGGGGATCGAGGTGAGATCAATGATATGGATGAAATTATTGAAGCCATGACCGGGCGATTGGCTTCCGTAAAAGAAGGGGAATTAAGCTTATTCCGTTCGCCCCCGGTGGAAGGCTTCGGTAGTGTGAATGGTTCGGAACTGGTTTTGCAGGATAAAACGGGCGGCAGTCTGGAGTCTTTCAATGCAAGAGCCCAGCAGATCATCGGAGCCCTAAATCAGGACCCTGCCATTGGCATGGCCTTCACGACGTTCCGCAGCGATTTCCCCCAATTTGAAGTGGAAGTAGATGAGGATAAAGCCTTTCAACTAGGCACCACGCCCCGCGACGTTCTGACGACTTTGCAATTATTCTACGGCGGAGCCCAGTCGAGTGACTTCGTACGTTTTGGTAAATTTTACCGCGTCAATGTAAAAGCCGAAGGGCTCTACCGGATGGACGAAGAGTCATTAAATCAAGTCTTTGTGAAAAATGCGAATGCTGAAATGATTCCGATTGGTACCCTCGTCAAACTACGTAAAGTATATGGCCCGGAGGTCATTAATCGCTACAACCTTTTCAGCAGTATCACGGTCAACATTATGGCGAAAGACGGGTATAGTAACAGCCAAAGCATGGATGCCACCGAGAAAATTCTGAGCGAAAAGCTACCTTCGGGCTATGGCTACGAATGGAGTGGATTAAGCCGGGAGGAGAAAGAGTCAAGCGGACAAATGGTACTTATTTTCGGCATGTGCGTGGTTTTTACCTATTTCCTGCTGGCGGCTCAGTACGAAAGTTATTTATTACCGCTGGCCGTTATCCTTTCTATTCCTACCGGACTTTTAGGCGTCTATCTCGCCATTGGCATGGCAGGGATTACCAACAATATTTACGTACAGATTGGCCTTATTATGCTGATTGGTTTGCTGGCAAAAAATGCGATTCTGATTGTTGAATTTGCGTTGAAAGCCCGGCAATCCGGTATGGAGATTGTGGAAGCGGCCCTGGAAGGAGCCCAACAACGCTTCCGCCCAATCCTGATGACCTCGCTGGCTTTTGTGGCGGGTCTGGTGCCTCTGATGTTTGCTACGGGTGCTTCGGCGGTAGGTAACCGTTCGATCAGTACCAGTGCCGCCGGGGGTATGATTACCGGCGTGTTACTGGGTTTGTTAATTATCCCGCTGCTATTCGTGATTTTCCAGTCTATTCAGGAAAAAGTGAGTCGCAAACGCAGAAAACCCAGTCATTCCTAAAGCCGGGACAACTCCATAGGCAGGAAAAGCTGGTTAGCTTCCTCAGTGAACCAGCTTCCCTCAAAACCATGATTAATAAGAAAATGAAAGCTATTTATTCCGTCTTGGTGATTCTTTGCCTGCTTACGGCCTGCAAAGTAACCCGGGATTATAAACGTCCTGATTTACAACAACCGGAGCAGTTTCGTAACGCTCAGGTAAGGGATACGACGCTCCGAACGTTACCCAACGTTCAGGACTTCTTTGCCAATGCCACCCTTCGTAGTCTTATTGATACGGCTCTGGCGTATAACAATGATTTACGCATGGCCATCAAGAACATTGAATATGCTCAAACAACGTTAAAGCAGGTAAAGCTCAACTACCTCCCCGATCTGAACGCTCAGTTGCAGGTCAGTCGCAACCGGACGGCCCGTAACAGTTTTGCAGGGTTGGGGAATGAAGCTTTCATCGGAACATTGAACGTCAATGATTTTAATGTAAATCTGGGCCTGAATTGGGAAGTAGACATCTGGGGCCGGGTAAAGCGGCAGAAAGAAGAAGCTCTGGCGGGTATCTTACAAAATGAAGCATTGAAACGCGGGGTACAAACCCGATTGGTAGCCGACGTAGCCAATGGTTATTACAACTTGTTAATGCTGGACGAGCAACTGAGAATTGCTCGGCACAGTGAGGAACTCAGTGACAGCACGGTTATGATAACGAATGCTCAGTACCGGGTTGGGGAAGCGACTCAATTGGCCATTCAACAGGCGAAAGCCCAGTTGGAAGAAACCAGACAGCTCATTCCTCAGATTGAACAAAGCATCATTCAGCAGGAAAATGCTTTAAGTCTGCTGTGCGGGTCCTACGCAAAGGGAATTACCCGTCGGGCCCAGCCGGGGCAGGAATTTAGCCTCAACCATCAGCAGGGTTATTCAGTCGAGTTGCTGGCGGCCCGCCCGGACATTCATGCTGCCGAATACGAGCTGAGAGCGACCAACGCCCGGCTAGGCATCGCAGAAATTGCCTTGTATCCGCGATTGGTTATTACGGGACAAAGTGGATTAACTTCTTTTCAGGTTTCCAACTGGCTGAACGTTCCCGGTTCGTTCTTCTGGAATATTGCGGGAGGCCTAACTCAACCCGTTTTTCAGCGGCGGCAGTTAAAAACCCAGATTGAACAAGCCCGAATCAATCAGGAAAAAGCGGCGATTAATTTTCAACAGGCCGTCCTCACGGGTTATACCGAAGTGTCTAATGCCCTGGTGGCAAATCAGAAAATCGAAGAGCAGATTCAACATGCGACCAAGCGTCGGCAGGCTCTGGAAGAGGGCATTGGTTCAACCGAATTGTTATTCAAAAATGGAATGGCTAATTACCTGGAAATCATTACCGCTCAAAGTAGCTTCCTGCAATCCCGGTTGAACGTTACTCAATTGGAACGGGAAAAGGCGAATGCAACCATCGAACTCTACCGGGCTTTAGGCGGCGGCTGGCGTTAAACATCTCTCCAAATCCATGTATGCCCGCATTTCACGTGAATCTTGATCGTAAATCATACCGACGGTATATCCGGCTGGCCATGACGCCCCTAGTCGTGTTGGCCATTCATTTGCTGTATTACCTCATCAATCCCGATAATCGACTCTGGACGTTGGGAGGTATTCTAACCTGCAAAGAATGGGTAACTGATTTGACCATTACCTTCATTTTCAGTTGGTTCATCATTGAAGTCAGTATCGGCATTGCTAGCGGACTCGAACGTTGGCTCCCCTGGGTTAATTCTCCGCTGGCCCGGTTTGTGAGTCAAACGGTACTAACACTGGGGGCGAGTATTGGCCTGTTAATGATTCAGGATCAGATTTATACCTGGTTGTATCCCGGAACGCCTACGCCTCAGGAAGAACTGGAATCCTGGCAATTTCTGATCGTTAACCTCATTGTTTCGTTAATGATTAGCACTTTTCATACGGGGTATTTCCTCCTGAGTCGTATCAAACAAAGTCTGGAAGAGGCCGCCGAGCTGAAAGTCAAGACGCTGGAATTAAAAGGCGTGGCTCTTCAGGCCGAGCTGCAATCGTTGAAGCTACAACTAGATCCTCATTTTCTCTTTAATAACTTCAGCACTTTATCTGAACTGATTCTGGAAGATACCCATAAGGCAAGTTTGTTTTTGGATAAATTATCGAAGGTATATCGGTACATGATTCAGAACACTCGGCAGGATCTGGTGCCGTTGAAAGATGAAATTGCCTTCGTTAAAGCCTACCAGTATTTAATTCAGATTCGGCACGGCGAGCAGGTGCAGATTTGCTTTGATATTAACCCCGATTTACTAACCAAACGGGTCCCTCCCATTGCCATTCAGTTGTTAATTGAAAACGCCATCAAACACAATCGGGCGACGTATGCGAAACCGCTAAAAATTCAGATTTACGATCTGGGTAATCGGCTTTGTGTTTCCAATAATTTGCAGCCTTTCCCAACGCCATTGCCTTCAACCGGATTAGGGCTGGAGAATATTAAAAATCGGTATCGCCTTTTGTCCTACGAAATTCCCGTTCAGGGTTCTGACGCTGAATTATTCTGGGTGGAGTTACCTTTATTTGATTACTCCAAGCCCTAATTTTCTGAGAGTGCCTTAATCGTTATCGCATGAATTCCTTATCCTTACTCATCATTGAAGACGAACAGCCCAATGCCAATCGTCTCTTGCGATTGCTACAAATGATTCGGCCCAATCATGAAGTTCTGGCAGTATTAGGAACGGTCAGCGAAAGTATTGAATGGCTGAAAACCCATCCACAACCCCAGCTCATTTTCATGGATATCCGGCTGGCAGATGGCATTTGTTTTGATATTTTTTCTCAACTATCCGTTAGTAGCCCGATCATCTTTACAACGGCTTATGACGAGTATATGATGTCGGCTTTTAAGGTAAACAGTATTGATTACCTTCTGAAACCAATCGATACCGACGAGTTAACGCAGGCTCTGGATAAATTTGATCGCCTACATCATGCATCGCCAGCCAGAGAAGCATCGGTTTTATATACCGAATTGCTTGATTTATATCGAAAACAGACGAAACCCTACCGTCAACGATTTCTGCTTCCGTATCGGGATGGTTATACGACGGTGAATGTTCAGGATATTGAATACTTCTTTTCAGAATCCAAAATTACCTTTGCTTGCTTAAAAACAGGCGAACAATCCATGATTCCCTACACGCTGGAAGAGCTGGAAGTTGAACTCGATCCGGTACGGTTTTTCCGGGCCAATCGTCAGTATATCATTCAGGTTTATTGCATCCAGAGTATCCATAATTACTTCAACGGAAAACTTAAAGTAATAGCCGGAAAGCAGGAGCCGATCGAAATCATCATCAGTAAAGAAAAAGCTCCTTCGTTTAAGCAGTGGCTGAACCAGTAATAGAAAAGGCTTACGCAAAAAAGGTTGCTCGCTGTACTGACGAGCAACCTTTTTATTGATTGATATTTAGTTATTTACCAATTTTTCCCGTAAACTCTGCTCTCGAGTAAGATCCAAAACAGCCCAGACCACCCTGAATATTAGAGGGAATAAGCACCGGTTCAGCAAAGGGATTGTCATTATTCCATTCTTCCACGGCCTTTTGATACTTGTAATAGTTTGGGTCCAGATGTAAGAGGTAGGCAGTTATCAAAATAGGTCGAAGTAGTCGCGGAGAGCTCCCGTAGTAAGAGGGATAAATACTAAAATCCTGACGTGGGCTTGCCATCGGTTGTCCATCAAAACCCTGATCCGTTAGGAACGGTTCATTAAAACGCAAGCGTTGGGAAGCATGCATGAGGGTATCTTTCAAAACCCCAGCCCCATTCCGCACAGAGCTGATCATATCGTAATTTACTTTTGCATCCACGCTGTAATAATTGACTTGCTTTGCTACATCATTCCAATACATTCTTATTTTTCCATTCACAAAAGAAGTAGCAGCAAGGGTATCTATTTCCAGCCGTTGCAGAGGTACGGCATAGGGAACCGTCGTCTGTGCCTGAACTGCCGTTCCGCCCGTTCTGCCTACTTTAAGTGTATAGGTTTTTCCTTCCTGAATAGGAAAAAGTTTTGCGTTAATTTTATAATACCCTCCTGATGGGAAATCATAAGTAAGATTAACGGAATGGGTTCCATCCGAAAGCTCTACGTTCGCATCCATTACATCCAGCCGATAAAAGGGCACACTTTCTCCCAATACATTTCTGGACATACTAACTTTAACTAATAATACGGTATCCTGAGGAGAGATAAAACTATGCACCACCAATTTCGAACCCGTTTGCGGGATACCATCTGGATTAACCTCTTTATACAAAGGCTTACACCCCACTAGAACTAAGGCCATTACTGGTACTAAAAAAAGATATTTCATAACAAAGAAGAAGGTCTGATTAAAACTTAAACATGTAACTGAATGAGGGGATAATCGGGAAAATGGAATATTGATTAAGCACCGTTTTTGATCGGGTTGATCCGGGGGAAGCAGGGTTAGGAATATCCTTTTCACTCAACATATAAAAGAAGGGGTTCCGCCGATCGTAGAGATTATAAACGCTAAACTCCCAGGTGCGTTCGTGGCGTTTCATCTTTTTGTGGAACTGAATCCCAACGTCAAAACGATGATAAGCCGCGGCCCGGAAGGCATTTTTCTGTCCGTAATCTTCTACTTCCCGATTTCCTTCTGAATAAGAATTGGGCGTCAGACGGGTATAGGCCATATACTTTCCAGTGGGAATTGTTAAAGCATTGCCTGTACCATACACCCAGGTTCCTGAAAGTGTGATTCGGGGGCTAAGCTCATACACCCCCACCAGCGAAATGTCATGGCGACGGTCGTAACGCGGAAAGAACTTTTTACCATCGTTTAATTCCGGGAATTGCCACTGCGTCCAGGAAAGGGTATAACCAGCCCAACCCGAAAAACGACCTACTTTCTTTTGTAATAAGGCTTCCACTCCATACGACCAGCCCTTCCCCGAGGTTACGTTTTGCTGCCAGTCAACCTGTCCAGCGGTTTCAGGGTCGTCGATGACCAGAAAACTGGCTCCTTCTTTATAACTAATGATGTTGTTCATCCGCTTGTAATAACCCTCCAGTGTAAACGTCAGGCCGCTTTTAGTAAGGTCTTTCGCAAAGCCTGCCGCGATTTGCTCTGACTGCTGAGGTTTAACGCGATTAGTAGTAGGTACCCATAAGTCCGTTGGAAGCCCGATGCCCGTATTGGATAGCATATGAACATATTGATTCATCAGGGCGTAGGAGACTTTGAACGATAAATCGGGCTGGAGAATATAAGCGGCTGACAACCGAGGTTCTGGCCGTAAGTATTGGATTTCCCGATGCAGAAAATGACTTACCCGCATCCCGGCATTGATCCGTAAACGCTGCAAGGGTGTCCAGTGGTCTTCGGCATAAAGGCCCGTTTCAACCACATCGATGTTCTGAATGTCTTTTTTATTCCGATTAAGGTCCGTATCCTGTAATACCGTAGCACTGGGTGTAAAGCGGTGAGCCAGCGACTGAAGCCCAAACCGAATGGAATGCTGAGGATTAGGATAATAATCAAAGTCGGTTTTAAAGGAAAAATCCCGAATGCCTGAATTATACCGTAAGTCATAGATGCTTTCCTTTTGGTCATCATTATTAAAACTTCGGTCTTGTAGATAAATAGAAAAGCGGTAATTGCTGAAAATCAAGGATGTATTGGCAAAAAGCTTATCGGAAAACAAATGATTCCAGCGTACTGTACCCGTGGCGTTACCCCAATCGAGCCCTGCCTTACTGCTGGAATTCCCGTATTTACTCCTGGCAAAAAACCTATCCTGCCCAAAATAACCGCTCAGGTATACCTTGTTTTTCGGTCCAAAATCATAATTCAACTTGGCATTCAGATCATAAAAATGATAGCCTGCCATTTCATCCCCTTCCGTGGACAGAGCGATGAGGGGCCGGGCAATCAAATCCAGATACGTCCGCCGACCAGAAATCAGGAAAGAGGATCGTGCCGTACTGTCTTTCTTGCGTTTGATGGGCCCTTCCAGAGTTACCCGCGAAGCGATTAACCCAATACTTCCTTCGCCATGCAGTTTCTCCTTATTGCCATCCTTCATGTTCAGTTCAATAACCGAAGATAAACGACCGCCGTACCGGGCTGGAAAACCGCCTTTGGTAAGTTCCACGCTTTTAAGAGCATCGCCGTTGAAGACCGAGAAAAAGCCGAAGAGGTGATTCGCATTATAAACGGTGGCATCATCGAGGATAATCAGGTTTTGATCGGGACCACCACCGCGAACATAAATGCCCGTACTGCCTTCACTGCCCTTCTGAACACCGGGCATGAGTTGTAACACCTTGAGCACATCCTTTTCGCCCAGCAAAGCCGGAATCTTCTTTATCTGCGAAATCGGTACTTCGATTTTACTCATTTGTGGCGTCTCGCTCACCTTATCCTGCTGCGTCTTTCCGCGAACGGTTACTTCATTCAGCATACGTCCAGGAGTTAATTCGAGGGAGAGACTAGTGTTATTCTTCAGGTCAATCGTTCGAGTTTCGGTTTGGTAACCCACGAAGGAAAAACGCAGCGAAAGGTGCTCCTGTACCGGTAAGGTTAATGAATAAAAGCCGTACGCATTCGTAGCGGTTCCCAAAGAAGTTCCTTCGACGAGCACCGAAACGCCGAGCAAAGCTTCCTGACTTCCTTTTTCCCGAACGTACCCACTAATCGTAGCAACGGATTGTTGTTTAATAGTGGAAGAGGTTTGAGAAAAGGATAAAACTGAATCAAAAAGTAAATTAAAAAATAAGAAGGCAGGTAAAATACGTATCATGAAGATGGAATGAAGGATGTATTAATTTACGAATTAATACAATAATGCGTAAATCAAGGCTTCCGTTGCATCAACATACATGTTAAATTTTGTTAGAATTGATTTAAGTAAAGATCAGATGTGCATGTATTACCTATAATTAAGGCAATTACTTTATGTTAAAAATCTGTCTATTAAGAGGTTGAACGTAGGAAAAATGATTCCCTACGTTCAAGAGGACCCTGGGATAAGTTGGTTTGTACCCCCGAGTCTTTCATTCAAAGCAAAGCGAAGGAACTTCTTACTTTTTTCAAATACACTTACCCATTAATTATTGTTAACTATCTATAATACAACCCATTAAATATAAATATATCTATGTTCGAGATAACGGATAGAAAAAGTTATTTACTCCTCGATCATTCGCATGAATGATTCAACCATTGTAAACTTTAAACAGTCTATAACCTATTACATAAATAAATTATTTATTTTTTACATGGATAATTCATTAGCTTTAATTACTTAACTTATATTTTATAAATACCTATCATCAAGATAGTAGCAGTATAAGTTTTGATTTTACATTAGTGAACAATTATATTTTCATTACTCATTAACTTCTTTTATACCAAAAATTATAAACAACGATTCTCACTGATTTTCATAACACCGGAGCCAGGTAATAACTGGTACTTCTACCGCCAGGACCGTCTTGGCTCAGGATGCCTTGTTCCATTAAATTCTGGATATCGCGAAGAGCAGTATCCTGTGAACATTTAGCAATTTTTGCCCATTTGGAAGTAGTTAATTTCCCTTCAAATCCATCCATTAATTTATTGAGCATTAACTTTTGTCGCTCGCTGATGGATTTGCTTTTGAACCATTCCCAGTATTTTGCTTTCGTCAGTACACTCGATAATACTTCATCGGTTGCCACGATGGCCCGGTCCAGACACTGCATAAACCACTCCAGCCATTCCGTTACGTTCAGGTCTCCTTTCTGCGTTTTTTCGAGAATTTCGTAGTATCGGTTTCGTTCTTTCCGAATCTGAGCCGACATGCTATAAAACCGCTGAACGCTTTCATCCGCCCGGGATAGCTGTAAATCCGCGATCGTTCGGGCAATCCGCCCGTTGCCGTCGTCAAACGGGTGAATGGTTACAAACCATAAATGGGCGATGGCCGCTTTTATAACTGGATCGATGGGTTCTTCGCGATTGAACCAATCCAGAAACTGCTCCATTTCCTGGTCGATCACCGCATAATCCGGTGCTTCGTAATGCACGTGTTCCCGTCCCAGTGGGCCCGAAACCACCTGCATGGGGCCGTCGCCTTCCCCCCGCCAGTCGCCAACCGTAATTTTATACATGCCGCTCCTCCCCGTAGGAAACAGAGCCGAGTGCCAGCCGAAAAGCCGATCCTTCGTTAAAGGCTCGGTATACTTTTGAGTGGCATCCAGCAACATTTCTACGACTCCCTCTACGTCGCGATCGGCCTTCACCAGGCCGAAGCTCTCTATACCTAGTCGCCGGGCAATGGACGACCGAACCTGATCTGAATCTAAAATCTCCCCTTCAATCTCACTGGTCTTTAATACTTCCAACGTCAAAGTCCGTAGCATGGCTTCTTCCTGAAGCGTAAAACCCAGGGTTGACATTTTCCCAATTAATCGGCCCTGTTTGTGTCGAAGAGCAGCCAGAGTATTAAGGATTTGAGATTCATCCCAATAAAAGTGAGGCCAGTTTCTTTGTTGATAGATATACATTCTCCGCTAATTATGCGGTGAATGTACTACATAATCTCCGCAAGCTTAACTAATATCCGCAAATAATGCGGATATTAAGCCCATTATTTGCCGCATGGCTATCATAATCGGGTCTGAGCTTCGATTTCGTTTGAATGTTGGGTGAAGTTGATACGCTATCCTCTCAAACGAAATAAGGATTTTGAAAAGACTCGTTGTTCCTAAGACTCGCATCAACCTCAGAGGTGTTCAGCACAAATAGCCCCGACATCGGATTACAAATCCTTAACAAACAGCTTTAGGATTGTAGCATTAGATTCACATCAACCCCAGCGGGGTTTAACATGAATAGCCCCGGATGCAATCCGGGGAAACATCGGATTACAAATCCTCAACAAACAGCTTTCGGATTGTAAATCCGAAAGAGCATTAGATATACATCAACCCCAGCGGGGTTCAACACGAATAGCCCCGGATGCAATCCGGGGAAACATCGGATCACAAATCCCAAAAACAACCCAGAAAAGAATCCTAAAAACCCCTCGCTTTAACCTCGATTAGAATATCATTAAAACCGTCTCCATGAATAGGATTTTAGGGAATCGTTCTAAGAATATGTCGATTTCTCTTCCATAACCATTAAATTCTGCCTACTTTCGTCATGGTTTAGCTCTATCCCATGAAGAAAAGAAACCGTAGTTGGATCCTTTATCAATTGTTTTGTTTGTTGATGGCACTGCATGTCATCAACCTCAGCATTGATACGCCCGATCGCAACGTGTGTTATTCAGAGGATGGAGAAACGCATGAAGACCCAACCATTAATGACATGGAAAGTCTGATTGAGTTCGTGCTGGAAGAAGGCTTTGGCCTGGATAACGTGGTCCCCGAGCACGATGAACCCGATGAGGATAGTGATCTGACCAAGCTCAATCAGGATTACTTTTTCACGCCTACCTTTCGGCTTCTTCCTCCCGTCGAAACGGTTATTGTATTACCTACACTTTTCATTCCAGACCGCACCGACGAGTTACTAAGTCGGATGCTGGAAATTTCTTCGCCTCCGCCCCAACGCAAGGCGTAATTTCTTTTTCCATAATTCTCAGGAGTTAAGGTCGAATCGGTGTATCCATACCGATCCGTTATTCATTGCATTTCCAAATTTCTTTCTTCATCATCTTATCAGCTGATAATCAACACGATTCAATCAGCTAATAAGTCCATTCACCACTTGTATTCATGAAAAAAAGCATAGGCGTTTCCGCCTTGCTGATCGGCGTTTGGCTCTCTGGTTGCCAGAGTAAAGAAGCCCAGACCAATCAGCCCAAAGAAAAATTAACCCTTCCCGTCGTAGAAATCAGTCGCCGCCCTACCCAACTGCAACGCGAATATGTCAGCACACTCGAAGCCGTTCGAAACGTTGAAATCAGAGCTCGGGTAACCGGTTTTCTGGAAAAAATTCACGTCGATGAAGGCCAGCGGGTGCATAAGGGGCAGATCCTTTTCAGCCTGAACGCCGCCGAATATCAGGTAGAAGCCGACAAGGCAAAAGCAGCCCTGAAGATTGCTCAGGCCGAAGCAAAAACGGCGGAAGTCGAAGTAGGACGGGTAAAATTGTTATTAGACAACAAAGTCGTTTCGCCTTCAGAAATGGAACTGGCTAAAGCTAAACTCGAAGGGGCCCGGGCCCAGATCGACGAAGCCCGTGCCGCCCATGAAGCCGCGGCTTTACGATTGACCCAGGCAAACATCCGTGCCCCCTTCGATGGCGTTATCAACCGGATTCCTTTCAAAATGGGAAGTCTGATTGAGTCCGGTGCTTTGTTAACTACCGTTTCCGACATTCAGGAAGTATTTGCCTATTTTGATGTATCGGAACGAGAATACCTGAGTTTCATCAAGAACAACCGCAACCTGCTGGGTAAAGGTGGTCAGGAAGTAGAAATGCTACTGGCCGATGAATCGCTTTACCCCATTCGGGGCCATATTGAAGTCATGGAAAGCACCTTTGAAGGGGGGTCAGGAACGATTGCCTTCCGGGCTCGTTTTGCCAATCCCAAGCAGTTGCTCAAGCACGGGTCTTCGGGTAAAATTCGTCTCAGTACGCAGGTTGCCGATGCTCTACTCGTACCCCAGAAAGCGGTATTTGAGGTGCAGGACAAAAATTACGTATACATTGTTGACAAGTCGGGTAAAGTCAAATCCCGCAGCTTCATTCCCCGCGGTCGCGTCGGTAAAAACTACATTGTTAATTCTGGCCTACAGCCTGGCGAACGGGTTGTTTTCGAAGGAATTCAGAACGTTCGTGATGGGGACGAAATCACACCCCAGCCCATTTCCAGCGATAGCCTAACGGTTACGCAGCAATCTGCTCATGTGCTGTAATCTAAACCCCACTTTATGTTTGATATATTCATTAAACGGCCCCTGTTATCGTCGGTCATTTCTGTAGTCATTACACTGCTGGGAGTACTGGCACTGACGGGATTACCCGTTACTCAATTCCCTGATATTGTTCCTCCATCGGTTACCGTAACCACCAAATACACGGGAGCCAACGCCGAAGTGTGTACCAAAGCGGTGGCTACTCCACTCGAACGGGCCATTAACGGTGTACCCGGCATGGTGTACATGAACTCCGTTTCGGGTAACGATGGAACCACGCTGATTCAAATCTTTTTTGAAGTAGGAACCGACCCCGATCTGGCGGCTATGAACGTACAGAACCGGGTAACGGCGGTGCTCGATGAGTTACCCGAAGAGGTCATCAAGGCCGGGGTTATTACGGAAAAGGAAGTCAACAGTATGTTATTGTATCTGAATATTTTCAGTGATGATTCTACCGTCGATGAGAAGTTCATTTACAATTTTGCGGATATTAATATTCTGGCTGAACTCAAACGAATTGACGGCGTAGGGTTTGCTGACATCATGGGTTCCCGTGAATATTCGATGCGGGTATGGTTAAAGCCGGATCGTTTGACGGCCTATAATCTTTCTCCCGAAGAAGTCATTAACGCCATTCGTCAGCAAAACGTGGAGGCCGCTCCGGGAAAAGCCGGGGAAAGTGCAGACCGGGCTCCGCAGGTGTTACAATACGTTTTGAAATATACGGGTAAGTTTTTCGAGCCCGATCAATACCGCAATATTGTACTCAGGGCCGATCCCAGTGGTTCGATTTTACGCCTGAAAGACGTAGCCGATGTAGAGTTTGGCTCGCTGGATTACGATGTATTATCCAAAACGGATGGTCGTCCTTCGGCAGCTATTATGCTGAAACAGCGACCCGGTTCCAACGCCCGTGAGATCATCGAGAACGTAAAAACCCGGATGGCGGAACTGAAGCAAGAGACCTTCCCGCCGGGCATGACTTATAACTTTGCCTACGACGTTTCCCGATTCCTGGATGCGTCTATTCACGAAGTTGTTCGGACGCTCTTTGAGGCTTTCGTACTGGTATTTATTGTCGTATTCCTCTTCTTACAGGACTGGCGATCCACCCTGATTTGTGCCCTGGTGGTACCGGTAGCCCTGGTTGGAGCCTTTGCTTTTATGAGCATGATTGGCTTCTCCATTAACCTGTTAACGCTGTTCGCTCTGGTATTAGCCATCGGGATTGTGGTGGATGATGGGATTGTCGTCGTGGAAGCCGTTCACGCAAAAATGGCGGAAGAGCATTTATCGCCCCGGCAGGCAACGTTTGCAGCCATGCGGGAAATCAGCGGGGCTTTGATTGCCATCACATTGGTCATGTCGGCGGTATTCGTGCCCGTGGCTTTTCTCTCCGGTCCCGTCGGGATTTTCTACCGCCAGTTTTCCTTAACCCTGGCCGTAGCCATTCTGATTTCGGGTCTGAACGCTCTTACCTTAACCCCTGCTTTGTGTGCCTTATTACTAAAACCGCATACGTCAGCGGAAAGCCGTAAAAACTGGTTAGGTCGATTTTTTGCCAGCTTCAACCGGGGCTTTGACCGTCTGACGGGTCGTTATCAGGGATTACTCAAACGCATCATCAGTCGTCGCGTCGTGACCGTGGGTTTACTCGCCCTTTTCGTGGCCGGAACCTGGGGTATTAATACGATTCTTCCGAGTGGATTTATTCCTACCGAAGATCAGGGCATGATTTATGTAAACGTAACCACCCCCGCAGGAGCTACCGTAAAGCGTACCGAAGAAGTATTGGATCAGATTCAGCAGGTTGCTTCTAAAATGTCCGCCGTTGAAAATGTCTCAACCCTTGCTGGTTTTAGCTTGATGACGGATGGATCTGGTTCTTCCTATGGCATGGCGATGGTTAACCTCAAAAGCTGGGAAAAACGAAAGGAAACCGTGGATGACGTGATTGCGAATCTGGAAAAACAGACCCGACACATTCAGGGAGCCAGTGTTCAGTACTTCCCACCCCCAACCGTTCCTGGCTTTGGTAACTCCAGCGGGTTTGAATTACGATTACTAGATCGTACGGGTAAAGGTGATTTACAGGCCACTAAAAAAGTAGCCGAAAACTTTATGGCGGAAGTCAATAAGCGTCCAGAAATCGGTCAGGTGTTTACGAGCTTCGATCCTAGCTTCCCCCAGTACATGTTGCACGTCGATTACGACAAAGCCGCTCAAAAAGGCATCTCGGTAGACAATGCCATGAGCACGCTGCAAACCCTGATGGGAAGTTTTTACGCCTCAAATTTCATCCGCTTCGGACAAATGTACAAGGTCATGGTGCAGGCTTCGCCTGAGTATCGTACCAAGCCCGAAGATGTGCTGAACATGCACGTGAAAAATGCCAAGGGCGAAATGGTGCCTTACTCCAACTTCATCCGGCTGGAACGGGTATATGGCCCTGAGCAGTTGACTCGCTACAACATGTATACCTCGGCCCTGATCAACGGCGATGCCGCTCCCGGATACAGCAGTGGTGATGCCCTGAAAGCCGTGGAAGAAGTAGCGGCCAAGTTACCAAGAGGATACTCCTTTGCCTGGTCGGGGATGTCGCGTGAGGAGGTACTTTCGGGGAATCAGGCGATTTACATTTTCATGCTATGTCTGCTGTTTGTGTATTTGTTACTGGTCGCTCAATACGAAAGTCTGTTACTGCCCTTGCCCGTTTTATTATCCTTACCCACCGGGATTTTCGGCTCATTCCTGTGCCTGCAACTAGCAGGTTTACAGAATAACATTTACGCCCAGGTCGCCCTAGTGATGCTTATTGGTTTATTGGGTAAAAATGCCATTCTGATCGTAGAATTTGCCAGCCAGCGGCAGCGGGAAGGGCTGAGTATTGTGAAGGCCGCCATGGAAGGTGCCGTAACCCGTCTTCGACCCATTCTGATGACTTCCTTCGCCTTCATTGCCGGTCTGATTCCCTTGTGTATTGCTACGGGTGCGGGTGCCCTGGGTAATCGTTCCATTGGTACGGCAGCGGCGGGTGGTATGCTCGTGGGTACCGTGTTTGGACTGGTAATCGTCCCCGGTCTGTATGTCATCTTCGCCAAAATAGGCGAACGCATGGGCTCCAAATCAGACGTTGTTTCTTCCCCCACTGAAAGTACGTATGTTCATGAATCTTAAAAGTCAGTTTATCGCTCTTTTCGTTGGCAGTTCCGTTTTGTTGGGTGTGAGTGCCTGCCGGGTGGCCCATACCCCGGCAGCCATTCCCTCGTTGGCCCTGCCCGACTCTTACGCGGGTAGTTTGAGTGAAGCCAGCTCCGATTCCGCCAGTATTGCCAATGACCCTTATCGTCGCCTGTTTACGGATGCCAATCTGGTTTCGCTGATTGACACCGCCTTGGCGAATAATCCAGACCTTAGGATTGCCCTGCAACGCATCGAAGGCACGCGAGCTCAGTATGGCATTAGCAATGCCGCTTTGTTGCCCAGAGTTGACGCAGTAGCCTCTATCGGGGTGGATCGCTTTGGTCGTTATACCCTCAATGGCGTGGGTAACTACGATACCAATTTCTCGGAGTATGTAACGGGTTCCAGCCGTATCCCCAACCCAACGCCCGATTACTTCATTGGCTTGCGTAGCTCCTGGGAAATCGACATCTGGGGGAAATTACGGAACCGTCGCCGGGCAGCTTACAATCGCGTGCTGGCGAGCGAAGAAGGACGTAATTACATCGTTACAGCTCTGGTATCCGACGTAGCCCGACTTTATTTTACCTTGCTCTCACTGGATGCCGAGCTGGAAATCATTGAGGATAACATCGAATTGCAGGAGCAGGCTCTCAAGCTGGTGGAAGTTCAAAAAGCAGCCGGACGCGTAACTGAACTTGCGGTTCAGCAATTCAGAGCCCAGCTACTCAACACGAAAGGGTTGGAAGGCGGTGTGCGTCAGCAGATTCAGGAAGCCGAAAACCAGATTAATGTTCTACTGGGACGTTATCCACAGCCCATTGTTCGGGGGATTTCGATTCGGGAACAGCAGTTACCATCAACAGTAGTAGCGGGGATTCCGAGCCAGCTCATCAGCCGCCGTCCCGACATCCGGCAGGCCGAACGTGAACTGGAAGCTTCTAACATTGATGTCGCAGTAGCCCGAGCCGAATTTTTACCTTCCCTGAATCTGACTCCCTACCTGGGACTGAATGCCTTTCGGTTAGGAGTACTGGCCAATCCGCAATCCGTTGCCGCAGGGCTGGTAGGTGGCTTGTCGGCTCCCATCTTTAACCGCCGTTTGCTGAAAGGAAACCTACGCGTGGAAGAAGCCGAGAGCAAGGAAGCATTCATTACGTACCAACGAACGGTTTTGACGGGTGTTTCGGAAGTAGTGAATAGCCTGAAAGGATTGGAAAACTACCGCAACGTAGCGGATTTCAAAACCGAAGAAGTGGCAGTATTACGTCAGGCGGCCAGGACTTCCGATAATCTGTTTGCGACGGGATATGCGACGTATCTGGAAGTTATTACTTCGCAACGTTCCGTGCTGGAATCGGAATTATCGCTCATTAATACCAAACGGGCCCAGTTCCTGTCGCTCGTAGATCTCTACCGGGCACTCGGCGGAGGCTGGCGTTAGTTGATGCGTTTGATTCGTGGTTTGAGGGTTTGAGTTTGTTTGATTAAGGTTTGAGAGGGACAGGTTCATACATGTTACCTTTTAAAACCACATGATTTCAAAACTTAATTAAACGCATTCTCAAATCTTCAGCTAACATCAGCCAATAGATTCAAACGCTCAAACCACGAATCAAACCTTTTCAAACAGAATCAAACTTTAGCCCATGTTTAAACGTCTGATTGTTTACGGATTGATTATCCTGTTGGGTCTGGGACTTACTTCCTGTGACTTATTTTGGGAAGATCGTCATTACAGTCAGGTAGATTACCGACTGTTTAAAAATACGGCGGTCTGGCCGCTGGCGAAGCTATTGGATGCGGAAGAAATGGACGAGATCCGGGATTTCATTCGAAAAAATACCTTTGATCTGGAAACCATCGAACGCCGCTACGGACAAACGCTTTTGATGATTAGCGTACAAAAAGGGCAGGTTAAAGCAACGCAGGCTTTGCTGGAAGCGGGTGCCAATCCTAATGCCCACACGGCTTACAATGGCTCGTCTCCTATGCTCGAAGCGGCCCGACTTCAAAACCCGGAAGCCGATAATACAGTTATTCTTAAATTGCTACTGGCCCATAAAGGAAATCCGAATGATGAAACCCTAGTTTCTATTCAGGATGGAACCATTGAAAAGGAAACGCCGCTGTTGATTGCCTGTGGAGATGTTACCCAGACTTTACATCCCGTTGAAAAGGCTAAGGTTTTGGTGGAAGCCGGAGCCGAAATCAACTATGTAAACCCGAATTCTAAAACGCCATTGTTGCGGGCCATTGAATTTAACCATTTTGATACAGCCTTGTATTTACTGGAACACGGAGCGGATTACAAACGCCTCGTAGCCGACCGTAGCCAATACATGGAAAGTGGTCAAAAAGTATATCTGGTACATATTTTAAGAGAAAAAATAGTCCCGATGGAGTCGATACAATACCGACAAAAGATGCAGGTTGTCGATTTTTTATCGCAAAAGGGCATTCATTATCGAAACGAGCCGGTTCCTCCGGCCATTCAGGAAAAAATTAAGTTACTTTATCCCGCACATTACCAAGATTATCTCAACCGATATTAATTCAACCCATCCATGTTACTCAATTTTTTAATTACCCTGGTGCTGGTGCTACTTAATGGTTTTTTTGTAGCCGCCGAGTTTGCGATTGTCAAAGTCCGGGCTTCGCAACTGGAACTCAAAGCCCAGGCCGGAAATGCGGCTGCCCGTCTTTCCACGCGTATTCTTTCCAATCTGGACGGTTACCTGGCCGCTACGCAGCTGGGGATTACCTTAGCCAGTTTGGGTTTAGGATGGATTGGTGAACCGGTCGTTTCTAAAATTCTGATTGCGTTTATGCACAGCATTGGGCTGCAACTTGATGAAACGCTGGCTCATCAAATTGCCCTGCCCGTTGCCTTTGCAGTCATTACCATTCTGCACATTGTTTTCGGTGAACTGGCTCCAAAGTCGCTGGCGATTCAGCAGGCGGAAAAGACAACGATGGCCGTTTCGTACCCGCTTCAATTTTTCTTTATCATTTTCCGTCCAGTAATCTGGCTTCTCAATGGCATTGCGGCTGTCGTGCTCAAGACCTTTGGTATCACCGTAAGCCATAGCTCAGAAGTGCATAGTGCTGACGAGTTAAAGTACCTCGTTCACCAAAGCCAGCAGGATTATGAATCGAAGGAAGACCATACCGAAGGTTCTGATTTAACGCTGGTTGAAAAAGCTTTTCAGTTTTCCGAACGTAGCGTCCGTCAGATCATGACCCCCCGCACGCAGATCTTCGGAATTGATGTCAATGAATTTTCCGCCGAGACTTTACAGGAAGTAATCAGTGAAAATTATTCCCGCATTCCCTGTTACGAAGAAAACCTCGACCACGTTCTGGGAGTTGTGTATCTGAAAGAGATCTTGCTCAAACTCCAGGATGATAAGGAACTGGATATTCGTTCGCTGATCAAACCAACATTTTTCGTGCCTTCTACCAAGCGAATTCGTCCGTTACTACGTGAATTTCAGCAAAGCCGGCAACAGATGGCGGTCGTCATCAATGAATACGGCGGTACCGAAGGGTTAATTACGATGGAGGACATTCTGGAAGAACTGGTGGGTGAAATTCAGGATGAATCGGATGAAGAGCGTCCGCTGGTAGAAAAGCTGACGGAAGATACCTATCAGCTTAAAGCCACTACTTCCCTGCTGGATGTCAATCCTCTACTGCCCCGGCCTATTCAGAAACGAGCGGGATATGAAACGTTGGCGGGTATATTAGTGGAGCGTTTTGGAAGACTGCCCGCCGTAGGTCAGACCACCGTGGTCAATCGGTATGAAGTATTGATCAGCACGATTGAAAACAACGCAATTGGTTTGGTGCAGTTACGCGATTTAGGCGATGAGCCCTCTGAAGATGAAGAATAGAAACTTATGATGTTTGTTCACCAATTTGGCACGGCTCTGTGCATTTTTATATTTCTGTTCATTCAGGGATTACTACTGGTTTACATCGTCAATAAATATCACCAGAATAAAAAAATCACGATCCCGGCATTTTTAATGCTGGGATTTTGCTTCTCCGTTACCCTGGGGTTATATTATTTCCTAGATGTTATCAATGAGTTCTACCTCATTCCATTGATTGTGATCTATGGTCTGGAAATGGTAATTCTGCTGGTATTATACTTGTTAAAACGGGTATGATTTTTTGAAACATCAGCCTTTCAAAACCGTCTGCAAAAAACTTAAAGGCAGTTTCTTTATAGTAGTAAAAGCTATGAGCCCATGCTCTATTCGAAACAAAGCCTCACTTCCTCGAAATGAAGTTCGTTTACCATCCCTATAATCGGGCCGAGCATTTAATTTAGCCAGACGATTACTTGATGGAAAACATTAGCTTTTTCAAGTTAACTTTAGCATTTTACTACTAATCAATCTTTTAAAACTTACGTATTGCTGTCGTAGAATAACTTTAAATACCTCTATTGTCTATTCATGTTTTATTAGTTATAAATGCGAATTTTTTACGCAAAGCAGGTGAATGAAAACACTAGAAAAGAACAGGGACTACAGCTCTACTATTAATTGTTAACAATATCTATAATTTCGGGTTTACTTCATTACAAATCTGATTTAATGTACCCATGTCAAGCTCCTTGAATGCTACGGATGAATTAAAGCGAGTGGAAACGTTGAAAAGCTATGCCATTCTTGATACTTTACCCGAGCAGGACTATGAAGATATTACTCAGCTAGCCGCCGAAATCTGTCAGACTCCCATCGCCTTAATCAGTCTGGTAGATGAACATCGGCAGTGGTTCAAATCCAATCGGGGCCTGGACGTTCGTGAAACCCCTCGTGAGCACTCGTTTTGTGCTCACGCGATCGACCAGCCTTCGGAAACATTGATTGTAGAAGATGCCCGAACGGATCATCGTTTCGCAGAAAATCCATTAGTAGTAAGCGACCCTCACATTGTTTTCTACGCCGGAGCCCCCCTGGTTGACGAAAATGGGATGGTATTGGGCTCTTTATGCGTGATTGATCGCCAAACGAAAACGTTATTACCCACCCAGATTTCTGCCTTAAAAACGCTTTCCAAACAGGTCATGAGGCTTCTGGAACTTCGCAAGAAAACCCTTGATCTGGAAGAAAGCGAGCGAAGATTAAAGGAGGAAAATGCCGCTTTATTAACGAGCCAGAAACGTTTTGAAACCGTTCTCCGGCACGCTCCTATTGGCCTGGGTTTATTGAGTGGCGAAGACTATGTGTTTGAATTAGTTAATGACCGGATTGCTGAAATGGGTGGTCACACAGCCCTTGAGATCCAGGGTCAATCCTATCTGAAAACGTTGCCAGAGTTAACGCGTCAGGGTTTAAAGGAAATTCTTGATACCGTTGTTCGAACCAAACAACGGTTTGCTACCCCGGATCTTTCCGTTCAACTCCTGAAAGATGGAAAACCCGAAACAGCCCATTATTATGTAAGTTTTGAGCCTGTCTGCGAGGCCGATGGCAAAGTCAGTATTGTGAACTTTTGCATGAACATTACGGAACAGCTTCGGTCTCAACGGGCTTTAGAGGCCAGTGAAAGTCGCTTTCGATCCTTACTGGAACAATCTCCCATTGCTCTTGGCCTGTATACCGGAAGGGAGATGAAAATTGAAATTGCCAATGAGCTCATGATTCAGTTTTGGGGCAAGGGCAAGGCAGTGCAAGGCAAGCGGATTGAAGAGTTATTACCCGAATTAAAAAATCAGGCTTTCTTACAGTTGCTTGACCAGGTCTATACCACGGGTAAGGCTTATTCTGCCAAGGGCATGCGAGCTGACCTGGTGATGTACGGAGAGCTAAAGACGTTTTACTTCGATTTTACCTACCAGCCCATTCGTGATCTGAATGGTGAAGTATATGCCATTCTGAATGTGGCCATCGATGTAACCGAGGATGTAATTTTACGACAGAACTACGAACAAACGCGTCAGGCTCTTCAAAACGCCATTGATTTATCACAACTAGGGATCTGGAAGGTGGACATAGCGACTCAGACTTCCGATTTTTCGCAACGCATAACGGATTGGGTAGGCAGCCCTGACCCGTTGACACTCAGCGATGCCATTGCCGCTATCCTACCCGAAGACTTACCTGCTTTTGAAGCAGCCTATAGCAGAGCATTTGACGTCTCGTCGGGGGGTGGGCTTGAAGTGGAATACCGATTAAAAAATAAGCATTCGGGTCAGGTCTATATACTTCACTCCAAAGGCCAGATGCAATTTGATGAAAAAGGTAACGCCGTGTCGCTGTTTGGATTCAGTCAGGATGTTACCCAGATTAGGTCGGCTCAGCTTGCTCTGGAAAACCTGGTACAGGAACGTACGTTGGAGCTTACCCAATCCAATCATGAACTAAAACGATCTAATGATAATCTG
The DNA here is from genome assembly GCF_030818595.1 of Siphonobacter sp. SORGH_AS_1065. NCBI lineage: Bacteria > Pseudomonadati > Bacteroidota > Cytophagia > Cytophagales > Cytophagaceae > Siphonobacter > Siphonobacter sp. SORGH_AS_1065. Next base: position 133,826 of record NZ_JAUTAM010000006.1, read on the forward strand.
CAACAGTTTGCTTACGTAGCCAGTCACGATTTACAGGAGCCCCTACGTAAAATTCAAACCTTCAGCTCATTACTGTCAGATCGAACGGAGGGTCAGTTAAATTCGGATACGCAGCATCTCATTGACCGGATTAATGTAGCCGCCCAAAACATGTCCCGTCTGATTAATGATCTGTTTAAATTATTCCCGAGTTACTACCCGTCAACAGGAGTTTTATTCGGTTCCGCTCAATACCGTCATGGCAAGCGTACTTGATTCGCTTTCCCTGGCGATTCAGGAAAAAAATGCTCAAATCAGGTTAGACGATTTACCCATAGTCAAAGGAGATGAAAACCAATTATATCAACTCTTTTTGAACTTGCTTTCCAACGCCCTTAAGTTTAGTCCTGAGGGAGAGCAGGTAACGATTGCTGTGAACCATCGCCTGGTCGAACGAAGTATGCTGCCGTCAACCTATAAAATTATGAGTCCGGCCAGCATTTTCCACGAAATCACAGTTGTGGATCAGGGAATTGGTTTTGATGAAAAATACGCCGACCGAATTTTTCTGGTTTTTCAACGGCTTCATACGAAAGATACCTTCCCAGGAACCGGAATCGGACTGGCGATTTGCCAGCAGGTAATAGAGAACCACGGTGGGTACATCACGGCAAGCAGCAAGGTGAATCAAGGATCAACATTTACGGTGTATTTACCCGAGGCGTAACTTGTCATAGCTTTTACTACCCAAGAAGCCCTTTCACGAAAAAGGGCTTCTTGGCTTAAAGGGCAGGTTACACCGGAAAATAAACATGGAAACTGGCTCCTCTGCCGGGTGCACTTTCAGCGGTAATGGCCCCTCCATGATTTTCAATAACCCGTTGACAAATCGCCAGCCCAATTCCGGTTCCTACGTATTGTTTTTTATCGTGTAACCGTTGGAAAACTTCGAAAATTCGATCTAAAAACTGCTCATCGAAACCGATTCCCTCATCAATAACGCTAATCTGATAGTACCGATCTGCTTTAGTAATAGGCACCACTACTAGAGGTAACTCGGGCCGATGGACAATTTTCGTAGTGATATGAATGTGAGGAGAGCTGGCAGGTTTAGCAAATTTTATTGCGTTCGAAATCAGGTTTTGAAAAAGCTGACTTAGTTGCGACTCATCGCCAATAATGGCTGGTAAGGGGTCAATTTTAATTTGAGCCTGCGTTTGTTCAATGCTCAAATCCAGCGTTTCCAAGACCTGCTCTATCACCTGATTTAGCGAGACTACATGAAAATGATCTTCCTGATTAATCATTTTAGAGTAGTTAAGCAGATCCTGAATAAGTGTGGACATTTGCTCGCCCGCCTTACTGATGCGGTTCAGATACGAAAGGCCCTCATTACCTAACTGAGAACCGTATTTATGACTGAGCAATGAGCCGAACGTCTGAATCTTTCGAAGAGGTTCCTGTAAGTCATGACTGGCGACGTAAGCAAATCGCTGCAAACGGTCGTTGGACAGGGACAATTGCTGGTTGGATTCTCCTAGCTCTTCACTCGATACCTGCAATTCTTCGTTACTGGCAGCCAGCTCATACCCTCTTTCTTCCAGCTCCTCGTTCAAAGCCTGTAGTTCTTCGTTACTGGCGGCAAGCTCTTCGGTGCGTTCCTGTAGGGCTTCATTGGCGGCCCGGAGTTCTTCCAGACTGGCTTCCAGTTCTTCGGTACGCTGTTGCACCAGATATTCCAGACGGCTCAGTAAGGTCTTTTGTTCGTGAATGTCCGTAGCCCGGCATACCCAGCCGGTAAGCTTCTGATTTTCGCCAAAAAGCGGCACAAATTCAATTTCATGCCAGCAATAAGCACCGTCATGGCGACGTAACTGACTTTCGCAGATGAAGCTTTTTTCAGTTTGGAAGCTTCGCAGAACCAGCTTTTCGAAAGCCTCGAAGTGTTCCGCTTTAAACAGTCGCTGCCAGCCATCCTTGCGACTTTCTTCCAGGGTTAAGCCCGTATATTCCTGGTAACGCTGATTTTGAAACGTAATAGTTCCTGTGGTATCCAGCAGGCATTTCAACAACAAGCTACCTTCCATCATGGCCTGAAACTGTTGCTTCTGCACTTCCAGATCACGTCGGACCTGCACCTGCCGGGTAATGTCGGTAGCAGTGTGAATAATGCCGTAAATTTCTCCCGATTCTCTCCTCAACGGAGCGTAGGAGTAGTTAAACCAGAATTCCTGTAAGCGACCATCAATCATAAGCGTAGCCGCTCCCTCGGAGTTATGGTGGGCAATACCTGTGTCGAATACCTCCTGTAGCAAATGGAGAAAAGGCTGATCTTCAAGTTCAGGCAGGGCTTCTGAAAATGTTTTCCCGTTGACAGACGCATCTTTCCCCCAAATCGTTAACATAGCATCATTGACCGCCTCAATTACCATGTCCCGGCCTCTGTAAATGGCCGTTGCGGTGGCTGAACTGGACACTATATTACGCCAGTGGTGTTCACTGGTTTCCAGTTGATGACGGGTATGCGTTTCCTTGCTTATATCCTGGGCGACACCAGAAAACCGAGAGGCTTTACCCGATGCGTCAAAAAATGCCTGTCCTCTGCAGTGCAACCAGCGGAGCCGTCCGTCTTTTGCTCCCAGCGTCCGGAAAGTGACATCATACTTACCTGATGACTCAGGATTTAGAGCCCATACAATAGCCTCTCGAACCATTGAACAATCCTCAGGATGAATGAGGTCCAATACCTGTTCATACGAGACGACATCCGCCCCCGAAAATCCATACAACGACTGGCATCGTTTATCCCACCAAACGAGCTGTTGATCAATGTCTAAATCCCAGGTACCCACCCGAGCGGCTTCTAAGGCTGAGGTTAACCTTTCTATATTAGAAATTTTCTCTGCAAAGGAGAGAGATGGGTTACTATTCATGAATAATACTTTCTAGACCAAAGCGAAAGATACTATATAAAATCCTTGAATATGTATTTTCAAGATGGATTCCCCAAGCATTTGTCAATGCTAGCATGCCCTCCACCCTTCATACGTTTCTTTATTAACTCTATTCTAAAAACAGTGTTATGGTTTGGTGGCGGATTTTTTCCAGAATTTTTCGGTGAATAGACTGGCTTCGTTTGGGGTTACCCCAGATAAGGGTTATCATTCTTTAATTACCCTGGCCGGAATACCCGCCACTATGGTTACGTCCTAGGCGATTCCTGCGTTCATGATATTGCCGGAGCCATGCCTTACATAACAGAGCTTTCAACCCTTACACCGAACGACCTTATGAACCAGTAAATCCGGTTACGCTCAGCTTTGTTAAAGATAATACTAGCACGATTTCATATTAACGAATCATCCCAGTTATGGAGCTTCCTGGGATATGGTTTCTACTTTTCTTATCAGGCATTACCAGAAAGGGTTGCTGATGCCAGCGTGGCCCGGCCAGTGTGGCCCGGCCAGTGTGGCCCGGCCAGCGTGGCCCGGCCAGCGTGGCCCGGCCAGCTTTTTCGCTGGCAGCACTAATTAATTAACTACACCACCAGAGTAAGCAGTACTACCAACAACCGTTAGTTACCTACTACATCCCATCAAAATGGTTTGCTTCCATTATCTTTGAATTTCGCAAACGGCAACGAAAATGAAACCCCTGAAAGCTACTACTCTGCACGAATTCTATGAACATACTTCCGACTTCTCTGGCAAAGAAATCAGTTCGCTTCTGCCTCCCGGCATCGATAAGGAAATTGGACACTTCAATATATTTGACATTGCCGATACGATTGAGAAATTCAAACGAAAAACCACTATGCCCTATAACCGTCGGGCTTATTATAAAATCAGTTTGATTCAGGGAGCAAGCCGGGCCGAATATGCCGATAAGGTCATTGAAATTGAAAAAAACGCCCTGCTGTTTGCAACCCCTAAAGTGCCCTACCACTGGGTGCCTACTGGAGAGGGGCTGTCGGGTAACTTCTGCATTTTTACAGATGCCTTTCTAATCAAGTCCAAAAGCGGGGTAGAGTTAGACGAGTTACCCCTTTTTCAGGCGGGTGGCTTTCCTGTATTTCAGCTTGAAGACGATCAGGCTAAAGACATTCTTCTGATTTTCAATAAAATGAAGCAGGAAATCGCCTCGAACTATGCCTTCAAATATGATCTGCTCCGTACTTACGTCATCGAACTCATTCATTACGGTCAAAAGCTGCAACCCGCTACTGTTTCTCAGCCCGCTCAGACGGCAACTACCCGAGTAAGTTCTTTGTTTGTGGAATTACTGGAGCGTCAGTTTCCCATCGAATCACCGAATCAGAAGCTGAGTCTTCGTTCGGCCAAAGATTACGCAGAACGACTTTCAATTCACGTCAACCACCTGAATAAAGCATTAAAAGAAAGTACCGGAAAAACAACGACCGACATGATCAGCAACCGGATCATTCAGGAAGCTAAATTATTGTTGAAGCAAACCGACTGGAACATTTCAGAAATTGCCTACAGCCTGGGTTTTGAAGAAGTGGCACACTTTTCTAATTTCTTCAAGAAGCAAACGTCATTTACTCCTGTGGCTTTTCGTTCGTAGCTTTCCATGATTGAATTTCGCAAACATTGGATTGATCCTTACAAACACTGCCCTTGGTAAATCGCCCAATTTTGCAGAAACAAAATCAAGAACATGGAAGCAGTAAATAAAATTGCATTGGTAACTGGCGGTAGCCGTGGGTTAGGTCGTAACATGGCTATTCGTCTCGCCGAAAAAGGCATTGACGTAGTGCTAACCTATAATAGTAATGAAGCAGCCGCTAATGAAGTAGTCGCTGAAGTTCAGTCGCTTGGTCAGAAAGCCATTGCCTTTCAACTCGACACCAGTAATACGCAGTTATTCAGTAATTTCTACGAGCAGGTCAGTGCTTATTTACAGGAAACGTACGGAAAACCAAACTTCGATTTCCTGATTAACAATGCCGGAACGGCTCTCTATGCTCCTTTCGCCGAAACAACGGAAGAGCAATTTGATGAGATGTATAACATCCATTTGAAAGGCGTTTATTTCTTTACTCAAAAAGCATTACCTCTGCTGAACGATGGGGGCCGCATCATTAATATTTCGTCCGGTCTGGCTCGCTTCTCTTTTCCTGGCTCTTCGGCTTATGGTTCTATGAAAGGAGCCATTGAAGTTTTTACAAGGTATTTGGCGAAAGAATTAGGCTCTCGCGGCATTGCTGCCAATGTGGTGGCTCCTGGTGCCATCGAAACTGATTTTGGTGGAGGCCGCGTTCGGGATAACAAAGAATATAATCAGACCGTTGCCAGTTTGACTGCTCTGGGTCGGGTGGGTTTACCCGATGATATTGGCGGCGTAGTAGCATTCCTTTGTACTGAAGAAGCCCGTTGGATTAACGCTCAGCGAATCGAGGTTTCCGGTGGAATGAATTTCTAACACGGGTTTTATACCTTTTTCGAAGGCTGTTCCGCAATGGACAGCCTTTTTTGTTGACAGGCTATCTCGAACGAGATGGCTCACGATTCTGGGGAAAGGTATTAATGTGGCTTTCTTACCCGTTAGATTATTTTTATCCCCCGGCCAGACGCTATAAAGTCGTTACATGCTAAAAGCCCTAATTTTTTTATTTGATCGACGTTAGAGCCTTTTCGAAGTGGGTTAGTAACCCAAATAAATGTGATACGTTTCTTTACTTCGGATGAAAGATTCGAAGGTATAACGGCAGGTGGAACCTGCCTTAGGATAGGAACGAGATGAAATCTCGCACCAGTGGTCTTATACTATGAAAAGCTGTGAATTAGTAGTCAAATTCACAGCTTTTCATTCCCTTATTTTCTACTACTTAACCGTTGAATAACGGCAATGAAGCGGTCTACATCTTCATGCGTATTATAAAAAGCGAGGGATGGTCGGACCGTTGTTTCAACACCCAACCTGCGTAAAATAGGCTGAGCACAATGGTGTCCTGTACGAACAGCGATGCCTTCTTCATTCAAAGCTTTTCCAACTTCGTCGTTAGTGTATCCTTGAAGGGTGAATGACAGCACACTTGCTTTTTGCCTAGCCGTGCCAATCAACCTTACCCCTTTGATGGGTTTCAGGTAGTGTGTCGCGTATTCTAGTAAAGCGTGTTCGTACTGCCCAATTACTTCCATACCGATTTTGGTAACGTAATCAATCGCAGCTCCTAAACCTACGGCGTCAGCTATGTTACCAGTACCCGCTTCAAAACGGTTGGGGGCATTATGATACTTGATGTGTTCGAATGTAACGTCCTGAATCATATTACCACCGCCTTGCCACGGCTCGGTTGCGTTCAGAATTTCTTCTTTCCCATACAACACGCCAATCCCAGTAGGGCCAAAAACCTTATGTCCTGAGAAAACAAAGAAGTCCGCATTGATAGCCTGAACATTAATAGGCATGTGGGAAACCGACTGAGCTCCATCGACCAATGTTTTCGCCCCAACCGCCTGAGCCATTGCTACGATTTGTTGTATGGGGGTGACCGTCCCCAGAGCATTGGAAACCTGCGTAACCGCCACCAGTTTTGTCTTTGGGGTAAGCAATTTGGCATATTCCTCTAAAAGTAATTCGCCGTCGTCATTAACAGGTATTACTTTCAGTTTCAATCCTTTCCGGTCCGACAATCGCTTCCAAGGAACAATATTGGCGTGGTGTTCTAGATTACTAACAATGATTTCGTCACCTGCCTGGAGATTTTGATCTCCCCAGCTTTGAGCTACCAAATTAATCGCTTCGGTTGCACCGCGAACAAAAATGATTTCGTTCGTAGACTTAGCCCCTAAAAATGCCCTTACTTTTTCCCGAGCGGCTTCATAAGCATCCGTCGCCCGAGCGGCTAATTCGTGAGCGGCCCGGTGGATATTTGAATTTTCGTGTTGATAGAAATACGAGATTCGATCAATGACCACTTGCGGTTTCTGAGTAGTAGCCGCGTTGTCAAACCAAACCAGTCGTCTGCCATTCACACGTTCTTCCAGAATCGGAAAATCTTTTCTGACTAACTTACCCAAACTTCCTCCAAAAGAAGAATAGTTCACTTTTTCATGAAATGCATCTTCAGGCAAAAAGTAATAGCTATTCGGAATAAAACGATCTGAAAAGGAAGGAATCTGTGGAGCAGGTTCAGATGTTCTGATCTGTTGCAGAACCTCATTTATATTCAAAAAATCAGAAACGTTTTCAAAAAAAGGAATCTGAACATTGGGATATAAAAGTGGGTCCGCATGAACATCTTGCTGCTGCTTTGAGCTAGCAATGTTTTCATCCGGGAAACTGGTTTCGGGCTTATTGATATTAAAACTATCGCCCTGTTTCGCATACGAAGGCGACGCTCCACTTCCTGCTACTGAATTCGGAATACCACTGGTATACGGCGGATTAACGGCAGAAGGAGACGCAACGTTTTCTATAACAGGAACGAAACCAGTTAGGGACGAAACATCTGTCGACGAACCCCCAAAGCCCCCAAATGCAGGTGGTGTCTGAACTGCCGAAACTGGATTTACTGCTGGTATTTCAATTTTTGAAGGAATATTGCCCCCCAAGACAAGCTCAACAGCTCCCCACGCTTTAGGATGCGTAGCGGGATCGAGCGAAAAATCTTTAGGCACTTCTTCGGGCAATGCCTTGAACAATTGATTAGCAATATCCTGTAAAACAGCAGCATCGGGAATTTCGGATGGCTGGCTAGTATTTATACTCATGATAGTTCGTTAAATCTACATCGTCGAGTACGGCAATGGCATCATCTACCAAAACAGCTAATGAGCAATAGAGCGAGACCAGATACGAAGCAATGGCTCTATCGTTAATACCCATGAAACGCACGGATAAACCTGGCGTTTGTTCTCCCTGTAAACCAGGCTGAAATAACCCAACCACTCCCTGACGGCTTTCGCCCGTGCGAAGCAGAATAATCTTAGATTTACCGTTTTGGATAGGTAATTTATCTGAAGGAATCAGCGGTATGCCTCTCCAGGTAAGGAATTGTGAGCCAAATAGCGAAACGGTTGGTGGTGGAACGCCACGACGCGTACACTCTCGACCAAAAGCAGCAATTGCTTGGGGATGCAGCAGAAAAAAGCCAGGTTCTTTCCAGACTTTGGCAATGAGTTCATCAAAATCATCTGGCGTAGGGGGGCCTATCCGAGTTTTGATACGCTGCGAAGGCACGACACTATGCAACAAGCCGTATTCCTTGTTATTAATCAACTCGCTTTCCTGACGTTCCTTAATGGTTTCAATCGCTAAGCGTAATTGTTCAGAAATTTGATTATAGGGGCGGCTATACAAATCGGAAACCCGCGTGTGAACATCAACAATGGTTTGTACCGCCGCTAAATTGTATTCCCTCGGGTTATCAATGTAGTCAACGAAGGTCTGCGGAAGTACTCTTTCGTCCCTTGCCGAGCAGTCTACTTCAATCTGAGAAGCGTCTTTTACCCTGTTCAATCGGTAAACCCCTGATTCGACCGGAACCCAGTTCAATAGTTTGGTAAGCCAACGGGGTGAAATCGTCACCATCTGCGGCACGGTACGCGTGGCGATGGCTAACTGCCTGGCGGCGGCATCACCTAGTGATGTCTGTTGTTTCAACGATTCTGCCATAATTAATTGTTGTTAGGTTGTTACGAACGGATTAGATATTATACTTTTTCTGACGGGGTAATTCTTAATTGGTGAGTATTAAAAACGTTTGAGTACGGCTCGACACTTTTGGTCAGAAATACGCTGCCTCCGATGATCGAATTCCGGCCAATAACTGTTCTCCCTCCAAGAATGGTTGTTCGGGCATAAATGATGACATTATCTTCTACAGTAGGATGCCGTTTGGTTTCGGCCAATTCTTTAGCTACTTGTAGAGCCCCAAGCGTAACACCCTGATAAATAGACACATTATTACCAATAATGGCCGTAGCTCCAATCACGATGCCCGTACTATGGTCAATCATGAAAGGCACCCCGATGGTGGCCGCGGGATGAATATCCGTACCCGTATTACGGTGAGCGTATTCGCTGAGTATACGGGGCAGCACCGGCACGTTCAGACGAACCAGTTTATTAGCAATCCGATAAACAGCAATGGAGTAAAATCCTGGATATGAAACAATTACTTCGTTGATACTGGTAGCCGCTGGATCAAATTCATAAATTTTTTTAGCGTCCAGTCTTAAGTTAGAATAGATCTCCTCAATTGAATTATAAAACTCCCTACCAATATTTTCGATGTCAAATTGAGTGGGGTTAAGGTAGCTTAATAAAATGTTCTCAAGGTCAATCTGATTTTTCTTTAATAACCCTTTATAAGATGTCACTTTAGGCAAATGGGTGCCGGGAAAAAGGAAGTGAATTAAATCGGTCAGCCAGCTAATGGCCTCTTGTGCGGATGGCGTTGCCTCCCATTCAGCTAGGTGTATTTTTCTCAGGTTTTCAATAAACAGGCTCATCCTCTACGTCATTCTGAAGGTTAATTCACTATCTACATGTTTTGCAAGTATAGACAAAAAAATAATAAGTCTATAGAGTTAGTAGATTTATATCTTTTAAAATTTTGAAATGCTGCTTACTCTGTAATAGGTAAGCTAATAAATCCACGAATATGAAGTATAGCCTGTAATAGAAAAGTATACTATCATTAAACTTCGTCACCGGTCTTTTCAATACCTTAGCTGCCCCCTTCCGGCTGTCAAATAAAGTTTAGTTTCCTGTTTTTCAAGCAAACCTAAAAAGGTACTTCATAGGTAATGTTTTAAGAGAGATCTTATGTGGAATGGACTAGTGTTAATCACTAGTGAAGTTTCTCGAGTTCAAATAAAATCGCAAACCTGTTAAAATATCCTTCGATTTACGCTGAACGGCAGGTTCCCACCTGCCGTATGAGTAGGAATTAGACAGAATCTTGCACCAGTGGTGCACGGCTTCTCTCTTTTATCTAAATCATCATTTTTAAAGAGCTTTTAACAATAATTCTAAAATAATGATATATTTGAATAAGCACTTATATAATTACTGATATGAATTTCTTCCAGCGAACCGGTCCAATGGCCTTAGGAAGCCGATTAAGACAAATGAGCGAACGCATGACCCAGGAAGCCGCCAGAATTTATGGCATGTACGACCTGGAAATGGAACCACGCTGGTTTCCCGTGCTGTATAGTTTGGGCCAAAACGATGGACAGTCAGTTGCTCAACTGGCTGAAGATATTGGTCATTCGCAAGCTTCGGTCAGTCAGATTATCAAGGAAATGGCGAAGCAGGATTACATCACCATAACCAAAGGGACAACAGATGCCCGGAAAACAATTGTTACGCTTTCGGATAAATCCCGGCAGCAATTACCGGCTCTGGATACCCAGATGAAAGATGTAGCTATGGCCGTTGAAACCATGCTGGCTCAAACCCAGCATAACCTCTGGAAGGCCCTCGATGAGCTGGATTATTACCTGGATCAGCAGGGTTTGTTTGATCGCGTTAATCAGCAACGCAAACAGCGGGAGAGTCAGCAGGTGGTGATCGTCCCTTACTCGGAGGAATACCATGATGCTTTTCGGAGTTTGAATGTGGAGTGGATTACGACCTATTTTAAAATGGAAGCAGCCGATTATCAGGCTCTTGATCATCCAAATGAAAAAATCCTGGATCGTGGTGGGTTCATCTACATCGCCCTGTACGAAGGCGAGCCTTTAGGTTGTTGTGCCTTAATTAAAATGGATGATTACACTTACGAACTTGCCAAGATGGCCGTATCGCCCAAAGCTCAGGGCAAACACATGGGTTATTTACTCGGGAAATCCATTTTACAAAAGGCCAAAGAGCTTGGAGCCGAAAAAGTTTATCTGGAAAGCAATACGCTGCTAAAACCCGCGATTCGCCTGTATCATAAATTAGGTTTTCAGCAGGTAATGGGGTATCAGTCGCCCTATGAGCGTTGCAATATTCAGATGGAGGTGAAACTTTGATAGATGTAAAAGCTGTCTAAAATTTGGAATTGAAAGCCTGAATGCGATCCTTCGCTTGGTTAGGACTGACAGGCTTGGGAGAACGGCAGGTAGAACCTGCCTAATCGTAGGGGAATCTCGCACCAGTGGGTTTTAGTTCGTCTCTACGTTTTAAACCAAAATTCTTAGAAGCCGACTACACTACAAGTTCCTGTGTAGAGACGCGACTTTATCGCGTCTGGGTAAGAGGCGGTTTTTACTACACACAGATTTCCCCGCAGTCGCTCGGGTAGATCCGAGTGACTGTAAGAAAATGACAGGGACAAATTCATAGTCTTCAGCCTAACCGATGCCAGCTTTTTGCTGGCATCATTCGTCTCATGCCCAATTGTTAACCCCACCCCTCGCAGTCCTTAATAACGCTGTCGTCTGGTAGGCCTCTGTCCGATGTTAGCAAGCCTGTTTTGGTTGGGGAAACATTGTTGGCTGATCCCCTACTGGTTCGCATCCTACCGGCCAGAGGCCTAGAGCTAGGTAGTCACTCGGCCAGAGCCGAGCGACTGCGGCAGCACCAGGTGGTTTAAGTTCGTCTCTATGTTTTAAACCAAAATCCTTGATGAAGCCGACTACATTACAAGTTCCCCAGTAGAGACGCGACTTTATCGCGTCTGGGTAAGAGGCGGTTTTTTACCCTTACGTCATGGTTGGTGGAACACCAGCCATGGCGGGGAGAGGCAGACGCAATGAAGTCGCGTCTCTACCCTTTCAAAACCAAATTTTCGGGTCAAACTACATTTATTACAGATAGCTGTGATTAAGTAGTCGATCGTTTTTAGCGGCCTACGCTGCGGTTGTTAGTTTATCTAGTAATAATCATAGTATTCCACATTTTACAGCCGAAGTATATATTATTAAATAATTGCAAGAACTTATATTTATTAAGCTTTCAAGTTTATAAAAAACAGCAAATGACCAAACGCACAATCCTTTTCTTTTTCTTCCTTATCTCGTGGTTGAATCTCACTACCTACGGCCAGAAAACCCAGGTAGACGCTTTGGTAAAGAATTACTACGCAAAAAAACACTTCAACGGATCGGTTCTCATTGCTCGAAACGGGAAGATTGACTACCTGGCTTATCTTGGGCTTGCCAACCGATCCGATAGTATCAAGTATTCCGCTAAATCTAAGTTTCATATTTTTTCGGTCACCAAAACCTTCACCGCTGTCCTAATCATGCAGTTGTATGAAGCAGGTAAAATCCATCTCGATTCTTCAATTGCTACCTACTATCCCGACTATAAAGGAGAAGTAGCCCGGAAAGCTACGATTCGAAATTTATTGACCTATAGTAGTGGCCGAGCCAATGAAGATATGCAATCAATAGCCGAAGCTTACAACACAACCGTATGGCCTTTGGATAGCTTCATCACCCGCTATTGTTCAGACCGCTTAGTAACTACCCCTGGCACCATGTTTCGCTACAATAACGGCGACTTTATTCTACTAGGTAAAATCATTGAGCACCTCTATGGAGAGCCTTACCCAGATATCTTACGCAAAAAGATTCTGATTCCCCTGAAAATGCATAATACCAATTACTTACGGCATGAGGACATCATTGCTCATCTGGATCAGGCTTACTTTCATCACGATACTATCCCTCTCACATTTTACCGGCCTACTAACTATTACATCGACAATTACTTTTCAGCAGGAGCTATGTATTCCACCCCTACCGACTTGCTTTTATTTGATCAAGCTTTGTTTACTTATAAGCTCTTGAAAAAGGAAACGGTGCAATTGATGCTTACTTCTTACCCACATCTGGGCGATGTAGCGTTAGGTTTCTGGGTTTATCCTAAGAAGATTGGACACAAGAAATACCGAGTGGCTGAACGACAGGGCTACGGGTATGGCCATCATTCAAACTGGGTGCACTTGCCCGATGAACAACTAACGCTTATTCTTTTTAGTAACACCAACACTGTTGATCTGAACCAAATGCGTTGGGAAGTACTCGCTACTTACTTGAAAGATGAGACTAAGTAGAGTAATAAATTTTTGGCCGATGTTAGCAAGCCTCTTTTGGTTGGGAAAAGTTATTGGCTGAGACTCCCTACTACTTCGCATCCTACCGGCCAGAGGCCTAGAGCTAGGTAGTCACTCGGCCAGAGCCGAGCGACTGCGGGAGTTCCCCAGTAGAGACGCGACTTTATCGCGTCTGGGTAAGAGGCGGTTTTACCCTTACGCCGTGGTTGGTGTCTCACCAACCACTCTTTGCGTACAAGTGGCTGATGAGACACCAGCCATGGCGGGGTGAGGCAGAGGCGATAAAGTCGTCTACCCTTTCAAAACTAAAATTTCGGGTTAAACGGCTTTTACTACACACAAATTTTCTTACAGTCGCTCGGGTAGATCCGAGTGACTGTAAGAAAATGGCAGGGACAAATTCATAGTCTTCAACCCAACCGATGCCAGCTTTTTTGCTGGCATCATTCGTCTCATGCCCAATTATTTAACCCCACCCCTCGCAGTCGCTCAGTTCTAGCCGAATAACGCTGTAGTCTGGTAGGCCTCTGTCCGATGTTAGCAAGCCTGTTTTGGTTGGAAAAAGTTGTTGGCTGATCTTCTACTATTTCGCATCCTACCGGCCACAGTCCTAGAGCTAAGTAGTCACTCGGCCAGAGCCGAGCGACTGCGAGAGAAAATAAGACATTAGGAACCTATCGGGAAGGAATAATAAACTGGACTGAAGATATAGAGGGATACTATTTAAATACCGATCAGAACCTCCCTGAGAACGTTAACTGGCAAGTGTTTGCAAGTATACTCGCGGCTGCGGCTATTTATGAATAGGTGATTACTCCAATTTGTACTAAATAGTACCCTAGACTTTTAGGGCTTAAGCCAACAAGTCCAGCATACTTGAGTCCTAACATTATGCTTCAGCTTACGCAAGGCTTTGGTTTACGACCCTGTTCCGCATCGGTAATGATCTCCGCAATCCGGCTTTGCCGGGTTTCTTTGCGTTTAGCCATCACCAGCCACAGTAAAATCGCCCGTTTATTTGATTTGCTTAAGCTTTCCAGAAAACGCTGGGCAAGGGGATGATTCTCCAGAGCAGCGGTTAAATCCGATGGAAAAATCCCCGCCTCAACCTCATCCAGCATCGTCCAGGAACCGTCCTTTTGAGCGGCCTCTATGCAGGCTAGCCCGGCTGGAGTCATTAACCCCTGCTCCGTCAGCCGTTTAATATTTTCCTTATTTACCTTTGACCAGCCACTTTTGGGTTTTCTCCGACAAAAAAACTGAATGAACGTTTCCGCATCCACCGATTTCCGCTGACTGTCAATCCAGCCAAAACACAGGGCTTCTTCTACGGCATCGCTCCAGCTCACCGTGGGCATGCCAGACTTCTTTTTATAGCACACCATCCATACCGACTGTTGACTGGCGTGGTGTTGCCTTAACCATTCCCGCCACTGCTCCCGACTTCGCGGGTAAAAGGTTTCCACTTCTTTCATACGTAACTCAAACTGATTTGATCCCTCAGCACCAAAGAAAACGATTGCCCGTGACAGCCGTATGTCAGTAGTACTTAAGAGTTTAGAAATTAGTTACCCACACCACTTTGGATTCGATAGAGCTAGCTCATCCCTTTGCTGAGATGTAAGATGAAATAACTACTTAACTAAAAGATTATCAGACGTCTATCAACCATGGCAGATCGCTTATTAATTAAAGCAGCAATATTACCAAGAGCTTCCCGAACATTAAATTTTGTTTAACAATGGTCTGTCAAATTTCGTAAATTGATAACTCAAAATTTTTACCATTTGAAAACAAATAGGCTCTCTTTGCGGCGGAATTAGAGCTATGTGTATTCGTATTACCTCAGGTTATTCGTGCCTGACTAGTGAATTTGAGTTATCAGGAATGGTTTGGGAAGTAGATCAATGCTACCCAGCTCCCGTGCCCATGTACCCTATTTCTTCAGCCAGCCATGCGGCGTCGAAGCCTTTCCTTGCCCGTTTCGGTTTCGATCTTATTTCCTCTTTCCTTATCGTAATCGATTACCACTTTTTGCAGGAGTTTTCCGGCAGCACTTTTCAACCCCAGAAAGACAAGTCCTTAAGCGATTAGCTTTATCTAAAAACCAATGCTCCCCTTATTTTTTTAAACTTCCCGATGGAAAAAATGTATGTAAAAACTCCCCTGATTACAGTGCTGAGCTGTATGATGGGATTAGGTAGTCTGGCGGCAGCACCCCAACTGGATCATGCCCCGACTCACCTTCGTTTAGTAAAAGATCGTCTGGAGAGAAGCATTTTCCAGGCCCGCATTACTGGACGCGTCACCGATCAGGAAACGGGTGAGGCTCTTGCCGGTGCTACGGTAGCCATTAAAGGAACGACAACGGGGGTAACGACAGGCACTGATGGCCGCTATACCCTCCAAATTCCCGATGGTGATGTGATCCTGGTCGTTTCTTATGTGGGTTATTCTAACCTTGAAGTAGCCGTAAAATCACAAACCAGTCTGGATATTGCCCTGACCCCTTCCTCCAAACAACTGACCGAAATGGTAGTGGTGGGTTATGGGGCTCAGCAGAAGAAAGAAGTGCTGGGAGCGGTAGCAACCATTCCTACCAAGGAAATCAGCAGCCGGAATTACAACAATGCTTCCGAAGTATTACAAGGCACCGTAGCAGGGGTAACGGTAGTAAACGAAGGGGGTGACCCGACGGCTTCTCCTACCATCAAGATTCGTGGCATTGGCTCGTTGAATGATGAAAGTCCTTTGCTGGTAGTGGATGGTGTTATTTTTCCAGGCACATTCAGCTCCATTAACCCTAACGATATTCAATCGGTTAGTGTCCTGAAAGATGCCTCAGCCGCTATTTACGGAGCACGGGCTTCGGCAGGGGTTATTCTGGTTACCACAAAAAAAGGAACGAGCGGACAGGTAAAGGTTAACCTGAATTACCAGCAGGGTTTTCAGCAGGTAGCCCGAAAACTGAAACCGCTCAATGCCGCTGATTTTGCCGATGCCATGAACACGGCAACGGACAACGCTGGACTTTCCCGCATTCCCGCTTTTAACGCTACGATTAACCCGGATTCCCGCATTACCAAGACCAACTGGATGGATGAACTCTTCCAGTCAGGCAAAATCTATAACATCGATGCTTCGGTAAGCGGTGGTACTGAAAAATCAAATTTCTTCTTTTCGGGCGGTTACCGGAAAAACGAAGGGATTCTGATTAATACCTTTTCAAATCGCTACACGTTCCGTCTGAACTCTTCGCACCAGATTGCTAAGGGGGTAAAAATTGGAGAAAACCTTTCCTACACCGTTAACAACGGCCAAACGGGTAACACCACCAGTGCTTACACCGGAGCCATCGTAACCGCCATTTTGTATCCGCCCAATGCTACTGTTTATCGCCCTGATGGTTCGGGGCGTTTCGGTGGTGTTCCTGAGCAATACGCTGGCTCGTATGGCGATTTGGTAAACCCCGTGGCTTATCTGAAGCGTTTGGATAACCGTAATCCGGTAACGAACGTATTCATTAACCCCTATCTGGAATGGGAGATCATCAAAGGTCTGAATTTCAGAAGTAACTGGGGCATTACACAGATCAAAAACGATTACAAGCAATTCACTGTTCGCGTAACAGAACCCGGTAAAATCTTCGATTTCAATGAGTTATACCAAAGCAGTTATAGCTCAACCGATTTCCTGAATGAACAGACGCTGAATTTTAATCGCACCTTTGGCGGCAAGCACAACATTGATCTGCTCGTGGGTCATACCTATCAGTATACCAAAGCGGAAGATTTTGGTGTTAAGGGAACGGGTTTCGATAACGAAGACCCTTCGTTGCGTTACCTGAAAAATGCCAAGCTCATTCAGTACGACCGCTCCAATGTCTTTGAACGCGGGCTGGAGTCTTACGTCGGTCGGGCGAATTATAATTTCAATGAAAAATACCTCCTTTCGGCCATCATTCGCCGCGACGGTACGTCCAAGTTATTACAGGCCAGTCGCTGGGAATGGTATCCCTCGCTTTCGGCGGGATGGAACATTTCGGATGAATCTTTCCTGAAAAACACGAATTGGATCAGTAACCTGAAACTGCGGGCTAGCTGGGGTAGAATTGGTAACCTTGCCGGTCTGTCTGATTACGCCTATAGCTTACCCCTCGCCCAGTCCATGGCGTTGTTAGGTTCCTCGCCCGTTATCAATTATGGCTATGCCGAGCGGGCCTTATCGAATACTAATTTACGTTGGGAGACCTCTCAGCAAACCAACGTAGGTCTGGATTTTGGCTTCCTGCAAAACCGTCTGTTTGGTTCGATTGATGTGTTTACCAAGCGTAACCAAAACATGTTGTTTCAGGAGCAGTTACCCGGCGTGGCCGGAACACCCGATGGCCGCACCATCAACGCAGGTGAAACGGAAAACCGGGGTATTGAGCTTGGTCTGACGTATCAGCAAAGTCTCGGTGACTTCAAGTACGACCTGAGTGCCAACGTTTCTTTCCTGAAAAACGAAGTAACTGCCCTTCCCGCTGGTCAGGAATTATTAACGATTGGCTCACGCGTCCGGAATTTGCCTAACTCGAACTTCCACATGATTGGCCAGCCCTTCGGTGCTTTCTACGGTTATAAAACCGCCGGAATTTTCCAGTCGGACGAAGAAGCCGCCGCTTACGTCAATGCCAATCAGACTCGCATTCAGCCCAATGCCAAAGCGGGTGATTTCCGTTTCGTAGACACCAACGGCGATGGCGTTTTAAACGATAAGGATCGCGTAGTGCTGGGTAATGTATTACCAACGAAGACCTTCAGTCTGAACGGCAATGCTTCCTTCCGTGGCTTTGATCTGAACGTGTTCTTCCAGGGCTCTGCGGGGAATAAAGTGTTTAACTCTCTGCGAAACCTCGCGATGAATCCCGGTACTTATCCTGGTTATAACATGCTGGAAGACGTGAAAAATGCCTGGAGCCCAACCAATCCCGGTGGAACGATTCCTCGTCTGCGAGCGGGTTCTGATCCGAATGGTAACTTCAGCCGCATTTCTGATTTCTATCTGGAAGACGGAAGTTACCTGCGTCTCAAAAGTCTGACGCTGGGCTATACCGTTCCCGCTACTGTAACCAAGGCCGTCAAAGCTCGCCTCTACGTTACTGGACAAAACCTGTTTACAATCACCAAATACAGCGGCATGGACCCCGAGGTGGGCATCAGCAACTTTGGGCAGGATGTGGGCAAATACCCGCTGTCACGAGTGTACATGTTTGGGGTTAACCTTTCTTTCTAATCAATTCTCATGAAAAAATATATCCTTTTGCTCGCTCTCGGACTTACCGCCTGCGACAAAAATCTGGACATGACTCCACAGGGGGCTCCTACTACTGCTAACTTCTGGAAGACCCCCAGCGATGCTCTGGCTGGCGTGAACAGCATTTATGAATTATACAGCGACGACGATATGTACGGACGAGGTTTCTTCTGGCTCAATAATGCCAGCGACGACATCGGAACCAAACCCCGGGATAACGCCGAACGCATCAAGAATTTTCAGGTCACGGGTGACGAGTCGGATACTCGCAATATCTGGGCGAAACATTACATCGTAATGAAACGGGCCAACGACGTGATTCGTAACCTCCCTAAAATCACGATGGATGAAAAACTAAAGAACCGCTACCTGGGCGAAGCGTATTTCAACCACGCCGTTATGCACCTGGAACTGGCTTACCGCTATGGGGACAGCCGGGCGGGCATTCCGATTCAGGATCGGGATAATCCTGAAAACATTTATGTAACACGTCAAAAATCCGTTGCTGATAACTACGCGTACATCGCTGCTGATTTACTGAAAGCGGCGGAGTTATTACCTACCTTTTCGACTTACGCCACGGCTGACTACGGACGTGCTCACAAAACCGCAGCCTGGGCTTATCTGGCCCGTACGTATCTGTACGCTAAAGATTACGCCAACGCCGAAAAATACGCGGATCTGGTCATCGCCAGCGGTCAACATGCCTTACTGGATAACTTCGAAGACGTTTTCAAAACGGCCAACAACTGGTCGAAAGAATACATCTGGTCGGTTACGTCCAGTGCTACGGATACTCGGTTTGGCTGCATTTTCCCGGGCGTTTGTCTGGACGATAAAGGCTGGGGCTTATACAATGGCTGGGGTAACTTTTATCCAACCAAAGAATTGTATGACTCCTATCAAGCGGGTGATAAACGTCGCGAAGCAACGATCCTGAAAACAGGAGACAAGTTCATGTATTTCGGTCAGGAGCGTACTTACAATACGGATAAATTCGTGGTCAGTTCAAGTAACCGGACGGGTTATCAGTTTCGCAAATACATGGAACCTTATGGGTATCCCAATCCGATTGGGACCTATGTAAATCCAAACGGCGACAAACCATCTACTTCCCTTAACGTGCCTTTGCTGCGGTACGCGGACGTGATTCTGATGAAAGCGGAAGCCAAGTTAATGCAGAATAAAAATGCGGATACGGAATTAAACATGATCCGCAAGCGGGCAGGTTTAGAAAACCTGACGAATGCCACCATGAGCGATCTGAAACGCGAACGCCGCAATGAGCTGGCGGGCGAATGGACGGATCGTCACTTTGATCTCGTTCGTTGGGGGGATGCTCAGGCTACGTACGCTCAACCCCTTCATCACGCCGATGGTCGCGTTATCTATGCGGCCCGGATCTTCAATCCAGCCATTCATAACGTATGGCCTATTCCTCCAATGGAGATTCAGAAAAGTAAAAACACCTTAACCCAGAATCAGGGCTGGTAAGCTTTTTTCGTTCGTTGGTACAACCCGAAAGCCTTTCGTTTTCGGGTTGTTTTTTTTATGCTGAACCTGACCCTAGTTATTAATTCCAGTCTACGTTCAGCTAACCATGCCTCGAATTCAATTCCCTGTGTTAGTTTTAACCACGCAAATTGTACAAGTTCTCTGGTCTGGCCTCAAACCCATTCCGTCCCATTCCCAAGTCTAGTAATCCTGATGGAAGAACACCTGTCTCCTTCGAACGCCGAACGCGGTCAGAAAGCAACATTAACTGGCATTGCCGTAAACATTGGCCTGGTGCTTATTAAAGCGACCACTGGCTGGCTGGGAAATTCATACGCCCTGATCGCCGATGCTCTGGAATCGGCTACCGATATTATTACCTCCACCTTTATCTGGCTGGGGCTTCGCGTGGCGGCCCGCAAACCAGACGAAAATCACCCTTACGGCCACGGAAAAGCGGAGCCGCTGGCGGCCATGCTGGTTTCTTTTGCTTTGATTGCGGCAGCTATTCTCATTGCCGTACAAAGCATCCAGAATATTCAGACGCCTCACGAAACGCCTAAAGCCTTTACGCTGATTGTTCTGGCGGGCATTGTCCTCGTCAAGGAAGTGTTGTTCCGAAAAATGGCTCAGGTGGGTTCTGAAGTAGACAGCAGTGCCGTTAAAGCCGATGCCTGGCATCAACGCAGTGACGCCATTACTTCCCTAACGGCCTTCATCGGTATCAGTATTGCTTTGATTGGCGGGCCGGGGTATGAGTCTGCGGATGACTGGGCAGCCCTGCTTGCTTCGGGGGTTATAGTCTTTAACGCCTATCATATTTTCCGACCTTCATTTGGAGAAATTATGGATGAATCGCCTTCGGGAAACTGGCGGGCGGAAATCGAAGCCATTGCCTTGACAATTCCCGGTGTAGAGCGGATTGAAAAATGTTACGTTCGGAAAACCGGGTTTGAATACTTCGTGGATTTACACGTGGAAGTAGACGGTGACCTCAGTGTTCGGGAAGGACATGCCATCGCCCATCAGGTCAAAGAAGCCATTAAAAGTCAAAAACCTGCCGTCTATGACGTGTTGATTCACATCGAGCCGTCGAATTAGTACTATGTGATGATTACCATTATCTTATTTCAATAATTGTACAATAACAATATTTGATTATTTATAAATTCATTTTCCCACCTTCCCTATCTACGCTGCACTTTGACAGACATTTATGTAGCTGTCACTCGGGGCTTATAGCATTCAAAGTAGATAATTGACCGTTTAATTACTTTAAATATTCCTAATACTATCAGTTTATTTGTATTATTTTAATAAAACCAAAGGATCATTTAAAGAACTTTTCATAAATACCTTTTCTACGTTTAAGCGTTTAAACTTTTCTCAAAAATCCTTCGTTACTTTGCTAAACAATTAGGACTTTTCCCATTTGAAGACTATAAATTAGCATTGATATGAAACGTTATTCTGTTCTTTATTTACTCAAAGGTCAATACCAACACGTGACTTGCCAGACCTTACAGGAAGCTCAACGCGTGCTTGACCAATTGCAGTTAGACAGCAAAAGACAAGCCGTTGGTATTTATGACGGACATAACCAGTCCTTGAGTCTGGAAGCAGGTTATTCAGGCGAGTTAAGCAAGAAACAACTCGTGACCATCGCCGAAGCCGTTCGTCGCCGTGACTCTAGCTGGTATCCCACGGAACAAGTTATCCGCCTGAGCTACTTTGCTTAAGCCCATACCCTATTTAATCCACCATCAAGGTCAACGTAACACAAGTTCGTTGGCCTTTTTTTATTAGAAGCTTTTTCCATGCTTTAAATGGAGTTTCCCACAAATGATATTACCCACCCCTGATCTTAAACACGAATCATCGTTTTAGTAACGATAATGTATATACGCCATTTACGCTGTGAGGTGTTGCTTTAACGATACCCATCATATTGGCTTTCTGTTACGGGGATGGTCCATATGACGGTGTCCGTTTTCAGGTAAATTCTGGTATGACTGAATCGGCTGGCGGAAGTAGCTCCGTGCCAATGCATGACTTTGGGCTTTATACGAACGGTATCTCCCACCTGAACCAACTGAATGGGTTTATCTTTTTCCTGATAATAACCCGTTCCGGTGGTTCCAATTAATACCTCAGGTTCTGAATGAGCGTGCCAGTAATGACGGGCTTCGGGTTCAAAATGCACCTCCTGCAGTAAGGTATCGCCACGGCCCAAGCGAAGGGTCTGCACCCAGGCAAAGCCGGTAATGGTCTCCGATGGTACCTGCTTGGCTTCGATTGCCTGAGCATTGCTTTCCTTCGCAACCAGGCAATTTTCGTCGGGTTGACAAGCCATCAGAAAATGAATGAACGCCAGCGGTACGACCCCTTTTTTCATGGAAAACGGCAAGAAACTATTACTAAACGAACGTCAAAATTGATGCGATCGGCGGAAAACGGCAGGGGTCAGCCCAGTATTTTTCTTGAAAAACTGACTAAAATTAGGCTGATCTGCAAAGCCGATGCAGTAACCAATCTGTTGTAATGTCCAATCGGTTTGTAACAGCAGAGCCTTACTTTCTTCCAGCAACCGATTTTTGATGTGTGTACTAATATTTTGGCCCGTGTGCTTTTTCAATAAGGCATTTAGGTAATTTGGATGCAATTGTAACTCCTCGGCAAACTCCTTGGCCGTGCGTAACCGAACGGGATGATTGAGGTTAATCGTTGCGGCTTCCTCTTCCAGTAACTGGAAAAAATCGTGTACATGGCGGTAATCATCCGATACATTTCCCATCAGTGGTAACGAATCGCCTTTCATGCTTTCAATCATGATCAACTGCAAATAAGCCTGCAAGGTATCTTCCACTAAGGTTCCCTCGGTTTGAGCTTGTTCTGCCATCTCCCGAAACCAGTGGTCAATCGTAGCCACAGAAGATTCTGATAATCGTACCACTTTTCGTTCCGTGAAAAGCTTGTAACGATCCATTACGGTCTTTAACGTCGGATGAGCATCCACGTATCGCTTTTTGAAGAGGCAATAATAACCCGCTGAGCGGGCCGATGCAGAAGAGACGTTTTTCCAGGAAATAATTTCATTAGGATGAATAAATACCATCGTCGGCTCCTCAATGCAAAAGCGATGCATTCCCTGACTGAAAAGTCCCGTTCCCTGGGTAAAAAAAGTAATCTTGTAAAAATCCCGCCGATTGGGAGAGAGGTAATTCTTACAGTCGATTTCCTCCCGATTAACGACCCGAATATTCCAGTTTTCGAAGTAATTCCTCGCCACTGGAGTAATTGCCAGCAAGCGGGCATCCGGGTTTTCTACATCCACCAGTGTCACGCTGGGAATATCCTCCAGTTGTTCAATCCGTTTTTCCATCAGCTTCATAGCATTACTCCTTTTTTCAATAAAAAGAAAGGGCGTCGCGTAGAAACGCCCTTTCCAGAATGGCTTATAAAGTGGCCATGTCAATCACAAAACGATAGCGAACGTCGCCTTTCAGCATTCGCTCGTAAGACGTTTCAATATCCTTAATATCAATAAGTTCGATGTCGGAAGTGATGTTATGTTCCGCACAGAAATCGAGCATTTCCTGCGTTTCCTTAATCCCCCGATAGTCGATCCGGCAATACTTTTCCGTCCCGGTATGAGGCTAAAAGCCAGTAACGCCGATGGCGTTGGCGGTGCTCCGACGCAGATGTGCACGCCATCTACCTTGAGTAAAGCCAGGTATTGATTGTAATCGTGTTCGGCAGAAACCGTGTCCAGAATAAAATCGAAGGTCGCCCCAGCGGCCTCCATCTGAGCAGCGTCGCTCGTGACAATGAAATGATGAGCCCCCAGTTTGCGGGCGTCTGCTTCTTTCCGGGGCGAAGTACTTAATACCGTTACTTCCGCTCCAAGAGCTACGCCGAATTTTACCCCCATATGCCCTAAACCACCCAAACCCAGTACGGCCAGTTTGTGACCTTTACCAACTTTCCAGTGCTTCAGCGGAGAATACGTGGTAATTCCTGCACATAGTAAAGGGGCCGTAGCCGCCAGGTCTAATTGATCCGAGAGGTGTAATACGAAATCTTCGTTGACGACAATCGTGTTGGAATATCCACCATAAGTAGGGGTTCGGCCATCCTGTTCAAGGCTGTTGTAGGTCAACGTATTCCCGTTCGTACAATATTGTTCCAGACCTTGCTGACAGGAATCACATTGCCGACAGGAATCTACCATACAACCCGTTCCGGCAAGATCTCCTACTTTAAATTTAGTCACGTGTTCCCCTACTGCCACAACCTTGCCAACGATTTCGTGGCCGGGCACCATTGGAAAAATACCACCACCCCATTCGTCTCTGATTTGGTGAAGATCGGAGTGACAAACGCCACAATACGTAATATCAAACTGAACGTCGTGTGGGCCTAATTCTCGTCGTTCGAATGACCAGGGAGCCAGTGGCGTTTCACTGGTTTGAGCAGCATAACCTTTCGCGTCAATCATCAGTATTGTTTTTAGTGAGTAATGAAAAATAATTCAAAATAGAATTATTCACTCTACAAAAATCCTGCCGCTTTCGGGCTCTGTGTATAGTAAAATCAACGGATTTTATATGAAAATCAACTATCAAAGTGCTTTAACTCCGTTGAAACATATGTTCGAGTCTGGCCTTGTAAATCCGTCCAATGGGTATTTCCTCGTTATTAATCCGAATGTACATCGCACTGATGGCCTGAATATGATCCAAAGCAATGATGAACGATTTATGAATGCGAACGAAACGCTCGGGAGGCAATTTTTCTTCGAGGTAACTAATGCGTAAATACGAAACCAGCGTTCCTGAAAGGGTATGAATGCGAACGTAATCCTTCAGACTTTCAATCCATAAAATGTCATCCAGATACAGTTTTACCATTTCCTTATTTACCTTAAAATACTGATACGCCCGTTCTGTTTTTGCAGGTTCGAGCGTCTCCGCTGAGGATGATCCTACGGGCAGAAATCGGTAAATTTTTCCGACGGATTGTAGAAATCGTTCAAACGAAATGGGTTTTACCAGGAAATCCAATACATCAAACTCATAACTATCCAGAGCATATTCCCGATAAGCTGTGGTAAAGATGATTTTGGGTCGATACCCCAATGGTCTCAGAAATTCAAAACCCGTTAGCCGGGGCATATGAATATCCAGAAAAATAATATCAACCGGCGTGTGTTGCAATACCCCCAGAGCCTGCGTCGGACTGTTGGAAACGCCCACCAGTTCCAAATCAGGCAGACGACTGATGTAATCTTCCAGCAAATCCGTCGCCAGGGGTTCATCATCCAGTATGAAACAACGAATAGCCATTAGTATAAGTCAAATTTTAATACGGCCAGATACTGCCCTTCTTCCTGTAGGGTTACCAATTCATAAGTACCGGGAAACAATATTTCTAACCGCTGTTTTAAATTATTCAATCCCAATCCCGTTGTAGAAGTCTCATTCACTACCTCAGGAACTGAATTTTCAGCCGAAAACACCAGTCTATTCCCTCGCTGGGACACATGAAGCTGAATCCAGCAACCTTCCTCCGTTTGCGAGGCCCCGTGTTTGAAAGCGTTCTCGACAAAAGGTAAAAGTAATAGGGGCGGAATGTGCAGGTGCGTCCAGAGCTCGCATTCCTGAAAGTTCGTTTGCACATCCAGACGATCGCCGTAACGTATTTTTTCCAGCGAAATATAATCCGTCAGGTAGGCCAGCTCTCGGGTAATAGGCACAAGCGTTCGGTGGCTTTCGTGTAATTGATAACTCAGCAAACCCGCAAGTCGATGCAATAAGTAGGGCACTTGTCCGGGCTGATGCATCGATACTGAAATCAGGTTGTTAAGGGTATTAAACAGAAAATGCGGTTGCACCTGCGACTGTAACAATCGGTATTCAGCCGACACTTTTTCCCGGCGATACGTTTCATTCAGGCGTTGTTGCTGCAAGGCGTGCCGTACTAAATCAACGGCAATAAACAAACCTACCACCAGATGAAGTTGCATGGCCTCTGCCATGATTTTCGGAAAGTACCAAAGGGGTTTATGCAAGCCCATAGGGATAAATGCCGGGTAATAATATGTGTAGTTGATGAATCGGCGTAGGCTACCAAACACCAGAATCCCAGCAACCAGACTTACGTAAAAACCAAGCATTTTTCCTGACAGCAAAAAATGTCGGATGGTTACCAGCAAGTGCCAATAACCCGCCGCTAGCAACAAAGGAATATTCAGCAAAATGAAAAATAAACTCTGCCGAAAATTGTCAAGGTAAGCTCCGGTATTCAGCCATTCAAATAGAAAGTAGCTAAGCCAGAAAATTCCTTGTGCCCAGGCGACACGGTTTGTTTTATAACTGCTGAGAATCTTCATTTCCTATTTTTTCTGCCTCTAAATCTAAGTCACTTGGCCAGTTCCCTAAGAACTCTTTGGCGAAACAACAACTTCAGGAGCTACAACACAAAATCTCCTCGACCAACAACCCATTTTTTCGACCAACTGCGACGGCTTGTCGTAATAAGCTTCTGAACAACGTCAATCAATCGCCGGGTTGGGTCTATAGATGTGGCCTCACTCTTCTTTACTGACTTGTGGCACATCTATGCGAGCATTCATATTGCTTTAGTAGGGATTATCTGTCAATTATAATTTTTATTGATTAGAAAAATTTCATCTTTTTCATGTCACAACCGTAGTACTTGGATGAGAAATTACATACCTATAATAAATATTCTGATTTTCAGACACATATGTAATTATATTGTCATTAGTGACTAAAAATTAAAGTAAGTATCAATACCTAAATGGATGAAATTCACAATTTTAACCTCGCTGTTCTTCTGTATTTTTTGAATAATTTTTAAATAAAAATTACTATCCAATGATATTTACTAGTAATTTAGATGAGCCCCTCAACTTGACGTATACTTTACGAATACACAATGCAGAATTTCTGTACTTTGTTCAACTCCGCGTATTTATCGCGGGGATTGTCAATGTATGCATCTTTAGTAGATAAGTGCACTGACTTTCATTTATTTATCTTTGCTTTCGACGACCATTGTTATGACGTTCTGCAAAGGTTACATCTTACGCATGCTACCCTTATTTCTCTGAAGGAATTCGAGAACGAAGCGTTATTGGCAGTAAAAAAAGATCGTACGGCTGGCGAATATTGCTGGACCTGCACGTCTTCAACCCTTTGGTATTGTATACATACCTATTCCTTAGACCATTGTACTTATATTGATGCTGATCTTTTGTTCTTTTCCGATCCAAAAGTTTTGACGGATGAAATGGGTGAAAATTCGGTGTTAATCACGGAGCATCGGTATAGCCCTGAGCACGATCAATCAGCCCTGAGCGGTATCTATTGTGTACAGTTTATTACTTTCAAGAATACCGCCGAAGGACTCGCTGTTTTAGACTGGTGGCGGAAGGCTTGTCTGGAATGGTGTTACCGTCGCTTTGAAGACGGAAAATTTGGAGATCAGAAATACCTGGATGACTGGACTACCCGATTTACGGGCGTGCATGTGCTGCAACATTTGGGTGGAGGAGTGGCTCCCTGGAATAACACTCAATACACCTTTTGCAAAAAAGGCAACGAAGTTTTCGTACAAAAGGATTCGCAAGTACAGGCTCTTGTTTTCTATCATTTTCATGATTTCCGGTATTGCCTTAATCAGGTTTTTCGCTTGACGGATGAGCAGTATACGCTGTCAAAAGAAGCTATATCGCTGATATACAAGCCGTATGCCAAGGCCTTAGCTCAGGCAGAAACCCAAATAAAGCAGGCAGATCAGAATAGTATGTTCCATGAACCGTTGTACTCGCTGAGTTGGGTTCAATCCAATCTGGGTCGCCAAGCGAATTTTCTGATCAAAGGTTCATACAAGAATTATTACAGACAAACCAAATTCTACTAATCCCAATAACGAGGAAACTTGTGGCTCATCTCATCAACTTAAAAACCTTTACAGATTCTCGTGGGAATCTGACGGTCATTGAAAAAGTAATTCCTTTTCCTATTAAGCGTATTTTTTACATCTATGGGGTTGATGATTCTACGCGTGGAGGACATCGCCACCACACCACTATCCAAGCCGCTATTTGTATCCGGGGAACCTGTACGATTTACAATGATAACAACCTGCGTCAGGAACAATTTATATTAAATTCTGCGGATAAATGCCTTATCCTCAATCCCGAAGACTGGCATCAGATGTACAACTTCTCCGAAGATGCCATTTTGATGGTGCTGGCTTCTGAATATTTTGATGCAGACGATTACATTTATGAGCCCTACGAACGAGGGGGATTAACGGAGTCCATGAAGCTGGGGTTTCTGGCCAGTGAAATAGCTACCCTGTGATTGAGTCATCCTAATTATCCTGAATTTCAATTAGTTATTCAGGATAATTCTTTTAGTCAATGTTATTTCTGTGATCAAGTTTTTAAGCAAACGTAAGAAGCCAGAATATGGCTGGTTCGGTAATTATGCTTCCTGGCAGGAAGCTTCCGCTCTGACCCAGGGCTACGGACAAGCGAACATTCTGGAGAAAACGAAAGAAGCTCTTTTAAAGGTAAAAAACGGCGAAGCGGTTTACGAAAGAGATTCTGTTCTTTTTGATAAGAAAGAATATCCCTTCCCGCTCATTTCCTTTGTTTTACACACGGCTTTGCAAAAAGGCCTCCCTCTTCACATTCTGGATTTTGGGGGCTCATTAGGCAGTACTTATTTTCAGATAAAGGAATTTTTGACTCCCGGCGTTTGCTCAAGCTGGAACATTGTCGAACAGGCTCATTACATTGATTACGGGCGGAAATTTTTTGAAGATGAAATGCTTCATTTTTTTCATTCGGTTGAAGAATGTACTGTTTCCTATCCTATTGATCTGATTATTCTTTCGAGTGTTGTTCAGTATTTACCTGATCCTTATGGCTTTATAAAGAAGCTGACTTCCTATGGATTTAAAGCTATTCTCTTTGACCGAACGGCTTTTGTAAAAGGTAATAGTGACCGACTAACCATTCAAAAAGTCTGGCCTAGTATTTACGAGGCCTCCTATCCGACCTGGTTTTTCAACGAAGCTGGCTTTCTGCAACATTTTCAAAAGAATTATATGATTGCAGGAGAGTTTAATACTTACGTAGAAGGGGAAGCCATTGTCACTATTGACCACGAGCCCATTGGTTACGAGAAAGGGTTTTATCTGATCAAAAAGTAATAGTTTACGCATGCATTCTTCATTTCCTAAAATCTCAGTGGTTACCCCTTCGTTCAATCAGGGTAAGTATCTGGAAGACACCATTCTTTCGGTTCTTAACCAAGGGTATCCTAATCTCGAATACATCATTATTGACGGGGGAAGTACCGATCATTCCGTTGACATTATAAGGAAATACGAGTCTCAGCTAAGCTATTGGGTTAGTGAAAAAGATGAGGGATTGTACCATGCCCTGCAAAAAGGCTTCGAAAAATCGACGGGGGAAATCATGGCCTGGATCAACTCTGACGACATGTATCATAAAAAATCCCTGTTTATTGTAGCTGAAATCTTTGAGCATTTCAAGCAGGTTCGCTGGTTGATGGGTAGTAATACCTTTTTTGACGAACGCGGCAATCCTTTTGTGTATGAAGAAGATCCTTACCAGCAACGCTGGTCGAAAGTACGGATGCACCTGAATAATGGAAAGTACATTCAGCAGGAGTCTGTTTTCTGGAAACGGGATTTGTGGCAGGAATCTGGAGGGTATATAGACCTCGACTATTCACTGGCGGCTGACTTTGAATTGTGGCTCCGATTCTTTAGAACCGCTGATTTATATACGTCATCGTATATACTCGGAGGTTTCCGTTTAAGGAACGAAAATCAGAAAAGCCTCAATCAGAAATCTCTTTACCTGGAGGAAATCAAGGCTATTCTTGATCGGGAGCAAAAGCAGGATCCAATCCATTTGAATTTTTACCGATGGATGCTCCGACTCATCGCATGCATTCCTGTAAAAAAATATCGAGACCGAGCCAGAATTAAGTTACTGAAACTACCGAAGAAAATTATTCATGACCGGATCAAGGGCTTACGCTTCAGCAAACGATGAGCCTCTCAGATTTGCTTTCAGGCGTTTAAATAAAAACCGCAGCCAGATGGTTACCCCATAATTTTCCCGGATTAATCGGGCCTTGTTTTGGTCAAATAACTGATCTTTCTGAAGAGACGAAACCCCCATGTGGCTAAAGGTGGCGATGACGTAATCCTGAAATTCGAAGGTATACGCTGGGTCTTTCCAGCACCACATATTTAACACATGGTCCGCCGAGATTCGGTACTTGGTATCAAATCGATACTTCTGAAACACGCTGGCCGGATAAATCATGGCCTGATGGTTAATTCCCGTCTTGGCATGGTGGTAATCCGAAAGCTTTCCTAAATACTTCTTGCCTTCTTTCCAGACACTTCCGTAATAAATCGCCTTTGGACTGCTTAACGCTCCGGCCAGTTTTGAAAAATCGGGTGTCAGTTCATCATCGGCTCCAATAAAATACACCCACTGGCCCTTAACCTGGTCCAGGGCTTTATTCATGGCTTCGTAAATTCCTCCGTCCTTTTCACTTCGCCAATAAGTAATCGCATCCGAATGGGCATTCAGAATGTCAAGGGTACCGTCCGTGCTGGCTCCGTCTATAATAATCAGCTCCAGTGAAGGGTACGTTTGCTGAAAAATGCTATTCAGACACCGCTGTAAGCATTTTTCAGCATTGTATGTAACCAAAATGATGGAAATCAGGGGCAATGTATTCATTCTCAAGCGTATTGTTCAACGCTGGCGTAATCGTATTGACTTACTCCTCTTTTGCAGTAAATGACTTTGTTAAGAATCGTCTGAATCAGACGTCTTTCGTTTTCCTCGCAACGCTCGCGGCATTTCTCCGGGTGATACAGGTGAAAAACGATGCCGCCAAATTTGATGGCCCGTTTCCGAATACCGGCATTTACCAGCCGAGCCGCGATTTCATTATCTTCTTTTCCCCAGCCATAAAAATCTTCATTATAGCCATTGACCCTGATCAGATCCTCACGCCAGAACGCCATATTACAGCCCCGAAGCTTCATGATGTCATGGGCTTTGTAACGATCGGCGAAATAGTTTCTGAGAAATTTAATTTGAAACCGATTCGTATGGTTACTCATGCCTGATACGAGGATACCCGTACTCGTTTTCTGGGAAGCCAGTAAGCTTTCCGACAAACGCTTATTCATCAAAACCCGGCTGCCGGTCATAAACGTGCCCGGTTTGCTGAGTTCCAGATGATCTTCAATGAAATGTTTGTGAAGAATAAGGTCTCCGTCCACCTGAATGATGTAATCCTGGGTAGCTCTGGCAATGGCCTTATTGCGAATTTTAGCTAATTGAAAACCTTCATCCTCCTGCCACACGTGAATCAGAGGCACAGGAAAAGTCTTTCTCAGGCTTTCAATCAGATCATACGTCTCAATCGTTGAACCATCGTCGGCAATAATTACCTCGTCTGGAAGAACGGACTGACGACTGACACTGAGTAAACAAAGGTGCAGAGCTTCAGGCCAGTTGTACGTTGAAATGATGAGAGTCGTTTTTACTACACGATTTGAATTAACTGCGGCCATATCCATTGACACAGGTTTTGATGTTGTTCGATACGACCTCTTCCACTACCTGGACGTGGAAAGGTTCGTTTGGTCTTTGTAGCTCATCATGGTGAAGGTGAAATTGAACTGCACTTAGTTTTATGATTTTCTTAACAATAGAGTTATTGATTAATCGGGCGGCTAATTCTTCATCTTCATGTCCCCAGCCCTTCAAATCATTATTGTACCCATTCACCCGAACGAAATCCGCTTTCCAGAAAGCCAGGTTACTGCCCCGCACATTACGGCTTTTCATTTCTTTCCGCTCGCCCAGCGATTTCAGGAAAGGCAAACGAAGAGCGTTCAGGCGATTATAGACGCCTTTTGAAAAGACATGCAGGTTCACATGGGTACGCAGGAGTATTTCCGCCGTTTTGGCAGGGGTAATCCGAGCCCGGGTTCCTCGCACAAAAGCCCCCGGCTCAGCCGCAACGATATGATCTTTAATAAAATAGGGATGTAAGATAACATCGCCATCAATCTGGATGAGGTAATCCCCCGAGCTCTTCCGCACGGCCTTATTTAAAATTTCGGTCTTCCGAAACCCCAGAT
This sequence comes from Siphonobacter sp. SORGH_AS_1065, assembly GCF_030818595.1. Lineage (NCBI taxonomy): Bacteria > Pseudomonadati > Bacteroidota > Cytophagia > Cytophagales > Cytophagaceae > Siphonobacter > Siphonobacter sp. SORGH_AS_1065. The sequence continues at coordinate 165,861 of NZ_JAUTAM010000006.1, forward strand.
CTTCGTGCCAGACATGAATGAGGGGAACGGGAATGATACCTCTCATCGCTTCAATCAGATCCCGCGTTTCCTGGCGAGATCCGTCATCAGCAATGATTACTTCATCAGGGAGCATTCGTTGTCTTGCCACACTTAGCAGGCAAAATTTCAATGCTTCCGGCCAATTATAAGTAGATACAATCAGTGACGTTGGGGGAACTGACATTATAATCCTTATTCATTACTTACCGAATCTTCAGGGCAGGTTTGGGGGATATTTCAACCATTAGTAACAGGGTTTTCTAGGAAACCTAGTTAGCTAAATGAAGTATAATTCGGTACGAACCAATCTGGGGTGATACATAAATTTATGAACTGGCTATTGAGCCTCAAAGAGTTATGATTCTTAGCATTCCAATGGACTGCATAAAGAAGATAGTCGTTTCCTAACTTTGACCTTGCTTGATCCTGTAAATAATCAGGAACGGAAATGGGGATTATCCGTCTGCATCAGGTCGCCTTTGACTTGAATGGGGTTATAGTTTATAGTGGATACCGATAAGTAGCTAAAAAGTACAGGTTTGTCTCATTAACCTAAACAAATATAGCGTTTTCCACGAGCGATGTATATATGGCAAAACATTTTTTGGAATTTCTCAATCAGACATAAACAAGAATATGTTAACCTATATCAATACAAAGAATGTATTTAACTGATAATCAGAAATAAGAAGTCCAAAAAAGGGGGCAGCCTTGTATACAATTTCTAATAATAATTTAATCTAAATACAGCCTATTAATCGCACTTCTAAAGGGATTGATCGCAGAAATTGTACGCCTGAGTGATCAGATGGCTTTCTATTAACTGAAGTTCACTTCCTTGATACCTAAGTATAAAACCTTAGTGGGCTTAGTCCATTTTTCTATCTTCAAGAAATTAGCCTCATGGATTAAGTTACTTCCCCGGCGAATAGAGGTCATTTTTTAAGGTATCGAGCATAAGAGCCTGCTTAATCTACTGAGCCTTCCCCTATTCATTCCTTTGTTAAGAATTTTCAGCTACCATTTAGCGGTAAAGCATGAATTAAAACTACCATTAGAATGTGTGAAGTAGGCAAAAATCAAGGGTTTTACATTACCAGCGTTGACTGCTAAGCGGGGAATACTCAACCCTATTTTTTTACATCCGTCAACAATCTCACGCTCTTCGTTGCCCATAACTCGAATATTTACTGAAAGTTGATCTCATTCTACTGACCCAACTGAAATTAAGTATTTATTACTGTTTTTATCATATATCATTATTTAGTTTACTTTTACGTTGTCCATGCACTCAGCAGTGCCCTATACCTAACTTATTTTAATAGTTCATATGATGAAAGGTTATTTTTTCCTTCTGCTAATCATTTTAAAGCCCACAGTTCTCCTGGCCCAAAAACCTGCATCCTTACCCAAGCATACGGCCCTGTCAACGCCAGAGTTGAGTTTTGAGGTATTATGGAATACGTTTCAGGATCATTATGCTTTTTTTAAAGTAAAGGAAGTCAACTGGCATCAGGCTTACCGAAAATACAGGCCTCTGGTTCATGCCCATACTACCGAAGATTCCCTCTTCAGTATCTGTTCAGCCATGCTTCTGCCCTTTCGGGATGGACAAGTACGTTTGGTAAACAATCAGGGAAAGGTTTTTCAAGGTTCCAGGTTTATAGGCAAATCATCGACCCTTTCTCCGCTAAAAGTCTTTTATCCCGATTATTCAATACTTGCCCAGCAAGGATTTCAGAAGGAGCAATCGCTAGGACCTATGGTGCATCAACAGCCCTGGATTAGTTATGCTCTCTCGCCGAAGCTAGCGTACGTTCGAGTGAACCGTTTTTTTGCAGACTCCACCGCCGATTTGAAATCAGACGTAAAAAATCTGGCTCATCATCTGGATACCTTGTTTAGTAAAATTGCCATGGCTCCAGGTCTTATCATTGATCTTAGAAATACCCGGGGTGGTCAACGGGCCTTTGCCTACGAATGGGTCACCCGATTCATTTCTAAACAAACCGTTGGCCTATACCGCAGAGATCGACAGCCCGGAGTTAATTATGAAGATCTAACTCCGGCAGAAACGGAATTTGTTGAGCCTGGTACTGCTAAGCCTTATTCAGGTCCTGTGGCTCTGCTAACCAATCCCTATACTGCCGACGCTGCCGATGTTTTTACGGTTATCATGAATGAAGTTCCACAGGTATTACTGATTGGAGAAAATACGCTTGGCAATTACTCCGATCCCTACTGGTTTCGCTTGCCCAACGGCTGGAACGTGAGTCTGTCAAACCAGCGATATTATAATGCCCGAATGATTTGCTACGAAGGCATGGGCACGCCCGTAGACATATTAGTGAAAAATAACAATAACTCATCAACCCAGGACCCGGTTTTGATGCGGGCGATTCAGGAGTTAATGATCAGAGTTTCCACCGATAAATAAGTGGGGATTAGGAGGACATCCAGACGCGGTCACCCATCTGGATGTCCTCATCAGAAATCAATATTTGCTGCTGCATATTCTCTAACTGAACCGTTACCATCCATTGTTTGTCAACGGGCTGAATGGCAATAACCCGGCCTAGCAAGGGCTTGTTGCCCGAGCTTAATACTTCGGCAGGTAACCCCTGCTTGGTAATTTTTCCTTCATCCAGACACACAACCCGATGAGCCAACCGCTTGACTTCTGCCACATCGTGACTGACCAGCAGCGTTGTTAAGCCGAAATGCTGGTGAATTTTTTTAATTTCTTCCTGCAAGCGAAGCCGTGTTTCCTGATCGAGAGCTGATAATGGTTCGTCTAGTAATAGTAATTGAGGTTGACGAGCTACCGCCCGAGCCAGGGCCACCCGCTGTTTTTGTCCACCAGACAGCTGGTCGGGAAAGCGATGAGCTAAGGTTTCCAGACGAGTCAATTGCAGTAATTCATCCACTAAATCCTGTTTTTTCGGATCAGGCAAGGCAAAAATCAGTTGCTCACGAATGCTCATATTAGGGAACAGAGCGTAATCCTGAAACACAAATCCCACGGATCGATGCTGAGCCTTTAAAAAAATACGGTTATCATACCATACTTCTCCACCAAACATGACCCGTCCCGATTCGGGTTTTTCGAGGCCCGCCAGTAAGCGAAGTAAGGTCGTTTTTCCGCTCCCCGACGGCCCATACAAAGCCACCAGCTCCCCCGATTGAATCTCAAGAGAGACATCCAGTACTAAGGGTCCCTGAACCGCATATATCGTTTTTTTTAACTGAACCTCGATCATAATAACGTGCGAGTGCGGAGCTTTTTGTTATAGGTAAACAGAAGTAGTAAAATGAAAAAAGCAACGCCCAGTAACACCAGGGCATACGCATTGGAACGGTCGTAATTAAAACTTTCTACTTCGTCATAAATAGCGATGGAGGCCACCCGCGTTTGGCCGGGAATGTTACCCCCAATCATTAATACCAGACCAAACTCCCCAATGGTGTGAGCAAACGACAAAACTAGTCCGCTTAGCAATGAAGGTTTAATGTTGGGTAGTAATACCCGCATTAGGGTAGTCCACTCGGATTTACCCAGCGTTAAGGATGCCTCCCGCAAGGAAGACGAAAGGTTTTCAAAACCCGACTGTACGGGATGCACCATAAAGGGCAGGCTATAGAATACCGACCCTACCAGAATCCCCGAAAACGTAAAGTTAAGATGAAGCCCCAGCGTATGGATCAGCCAGCTTCCGATGGCACTTTCTTCACTAAAGGCCAGTAATAAATAAAAACCTGTGACGGTTGGGGGTAATACCAGCGGCAAACTTACCATCGCTTCAATAACCGCTTTTCCTCTAAACTTGGTATATGCCAACCCGTACCCCAAGGGTATTCCTAGTATGAACAGGATAACCGTTGTCGAAGCAGCCAGAGCTAAGGTTACCAGGAGGGTTTGGCTAAAATCATCAATCATACCATTACTTGGGAATCGAAAAACCAAAGGCTTCCATTATCTTTTTAGCTTTATTGGTTTCCATAAAAGTCAGAAAAGCAAAAGCCGATTTATTATGCAGAGCCCTTTTTAAAACCACATGAGCCTGTTGTAGTGGCGTATGGGCCGTCGAGGGAATGAGGTAGAAGGCTCCCTGCGATTTCAGGGGTGGACTTAAAGCCAATGATAAGGCAATGAGTCCTATGTCGGCGGCCCCAGTAGAGACAAACTGAGCCGTTTGAGCGATATTCTCACCCTGCACCAACTTATTTTTTACCTGGTCGTAAAGCTTGTAATGCCGTAAAACTTCTTCGGCTCGTTTGCCATACGGGGCTAGTTGCGGATTGGCGATGGCGATTTTGCGAACACTCCGATCCTGTAGACTTTTTAAATCTTTCGGTTTAATTTTCGTGCTCCACAAAACCAGTCGCCCCACGGCATACGTGTGAATGGGCGAAGCCGTTAATCCTTTCTTTTCTAATTGTTTAGGGAAATCAATATCCGCTGAGAAGAATACATCGAAGGGAGCATTGTGACTGATTTGCTGGAAAAATTTTCCAGAAGAACCATAAATCACCGTTACCCTCACACCGGGTTGCTCAGTTTTGAACACACTTACCAGCGAATCCATCGCATACCGAAGATCGGCGGCGGCGGCCACGGTAATCTCCGCTTTTTGAGCGACACTCAGGTTTACAGAAGCAAAAAATAAGCCTATCGTAATCAGAAATGTTAGTAAGCCTCTCCTCTGTTTTTTGGGGGTATGGAATTCCGGCATCATATGTAAAGTATAGTGCAAGCTACGATGAATCGTATGAAATGCCACTTTATAGGACCTAAGTCTATGATTCAACTGGAGAAGATTAATAAGGTTTCCGGCAACGCTTATAATTATTAGGCTATGATGCTTTGTTATATCTACCGAAAGAGTAATTCTTATTGCTTAACACACCCGAGCAACTATAATAGGATTTTTCCTGTCTCGTAGAGACGCGATTTCATTACGTCTGGGCAGAGGCGATTCTAGTTACTCTCACCCTAGCTGCTGCCTTCACCAGTCATTAACAGTAGTTGGTGAGGACACTAACCACGGCGGAATGATGAGGCCCTATCATGTGTTAGTTGTAAGTCAGGTTAAGGGCATTTCCTATTATCGCGACTTCATCACGTCTGGATAAGACGTGGTTAGTGTTACTTTAGGGATTGCAAATCCCTAAGAGATGGCTTTCAGATTATAAATCCGAAAGAGCGTAGGTTACAAAACGTAAAAAGAAAACCCGTAAACGAAGAGATAACACCAGCCGCATTCATAACCCGGGGGGTTGTGTTTATACCCTCTCGCCTTGGCTGGTGTCTTCACCTGCCATTAACAGTGGTTGGTGAGGACACCAACCACGGCAGATGCAACTACAATGGGCATTTCCTATTACCGTAGAGACGCAACTTCATCACGTCTGGGCAGAGGCGATTTTGGTTTCTCCCGCCGTGATTGGTGGGGACACCAGCCACGGCGGGAAGTCAGGCTAAGGGAATTTCCTATTACCGCGACTTCATCAAGTTTGGGTAAGACGTGGTTAGTATTACTTTAGGGATTGTAAAAATCCCTAACAGATGGCTTTCGGATTATAAATCCGAAAGAGCGTAGTCACTGTCCACTTGTTCGTATTTAACTTATTTATATACAAATATTTATATCCGTCTTTTAGACGAAATGAGGCCTGTTCTTTAGCCGCTCGAATGGTGATTCTGTCACGGGATTGAGCTTTGACTAAAAACCTACCAGCCGAACCATTCGAGTAGGTTTCGATATACCCTTCGGCCAGGATTTGGTCTTGTTTCGATACGGTAACCCAATTTTTAAAATAGGATTCGAAGGTAAAAACTCGCATTGAATCAGGATGAAATTTTTCAGAGGAATCTGGAAAACGTTCGTTTACATAGATATTTTCAGTAAGGTTATTTGCGTCTTTCGTGCACCCCGAAATCATACCTATCAATAAAGAAATGGCCAGGAAGAGAGGTAGAGTTTTCATCAAAGTGTTGGTTTTTTTTGCAAAGACCCGAGTAACCATGTGATGGTTGGAATCTCTTGACTTCATATTCACACCCTTACCCAAACGATTCTGGAGATAAGTAAATGTATGAACGATCAGGCCGCTATTTTAACCGAAGCATTTAGCAAAAATCGGGGTACTTCCCTATCTCGAACGTCTATCTCTTAGGTACGCTTGCGAATGTTCTGAACCAATCCAAGCATTGCTCAATAGTTATTTAATCAATTTAAAATCAAAGACTTATTAATTGACCTTGTGAATCCTATGAATAGATAGAGCAAATCCATTATTACAATACCTAATATTTAGTGGCAGCAAAACAATGGTCGTTGATTGTCAATTTACCTCATCCATTTACTTTTACCACTAGCCCTTTCATCACCAAGAAATTCGGTTTTCATCGCTTCATAATTGCTTAATTAATCATGCTATTAAACGATAAAGTCATTGTAGTAACGGGCGGCACGGGCGTTCTGGGGCAGTCTTTTGTAGAAGGAATTCACGCCGCTGGCGGTACCGTTTGTATTCTGGGGCGAAACATTGAAAAGGCCGAACAGCAAGCGGCGGCTATTCAACAGGCGGGTGGAAAAGCTCTGGCGGTGCAGGCCGATGTACTGGACGAAACCCAGCTTGAAACAGCCAAAAAATTAATTTTAGACACCTTTGGTCGAATTGATGGACTAGTCAATGGAGCGGGAGGTAACATGCCGGAAGGAATTTTATCACCCGAGGAAGATGTCTTTGAGCTAAATCTGGCGGGTATGCGGCGGGTGATGGACCTGAATCTTTGGGGTACCGTCTTACCTACCCAGGTTTTTGGTCAGGCCCTGGCTGCTTCTGCCAGCGGAAGTATCGTCAATATTTCTTCCATGAGCTCGCAGCGAGTCATTACGAAAGTACTGGGCTATAGCCTGGGAAAAGCCGCCGTGGATTGTTACACGCAGTGGATGTCGGTTGAAATGGCGAATCGGTATGGCGATAAAATCCGAATGAACGCCATTGCTCCCGGCTTTTTCCTGACGGAACAAAACCGTCGCTTATTAACTAACGAAGACGGAAGCTATACTGAACGAGGTAATTTAGTATTGAAACAAACCCCCTATAAACGATTCGGTACGCCAGAAGAATTGGTTGGAGCCTTAGTTTGGTTACTCAGCGATGCGTCCAAATTCGTAACCGGAACGATCATTAATGTGGACGGTGGGTTTTCAGTTTTCAGTGGTGTTTAGAAATTTAACGTATAGATAAATACGGCAGATCATTATTATGGGAATGTTACAAACCATGCGTTGGTTCGGGCCTAATGACCCGGTTTCCTTAATGGACATTCGACAGGCGGGTTGCTCAGGCGTGGTTACCGCCCTGCACCATATTCCGGTAGGAGAAGTCTGGACGGTAGAGGAAATCCTTAAGCGGAAGCAACTCATTGAAAATCAGAACGATTCTTATTCAACTTTGAGTTGGAGCGTGGTAGAAAGCCTGCCCGTACACGAAGCCATCAAGAAGGCAGAGCCTTCTCGTGAGACCTATATCAAGCATTATCAGCAGTCGATTCGCAATCTCGCTGAAGCGGGAATTCGAACCGTTTGTTACAATTTCATGCCCGTGCTGGACTGGTCACGAACGAACCTGGCTTATGAAATGCCCGATGGCTCTTTAGCCCTTCGTTTCGTCTGGCTGGATTTTATCCTTTTTGATACCTGTATTCTCAAACGTCCACAAGCCGAAGAAGATTACGAGCCCGAACTGGTCGCCTCGGCCCAAGCGAAGTTTGAACGCATGAGCGACGACGAGATCCGTGCCCTTTCCAACACCGTACTCCTAGGCTTACCTGGATCAGAGGAGGCTTTTTCGCTCGATAATTTTCAGCAATTACTTGATCAATATCAAACCATAGGAGACCGTGAACTGCGGGAAAATTTATATTACTTCATTCAGCAGGTGGCTCCCGTAGCCGAGGAAGTTGGCGTAAACCTATGTATCCATCCTGATGATCCCCCGTATCCGTTGCTGGGCCTGCCCCGCGTGGTAAGTACGGAGTCGGATCTGAATCAACTGATGGCCGCCTGTGACGTTCGGGCCAATGGTATTACTTTCTGCACGGGCTCGCTGGGCGTTCGGCCCGATAACGATCTGCCCGGAATGCTGCGAAAATTCGGTAATCGCATTCACTTTCTGCATTTACGCACCACCAAACGCGAAGATCATCCCCGGAATTTTCACGAAGCCGATCACCTCACGGGCGATGTAGATATGTACGCAGTGGTAAAAGCCATTGTACTGGAGCAGAATCGACGGAAACAAACGGGCGATGGTGAGACTAGTATTCCTATGCGTCCCGATCACGGACATCAGATGCTAGACGATCTGACAAAGAAAACCTATCCGGGTTACTCCGCTATTGGCCGCTTGCGGGGACTAGCAGAAATTCGGGGACTGGAACTGGGTATTGAACGGGCTCTGGCAGAATCTTCCCTTCCATAACTTGCCATCTTTCCTATAAAATTTACGCAAAGCAGGCCTGAATTTAGCTATTCAGGCCTGTTTCATGTAAGTTCTACACTATTGAGCTTTAGATTCGGTTCGGTATAGGGGCTGAAATACTAGTTGTTTACGACTACTTTTCGGTTCCTGAGTATTCCCTGTTAACTTTGACTATTTATTACCCTTGTTAATTCATCAGAGGAGGATTACTCGTCTGTTTTCCCATTTGCATTCAGCTCATTCTGAATGTTTTGCCTAAAAATCAATGACCGTATCAGACGTTATTATTCAGGATAAAGAGAAAATTAACTGGCAGGACATCTGTCTGGATGATACCAACCGGAATCTATTAAATCAGCTCATTAAAGAATATAATTACGTAGAAGAATTACGGAAATATAACCTTCCTGTCAATAACAAAATCATGCTGGAGGGTAGCTCGGGTTGCGGAAAAACCACAACGGCCAAAGCCATTGCTACGGTACTGAACAAGCCTTTGTATGTACTTGATTTAAGTACGGTTATTTCCGCTCGTATCGGCGAAACATCCACTCACCTGAAACTGGTTTTCGATAAAGCGGCCAAAGACCGGGCTGTCTTGTTTCTGGACGAATTTGACCACCTCGGAAAGATGCGTGGAAAAGACGATAAAGACGTAGGGGAGATGCGACGACTGGTTAATACCATCATTCAGCTTATTGATTATTTCACGGATAAAGCCCTGTTAATTGCCGCCACTAACCACTTAGAAGTGATTGATATAGCATTGAAAAGACGGTTCCAGTTAACATTAAGTTATCAAATGCCCGGTCCGGTTGAGTTGGATGGGTATTACAATAAGTTACTACAGCATTTCCCGGAACATTTGCGGGAAGTTCCCCGTAAATACGACGTTTCTTATGCCGAAGCTAAAGATTACCTATTTACCGAATTAAAAGCAATCATTATTCAGGAGCTGGAGCAAAAGCAATTAGCTGAGGTATAGACGAAAAGCCTTGTTTTTTAAGGCACTAAGACTTTTCGTTAAGTTTTGTTAAAGGCATAGGCCATGCCGCTACCAGCTTTTCTGCTGGTAGCAATTACTTACGTCTTTATTAGGCTGAGTTAGTGCTGCCAGCGAAAAAGCTGGCAGCGATAGGCCCTTTTAGCAGAAGAATCTCTGGTGCGAGATTCCATCTCGTACAGGTTCATACCTTCCATTATCTTTCCGAGCCTGTCATCCACTACTTCCTACTTACTGAAGGTTTCAGGAGTCCTAATTCGCATCAGGGTATGTAGACTCAAAGCCTTTTTCTCTTGAAGAAAAGGCCTCTCAGACTCAAAAAGCATCCAAATCACTTAAGTCGTACTGAGCTCTTCTTTGGCTTTAATGGTATTAAGACGGTAGAGATAGGCCATCACTACGCCGGACAAAAGCACTAGTACCAGATAACTTAAACTCAGGTTGTGGGAGTCTTTAGGGGGCAATAACGTCACGATTCGGTAACTGAAGATCGATACCAGGATGTAGACAATACCCCCCGTCATCCCACCTGACATTCCTGCATAATTAGGAAAACGGCTCAGGCAATAGGTAAAGTAGTTATTGTAAGTATACCCCGTACAGGCCTGAATTAAAAAGGCAAAAAAGATCATCACAGGTAAGCTTTGAACCCAGATGCCTACCCCAATCATTGCCAGTACGAATAGCGTTTGAATGATAATATTCCCTCGCATTCGGTCATGGAAGGGCAATCGAATGGTAGCCCGGCCAATTAAGCCTCCCAACATCCAGGCAAAACCTAAAATTAACGAACAGTACCCGGCTACGACAGAGTTCAAATGAAACTGGTGCTCAATAATGAAAGGTCCCGTCATGTTGTATACCATTACCGCCGAATACGCCAGGCTTAACATCACAATACCCAACAAAAAGGGCTTGGTCTTCAGCATAATCAGGTAAATGCTGATAATTGTTTTCAGGTTAAAATCAATGGGCTTCAGTAACGTTTCTCGACTGAAAATCCAGTCCAGAATCAGAAGTACGAACGATAACCCCGCAAGCAGGTAGAAATTAGACTGCCAGCCAAAAAATTGCTCTAAGTACCCTCCAATAAAAGGAGCTACAATCGGACCAACCGACCAGATAATGGTAAATAAACTCAGGTAATGTTTGAGCCGTTCGCCTTCAAAGACATCGACAAAATAGGCTCGTTTCGCTACGATGATTAAGGCGGCGGTAATACCGTGAATAATCCGCATGGCACAAATCACATATAGATTCGTGCTGAGAGCAATGGTTAAACTGGCAATGCTGAAAATAAACAGCGAAACGAGTCCAATTTTATAGCGACCAAAACTGTCGAGCAGGCTTCCGACAAACAACTGAGAAAGGCCATAACTAATCAGAAAAACTGTCAGCGTTAATTGTACCTGAGCATCCGTTATGTGCAGAGCTGAGGCCATACTTGGCATGGAGGGAATATAAATATCCGTAGCAAACCCCGACAACGGCAGTAAGGCAAAAGCAATTACTGTTGAAATCGGATTCGTTGGTTGTTTTGACATAACTTGAAGCAATGGGAGTAAAAGACTTGTCCATTAAAGCCCATTTGCCCTTTTATAGTTTCATTCAGGGCTTTTCTGAGTTAGATAATCTTCTCCTTCCTTGCCTGGCAAGTCAGCGAAACGGAGTCCGTCCTGTTTACACCTGATCTTGTACATAATTAACTAAGAAACAGACTTATTCTTCTCACCAGACTGATTACTAAAGCTTTAGAAAAACTTTTACCTTCGCAACCGTAGAATCTGTCCTGAATAAGGGTCAATCCTCAAAAATCGGATTCTTGATCCTAAAGCAGAGTTATGCTTTCTGGAATAGTTTCATTTTAGAATAAAACGATATGCCTTTTGTCCACCTATTCCCGTTCTTTGTAGGACAAAAGGCTGGTTTGTGGAAAGTAGTTTTGCCAAAAAATGATTGATTATGGCAAATCTATTGAAGAAAGCTGCCGATGGTTTACTGAGCAAAATGTTCGATCAGGCTACCGTTCTGAGTGTTCGGCCCTGGGAACCGTCCACTTTACACGAAATCGTTATTCATGCTCCGACGATAGCTATGGAAAAATGGGACAGTATTAAACGATTTAAATGCAAGGTGGCTGAGCTGGAATACCGCGATTACACCCCAGCGGAGTGGAATGCCGACACTAAAGAATGTACCATGTACATTGAAACGGGCCATAACGGAGCTGGAAGTCGCTGGGCCCGGAGTTTACAGGCGGGTGACGAATTATTCATTGGCCCTGCCCACGTGGCTCCATTACCAGGTAAACCAGGCAAAATTCTCTGTCTGGGCGACGGCAGTGCGTTGGGGCATTTTCTGAGTTTACAACAATTAACGAATACTGATCAATACCCTATCCAGGGTTGTATGCTCATGCACGATGTCTATGACTTCAAATTTCTGAATAAATATCCTGCATTCGAATTCATCTCCCGGTCGTCAGAAAATGCGATGGGTGTTATGGAAGAATGGTTTCGGGCAACGGAGCTAAGTGAATTCAGTAGCATTTATATGGCGGGAAACATTCCCATGGTGCAGAGCCTTCGCAAGAAACTGAAAGCAATACCGCAGATAAACGCTAAAATATATTCCCATGGATTTTGGTCCTGACTATCCCTATGACTCAGGAAAATATAGCACTCTACTCAATCATTGAGAGTGGGTCAGGCATTGAAATTCAATCCTTTGCCTTCGAGGAAATAGACCCCTCTGCTAAGGAAAAAGTAATGATTCCTCATCGGCACGATCATTACTGCTGTTTCATTCTGGAAAAAGGTTCTGTAAACTTCAGTATTGATTTTCAGAATATTAGCTTTCATACAGCTGGATTATTAATTTCTTGTCCGGGGCAGGTACATCACCTAAGTCACATGAAAGATGCCCAAGGTTGGATGATTGCCCTTAACCCGTCTCTCATTGATCAAAATGCCCGAAATATCATTGATCAGGCAATTTCAAGAATTGTATTGATGGATCTAAATACGGATCAATTGGCATGGTTTGTCGATTTACTCAGGCTGATTAATTGCTGTGTGAATCAACCCCAGGTGGAGCTCTTTCAAAACCCAATTCTGCATCATTTATTAAATGCCTTCTTTTATCAGGCAGCCAGTCTATTTCAGGCCCAGGAAGCAAAGCGAATTCAGGAGTATTCGGTGCGGAGCGTTGACATTTCAAAAACTTTTCAGAAACTGGTGAAAGAGCATTTTTTAAACCTGAAAAAACCTGCCGATTATGCTTCCAGAATGAACATTACTGTCAGTTATTTGAATGACACTGTGAAATCCATCACGGGCTTTTCTTCCACCTATTTCATACAACAGGAGATCATTCACGAAGCTCAGCGACGTCTGTTTTATACCAGTCAGAGCATTAAGGAAATTGCTTATGCGTTGGGCTATGAGGATTATAAATACTTCATCCGACTATTCAGTAAGACCGTAGGCAAATCCCCGGCTCAGTTTCGTAAGAATCATCTTTAAATCTATATGGCACGGTAGGAACTAATCGTTAAACCCCAATTTCTGGAACCTTCAGCGATCAAGCATCAGAAAGCAAGGCAGGTAAGCTCCTTAGCTTTGCTGTAAATAACAGCTCTGAGTGTAACCAAACTCCCTCCCTTGTCATTTCGCTTGAAGAGAGAGATCTTTTCAGTGTTGGAGTTAGTGAAGCTTCGTTGAGGTCATGTTCTTTGCTTTGTTTTTAATGATAATTCAGGATTTAAGGGCAGGTAGGAACCTGCCTTATCGCAGGAACGAGATGGAATCTCGCACCAGTGAGTTCGAGGTTTAAACGAACTTTCCCGCCTGTCATCTCGAACGAAGAGAGAGACCTTCTGTAGAAATGGGACGGATTTGGGGTGGTTAAAGACCCCCTCGCAGACACTCGACCAAAGCCAGGCAACTTCGGGAGAAGTTTTTTCATGACCTAATAAGTTTGAAAAAGAGAATAAGGTCCTTCGCTTCGCTCTGGATGACAGAGTGGTAGATTTATATAATCGTACTGTTTGTCCGCGACTGTGTCGCGGATGGCTGAAAAGCGTCTGCGACGCTCAGCGTTACCAATGCTTCTTTCACGATAACCGCAAACTAATATACCTAGAAAGGCAGCGTATTTCGGTTTGAAACTAGGCACGCTGCCTTTTAGCAATTTTTTATGAATAATTTGTTTCTCCCCAGTCTCTCGGCTCTGCCAAGTGACCCACTAGCGGTAGGCCTCTGGCCGTCTGAGGCAAAGAAATATAGTAGAAAAAGAAAGCCTTGACTAATTAGAAATGCCTTTGTTACCATCGGCCAGAGGCCTGCACTCCACTTTGTCACTCGGTATAACCGTGTGACTGCTTTAATATTCAAGCTTCCTTCACCTAAAATGACAGATTGAAATATAGACGAAGTCCTGTAATTGTCCTCTCTAACGTAGGCAAACGCACGCTCTGCCTAGGTTTAGCTAAAATTTCACTTCACATATCCTTTCTGGGTTCTTCTATCAATCATTAAAATATAACGCAACAAAAACGTTATAATAATTAACAAATAAAGAGGCTAGCCTTATGATTAGCCTCTTTATTTGTTATGAGGTTAAAGCTTTCCCTCGTCTGAAATTAACATTTAAGGCAAAAACAGCCGTGATAATTAGTCCCACACCCAGCCATTGAATGCCTATCACCTTCTCGTGTAGAATCAAATGAGCACACAGAATGGACACCGGAATCTCAACGGAACCTAAAATACTCCCCAGAGCAATACCTGTCATGGGCATACCGCGAGTGAAAAGTAAAGGAGGAATGATCGTACCAAAAAGAGCCAGGAAGCCGCCCCAGGGCCATAATACCGAAATCCTGAATGAATCAATGAGACTCGTATTCCAGAAAATAATAATGGCTAACAGTCCGCCTAATACCAGATACATACTTCGGGTAATGGCTGCTAGTTGCGGAGCAACTTTATTCGAGGAATACATCGAAACCGTATAACTCATCGCCGCCAGCAAGCCAAACATTAACCCTTTTCCACTGAAAACCACCTCGGTTTGAATCAGATTTGTTGCCAGCATGGTTCCTACTAATACCATCAGAGTACTAATGATTTGTCGCAAAGTGGGCCAGGTTCGCATAAGCACACATTCCAGCAAAAGTCCCATCCAGATGGACTGCATTAACAAAATAATACAAACCGAAACGGGCAGGTATTGAACCGTCAGGTAATAAAATGTACTAGTCAAACCCAACGAAGTTCCTGCCAGCATCAGTTGTAGTCGCGTATTAACTGAATTACCCCCCTGCGTTATGGGCTGTTTTTTCTGGAAAAGCTGAAGTAAGCCTAAGGTTACAAATCCAATGATGAATTGGGAGAAAGTGATTTCGGCGGTGCTATATCCCTGACCGTGAGCCAGTTTCACGAAGGTGGCCAGCACCCCATAACTGGCGGCACCTAACGCCACCAGTATACTACCTTTAATTTCTTCCAAGTGTTTCGGGAGATGAAGTAAAGAATAAATGAAAATAAAGTAACTGATATTCAGCCGCTTTTGACCAATAATGCCAGGTATGACCACCGGGTCGTTCGGTGTAACCGTGAGCAATGTGTTGCTTCAGTAATAACTCATGTCATTTGTGGTTATCCTGAATCAAAGGGTCCTCTGGGCCTCAGTCTATCAGAATTTTCTGATGTGTAGTGACAAGCTGACTAGCCTGAGTTATCATCGTGTAGGCATCCCAATCGCTTAGCTTATTACCCAAAATTTTAGCGATTCCGTAGTCTTTGCCGTAAGGTCTGAAATCAACCGCTCTGCACATACTTCCCAACGCTCCTAATTGCTCAGGGTAATGAAGGCCAATGGTTTGAATAGATTCTTTCATCGAAGGACTAAACACCTGAAGTGTATCCAGATGGGCCGTCCAGCCTTTCGTATGACTTAAGATGATTAGTAAGACTAGAACAAGATTTACTGATTTTTTCATTCCCTTAACTGGTAGGTTGAGGGCAAAATTCTCGAATAAATACACCCAAAACATTTACATATGTTGATGTTTTAATTCTTTTTTTATCCGACTAAGCTGCGTAGGCGTAATCCCCAAATAAGACGCTATTTCATGTTGTTTCAGTCGGTGTTGGAGGGAGGGATATTGTTTCATGAACTCCAGGTAATGCTCTACGGCGGGTTTGTATTTTAGCGAAAGTTCACGTTCTTCCTTGTCAATTACCCAGTTTTTTTCAAGGTAATAGATCTGAAAATATGCCATATCCGAAAAGCTGTGCATCAACTGCCGGAAAGCCTGAAAGTCATATTCCAGAATTTCGGTATCCTCAAGTGCATAAATACTAAAAAGACTGGAAGTGCCCGTGAGCATGGCTGCCGTTGAAGAAATAAAATAGCCCTCGGGAAAAAATTTCTTGATAACCGCGTCACCATTTTCGGCGGTATAATAATACGAGAAGAGTCCTTTTTTAATGAAAGCGATGGTTCGGGGAATATCTCCCTGTAGTAAATAGAAGGTATGCCGGGGAATAAAGCGGGGGCGTAATAGTGCCTCAAACGCACGCAAACTGGCTTCGCTGATGGGATAATAGGACTGAACGGCTTTACGAAAACTTTCCATGCTTTTACAACGAATACTCGTCATACGATTTTCATACCAGTAAAAACCCAATGCTTAGCTTTAGTTCAATTTCCTCTTTTAATCCTAATGATAAAATGCACCGATAGTTTAAGCTATCGGTGCATTTTATCATTTCCTAAGAAGCTAAGCTTTCTGGTTGAAGGAGCGAGGTCCGCGAAAAGCGTCTTTCTTTTCAATCAGGGCCAGCTTTATCGGACGTCTCTCGCGGGCCGACTGATAAATGGCTTCCATAATCCGCTGATCCTGCAAGCCCTCCTCCCCGGTCGAATAAGCTGGTCGATCTTCGATGATGCATTCAGAAAAATAGTCCATTTCAGCTCCGAACTGATTTTTAGGCATGATACTTACATTTTCCTGCCGCACCATTTCACCATCAGCTCGGGAGGTCATTAGTTTTTGACCTGTATAGGCGTAAGCGTTATCCAAGTCGTACCAGCCTCGTTCAGCCATTACCCGATACTTGCGGGATTCATGAACATGATAATGCGTCGCACAATTGGCAATAACACCACTCGGAAACTTCATTTGCCAAGAGCAAAATTCCTCTACTTCTTTGAACAAAGGATTTTCGGGATCACTGTATACGGTGGCATACACTTCCGTAGGTTCCTCTCCTAAAATAAAGCGAGTTGTGTTTAGGCAATACAAACCAATGTCGGGCAACGCCCCACCTCCGGCCAGTGCTTTAATGTGTCGCCAGTGCTGAGGATTTGCCGAAGACTGGCAGTTGTAAGCATCTATAAACTTAGGTTTTCCGAATTCACTCGCTTGTATTTTTTCACGAATGTATAGATTAAAAGGCTCATATTGAATGCGATAGGCGATCATCAGTTGACGATTAGCCTTTTTACAGGCATCAATCATGGCCTGACATTCGGCGGCGGAATTCGCCATGGGTTTTTCACACAAAATATGCTTTCCAGCCTGAGCTCCCCGAATGGTGTATTCCGCGTGCATGGAATTCGGCAGAACTATATAGATCACCTGAACTTCGGGGTTATCCTTTAGTTTATCGTAGGTTTCGTAGCTGTAACAGCTTTCGGGTTTGACCCCATACTGCTGAGCTACGTGCTTCAGTTTTTCGGGATTACCACTCACCAAAGCGGCAATTTTTGATTTTTTACAAGCCGCTAATGCTGGTAAAATTTCTTCCAATGACAAATGTCCCAGGCCAACAACGGCATAACCTATACGCTGATCACTGGGAAGTGGATTAGGCGTTGGAGCGGGTTTCCGGTCAGCGTCAGATTTCCATTCTTCCAGCACAATGGGTTTATCAAAATCCCCGGGTACTTTGGCTGGCGGCGAAAACGCGGGCGAAGAAGGCACCTGCTGACCGCCTTCGCTTGTATAATTACTAGTGGTCGCAACCGGATAAGAAGGGTTCTGGCCTTTCGACTCACAAGCTGCCGCAAGGCCACCCGCCGCACCTACGGCCATAATACCAGCCGTTTGCAGAAAACCCTTTCGGCTCATCGTAAAAGGAGCATTTCTACTTTTTTCAGGATCAAAATAAGTATTCATTTCTATGAATTAGTTGGGTTGGATGTTTTAGTAATTATGCTCATGGCTTATCCTAAATAGTCATTCCAATCCAGTAACTGCTAGAAAATGAGTATCCTATTACATTGACTCTCTGACAGTTGTAGCTTTCATCAGTAGCTAACCTAACTGCCTATGCTCTTTCGGATTTGTAATCCGAAAGCACTTTGTAAGGGATTTATAATCTCTGCATAACCATCACCGAAGATTTTCCGTTATACACAAGGATCGCAAATTCCTTCTCACGAACGCTATAAAGAAAATAACATGTCCTCTTTCCGCTATGTAGTTTCTGGTTTTTTACTCAGTATCATTTCCAGCCTTTTGATTGAGGCTCATGCTCAGACCGTGAATGTTACGGTTAGTAATATCAAATCTAATCAAGGTCAAATCATCATTGCAGTCTTTAAAGATCAACAGGGTTTTAAAGACGAGAAGCCCGTTTCCCGACAGAAATTCCCGAAGGCTGCCATTGCTAAAGGTGTTTTGAAAGTTTCGCTGGAGGTGCCCGCCGGTACGTATGGACTGGCTTTGGTGGATGATGAAAACAACAGTGGAAAAATGGAAAAGAATATGCTCGGTATTCCCAAAGAGGGTGTCGGGTTTTCCAACTTTTATCTTTCAGGAATGAGTAAGCCGACCTTTCATGATTTTAAATTCGAAGTAAAACCGCCTTCCGTGGCAGTAGAGTGTAAGATTAGATATTTTTAAATATTCTTTACTAGGCCGTGTTGTTAAGGCAGATGGCTAAAAATACCGTCTTCGACACTGCAATGCATGCCTTTCAGATTTGCAAATCAGAATAGTATAAGAACGCTTCATTAAGTAAAGACGCGACCTCATCGCGTTTAGCTTTCCCTGCCATGGCTAGTGTCTCACCAGTCATTGGTACGCAAACGGTGGTTGGTGAGACACCAACCACAGCGTACAGGTAAAACCGTCTTTCACCCAGACGCGATGAGGTCGTGTCTCCACGTAAGCGATTTTGTTACCGTTTTTTATCGCAAATAATCATTTCAATTATTTTGATAGAGTAAGCCTATCGTTTAATTGTAGACATATCATACAACCGATATTTATAATAAGATCCTTAAAAATGGACCATAGTTTTGCTTCTGTTTTTTAGACGCAGTGTAATAATCAACATTCACGCCAGCACCTATTGTAAATTGTTTATAGGACACCCCTAGCCTACCGAAGTAAGAACTTCTCATGTGGGTATCATTCACAAGTTGATGGATGTAAAGGGCTTGAAAACGACTGTATAATCGCCAACTGTTATTTTTAGAGATCGTAGGGAAATATTCCAATATCAATACGTTATTGGTATTTGTGTGCTTATTTATACTGATTGCAGGATTGAAAGTCAACGCCCAGGAAGGTTTTCGCCATCCAAACTGAAAACCTACACTTGGGATCCAACCTAAGCCAGCTACATTAGCCGCAGAAGGCCCGACGCCTATGTGCTTAGTGATCTTATAGCTTATAGTATTCACCGATACGAAGTCATTTTTAAATGCATTTTCGTTATGGTATTCCGTAGCATAATTTATGACGGATATAAACCTCAACTTATTATTGGTTAGAGGTATATCTCTGGAAAGTATCGATTGAAAATAAAATCGATCTGAACCGGGAAGAAATTCAATAGGAATTGCTGGAGGTGGAGCAGGTTGCTCTTTTTTTTCCTGAGCATAGATTGAAATGATTCCGCCTAAGATCATCCAAATAAAGAGTAATATTTTTTTCATTCGTTGAATATTGTCATTAAATAGAAGTCAAAACTTTATTAATACACCATAAAGCCTCCACTCATACGTTTTGGTAACATCAGTATAGAAATGTTTTTTTTGTTGATCTAATAGGGGTTGATATTTATTCACAGTAAATGCTTTAACTATTTATTTTTACCTCCACTAAAAAAGGCAAAAGCATAGTTTAATTGTATCATAATTATAACCGCTATAGCTAAATAGGAACTTACGAAACAGAGTAATGCTCCTATAAGATAAAGGTTTTGTGAAACAAAAATTCTCTTTTTAATAGCAGAGGAGACTTCTTGTATGTCTTCAGTAGTTACAAAACCATGACTAGTCGCATAATTCCAATTGATATAAAGTACGAGGCCTAACAGAAAAATATTTAACCAATAAATTCCAATAGCAAATTTGTAATCAATGTAGTCACCCAGAAATGCGGTTGTAAATGGAAGAACAGAAACGAATAGTAGGAACGTAAGGTTAATCCAATTCAAGTGTCTATCACTTTTCTTAATATGCTGAAATTGGGCTGCTTGGCCCATCCAAAATATACCAGCCGTCATGAAGCTTAAAAAATAAACCAAAAACTTAGACATTAGCTTTAAAAAAGATATTGCCAATTCATGTTCATTTCCTTCTATTTCAGGAACTTTAATTTCCAAAACCAAAAGTGTCATTGCTACTCCAAAAACAGCATCGCTAATGGCTATAATTCGACCCACCTCATGTCCAGCAATTTTATTGTACGTGTTTTCCATCTTGATTCAGCAATTAAAACAACATTTATTTAATACATATTCATTAAAATACAAAACTGAGGATTTCAGTAATTTATTTAAACAAGAAATTTACAACTTTATGAATCAACTATTGAGCGGATTAGACCAATCCATTTAAAGCTTGTAAGTAATGGCTTTAAACAACATAAGTAGATTAAAAGCTAGTTTATAAAAGGACCAATTAGCCATTGATAATGGCAATTTTTACAAGGAAATCCAGAATGTTTTAAATGATTAGCGATAGCGGTATAGCAAGAAAAGAGGCCGTCTCAAAATAAAATCAGAAGAAATTTCATTTTGTCGACGGCCTCAAAATCGAAGTGATTAGCGAGTAGTATATCCGCCGTTAGCAAAAATAGTTTGCCCGGTAATCCACCATCCGTCAGTTACCAAAAATTCAACTAAAGGAGCGATATCTTCAATGTTTGTCAATCCTCCCAAAGCAGCAGCTGATTTATGATATGCTACAGCCTCTGGGCTTTCCTGACCATAAAAGAAAGGCGTATCCATGGGGCCAGGAGCCACTGCCGTGACGGATATGCCGCGAGCCCCAAATTCTTTGGAAGCGGCACGGGTAAAATGATCCACCGGAGCTTTCATTCCGGCATATGTAGAGTAAAGTCCCGTGTAAGCTGCCAGGAGAGAAGTAACAATGGTACAGATCTTACCCTTATCATTCATTTTCTTTCCTGCTTCCTGAATGAAGAAGTAAGCTACTTTCGAGTTAATGTCTGACATGCTATCATACTCTTCTTCGGTAGTCTCAGAAAAAGGCTTTTTCAATACTTTTCCCACCGTGTTGATAGCTATATCAATTCCTCCGAATCGGGCTATGGTTTCGTCAAACAACTTGGTGATGTTTTCAACCTTAGTCAGGTCCGCAGGGAATAAAAACGCTTCGGCTCCTAGTTTCTTAACCTCAGCCAGCGTTTCTTCAGCCGCCGCTTTAGAGCTTTCACTGTTGTAGTGAATAGCTAGTTTGGCTCCCTGAGCTGCGAAATTCCGGCATAACAGACCACCTAAGTTTTTTCCGCCCCCTGCTACTACAATTACTTTCCCGTTCACATTCATTTTAGACATAAATTGAAATTTGATTTTTCTTTATTACTCAGTTAATTATCTTTTATTAATAATTTAACTGAATGCAAAAATGAATCAAAGTCCTATGTCACATGAGTATTTTTCTAGTCAAATTTGGTATAAAATCTTGTCATAAGGGGCAAATAATCAATTATATAGGGATCATATGGGCGTAACATGGCCAAAAGGCTAGTGCGAATAAACTACTATACGTATTAAAATTAATTACTCAAAATACAACCTATATCATGCCTTGAAAGCAATCGGGACTTGAAGAGGAATGGGTTATCTTTATTTCTATCTAAAGGGAAGGCATTCTAATTAGACTCGGTTATACGCTCTTTCGGATTTGCAATCCGAAAGTTCTCTGTAAGGGATTTACAATTCCTAAAGTAACGCTGACCGCCTCTTACCCAGACGCGATGAAGTCACGTCTCTACTTGAAATGCTGATTGCTATGTTTTTTAGGATGGGCAATCATTCGCCCTGGCTGGTTTCTTTTTATGTAACACAAACCCCGGATTTTTATGCTCTTTCGGATTTACAATCCCTAAAGTAACGCTGACCGCCTCTTACCCAGACGCGATGAAGTCGCGTCTCTACCTATAAATGCTTGATTGCATCCGCCGTGGTTGGTGTCCTCACCAACCACTTAAGTAATGGCTGGTGAAGACACCAGCCAGGGCAAGAGATTAGCGTATGGGCCCGTCCAACGTTTACCCCGGATTTTCATCCAGGGCTATTCATGTTGAACCCCTCTGGGGTTATTACTTTCATTTCAAAACCTCTTCCCTACCTTTATGGGTTTTATCTTTTCCAAACTCCAAACTCCAAACTCCAAACTCCAAACTCCAAACTCCAAACTCCAAACTCCAAACTCCAAACTCCAAACTCCAAACTCCAAACTCCAAACTCCAAACTCCAAACCGCAGCGGCGGCCGCTCCAAACCCTAAACCATAGCAAACTCAATTCGAAAAACTGTCCAGCCGTTACTTTGGGTTTTTAGGGTGAAGTTGTAGCCGTGGTTCACCAGAATTTCCCGGATTAAGGTTAAGCCAATGCCTTGTCCGTTGCTTTTTGAACTGTAAAATGGATTGAATAGCTGTGAAGACTCTTCGGATGTAATTGGCTTTCCGTTGTTAAAAATGCACAGTTCATGAGCCCGAATCTCCGTTCGTATCTCACTGCCATCGGCTTCAATGGCGTTTTTGTAAATGTTAACTAATACCTGTTCGAGCTGAGCAACGTCTGCGTATAGTGAACAGGGTTCCAGAGACTGGGGCGTATGAATGGTAACGGCCTGAGCCGTAGCAGAAGCTCGCATAAATACACTCACTTGTTCGGCCAGAGCATTCAGAGACATGGTTTCTTTTCGCGGCTGAGGTAATCGAACGACATCAGCAAAGTTTCGCATGAATTGAGAAAGACGACCGTTTCGCTGACTGGCTACCCGCAGAGCTTCGATAAAATCCGAAAATTCGGGTTCTGGTAAGGAGTGAAGGGTGGTTTGTAAAATCGAATCGGTCGCTCCGAGGGTATTATTGACTTCATGAGCCATCATCCGAATGACTTTCCCGTACGCGGCTTTTTCGGTTTTGTATAGCTCCGTGGTTAATTCTTCCAACATGAAAAACGAGCGGCGAAAGCCCTGATCCATCAGGTGAGAACGCTGCACTTTGTAGGCTTGAACGCCGTCTGTTTTTAAAATTTGAGATTCGCCATCAGTCATGTGACTCATCTGAAGAAGCAGAGCGTTTTCAGCATTCTCCAGCTTTTTTCCCACTACTGCGGTCCCGAACGTTTGTAAGGCAACGGGATTGAGGACGGCTATTCGTTCATCAAAATCCAGAATGAGCAAAGATACCGGAGAGGCTTCAATCAGTTTATCCAGAAAAAAGTGCTGCTCCTGCAAACGCGTTCGTTCCTCCCGAAGCTGGTCAATCATAAGGTTGTACACCTCAATCAGCGTATCCACTTCCCCTTTTCCAGTCGGGACAAATTTGACGGTAAAATCCTTATCCTTAATGGCTTCAATGCCCGAACGAATAAATGCAATAGGCTGATTAAAACTCTGATACAGATGAATCGCTACGCCAATGGAAAGAACCAGTATGACTTCCGTAGCAATAAATAGAGCTTTGTTTTGAAACAAAAGCTGGTACACCAGCCCCATTAACAACAAATGCAGGGCCGTAATGTAAAAGATATATTGGAGTCGGTTGGATAGTTTCATACTTCATCGGCATCGTAAGAAATACCATATTTTTCGAGTCTACGATAAAGCGTGAATCGGGTTATTCCTAACGAGCGGGCCACTTTTGCTACTTTGTTCTGATGGAAATCCATAGCCCTTTTAATCATGTGAAATTCCATTTCTTCCAGCGTTAAGGTACCTACTTCGGGCAAACTTCGGGCCGAGGTGGGACTCATCGTCAGATTCGACTGAAAATCTTTGACTTCCAATCGGTCATGGCGGGAAAGTAATACCGTTCGCTCCACCAGGTTTTTCAATTGGCGAATATTTCCTGGTAAGGCTAAAGTCTTGAGCCACTGCACGCTGGCGGCACTTAGTTGCAGGGCCGGACGGTTGTAGATTTCCTTAAGGTTATTCATGAAAAACTCCGCCAGCAAGGGAATGTCTTCGGGTCGTTCGCGGAGGGCGGGTAACTTCACAGAAATCAGGTTAATACGGTAATATAAATCTTCACGAAATGTCCCTTGAGCTACCATTTCCTCGAGATTCCGGTTGGTCGCACAGATGATTCGCACATCTGCCGTGCGACTTTTGCTGCTGCCGAGCGGTTCAAAGCTCCGCTCCTGTAAGACCCGCAGTAACTTTACCTGACTGGAAAGATCCAGCTCGCCAATTTCATCCAGAAAAATAGAGCCCCGATTCGCTAATTCAAAGCGGCCAATCCGGTCCATTTTGGCATCGGTAAAGGCTCCGCGAACGTGGCCAAAGAGTTCGCTTTCAAATAAACTTGCAGAAATACCTCCCAGGTTTACTTTCACAAAAGGTCGGCTTTTGCGGCGACTATTCAGGTGGATAGCCTCGGCAATGAGTTCTTTTCCCGTGCCACTTTCGCCCGTAATCAAAACGGGGGCTTCCGTAGGAGCCACGCGGCCAATGGTTTCCAGAATTTCCAGCAATTTCACGTCCTGTCCAACAATGTGCTGAAACTGGTATTTCTCCTGTAATTTCTGTCGGCCTAACGAAACACTGGCCGTCTGTGATAAATTGAGAATCGTCCGAATTGACTGTACCACGTGTTCATTCTGCCAGGGTTTGGTAATAAAATCCCGGGCTCCTTTTTTCATTCCCTCAACGGCCAGATCAATACTACCCCAACCCGTAATCAGGATTACCGGAAGATTCGGTTGCAATCGCCGGATTTCATCCAGCAAAGCCATACCTTCCTTGCCAGAAGTTTCCATCGAAAAATTCAAATCCAGCAAGATCAGCTCGGGCGTTTGCTGCCTTAAAATCTCGAAGGTCTCTTTTGCGGAACCGGCTCCCAACACTTTAAACCCTTCTTTTTTGAGGAGAAGGGATAAAGAAGTACGGATGGCTATATCGTCGTCAACGACTAAGATCATGAATGTAAGAAATTAACAAAGGCGGAAGGTGATCGGAAAACTTCTGTCGGCCTAGTCTTCGTGCAGGGCCACCGCCGGAGCAATCAGGGAAGCCTGACGACTGGGGTACCAGGCACAAAGCGTAACAATTAAATAAATAATGACAACCGCCACGGCCATCGCCAGCAAGTAAATCCCGGCGTCCATGTCAAAGACGTGAAGCAGGGGAAATTGAACGGCGAACAACAGTCCCAACAGGATACTAAAGCTTGCCAATACCCAGATTTCACCCAGAAATTGCAGGGATATACTTT
Organism: Siphonobacter sp. SORGH_AS_1065; assembly: GCF_030818595.1. Lineage (NCBI taxonomy): Bacteria > Pseudomonadati > Bacteroidota > Cytophagia > Cytophagales > Cytophagaceae > Siphonobacter > Siphonobacter sp. SORGH_AS_1065. Next base: position 191,091 of record NZ_JAUTAM010000006.1, read on the forward strand.
TTTCGGTGGCTCCCATCGCCCGTCGTAACCCAATTTCACCCCGGCGGCGGGCGATGTTCAAATTTAGAACACCAAACAGGCCTAATCCTACATTAATGAGCAGAAAAGTACTGATGATCCCGAAGATGATGACGGGAACCAGTGTCAGGTTATGCTGCGTCTTCCGGGATTCGGTCAGATACGTGACCTCCGCTCCCCAGTTACGCACCATCGCCAGAACGTCCTTCACCAGATTAGCCTCGAAGGTAGCGTCCGTTCCGGGCTTGGTCTTGATGAGAATGCTCATGTCCCAATCTTTTTCGGTCAGCGGTTCGAAGATGGCGGGCGTATTATTCATGTACTCTCCCTTGCCTTTGAACGTTTCAACTACCCCTACCACCTTCCAGAAATGGGTATCGTCTTTTTTGATCATCTTTCCGAGTGGATTTTCACCCGGAAAGAGTTTTTCCTGTAATTTCTGATTAATGACCAGCGGCGTGTACCGGGCGGAGCGATCCTGCGGGCCAAACCAGCGACCCTTCTGCATGGTAATATCCAACGTCCGATACAGCAATTCATCCGTTCGGTAAAACTCAGCCATGGTGCTGACATTTTGATAGCTGACGCCATTATTCATGTTGTTCATGGTAAAGGGCGTGTTCGAACTCATGCGGCTGGCACTTTCCACTTCGGGATACGCCCGAATGCGTCGCAGGATGCTTTCTACCTTGGCGGGCACGTCGGTGGTATCCTGATTGTTAGTCAGCTCCATACTCCATACCTGCTCGTAGGAGAAACCGATGGGTTCGCGGTAATTACGCAGATTGGACAGCAGAAACGTCAACACGCCGAAGAGCACCAGAAAAGAGGCCCAGATTTCAACGATAAGCAGGGCATGTGTTTTCCGCTTATTCCAGATGAGAGTGAAAAAATGACGAAGCATAGAGCTACATTTTATAGGTAATAAATAGCTTCAGGTGAATGAATTAGGATTTCAGGGCATCGACAATTTTCAGCTTCGACATGCGGAAGGCAGGTAACACGCCCGACAGTAACCCGAAAAGAAAACAGACCGCCAGACTCACCAGAAAAACGGTTGGGTTAATGGCGAGGTCGGCGTAAGCAATCCAGCCGCTGTTATTGATGAGCTGAATGATGACGAACGAAAACACCAGAGCCAGGCTGCCGCCGATGAACGTAATGAAGATATTTTCGACAATGAACTGGTAGAGTAAGGTTTTGGCCGGAGCTCCAAACGCTTTCCGAACGCCAATTTCCGAAGCCCGTTCCATCATGCGTCCCACGTTAACATTGACCAGATTCAGGGCCGGCAAGCCCATAAACATCAGCAGGATGATGGCGACGGCGGTGAAGAAAAATACCCTTCGACTGTCGTCATCCCCAAAAAAAGAAGTCATGTATTGATCGGCGTAACCTTCGGCTTTGATCATAAAATTGGTATACTTTGATCCATATTCCGTACCTGACTGAGGAATCCGACTCATGGCCTGCTGAAATTCAGACTGCATGGTCAAGAGTTCGGATTTATCCTTAGCCATCAGAATCGCAATGAAATTTCCCCGCATATTTCCGCGTTCGTAGTTACTCTTGGGTACGGTATACGGAAAATACACGTCCGCGTACGAATACGGGCGGGTAGCCGGGCTGCCTTTCACCACGCCAATCACGCGGTAACGCAGCCCTTCGATTTCGACTTCCCGGCCAATGACGGTCTTGCCGTCGTCTTCAAAATACTGTTTCTGAAAATCGTCCGTAATGACGACTACCTGATCGCCCGTTTTGATCTGCGGTTCGGCGAAAGGCTTTCCGTCCAGAAATTCAAACGTACATACCCGCCAGAAATCAGCATCGGTGTATTTAGTAAAAAGTTTGATTCGTTTCCCATTCACGTACGCATTGGCGAAAGTAAACATTGAGGTCATCCCCACCCGTTCGGGCGTGTGCATGGTTTTCAGATACGTTTGAATAAATCGAACGCTCATCGGGCTGCTGCTTCGACTGCTTCGAGTCGTATCTTTCTGCACCACGCTGGTTACAAAAAGCGAACGGTCGCGGTTGCCTTCGGGATAATGCACCCCCAGCAGGTGATCCATGAATGAGGTAACCACCATCAGTACCGTCAGGGTAATGCTGATGCCAAAGAGGGTAATGAAGGTATAGAAAGGGTGCCGCAGCAGGACTTTCCAGGCAATTTTGATGTAGTTAAGTATCATAGCACAAGAGCTGAATCAGTGAGTCGAGAACGGGATTATTGCACCTGGGTGCCGTCGAACAGGCGGATGAGGCGATGCGTCTGACGGGCCATGGAATCGTCGTGCGTCACCATGATGATCGTGGCCCCATCGGCGTTGAGTTTCTGAAGGATGGAAAGGATTTCATTGCCCATGACGCTGTCGAGGTTACCCGTCGGCTCATCAGCCAAAATGATTTCAGGTCGGCCCACAATGGCCCGGGCAATAGCGACCCGTTGCTTTTGTCCGCCGGAAAGTTGCTTGGGAAAGTGCTTCATCCGGTTACTTAACCCTACTTTTTCCAGGGCTTCGCGGGCCAGTTCACGGCGTTCTTTGGCTGAAGTATTGCGGTACAACAAAGGAATCTCTACGTTATCCAACACCGATAAATCATTAATCAGGTGGAAACTTTGAAAGATGAAGCCTAACTTTTCATTACGCAACCGGGCCAGCTTCTGATCCTGGTAACTTTCCACTCGCCGACCGTCAATTTCAATGTAGCCCTGCGAAGGTTCGTCGAGTAGACCCATGATGTTTAACAATGTACTTTTCCCGCAACCAGACGGTCCCATAATGGAGACGAATTCGCCCTTATTCACCGTCAGGTTAATATTATTCAAGGCCAGTGTTTCAACCGAACTGGTGCGGTATACTTTTTCGACATTCTGAAGCTTGATCATAATGAATTTCAGTTAGTTATAAACAATTTTTTCGTTTCGTTCAAAATCATAAAGCGTTAATAATCGCAGGCTGTAGTACGACTGCCAGTAATCTCGTAAAGCCAGGATATAATCCCGTTTCGCCCGGTCTTTTTCCTGCGTGGCAATGACTAAATCGGTTACGCTAAGGTTACTTAAGATGAATCGATCCTGGGCAATCTGATACCGATTGGCGGCAATTTCGTCGGCTAAACGAGTGAGTTTTACCTGTTTCTGAAGCATTTCCAGCAAGGTTACCTGCGTAAAAATCTGTTGTTCAAACGTAATCTTATCCTGTTCAACCGACTGCTGAGCAAATTCCCGATTGGCCCGGGCTACTTCCGTTCGGGCTTTATTGCGGCCCCAGGTCAAAATCGGTAACGTAAACTGTAACTCCACAAACTCCCGATCCTGCGGTTTTCGGTATACTTCGGCTGGACGAATACCCTGATTGGAAAGTCCAAAATTGGCGTTCAAAGAAGCATTTAATCCGTTCTCTTTTACCGCCTGTTGCACATCGCGTTCGGCTTCGAGTAATCTTCGCTGAAAAGTAATGGCATCGGCCCGGTTCATAAATGCCTCCTGAATGGCTTTCTGAGCTTCTACCCTAAACTCCCGAAGCTCCGTCGGTATTTCCAGAGCTGGCATTTGATCCGTTCGTAAACCCATGTAGCGATTCAATTGCAAAGAAGTAACCGTAGCCGATTGCTGAGCCGAAGCCAGATCTTTCTCTGCTGTCAATAATCCCATCTGTAACTGCAACAGATCATTTTGGGAAAGGCGACCCAAATCAAGCTTATGTTTGGCAATCGTATAGAGGGTATCGTTATTTTGGCGATTCTTTTCGGCAATTTGCAGATTTACCTGAGCGACCAACAGTTCAAAGTAATACTGAGACGTTCGCAAGGCCACTTCTTCCATCGATGAAATGAACTCCTGCATGCCTTCCTGATATTTCAGCGGCTGTATTCTCCGATCCCACTTCATGGCATTGTATCGAAACAGGGGCTGGGTAATTCCAATTTCAAAAGGAACGCCATTGTAACGGGTATTATTCCGGGCAAAATCGTCGAACCGCTGGAGCTGATTCTGTACGTAGAGCACTCCCCCCGTCGGAGCAATACTCTGACTAAGTGATAGATTCAGCAAAGAATTGTTATTGGATACGGGTTGAAAGGCAATGGTTCCATCGGGCTGAACGACTTCAATAAACGATCGGGTAAAGCCTGGTAAGGTTCCATTCAGACTTAATTGCGGTTTATAGTCCGACAGAAAGGATCGATACTGCCAGTAAATGGTTTTTTTCTGAGTTAAGGCCTGCTTGGCCGCCAGCGATTCATGGCGGGCTAACTCTACGGCCTGAGCAAGCGTCAGCTTCCGGTCCTGGCACCAGCCGGAATGAAAACTCAGCAGGAATACAAGCAGGTAAAGGAATGTTTTCATGGCTTAATTGTGATTTCCTTTAGGTGCTCGTATTGATTTAAATCCGTGAGAATAACCCGATCGCCCACGTTTAGCCCGCTTTTAATTTCTACAAAGTCAAAATTGGAAAGCCCAATTTCCACTTCTCTGCGAGAAGCTGTATTGCCGTTGAGCACATACACAAACTGTCTGCGTTTACCCGTAAAAGCAGGGCCGTTACTCACTCGCAACGTATGGCTGCTGCGACTCGTTACGATGAAAACATCTACTTTCAGATTGGGCCGTAACTGGGCCGTGGATGCCTGATCGAGCTGCACCACAAACTTGACAATACCATTGGTAATGGCTGGTTTTACCTGACTAATCATCCCTCGTAAGTTTGATTCGCCAATTTTTACGATAACGGGTAAACCCGTCTTTACCTCTTCTGCGTATACGTCAGAACAGGAACCGTCGATTCGAAAACTGCCCAGGTCGGCCACTTTAGCCAGCATCTCCCCTTCATTTACCGAAGAACCAATATTTTCATTCACCCAGGTCAGCACCCCTTTCCGGTCAGCAACGATGTCTGCCATTTTTAGTTTATGCTCGAGTTCTTTCAGGTTTTTACCTTCGATCTGGGCTCCCAGCTCGGTTTCCCGCAAGCTTGCTCCCATCGACTGCCGGTTATAAGTAAGGTCATTTTCCAACTGTTGTTTTTCCAGCTCAGCAATTTTCAAGGCATTTTCCGCCCGGGTAATGTCTTCGCGAGTAGCTCCCCCTACTTTCTGCAAGCGGCGGTAATCTTCCACATCCGCCCGCAGTTTATTAATGTTCAGTGATTTGATTTTATCACTAATCTCCGCGTCGTACAGGTTCTTGTTTAGCTTCATCCGCAGTTGTTCAATGCTGTTACGCTTTAACTCCAGTTGATCCTGCATTTTTTCGTACTCAATCTGGGTCAGGGATTTGTCCAGCTCCAGAATGGCCTTACCCGGTTCTACGGGCGTGCCCGAAGTCAGTAACACCCGTTTGATACTGGCCCGGATAGGACTCGTCATGATTTGTTCGTAGGCGGGAATGACTTCTCCCGAAGCAGTCAAGGTGTTTTCGACATCCCCCGTACTTACCGTAGCCGTACGAATTTTTGAGCTTTCGATGGAACTCTGTAAGGTGGTTCTGACGGCGTAAATACCCGCAACAATAACCAACACCAGACCCGAGGCAATGAGCCATTTTCGGTTCCGTTGCCGATTGCGGTATTCGATTTGTACTTCCCGATCCATGTAATAATTGAAATTTGAAAGGCTGTGACTACCTTAGTATATGCCACAACCGTGCCATAACTCAATTATCTATTAATCAGCTGTTTACAGTTTTTAACAAGAAAGAAAAGCGTGCGGATTCGCACGCTTTGTGCAGATTAACACGACGTGCGTAAAGGTATTTTAGGTTAGCATTGTTTGGCTCATATTCTTAACAAAGTCTTTTGCTTGGGGTGACCGGTTACAATGGAAAAGATTTATGTATTCTTCAGGTATGAGCTAGTTATCATTACCAACAATCCCCCCCCAGTGTCCCCGGATTTCATCCGGGGCTATTGGTGTTTAACCCCTCTGGGGTTATTTTTCATAAACCTATTTTAACAATGTTAACAACAACCCCAGCGGGGTTGAATATGAATAGCCCCAGGCTGGATAGCCCCAGATGAAATCCGGGGATGCAACCAAGTAAGGTTGCCAAAGCCTCGCAGTCGCTCGGCTGTCATCTCGAACGAAGTGAGAGACCTTCTGTAGAATGGGCCGGTGATAAAATTAGTAAAGGTTCTTCATGACCAGATATAATGAAGTTATGAGCAGTACTTATTATTCCCCCACCTTTCAGCCGAACGTAATGAGAGCCCTTGCATGCTAATGAAGTTAGTCATTTCAAACCCAAGGAAGTTCTTTACTATGCTCTGCATAAGACCGTAGAAGAATGATTTATTAAACGGTAACGAGACTTTTTCAAAATCAATCTACCTTCATCTAAAAAGACTATCATTGGTTTAGTAAGTTATGAAATGCTATTCTTACTTTATTTACATTACTACGAATCCAAGTAAAACGGTTCTATATATTGGGGTTACGAATGATTTGACTATTCGAATGCAGCAACACTTTGAAAATCGAGGTAATCCAGAGACGTTCGCGGGGAAATATTACTGCTATAATCTTTTATACTGGGAGCCATTTCAACGCATTCAGGAAGCCATTGCCCGGGAGAAAGAAATTAAAGGTTGGTCCAGGAAAAAGAAGGAGGAACTAATTGCAACGACTAACCCTAAGAAAGCATTTTTGCTAATCAGATAACGAGGCTTCATCTGTTATCATCATTTCAATATCCAGGGTGTGCCTAACCCGCAATAGGGTTCTTCACTTTGCTCTGAATGACAGATCATGATATTTGCATTACTTAACGTATTATCTCTAACCAAGTGAGAAACCTTATTCATGTTTGGAATAACCTTCCCTGATAGAGAGTACATCGAACATCAATAAGGTCCTTCGCTTCGCTCTGGATGACAGGGAGAGGGCAAATGATCATTCATAGTTGTCCGATGCTCGCCCACTGTTGTGCCCCGAACTAGCCAACTATGAATTCCGAAGGTTAATAATTTCTATTAACAGTCACCTCGAACGAAGTGAGAGTCTTTCTGTAGAATGGGCCTGTACTGGGATTAATAAATCTTCCCCAAGCAAAGTACATTTGCAAACCTAATGAAGCCCTTTGTTCTGTCAGCCAAGGCCTAAGCATTAATTTTCTTCGAATATCAAGGGTAGCTGATGAGTTTTGCCAATCAGCGTAGTAGCTTCTCACCATAGCCCAAAAGGCGATGAAAATTGAGTCGGATTGCTGATGATCGCTAGTGATAGTTTATCTATTTTCGCGAGCGTTTATTAAAGTTAACCTCTAACAAAAATGAGCCAATCGAGAGATTTATCCGTCGAAGAAAAAGAAAACTTACTCCAGACCTTGCAAACCCGGTTTGAGAAATTTAGAAAGCGTCATCCTTTACTGGATTGGGCCGCAATTCAAGCGAAGTTGGAAGCCAATCCTGCCAAACTCTGGTCACTTAACGAAATGGAGTTGAGCGGCGGCGAACCTGACGTAGTGGCTTACGACGAACAAACCGACGAATACCTTTTCTTCGATTGTTCGGCTGAAAGTCCCAAGGGGCGGCGAAGTGTTTGCTATGATCAGGAGGGGCAATTATCCAGAAAAGAACACCAGCCCGAACATAACGCTCTGGACCTGGCTGCGGAAATGGGCATTGAGTTATTAACGGAAAACCAATATCGAGAGCTACAAAAGCTAGGTACTTTCGATGCTAAAACTTCCAGTTGGATTCAAACCCCAGCCGCTATCCGCAAACTAGGCGGAGCCTTATTTGCAGATTTTCGTTACGGCCATGTCTTTATTTATCACAACGGAGCCCAGTCGTATTATGCCGCCCGGGCTTTTCGGGGTTCGCTTCGAGTCTAAGGTATACCCTATTGTTTACGGGTAGAATGACTCCGTAATACTGCACGGATGTACTGGCCTGCTGGTGTTAAATCCTGCTCTTTCCAGCCTCCGCTGGCACTAGCTCCGGGATTTAACACAGCGGTCGTTTCCCGCTTATCGGTTATGTTCCAGTTCACCCAACTGAGTTTATTTTTTTCCATCCAGTCCATCCAGTTCTGCGTACGCTGGCGATCAAACTTCCCGTCTCCGCTGGCTTCCCCCACGCCCCATTCCGTCACCATTAAAGCCAGTCCTTTCTCCTGAGCTAATTCTGCTTTCTTTTGCAACCGCTGGTCATGACTGGATTCCGAGGCGTAAAAGTGGAAAGAGTAAGCAATGTTTTTATAGCCTTTGATGGGATCCTGAGCTGCTACGTCCACGTCCTGATCCCAATGCGGACTACCCACAATAATCAGATTTTCTGAGTCCTGAGCACGAATTTCCCGGATGATTTCTTCGGAATAAGCCTTAATAGTGGGCCAGTCCTGCCGCTCCGGTTCATTCCATATTTCGTAGATGACATTCGGCGTTCCGGCATACCGTTGAGCCATGGTTTTAAAAAATTCCTTCGACTCCTTCAGGTGCTGTTCAGCGTTATGATCGTGCCAGTCAATGAGTACATAAATGCCCCGTTTAATGGCCCGATCTACCACCCCAGTAATGAGGCTCTTCTGATTCACCGGATCTTTCAAGTAACCCGAATCGGGCTGTACGGCCATAGACGCTCGTAAAAGATTAATGTTAAAGTCCCGGCATAGCCAGTCTACTACCTCCGCATTGTAATACTTCCTACCTCCCCAGACACTCCAGGATAAACTAATGCCCCGAAGCTGTGGAGGCACGCCCTGATGATTCACTACCTGGTTCCCTTCCACACGTAAAGCTCCATTTTTTTTAACGGGCGACTGGGCATACATGGAAGTCAACAGAGTCAGGCTTAGTACGAAAGCCCCGAAAGCCGTGCGATACTTTTGCATCAATTTTGTAAGAAAAATCACCTTACTGGAACGAATCCAGTAAGGTGAAGCAGTTCATTTATTTAACCAGGATAATGTCATCAAAGTAAAACGTTTCATCCTGCTTGTCGGGTCCCTGAATGCGGAAGCCCAGTGATTTCAACGTTTTCCCCGCCGACCAGAAATCTGCGTCAGAAATTTTGATTTTAAAATACGTCCACGTGCCTGCTTTCACGTCAATTTTATTGGCATTGACGTAGTTACCAAAGCCTTCTTTGCTGGCGTCGGTCGTCAGGTAGAGTGAATAATCCGCAGAAGCTCCTTTAATCCAGCCTGAAACGTAGGTATAACTCGAAGCATAGGCGAGCCCCGGTAAGGAGAAGCCGATGAGGTGCCAGTTTCCTTTCTGGTAAGTCTTTCCAACGGAAGCCGTTCCTGATTTGAATTCTTTCGTAGAAATCACCGCTGCATCCCCCCAGGACGCATCCGTAATACCCGTTCCGTAGGCATCCAGGAAGATGGGATACGCCTGTTCGAGGTTTACAAACTCCTGCGTGGTTTTCATGGGCCCCGTCGAGTTCAATATATCCAGCGTAGTGCGGGTAGTTGTTGTGGCGGGCATCTCAATGGTAAGCTGTTTTTTAGCCTTCGAGATAATCTTAGCCGATACCGCTGTTCCTGTTAATTTTACAGAAGTTACATCGTCCAGGTTATTGCCCGTTAAGGTAATCTGCGATCCTTTCGTGAAGTTGTAATTCGAAACTTCCGTGACCGTAGGATAAGCCAGTACCCGAAAAGGTACAGATACGGCTCTTCCCAGACTATTAGTAAACGTAATATTCTGACTTCCGCCGATGGCTTCATCCGGTATTCTGAAAATCAGAGCATCTTCGGTATTCAGCGTCGGCATGATGCCCGCCGCAACATTATCTTTTTCCAGAACGATGCTACGCATATCTCCCAGACCCGTGCCCCGCAGGGTAACTACCGTTCCGCCTGCGGCAGAGTCGGGGGCAATCGTGGTGGCTACGGGTGTGCCAGGTTTAACCTGCGGTCTGCCGTCCGTATCTGGCTCGCAGGAACTTAAAAGTAGGCCCATGCTCAGAGCAGCCAGCCCCATATATAAAGCTTTCATAAATGCATTGATTAGGTCTTATTTGTAGTAAGGAACGGGATCTTTGGCCAGTTCGGGGTCCTGCACGAGTTCACCCGCCGGGATGGGTAAGTACATCCGGTCTTCGCTGAAGTTAGTCAGGTAATTAGCCGCAGTTACCGTACCCCGATTCTGTTTTTCAATGATGGCTTTGGCTTTAGCATACCCCTGCCGCTGAATATCGTACCAGTAATCCCCTTCAAACGCAAACTCTACCCGACGTTCGTGCATAATCTGATCCAGTGTAAACGAAGTTCTCGGAGCCAGCCCCGCCCGGGAACGAACCAGATTTAAAGCCTGTAAAGCTTTGGCATCGCTCGAAGAAGCCCCTCCAGCCAGTGTCGCCTCGGCATAAATCAGCAGGATATCCGCATACCGAAGCAAGACTACGTTATTGCCCGAATTTTGGCCCAGTACGGCGTCACCACCAAAGCTTTTGCCGGGTCCGGCAAAATACTTGGTAATGTTAGAGCGAGTCGGACTCAGGCTGCCGCCGTCTTCCACGGGTTGCAGCGTATCGTACTTGAATCCATTGGCCATGAAAGCATTATACTTGGGAGCATTGACGCGTTGAGGTTTCCAGGCGGTATTCGTCCAGCCATGCTCCATCACCGACCACTTGCGACGTAAATCGCCGAATTCGTATTCTTTCAAAAGATCCAGCGAAGGAATGTACATCTCCCAGGCATCTGCCTCTGCCGTTCGCAGGGCCCCCGCTCCACGGTCCGGGTTTTTGATATTACCCGTTCCCCAGGGATCGCCCGAGAGCTGGTGCTGAATGCTAAAGAGTGTCTCTTCGTTATTATTCATGCTCGTTTTAGTGAACATGCCGTTGTAATCACTCACCAGCCGGTATTTTCCAGAGTCGATTACCTCCTGAGCCTTGGCTTTGGCATTGGTATAATCTTTCTGATACAGATACACCTTAGCCATCATGCCTTTGGCGGAATACTTCGTCAAACGTCCAGCCACGTCAGACTCGGGCAGTCCGGCTTCGGCCAGCTTTAATTCTTCCAGAGCAAAGCGAAGCACATCCGATTGCAAGTAACGAGGAATGTTGAAGTTCCCCGATAAGGCCGTAGCCCCCGGATCGGTTATAATGGGAGCGGCCCCCCAGGTGCGGGCAATGTAAAAATATACCGTTCCGCGAATGAAATGGCACTCGGCAATGGCAGGATCGAGGTACGAAGCTCCGCCCCCCGAAGCTTTCTTTTCTTCGAAGGTTTTAATCATTACGTTCGCATACCCAATGATCTTATAGAAAGCCCCCCAGGCAGCCCCGATGCGTTCGGAAGCCGACGACATGGTAAAGTTCAGGTACTCGACGTCGGTGTAGGTAAACATATTTCCTCCCATCACATCGCCGATGGCATCCTGAGCCCGGCTTTCATAATTCCGCCAGGGTAATCCACTATATAAGGTACTCGTCGCGGCCCGAACCTCTTCGGCGGAGTTATAATAGTTTCCCGTGGTTGTTCCCGAAAGGGAGGGTCGCTCAATAAATTCTTTACCGCAGGCCGTAAGCAGTAATCCTGCTGCTACAAAGCCATATATCGATTTGATAGTCATTGCCTAATCGTTTAAAAGCTCTAGAACTGGAAGTTGGCCCCTAAGGTGAAAGTCCGTGGATTGGGGTAATGTCCGGTGTCTACATTCATGAGCTTGATACTGTTGTTAAGGGCTCCAATTTCCGGGTCATAACCCGAATAGTTGGTGAACGTCTTCAGGTTCTGGATGGTCCCGTAAATGCGTAGGTTACTCATTTTAATGCGGCTCAGCAGGGTTTGTGGTAAGCGATACCCCAGCGTAATATTCTGAATTCGCCAGAAGGAAGCATCTTCTACGTAGCGATCTGACATAGCCGTATTGTTTTTGTTGGTAACCGTGAAGCGGGGTAATTTTCCATCCGTGTTATCGGCAGTGTACCGATCGGTTACGGTTCGCAACTGATTAGACCAGGCATTATTCATGCCTTCCAGCTGCCAGCGTAAGAAGTTAAACGCCTTTGCTCCCTGACTACCCTGAAAGAAAATGGACAAATCCAGATTCTTATAGTTGAATGAATTCGTCAAACCCCAGGTGAATTTGGGTAGTGGGCTTCCGATAAAGGTCATATCTGAAGCATCAATCTTATTATCCCCGTTGATATCCTTGAATCGAACATCGCCCAGCCAGGTTTCATTCTGATTGACTTTATAGCCAAACTGAGGCAGGCTATTATCCAGATCCGATTGATTCCGATAGAGTCCATCCGTAACCAGCCCCCAGAATGAACCTACGGGTCGGCCCGGCGTAGTGTGAGTCACGAGGTAGTTGTTATAATAGACCTTCCCATCCAGAGCCGAAGCGGCACTGGCAGCTTTGTCATAGGTATTGGTAAACTGGGTGAAGACCACATTTGTCTTCCAGTTGAAATCTTTGGTTTTGATGTTGGTAGAGGTGATCCCAATGTCAATTCCTTTGTTCGTCATCTGCCCGGCATTGCCTAGTGGAGCCTTTAAATCATCCCACTGGTCACCCACGCCAATGAGGTTAGGTCCGGTTAGGAAAATGATCATGTCGGAAGTAACCTTACGATAGACATCAATCGTGGCATCGATTCGCCCGTTCAGCAAGCCTAGATCTACGCCGAAGTTGGTGGTTTTTACAGACTCCCATTTCAAGTTCGGATTAGGAATCCCGTTAATCATGTTCGACGTACCGAAACCAACCGGACCGGAGAAGAATTGAACGGAACCTACGTAAGCCGGGTTAGGTGCTCCTCCGGGGAAGTTCTGATTACCCACAGAGCCGTACCCGGCCCGAAGTTTGAGGTGATTGACTACATTGGAAAAACTTCCTTTGGCAAAGTTTTCGTTAGAGACCGTCCAGCCCACCGAAACCCCGGGGAAGTTACCCCAGCGGTTGTTAGGACCAAAGTTGGAAGACCCATCCGCCCGGAAACTGGCCGATACTGAATACCGATCACCGTAGGTATAGTTGGCCCGGGCAAAGTAAGACTCCATGGCCCATTGTCCTTTACCACCGCTTAACCCCCAGGTAGTCTGATCGGAACTTCCCGTATTTAAATCAAAGATATTGGCCTGTAAATCGACTTTCGAGCCCGAAATGGCCTGGTAATACGAGGCTTGAGCCTGGTGGCCTAAGGTTAACTGAATGCCGTGCTTGCCTACGTATTTATTATAGCTGAGGTAATTTGTTAACGAGTAGTAATAACTGTCTGAACGGGAGTCAATCAATCGGCTACGGAAGGAGGTTCCACCGACGTTCCCCGCCTTTTGAAAAGCCACGTTATTATCCTGACCGAGCGAGTAAGAGAGTTCGTTTCTCAGCGATAAATCTTTGGTAAACTGTAACTCCGCATAGAGATTTCCGAAAACCGTGTTCGTCGTTTTGGTATTCCCGCGAAACTGAGCGTTACCCACCAGGTTGGCGTTGTTATACTGCACGCCGCCTACGGTTTGGCCGCCACCCCAGGAACCATCCAGATTTTTCACGGGTATCAGCGGGCTCGTCACCGCTCCCCACCAGATGGTGCTTTCTGCGGCATCGGCCAGGGTTACGTTTTGAATGGTTCTCGATACGTTGGCACTCAAACCCACTTTGGCCCAGCTTTTCAACTGGTTATCCAGGCTCAACCGGGTCGAGTAGCGTTTAAAGTCGGAACCCAACAGGATTCCTTTGTTATCGAAATAATTGAGTGACAGGTAATACGTAGTTCGTTCCTTGCCTCCCGAAAAACTCAACTGATGGTTCTGGATATTTCCCCGCTGAAACATGGCATCCTGCCAGTCGGTACCTCGTCCCAGAATGGACGGGTCCTTGAATTCGTCAGCAACGGGGTTTCCAATGATGGGTAATACTTCATTTTGATAGCGGGCAAAATCCCGTAAATCCATCAAATCGAGCTTGCGAGCCACTTCGGATACGCCGTAATACACATCATAGTTAATCTTTCCTTCCCCGGCTTTTCCTTTTTTGGTGGTCACCATGATGACGCCATTCGCCGCCTGAGACCCATAAATAGCCTGAGCGGAGGCATCTTTCAGCACGTCGATAGACTCAATGTCATTGGGATTTAGCATGGCCATGACGCTATTCCCCGTTTGCCCATCGCTCCCTCCCAAACCCGCATAACCCGAGCTGGCCGAGGTATTACCATTGACGAAGGGAACACCATCAATCACAAACAAAGGATCGTTACTATTGATCGAAGTAACCCCGCGTACTTTTACCGAAACGCCCCCGCCGGGCTGTCCGCCATTGCTGGTTACCGTTACCCCAGCCGCTTTGCCCTGCAAAAGCTGATCGATCCCAGCCGCCGGAATATCCTTTAATTCAGAAGCTTTCAGCGTAGTAATGGAAGAGGTCACATCCGACCGTTTCGCCGTTCCGTAACCGATTACCACCACCTCATCGAAGTTTTTATCATTATCGAGCAGGGTAATCGCCAATTCGGTTTTAGTACCGATTTCTACTTCCTGGGTTTGCATGCCCACGTAGGAAACGGTTAAGCTTTTGGCATCAGCCGGAATCGTTAAGCTAAACTTGCCGTTGACGTCGGTAGTGGCCCCGAGTTGCAAGCCCTTCACATACACTGAAGCTCCGGGCAATTGAGTACCGCGAGTGTCAGAAACGACGCCCCGGATGGTTCGCTGCTGAGCCCAGGTGCTCAGGCAAATACTCATTCCCAGAAAAATGAGCAGTAGTTGTCTTATCATTTGAAATAGTATTAGGAAAACATAATTGGTAAGAAAAGCTTTGGAGAAGGCACAGCAAACCCGGCTCACTTCGGAAAGAAACGAGAGAAGGAATACACGCCTGTTTTGCTAAAATCAGGGGTCAGTAACCGAGCGTATGCTTATCATAAGGATTTGGGTTAGAGTGATTTGTACTAGGTTTTACTTTGGTAAAGAAATTAAGACGGACGTGCCTTTACCCAGCACGCTATTCCAGATTACCTGACCACCGAGGTAGTCTATACGTGACTGAATATTGGAGAGTCCATTTCCGCTATGATTTTCCCTGATGAACCCTTTTCCATCGTCTTCCACACTAATCAGAATACTCGTGTCCGTAATCATGACCTGAAGGGTAATGCTATCGGCTTCAGCGTGTTTGAGGGCATTGTTTAGCAATTCCTGAATGACTCGATACAGCATCACCGAACTTTCGTCACTCAGCTCTGGCATCTCGCCGTAATGCTCCAGAATGACACTGGTCTCATTGACCATGTCCAGTTTCTGAATGAGATCTTCCAGAGCTGGAATTAACCCAAACGTCGATAAAGCATACGGACGTAAGTCATTGGAAATCAAACGCGTTTCCGTACAGGCTTCGTCCAGAAACTGATTCAACGGGCCTCTGACTTCCCCGGGCAGAGCTTCCTGATGGGCCTCTACGAAAAGCTTGATTCTGGAAAGCTGTATTCCCAATCCATCGTGCAAATCCCGGGCAATTCGACTCCGTTCGCCTTCCTGTCCTTCAATCATGGCCTTGAGCGATTTCAACTCCAGTTCCCTGATCTGCTGACGGGCAATAACTGCCTGCTGGCGGGCAATGAGTTTCTGCTGACGTCGCAGGTAAATTAATGTTCCGACCCCAATAATGCTGATGAACAAACCAATTACCAGCATGGTATTAATCACGTTTTGATTCCGGTTTTGTTCCTCAACGAGCTGTTTTTCAACCGAAAGCGTTTTAATCTGACTATCCAGTTCCTGTAAACGAATGCTTTTCGTTTGTTCGGAATTGTAAAACTGCTGGGTATAATCCAGCGTCTTTAAAAGCGAGGCATAAGCTTCGCGGTAATTGCCGAGGTAACTGTAACATTCCGCCGAATGCCGGGTAATTTCCCGCAACATGGAGAGATTACGAATGGAGTCAGCGATGTGGTAGCTTTCCTGATAATAGGCAATCGAAGCCAGATGACGGCTTTTAAATTGTTCGGTAATACCCAGATAAAACAGGTTCAGGGCAATTAGCCAGCCTTTTTTCTCCTTGCGGGCAATGGCCAGACTTCGTTCGGCAAAAAAACGGGCAGAGTCTGGTTGCTTGGTTCTGGAATACGTGGTTGCTAGTAAATTTTGGGCATAGGCCTGAAAATAGGGTTGTTTATAGCGGGCACTTAATTGTTCGGTTTGTCTTAATTCGGTAAATAACGACTGAGGGATCGGTTCTTTATTTTGAAGAATATTGCCAATGTACAAGCGGCACTCGATTACTTTTGGAATATTCTGGATTCGTTTAAAATAAGTTAATGCCTGATTCAGGTATTTCTCCGCATGATTTTGCATGAAATAATCGTGCGTATAATAATCTCCGATGAGCATGTGCATATTATAATACCCAACGGAATCGCCCGTGAGGTGGTAATATTTCATGCTGTTCAGATACGACTCAATGGTATACTTGTTATAGCCGTAATGCTCGTGGTAAAAAAGTCCGAGACGCTCGCTGGCTTTGGCGGCTTCTTCATAGTTTTCAAGTCCTGCGAATCGGTTTATCTTTTCCTGTAGGGTGTCCAGGCCGGGTAAATCTGTTTGTGCCCAGCCCTGTGGAATGGATAAAAATAAACAAGTAAGGATACCTATAAACAGACGCAAACTTTTAAACATGACAGCCAGCCACGCATTTGTTAAGATGAAATTTAATCAAGATACTGCATTTCCATGGCAGTTTTGATAAGGACTGCTGTATTGGGCACGTCAAACTTGAGTAGCAAACTACTCCGGTGAAACTCAATTGCTTTAATGCTGACAAAAAGCTGATTCGCCATTTGCTGAGTCGTCAATCCCTGAGCAATTAACGTCAATACTTCCGATTCTCTGGGCGTTAAATTTAGTCGGCTACCATTGGCCTTTTTTGCCTTTGGACCTTTGGTGAGCAGAATCTGAGTGATTACTTCATTGAAGTAATTTTTTCCCTCATGAACTTTACCAATGGCTTCCAGTAACTCCAGTTTTGTAGTATTTTTCAACAGATACCCCTGAGCCCCTTTCTTCACGACCCGTTTGATTAAACTGGCATCATCATGCATCGTTAAGGCAATGATTTTGCAGGATGGGTATTGACGGGTTATGGTTTCGCAAAGAGCCAGTCCGTCTTCAATATGGGGAAATGATAGATCCAGTAAAATTACATCAATGGGACCCTTGGTGAGGCTTTCCAGTACTGAACTACAAGAGTAACACCGCTCTACCACTTCAATATGAGCCGCCCCCGAAAGCAGGGAATCGATTCCTTCCACAAAAACATTATGATCGTCGGCAATGAGCACCCGTATCATGTTATTACCTTGGTTCATATACTAAACTGGACGCCGACACCCTGGAACACTTTCTATTAACCGCTGCCTTTAAATGATTAATAGAATATTGTTCAGCAAAAATAGGATTAATTAAATATATAATTACTAGGGGAAACCCTCAAACCATAAAAATCTAGGGTTTTCCCTAATCTCGATTCAAATTATCATTCTTTTAGAGTTTATCTAGAAACGCCATTTTAATTTCCTTCCGTTGGGGAGAAGCGAGGGAGGCGTTTGTTTACATTCCAATCGGTCATCCAGATCTTTGCTTCCCCGGATTTCATCCGGGGCTATTGGTATTAAACCCCTCCGGGGTTGTCGTAAGACGGTTTGAATAATAACCCCAGCGGGGTTTAATATAGGTAGCCCCGGATTTCATCCGGGGACACTGCGGGAGGAATATCAAAAAACAAATTAAGGTAGAGACGCGACTTTGGATTGCCCCCACCCGCAGTCGCTCGGCTCTGCCGAGTGACTACCTAGCTCTAGGCCTCTGGCCGATAGGATGCGAGCTGGTAGATGATCAGAGCATACCCTCTCCAGCAAAAACAGGTTTATTAAACTCGGGCAGATCCAAGTGACGCGAGGCTTTTGACAAGGTTCGTCCCATTTCTACAGAAGGTCTCTCACTACGTTCGAGATGACAGGCGAGTAAGTTCGTTTAAACCCCCAGCTCACTGGTGCGAGATTCCATCTCGTTCCTACCATCAGGCAGGTTTCTACCTGCCGTTATTCCCACCCGCAGTCGCTCGGCTCTGCCGAGTGACTACCTAGCTCTAGGCCTCTGGCCGATAGGATGCGAATCCCTGGCTGGTCAGCGAACACCTTTCTCAAACAAAAATAGGCTTGCGAACTTCGGCCAGAGGCCTGCCAAGCTATAGTGTCACTCGGCTAGAGCCGAGCGACTGCGAGAGAAGCGAGGCAGGCGTTTGTTTTCGTTTCCATTCCAATCTGTCATCCAGAGCGAAGGACCTTATGATCTTTGGCGGCTTTACTTGCTTCCCCGGATTTCATCCGGGGCTATTCGTATTTAACCCCTCCGGGGTTATTTCCCGCAGTCGCTCGGCCAGAGCCAAGCAGCTGCGAGGGGAGTTAACCTTTCCTTGAACCCGTACTTAAAATCCAGAGTTAGGTAAAATGTGTGTTCTATTAGGCAGAAAGGCCAGGCATTTCATTTGATGCCTGGCCTTTCTGCTTAGTGTTTTAAACGGTTAATTCCGATCAATTCGATACAATCGTCCTCCGTCAGTAATGGCGTATAAAGCTCCGTCTGATCCCTGGGTGATGTCCCGAAAACGTTGTCCTTCATTGGCGAGTAACCGTTCTTCACCCACGACCTGATTATTCTCAATCACGAGGCGAATGAGGTGCTGACCGCTCAAAGAGCTTATAAATAAATTGTTTTGCCATTCGGGAATTCGGTTACCCGTGTAGAAAGTCATTCCGCTGGGTGAGACTACCGGGTCCCAATAATAGACCGGTTGTTGCATGCCCTGTTGCTGCTGAATCCCTGCTCCAATGGTTTGTCCGCTGTACTCAATGCCATACGTAATGGTGGGCCAGCCGTAATTGGCTCCGGCCTGAATGCGGTTTATTTCATCCCCACCCCGAGGCCCATGTTCGCTTTCCCACAGCTCGCCCGTTACGGGGTGAATGGCTAGGCCCTGCGGGTTCCGATGCCCATAGGAATAAATCTCAGGACGGCCACCCGATTGCCCCACCGAAGGGTTACCCGAAGCGGCCTGACCGTTTTTGGTAATACGAACGATTTTACCTAAACCCGAACTTAGCGATTGGGCCTGGGGACGAGTGGCCAGGTCCGAGCGTTCCCCCGTACTTACCAGAAGATTTCCGGTCTGATCGAACAAAATCCTTCCTCCGTAATGAAGATTGCCAGCGTAAGCAGGAAGAGCCCGGTAAATGACCTGTGCGTTTTCAATCTGCTTTTCATTCGCCGAAAGCTGCCCTTTGGCTACGGAGGTTACATTTCCGCCCGTAATGGCTTCAGAGAACACCCAATAAATCGTCCGATTGCTGGCAAAATCGGGGTCTAGTCGCAGGCCCAGCAGGCCTCCCTGACCCGCAGAATTAACGGCAGGAATTCCGGTGATCGGTTCTCCTACGGCACCCTCTACCGTGACGATCCGCATGCTGCCCCCCTTTTCAGTAACAAGCAAATGGCCAGACGGCAAACTGGTAATGCCCCAGGGCGAACGAAGCGTCTGCGTCAGTATACGACTCTCAAAACCACTGGTCGTCTGCACGCCAGCAATTCGCGTTTGTCCCTGAAAAGCTGGACTGTAGGAAGTATTAGGTTGTTCGGTTTCAACGGGATCGGTAGTCCCGGAAGGATTATTATTTTCTTCCTGATTGCTTTGGCAGGAAGACAAAGCCAGCACAGCGGCCAGTGAAATACTTAAATAATGACAATTCATAACTAATCAGTTTATAGTGGATTGATTAGCAGAACTAAAGAATTGTACCCGCGTGCGGTAGCCATTATTTACTTACGGGCCTCTGCCCGCCAATTGCGGATACTACTTACCTATCCTCTTACGTCATCTCTCTCTGAATAAAAGATATTCAGGTATTTATAGTTACCTTAAGGAAATAAATAATCTCCTCAAAGCTCGTCTGATTCCTAAAGAAGGACTCTCCCTTCGTTCGAGAGGACAGGCGAAAAGTTCGTTTAGCTCCCGACCATACTGGTGCGAGATTCCATCTCGTTCCTACTTATGAAGACAGGTTCCCACCTGCCCTTATATCTTCATGTCAACCATAGCGAAGTGAAGGCACTTATTACTTTTGCGAATTCACCTGCTTCCTGGAAATTTACTAATTCCGGCAATGTCCATGCTACCCAAGGTCTCGTGTCCGGTTTCTGGATTAGTAAGTATTCTATTTTTTAGCGTACAGCTTTAAGGCCCGTTTGTGAAATTTAGCTAGTCTATGAATCAATTTTTCCGGTGAAATCACTCGGACAGTATCACCCAGGCGGGCCAGTTCATATTCCAGTTCTTTATTGATAATGATGGATAACCTGACCCGGAATTCTTTGTTGGTATTGACTAAAATATCCTCTTTCCGGAAAGGATAAAAAGGCTGAGCCTGAAATCGAAGTCCTTCCTCACGGGAAAAGGACAGGATGACCTCTTCTGGTGGATCATCATAGACGGCCACGCCCAAAGCCGGGCGGAAATACGCTTCCGCATCGAAAGCCGGAGGGTCGAACGATAGGTCTGTGATTTCGAGCGTTCCATCCACTACCCGATCCAGACCAAAAACGCGAAGCTGCGTCGGTTCCACTTCGTGCCCGATAACGTACCAGCGATTGCGGTGTTCTTTAATCAAGTGCGGAAAGACCGTTCTCAGGCGTGACTCCGAATCCTGGTATTTCTGATACCGAAACTGAATGACTTTTTTCTGAAGGCAGGCGACTAGCACCTGATCTAGCAGGTCATTTCCCCGGCCCGCCGGAACGGCTTCAAAAATGATGTGGGCCTGCGAGTCGGCGGGTTGGGCAAATCGAAAGCGAACGGCCTGCTCGATTTTTTCCACCGCCCCCCGGAAATCCGCAAAGACGGTCCAATCTCTAAACTGGTTCAGTGTAGCCAGAGCACGCTTCAAAGCCACCACATCTTGGTCCGTCAACTCCAGCTCAACGGTTTTCAGATCAAAAGCATACGTATATTCATATCCGTTACGACGCCGATTATAGCGAATGGGAGCATCATATCGCTCACGCATGAGGGCCAGATCTTCTTTCAAGGTCCGTTCGGCACTTTCGCAGCCCTGCATGAGCACCGAAGCGGGGACAGCCCTACCCCGTCTGAGTTGATCGTTAATGAATTGAAACCGCTGGTTTTGAGGGAGGGGCATAAAAATCAAAATAAAGCTGTATCGTGCATGGATGCTGTATCGTGCATGGATTATGCACGCAAACTTCAAATATTTGTCTTGAAAACAATGAAATAAAGTTTAATTTTTTTGATAACCTTTTACCTGTCCCCGCGATAAGAAGTTATGCAATTTCGACTCACCCTCCGACCTATACACCGAAAGACGCTGGTGCCCTTCAACTATGCGTATCGGCTCAGTGCTTTTATTTATTCCGTTTTGGCGGATGCAGATGCCAGGTATGCTGATTTTCTGCACGAACAGGGATACCAATACTCATCAACCCGGCGATTCAAGCTCTTTACTTTCTCGGATTTACTCATGCCAAATGCCCGCGTGGATACCCAAGCGGGAGGTTTGTGGGTGAACAGTGAAACGATTGAATGGATCGTAAGCTTTTACGTGGATCAGGCCGCTCAGCACTTTATTATGGGTCTGTTTCAGGATCAGACCTGCGTCATTGCCTCTCCCCGCCACCGGGCCGAGTTTAGTATTGAACGCGTCGAGGCAATACCCTTAGCCATCACGACGAATACCCTTACGTTACGAACCCTTTCTCCGGTGGTAATTGCCCAAAAAGATGAGCGGGGTATGGATCAGTACCTTCATCCCTCCGACGAAGCATTTGGTACATTACTGATTTCTAATCTGTTAGCAAAGTGGAATAGTGTACCCGTGACCGCAGGAACAGCAGATTTATTAGACGAAACTCTGACGTACCGATATCTACCGGGCCGTTATGAACCGAAATCCAGATTACTGACTATCAAAGAAAATTCCCGGGCCGAAACGAAGGTGCGAGGATATTACGGATTTTCTTTCGAATTGACCGGGCCGAAGGAGATTTTGGAATTGGCTGTGTTTGCGGGGGTTGGGCGGTATAATGCCGAGGGGTTTGGGGCGGTGGGTCTATAAGTATGCTTTTCAAAATGTATGAATAAAAAATGTTTATACTAACATGTTAAAGGAACTATCAATCTTTACCCAAAGCCTCGATGCTGACCTTAAAGAGATTGGGATTGAACCACGCGAAGGGCTACACATCGTACTGCCGCTGGAAGAATCTCCGGAAGGTGACATTCGGATTGCCGACCACTTCGAGTATGACTTATACCGTAAGAAAAGGCCTAAATCTAATGAAGAACTGTTAAAGAAATGTGCAGCCTGGGCACGGGCTGCCTGGATGGTGGATACCAACAAGTGCTTAGACTTGCCCGGAAAGAAAATCCATTCAGCGTCGCCTTTCTGCTTGGCTTATAAGTTTGGTTCTCTGTTAACAGATTTGCAATTGGAAGTTTATTTCAATAAAGCAGGCAAGTTTCTTCAGGACGAAAAGATTAGTCAGCAGGCACAGAGATTTCGCCGAACCCTGAATAGTTGGGAAAAGATTCAACAGCTTTTAATTCAGATACCGGAAGTTATTCCGCCCGAAGACGCTGACAAAGAATTAAAAACCCGGGCTTTAAAAGAAGGAGAGTACATCATCTTCTATCTTGATATTCCATTGGAAGTATACCAGAAGCCCAACGCTACTTACCTACAAGATCGACTTTTCAATACCAATGAATATAATACTTCGGTAGGCGAAGAAATATTTGGCACCAGTGCGTTTTTTAACGGTTTCTCAAGCAAGAAACCCTTTTTGCTGCATCAGACGGCTCCTTTCACTGTTGCCGGACGGATTTCGGCAGGCGATGCTTTACAACTGCATGAATTTGGTGAATTGGTGAGTCGTAATATTTTTCCGCGTCCCTTACCCATCTTTATCTATAACGATGAAATTCAAAAACATTCGTTTCGCCTTTTTAAAGAGGAAGCCTTAAAAGATCCAACCCAGCGGAAAACGCACTCGCAAATTATTACAGCGTTATATAAAGACCACAAAGATGAGTTAGGAAACTATTACCTGCTTTATTATCAACAAGGGCAAATTAAAGACTTCGACTTTGTCAGTCGGTTTGAATATCATTTGCATGACCTACAAGGCAATGCCTGGACTGTAACAGACTGGTTTGGGGCTGGTTATGCACCCGTTTTTGATGACGTATTCAAGTTCCAGAATAGCCTGTTGCCTGTTATTTTCAATAATGCTTTAGTGGTTCGGACTAAGGCTAAGAAAGGGGAAGAAGGAGCCTTCCAGCTTCGCTTTTTCGATGAAATAGACCCACAATACTGCAAGACCGATAATACCCATCTGCTGGTAATGAAATATCGGCAGGCGTTCTATGATTTCATTTACAAATCAAAACGGCAGGCTGTTACTCAGGCGATGTTTCAAGATATTCTACTGACAGGTATTCTGGACGATTTACGCCTTGATCGTTACGAAAATCGCCAGCACAGCGAAGACGCAACTATCAGGCGAAAACTCAATGTGCTTTTCAGTTTACATTTCCATTTTCAACCGTATCAAATCAATCCCGTTTTTATGCCAAACCAATTAACCGAGTTACGCCCGTTTATGGCTCAATTAGCGTCGGGCGAGACGACTATCGACACCGACGAGCAATTTGCGTTTGCGGCTGGGCAGGTCATCTATTACATTCAGGCAAAGAGTAAGTCGGAAGATCGCAGTTACGCCAGACTAGAACCGTTTCTACAACAGACTGATAGTAAGCAGTTTCAGCAAGCGGTTGTTAAGCTCTTCGATCGCTACAAACATGAAACGTATTCGGCTAGTTTCCGGGAACCAATGGCAAACGTCATCAGCTATGCACCAAAGCAATCTCTTAAATCATTGATGCCACTCATGTTGGCTGGTTTCTTTTCCAAAAATTTCCTGTTTGGAGAGAAACCAACAACTGGCGACGAAACTCAGCAATTGCCTGCAACCAACGAATAATTATAACTTTCCCTTTCCAATTTACAACTATGACTACTGCCTTTACCAATCGCGTCTTCGGATGCGTCGTTATCAAATCGGTCAATTCAAACTACAACGCCGACTTTACTCACCAACCTCGCACCTTACCCGATGGCACCGTTTATGCTACCGATAAAGCCCTGAAATACACTGTGCGAAATTACCTCAAAAAAGCGTATCCCGACGATAAGGTTTTTTACTTTAAAACGATGGATAGCGACTTTAAACCCCGAACACTTGATGAAAGTTACGTTTTATATTTTGGTGATTTTCCTAAAAAAAGCAAAAAGAAAGACAATTCAGAACCAGAAAAATTCTATCTATTCAAGTATGATGGTGATAGTGTGACTGGATTATTACCTGGACAAATTAAACCAGCAACTGTTAAAAAATATTTTAAAAGTTTAGGCGAAGACTCGGATCTTAAGCAACTGGCCAATGATTTCAATAAAGTTACTGGCAAAAAAGCAGAGCAGCAGACCACAGATTTCGTTTTATCAAAATTAATGGAAGAACAAGAAGAGTCTTTTTGGTACATTGAAAATGGGAAATTACAAAAGATAAATGGTTCTTTCATTGACATTGAAACTGTAGCTAATGAGCTAGATAATTTGGTGACCGGTGGATTAGATCGGAAAATTATGCTCTCAAATTTATTGACTTGCATTGATGTTCGTTTGTTTGGGGGAACATATGCTGGTCAGGCTAATCTTTCTATTCACGGCCCTTTGCAAATTACGCACGGTGTAAACCGTTACGTGGAGGGTATTATATACTCGGAACAAATTATGTCGCCATTCCGAAATCCTGGCGAGAAAAGTGCTGACTCAACCATGAGTACACTGGGAACGCAGTCGAAACTGAAAGAAGGCCACTACGTACATGGGTTATCGCTTAACCCGCATAATATCTCTGATCTAATTAAGCTTTCGGGTGGGCAATCTATAACCGACGAAGACATTACAAAAGTCAAGAATGCTTTAACACAGGGTGCTACATTGTATGACTCAGCCGCCAAAGCTGGTACCGAAAACGAATTAATGCTTTGGGTACAACTTAAACCCGGATCTATGTTAGTGCTGCCTTCCTTTGTGGAACTAATTTCAGTCGATGCTGACCGGGTTATTCATTTGGAAAAAGTTACGAAGATTCTCGAACGCCCGACCGTGAGCAAACACATCGAAAAAATAGAGCTGTACTACGATAAAACGGTTACGCAAGTAAAGGGAGAACCTAACAATGCGATTATTCTGGAACTAAACCAATGAACGAACAAATAACGCTCGATTTACAGCCTATTCCAGAAATAAAGCCCGTAAGCCTTCGCTTGATTTCCTTCGACTTACGGGCCGACTTTGGCTTTTTCCGTAAGCCGGACGTAAATGATGGCTTACAGCTTTCCTATAATATGCTTCATAAACCTGCCTTGCTGGGTATTCTGGGAGCTATTGCTGGTTTGAAAGGATATGCACAGAAAGGCCAATGGCCGCAGTATTACAAACGGCTAAAAGATGTACAGGTAGGCATTGAACCGCTAAAGCCTTATCATGAAAAAGGTAATTTTACGAAAACGGCACTTAAGTATACTAATACGGTTGGATATGCTAATAAAGCTGAAGATGGCAAAAGTGGAGCAAATCAAATCATTCATGAAAGCACTTTACGTTCGCCTGCCTATCGCGTGTACGTTCTCCTCAATGAAGCCGATGAGTTACAGCATCGATTGTTGACACGTATCAAAAATCAAGAGGCTGAGTTTGTTCCGTATCTGGGCAAGAATGAGTTCACGGCTTGGTGGGAAAATGTTATGGAGTATACAGTTGAAGCATTTAGAGCTGAAACGGACTTCACCATTTCTACACTTTTCATCCGTGAGTATCCGGTGACTAGTCAAAGACGTAAACCTCGCTTTTCTCCCTCAGCAAGAGCCGTGACTAATCAGGCGACGTTTGCCTATTTTGAGAGACTACCTGTTGGTTTTGATGAGCAATTGTTACAATATGAACTGGCCGAATTTGCATTCACCGATTGGACATTGCAGGCTCGGTCGCAGGTTGATGATTTATATGAGATTAGCTCTACAGATGGCACGAAATGGGTTATTCAATTATTCTAAACGATGCTAAATTTACTAGATCAGTTTGATAAAGCTTTGCGAGTTGATCATCTGTTGGCTAACCATGTGCAGTATTTGGCACATCTCCCTAACTCGCAACGGATTGGGCAAGTTAATGATGAAACATTAGCTGAGCACATGGATGTTGTGCTTCGACTAGCAAGGGAATTAAGTCAACAACATGTCTTAGCACCTGTTGTTAACATTCTCATCAGGAAGTTGGTTTCGACTCGACCATTAGCGTTTCAACCCATGCTAATGGCTTATATTCTTGATTTATTCGTTGGGGCAATTGCTTTCCATGATTTTGGTAAAGTAAATGAGCACTTTCAAAAAGAGCGGATGAAAAATGTTCTTTTTCAGGGCAATTATCAGGACATCTTTAATCCAGTGCATGGACATTCAGAACTAAGTGCTTACATCTTTGCCGTTTATCATCTGGAGCATATTGAACAAGGATTGGCAGGCATTCCAGAAGATGAACGCGTTTGGCTCTCGGCAGTAGCTCTGTTATTTACCAATCCTATTCTACTTCACCATAGTTCGCGTTTTGAGTCTCCTAAGAGCCGTATTGCACGTAGTCAGTACATGAAATTTGCCGATAGCCTGAAGCGATATATAACTCTTTACCAGTTTGCTGACCCTAATATATCGGAGCCTTATTTTGCAGCCTGGTCTACGATTTGGGATACATTCACGGAAGAGAATACAACCGCCTTTTCCATTTTTACTCTCCTACGCCTAAATTTTTCCCTGCTTACAGCTGCCGATTATTTAGCCACATCGGAATACATGAATCAGGCAGGGATTAGTGATTTTGGCGTATTGAATCAAGTAGCCCGGCAGAAACTAATTCATGCTGCCCGTAGTAGCAAATCTTATAATACCCATGCCTTTCAACTGGCCGATGATGCTGCGTGGCACCCGACCAGACCAACGGAACGAAATAACGAAACACTAAATGCATTGCGGCTGGAAATGGCGGTTCAGGCTATTCGGCAGGTTCGTCAATATCCAGAGCAACGGCTTTTCTATCTGGAAGCACCAACTGGAGGCGGCAAAACGAATATATCAGCCTTGGTAACAGCAGAACTACTACGTCTTGATATATCCCTTAACAAAATATTCTACGTATTCCCGTTTACAACGCTTATCACGCAGACTCACAAGGCATTACAGGAAACTTGGCAACTAGAGGACTCGCAGATTGGATTGCTACATTCACAGGGTGGCTTTCAGCAAAAAGAACCAACAGAAGAAGGAGACTATGGGAAACAGTGGAAAAATCAACTGGCTAATCTATTTGCTTTTTTTCCAGTATGTCTACTAACGCATATCCGCTTTTTCGACATCTTAAAGTCAAACGAAAAAGATAGCATTTACCTCATGCATCGATTGGCTAATTCAGTAGTCGTGATTGATGAATTGCAATCGTATTCGCCTAAACATTGGGATAAAATGCTATTCTGGCTTGATCAATATAGCCGAACGTTCAATATTCGTTTTGTACTAATGTCAGCAACATTGCCCCGTATTGACGGGTTGGACGTAGGATTGTCACAACGACCTCAATTCGTTGATTTGCTACCTGATGCTAAACGCTACTTTCAAAATCCAAACTTTCGTGATCGTGTGCGGTTTAGGTTTGATTTGCTGGAAACCCCTAACAAAAATCCACAGATCATTAAGTCGGAAGCGTTGGCTGAAGTGGTTTTGGAGCAATCGAAAAAGTATGCTCAGGAAAATAATGGACGTGTTTTCACGATTGTTGAATTCATCTACAAGAAGTCAGCTACGGATTTTGCAGGCTTGATTGGGCAAACGTTTTTCGACAAAGTGTTTGTGTTATCCGGTACAATTCTAGAACCTCGCAGGAGAGAAATTATCAATTTTCTGAAGCAGAATGCCAAAGCACAGATGAAGGTGCTACTTATCACGACGCAGGTTGTTGAAGCAGGCGTAGACATTGATATGGATCTCGGCTTTAAAAATATTTCGCTTATCGACAGCGATGAGCAATTAGCTGGTCGAGTAAATCGAAACGTAACGAAAGATGTTTGCAACGTTTTTCTTTTCAAAATGAACGAACCCGGTATTCTATATAAACATGATGATCGATTTGATATAACCCGCGAAAAACTAACCATTGCTGATCATAAGCAAATTCTAGAAACAAAAGACTTCAGTAAGCTATATAATCAGGTTTTAGCTGGTCGAAATGATTTGAATCAGAAAGTAGGGATTGAAAATTTTTCGACCAAATACCTGCCTGATGTACAACAGCTTGACTATGAGTCTGTTCATAAAAATTTCCAGCTAATTGAACAGAAGAACCTGTCCATATTTGTTCCTCTACCTTTACCGATTTTGATTGAAGGTGAAAAAGCTGGCACAATTGAAGAGGTATTCTCAAAAGTTGAACTTGATTTTTTAGAGAAATACCAGTGCTATTGGCAAGGAGACAAAGTAGTTGATGGCAAAAAAGTCTGGACCTTATACCGTCAGTTAAACGACCTGAAACAAGGCATAACGGAATCGCAGGTGACTAAAAAAATTATGCAGGGTATTTTATCAAAATTTACCTTTTCAATTTTTTATACAGACACCATCAAACGCAATTTCACTGAATTCATTGATCCAGATAAAAGTTTTGATAACTACCTATATCTGGAATTTCATGAGAGGCTTTATAACTACAAAACTGGTCTTGATATGGCAGCTTTTGGGAGTAGTGAAAATGCAATTCTTTAATGGTTCAAATTCTATAACTGTTAGTTACAGAATTTGAACATAGAATACCTCTCCATAAAAACTCGCACTGCTGGTGCGAGAAATAGCTTTATTAACCATGCAAAACGTTACTGGTTCACTCATCGGCATGTATCACATCTGCCATCGAGAACTTTGGCTTCATGCGAATCATGTTCGGATGGAACATAATTCAGACTTAGTTGCCGAAGGCAAGCAATTGCACGAACACGCCTACCCTCAACGAGCCGAACGGTACCGAGAAATGATTCTCGACGGTTCTAAAATCGACTTTTATGATCCCTACAACAAAGTCGTTCATGAACTCAAAAAGTCCGATAAGCTCGAACACTCGCATGTAGCTCAGGTGCAATTCTATTTGTATCTCTTGCGAAAGAATGGCGTCGAGGGAGCTACCGGATTGATTGAGTATCCGAAACTTCGACAAACCCAGACGGTTCATCTGGATGATTCAGAACTGCCAGTGGTTGAAAACTGGATTCAGGAAATTGAACGTATAGTAAGCTCCGAACATTGTCCGGGTCGCATTGAAAAGAGCCGCTGTCGGTCCTGTAGTTACTTTGAATTCTGTTACGCCGAAGAAGAATAAACCAAGCTTTTGCCTTCCAACACCCCATGAAACAGCCTAAGTATCTGATGAATCCCGGTCGATTAAGTCGGAAGGATCATACCCTCAAGTTTACACCTTACGACGAAGATGGCAACGAAGGCCAGCCCCGGTTTCTTCCCGTTCAGCAAGTCTCAGACTTGTACGTTTTCGGAAATCTTGATGCCAACTCCGCCCTGTATAATTTTCTGGGAAAAGAGGGCATTGCCGTTCATTTCTTTGATTATTACGAACATTACACGGGTTCATTCATGCCACGCGAATACCTGCTGGCGGGCAAAATACAGATCGAACAAACGAAACATTACCTCTCCGCCAAGAAGCGAATGGCCATTGCTCAGGCCTTTGTTGAGGGAGCAGCCTGTAATATTCTCCGGGTTTTAAAGTATTACGATAACCGCCGGGACAATGGTTTGACTGAAGCCATTGAGACCATCGAGCAATTACTGGCTTCTGTGCCAACGGCTGCGGATGTGCCAACGCTGATGGGCATTGAAGGCAACATTCGTCAAACCTATTATAGTTGTTTTGATGCCATTCTGGGTGAAACCTTCTGTCTGGATGGACGGAGCAAACGGCCTCCGCAAAACGAGCTTAATGCAATGATTTCCTTGGGAAACATGCTTTGTTACTCAGCTTGCCTGGGCATGATTTATCATACGCAGCTTAATCCAACGATCAGCTATTTACACGAACCTGGCTTCCGGCGGTACTCACTAGCCCTGGACCTGGCAGAGATTTTCAAACCCATTCTGATTGACCGACTCATTTTTCGAATGGTTAATAAAAAGCAGTTGCAACCCTCCGATTTTCGCATGGAAGTAGAAGGTTGCCTGATGAAGGAACCTGCCCGAAAACGGTTTTTACAAGAATTTGATACCTCACTTAAAGAGACGATCAAACATCGTTCTTTAGGGCGAAGCGTGAGTTATAAACACCTCATCAAACTAGAGTGCTACAAACTACAGAAACACTTATTAGGCATCGATGCCTATAAGCCCTTCAAAGCCTGGTGGTAAGTTTCAATTTTGAAGGAATGAATGATAGAATATATTGAAAATGACTACTCTCGTTCATTCATTCTATCATTCACTCCTTCTGACATTCAACATTAAAAATATGTACGTAATTTTGGTTTATGACATGGGTCAGAAACGGGTGGGCAAGATGTTAAAGCTCTGCCGGAGGTATTTAAACTGGATTCAGAATTCGGTATTTGAAGGCGAGATGACGGAGGTACAGATGAAAGAGTTCGTACACGAAGCCAAGCGAATCATGAATGAGGAAGAAGACAGTCTGATCGTCTTCAAAAATCGTGATCAGAAATGGCTGGATAAGCAAATTGTAGGGGTTGAACGGCAGTCGGTAGATCCTTTCCTGTAGAGCAATTGTCGTCGATCGCCTGCAAACGTTCTTTGAAATCTGAGAAATTCAGTCACAAAACCTGAAAAAATCAACTAACTTACTGATTATAAGGAGTCGTCGATCGACGGGGGTTTTCGTACCATTGCCGATCGACGATTTTCACCTCAAAAAACCAAAAATAAAACGCGTCCTAAAGGCTGGAAAGGCCTTTTTTTAGGGCTAGATTTACGGGTCTTAATCGTACCTAGTTGGAATTGAAATACGAAAACGAATGGGAGTACCTGATTGGGATGAGAGTCTTAATCGTACCTAGTTGGAATTGAAATAGAAAATCCGAAAGGTGTGTAAAATACTAAAATCGTGTCTTAATCGTACCTAGTTGGAATTGAAATTTGTAGTATACTCTGTGCCGTTTGGCTTCAAAACGGTCTTAATCGTACCTAGTTGGAATTGAAATCTGGTAACGAATGCTGGAAGTTACGATGTCTGCACACGTCTTAATCGTACCTAGTTGGAATTGAAATGATTTCATGGTGTCGAGTGTAGGATAAGAAATTACGGTCTTAATCGTACCTAGTTGGAATTGAAATTATTTCTCTACACAAGAATCTGTAGTTTCTTTTTTGTCTTAATCGTACCTAGTTGGAATTGAAATGTAAGTGCTTTTACCTTACGTTCTACGTCACTTAGGTCTTAATCGTACCTAGTTGGAATTGAAATAGTCTAATCATGGTGTGATTAAGCGATCAGGGAAGGTCTTAATCGTACCTAGTTGGAATTGAAATTGAAGGATCATGACGATTACGGAGTTCCGGCAAAGTCTTAATCGTACCTAGTTGGAATTGAAATGCGAATTACCCCCGAAACGCCCGTTACCATCGACCGTCTTAATCGTACCTAGTTGGAATTGAAATTCTCTGACGTGTCAGTCATAACCAGTAGCCAGACCTGGTCTTAATCGTACCTAGTTGGAATTGAAATATTTTTCGGCTAAATCCGCATGGTCCTGATCTGAAGTCTTAATCGTACCTAGTTGGAATTGAAATGCACTTTCGGACTTGTACCCGCCAGTGATTTGATTCGTCTTAATCGTACCTAGTTGGAATTGAAATTAGGCAACGTTAGGGACGATAGCATTTCCGAACCCTGTCTTAATCGTACCTAGTTGGAATTGAAATTTGAGAAAATTCATGCTTCGGTATTTCCCGATGCTTGTCTTAATCGTACCTAGTTGGAATTGAAATAAGACATAGCCGGTGGCTCGATTACTGAGCCGGGACGTCTTAATCGTACCTAGTTGGAATTGAAATAAGACATAGCCGGTGGCTCGATTACTGAGCCGGGACGTCTTAATCGTACCTAGTTGGAATTGAAATTATAATTGAAGTAATCGTATTAGTAAAATGAAGTAATGTCTTAATCGTACCTAGTTGGAATTGAAATAAAAATCGGTAGCCTACCTTCGTACAAATTTCCTTAAGTCTTAATCGTACCTAGTTGGAATTGAAATACGGAGGCGGCCATTTGCTTAGAAATTTGCTCTAAGTCTTAATCGTACCTAGTTGGAATTGAAATAAATCAAAATTGGTGATTTAGGGATTCTCAAGACCAGTCTTAATCGTACCTAGTTGGAATTGAAATAAAAGATGGGCAGACCACGGAAGCCTAACGAGCTTAGTCTTAATCGTACCTAGTTGGAATTGAAATATTCGATTCAGCAGGGGAAACCACTAGGCCCGTACAAGTCTTAATCGTACCTAGTTGGAATTGAAATGGTATATCGACCCTTTGAGCGGTACATCCTGTTTTCTGTCTTAATCGTACCTAGTTGGAATTGAAATAGAAGGAAATGTACCTCTTTGGCTCCAAGAAACGCAAGTCTTAATCGTACCTAGTTGGAATTGAAATTTATTCAACGCGACTCGACGGGACGGGCCGTATTGGTCTTAATCGTACCTAGTTGGAATTGAAATATAATGAAGAATTTGATGGTTTTGTGCAAATCAAGTCTTAATCGTACCTAGTTGGAATTGAAATACGACAAGAAACCTACGTGAGGTTACAAATAGTAGCGTCTTAATCGTACCTAGTTGGAATTGAAATGCGGTTTATCCGGGATAAAGTGCCGTTATTTTTAAGTCTTAATCGTACCTAGTTGGAATTGAAATAAAATAAAAACCAATGACAAAACGAGATGCTTTAAGTCTTAATCGTACCTAGTTGGAATTGAAATGACTGTAGTGCATTTAATCGACCTTCTGAGGTTTCGTCTTAATCGTACCTAGTTGGAATTGAAATATGTTAAAAAAATCTTATTATGAGCATAGAGGAGTAGTCTTAATCGTACCTAGTTGGAATTGAAATATGATGTTCCGACCGTATTTTACGCCTGTTCAAAGTCTTAATCGTACCTAGTTGGAATTGAAATAATAATGCTCTTTTTGTTAAAGATCGTGCTGATTTGGTCTTAATCGTACCTAGTTGGAATTGAAATTGAGTTCTCTGGAATGTTCCTTACGTAAAGCGTGATGAGTCTTAATCGTACCTAGTTGGAATTGAAATAATGAAAGTGATTTTAGGAGGCAACTCCCCTGACCTTGTCTTAATCGTACCTAGTTGGAATTGAAATGTGTTACCTGCAAAACAAGCAACCTATCTTGTTCCTGTCTTAATCGTACCTAGTTGGAATTGAAATAAGGATGTTCCAAAGCTGAAAGCTCAAACGGCCAAAGTCTTAATCGTACCTAGTTGGAATTGAAATCGTTGATATTTCAGATGAACCTATGAAAAGGGGGGTGTCTTAATCGTACCTAGTTGGAATTGAAATTAGTAGCAACTATTCCAGCTTTGAGTTGCTTCTTCCTGTCTTAATCGTACCTAGTTGGAATTGAAATAACTCTGTAATTCCTTCTCGGTTTAGTCTCGATTTGTCTTAATCGTACCTAGTTGGAATTGAAATGCAATAACAAGTTCTTTGACCCTTTGCCCTGGAATCGTCTTAATCGTACCTAGTTGGAATTGAAATCGAATGTGGCCGACACTGGCCGCAACCAAGTAGTTGTCTTAATCGTACCTAGTTGGAATTGAAATAGGCTTGGTATACCGAAACCTGACCGCCCGAAGCAAGTCTTAATCGTACCTAGTTGGAATTGAAATATCAAGGAAACTTGGCAGGAAAGGAAAATTAAAAGTGTCTTAATCGTACCTAGTTGGAATTGAAATAAAGGCAATTTCCCGGTTGAGTATAGATTATGTCGAGTCTTAATCGTACCTAGTTGGAATTGAAATAGGATTATAAAGGGGCTGGAGTCGAAAGCATCGTTTGTCTTAATCGTACCTAGTTGGAATTGAAATAAAAGATGGGCAGACCACGGAAGCCTAACGAGCTTAGTCTTAATCGTACCTAGTTGGAATTGAAATAAAAGTGTGGATTCCTTTCTTAGTTCGTGGCACATGTCTTAATCGTACCTAGTTGGAATTGAAATTAGGGCATTAAAAGAACTTACGTCTTCAGATGAAAGTCTTAATCGTACCTAGTTGGAATTGAAATGACGATGAGGGATATAGCATACCCTGCATTATCAGAGTCTTAATCGTACCTAGTTGGAATTGAAATATACCTAATTCCATTATCGTGTGTCGGTTAGTGTGGTCTTAATCGTACCTAGTTGGAATTGAAATCTCCATTCGGTCGCGGCTCTCCGTTCATTACGGCCAGTATTAATCGTACCATTACTGGTATCGAACGCCTACCCAAGCATCCCCAAAAAATCGCATATAATCCCGATAACTATTAATTGAGCCACGAGGCAACCCTGTTTAAGAAAATGGTGTCCTGTACGTAAACCTTTCACACTTTTCTATGAAATCGATTCTTACCTGGACTTTATTTTTGTTTGTATTGACACTGGTTTCTTGCAACTTCTCTGAAATCTTACCCAAAAAAATGGATGGTAGTGCGGGAAATAGTACCTACTACATCGACAACCAAACGGGTAAAGATTTAAGTATGACTTTTCCTATCTCGGTTTATACTCAGGAAAAAGGAATGCATGAAATGGACAGCTCCATTGCTCTGCATCGCAATACAAGGTTACGTTTTTATGAAGATCAGGGCCATTTTGGTCTAAATCCACACCCGGAGATGGCTCTTACCTCTATTCGGTTTTACACTCATGAAAACAATCAGCAAAAGTTGGTGTATGAAATGGCTCCAGTAAAAACCGTAAACTGGACCAAGCATATCGTCAGTCGGGATAAGGATGGCATTGGAGCTACCGATTACATTTTTATTCTTACGCCTTCTCATCTGAAATAACCATCACCTACTCAGCAGGGCTAGTCCTCGAAAAGATTATTATAAATAAATTTTCTCAAAAAAGGGTTCGATCGCCAATCGAACCCTTTTTTTACTATGAGCGGAACCTGTTCTAAGACATGACGGCTTTAGCGGTCTATGTTTTTACGGATTACACCTATTACAAGAACCTATTTTATTAAACTATGAAACTTATTAACCACCCCGGAGCCATTCTGATCACCGGATTGTTTCTGCTCGCTTCCTGCTCAAACAGAAGCACACATCTCTATACCAGCGAGTTAGCTCGACTAAAAGAAGCGTCTAAAAGCAATCTTTCGGCTCATGTCGATGAATTTAATGCGTATAAAAATCGACCGGAAAGTGATGGCCCTTTCAATGCTAGTAACAACAAAACTTTTTTACAGGAAAATATCCCCCTGTTTACCAGCTCCGACGCGGGTATTACCCGGGTTTACAACTACCGCTGGTGGATGATTAGCAAGCATCTGAAATCCTATAATGACCCCGAAGATTCGAAATCGTATTGGGTAGTGACGGAATTTTTCGGTGTAAAGCCCTGGGCATCTCTCAGCGGGGCCATTACCTGCCCGGCGGGGCATCAGTTTTATGATGTTCGCTGGTTACGGGATGATACGTTTCTAAAGTCCTATGCCGATTACTTCATGCGGGGATCGGCCTCCCGATTGAATCAGCGAGAGAATGGTAATTTTTTGACCTATTTAAGTCGACCGGAGAGTCACCATTTTTCGAGCTGGATGATTAACGGCGTGGAGGCTTTTCAGAAAATTCACCCTGATCAGGCCTGGACCCGCGATATTCTACCTTCCCTGGAAAAGCACCAGCAGGTTTGGGATAGTCTATTTACCGTAAAAAATCCTTCGGCCCGAACCGCCGGAATGTATAAAATTCTGGATTTGTACGACGGCATGGAGTTTAGTCTTTCCGCCGTTTTGGGTCTGATTCACAGCGACGGAGCCTATAGCTTATACACAAAAGACAACTGGCGGGACTATTACCTGGGCTGGGAAACGACGGGTAAAGCTGCTCAATCCCAGCAAGCGAAGGAGTATCCTAAAGCCTTCCGAAAAGGATATCCCGATTATTACCTCGTTCGGCCATCGGTGAATAGTTATGCCTACGGAAACCTACAATCGCTGGCCAACTTATACCGACGCGATCAGATTTCAAACGAGAAAGCACGCTATTATGAGCAACGGGCCCTGGCTGTTCAGAAGAAAACGCTGGCTGTGCTTTGGAATAAAGACGATCAGTTTTTTAATACCTACAGTGCCGGGGATAATGCATTTGGTGCGGGTGATTACGAAGCCAGGGTTCGTGAGTCGGTAGGTTATACACCCTGGTATTTTCATATGATTCCGGCTTCGTCCTATAAGGATTACAGCAGATCTTGGGATATGTTTGCCTCCCGGAAAGGCTTTTATCATAACGCGGGTATGACCACCGCCGAGCAGCAACATCCCTATTACAACGAACGGGCCTATGCCTGGAACGGGCGGGGTTGGCCTTTCGAAAATTCGGTTGTGTACAAAGGCTACGCCAACTTCTTACGAACGTATAAGAAAACAGCCAGTGCTTCGGAGAAGGCACTTTTGTATGATTACGTAGCCAAGCTCGCCCAGATGCACGGAAGCGAGCAGCTTAACATTGGCGAATGGTACATTCCCAGTGATGGCAAAACTTTTGGCGGAGAATCCGATTACTTCCACTCCACTTTCCCGGATATCATCATCGAGGATTTATTGGGCTTTCAGGCTTCGCACGAATCTGGTTTTTCCCTGGCTCCCCTCCTACCCGAAAATCAATGGGATTATTTTTATTTGGGGAATATTCGATACCATCATCACGACGTTGATATTGTGTGGAAGAAAGACTGGAATCCCCATAAGCCCGGCAATCAGAGCAGATTGTGCGTATGGGTCGATCAAAAACTGGTCGCTAGTCAGGAATCGTTGAATAATGTATTGCAAGTGAAGATGAAGCATTAATCGTTTTTGATACTATGAATAGAATAGCACTCGTAAAGGATTTGTAAGGAATATGCGATATTTAACCAATTTGCACAATATTGCACATTCATTACATTCCGCAATTCCTTACTTCTAAACCATTACCCATGAACAAGCGTATTCTTGCATTAACGACCTGTCTTTCTCTGTCATTTTTTTCTTTTTCTACTGATCCTCAGCCCGTTAATCAGTTAAGTACTCAGGAGAAAAAAGAGGGATGGAAGTTACTTTTCGATGGCAAAACCACTAAAGGCTGGCATTTGTACAATCAGGGCCAAAAAGCTTCAGTCTGGAAGGTACAAAGTGGCGAACTGCAATGTCAGCCCAATACGCCCGGCTCAACGCTGGAACACGGCGATCTGGTTACTGATCAGGAATTCAAAAACTTTGATTTGAAGTTTGACTGGAAGATTTCGAAAGAGGGCAACAGTGGTGTTTTTATTAATGTGGTGGAGAAAAAAGAAAACCCCACCGCCTGGACTTCAGGCCCGGAGTATCAGTTACTCGAACCATCCCACTATGATTACAAAGCCGACCCCAAAAAACGGGCAGGGTGTTTGTATGGCTTTGCTGCTCAGAAAAATGAAGCCGTTACCAAACCCGTCGGTCAGTGGAATCATTCGGAAATTAAGCAGGTAAATGGTAAAATTGAATTCTATCTAAACGGCGTCTTAACCGCCCAACA
This sequence comes from Siphonobacter sp. SORGH_AS_1065, assembly GCF_030818595.1. Taxonomy (NCBI): domain Bacteria; kingdom Pseudomonadati; phylum Bacteroidota; class Cytophagia; order Cytophagales; family Cytophagaceae; genus Siphonobacter; species Siphonobacter sp. SORGH_AS_1065. Next base: position 229,035 of record NZ_JAUTAM010000006.1, read on the forward strand.
GAACCTGAATTCTAGCGAATGGAAGCAGATGATTCAGCAGTCAAACTTCAGGAATTACCCTAATTTCAGCAAAGCAACTAAAGGCCGCATTGGACTTCAGGACTGGATGAAGGGCATTGCCTTCCGCAATATCAAAGTGAAGGAATTATAAGGTTTAGCCTGAACACTGATGAAATGATTAGGCTTAGTCCTGAGCCTAATCACTTCATTATGCTACTCTATCGTTTCTACTATATTACCTTCTGATCCAGGGAACCGATTTCATAAAATTCGTTTTGTTAGTTGGTGTTTTCAACGCAGATTGGTGAGAGATGCGTCTACGACGCTGAGTGTTATTAATGCTTTTCTTCAACCTCCGCGATCTAGTCGCGAACGGACCTTCAGGTGTTTGATTATAATCTGAAAGTGGTCTGTGAGGATTTAAAACTATACTTATCTATTTTCCTCGGATTTCATCCGGGGGCACGGTTGGTAGTGATAATTTACTTCGCCCCCCTGGTAGTGTCCTCACCGACTACTGTTAATGGCTGGTGAAGACACCAGCCAGAGAAGAGGACACGCGACTTCATTGTATCTAGCCGGAATATGGAGATCATTTAAATCGTAACAAAAACCGCCTCTACCCAGACGCGATGAAGTCGCGTCTCTACTTAAATGCTTGATTGCTTTGCTTTTCGGATTAGCAATCATCCGCCATGGCTGGTGTCTTCACCAGCCATGGGAGGGTCCATCCATAGGGAACCCCGGATTGTCATCCAGGGCTATCCAGCCCGGGGCTATCCAGGTTCAACCCCTCCAGGGTTATGATTCTCATTTTCAAACCTTTCCCCTACCTCTACCGGTTTTTCCTTCCCCAACCCCCAACTCCCAACCGCGGCGGCCGCCAACTATTCTACGTTTACTATACCCTTTTGCCTTTGACTCCACACTAATGTTTTTTGCTATTTTATTCAAATTTGCATATTATTGCAAATAATTAATTTCACTCTGCTCTTTCAATGAATTCATCAACTCTTGCTATTCATACCAATAAAGCTCGGTTCGGCACGCAAGCTATCTTTCTGGTTTGCGGGTTAGGCATTTCAAGCTGGGCACCGATGGTCCCTTACGTAAAAGATCGCCTCGGACTTGACGAAAGCAGCATTGGCCTATTACTTCTGTTTCTCGGGGCAGGAGCCATTTTAATGATGCCTGTCACAGGCTGGCTGATTTCAAAACTAGGTTCGCGTCGTGTTATACTCGGAGCCACGGTTGTGATGTCCACAGCCTTACCTCTGTTATTACTCATGAATTCACCCGTCACCATGGCCCTGATGTTGTTCCTCTTTGGTTCCGGCGTCGGGAGTGTAGACGTGGCCATGAACGCCCACGGCGTGCAGGTGCAAAATCTTTCGGACAAGCCCATTATGTCATCCCTTCACGGCTTATTTAGCGTGGGTGGTTTGCTGGGGTCTCTGGGAATTGGGTTTCTGATCCGCTCCGGTCTGGAACCTTTGTGGGCGGCGGTCGCCATTTCCTGCTTGCTCGTTATCCTCATGCTAAGTCAGTATAAAGTTTTGCTGGATGCCGATACGGAACAACAGGTAATGGCACGTTTTACCACGCCACCAAGCGAAACCTTCCGTTCAAAAGTATCCTGGTTGCACGGGCAGGTTCTTTTTCTGGGTGCCTTATGCTTTGCTTCTTTTCTGTCTGAAGGAGCAATGCTGGACTGGGGTGCCATTTTCTTACGCGATACCAAAGGCGTAGAAGAATCGTTGGCGGGCATTGGCTACGCCGCTTTTTCGGTTGCGATGGCCGTCATGCGATTGCTCGGTGATGGCATTGTTTCCCGAATCTCTTCGGCTACCGTCGTTATTGCCGGAAGCCTGATTGGAGTAGCCGGATTCGGCTTGCTTATTTTTTCGCCCTGGCTGGTAGTAACGCTGGCAGGTTTTGTGCTGGTGGGCATTGGTGCGGCCAATATTGTGCCGGTCTTTTTTAGTGAAGGAGGCCGGTTACGGGACGTTCCGAGTTCGGTAGCAATCCCGGCTATTACCACGATGGGTTACGCGGGTCAACTGGCGGGGCCCGCCATTCTGGGTTTTCTGGCCCAGCGTACTTCACTTCCTACCGCTTTCGGGTTTACTGGATTGTTATTATTTCTCGTAGCAGTAGCCTATTTTGTAAAAAGCAAAAAGAACTAGTGATTACATCCGATCAGGAATGAAACGATCCATTGAACAATCTGCCGATCATGCTGAAAGAAGAACGTTTTGATCATATTTTAAAAGAGCTCAAATCCAGCAATAAAGTCTTTTTCGAAGGCTTGGCAAAAGATTTGCAGGTATCGGAAGATACCATTCGTCGCGACATTGAACTGCTGAGCAAGAGTGGCTTATTGGTAAAAGTCCGGGGGGGAGCCATTAATCCATCCGTGAATCCACTGTCCTTTCAGGATCGAACCGATCTGTTTTCGGATGCTAAAAAAGTCATTGCTTTGAAAGCTCAGCAATTGCTTAAAAGTGTACGAACGGTTTTTATGGATGGTGGCACCACAACACTAGCAGTGGCGGCCAGCCTTCCCGTTCAAAGTGAGTTACGGGTCATTACTAACAACATGGCCCTGATCCCCATGCTTTCCAATCACGAACACGTCGAAATCATAGTTCTGGGTGGTATGTATAATCGCCTCACGAAAACAAATCTGGGCGTACAAACCGCTTTGGAAGCCCAGAAATACCAGGCCGATTTATACCTCATGGGTACGTGTGCCATTGATAGTGATCGTGGCATTACTGCGGCTATCCATGAGGATGGAGAGATCAAAAAAATATACATGAAAGCGGCGGTAAAAACAGCCGTACTTGCCAATCACGAAAAACTGGGAACCGTAGATTTTTTCAACGTAGCCGAACTCTCCAGTATTGACACACTCATTACCGATTTACCCAGCAATGACGCTCGCCTGAATCCTTACCGTTCATTTGATCTGGAAATTCTATAGTCATTACTTTGCATTCAATTAATAGGTTTGGTATCTAATAAAATCCAACTAACGAAAAGGCCCGGTAACGAATGACCGGGCCTTTTCACGTTTATTCCCAACGAAGCTGAAGCAATGATACTCCCTGCCGGGGAAGATCGAATTTCAAAACCGTTTCGCCTTTCGTTACTTTGACACGAGACGGAGCCCCAAGCGATTGCAGTTGGCCCGCCTTTTCAAGCTGGGTAATCTGAGCAGCCGTTGGGGATTGGGGTGAGCCCATTTGCTTCCAGACTTCGTACGAATTACTATGCTTCTGATCAATTCGGTAATGCGTCAGTTTAACCGTCTTTCCGGGTAATCCGGTCACTTTAACCTCTACAGGAGCATCTGAACCCGGCAGGTTATCATCGTGGTAATGCCAGACCATTACCGCTACTGATTTCGTTCCTTTGGATGCCAGGGCGTTGATGTCTACCTCGTCACGCACGCTTTTGTCACGCACCCTAACATAATCGTAAGCCAGACCACTTTTTACCTCTACTCTGGTTTCAGGCATTTTACCAAACATGCGAAAAACATTCAGCACGGGTTTGTCTACGCCATTGGTAGCTAAATCCCGAAAGCCTCGGAACCAGGCCTGGTCCTCAAACTCAAAAGCCCAGGTAACCGCCCCCGCCAGATTTACGCCTCTCGCCTGAGCGAGATCATATTTACGGGCAAACGAGGCAGCCGTATAACTCGAATACATGGTTCCGTTTCGATACGCATTTTGCGGACTGTAGTCTTCCGAACAGGCCGCACATCCTTCAGGATCAGACTCTCCAATGATAATAGGTAAGTTCTTTAAGGTTGGATACGAAGCGACGATTTCAAACCCTTTATCAATATCGCGTAACTGCGTACCCATGTTCATTTGCACATGGCCATCCACCAGCTTCGGAGCACCCTTGGCGTGATAGGTAATGAAATCAATCGGCGTGCCTGTTTTCCCGGTTACGTAATTCTTGCCATTCACAACGTGATCCATGAACGCCCTGAAGAACTTTTGTGAATTCTTATCACCCGGCCCTGTTACTTCCGGTCCACCGATGCGAGCCGTGGGCAAAGCCCGTTTTACGGCATCTGCGGTATAATCATAAAGTTTGATGTATTCCTCGGTTGTGCCTTTCCAGTAGGGAATGTTCGGTTCATTCCAAAGTTCCCAATACCAGCTTTCCACTTCTTTCTGACCGCATTTCTCGACTGAATGTCGTACCCACTGGTACACTAGCTCGGCCCATTTGTTATAATCCTTTGGAGGATATGCCCAGCCCACGAAAATGTCATTGTAGTTATCACCGGGTTTCCAGTGGTGACGATACGGCTGGGGTTTAGTGGAAAGGGCTTCGGGCATAAAGCCAATCTGAGCAATGGGTTTCATGCCTCGTTCAATGAACGTGTCAACTATTTTATCGACAATCGTCCAGTTATAAATAGGATTGCCCTGAGCATCTTCCGTGTAAGCGTTGGTAGAACCCCATTTTAAAGCCGCCTCACCGTCACCCGTGACCAGCAAACTATGCACACGAACATAAACCGGAACCTTACTAAGTTTAGCAATTTCAGTTAGAAGCTTCTTTCCATCTTTCATGTACGTATAGTTAGGCTCGTCATAACCAAACCAAGCCCAGATGGGTTTCAGCGGGCCTTTCTCCCGAGTTAAATCAACCTCAATATGGACAGGTTTAATCGTCTTGTCCTGAGCAAACGTTGAAGAGAAAGGCGTACAGGAGATCATCGCAACAGCGAAAGTCAGGCTAGGCTTTCGAAATGGTTTTTTCCAAAAATTCATAAATGGTTTAGATAAGGTTCATACGCTTTACTAACGGTTAAGCATAGATAATTACTTTTAAACGATAGCCAGACATTTCGACTCTAAAATTAAATAACATCAACTATCCTAATTGGCACTAAATGACGTTAACCCATTACCATGAATCCTGCTGTTCCTTACTAATTTAAAAACAGGCTACTTTGATTGCTTAAAGAAGGTCTTTAGAAGTAGAAATTTATAACCCGATCAGACGCCTTTTATTTACAGCCTCCGCTCTGGTTTGCAATAATTATTCAGTCCTGCGAAAAACGCAGTGGCAGTGTTCCTTCTATAAGCTCTGAATGAATAGGATCAATGGGAAGGGATTCGAACGGAAATGCCTAGTAAAAGCGTAACGTCACAAAAAGTGGGTTATATCTCAGGTTCTGGCATAGGACAATGATAACTTAATCAACTACATTACTTTTTTCAAGAATGATTCTGCGTCGTCACGTTTAGCCCAGGGAAATCTCCCAGGAAAATAAAGACAACTTATTCGTTTTGGAAAGCTATAGTCCTAAGCACTGATTATATCAAGCAGCAAATGTATACTCGTGAATTAATGACGGATTATACTCGGAAAGCGGATACGATTTGGCCTGATTATAAGTTCTCAAATACAACCAATATTAAGAAAGCCCTTCCAGTTGCCGGAAAACGGGAATCAGGGCTTTTCCTTTGTCAGTCAGGTAATACTCAATATGCAGGGGCTTTTCCCGAATCGTTACCTTTTTTAATACTCCCATTTCTTCCAGTTCTTTTAAGGCAATGGATAAGGTCTGCTTGTTAGAACCTTCAATCTGACGCTGTAAACTGCTAAATCGCAAAGGCGATTCTATGGCTAGTCGAAATACTTCGGGCTTGAATTTTCCCGAGAGCATTTTCAATAAACTTTGGGCGGGACAGATCGTGGTGTCTTCTTCGCTGGTCAGGTTTTTCTGACTAATTGACTCATCTTTCATGGCTTGCAATCTTTGTACAAAAAAAGAGGAAAATTATGAAACATGAAACGCAGCTATTGATTCCACTGACGCCGCACGTGTTGACCTTCCCTACCGTACTAACGCTTATTCTATTAGTCATAAGCCTTCTCAAGGGCCATTCACAAACCGTAAAAACCATGAATTCCAACCCACTTTTATGCGATCCTGAAACGGGCGTCTGCGAAATTCCAACCGCAACGGAACGTTCATCGAAGACTTCGATTGTAGCCGATACCAAACCCGTGAAAATTATTTACTTCACCGATCCTATTTGTTCTACCTGCTGGGGCATTGAACCACAGTTACGCCGACTGAAACTGGAATACGGGCATTCGGTGGAAGTAGAATACCACATGGGCGGGCTGCTTCCCGACTGGAGTTACAACAGTGGTGGCATCAGTAAACCATCGGACGTGGCTCATCACTGGGATGAGGTGAGTGCGTACTACAAAATGCCCATTGACGGGGATGTCTGGCTCGAAGATCCGCTGGATTCTTCCTATCCCCCATCCATTGCTTTTAAAGCCGCTCAATTGCAGGATAAAGAAAAGGCTATTACCTTCTTACGCGTGCTTCGTGAAATGGTTTTTCTGCAAAAAAAGAACATTACCAAATGGGAGCATCTCTCGAAAGCCGCAACCCTTGCCGGATTAAACAGCGACCAGCTAAAGCAGGATTATGAACATAAGGCAAAAGTTTTATTTCAGGAAGATTTAGCTCTTGCCCGACAATTAGGTGTTCGCGGATTTCCTTCAGTTTTCATCACGGATGCTTCGGGTAAACAGGAGTTTGTGTACGGGTATAAGCCTTACGCTCTGTACGAAAACGGAATCCACTCGATTAAGCCCGACTTAACAAAAACACCGTACGTTAAAAGCTGGGAAAATTTATTCGGTCATTACCCTACATTAACGATCCGGGAATTCGCCGAATTAAGTGATTTATCTTTGCAGGAAGGCGAAAAGGAACTTGAAAAATTAACAAGTCAGAATCACTTAAAGAAAACCGTAACTAAAAACGGTCCGATTTATCAAAGTCTGAACGTCAAATGATACCCCATTTCGTAGGACCATTGGATAGAAGCGTTTAGACAGCGATCTGTCATTGAGAGCGAAGAACGTCCCCGGATTTTATCCGGGGACACTTCGGGAGCTGTTGGTAATAATAACTATCTATCTCCTACATGAATAATTTTATCATCAGCGTCTGTCATCCAGAGCGAAGCGAAGGATCTTATGACCTTTGTTGAGCTGGTTAGGGCATGCGGTTACTTGACTATGCTAGTCCATTCCAACCAAGGTCTCTCTCTTCGTTCGAGATAACAGGGGTGATCATGGCTAACCGAAAGAAACTTCACAGGTGCGAGATTCCATCTCGTTCCTACAATCAGTTCCCCAAGCCTGCCAGCCCTAGCAAAGCCAAGGTCCGATTCGCATGAAGGTATTCGATTCTAAATGTCAGACAGCCTTTAAGCATTAAATGATAAACAGATCCTAAGAAAGCGGGGCGTGTCAACTGCAATTGGCACGCCCCGCTTTCTTAATAATAGCATAAACCTAACTACATAGTCATGGTATATCGTTCGTAAACCGTTGTAATCGTCACTTCTTTTACTCCTGCTTTTGTATAAATATGGCGTTTATTCACTACGGTCAATCGTCCATCTTTACTAATCGTTATGGAACTCGGTTTAACCCAACGATAAGGGTTTTCATTAGATTCAGCATTTACAGAAATTCGACTTAAATCTTCCAAAAAATCAAAGGTGCGAACCGTTCCCTGCATTAAATAGCTAACACTTAACTTGGGGTTATAGTCTAAAAAATCACCTCCATTCCACTCCACTCCCGAACCTACATTGATATATTGCTCAGGCCACCATTGAGTAAATAGGTAATTGCTTTTATTGCTACTGCTTGATGATGTACCCTTATATATTCGTAATTCCACACTATACTGTTGATTATTTCCATACGTAAGCTCCTGCATTTCTTCGAGCATATTGTTAGAAGCAGTACCGTCCAGATTGACATCCAACGGTTCACTACTAACAGAACTAATGATTTTGTATTTCCCGTGAAATTTTGAGTACAGAAGCTCTTTTTCTTTGGTAGTAGCAGGCGAGACAGGTACTATATCTTTCTTCTGGCAGGACGTTAATCCAAGAGCCAATAAGAAAGCAAAGGTATAAACAGGTTTCATAGATCAAGAGAAGGTTTATTTGTTCCGAAATTACCCCCTAGATAATCCTACTCCAACACCTCAAATCTTGATTTAACTATCATTAACGGTAAAATTATTTCTACGATAGTTAGGCTCTGCTGAGTTCATACAGACTTAATCATTCTTTTACAAAAGAGTCACATTTGATTTGCCGGAATTACCTACTATTGGTGATCACCAAGTCTTTTAACATAACTTCCCTTTGGAATGAAATTATTTTACAGAGCAAGTCTTATCCTCTTCTCCTGTTTAAGTCTGTTCGAAAGTCAATCCCTTCAGGCTCAGAGCGATCAGGTCAATGTATTTTTGGGGTCTTCTGGCGATCACGGTCAGCTTTCGCCAGCGGCATCTTCGCCTTTCAGTCAGCTGAGCATTTTGCCCAAAACCAATCCCGGTACACACACGGGTTATGAGCATCTTGCTAAAGAAGTCTACGGATTCACTCATAACCGCTTCGAGGGTGTGGGCTGTCAGGGCAGTGGCGGGTTGTTGTTACTCAAGCCTTTTCTCGGAACGAAAGACGAGGGCAAACCGCTGATTAAAGTGTCTGAGCAAGCCCAACCCGGTGAGTATACCATTCGATTTACCAATAAGATTAGCACCCAAATCACGGTTCATCAGAACTTTGGTTTATCCGAATATAACTTCCCTGAAGGAGCTAAAGGCTTTCGTCTGGATTTAAGACATACCTTTAATCATGCGTTTGTTGCCGAAGAGCATCAGGCGGAAGGAAGCATGGTAACCGGCTGGATACAGGCTAATACCACTTGCCACGCCGGGATTTATAAAATCTATTATGCGATGGATTTGGGCGGCTCGGCTCAATGGGAAACCGAAAGTACTCACGTACTCGTAGCTCAACTTCCGTCGAATACACGCCAGTGTCAGGTGCGGGTGGCTTTCTCAGCGGTAGATGTAACTTCAGCGAAACAACGGCTCCTGAATCAGAAATCTCTGGCAGAGGTCAGAAAACAGTCCCAGAGCTTATGGAACGATTACCTCGGAACCATTCAGGTACAGGGCCCTAAAGATCGGCAGTCGTTATTTTACTCGCTTTTTTACCGTACAATTCAGTCGCCCTTTCTAATCTCCGAAGAAGATGGTCGCTTTCGCGGAACAGATGGTCATCTTCACGAAAGCACAGGCAAACGTTACCACGGCTGGGCTATCTGGGACAACTACAAAACGCAGTTACCGCTGCTTTCGGTCCTCTACCCTACCCTTTACCAAGACATTACCAGTTCGGTGAGTAACCTGTATCGGTATGGAAAATACGATTTTGCCGGACCAAACGAACCCGCCAATTCCGTGCGAACCGAACACGCAGCGGTTGTTTTATTAGATGCGGCAAAAAAAGGATACAAGATTGATTTCAAGGCCATTCAGGATTCTCTCATTTCGGACACCGCCCGTTTCGATTTTGGCAAGCCCGACAAATACCTGGAAGCCGCTTTTGATATGTGGACGATGGGCAAGCTCTTTGATCGTTTCGGTGAAAAAGATAAAGCCCGGCATTTTTTGAAACGGTCGCAATCCTACAAACCCGTTTGGGAGCGGGAGTTTAAAGATTTGAGCAAAAACGATGTGGATCGAATGTCGGCAAGACGCATGTATCAGGGGACCATCCGTCAGTATCGCTGGGCGGTGCCTTTTGATATGACCGGATTAGTTACGCTGGCGGGTGGAAAGACGGCTTTTACGGAACAACTGGATGAGTTTTTTGATGGCTATTATTTCAACCGGGCTAACGAACCGGATTTACAATCTCCAACGTTGTATTATGCCAGCGAGAAGCCCTGGAAATATCAACAGTTAGTGCATCAACTGGCCGTGGATACCGTGGTTCAGTATTACTTCAATGACAACAGTCGCGGCATTGGAGCCCACATTGACCGGATTTACAAAAACGAACCCAAAGCGTTTGTCCGCACCATGGATGACGACGCCGGGGCCATGTCAGGCTGGTTTGTTTTGACGGCTCTGGGCTTTCAGCAACCGCTGGTAGGCGAGCCGATTTATTACCTCAATGTTCCTTTATTTGAGAAAATCAGTATTCGTCAACCTAAGGGTAAACTGGAAATTTCGGTTACCCATTTCTCGGATAAAAATCGCTACATCCAGCGAGTGACGCTCAATGGCAAGGACCTGAAACGTGTTTGGCTTACGCACCAGGAAATTATGGCCGGAGGGAAATTAGTAATCGAAGCGACGGCCCAACCTTCGACTTATGGGGCTGATTCGATGTGGGTATCGGAAGGGAACTAGTAAACACGGCGGCCCGAGTCAAACTCATTCAGACTGATCTTGGCATTAGTTATAGTAACGAAAGACAAATTTCATCACAAGGGCCTAAGCTGCAATAGCTTAGGCCCTTGTGTATTTATAGTTTATTTGAGCGTTTTTATTAATCCGTTTACCCGTTCATCGCTCATAAAATCGCTCCGCGTCTATTTATTTGGCAATTCCTTAAATCTCCTTTAAGACCCTACTAATCAAAGCCTTACAAAGCCATTTAGAGCCTTAACAATTTGATAATACCCTAAAAAGTTAAACGTCGGTCTATAATTGCGTAGAAATTTAAATCTCCCTCACTAATGGCTATTAAACTTGTAGTGTTCGACATGGCCGGCACCACTGTTAGAGATCAGAATTATGTGGCCCTCGCCTTACAAAAAGCCTTGAATAACCATGGCTTTGAGATTTCGTTAGAGCAAATCAATCCGCTGATGGGTTACGAAAAACCGTTGGCTATCCGCATGCTTCTACAGAAAACTGAGCCCAAAGTAGAGACAATCAGTGAAGAGCTGGTAGAGGCTATTCACACGGACTTTGTGGCTGAGATGCTGAATTTCTATCAGACTTCTCAGGAAATTGCTCCCCTTCCTCATGTGGAAGAAACGTTTGACACCCTTCGCAGCTTAGGCATTAAAATTGGTCTGAACACTGGGTTTTCACGCTCTATTGCCCAGACTATCGTGGATCGGCTTGAGTGGTCCGATAAAATTGACGGACTGGTTGCCAGCGATGAAGTTTCGCAGGGCCGCCCCTACCCTTACATGATTCAGAAGCTAATGAACCAGATGCAGATCAATGACGTGAGGCAGGTAGCGAAAGTGGGAGACACAGAAGTAGATGTCAACGAGGGACTTAACGCTGGTTGTCCCTATGTCATTGGCGTTACCACTGGAGCCTTTACCCATGACGAACTTCTGCCCTATAAGCCGACGCACATCGTTGATGATCTTTCGAAAATTATTCCTATCGTAACAGCTCAGGATTAATCTTTTCATGAAAGACTCATTTTTGAGTAAACACCCCTGGTTACTGACCTTATTGGCCGGATTGGCTGCCTTTGGTACGTACAGTTGTATGTATGCTTTTCGGAAAGCCTTTGCTGCTGGAACGTATAACCACCTCACATTAGCCGGAATCGACTACAAAGTCTGGCTGGTATTTGCTCAGATTCTGGGTTATGCTCTTAGTAAATTTTACGGTATCAAGTTTGTTTCTGAAATAAAAACCCACCAACGTATTCAGGCCATTTTGGGCTTTATTGGGTTTTCATGGCTGGCTCTGGCTGGGTTTGCTCTTTGTCCGGTCCCTTATAACCTCTTTTTCATGTTTCTCAATGGCTTGCCCTTGGGGATGATCTGGGGGCTGGTTTTTTCTTTTCTGGAAGGAAGAAAAAATACAGAGTTCATGGGGGCAGTAATGGCCACCAGCATGATTTTCGCTTCAGGATTTGTTAAAACGGTGGCTTTGCAACTACGTCACTTAACAGGCTTTTCTGAATTCTGGATTCCATTCTTGACGGGGCTTGTGTTTCTGCTACCACTGATTCTGTGTGTGTACCTGCTTTCGCTTATTCCACCTCCCTCAGCAGAAGATCAGAAGCTTCGTACCCAACGCCAGCCCATGGATGCCGAAGCCAGAAGAAAGTTTTTAAGATACTTTTTTCCAGGTATTGTGCTGACCATATTCATTTATGTTCAGCTAACCGTTGTTCGGGACTTGCGGGATAACTTTGAAATAGAAATCTGGAAAACGCTGGGTTACACAGGGTCTTCTCATATTTACACCCAGGTAGATATGTTGGTGTCTCTGGTAGTTCTGGTTGTTTTAAGTCTGCTCATTCTGGTAAAAAACAACCTGAAAGCATTTGTGTACATGCACGGACTGATCATTGGTTCATTCCTGCTAATTGGCCTCTCAACCTGGCTTTTCAATAACCATCAGCTTTCTTTAAAGGTCTGGATGACTACTGCCGGAGTCGGCTTATACATGGCTTACGTGCCTTATAATGCCCTGTTTTTTGAACGGATGATTGCTACCTTCCGCTATCAGAGTAATGTAGCCTTTGTGATGTATCTGGCCGATTCGATGGGTTATCTCGCCAGCATCGGTATTCTTTTCGTTCACGAATTTTCAGACCTTTCTATTTCCTGGGGACAATTCTACAACCGATCTCTCATAGGAATATCCATTATGGGTAGTCTCAGTGCCCTGTTTTCGCTGCTGTATTTTCAAAAAAAATACGCCAAATCTAGGCATGAGTCCGTACCCAGCTTAACATCAGTAACAACATGAACAAATCAGCCCTGGTAATAGGTGCCGGCATCGTGGGCGTAGCTACAGCCCGTGCTTTGGCAATAAAAGGATATAAAGTTCAGGTTTTCGATCGCAGTGAAAAACCCGTAGGGGCAACGATTCGAAATTTTGGAATGATCTGGCCCATCGGTCAGCCTACGGGAAAATATTACAACCGGGCTTTGCGAAGCCGGGAAATCTGGATTGACGTATTAACGGAAAGTAAAACCTGGTATAATCCGTCGGGTAGTGTTCACGTTGCTTATCGGGCAGACGAGTGGCAGGTCATTCAGGAATACGTGGAAGTTAGTCAGGCTTACCGCCCGGTATCCGTTCTCACCGCTGAAGAAACCCTGGAAAGATCGCCGGCACTGCAAACCAAAGGCATACTAGGTTCGCTTTACAGTGCTGATGAAATGATAGTAGATCCCCGGGAAGCCATTATGAAAGTCATCGGATTACTGGAACAAAAGTATCAGGTTGAATTTCACTGGAACAGGGCTATTACTCAAATCAACGGATTACGTATATACTCAGGAGTTAGCAGTTGGCAGGCCGATGAAATTTATGTATGCAGTGGAGTAGATTTCGAAACGCTTTATCCTGAAATCTTCGCAGAAACGGCTATTACCAAGTGTAAAATACAAATGCTCCGAACGGTGCCGCAGCCTCAAAACTGGCAGCTAGGGCCCTCCATCGGCGGCGGACTGTCTTTTATTCACTATAAAGGGTTCCACGTGGCTCCTTCCCTAGCGAAATTGACTGAACGCATCGAACGGGAGTATGCAGAATACCTGAAGTGGGGCATTCACGTGATGGTTTCGCAAAACGGTAGTGGCGAATTAACCATTGGGGATTCACACGAATACGGCTTGACCTTCGATCCTTTCGATAAAACATTCATTAACCGAATGGTACTGGATTACCTGGCGGGAATGGCTACCTTCCCTGATGAAACCATTGCTCAAAGCTGGCACGGCATTTACCCCAAAATGACGAACGGCAGTAACGAATTTGTTCATTCGCCTGAACCGGGCGTAACCATCATCAACGGACTTGGCGGAGCTGGAATGACCCTTTCCTTCGGCCTTTGTGAAGAGGTAATAAATGGTACTTATAGCCGCTAACAGGAGTATTATTTATACCATTTTGAGTGCTAGTTGATGATTCTAAAATAAGAGTTAAATGAAAGAAAGTAGGCCTCTTCCCATTCTGGGAAGACCGTTAGAGGAAGAGGTCATGCAGCAATCCGTTATCGAGAGCGAAGCGGTGATCCTTACTTGGTTGCTTCCCCGGATTTCATCCGGGGACACGGTTGGCAGTTATAACTTAGCTCATACCTCCCGCAGTCGCTCGGCTCTGGCCGAATCACGTACGTATGCTGTCCATGATCATTCAATTATAGCATATGCTATATCATATCTTTAGGCTTCTTCTCTAATTTCGTTAGTACTCCCCTCCTGGTGTTTTTTCAATCGCTCTTCCATCAAAGCTTCAAACTTTTCCTGATATTTGAGGCCCCATTCGTCAATGGCTTTGGTAATGGGTAATAAGGATTCGCCAAATTCCGTCAGGTAATATTCTACTTTCGGCGGCAAAACGGGATATATTTTTTTGGTGATAATGCCGTGTTCTTCCAGTTCCTTCAATTGCTGGTTCAACACCCGACGGCTGGCGTCAGGCACCATTCGTTGCAACTCGCTGGGTCTCCGTTTTCCGCTATTGATGCTGAAAATGAGGGCAGGTTTCCATTTTCCTCCGATGATTTCGAGGGTAACCGCCGTTCCGCAAGTGTATTGTCGAGGAATTTTTCGTTCGTACATGATCTAAAAGGTTAATAGGTACTAATTTATCCCTATGTGATTAATTTATCCATACTTGCATTAGTGTACCTATGTATCCAGCTTTGCAGTATAAATCAGAATGAGCCTACAAAGGTTTCTTAAAAATTCTGTATTTACTAAATAAGCCATTGAATCATAGCTTCTTACAAAAGTTATGTAACTAGTTTTCCCATGAATGCCATCACTGAAATTGAAAAATTAGAGACGCTTTTTCGTCCTTTTGAATTAAAATCCCTGCGTTTACGTAACCGAATTGCAATGGCTCCCATGACCCGAGCCTTTTCTCCCGGGGGCGTACCTACCGAAGACGTAGCAAATTATTACCGTCGCCGGGCCGAAGGTGAAGTAGGATTGATCATCTCGGAAGGAACCGTTATTGATCGCCCTGCTTCTTCCAATGAACCCAATGTTCCTCATTTTTACGGAGAGGCGGCTCTGGCAGGCTGGAAACATGTGATTGATGCCGTGCACGAAGCCGGTGGAGCGATGGCTCCGCAACTCTGGCACATGGGCGTAATGCAACCCAGCCGCTCCGGTTGGTTACCTGCTCAACCCTTTGAAGGCCCATCAGGGCTGGTTTTACCCGACCAAACGGGTGGCTCCGCTATGACGGACAAAGACATCGCGGATACCATTGCGGCCTTCGGAAAAGCGGCTGGAGACGCCAAACGCTTAGGCTTCGATTCCCTCGAAATTCACGGAGCTCATGGCTACTTGGTCGATCAGTTTTTCTGGGATGGCTTGAATAAACGGACGGATATTTTCGGCGGAAAAACCCTAGCCGAACGCAGCCGTTTTGCGGTGGAAGTAGTGAAAGCCATGCGAGCTGCTGCGGGTGAAGATTTTGTCATCATCCTTCGTCTTTCGCAATGGAAACAACAGAATTATACCGCTAAACTGGCACACACCCCACAGGAACTGGAATCTTGGTTAAATCCGCTAGCAGATGCCGGCGTCGATATTTTCCACTGTTCGCAACGTCGTTTCTGGGAAAATGAGTTTGAAGGTTCAGACCTGAACTTTGCCGGATGGGCGAAAAAAGTAACCGGAAAGGCTACCATTAGTGTAGGTTCGGTAGGTCTGAATAGTGATTTCATGGGTGCCTTCATGGGGGAAAACTCAGAACCCCGTTCCATGGATGATTTACTTCATCGGATGGACCGTGGGGATTTTGATCTGGTTGCCATCGGACGTTCTCTACTATCAGATCCAGACTGGGCGAAAAAAGTCCGCGAAGGCCGTTTAGACGAACTGAAAGGTTACAGCAGCGAGTCTTTAGCAAAATTAGTCTGATAGCATTAGAAGAGATTTGATTGGTAAAGTTTGAAGTTAGAGGAAGTTTGAATGTTTAAAAAAATGCTATCAAACATTCAAACCTCTTCTAACTTCAAACGCTATCAAACCACCTTAACCCACTTTATATCGCAATAAGGTTATGGATGCTGGTGACACCGTAATGGTAGGTGGATTATTTGTGACTGCCGTTTTTTGATAGTGAACTACGTCTTTCTTAGGATCGTCGAGTGTATTATAAGCTGTAAATCCCGTGGCGGTTAATTCGTGGCGTTCGAATAGATTCAGCTTTGTATTCCCTTCCCACACGATCGTCGTTTCTATCGCCGTTTCGGGGTGACGATTAACCAGGGCGAGGGTAGCTAGCCCGGTTTTCTCGTCGAAACTGGCACTCGAATCCAGCATGGGTAAATCCTCTCCCCCACTCTGCCGCAATGCTTCGCTTTTTACTTCCGCCGTCAGGCTTACTCCTTTGCAATATTGACGATACAATTCCAGCGGATAAAACACGGTCTGGCAAATAGATTCGTGGTCATTACTCAGAATGGGAGCCAGCACATTAACCGTCTGGGCCCAGGTCGCCATCGTCACAATTTCGGCCTGACGCTGAAAAATATTCAGAAAAGACGCTACCCCCAAGGCATGAAACCATTGATAAGTAACTTCCAGGTTATAAGCACCTTTTCCTTCACTTTCCCAGATGCCCCATTCATCAATGGCTAACTTCACTCCTTTCGCCCGGGGCGGAAAACGATACCAACGATCAAACTTCTCTACTTTTTCGGGAGCTAACCGTTTGATTTGCTCATGCGTTTGTTCGATCTGTTTTTCAAAACCAGCCAATTGTGTGAAAAGTGTAGCGGGTTGCCCTTTTTTCGAACTGGCGTACAAGTGCATGGAAATATAATCCGCGATGGGGTGTAACTCTTTCAGGACGATCTCGTTCCATTTCTCGTCGTGCCCGGCTATGATTAATGAAAGAGTGGGGTCCTGCAACTTCATTAACTTGGCAAATTGCCAGGCCATCTCTGCATAAGCAGCAGGGTTCTGCAAACGTCCCGTATCAGGGCCTGCATTTTCTTCATTCCCCAGGCCCCAGTATTTAACGCCGTGAGCATTAGCAAAGCCGTGTTTACGACGCAATTCCGCAAAAGACGTTTTTCCCTTTCCATTGCAATATTCCACCCAGTTAGACGCTTCTTCGGGCGTTCCGGTGTTCATATTAACCACCAGAAATGGATCGGTTTTCAGTTGTCGGCAATACTGTATGAATTCATTCGTGCCAAACTGATTGTTTTCTTCGCCGCCCCAGATCAGATTGGGACGCACCGGACGATTTGCCTTCGGCCCTACCCCATCCTGCCAGTGATAGATTTTCGTAACCGTACCGCCCGGAAAGCGAAGTACGGGAGGAGCTAGTCGTTTGACCTTCGCTAATACATCGTTTCGAACCTGATTCGTTTTTGCGTCTACGATTCCACCCGTAATGGAGCGACCCAGGTATTCAATAAACTGCCCGTAAATTTCAGGCTCAATGGTTCCTCTGGACTGATTCAGATGGACATGAACCGAAGCTTTACTGCTTTTTCCTGAAAAGGCCCAGAGGGAAGTAGGCAACAAAGATGCTAGAGCTACCTGACTGGTTTGCCGCAAAAAGCTGCGACGACTATCCTTGTACATGCGATTTTTATTAAGAGTCTTCTCCTCGATGTAACCCCTGAGGTTCAACTGGGAATGTATGAAACGGCCTTTAACTGGTAAACTAAGACGAAAAGAGCCGATTCATACTGTTCTGCTTAACAAAAGTGCTGGGTTATCATCAGGACAAGGGGGGCGGCGGTGGCGTGGCTCCAGCCGGTTTGGAACGATCTTCAGGCAGAGGTATAAACTCCGCATGATCGTTCGGAGGTAATGGAATTCGTCCGGCTATCCAGTCGGCCTTAGCCTGCTCAATTCGTTCTTTACTGGAAGAAACAAAATTCCACCAGATGTAGCGTTCGCCTAAATGTTCTCCACCCAACATCATAACCGTGCTGGCTTCCTGAGCAATAATGACGGGATCAATGCCCGCAGAGAAGACGAGCAACTGCCCTATTCCATACCGATGCCCATTTACTTCAATGCTGCCTTTGGCGACATAAATGCCCCGCTCCGCATAGCCCAAGGGTAGCCCAAACCGGGTACCGGGTTGCAAGACCACATGTACATAAAACAACGGCGAATGCGTTTTTACTTCATTTTTAAGCCCAAAAGCTTCGCCAGCGATGAGCCGCATCCAGATGCCTTTATCCGTAAAAATGGGTAACTCCTGAGGCTGGTAATTGGTAAATGAAGGATCGTCTTCTTCGGCAGAAGTGGGTAAAGCTACCCAGGTCTGAATCATTTCCAGCGAACCGCCCGCTAAAGTTGCCGGATCCTCAAATCGTTCGGAATGTGCGATTCCTTTACCCGCCGTCATCCAGTTCACTTCGCCCGGTCGAATTACCTGTTCAACGCCTAAACTATCACGATGGGTTACCTGCCCATTGAACAGATAACTTACCGTAGATAATCCAATATGCGGATGTGGCAATACATCCATATTGGGAATTTGATCGGCTGAAAAAGAAACAGGGCCCGCATGATCCATGAAGATAAAAGGGCCTAACATCCGGCGAAGTCGGTAAGGCAAAATGCGACGAACCGAAAAATGATTACCCAGATTAGCCTGACGAGCGTCAATGATGATATCAAGCATATGTTTCACAATAGTATCTAGTAAAGGTAAGGGTTTTGTACTTTGTGATATGTTGCATTTAAGATGGATCTAAAATTTATAATCGTTGAATTCTACGATCGACTATGGCTTATAAAAACTTCACGATTAAGAATGCCAGATAAGACATTTCGTTTGGCCTTGGAGACCAGTTTGAGAAGTGTATCATGGTAGGTAGGAACCTGCCTTTATCGTAGGAACGAGATGGAATCTCCCCCGCAGTCGCTTGGCTCTGCCGAGTGACCACGTAGCTGTAGGCCTCTGGCCGTCTCAGGGAAAGAAATTTAGCAGAGAAGAAAGATTTGCCTCTCTTAACATGCTTTGACTACTAGCGGCCAGAGGCCTGGATTCTAACTTGGTAGAGCCGAGCGACTGCATAAGGAAACTCGACCAAATAGAAACACTCCATTTCAGTTAAAATATTATTCTAAGAAAGTTCCTCAAATAAAGGATTTGTCATTATTATTTTTGTACAATTTTATCATAAAAAATATGTTATTAATCAGACACTTAAATTTAATAATATTAAAAATATTATATTTAAAAGCATCTTATAATTGAACTATTAATCAAAAGGTGAGTTTTAGACTAATCAAAGCGGTAGTTTTTAATGTTATGTTAAATGAAGTTTCTATCTAAAGAAAAGCCGACTGACTAAGTCAATCGGCTTTCGTGGGTTACTCTTCTTATCAAGGTAATGCAAAGGCTATGTAACTATCTCCTTTCTTCGTTCCTAACTTAGTACCGCCGCAGGCGACCACTACGTATTGTTTTCCATTGATCTGATAGGTACTTGGCGTAGCGAATCCAGCCGCGGGTAACTCCCTTTCCCAGAGAATAGCTCCTGTTTTTTTATCGAAAGCCCTTATTTTGCCGTCTTTCGTTGCTGCAATGAATAATAAACCGCTGGCCGTTACAATGGGCCCTCCATAGTTTTCTGTGCCTGTGGGAGCTATGCCCTGTTGCGTTAACTCTTTGAACTCACCCAGCGTTTTTTGCCAGAGATGTTTTCCGGTATTTAGGTTAATAGCCGTTAGGGTACCCCAGGGCGGAGCAATACCGGGATACCCTTGGGAATCCAGAAATTTGTTATACCCATTGAAACGATACGGAACGTAAGGCATGGCGGTTTCCTTGCCTGCTTTTGCGGTAGCTTCTACTTTTTCGTCGCCAAAGAGAAAAGCCACCAGTGCTTGTTTTTCAGTGGAACTAATGCTGGCAAAACCGGGCATCATCCCCTTTCCATTCGTAATTATTTTTGTAACAAAGGCACGGTCTCGACGCTCCTGAATGTTTATCAGTGACGGATAACCACTAGTGGGATTTCCCTGCCGATTCGGACCGTGGCAAGCTACACAGTGAGTGGTGTACAGCCGCTGGCCGGGACTTAGGTGGGTCAGCTCATCCGATTTAGGCGTAGGACTCAGACTGAACAACCAGGCCATTTCATTGGCATTGACGTACATAATACCCTCGGGGTCTACGGCTGCCCCACCCCACTCGGCTCCGCCGTCAGCACCGGGAAAAACCAGCGTTGGTGTTTCGCTCAGCGGCTGAAAAAATCCTTTTTTTGCCTTTCGGTACGTTTCCAGTAACTCAGCTTTATTAGCAGCGTAGGGATTTAAATCTTTTTCGGCAATGAACTGACGAGTAAACGGAGCGGGCATTCGCGGAATGGGCTGCGTAGGCCAAACTACTTCCCCGGTAACCGTTGATTGCGGAGCTGGCTTTTCATCGATAGGAAACAACGGTTTCCCCGTTACCCGATCAAACACATACACGTAACCGGTCTTGGTTACCTGAGCAACGGCGTCTATTTTTTTCCCACCTATCGTCAGTGTAACCAAATTAGGGGGAGCGGGTAAATCCCGATCCCATACATCATGATGTACGATTTGGTAATGCCAAAGACGCTTTCCCGTTCGTGCGTCAAGTGCCAGTAAGCAGTTTGCAAACAGGTTTTTTCCTTGGCGATTTCCTCCGTAAAAGTCAAAAGCAGGAGAGCCAGTCGGGACGTACAAAATGGCTCGTTTCCGGTCAAGGGCCATTCCGGCCCAGTTATTGGCGGCCCCGACGTCTTTGTTTTGATACGAATCTTTCGGCCAGGTATCGTAGCCAAACTCGCCGGGTTGCGGTATGGTATGAAAAACCCAGGCAATTTTCCCCGTTCGCACATGGAAGGCCTGAATGGATCCGGGAGCGGCATCGGCTCCTTCCGATAACCGTAAGGGCATGATGATTAAATCCTCGAAAAGAGTCCCGGGCGTATTTGAAATCACAAATTTATCCTTGGCGGTTGGCCCTAATCCCGCTCGTAAGCTAACCCGTCCATTGTCTCCAAACGCCAGAATGGATTTACCCGTTACTGCATCCAGTGCGTACAAGTAAGAACCTGAAGCATACAAAATCCGGCGATCACTCTGATCCTGCCAGTACGTTAATCCCCGATTTGTATTTAAGCCCCCGCCACCGGGCTGAGCAAAACGCCAGCGTTCTTTGCCCGTGGCTGCATCCAGAGCGAAGATCTGATTGGTTGCGGTAATTCCATACAAAACACCACCCACCATCAGGGGATTGCACTGTACCTGGCCGCTATCTCTGGAGTGATATTCCCAGGCTACCTGTAACTGATTGACGTTGGCAGGGGTGATTTGTGTAAGTCTGGAATAATGGTTTCGATCAGGACCACCCAGATATTCGGGCCACTCTTCATCGGAAGATTGATCTGTAAATTGAGTGGCTATTACTAACGTTGCTGCGGTAATTAGAGGTAGGATGAATCGTCTCATTGGTTCTTCAAAAGGGGAAAATACTACTTTTTCTTCCCTTTTACCAATCTTTCGTGAGCCCTAATCTCACTTGCCTAAAATGGGCCTAAAGTCATTGTTATGAAAAGATCTTCTTTGGAATTGTTTTGCTACTGGTGGTTAGTGGCCGTGAAAGCGAAGCCTTATTCAGTCCTGACTTTATAAAAAGGAATTAACGTTGGAATGAAAGGCAAGTTCACGAATGTTTTCCAATCTGGGAAAAGAGCAGCGTTACCGTTTAAATACCAGAGCTGCTCTGTGAACTCTACCTAGGCTCTATGAAATTTTACCAAAGGTGAGGTTTAGACTAGTAGTCTTACGCTTTTTTTCGTCGGGTTTCCGGCTTCTGAGATTTAAAGCCTAACACCGTAGCCATGTATTGCGTTTTGGAGGTTCTGACCGTGATTTTCCCATTTTCAATTTCTGAATTTACCTGTACAAATTTCTCCAGCTTCTCCTTAGAATTCAGGATTTCTTCAATCTGCTGACTTGTAAAGGTGTATTGGGTTTCCAGAAGATTGCGAGCCACCAGATAACGGTTGGTATCGGTCGTGCTGTAAAAGCTCTCCATTTCTTCTTCTACTGCTTCGTTCACCACATCCATGAAAGATTTGATGGTAAACTCAAGCTCCAGAATTTTCTTACGTTCCTTTTTGCTGGGGACGTATTCAAAAACGATGTTAGCCTTTGCAAATAACTCAGCCTGAGCCACTTTTAAAGCCCAGCGTTGAATCTCCTTGTAGTTATAGCTCTCGGGGCAATTCAGCATGAATTTCAATTTCTCAACTGAATAGGTAAATACTCGTTGTCCCCGGTTATAATACATCATCATCAACTCATACAATCGCTGTGAATAAACGGATTCCAGCGATAACATCACGTCGATGCTGTATTTGGTGTATCGACTTCCCAATTCAATGAACTGGGGAACGACATTCGCCAACATGGTTATTTCCAGAAAACTACGGCCCTCTTCATTGACAGTTCGTACCAGAGGAAAGGGGACAAGCGAAGCGAAACTGGGATTACGGGGGTTAGAAAAATCCTCGTAAAGAATCTTCTTATCCGTCAGTGATTTAGCGGCCTGATAGAGCTTACGATAGTTATTTGACTTGGCCAGTTCAGTAATCGGAATGGTAAAACGTAAGTTTTGCCCTTCCTGATAATCCTTTACATTTCGGATCTGATTGATAATCATTACCACGATTCTCTTCTCCAATTCAGAAAATTGCTGCTTGGATTCGGTAATGAAATTAGGCTGAAAATTATTAAGTCGTTTCTGAAAAACTATCGGGTTGTCCATACACTGAAGGCTATGTACCGGAAAATTACGTAATAAAAGTGAGAATCCTTTTCATTTCCTCACTTTTATTGCATTTAGTATTCCTATGCTCTATCGTTTTGTTAGAGACACTAACTTTCAGATTATTAGAATTAAGTGAGTGGAGCGAAATAAATGTGGTAACAATTACCACGTTTTGGGAAGAGATGACCGGACGAAGCAGCCTACGCCTGAAGTCAGTAATGTGGTAACTTCTACCACATTATTTTTGTTTAGGTCGTACCTACATAGCCACGACCTCCGCAGCAATTGACTGAACTTAGAAATGTGGTAATTGTTACCACATTTCTAATCACTATTTTGAAGAAGAGCTTCGGCTACTTCAATGATTTCTTCACATAATTCACGATTATTCCCACCCGCTCGTTCTAAGGATTCGACTAACTGTTTGAGCTTAGCTACCTCCGCAAGAACGGGCTTGGCAGCTTTTTTAGTTTTCGTTAGGGCCTGATTAATCTGCTCAACGCTATCGAAAGCTGGATACTCTTCTGACGCACTGGCAAGCCCTACAATCGACTTTTTAGAAACTTTCGATTTACGACTCAGAATTTCTTTTTTGAGGGCAGGAGAGGTCTTGTCGAGGCCTTTCGCAAATTCTGCGTCTGTACGAATGGTTTTGGGACTTACATTGAATTGTTCGGCCAGTACTTCTTCTGTTCTCTTCCCGGCTGCGTTACCCGTAGGGCGACCCGATCCGCGTTTCATCGAAAGGTATTTTTGCCCCCGTAGATAGGATGTTTGTTCAGGAGTTAAGTTCCGACGACCTAGCTGATTATCAATCATGAAGGTACTTACATCTTCAATGGAAGAAAACTCCTTCATTAGGATCCGGTAAGGAATCCCGTGCGTGGTGCAAATACTGTAACGGTTGTGACCGTCAATTAACACAAATAAGGATGTTTCGTCGTCAGTATTACGAACGGTATGGGCAGGCGTTTCCCACACCAGTAAAGGTTCCCGGCAGCCTTCCTTAATGATGTTTGCTTCCAGTTGCCGATACTCATCATCCAACAGGGGAGGAATAAGCGTTTCCAGTTCAGGTATGACGGTAATCTGATTTTTGATCAATTCCTGTTGGACCAGTGAACCGTTATCTTTTTTGATTAGCTCTTTCGCACCAAACTGGTTGACAATTTTTTTCATACAAATTCAATTGGAATGGATAGTTACCGATTCTGTCGGGCTAAAAGCTCTTGAGCTAATTGTTTGTAATCTATCGCTCCGGGTGAGGTCGCCCCGTAACGGAAAATGTCTACCTGAGCGTATTGAGACTCCTTGAGAGCGGCATTTAGGCGAATCTCGGTATCAAAGACCTGAAAGTCTTTTAAGTCCTGACGAATGGTCTGAATAAGCTCTTTGTGTAACACCAGACGACGGTCTACGCGTGTAAACAACAGTCCTTCAATACTGAGGTATTCGTTGAAGAATTGACGAATCTCGTTAATAAGCTCGAAGAGGTTATTAATCCCCTTAATGGCAGATGTTTCTGGTTCTAAAACAACTAACGCTGAATTGGAAGCAATCAGGGCTGAGTTAGTAAATACGTTTAAAGCCGGAGGACAATCGATGAGAATGTAATCGTATTGATCTAAAACCGACTGTAAAGCTGTGCGTAAACGTAAAGCTCCGCTAGGAGAGTGGGTTAGCTCTCGTTCGTATTTCGCTAATTCAAGGTTACTGGGTATTAAATCCAGATTCGGGATGACTGAAACGATAGGAAGGGGTTTGTTGTGAAGCAGAGCTTCGTATAACTGCGATTCGGGATTATCCAGGCCCAGACTTTGGGATAGATTTCCCTGAGAATCGATGTCTATTACTAAAACCTTGAAGCCCTCCATGACAAGGCCACTTCCCAGATTGATAGTCGTCGTCGTTTTACCAACTCCGCCTTTGTGATTGACGATACTAATCACACGAGCCTTCCGATTGCGGAATTCTTCCAAACCATACTGAAGTAAAACAGGCTCAAGAGCTTTAAGGTGTTTCTGATTCAGGGTCCGTTGTCCGGCCATTGCTTTGGGCAAGGTACTTAGGGGAAGGCCGGCTTCCTTTTCAATGACTGACATGGAAAGAGCCGTCTTCTTTTTGAAAAAGTGCAGAACCTCTTCGTGAGTGAGCATGTAGGAACTGTTTTGTCAATTTTAAAAGACAATACTAATGATATTTTCATTAGTACGTCTGCATTCTTTGACATTTTTTGGACTACTCGTTAAAACTCATATAACTATATTTTTAGTTGATGGGTGTCTTTTTTTATTGACTCAGTGAAAAAATGAACCTGCTACTTTCAATGAAAAAATGGATCAGTCTTTGATTATTATTTAATATATCAATATTTTGATTGATTTAGAGCCTTTGCAAGGCGTTGATTATCAATAAATTATAAAGAGAAAAGTGAGGTTTGGACTAACAAAAGGTGAGGTTTGGAATAAAATTCTGATCGGAAAGGTGAGATTTAGAATAATGGAAAAGTGAGGTTCAGACTAAAGAATGAAAAGTAAAAGTGAGGGTTGGACTAAGGAAAAGGGGAGGTTCAGACTAAGGAAATTTGCCAATGCAGAGTGCTGATAATGAGCGAAAAGTGAGTTTTGGACTAAGCAATAGCTTGAAAAAGTTTCGCAAAAGTGAGGTTCGGACTAATCGAAAAGTGAGATTTAGACTAAAATTTTTCAGAAGTTGTAAGACCTCATTTTAATGAATGTTTAGCTCATGATTATCTGAAAGGTGAGCTTTGGACTAAGGCATATGTAAGGAAAATAAGATAACATGGGAGCCTACCGTGATACTTTTTGCAGTATTCGGGAATCTGAAATTTCAAGTTCTGCCATTTGAAAATAGCTGCTTTGAAAGGTGAGTTTTAGACTAATGTATGCTGTAGCGTAACTCCTTGTGAATCATAAAGAAGGGAGCTTTGGTAAGATTGTTAGTAGAAATGTAGAATGGATTTTGCTGGAAAAGCATCTATCAGGGTGCTGAATACAAGCGAAAGTTATCATGCATGTCTAATAAATCTAAGGCATTTAGGGTGGGGGAGGTGCCGCTTCGTTATCATTCACTCTAAACTTGGCGAAGCTACGTTAAGAGGGATGCGTGTAGGTATAGATGAGCTGAAAGTGTAAAAGCTTTGGAAATTCCTGGAGCCTTTTTTTTCGTACATCCTTTAACACCAACTCATGAAGTGTATGAACCTTTCCAAAATCTTTAGCATCGTAACGCCATTAACGCTAGCTTCCTTGATAGGGCTAATGATGATCGGCACAGGAATTGTTAATACGGGCCGGGAAAATAATATTCTCCAGTATTTCTTCGGAATTCCATTCCTGATCGGGCCTCTAGTACTGCACTTTCTGATCCGGGTGGTCTGTTCCAAGAATAACATAACGATCTGGATTGTGGAAGGAATATTGGTTATTTTAAGTTATCTGGCTTTTTTGCGGATGTAGTAACGATAAATATAAAGCAGTTTATATCAGTTTTGTGCCATTATTTATATCAGTGTAACTTTTAAAACCTTCTAAATCATATTTGCTAGGTAGTAATGGATAATTTCTTAACATGCATGAACTAATAATGCATATTGCATTACTTAGCATTCGATACAAATGGGCCAAATTGTCAATAAGGATTAAGTTATGAAATTATATTTATACATTTTTGAATGCTTACATTACTTTTTTAGGCGTTACGGGTAGAGCTTGGAGAGATCAAGCATCTACAGCATTATCGTGGACCTCTGCTATCGTAACCGTAAACATACTTACTGTTTTGAATTACCTGGGTTATAATTACAAATATGGTTTGTATATATTGATATTCTCATTAACAGTTTTCATAAACTATATGATACTTTACAAGAGAAATGATAAACTTGTGGAAAGGTTTCAAAACACGGATAAAGTAATTGGCATTGTATTATTTTTTAATTATTCCCTTTTATCATGTTTATTATTGAAATTAAGTTGAATAGCCTTATCGATAGTATTGATATAAATTAATAAAAAAAGTAATTAATAATTATATATAGTATCTATCAATGCATAGATATGTAGTTTACAGACTAGAGAAATATAGTGCAATAAATATCAGTTTAAGAGGTGCCAACAATAGAAATAAGTAGACATTAGGGGGAATACATACCTATGAAAGAAATACTTACTGACTTTTTTTCGTTTCTACGTAGTAATAGTAATCTTGTTGAACATGCTTCCGTTAGTGTTCGTTATAAATGCCTAATTATTGGTAAAGCGTTTATTGCACTTCTCATATTTAAAATTAGTTGGGCATTCTTTGGTCTACAACTATTGAAATTAGGTATCGTGAGTCAAGCGAAAGGATCAGATGGGCTTAATAGTTGGTTATCAGAAGTTTCAGAGGCTCGATTTATCCTGCAAGTAGTACTGCTAGCCCCCCTTTTCGAAGAATTAGCCTTTCGAGGTATACTTCAACGCAAAAAATATCTGTTTATCGTTTCTGTTTTCATACTGATCTATTTATTGGTTAGTAAAAGCTTTTCTTTAAATTTTTATACCTTTTCAGGGCCTACTATTTATGTACTAACAGGAAGTTTAATTATTGCATTAATCCTCCATAATTGGTCTTATTTATTTAATAAAATCACTTTATGGGTTGACTCAACTAGAAGGTTACTCATATGGTTAAGTGCTATAGGTTTTGCCTTTTGGCATTATCATAATTATGATTTTGATCAGGTTCCTTTTTATACGGTAGTATTAGTTTTGTTTCCTCATTTTATGACAGGTTTATTAGTTACATGGCTCTCGCTTCGTTACGGGTTTTTCTGGGGTCTTCTTCTCCATATGATAAACAACGCCATCCCTGCTTTTTATACACTTTTAATAAACTAAAAGGTCTCCTCTCTTTTGAAAGGAGACCTTTTAGTTTATTCGAAAAAATTCTAGAAGATACCAATGTAATGGTTACCGGCTTTATTTACCAGTTTTGCTCCTTTGGTTACGGCACCCGTAGTACGGTTGATGATGTAGATATTACCATCTTTTCCAACGGGAGTAAAAGCAATATATACTTCGTCACCGCTTACTAAAATACCCTGATACTGACCAAAATCCAACCCCTCTTCGTAGGGTAAATCAACTTTGGTAGCTGTTTTGGCATTCAGGTCCAGACGAGCCACGAAACCCTGATCGGTGCCGTCCTGGGTATAAAGAGCATAAGCAATGCCATTACCTGCGTATTTCCAGCAGTCAACGTATACATTTTTCGCCCCCAGAGCAGCATCCAGGCTGAATACGTATGAATTGTCGTATTCGTTGTTCTCATTGATTCTTAAAATGTGAGAACCTTTTGAGTCCCGTTGCGTAGCCTGATAAATAGATCCGTCATCCGCCAGGAATGAGTTATGGCTACGGTACCCACTGTTATCACCAAAACCGACAGTCGAGGTAATTATTTTAGGATTTTCCAGAGAAGGATAATCTACGATAACTGATTTGCTACCCAGACGAGTGAAGTTAGTTTCAGTAGTCCCCGTCGATGGGTTTCTTTTCTGCATCCAGGTACCAATGATGAGTTTATTTTGAGCTTTATTCAAAACGGGAGCATCCAAGCGGAAAATGGTGTGTCCCTGCAACTCTTCAGCCGCCGTTAAAGGAATCTGGTATTGTTTATAACCAGAAATCAAAACATCCTTTAAGTTCAGAGCTAGTACCGTAGCCGTTCCACGGAAATACGCGAAAGCTGCATTAGGAGTCTGTCCGCTGGAAGCATTGTTGGCCGTGGGGGTAGTTACGTTTACGGCAATACCCGTTTTGTCGCCATCAAATAACTTTACCCAGCGGGGAGATGTACTGGCATACTGCGAGATGTTTACTGTTACATCTTCCTGCGTGAATTTACCAGCCCCTTCTACTTTGTAGCGAGAGAATTCACCCCCATTGTCACCCGTATAAGCAATATTAAAAAGTGTTTTTCCGTCTTCCGATGCCTGTAAACGGGCCGTCCGGTTTGATTTTACGCCAAAACCATTATCATAAACGCTGATGGATACATTGGGATTCTTCGCATCTTCTTTACTAACGGAATAAACCATCGTACCACCATTTCCATCGCCGGGAGAAGTTCCCATCAAAGCACCTGCTACCGTAATCCAGCGATCAGCATCGGCTTCTGGTTCGGTACCTGTGTTGCTGTCCTTACAACCCGTCAGGGCCACCGTCATCAGAAGTCCTGCTAACAGAGAGAAATTCAGAACTTGTTTTTTCATGTAAGCTATTGATTAAAAATTGTTTATAGTGTAATTTAATTTAAGGTAAAAGGCTCGACCGGGCTTCTGAACTGCGAAATTGTCGTAAGCTTGCCGGTCAAACATATTCTTCACATCGGCACTGACAATGAATTTTTTGTTTGGAAAAACATAACTCGCTCCCAAATCCTGGATGTACTGACGCGTCGTTCGGAAATCTTCAATAATCATCCAGGTGGTGTAGAAGCGTTCCACGAAACGGAACCCGTAGTACACATTCAATCGTGAATTTGTAGCAAGTAAATTTTTGAAAGCGTACTGAACCGTACTGTTAATGGTGAAAAAGGGTTCGTTCGGTAACTGGCGTCCGTAATAGTCGAATTCCCGACCATTAGCATCGTAACGCATGTTGAAAACCGAGTTAAATTTCGAAGCATTCAGCCCAATGATAAGGTTGTTGTTATAGATGTAATTCCCTTCCAATTCAAACCCAATGGACTTGGTTTTACCCAGATTTTCGAAAGGATCGGTTTGTACGGCATCGTTGAGACGGGGATTGACCCGCTGAACAATTTTATCCCGCGTATCCCGGATGAATCCAGAAAGAGCGAAGTTATACTTGTGTAATCCCGCCGTGTAAGTGCCTGCTCTAAAACCTACATTGAGGTTATTACTAATCTCCGGGCGGATGCCAAAGTTCTCAACAATGTTTTCGCCCGGACTCCCGAATACCTCATTCTCAGAAGGCAACCGAACGGCTCGTTCTGCCGAGGTAAGCAGGTAAAGGTTAGGAATAATGGCGTAGGAGAGGGCCGCCCCGTAACCCGTCGTGGTTTTATTACTCGACGTTCGGTTTTCCTGACGGTTGTTTTCTACCAGTACAGGATCCATGCGGTCAATTTTCTGCTGGTAATATTTACCGAAAATGTTAGCTCTTAGTTTAGAATCCAGTGCTTTTAATTCGTAGGCCACCGAGGTGATATTCTTCGCCAGGTTGCGGGTTCCGATGAACTCCCGCTCCACGGCAGATCGCATGAAATCCTGCTGATTCCGGTCGATGTTGTAGTACATGTGATTGACCACAAATCGGTGATTTCTGTGAATATCATAGGTAATCCCCGCCCGGAAGGTCGTTACATTGCGGTTAATGTGGTTAATCGTTGGAGCTCCCTGCTGGGCTCCGGTGGGTCGTAAAATGGGTCTTCCGTCTAAGCCCACACTGCGTTCACCGTACCAGTTGTAATTCCATTTCACGGTATCAACCACTACCTGTTTCCGCATACTTGACATGCCGCTGAGGGTTAATTCAAGCCCTTTAACCATGAAATTTTTCTTCCGGTAATTCAGACTGAAAACGTGGGCTTCGGATTCGGTAAAACGGCCTTTGTAGGGAATCGACATGTACGTTCCGTGCTGGACTTCTTTGTAATCACTTGAACCATTGTAACCAATGAAAAACTGGTCGGCCCATTTTACGTCAGTAAAGCCCAGTTCAATCTGACCGCCCCCGGAGCGATACGCATCATTAAAGCGACGGGCACGTACGTAGTCATAACGGCCATTAGGCAGAATATTTCGCACGAATTTTCCCCAGACTTCATAGTCGTTATCCGAGTAATTATAGAAGCCCGAAGCCTTCACGGTAAAGCCGCTTTTCGCCGAACGATGCGTTCCGCTGATATTAGCCTGTAAGGTATTGAACGAACCGTAGGAAAGAGAAGCCGTCAGGTTATTACTCATTCCCTTTTTAAGGATGACATTGATGGCTCCACCCAGAGCATCGTCTGACAAATGAGCAGGAATTACGCCTTTGTACACTTCAATTCGTTCGATTAACGCGGGCGGAATACTATTCAAACTGAAGGAAGCTCCATAGGTTGAAATAGGAATACCGTCTATGAATATACGTACAGATTCTCCCGACATTCCATTCAGGTTATACGTTACAGAAGACCCCAATCCTCCGTTCTGCCGAACGCGAACCCCAACGGTGCGATCCAGCATTTCATTGGTCTGGAAATTCCGGGTGGCTACTTCTTTCGTTTCAATAACGTTCATAGCGAAACCCTGGGTTTCGAGTTCCTTCTTTTCTGTTTTGTGGGTAACCTGCACTTCAGAAAGGTCTTTGATGGCCTTATTAACAAGAATAGGCAGTTGATGAGCAGACTTGTTAACGTGTAGGCGAACCGTTTTGGGTTGAATTTCTACGGAAGAAATCAGAAGTTCGTGAGGTCCGTACGGAACATTGGTTAACTCAAAGCTTCCCCGCTCATCCGACATCGTAGCAACTTTGGAATTCTTGAGACGCACGGTTACGTGCTCAACCCCGTCTCCACCTTCAAAATGAATCTTCCCACGTATGGTTGCTACCTGAGTCGCAACACTGGTTTGGGCGTACGTGTAACCACTGATGAACAAAAAAGATACCAGATAAATGTATCTCATAAAGGAGGTATTATTTTCTATTTAGACCAAGACTAAATAAATGACTTTGCGAAAGTATAAAAACGAGATTAAAATTCCGAACGTGATTTTTAAAAATCGTGAAATTTTATAAGTAAGGAGCAGAGAGCGATAAGGGTTTAACTGGAAAAACAGGCATTCATTACTAATTGAATAACCTGTTAAAATTTTATTTAATGGTTGAATAATGATAATATCTTGAACTAATTATTCTTTAACTTAATATGTAAATAATTGAAAATTAGAAGATTATAGATTGAGCCTAGGATAGATAGCCTTTCAGTAGTTAATAGCAATGAATGTTGGTTAAAGCTTGCAATACCTGTTAACTATAAAATGTATTTTATTCCAGAGAATAATTCTATATGAATTTGTTTTTAAGAAAATCTACTTAAAAAGCTTGATTTAGAGGGTGATTTTGTTTAATGTATATTAAAATGAGTTTAAGATTTTATGGAGTATTTAGACATTGCACCTAGAGGTGCCAGAGCAATTAGTAGCCTTGAAAAGTAAAATAAACGGGTGTACTACAAAAAAGACCAGCTCTAGGGCTGGTCTTTTTTGCATAGGAACCTCGTAAATTATAAACTTACCCAACTCAACTGAATCGAGTTTTTACCGGGTGTTGCCGCAATTTCGCTGGCAATTAGTAATTGATTTCCCAGCACCAATCCACTAGGATTCATAGTATTTACAGGAGCTTCGACCCACTGGGTTTCTGAAACCTTATCACCTTTGATTTTACGGTAGGCAACGGCTTTGCTGGTACTACCGGGTTTATTTTGATCCCAGAGTAAGGCACCTCCATCTTTTGCACTGGTTACGAACATATTTTTCGCCGAAGGATCATTAATAACCGTTAGTTTCTTTCCGTCGGTAGTAGCCAGTCGGATTCCGGGTTCGGTTTTTGCGGCTGAAAACCAGGTAATCAATCCCGTTTTTCCGCTTTGAGTAGATACGGCTCCTGAGTGGGGACAACCGTTAATCTGCCAGTTATCTGCGTACAGAATTTCTGATTCAGAGAATGTTTTTCCGTTATCCCGCGAAACGAGGCGGGCAATGTCGCGAATGTTATCGCGGTTATCCCGGTAATACACATTCAGATTTCCCTGTGCGTCCGTTAAGAGACTGATTGGGCAGCAATCACAGGGAGTGGGATCGAGAAGTTGTTCCGGCTCAAAAGAATCACCTTTGGAAACTACCAGCCGCAGATCGCGTTCTTCGTGTTTGGTGCTGCCAATTACATCCTTGAGGTAAGCTACGGCCAATTCACCGTTTGCCATGACGGTTACGTCAAAGAAGCCACGGAGAGCTTTTACGTCTACATCCTGATAAACAGGCTTGGGAGCCGACCAGGAACTTCCGGCATCTTTCGAAAAGGTGTAAACGACCTGTAAATCACGGCGTCCGCCGCCACCACCGCCCCGAGGCCGGTCACCACCCTGAGCCGGGCGATTTCCTTCCGCTGTCTGATGACCTTCATGTCCGGCATGAGCGGGTGCCGGAGCTACGGGAGCACTAGGTTTTGCGGTAGGGTTATAAGTGAACACCGCCACCCAGGTGCCATCCCCTTTGAAAACCAGTTTGGGTCGCATGAGTTGGCCAGAGCCTAAGCCCGGAGCTGAGAAAATAAGCTTCTTGTCAGAAAAGGTTTTGCCCTTGTCTTTTGAAGTAGCGAAGTAATAACCAACTACACCCTGAGGGTCTTTCTCGGTCCACGAGAGAATGACATCGCCTTTGGGGTTTTTGGTTAATAGAGGTAAGCCGTAGGCTTTAGTGGTGTCACTAAAAAGAGGATTAGTGGCGAATGCACACCAATGCAGGCCCAGGAAGGCCAGAATTAGTAAACCGATGGTTCGCATGGTACGTAAAGTAGATATATAGTAGGAATAATGGCTGCAATATACTCTAAGAAAAGAATTAGTCTAAATAAGTTTTGCTAAGTTTCGGTGTAGGCATGTAGGGAAATGTATTTTCAATTCCCGCTGAGAGTGAATAAAGGGAAGATCTAAGCAATGGTTTTGGTAGGAATGCGATCCTTTGCTGATGCGGACAGGCTTGGGAGAACGGCAGTTGGAACCTGCCTTAGGGTAGGAACGAGAAGGCATCTCGCACCAGTAGAGCTTCTTCGGTTGACTATAGAGGAAAGACTAGGTATTCTCTGTCATCTCGAACGAAGTGAGAGACCTTCTGTGGAATGGGGCGGGTCGGGTTTAGTCGAGTTACCGCATGCCCCAATACATTAGAAAAAGGTTATAAGATTCTTCGCTTCGCTCTGAAGACAGACGCTGATGATTAAGTAGTTAGGTGTCATTTAAGTATGAAATAGCCTTAACTACCAAATGTATCGTCATCATGTCCCCGGATTTCATCCGGGGAAGCAATATGGTCTCTTCCCATTGCAGAATGTCCAGTCGTAAAAAAAGCCCTGAGAACATTCTCAGAGCTTTTAGGGAATTTACTTCAACTTCATTTTCACCGGATCCCAGTGAATGATCTTTTTGTTAAAATAACTTTCATTACAGGCCAAAGCCGGAGCCGCCGCCCGGAATCCAAATTCGGCATCTTCCACCACAGGTTTGTTGGAACGAATGGCTTCGAAGAAATTAGTAAAGTGGTCGAGGTGATCGCTGTAACCCTGGGGTGCTTTGAAAACAATATCTTCTTTTACTTTTCGCTTGCGTTGCTCCGGTTTCCACTTGGCATCATACTCTTTCTGCATTTCCTCCTGCATGCTTTTTGAGAAAGTA
This sequence comes from Siphonobacter sp. SORGH_AS_1065, assembly GCF_030818595.1. Taxonomy (NCBI): domain Bacteria; kingdom Pseudomonadati; phylum Bacteroidota; class Cytophagia; order Cytophagales; family Cytophagaceae; genus Siphonobacter; species Siphonobacter sp. SORGH_AS_1065. The sequence goes on from NZ_JAUTAM010000006.1 coordinate 263,122, forward strand.
AAGACCGAATCGTACCCCCCAAAACCGGGTGCTTCGGGCATAACGCTGTGTTTTACCGTAATGCTATTTCCTACTACATCAATCACCCCCTCCGAACCAACCAGACGGATCACTTCCTGTCCGCCCGTTCCACTGATGAAGTTTACCTGTAGGGTTAACTGAAAAGCATTATGTTCTTTAGAATCAGGGTATTGCATAACTCCGGACATCACATCGGGCATGTTCCGACCGTCTTTCCAGTAACTAAGCTGCCCCGTACTGTAAATACTTTCCGGCCCTTTGGAGTTAGTAATCAGGTGCGTACCGCTTAGCAAGTGAATGAATAAATCTCCAGCCACCCCAGTGCCCACTTCCTTGAAGGCCCGCCACCAGAAAAATTTCTTGGCATCGAAAGGCATTTTATCAGTTACTTCAATGAAACGTTCCCAATCGGTCGTGCTGGCATCGGCATCTTTGGGTATGGTGTATTCCCAGGCTCCAATTGAGCTTTGACGGTCATACACGGCATTAACCATATTCAGCTTGCCAATTTCTCCTGAGGCCAGTAATTCTTTCGCTTTGGCGTATCCAATGCTGCTTACCCGCTGGCTACCTACCTGTAATACCTTACCTGCTTTTTTAGCTGCGGCAATGACCGAAGGCCCCTCGCTGATTTTATAAATCATAGGCTTTTCGCAATACACGTGTTTGCCCTTTGCCAGAGCATCCAGCGTCATGCGGGCGTGCCAGACATCATGCGTGGCGATAATGACGGCATCAATATCTTTACGATCTAACAGCTCTTTATAATTTCGGGTGGTAAACAGGTCTTTTCCAAACTGTTCCTTTGCGTTCTCAATTCTTCCGGTGTATAAATCACAAATACCCGCCAGCTCTACTCCGGGAACTTTCAGGGCCGTAGTAAGATCAAAATGACCCTGAACGCCGTAACCAATGACACCTAAACGAATGGTATCATTCGCGGTAATTTTCTTCTCGAACTGTAGGATGCGTTCTTCCGCTTTGGCTTGAGCCGCCAGCGTGGTTAGGGGAGTGGAAGCGGCCGCCAGACTTGTAGCCGCAATTTGGTGCAGAAACTGTCTTCTTGATTTAGAGGAATTATTTTTCATTAGGCAATAGAGTTTAAATTACTTTACGGAGTAACTAACAAAGGCAAGTTTCTGACTATCAGGACTCCAGGAAGGCACATTAATGGTCCCCTGGCCTCCGTAAAATACGGGCGTAATATCCCTAATGGCTCTGGTTTTCAGATTCATCAGTCGAAGTTTTACGGGCTTGCCAAACAAATGACTCTGTTTTTCATCCGAAGTGTAAGCAATATAAACAATCCAGCGGTTATCCGGCGAAGGATGAGGGAACCAATTTGAATTTTCGTCGAAGGTGAGCTGCTCAGGTTTCGAACCGTCGGCCCGCATTCGCCAGATCTGCATATGACCCGTGCGGTACGAGTTGAAATAGATATACGTTCCATCGGCTGAATAATCCGGCCCGTCGTCGAGTCCTTCGCTGGTAGTTAGCCTTTTTTCCTCACCCCCTTCGGGGCTAATGGTATAAATATCAAAGTTCCCCTCGCGTTCACCGCAATAAGCCAGGGTTTTGCCATCGGGACTCCAGCCGTGCCAGAATGAAGGGACTTCTTTTGTGATCCGTCGGGGTTCTCCTCCCGAAACAGGCAAAATATAGATGGCTGATTTATAGGGTTTTGGGGAAGGATTCTGCTTGTCGTTATGACTGATGGCCAGCCATTTCTTATCCGGCGAGAGTCCATGATCATTATTACATTGGCTGGCAAATCCGGTGTGAAGTTCCTGAAGTTTCGCTGTCTGTAGCGGCAACGTATATAACCGACCCTGACTGTTCAAGATCAGGTAGCTGTCCGGGTGCCAGTTGGGGGCTTCGAGGTGTTTTTGAATGGCAAGAACGGTATCAATTTTTCCAGTTTGAATATCCAGTGTATGAATGAAACTAGTCGTGTCTTTGCGAACCTGAGCGAGTCCACTCCCCGAAAAAAGCAGGCAAAACAGGAGTAAACCTGTTTGTAGAGGCAATAGCCTGACGGCTGTATAAGTCGTTTTCATAGTAAATGTTAAGGATAGAGATAAAGAGGTATTGGTATATGCCGAAGTTAGGCTTATTCAGGTGATAGTAGCCTGATATGTCAGTTAGAAAATAGAGTCAGGAGATTTTTTCAACCATTTTTTTATAAAACAGTTACTATCATAACTATTGACGAAAAATATACATGCCAGGCGAGATGTCGCTCAACCCCGGAGCTGGGTCACTTAGGGAGCGTTTAGATATAGATTTTGCATTAACTTCTGCGGGCTTAGGAGTTTGGGAGCTGGATCCTATTTCCATGCAGATACTCTGGGATGACCGCTGCCGAGAGCTTTTTGGTTTAGCAAAAGATAATTACTTACCCTACGAAAAAGCAATAGCCTTCATTCATCCCGATGATGTTGCTCAGGTGGATGAAGCGGTACATTGGGCCTTTCAACAGGAGTCTGGCGGCCTTTATGATATTACCTTTCGCACGCTCGGAGCCGACGATGGTAAACTTCGCTGGGTTCGTTTTATGGGTAAATCGTATTTCAATGAAATCGGAAAGGTACAACGCTTTGGGGGCGTAGCTCATGATGTCACCCGTGATATGGAGTCCCTCCAGCGTCAGCAGGCGGCTCAAAAGCAGATACTTGATTCATTCGAAGTCTCTCCGGTGGGAATCGCCCTGATTGACCGCCATGAACTAACCTTCCAGCAAGTCAATACCTTTTACGGCGAATTAGTAGGAAGAACGCCCGATCAGATCGTAGGAAAACCCCTAAGCAAAGCCCTTCCAGAGATTATTGGGCAGGGTTTTGATCTGTTATTACAGCAGGTACTGGACACGGGTATTCCCTTCATTGCTAAAGAAGTAGCCGTCAGATTATTAAGAAAAGGCGTGCTGGAAACGATTTACGTAGATTTAACCTACCAACCTCAATATCAACTTGGAACCCAGAATATTACCGGAGTTCTGGTCATTGCAACGGATGTAACCGAGCAGGTGCTCTCGCGTAAAAAAATTGAGGCTCGGGAGGCTCAGCTACGAGACATCATAGCAACGGCTCCGGCGGCTATGGGCCTTTTTGTAGGCAGGGATTTGATCATAGAAATGCCGAATCAGGCCTTTATCGACATCGTGGGCAAAGGCCCGGACATTGTGGGAAAGCCCCTGCGGGAAGTAATGCCGGAATTGGAAAATCAGCCCTTCCTGCAAATTCTGGACAATGTGTATACTTCGAAAGTAATGTTTCAGAGTGATGCTTCGCAGGTGAACATTGTGCAGCATGGGGTAATGACCAATAATTTCTATAACATTACTTATACACCCTTACTGAATGAAAAGGGGGACGTGTACGCAATTCTGGATATTGCTATTGACGTAAGCGAAACGATACGCAGTCAGCAAAGGCTGAAAGAAGCTCAATATAAATTGGCTGAGGCCGTCGAGCTGGCTGAGCTAGCTACCTGGGATATTGATTTTACCACCCGGCAGTTGCAGTATTCAGAGCGATTGCGACAATGGTCTGGCTTTGAGCCCGATGAAGAACTCACAATCGACCAAGGGTATTGGGTCATTGATAAAGCGGATCATCAGGCCATTCGAATCGCCATGGATAAAGCCCGCGATCCGGCAGGGGATGGATTATTTGATAGTGAATACACGCTTTTTTCGAAAAAGACGGGACAAAGACGCGTCATTCACGCTCAGGGTAAAATAAAGAGAGACGAAAATGGAAATGCCGTTAGCATAAGTGGTACGGCTCAGGATATTACCCTCCACCGGGAAACGCAGATGGCCCTGGAGTTACTGGTGCAGAAACGAACGGAAGAATTGGAGGCGACCAATGAAGAGTTAACCTCTTCGTACGAAAACCTGGCTCAGACGAACGAGCACCTCATTCGGTCCAACGAAAGTCTGGAACAGTTTGCCTACATCGCCAGTCACGATTTGCAGGAACCGCTCCGGAAAGTTCAGCAGTTCAGCAATTTAATTGATCGTCGGTTTCGGCCTGTGCTGGGGGACGATGCCCGTCTGATTGATCGAATTCAGGAGTCTGCCCAGCGGATGAGTGCCCTCATCACGGATTTACTGGCGTTTTCAAAAATTTCCAATGGAAAAGTCAGCCCTCAGGAAGTGAATCTTTCCGGGGTATTAGAGCAGGCCATTGACAATTTATCGGTAGCCATCGAAGAAACAAAAGCCGTCATTGAGGTGGCCGAATTAACGCGGGTGCAAGGGGATGCCCGACAATTGGAACAGTTATTCCAAAACCTGCTTTCTAATTCTATCAAGTTCAGTAGTAAGGACCAGAACGGAGCCGTGACCACGCCGCACATTCGTGTCGGGTATGAATTAATGCAGGCTAGCGAGCTTTCCTGGATCTCGGGTTGGACGCCTACGCATGCGTGCTATCACCGGATAACCATTCAGGATAATGGCATCGGCTTTGAAGAAAAGTATGCGGATCGAATTTTCGGTGTGTTTCAACGGCTGCACGGAAAGAACGAATTCTCCGGCACGGGAGTCGGACTCGCTATTTGCCAAAAAGTAGCCTTAAACCACGGCGGGTTTATTCGGGCTTTGGGCGAACTTGGGAAGGGAGCTACTTTCTACGTTTACTTACCCGCCTACCAGTAAAAGAGAGCCATTCACAACGTAAATGGCTCTCTTTAATGAAATAGATTACCGCTTTGGCCCTATGGAATCATAAATCACGACTTTCTCCCAGAGAGGAGCGTAATTAGTTCTGAAATCGTCGTGGATGGGATGTTTCTGATAAGCTTCTTCGTCCGCCGGACTATCAAAAAAGCATAACCACGAGTAGGTATAACCGCGTTCAATCACCTCCCGATTCGTGGCTGCGGGCGTACCAATATGAACCAGTTTAATTGTAGGGCACTTGGCCAGTTTATGTAAGCCTTCCAGCAACTTTGCCTGATCTTCCTCGTTTCCGGGATTTTTCAGATAAAATAGTACATGGTGCGTGAAGATGTTTTGAGCCGCCAGAGAATCAGGCAAGTGAACCGTCAACCCGGCAGCGATACTACTTTTTATAAATTGTCTTCTGGGTTTCGTTTTCATATTCTGTACGATTATTCATGGGAAGAAAGACTACAAAAACAGGTGCTCATACTGCTTAGGCATGTTGGCCAGGGACTTGATTTGAATGGCTCGGTAAAACACTTCAGCCGCTTCGCTCTGCAATTGAATCTTCCCCTTCGACATCGGAACTTCCTGACCTGTGGACGTAATATACCGGGAGTTTTGAAGGATCATTACCACATGACCATTGACGATGTGAAGACTCTTTCCTTTGAAGCAGATTAACTCAAGCGTAGTCCATTCTCCTGCCGGACTTTCGTAATTACCCGAACGCATACAAAAGCCATCGCCGCCTTGTTTCAGCGTTCCGAAGGGTTGCTTTTCATCCGCCACGCGACTCATGCTACCTTCTGATGGGAACGAACGTATATCAATCGCGGAATTGGCTTGACACCAGAAATCGCCCATGTGTCCTTCCATGATCTGAAATTCCTGCGAGAGCATCCAGCTTCGCCAGTATTCCGCCCCGGCTTCACCGATGGAATGGTATAAAATGCCTGAGTCACGAAGCTTGTCCAGACGGGGAACGTATTTTCGTTTACCCCACTTTACCTGAAGTCTCAGATGATAGTTTTCAAATTCCTGACGGGTAAACAGGCAGCCATAGATTTCACCACTCACGTGTAGAATTGGCCCGGCAGGATCATCAATAACCGAGAAAACCTTTCGGGTATCTTTGTTATAGCCAATAGGGGCCATTGGGTTTCCCGTCGCATCTACTGGTATTTTTCCATTATAGTTAAGCTGGTGCTCATAACTCAGGTAATTTTCCCATTGCGAAAGATTTTTATCCAGAAGCGAGGTCCAATCGTCGGCTTTCTGTAATGAAAATAAGGGAATCAGAGCAATAATACCAGCTATTGATAAATAAATACGTTTCATAAAGTATTGCATTTTGCCCGAATCGATCCTTTGATGCTGACAAAAGTAGAACGTCACTCAACGAAATTTATGGTAAAAATCCATTATATATCGGTAGTTTTCCGGAGAGAAATCGCTTATGAAACGTTATATTTTACACTCATCCTTTAGTATCTATCATTTTGAGGCCAGCACCTGGGGACATTCGGTACACAAGCATACCTATTTTGAGATCATTTTTATTTTGAAAGGAAGAGGCATCCATCAGATCAATGGAAACACATATCCTTATGCCGAAGGTGACGTGTTTCTGTTAGGCCCGGAGGATTTTCATAACTTCGAGATTGCTGAGCTGACCGAATTCAGTTTTGTTCGTTTCAACGAGTCCATCCACAAAGAAGATTCCCATGATAAGGATCGGCCCTGGCAACCCGTCATTCGGACGTTGCTTCATACGTCCTCACAAAGCCGGGGTTCTATTGTGGAGAATACGTTTGAAAAACAGAAATTACATCAGTTATTAAGCGTGCTGGAAGCAGAATCTGTAGAGGAACAATCGCCGTATTTTGAGATGATTCGCGATAGCTTAATGCGAAGCATACTGATTATTCTGGCTCGTAATTTGTTTAGTCAAAATCCGGCAAAGCCTCTGGTAAAAGACTCGGTTGAAGCGATTCTTCAGTACATCAAGCAGCACATTTACCAGCCCACGTACCTGACCATTGACCATTTGGCTGAAACCTTTCATTATGCTCCGGCGTACATCAGTTTATTTTTTAAAAAGCAGACCGGAGAGTCTTTGAAGCAATACATTACAAAGTACAAAATCAAGCTCATCGAAGCCCGATTGTTATACAGTCAGCTTAGTTTAAAGGAAATTGCGGATGAATTTGGATACACCGACGAGAGCCATTTCTGCAAACAATTCCGAAAATATACCGGCACAACACCGACGTCTTTCCGGCAACGTCCTCTGGTAAAGTAAAGGTTACTTTGGTACCCTAATCGTTCTGCCGAATGGTTAATTCGGCAATAATAAGCTGATGAACAAAGCAATAGTTGGTAAAAAATTGCGAGTACATTAAAAAATCGACATATTTCGTACTGGCAAAATTCGGGCCAGAAATTTGATGAGTAAATTTTATGATGTTAAACCAATACAAAGAGCAGCATGCTTACCTGGTAGCACTGGACTCCATCATTTTCGGTTTTGATGGAGAAAACCTGAAAGTGTTATTAGTGAAGCGGGGAGTGGAGGAAAATACCTGGTCCTTAATGGGAGGGTGGTTGCAGCCCAGAGAAGGGCTGGAGCAGGCAGCGGCCCGCATTGTGCACGAATTAACGGGGCTTACCAATGTCTACTTAGAACAGTTGAGTGCCTTTGGCGAGCCCGACCGTGACCCCATCGCCCGGACGATTTCGATTGCTTACTTTTCGTTAGTAAAAATTGACGACTACGAATCAAAAATATCGGAAACGTTTCATGCCCAGTGGTTTTCAATTTATGATCTTCCTACCTTACTCTTCGATCACGGTGATATGGTAAGTCTGGCCCTGAAACGCCTGCGGTCAAAGGCTTCCCAGCATCCGATTGGTTTCGAGTTATTACCCGAAAAATTTACGCTTCCGCAACTACAGAAACTCTACGAAGCGATTTATAACATTGAATTTGACAAAAGGAATTTTAGCCGGAAAATTCTGTCGATGAAGCTTTTAAATAAGCTCGACGAAAAGCAAAAAGGTTTTTCAAAAAGAGGAGCCTATTATTACAGTTTTGATGAAGAACAATACAACCAGATCACCAGTGCGTTTATTAATATCATTCCGACGTCTGAAATAGAATTATAATTTTCCAGTGATACATAAAAAGGCCGAATAACGAGTTAAGCTATTCGGCCTTTTTTAGGGAATCCCTTTGGAATTAAAGCTGTGTTTTGGCCTTTTTGTAATTCAGTTTACTAGCCCAAACGGACTGAATTCCGCCTAAAATGTGTTGCATGAAAAGCGAATCGCTATAGGATTCGTCGGTATGACCACCACCCGTGTAAAATGACTTTCCTCCGTAGAAATCACGGTGCCAGATGAAAGGGTGATTTTCGCCATTCTTACCGCCTTCATACGTTTTTTCGTCAAGGTTACCTAATACTTTGATTTCAGGAACAATACTTTTGTAGTTATACCATTCATCGTAGCGTTTCCAGCGTTTAGGTAACATTTTGGTAGCAGGATGTTTATGATTAAGTATCTCTATTTCAGCATTTTGCTGTTTAGGGTGACTCATAAAATAAGCTCCTACCAACTGGTTATACCAGGGCCAGTCGTATTCCGTATCCGCAGCGGCATGAATGCCTACGTATCCGCCACCCGACTGAATGTAACGTTCAAAAGCAGCTTGTTGAGCCGCATCCAGAATATTTCCGGTAGTGCTTAAAAAGACAACGACGTTATACTTTTTCAGATTATCCTCCTGAAATGCGTCTGCATTCTCCGTGGTATCCACTGCGAAACCATTCTCATCACCCAGCTTCATAAGGGCTCGTTTGCCCGCTGGAATGGAAGCGTGCCGAAAGCCCGCTGTTTTGGAAAAAACCAGAATTCGTTTGTTCACCGCTTTTTTACTGGAAGATGAAAGCGTACTCTGGGCCTGGGAGAAGGATAATGAAAACAAAAAAGTACAAAGAAAAAACAGGCCTACTCTGGAGCGTTCAGGTACATGCATGAGGAATAACAGTTTAATGAATCGTAAAAAATGGTAATGCCTTTTCAGAGGCCAGGTTTTGCTCGACTGGATTGTATAATTCATTGCAAATAAATAATAAAAACAGGAGGCAATTGCATTTTTGAGAGGAAACACCCCATGAATAAGTCAAGAACCCAGATTTTAGCCCAGCACGTTTCAAAGAATAGAGTTCATCTCTGGTTACTTGTCAAAAGTAAGTCTCAGTTTTTTAAGGATCTATGAAAGAGCACTCCTGATATAGTATTGGAATTACCTGTTTATTGATTGTTCGCGACGTTCAGCGTTATAAATGCTTTTCTCGCAAATCCGCGTTGAAAACACGGACTGACGGCAGGTGGGAACCTGCCGTACGATAGGAACGAGATGGAATTTCGCTAAGTGATTGTAATAAAAAAACGATGAACTAACTAAAGGACGGAGAATTCTAACGGTTCTCTCGGGTGTAGGAAGAAATAACCTTTAAGAATAAGAGTTAAATAAAGGAAGTAAGCTTCGTCTACTTCGAGAGGATCATTGAAGGAAGCGTTTAAGCTCCAATCTGTCATCGAGAGCGAGGCGGAGGAGCTTACTTGACTTTGAGAAAGTTTTTGTTGGTGAATGTTACTTCCCCGGATTTTATCCGGGGCTACTTAAATTTAACCCCGCTGGGGTTGTTGAAATAGCTTTACGGCAAATAACCCTGGAGGGGTTGAATATGAATAGCCCCGGATGAAATCCGGGGAGAAGCTTAGGCCCTTTTTCGAGCTTATTGGGTCATGAAGTATCTTTAATAACCTCAATCATTCTACCCAAAGTCTCTTGCTGCGTTTGAGAAAACAAGCGGAAAATTTGGTCCAGACCCCATCTGTCCTTCAGAGCATAGATGCTTATCGTACTAATAGAAACACACTAAAATTTAGAATCCGAGAATAGGGGAACATCCTTGATTAGATGTAGCAAATGATTTGCTCCTGGATGTTAAACTCTACCTCCACGCGTTATCTCTAACGAAGGGAAAATAATTTCTGAATGGTCAAGGCTTTAGATAGTAATTGAAAAGAACCCTTCTGGCTTTATTAGAGAAGGGTTCTTTCCAATACATATAACGCTAGGAATAGAATAACTAATGCTGCTTAATCCACCGAGAATCTTTCAGCATTTGGTTCGCATCAATATGCAAAGAATCTATGTACTTGTTATTGATTACTACCTCTTTTTGGATTAAAGAATACACTTCTTTTGAGATATTATTTTTCACAAAATCCTTTTCAGTAAGCTTTAAGACTAAGTGGTTGTTTTCTACCATAAGGTTATCACTTACAAGCTTAGTTAGCTTTTCAAGCATTTCAGTCTGTTCATGGGTTCTCAGGTCCGCGGGTGTTTTGCCCGCTTGCTGTATAGCTGAAACAGAGTATTGGGTATCCGTTTTTTTTAGTTTGGATTGACTAGTATTGCAAGCACATGAAAAGCTTAAAATGGCTAATAGTAGGAATGTATTTTTCATAAGCATAGAAATCAAGAATGGTTCTTTTAAAAGTTAAATAATAATGCTCAGATAGATGGGATAAGCAATAATAGGAGCTCTTTAAAATTAGAATCAGCGAATTTGGGCTGTCGGGAATTGTATGGATTGGAAGAGTAAATGATTTCTCTTGGGTATAGTAAACTTTACTTTCACCTGTCTCTCGAATGAAGTGAGAGCGTTTACTTTTACTTAGGGTCACCTTTTACTGCTCATTCGTAACGGTGTCGTGGATGACTGAAAAAAGAGTCTATGATGTTCAGCATTGCAAACACTTTTTCAGCCATCCACTTTAAAAACATGGACTAACTGGGTAGGTGAATTCCTAACGAATCATTATACTAAGAGCTTTCCCAGTTACAAAAACCTCCATTAGAATCTGTCGTCTGAAAGCTTATGTCGGCCTGTACATTAGAAAATGCAAGATCGAAATCGATATAGGTTGTTCCATAGAAGAATCCTGCCACTGTTTTATACTGCCATAGACTGGAGCACATATGTAGCCTAACTCCACATGTAAAAACAGGAAGCCATGCTACTTTTGTCTGGCATGTAAATCTAATATGTTTAATGTTGAAGGGAACATGAAAGAAAGTTTCCCTTCGTGACTGGTCATCTGTAGACAGATTGCCACTAGGGCCTGGGCCCCTAAAATTAGTAAAGTGTTGTTTGGGGTCTTTTAAAATAACTTCGTGATTATTATCTATGTTTATAGTGTCTATATATTGATTAGTTTGTGTTATACTTTCTTTTAGCTTGTCATAAGCTAGTATTACTAATACCTAAATCTTCTCGAGAGAGATCAAGAGAAGATAAGTTCTCTTTAAGGTTTAAATGCATTAGCAGGGCTTTTCTGTGTTCTAACTGATTTTCCATTGCAAAATAAATTTAATTGATGAATTAGATAAAACAGCTAACAATGATAGATACTCGCATATAATTGTACGTAGTATATTGTAAATATTCAAATAATTATTATAAATATTTACAATAAAGTGTTAGTGCTTGCCTGATTCAAGTGTAATTATGAATGATAGAAGTGTACTACATAGTACCCGTTGTGCGTATGACCATTCCCTAGCGGTGAGGCACGAAAAAAGACAAAATTCCAACATTTTCCCTCGCAAAACTTTCGAATAGGCTCATCATTTTGATGTAAAATACAGCGATTAGCGGTCCAAACTCCAGCCAGTTATGCCCGGTTGTTTATACGCACAGCGGGTTATAAGAACGTTTCACAAAGTAAAGACGCTACCTCTTTGCGTTTAGCTTTTCCTGCTATGGTTGGTGTCTCACCAGCCATTTGTACGCAAACTGTGGTTGGTGAGACACCAACCACGGCGTAAACATAATTACTTTACCACCAGCCTCTGTCATTCAGAGCGAAGCGAAGAATCTTAGGCCCTTTTTCGAGCTTATTGGGTCATGAAGTGTCTTCAATAACCTCATTCTACCCAAAGTCTCTTGCTGTGTTCGAGAAAACAAGCGGAAAATTTGGTCCAGACCCCATCTGTCCTTCAGAGCATAGATGCTTATCGGTACTAATAGAAACGCACTGAAATTTAGAATCGGAGAATAGGGGAACGTCCTTGATTAGAATAGCAAATGATTTGCTCTTGGATGTTAAAGTCATCTCGAATGAAGAGAGACCCTCGGTGGAATGAGACGAAGTTACTAATCTAAGCAAGTTCCATCGCTTCGTTCACCGATTGAAATTTAAGCGAATGTACAGAAAGACAAGCCCTTAAGGCCTATAAAAAACTTCGGCGATCCTTATTAAGAATCGCCGAAGTACTAACCAGATTCCTAAATCTTTAGAAATAACTTATTTCGATAAAGTATGTACAACAGCAGTAGTTGAGTAACGGTAACGGCCAGGGATTGAATAACGGGTTGCCAGTTTACCGAGAAAAATTGGCTAAATCCGTAGAATAAAAAATGAGCCGTATGTGCAAAGTCAATAATGCCGTCGGAGGCCAGATAAATCAGGATGGAATTGGCACCAATGAGAATGAAAGGGAAGGCCCATTTTTGAAGCTTCTGTACGTCAATAATGTAATAAAATACCGCCAGAAATAACAGACTCCACCCACCCACAAAGACAGCGAATGAACTTGTCCAAAGTCGTTTATTGATCGGAAATACCTGATCCCAAACGGAACCAGTGAAAATCAAAATCACGCCAAGTCCAAGCATAAGGAGCGTCTTTTGAGTCATGGTAGGTCGCGAATCTTTCAGTAACGTACCCGTTAACATTCCCAGCAAAGCCGTAGTAATAGCCGGAATGGTGGAAAATAAACCTTCTGGATCATACACCGTGCGATGGAGTTTTCCCGGTAACAACATCCGATCTACAAACGAAGATAACGCTCCCTCAGGAGTCAGCACACCTGCTCCAAAACCCGGAACGGGAATCAGCGTCATGGCGGCCCAATATCCTAACAAAATAGCAACCGCCCAGAAAATCTGACCCCGTGTGCTAGTGTTGAGGTAGATAACGCCCGCTCCGAACCACGCCAACCCAATGCGACCCAGCACACTGGCCAACCGGGTTTGTTCGTAAGCTTTGTATTCGAGTAACCCGTTTACCACCATCCCTAGTACAATCAAAATCAGCGTACGTTTCAGCATGGCACGGTAAATAGGCCGCTTTTCCCGGGCCGATAACTGTTCGGCGGAAGTGAGCCCCGCCCGTTGTAATTTCCCTTGCAAGGAAAAAGGCATGGAAACGCCCGCTATGAACAGGAAGAGCGGAAAAATCATGTCATAAAAGGTACAACCGTTCCATTCGGCGTGGTGCAATTGCGACGACATCCAGACTAACGCAGGCCAGCCCGTTGCCCGAGCCAGTGCGTGAATGATGTGTTCTCCGCTCATGATCCAGAACATGTCAAAGCCGCGAAGGGCATCCAGCGAAACCAGCCTTCCCGATGAAACGGGAGCGGGCGGGTTGACGGTGCTTTCGGTAACTAACGGAGGCGATGATTGTGGAGACATAGGCATCCGAGGTACGTTAAGGGCGGTACGCCTTCGTTAGGCGATCGCGGTATTTTTTGTGCATATCCAGTGAAAGCTGAATCGAATTACCCGTTTCTGTAGTAGGAAACGAGTTCTGTTTCTTTACCCACTGCCATTCCCAGGCCTTAATCTTCTTGTCGAAAGCCTGAAGGTCAGGCTTCTGATTAGCTTCCAGGGCTTGAGTAACGACCTGGAAAAACTGCTCCCAGCGAGGCTTATAGAAATCATTGAGAAGCCCGCTCCACTGGCGGTTCGAGTATTCGTGTAAAGGGCTTTCGGCGTCTCCCCAGAGGGTTATCAAATCCCGAGCATTTTGTTCGTAAAGGGCTTTTTCCTCCGCATTAGTACCCCAGCTTCGGGCATCTTTTAGCCAGGGCCCCAGCATGAAATCTTTGCGGGAAGCCAGTAATTGATCCAGATCCGTGATGAGTTCAATGAAATCTTTGCTGTATTGAGCGAAGGCCGCCTTGTCTTTTTTCTGGTAAGCCGTTTTCCACTGTTTTTGCACGACGAGAGCATAATTCGCCAAAACCTGCCGACTCACGTCTACCAGATCATAGCGGAAACCATCGCTATTTACACCCTGTTTAGCCGATTCTGTCAGCAAATCCCAGGCTGGTAATAACTCGGCAGGGGGGTAGTTAAGCTTGGTGCGGGTCCATATGGTAGTGGAGTCAAACGTAGGACGGCCCGTGATGATGGATTCGGCCCCGTCGCGAATATCCTTGCCATTATATACTGTACGACGTAAAACCTGCCAGGCCTCTACCAGTTTCGGGTTGGTGGAGCGATAGCGATTCCGGGCGTATTTAGCGAGCCATGAATCCAGTTCAATCGCCTCTTTTTGCCAGGTGTGCTGCATCATCAGTTCGTAAATGACCGGATTCTGCTCAATGGCTTCCATGGTCAAACCAATGCCTTTCAACTGGCCCGCCTTGGGATCACTGAGGTCTTTGGCCGGATTAGCGGCCACACCTTCCATCCGACCAAACAGGTTCACGTTTCCGCCGAAGTTATTCAGCATATTCCAGATCCAGGGTTTGCCATAGAAAGCATCGGTACGTTTCCAGACGGGCTCAATTTCCGCGGCCAGGTCGAGCAAAATCATTTTATCGTCGGGAACGGCTTTGAGTAAGGCCTCGATCTGAGGAGCTTTCCAGAATTTCCGATCACTGTAAAATAACCAGCCCTGCATCACCCAAACCGCTTTGGGGTCCGCCTGTTGCATGCCGTCGTAAATCCGTTTGCTCAATTCAGAAAGGTAAGCTGGGTCGTCGGTGGGCGGTTCGTTTTCATTAAACGTATCCGCAGAATACAGGTGATCCGTGCCGAATAATTGCGTCTGTTTTTCAAGGAATTTTTTACCGATTTCAGCAAATAAAGGATCTTCCGAATCCAGAATATAGGTATCCGCAAAACCGTTGGTCCAGTTGGTTGCTTTTAACTTCGCATTCGGAAATTTCCGACGAAAGGCCTCCGGCACGTGACCCGTAAAGGCAGGTAATACGGGTGTCATGCCCAGTTCGCGTTCGCGTTTCAGGATTTGCTGTTGAAGCGTCTTATGGCTATCCATCCAGCTTTGGGGAAGCGGGCCACCCCAGCCATCGAGGTTACCCATCCAGAACCAGGAAAAGTAGGCAGGCCCGCTGAAGAAGCCGTCTAAATCCTTTTTCGTAAAGCCCATGTCTTTATAGACTTCATTCCACGTATATTCTTCTCCGGTAATAGCAAGAGGCATGTTAATTCCGTGCAGAGCCATCCAGTCAATTTCACGTTGCCACCGCGACCAGTCCCACCAGCTCATGCTGTAATTGAAGGTACAGTAGTTGAGGTAATACCGGTACTGGTAGGGCGAACTTTTGCTGATTTTGGCCGGAACTTTAGGTAAGGAAGCGGGCAGGTTCAGATTCGTTCCGTTCCAGGTAATCTGGCAATGGGCAAATTCGGTCAGGTAATGATACAGGGCGGAAGCAACGGCTACGCCATTATTTCCCCGAAGCACAATTTTGCCTTTACTGCTCTCAATTTCAAAGGTATTTTCCTTCGAATCGGGTAGGGCTTCGACCAAAAAATGGGTATGATGTTTCGGAATAACCCGTTGAATCAGTTGCTGGGAAGCTTTGACATTTAACTGAGCACTAGCCGCTGAAATGCCAAAAAGCAGACTCAGTCCTACAGAGAACAGGAGCTGCTTTGAGCGTTGTAGAGAGGTGATCATCAGGAAAAGAAAGGTAATAAGGTAACTGGGTTTAGAAGCTTGGGTGAAGTAAGAAAAAGAAGCAATCGTAAAGGCAGGAAGCTTAAGGAAATGCAGGGCTGGATTATTGCAGGCATTTTTGAAAACGAACTTCAGGAAAAAGCATCTTCCTGAAGTTCGTTTTCAATACTATAATTAATAATTAGGATTCTGAGCAACAGAACCACCCGAAGCGTCGATTTCGTACTGAGGAATCGGTCTTAATAAATGCTTGGTTGTTAGAGCCTTATTAAGTTTAGCGTGCGGGTTATAGGCCAGCGTCCGTTCAATGAGCTTACCCGTCCGTTTTAGATCCATCCAGCGGTTTACTTCACCGACCAGCTCACGAGCCCGTTCGTCCAGAATAAAATCGATAGTCACCTGAGCGGGTGTAAGAGCCGTCGTAAGACCGGCACGTGAACGCAGGGTCGTTAATAAACTGGCCGCTTTGGTAGTATTCCCTGATTTCAGATAACCTTCTGCCGCCAGTAAGTAAGCCTCTCCGGCTCGCATCATGATCATGTCACGCGTGCCTAAAGCAGGCTGATCCGCGTACACGAAGGGTGCTCCGGGGTTATCAAACTTCTTGAACATGGGGTAATGCACGTTCGTCACTCCATCATTCGTGAAATACTGATCAGGGTTAATGACTTTGTATTTCTTCGCACTGATCTGGGCCTGCGTCCAGGAAGTTTTGGGGAAATAAATGGCCGTATCCCCAATCTTGATGGCTCCATCGGTACTGACTTTGTCCGCAATTAACACGCGACGGAAGGTAGCTTCAGCCCGCTGATCTTTATCGTCGAAAAGACTGTAAAAGAAAGGCGTTGGGTTGCGACCAATACCGTTTTGATACAGTGTTCCCCGCGTCATGCCCGGATAGTTAAAGTACTCAAACTTATACAGCATGTGACGCGTATTTCCCCAGCCCATACTGGAAGTCACGCTGCCAAAGAGGTAAGAAAACACCGTTTCCTGACTTCTCACGTTATCAACCGAGAATAAACGAGCGAACGAAGATTCGAGCGGGTGACTGGAAATAACCGTTTCCGCCAGGCTAATCGAACGGGTGACGTCGTCACTGGCGGCGAAGGTTTTGTAGCCTCTCGTCAGTAATACTTTCGACAGCAACTGCCGCACGGCATCTTTCGAAACGCGACCATATTCGGATGGTTTATCGTCAACTTTCGTTAAAGCATCCTCCAGATCGGCCACGATGGCCTTGTACACTTCTTCTTCCGTTGAGCGGGGGAAGGAAGTTTCCGAAGTATTAATCTGTTTTAAAACCAGCGGAACGCCACCGTAATTTTCAACCAGATTAAAGTAAGCCCAGGCTCTGAAAAATTTGGCTTGCCCGATACCTGAACTTTTGACGTTAGCGTCAACGCCCTGGATCAGATCCGCATTGTCAAGCACCGTATTCGCTGCGGCAATGTTGGCGTACTGATTCCCCCAATACACCTGCATGGCATACGTTGAGGGGTTCATATCCACGTAATCGTTGAGCACGTCCGTTCCCGTTAGCGGGCTGCTACGAGTGATGATGTCCGTGCCGAGATCTTCCAGCACATACAACATATCGGACGCATAACGGGTGGTATTATTCCGGGAGACTTCGTAAACCCGGGCTAATAACTGACTGAAAGTACCGGCGTTCTTGCTGGCATCTTCCAGCGATTGAGACTGTCGATTGGTTTCGTCCAAAAATCCCTGACAGGAAAAACCTAAAAAGGCTACGGCAAGGGGTAATAATCTATTAATCTTCATGAGGATTCGTTTTCAATACTTGCTTTTAGAAACTTAAGCTCAAACCAGCCATGTATGTCCGTGACATGAAGGCACCGCCCCAGTCGTTACGTCCCGCGTTTTCAGGGTCCCAACCGTCATACTTTGAGAAAGTAAAGGGGTTCTGAACCGTGGTATAAACCCGGAAATTACCAAGTCCGGCTTTATCGAGCAGCGTCGAAGGCAGCTTATAGCCAAGCGTAATGTACCCGACTTTCACGAAAGACACATCCATGTACTTGTAAGCGGCAGCATACGTTCCACCGTTACCGGGCTGGAACCAGTGATTGGTTTGGTTGTCAGGTGTCCAGTAATTGGTGCGATAGCCATTCCAGAGACGGGCAGGCTCTGTGTCGTAAGCAAAAGCGAAAGAACGGTGGAAGTTACTGGCCGCTGTAGCTCCCTGACTGGTGTAGACAAAGAAGGAGAAGTCGAAGTTTTTAAAGGTAAAGGAGTTAGTCATACCTCCCGTCCATTTTGGAGCCGAGTTACCGATAATCATCCGGTCATTATTCTCCGAAATCTGGCCATCGCCGTTCAAGTCTCTTACGCGAACCTGACCGGGTTTCTGTCCGTATTTAGCGGCTTCATCCGCCTGATCGGTTCCCCAGATACCATCGGATTTAAAGTAGTAAAACGAACCCATCGGCTGACCTACTCTGTGAATAAGTGTAGCTCCCTGCGAACCAAAAATAATCTCATTGCTTGTTCCGTTCAGCTTTAACACTTTATTACGGTTTGAAGCAAAGTTCAGGTTTGTAGTCCAGCGGAAATTCTTCCCTTCCACAATTACGCCATTCAGACCCAGTTCAACGCCTCGGTTACTAGCCTGTCCGATGTTGTCATACGTGCCGGAGAAACCCGTAGCCAGTGGTAACGGACGGAAGAAAATGATATTGCTGGTCTTGCGATCGTACACATCCAAAGATCCCGTGATGCGGTTTTTGAAGAAACCAAAATCCAGACCTACGTTAACCTCTGCGGTATGTTCCCAGGTCAGATTCTTGTTAGCCAGACCCGTGATGTAAAGTGTACTGACACTCTGGTCGTTAATGTTGGTATAACTCGGTGACAGTAAGGACAGCGAACCCAGCGGAGCTAAACCACCTCCAGCACCGTTGTTACCCGTCTTTCCGTAACTCAGGCGAAGTTTCGCATCCGACATGACATTCTGAGACTTCAGGAAGCTCTCATCAATCATTCGCCACGCAAAAGCGGCTGAGGGGAAAAACGCCCATTTGTTACCTGCGGCCAGAATAGAAGACCCATCGTAACGGCCCGTCACGGTAAAGATGTACTTATCGTTGAGGCTATAGTTCAAACGACCTGTAAACGATTCCAGCGTTTGCTTCAGGTATTTACTGGAGTAACTGTTGACTGTAGAACCCGCTCCGAGGTTGTAAAACTGATAATTATCGGAGGAGAAATTTCTTACTTGTAGGGCATAGGATTCGTTTTGGGCGTTGTACTGCGAATAGACAAACGTGGCGTTGATCTTGTTATTCGGATTAATTTGAGTGTCGTAGTTGACGATATTATCCCAGGTATAGGAGAAATCCAGGTAATTCTCTACCTGAGCCCGCGTGCTGTTCTGGTTACCTACGGAGCTTTTGGTATACTTACCCCGGTATTCGCCGTAACGGGTGTATTTAATGTTGGGCGAAAACTTCGAAGTAAAGGTCATGCCGGGTAACAGCTTGAATTTCAGGGCAATGTCGCCAAGGTAATTCAAATATTTGGTTTCCCGAATTTCATTCTGAATATCCAGCAGCGGGTTCGTGATCTGCGTCTCTTTCGCCGTTGGGAGGAATTTCAGACTGCCATCCTCATTATAAGCTCTGCCGAGCGGCTTCAGACGGTAGGCACTGCGGAAGGCTTCGAAACTGCCGGCGTTCTGGGTAGCGATTGTAACGTAGTTGTTATAGCTCAGGTTCAGCCATTTCGTGAGATCGCTGCCGAGGTTGCCGCGTAGAGTATAGCGGTTGAAGTCTTCTCCTTTCGTCGTACCCTTATCTTGCGTATAACCAAAACCAATGGCATAAACCGTCGATTGGTTACCGCCGCTTAAATCCAGCGTATGGTTGGTTTGGAAACC
>NZ_JAUTAM010000007.1:0-225098 GCF_030818595.1 Siphonobacter sp. SORGH_AS_1065
CTTACATTGACATTCCATTTGATGCTAAAAACGATGATTACCCTTACCCCATCGAATCCATTGCCTTAACCTACGACGGTTTACATCCTTCCGATCAAGGGTACGAGATTATCGCTAATCGACTGATTGAAAAGTGGAAGGGTTTGAAATAAGTTTTTAGTAGGACTGCCAGCCGCAAAGCTGGCAGTTTCATTTTAGGTCATTTTAAGGCTCGTTTTTGTGGAAAGTGTAGGTTTGGGAAATTTTTGTTGTTTCCCCGGATTTCATCCGGGGCTATTCGTGTTTAACCCCTCCGGGGTTATTCTTCATAAACCACCTATTGTAACAAAACCCCAGCGGGGTTAAATTATGAATAGCCCCGGATGAAATCCGGGCTGGATAGTCTCGGATGAAATCCGGGGGCACTTGATCATCAGATCCTGTCATCCAGAGCGAAGCGAAGGACCTTATTACGTTTGCGTAATGTACTTGGCAAACCAAACCCTGTTAATCCGCATTTACAACGCGGATTTGTGAAAAAGCGTTGGTAACGCTGAACGTCGCAGACGAACAAAGGCTCCAAAAGCCATGATTTACATTAAAATCCAGCGATTATAAATTTTAGACCGTCTCTTCAACTTCCTTTCATCATCTCAGGCCAAAAGCTGCGTACCTTTGTTGGTAACAGTTCATCAGCAGAATGATCCGTTTACGTGTTTCATTCAAATCCATACTTCATCAAGCAACTCGTATGGCCAACTATTCCTGGGGTTTTCTTTTAGGATTAACCTTATTATCAGCCTGTTCCGGCACTAAGTATTACTCAGCCCATTCTACTCATTCGGCCCTTATCCCCGTTACGGATACGACTGCCCGGATGCAGGCTACCCGCTCTGCAGAACCGATTGCCCGTTACCTGAAACCTTATCAGGATAGTCTGGCCCGTTCCATGAATCAGGTTTTGGTTACTTCGGCTAAACATTTGCAAAAGGGTGGTCCTGAATCAGAATTAGGCAATTTATTAGCTGATTTGTTTCTCGAAGAAGGTCAAAAACGCTACGGAGCTCCGATTGACGTAGCCCAAATGAATAGTGGCGGCATCCGGGCCGAAATTCCGCAGGGTAACGTCACGTTAAGTAACGTCTACGAAATCATGCCTTTCGATAACGATCTGGTTGTACTAACCCTTTCGGGCGAAACCATGCGGCAATTCATCGACTATACCATTGTTCATCAGGATGCAGAATCGGGCATGAGACTGGTGGTCGACAAAGAAACCCGAAAGCCCCTTGAGATTCTCATTCAGGGCAAACCTTTTGATCCCCAAAAAACGTATCGCATTCTCGTCAGCGATTACGTAGCAACGGGCGGTGACAGTGCTTCTTTCCTGAAAAACTGCCTAAAATCCGAGCCCCTTCATTACCTCATGCGGGATGCGATCCGCAACTATTTTGAACAAAAAGGCAAAAATCACGAAACCCTAAACCCGCAAATCGACGGCAGGGTGACGTTAAAATAAGTCTTGGTTTTAGGGTTTTGTGTTTAGAGTTGAATCACTCATCCTAACACAAAACCCTAAACTCAAAACTCAAAACACCTCTTCATGATCTCAAATCGTCGCCATTTTTTTCGCCAGCTTACGGGCCTGGGCGGAGCTATGATGCTGAGCGGCACGTCCTTTGATAGCTGGGCTGAAACGGAAGCATCTTCGGTTAAATTAACCATTTTACATACCAATGATACCCACAGTCACCTCGATCCTTTTCCGCCGGGCGACCGCAATGCGGGTAAGGGCGGTGTAGTAAACCGGGCCCGGTTGCTGAGCCAAATTCGTCAGCAGGAAGAGAACGTTCTCCTTTTTGATGCCGGAGATATTTTTCAGGGAACGCCTTACTTTAATCTTTTTCACGGCGAGCCGGAAGTGCAGAGCTTAAGCATGCTGGGTTACGATGCCATTACCATGGGCAATCACGATTTTGACGGCGGCATGGAATTATTTGCTCGCCAGATTCGTGATCATGCGACTTTTCCGGTACTGGTAGCAAATTATGATTTTACGAATACGCCTCTAAAGGATATCGTCAAACCCTACAAACTATTCAAAGTAAAGGGCTTACGGGTGGGTGTTTTCGGATTAGGCATTCAGCCCAAAGGTTTGATTCCCTCAAAACTATTCGGCGATACCGTCTATCTTGATCCGCTTCAGAAGGCCAACGAAGTAGCCGCTTTTTTACGTAATGAAGAGAAATGCAGCCTCGTCATTTGCCTTTCGCATCTGGGATTTAAAGGCAACGCTTCGGAGATTATTGATCCGGTACTAGCGGCACAATCTCGTAATATTGATTTAATCATTGGCGGTCATACGCACACGTTTTTACCAGAACCGAAGACTTACAAAAACCTGGATAGCAAACCCGTCATTGTCAATCAGGTAGGGTTTGGAGGTATTAACCTGGGCCGCCTGGACTTTACCTTTGACCGGGTTTCCAAACAGGTATTCAGTTCGGGTTCTAATCTGACGATAGGTTAGGTTTTCCAGATCAAATGATAAAAAGCAGTCGTGAGTTACACGACTGCTTTTTATCATTCATCCGGCATCTAGACAAGCTCTTTTATTTACCTTGCTGACAAAATAAACTGAGCCATATTAACAACCCTCCCTTTTGTCATTTTGAGCGAAGCGGCGTGCATTACAGCAGCTTTCGTATCTTCTTTTCCAGACTCCTGGCCTGTTTTTGTGCCTGATCCAGGGGTAACCCGGATGGTAAGCCGGGGCGTTTGTGACCTGTTGCCGAAAGCCAGGCGTTCCTTACTATTTGCTGCTGTTCCGTTATTAGTTTTACTAGTTCATCAGCGTTCTTTTTATCGCCTAATGCTTCAGATAAAGACTCAGTTCTGCTTAGTTTTTCGGAATCGTCTTTCACGAGGTACCTCAGCATTTCTCTGGCCATTAACCAATGCCCCAAAGCTCCGGGATGTACGCCATCTTGGGCCAGGTAAAAAGTAGAATCCCGTTTTTTCTGTTGTTCGAGAAACGCCTTCATCGGAAAATGGAGGTCGATTACTTCCCAATGTTGTCGCTCTCGCTGGTTAATCAACCAGTCCGAGTAATCATCTAACACTTGAGCATAACCCGTTGCTCCTCCTCTACCATCATCGTATAAGGGCGGTGTGCTGTGGATGATTCTGGCCCCGGCCTTTTCTACTTCCTGATGCAACCACTCCATTCTCGACTGAAAAGCCTTGAATCGGGAGGAATCGAAAGGCATATAAATACCATCATTCATTCCATAGCAGGCAAAAACCAAATCGGGTTTGATTTGAGTTAATACCCGCTCAAGCCGTTCGTGCAGGTCGGGACGGGGAAATTTTCCATCCGCATGATTGGGCTCAGACAAACCCGAAACCGTTTCACTGGGCAATCCTATATTGATAAACGTATAATTACTTTTTGGGTAATGCATACGCACATAAGCGATCACATCATTCACATATCTGCCGTCGTACGTTATGCTATTTCCCAGGAAAAGCACCCGGCTAACGCCTTTAGGTAAAGGCTGAGCCTCCGATACGCTTGGGAATAGGAAACAGTAACCTATAAGAAAGATTAATCGGATGGTGCTTTTCATAAATAATAACAATTTTTGATTATTGATAATAACAGATACTTATTAGTCATTTCCTACCCGATTCTACAAAAACTTTGATTAATAAGGGATAACCTTCTGGTAGATTTAAAACAATTTGATGGAATTACGATTAAACATACGAGCTGTAAGTTAAGAAATGAACCTTTCCATTTCTTAATACTTAACACCCATTCCATTTAATTTCAAGGGACACTATTATTATGACTGAGACCGAATCCTCAGAGCAGTTTTTAGCCGGTGGTGGCGAAATGGGTCAATTAATCCGGTCTATGGACTGGTCGAAAACGCCTTTGGGACCCGTTGAAAGCTGGCCCCAAAGTCTTCGAACTTCGGTGAGTTTATGCCTCTCCTCGACCTTCCCTATTTTAATTGCCTGGGGACCCGAAACTATTCAGATTTATAATGATAGCTATAGACCCATCTGCGGAGCCAAGCACCCGGAATCCATGGGTCAGAATTTCAGGATTTGCTGGGAAACGGCCCTGCCCGTTGTAGGTGATAAGTTTACCCGGGGCCAACAGGGCGAAGGGACTTACATCAAGGATCAACGGATGTTCCTGGATCGGTATGGTTATCTGGAAGAATCGTTCATGACTTTTTCGTTTGCTCCCATTCGGGACGAATCCGGCGAGGTAGGTGGCATCTTTCACCCCATTACTGAAACCACCGACAAAATGTTGAGTGCCCGCCGCACGCAGGTACTTCGAGACGTAGCCGCCGCAACGGCCCAGGCAAAAGAAAATGAGGACATCTACAGCAGCATTGCCTCCATTCAGGAAGATTTTAGCCTGGATTTGCCCTATTTGCTTTTTTATGAGCTTGATTCTGAAGCAGGAAAAGCTAGTTTAAAGCAGACCACTGGTTTGAAATCCCATTATCAACTTCCTGAAGAATTATTAG
Source organism: Siphonobacter sp. SORGH_AS_1065 (assembly GCF_030818595.1). Lineage (NCBI taxonomy): Bacteria > Pseudomonadati > Bacteroidota > Cytophagia > Cytophagales > Cytophagaceae > Siphonobacter > Siphonobacter sp. SORGH_AS_1065. Next base: position 4,530 of record NZ_JAUTAM010000007.1, read on the forward strand.
AATTAGACCTCTCGGCTACGGAATGGTTACTGGATTTATCACAAACGCTGACAATTGAAAACGTTGCCGAACGCCTGAGTCTTATTGAAGGCGGTCCTTATGAGGCTGCTCCGCACACCCTGATCCGGCTTCCGATTTTCATTTCCACGAAAGAACAACCCGTTGGATTTTTATTAGCCGGGGTTAGCCCACACCGGGCCATCGATCAGGATTACCTTAACTTCTACGCTCTGCTGGCCAATACCATTAATACGGCGTTCTCTAACGTTAATGCCTACCAGGAAGAACAGAAAAAAGCAGAAGCTCTGGCGGCCATTGATCGGGCTAAAACGGCTTTTTTTAGCAACATTAGTCACGAATTCCGTACGCCCTTAACCCTGATGCTGGGTCCGCTGGAAGAGTTACTTAGGGACGAAAAGGTACTCGAATCCCCTTACAAAGCTCCCGTAGAAGCCACCCATCGGAATGCGTTACGTTTACTCAAACTTGTCAATAACCTGCTGGATTTCAGCCGGATTGAAGCAAATCGGGTGCAGGCCACTTACCGACCCGTTGATCTGGTCGCGTTAACTACCGATTTATCGAGCAGTTTCCGATCCCTGATTGAGCGAGCGGGATTAACGTTCGACGTTCATACGGACCCCATGCCCGCTCCCGTGTATGCGGATGCAGAAATGTGGGAGAAAATTGTTCTGAACCTGCTCTCTAATGCGTTTAAGTATACGCTTGAAGGTAGCGTCAGCGTAGTCTTAACCACTGAAGGCAACCAAGCCGTTTTACACGTAACAGACACGGGCGTAGGTATTCCTGAAAAAGAGTTACCGCACATGTTTGAACGATTCCACCGCGTGGAAAATGCCGGTGGACGTACCTACGAAGGCAGCGGAATTGGGCTTTCGCTGGTGCATGAACTCGTACGTTTGCACGGAGGAACGATCGGCTTAACCAGTGTGGAAGGTCAGGGAACTACCTTCACCGTTCGAATTCCGCTGGGTAAAAATCATTTGCCCACCGATCAGATCGTCGAAGAAAGCTCTATCGTAGGGATCAGTCATCTGGCCGATTCCTTCGTGAAGGAAGCCAGCACCATGCTTGAAGATGACAAACCCGCAAGAGAAGGTTTAGAAGCGAACTCAACCGACGTTGATAAAAACACGCAAATTCTGATTGTCGATGATAATGCCGACATGCGAGCGTATCTGACACGGTTACTAGAGCCTTATTTCACCATTCATACCGCTTTCAACGGAGCCGATGCCCTTGAAAAATTAAGTTACTCCTTACAGCCAGACCTGATCCTTAGTGACATCATGATGCCCGTCATGGACGGGAAAGAGTTGCTGGAAAAACTGAAAAAGAATGCATCAACGGCTCATATTCCGCTGATTTTCCTCTCAGCCCGGGCGGGTCAGGAAGCCCGCATCGACGGACTGGAAGCCGGAGCAGATGATTACCTGGTCAAGCCTTTCTCGGGTCAGGAATTATTGACCAAGGTTAGAGCCCAGATTAACCTTAATCAGTCTCGTCGCCAGATCGAAATTCGTTTACGTAACCTCGTTCAGCAGGCTCCGGTGGCGATGATGCTGGTCAAAGGCGAAGAATTAACCATTGAACTGATCAATCAAACCATGCTTTCGCTCATTCAGCGGGAGAATGATTTAATTGGTCAACCCCTGCTGGAAGCCCTGCCCGAACTAAAAGGGCAGGATTTTGTGGAACGCTGTCGGAAAGTTTATCAAACCGGCGAACCCGATCAGGCCTATGCTCTGGAAATTCCTTTATTAAAAAATGGAATGCTTGAGGTTCGTTATTTCAACCTTCTGTTGTCACCCTATTACGAAGGTAATCGACAAACGGGTGTGCTGGAAGTTTGTACGGAAGTAACGGATATTGTATTGATTAACCGGGCTTTACAGGCCAGCGAAGCCCGCTATCGTGACTTATCGAACGAACTCGACGAGCAGGTACAGCAACGAACGAAAGAATTGCAGGAATCCGTGTATGATTTACAACGGTCGAACGAACAATTACAGCAATTTGCCTACATCGCTTCGCACGACTTACAGGAACCCCTTCGTAAAATACAGTCGTTCAGTACCTTATTAAAATTACAGCATAGTGAAGATTTAGGCAACAGCATCATCTACCTGGATCGAATGCAAACCGCAGCGGGACGTATGTCCACGCTGATCCGGGATTTATTGAGTTTCTCGCAAATCACGACCCAGCAGATTTCAGCCCATCCGGTACCTTTGAATGAGGTTCTGCAAACGGTTATCAATGATCTCGAAGTTACCATTCAGGAAGCCTCTGCCCAGATACACGTTTCGAGTCTTCCAACCGTTATGGGAGATGCGTCCCAACTGCATCAGCTTTTTCAGAACCTGTTATCTAATGGCATCAAATTCCGTAAGGACGACGTTTATCCGCAGATCCATGTTCATTCAAAGGTAATTGACCATACCGAGCTACCGACTCTTATTAAACCGACCAAACATACCTCTCATTACTACTGCATCGATATTACTGATAACGGGATAGGTTTCGATGAGAAATACGTGAAGCGAATTTTCCAGGTTTTCCAACGTTTACACGGCAAGACTGAATTCGCGGGTACTGGAGTGGGCTTAGCCATTTGCGAAAAAGTAGCCGCCAACCACGGCGGTGCCATTACTGCCAAAAGTCAATTAGAGCAGGGTTCTACGTTTCGCGTGTTCTTACCCAAGTAATTTTAATAGATTAATCTTGACTGGGAGTAAAGGCCTATTGATGGCTTTTACTCCTTTTTTCATATTAAAATAGTGGATATCAACTATGATTGCTCAATCTATTGAACTTTGATAAATTCATTACAAACTTTTGTTAAAAATTCTGTTAGACTTATTATTATCGATTTTAATTGCATAATTAGACCCGTATTTAATTTTCCTAACTACCTATCTATCGGTTGTCCTTTATTTAATTTATGAAATTCTTTTGGGGAGTATGGTTATGCCTGATGAGTTATCAGGCTATAGCTCAGAACGAACGCATTCTAATTGGAAATAAACCTAACTCTAATTTTTGCATTGGCTCTATCATAGAGTATCCGGTTACACTAGAAGGTAACTTTCCCGCTTCTGCCACCTTTACTGTTGAATTAAGTGATACGTATTATAAAAATACTGTTCATCAAATCCCTGCTACTTACTCAAATGGAAAAATCAGTTTTCGATTAAGTTTACCTTCAGAATTTAAAGAGTACCAGCTTTCTTCAGCCTTGTATCTAAGAGTTAAGAGTACTAATCCTTCGACTGTTAGTGAATGGAGTAACGATTATTTTTACTCCTCATTCTTACCTAATGTCACTTTAAAATATCGCTCTCATCAGGTTAACCAGAATAGCCAGGTTCCCCTTGAGTTTTCTTCCTTTGGTAGTAGTATAATTACAGCGTTGTTGAGAGATCAGCTAACTAACGATACGCTTCGGGTAACAGTCTCCACTTATTCCGGTCTTAGCAGTAGTAGAAGTGAGTTCATTACTGCGGACCAAAACAGAATTTATAGGGTAGAATCTGTTTCTAATCAGTGTGGTATAGGTGTCGGGACCGGGACTGTTTCCATTAAAGTTAACCCATTTTTTCTACGCACAAATTCCGTAAGCCCACTTGAATCGTGTACAGGCAATAAAGCGGTAGTTAACTTTTCAACTTCCGGTGGAAGCTTATCGCCCATACGATTAAACTGCTGAACCAAGCGGGCTAATTAATCTGGCAAGCCAAAGCTAATTCTTCACAAGAGGTTTTAAATATCGCGTTCATTCCACCAGAAACTTACTTATTAGTTCTTAAGCAAGCCGCTTCCACTATAACTTTTCGTATTAAAAATTATGAAATTCTCCTTAGTATTTTTCCTATTTTTATGGATTGGGGTGTATCAATTGCATGCTCAGTCCATTACCATTGAAAAAGCTCCTTCTATCCTTTGTTTTGGAAGTGATATAGACGTTACGGTTAAAATTACTGGCACATTTTCCAGCACGAATCAATTTAGCATCGGCATAGAGTACGGCACTTATGAATATTCAGAATTTCCAGCTCAGCTCATTAATCCTACTACTTTACGAATTCGGCTAAGTCAGAATGCCTTTAGTAATTTAAAAAGTTATGTTAGCTTTCGATTGCGAGCCGTCAGTAGTGCTCCGACTTTCATCAGTAACTGGTCAGACTATGGAGGGTCGGCAGCTTTTCCTCTCTTATTCCTAGGAGAACATTCCTTACAGTTAAACCGATATGGGCAGGTGTCTATTCCTTATATGGCTAGTGATCATATGACCATTACTTTACAGGATAGCATCAGTCGGGATACCTTACAATTTCGTTTCTATAATAATGACTACGATTTATTCAACAAACTTGGGCGGCAAAAACTGACGTTTGACAAGCCCGTTAGTTACTACGTAAAAAGTATTCAGAATACTTGTGGAGTCAGTACTGGGAAGGGTTTCATACGCGTAAAAATTAATCCCATTAGCATTTATCCTAGTCTGATAACACCTTTAGCTGTCTGCGAAGGCAGTACAGCTTATGTAAGTTTTAATAAGGAAGGAGGAAACTGGGCAACAGGAAATGTCTTTAAAATTCGCCTGATTCCTGAGCAAAATTTTGAAGAAGAAATGCCTAATCTATACATAGATACGGAGGCGACGTTGGAGAATGGCACCTTGAAGTTTATCGTTCCTGCCTTAGCGGGCAAATCTCCTACAAGCCATTATTCGATACGAATCCTGAGTAGTAATCCCATAACTATAAGTCCTTTCAGTAACTTATGGTTAACGGTGGCTCCTTCTCCTACGGCAGAACTGTATACGATGAATTCTACCTCTATTCCATACGGTACTGGAATGTATTTTTCAGCTTATATTAAAGGCATTCCCGCTTACCGAATCAACCTTTCGGATGGATCTCAAGTCGTAAATGAAGATTATTATTCTTTAAAGACAGAAAATTCATTTCTGGTTAAACACACAGGTCCTTTATATCAAAACCAAACCTATAGTCTTTCCTCCGTTCAGACGGGTTGTGGAGCAGCTAAAATACAGGGAAATCCACTTAATATTACAGTAACTAAAGGTGTCGTCGCTGATTCTATTCCTAGTAAAGAAGCTTGCGAAGGACAAGTTTATCGCTTCCGAATTAAGTCCAATTATAATCTGGATGGTCCAGTTAAAGTTCGCTTTAATATCAATCCTGGAACGGGTCTGCCCTCTCACGTGATACAGGGCACAGTCAGTCAGAACTGGGTTAGTTTTATCCCTAACTCCTTCCTTGACTCATATAAACAGGAAGTAAGGTATGTAGCAGTATCGCTGGATTTTGGAGACTATCAATCCCCGGAGCTTTTCAAAATGCCCATTCACGGCAAGCCTTCGGCCCGTTTTCGGAACGATAGTAAAAGTATTACCCTCAAAGTTCCTGAGGTCTACAATCTTTCTTTTGTCACCTTTGGTAGCCCGGATAATCGGGTAACGTTCTCAGATGGTTCTCAATCTGACAACAGTAATACAGGAGTTCAGAGCTTTTTCATGCAGAAAACTAGTACGTATTCCATCGTAAAAGTAGAAAATGTTTGCTACAGTACTACATTAAAAGATGATTGTTTAGTTACGGTAGAACAATCCAATGAGCAAGGTATAATCCTGAAAAAACCGCATCTTTTTGCATGCCACGATCAGAAATTAACAATTGATTTTGATACGTTCGGGGACTTTAAGCCGGGAAATGTTTTTAAAATTCAGTATTCTGCTGATTATTCAGACTATCCAACCTATAAGGAATTTGAAGCCGGTACAGTTAGCAAGGGAGGTACTTATTCTCTTACATTTCCTGATGAGTTCTTACAAAAAGGAGGCATATCTGTGCGTATCATTTCTACGTCACCAGCAAAAACCAGTCAATCCTTTCCCATCAGTAATGCAGGAAAGATAGCCTTGCTGTCTGAAAATTTCACCAGGGAAATAGACGCTGGTCATACAGTCAATTATCGTCCCTATCTAAAGAATGCCTATCCTCCTCTATCTATGGTCATTTCGGATGGAAAAAATGATAAGACCTATACAAATGATGTCTACAATTCGCTTTATGCCGACTTAACTCCTTACAAATCAACCACATATCAATTAAAATCCATCAGTAATATATGCGGTACCGTTAGCCTTCCCAATACCATGTTTAAAGTAACGGTTTACACCCAGGATTCCCTGAGAGTGAGTTGGCCCCGGCATTTACGTTCGACTTATTACCAGAAAAGTCCTTGTTTTCAGGGAAAAATCCGGCTTCCTTTTCTGATTCGCGGAACGAGTAACGCCAATACGACGTTTACCTTGCAGGTCAGTGCACGTGAGCGGCATGACGCTCCTATGAATTTTGTGGATGTAGCTCAAAGCCGACAAGCCGACTATTTTGATTTTGAATGGCCATATAACAGCACTGCTAGCTTTCTAGCTTTCCGCATAATGGTCTCTAACCCGGGTACTTACTCGGATACACTGCTTTTTAATAGTTTAATTCCACCTCAGGTTACACTAGCTTCCCAAAATCACTTGGTTTCTCCGGGACAAAATATAACTCTGGATGTTACCTATAAAAATTCAAATTATGGTCAAATTTATTGGTCTGATGGAGTAGTTACGTCTGGCTCCCGCGAGGTAACTGTACAGAAAGGTAATACATATAAAATTCTCTCCGTTTCCAACGAGTGCGGTTACGGCATAGCCTCTGGGCAAGTCTCCGTCCGAGTAAAACCAAGCCTGAGCTTGAATGCACTAAGTACTTACGAAATATGCCAAGGCAATACATTGAAGGTAGGATACTCCATCTTAGGTGACTACGAAAGCTCCAACCATTTTGTCCTTTCACTCATTGATATTCATACCCGAAAAGCCATTAGGCTGGATTCGGCCGCAAGTGGTTCCAGTCCTTTCACCCTATCCATTTCCCATAATTTTACACCTGGCATCTATACCCTTGAAATATCATCCACCCACCCGGTCATTCGTGCCTCCACGATCATCTATATTCAGGCTATTCCCGACTATCGACTGGTGGGCAGTACCACAATAAACGCCGGGCAATCCGCTACATTGCAGTTTTTGAGTCCTGTACAAACAGGTGAATTGGTGTCGTACACCTTATCGGATAATTCTGCTGGCCTTTTTTATTCTTCTAGCACATATGCCTTTGTAAAACCAAGTCAGACTACTACTTATACCATCAAAGAAATTTCCAACAGCTGTGGTAAAGGTAGGGGAATGGGCTCTGCAACAGTCATAGTTAACCCAGCTACCGAGCGTTCCATTTCTGTAGTGAATGCGGCAAATGCCTACAATTATGGTCAAATCTGCTCGGGTGATACTTTATACATTTCGTACACAACTTCGGGGTCATTTTCAGCAAATAATCGATTTTCCGTTCAAATGTCGGATTCAACGGGAACCAACTTCAAAACGGTTAATGCCATCAGTTGGGGTAATCAGCAATTCAAAGTTCCCATTGCGGAGAATTTTCCCAAAGCATCAGCTTACCGGGTCATGGTTGTAGCCTCTGATCCTAATACGTCCAGTGCGGCTTCCCCCATTCCTCTGGCTGTTTATAGTAAACCCACGGCTCGCCTGCTTTCCCAAACGGCCTATGCTCTTCCCGGACAGCGACTATCCGTTCCCATTGAGTTGACGGGTGATCCCACTTGGTATGTGGTATTAAAAAATGAATTTTCTTCACTTAGTTTCAATCTGCAACTTCCAGTGGACACCCTAAAATTTGATCGAGAAGGAGAGAGTATGGTTTACAAATTAAGCAGCGTTGTTAACAATTGCGGACTTGGACGTATCATTGAACCTTCTCAATTGCGAATTGAACTGGTTACTTCAGTAGAGAATCCAGTTTCTACAGCCATTGAAGTTTTCCCAAATCCTGTAACCGAACGGATTAGAATAAAAGTAGGCCAACGAGGTAATTACCGAATCCAGCTCTATAATATTTCGGGAAGTTTGCTTTCAGAAGAGTACTTCGACGAATCTATTTACGATATGGATGTTCGACCGTTGCCAGTCGGAACCTATCTGCTCCGATTTATCGATAAGGACCGAAGCCAAACATTCCGAATCATTAAAGATTAAACACCCATAAAAACCTCTTCTGAGCTTTAGAAGAGGTTTTTTATTTAAAATATATTCAACTGCGTATAAGTGACAACATCAATTCCAATTCCATTGGGATCCGTAAAGGCAAAGTGACGGTCACCCCAGGGTTCGTCTCGCAACTCAATAACAATCGGGATCTTCAGATCTTTGATTTTCTCGTATGCTTCGTCTACGTTAGGCACTTCCAGTGTTAGGAAAATACCTTTACCGTCAAATTCAGGATGAAATAAAGGATGTTGCGAAGGATGCTCCGGTAACATAAAGCTGATTTCGGCTTTGCGGTCAGGCGTATGCATAAGCACGAAAAAATCGTTTTCGAACGTAATCCCAAACTGAAAAACTTCCTGATAAAAACGTTTCGTCTCGGCTAAGCGGGAAGTAATAATTCCGGCGTTCATTTTGATAGACATATCCATTTGCGTTTTAGTGAGAATGGATCCAAAGGTCTACCCCATCCATGACAGCCTTATGTCAGCAGGAATGACTTCCTTGTGAATTTATTTGAATACTTCTCTCGCGTTTCGCTTATGTAACGGTTATTTCCATTACGGCACTATTTCACCCACCAGTAATAACTTCCCTGCATAACAGGCATTTTCCTGAAAGCGTGACGGATCATTCATAACCTGGTTTCGGGTCTTAAGAATGGCGGCTTTATCCACTTTTTCGTCCGAAACTTTAAATCGAATCACATGCGTCTGATTCGGCGATGTAGGGACAACGAAGAAATTCGAGCGATAATCTGTACAATAAGCATCGAACCGGGCAATGGTTTGTTTGAAGTCCTGATCCACTTCCATACTATACTGACCCGTTCCCGGACCCATGACATCATACAACCCGCAAGCCAGACCTTTCATTTTTACTTCCAGATAATCTCCCGGCGTGCTGGATTTTATTAAGCTCGAAAACCGCTGCTGCAAAGCCAAAGTCACGGAATCCGTATTAGGAGTAATTGTCGTCCAGTTCCCTTGTTTTTTCAATTCATCCACTGCGATCATACGGGCCGCTTCCCAGTTATCATTCACGAAAGGTTTAGCTAAAACCCGCTTTTGTGGCGTTACTTTCAGGTCCGCCATTTGCTTCAAAGCTTTCGCCAGGGCTTCCGTATACAACCGATGCCCTGTTTCGGGATAAGGATGCACGTTATCGACTGAAAACACAATTTTGTCCGGTGCATCTTCGGGTTTGCCTTTGAAAATCAGCTTACCTTGCTGGGCCAAAGCTGCCACCTCCAGCCCCAGACAAATGCTGGGAATTCCATAATATTCCGCAATTTGTTCCATGGCTAAAGCCGAAGCTGGCAGTTTTCCCTGCTGGTAAGTTGGGGCCAGATCTGCCGTTAAGGTGTATACGAAACAGAGATCGGTATGAGGATTTTGCCGCCAGGTTTTTCGAACGATTCCTTCCATGGCTTTGTAAATCTGCTCTGGCTTTTTACCGTTATCGTTTACAGCAAATTCTACGAAAACCAAATCAGGATTCTGATCGAGCACCTGAGTTTGCACCCGAAAAACACCTAAATCCGAGCCCGTTCCGCCAACTCCCGCATTAATCTGCCGAAAGGGAACCTGCGGATAGGTTTTCTGTAACCAACTCAGTGACTGCTCCCGCCAGCCTTTTCCGGCTTCGGTAATGCTACCACCGAGGTATCCTACCATGATCGGCTTTCCAGCTTTTATTTTTTCAAAAAAGAAAGGTAACCCTTCCCTAGCACGAAGTAGCGTAGCATTTTCCAATGCACTTGTTTGGGAGAATACCAAGGTCGGAAAACAGAAGAAAAGCGTAATGATTCTCAGCAATGACTTCATAGGTAACTAGTTTTTTCGGTTGCCTAAACCTACGTAATGAATCATAGCAATGACTATTTTACTAGTAGTAAGTTAATTTTAGAAAAAACAATTTTAGTAACCATCTATTTTACAGACAAATAGCACAACAAGAAGTGTTAATAGTATTATTAATCTACTATTTCTATAGATTTTATTTGTTTTATTAAATTCCACTACTTTACTTTGCATTGTCTTCAATTACCATTGGTAGTTGGGGCTTATACAGAAAGGAGGAGAGACAGGCTCGACGAATCCTTAGCAACTTTCCGACGCGGAATCAGTGCTAACCTGCCTAACATTTTTAGGAACTATAAACCCCATATGCCATGTCATTCCTCCCCAATCTAAGGAACCGATCGGCCTGCTCATTACTGATGAGTTAAGCCTTTCTCTCGTTTGTCACGAGATTCACTTTCATTACCAAGCATCGCTCAGGTTTATTTGATACCTGTGCTCCTTACGTGTCCATTCATTCACCCTTCATCAGCTCTTTTATACCATGAGTATTTATTTAGATAACTCCGCGACTACCGCTTTGTCTCCTGCTGTTCTGGAAGCCATCATACCCTATTTTACGCAACATTTTGGCAACGCCTCTTCGAATCATTGGGCGGGCCGGGAAGCGAAAAAAGTAATTCAATCGAGTCGTCGGCAAATTGCTGATTTACTGAACATTACTCCCGAAGAAATTATCTTTACTTCTGGCGGCACCGAAGCCGATAATTTTGCTTTAAAAAGTAGCATTCAGCACTTTAACATCCGCCATGTCCTTACTTCGAAGATTGAACATAAAGCCGTGCTTTTGCCGCTGAAACAGTTGGAACAGGCGGGGCTTATTCAAGTTCATTACGTCCAGTTAGACGAGCAGGGTCGGGTATCCATTCCTGATTTAACCCAATGGCTGGAGAAACATCCCAACGGACTCGTCAGCCTCATGCATGCCAATAACGAACTAGGTACGCTTTTGGATTTGGAAGAAGTGCATTCGTTAACTCAACACTACGGAGCTTATTTCCATACGGATACCGTTCAAAGCATCGGTAAAGTGCCCGTAAACCTTCATGCGGTTGATTTTGCGACGGCTTCGGCCCATAAATTCCGTGGTCCTAAAGGCGTAGGATTTTTGTTTGCCCGTCAGGGACACCGATTGCCCGCCTTTATCAGCGGCGGCGGACAGGAAGGGGGGCAACGCGGAGGAACCGAAAATATTCCCGGCATTGTGGGATTAACTAAGGCTCTGGAGCTGGCGATAACCCATCAAACGCAAAACATCGCCCATCTGAATTCATTGAAACAACAGTTCATCGACGAAATCCAACGGCAAATTCCCGGGGTTTTGTTTAATGGTCGATGTCAAAGCATCGAAGAAAGTTTACCCGGATTAATTAACGTCGCCTTCCCTATTCTCGACGGCCCCTGCTCATTGGTAGAAGCCCTGGATGCTCGCGGCATTGCCGTCTCCGGTGGTAGTGCCTGTTCCAATCTCGCCGGAGGCTCGCACGTACTACAGGAAATTCCCACCAGTTTTGGGAAAGAAAACGTTCGTTTCTCCTTCGGAGCGGATAATACGTTTGAAGAAATCAACGAAGTCTTGTCTATCCTTAGTGAATTGTATCAGACTGAAGAAGTTAGTCTGGCTTCGTAAAGCATTCCTAGTTTGAAAACATCTTCGAAGAAAAGCTATCAGCATAAGAGTTGGCAGCTTTTCTTTTTTAACAAATGCTCCAAACATCTGTCATTTAAGTGTCCCCGGATTTCATCCGGGGCTACTCATGTTTAACCCCTCCGGGGTTATTTGTCGTAAGGCTATTTATAACAACAACCCCAGCGGGATTCAATATGAGTAGCTCCGGTCTGGATGAGTAGCTCCGGTCTGGATGAACCCGGTCTGGACAGATCCAGGCTGGATAGCCCCGGATTTCATCCGGGGACACTTAAATGACTCCTCACTACTTTACATCAGCGTCTGTCATCCAGAGCGAAGCGAAGGATCTTATGACCTTTTCGAGTTTGTTGGGCCATGCGGTAACTTTACTAAACCCGCCCCATTCGACAGAAGGTTTCTTACTTCGTTCGAGATGGCAGATGAGGGGTCTAGTTTAAACCCCGAACTTACTGGTGCAAGATTCCTTCTCGTTCTTACCACAAGGCAGGTTCCACCTGCCGTTATCCCTCAAACCTAGCATCCACATGCGAAGGGAATACGCCGTGATTGACAATAAGGCCTTCGATTATAAATTTTAGACCGCATTTTAGAAAAGGTGTATTTGATTTGTGACTTTAATACACCTTTCTGATGAAGTTACTTTCTTTATTTCTATTACTCCCTGCCCTTTCCTACGCTCAAACTAACTTAACGTCCGTCAAAAATCGACTGCTTGAAATTCGGGTGGAAGATCAGCAATGTAGAGAAGCATACATTCCTATTGCTGAAAAATATGGCTATGAATCTCCTCAGGCTAAAACCTTTTGGAAAGAGGCAGCCCTCAAAGACTCCCTTCATATGCAGGAAGTAAGGACTATATTAAATAGATACGGCTGGTTGAGTAGAAAGCAGATTGGTAAAGAAGCCAACCAGACCCTTTTCCTCGTGATCCAGCATTCGAATTTACCGAACATGAAGCATTATCTACCTATTATGCGGAAGGCGGTCAGGGAAAGGAAAGCAGAATCATTTGATCTGGCTCTATTAGAAGATCGCGTTGCTTTCGAAAGCGGCGGCGAACAAATCTATGGAACTCAGATTGGTATGGATACACTTACGAAGGAGTGGTATGTAGAACCGTTAATAGAGCCCGAGCGGGTAGATGAACGCAGAAAAAGCGTTGGCTTACCGCCACTGGATGTGTATACAAAGGCCTATGGATTTAACTGGAATGTGGAAGAGCACAAAAAGCGAAAGGCTTTATTGAAGCAAACGGAGCAATAGTTGTTGACACTTCACTGCACACTAAACAGGACACGAGTGAATGTTGCTGCCAGCTTTTCTTTTCAATATCATTGTCCCAAATACCTGTTATCCATAGCGAAACGAATGCCCTTACTTACCTTTTGAATGCTTTCTTATCAGTAAACAGCTTGGTTATTGTCGTGCTATACCACTAATTACGTTCGAGATAACAGGCAATTAGCGTAACGTCTCAGAAGAAAAGAAACATCGTGCTGAGGCACATTCTAAGCTATCATTCTAAAGAATAAGCAAAACCCCCGCCCATTTCTTGGCGGGGGCCAAAGAAACTAACTCAACTTCCTAAATTACAAATTTATATCCTCAAGCAAGTTCTTGATCCATTCGAAAAAGCAGCGACGAAAACTACCCATCAATGGATAGTAATGCTTTTAATACCCTCTTCCAAAGCAACTTCTTTTCCGACAATGGCCTGCCCTTCTGCTCGAAAAACGCCCATCACTTCAATGCCAATTGATGTTAAAAAGAAACGCACGTACGTATCAATGAAATCATACGGCTTGAGTTCTCCTTTGGAATAAACACCTCCCGAGGTAATGGCCAGATAAGCCTTTTTGTTTTTCAGAAGTCCTTCGGGAAGTAAACCATTACCCGTGTAGTGGAACGTGATTCCGGCTCTGGTTATGTGATCAAAATAGGCCTTTAATGTAGACGTGATGTTGAAATTATACATGGGAGCTTCCATAATAATAACGTCACTTTCCATTAATTCCGCAACGGCATCATCCGAATACTTGATGCATTGCTCCTGCTCCGGTGAGAGATTTTCTTTAGGCGTAAAAAAGGCATTAATATGCGATTCATCCAGATGAGGAGCGGGTTCTTTATATAAATCGCGAACCTTTACCTGATTGATTGGATATTTTTCCTGAACCTCTTTCAAAATAGCAGCTCCCAGTTTTCGACTGACTGAGGCTTCATCCTGAGGACTGGAAATAATATGCAGTATATTTTTCATTTGCTTCGAATTATATGATGATCGCAAATGTATTTATATTAACTACGCAAAAACTAGTACTAAACAAAACCTTAGCAGTAAGGTTTATATTACTATACTATCTGAAAAGAAGATGAACGATCCCCTAATATTTTACTCCGAAACACAGTGTGCCCAGAATTTAGCGGCCGTAGAAGATGCTATTTATGTATTAGGTGGCAAGTGGAAACTCCGCATCATTATCGCTTTGGTAAGCGGATACACCCGATTCAATGAATTACAACGAACCATCAAGGGCATTTCGGCTACGGTCCTTTCCAGTGAATTGAAGGCTCTGGAACAAAATGGATTAGTAAAACGAGTCGTGCATGCAGAAAACATACCGGTCATTGTTGAATACCAACCCACTGAATACGCCGGGACGCTGAAAGAGCTTGTAAACGTGCTGGGAGAATGGGGGAAGAATCATCGCCAAAAAATCACGCAATTGTAGAGGAAGCAGAACGATTTAAACCTTGAGGGTTCCCTCACTAGTAGAGCAATTCACTTAGCCCCCCATCCATGCATAGCTCATGGGATGTTTTGGAAGAAAAACTTAGAATAAGAAAAAACACCCGCTGATTACTCAGCGGGTGTTTTTTCTATTATTAAATCTTAAAAATTAATTATACCCTGGATTTTGGTACATTTTCTCAGGATTCAACTTGTTTTCGTCGAAAGGAATAGGGTAATATATATCCTTTGTTCCGAAGTTGGAAAGCTTGGCAATACCAAAATCAGCCTGCGACTTGCTTTTCATGTAACTAACCAGTTCCTGAGCAGTAAAGGTGCGAAGCAGATCAAACCAGCGTTGGTGTTCAAAGGCTAATTCTACCCGACGTTCGTGCAAAATGGCCCATTTCAATGTCGGATATTTTGACTTATACGTCGCATCGTTCTGCATGTTCTGATACGTCGGACGGCCCGCCCGTTCCCGCACCATGTTCAGGTACTGAATCGCGGTAGCCTCGTCACCCAGGTATTGATGCACTTCCGCCAGCATTAGAATTACATCGGCGTAACGTAGTAAAATCCAGTCGTTACCACCGTACCCCAACGTACTTGCCGCCGAACTGGCATCGCGATACTTGGTGATGAACCAGTCTTTGACCGAAGCATCATTGGCAAATTTTATGGAAAAATCTTTCCGAAGATCGCCCTCTTCGTATTCCTTCACTAAATCCATTGTCACATTTCCTCCAACGCCCGTGCCGGGTTTCAGAGAGTTAATCGTCTCACCTTTCGCCTGGTTATTAGCCGCAATGCTGGAAGAATAGGTAACATCTCCCTGACGGTTTACAATCTGCCAGATAATCTCGGAATTGGTAGACTTTTTTGCTACGTCAAACACATCCGTATAAGGAATATCCTTCAGTTGGCTGAACGCTTTTTTGTTATAGGCTTCCATCAAATACGTCTTCGCCAAGTTCAGATTCGTGGTACGGTTGGTCTGATCCAGCGTTGTTGCCATGGTCAGATATACTTTACCCAACAAAGCATTAATTGCTACTTTAGACGTATGGCCTTTGGAAGACGACGGCTGATGATCGGGCAATGTGCTGCCTGCCGCATCCTTCAAATCACTAACGATTTGCTCGTAGACTTTCTCTTTTTTTTCACGGAAGGTATGTTCATCCACCTCCGCCTTGGTTTTCAACTGACGTAACACCAGAGGAACATCTCCCCATTTACGAACCAGTTGAAAGTAAAGAAATGCCCGCACGAATCTTACTTCCGCCTGGTAATTCACCTTCGTGGCCGGATCGGAATAGCTTACTTTATCGACGTTATCCAGCACTAGGTTACAGCGGGAAATAGCCTCGTATAAAGCCAGCCAGTGGTTTTTCAGATAGGTATTACTGGGTAACAGCGAGAAATCGTTGAACTGAAAGGGTTCTCCGGCGTTCGACTGGCTATCATTTCGTCCGGTATCGTCGGAGCGTTCGTCGGTAAATAAACCACTGTTTTCTCCTACTGTATTCGAGCTGCGAAGGGATTGATACACCCCGTTCACGGCCAGTTTTACGTCGTTTTCAGACTGGAAATAAATCTCGGTTGGAATCGCATTGGGATCGTATTCCACCACAAAATTTTTAGTACACGAGCCCAGTGACAATAAGGTCACCAGACTGGCCATCTGTATAAATCGTTTATTCATGATTGTCGTTCGTTAAGAAAAAGAGCCTGTCTTTTTCGGAATTAGAAGCTCAGTTTTACCCCCACGTTATACCCACGAACCAGTGGGTACTTGCCGTAATCTACACCGGGCGTCAGGTTAGCTCCGTTGTTGTAGTCCACTTCCGGGTTATAGCCTTTGTACTTCGTCAGTGTAAAGGCATTATCCACCGAAACATACACGCGGGCATTGCTTAACCCACGTTCAGTGAACCATTTAGCAGGTAAAGTATACCCCAGCATCAGGTTTGTACAACGCAGGAATGAACCGTCCTGTAAATAGAAAGTAGACAGACGCGTACTGTTACTTTGGGTACCTCCGCGAGCGGCCCGGTATACCTGACCATTCCCCGGCTGAGCTTCCGAACGGTACCGATCTTTCACAACGGAATACTGATTACCTGAACCTTCCATATTGAACAGGTAATAATCCTGACCGTCAAGCACCTGGTTACCGTATGAACCGTTGAAAGAAGAGCTAAAATCAAAGCTTTTGTAAGTCGCACTGATCGCAAAACCATAGGTAAACTTCGGGTAAGGCGTACCAATGACGGTTTTATCCGCATCGTTCACGACACCATCGCCGTTAACATCTTCGAAGTATAAATCGCCGGGTTGCAACGGGTTGCTGGAAGCCGTAGAACGAGCCGGGCCTTTGATCTGATAACCAGCGGGGAAAGACTGCGTAGCGGAATTATACTGAGCATTATCAGCCGCCAGATTTTCCATGTCCGACTCACGCACCATACCCTTTACCTTGAATCCGTAGAACATCCCGATGGGCTGCCCTTCCTGCGTAATGTGGGTCAGGTACGAACGCTCAGCTCCGTTGGTAATAATCGTACTGGCACCGCCCATGTTCAATACTTTGTTGCGGTTAATGGAGATGTTACCACTAGCGTTCAGCTTGAAATCAGGCGTAGAAATCAGGCGGGCATCCAGTTGAAAATCCCAGCCTTTGTTCTGCACGCGGGAATCCCGAAGGTTGGTTAACATCGTAGCGGCACCCGAAACCGCCGATAGGGGCTGATTGAAAAGCAGGTTGAACGAACGGCTCACGTAATAGTTCGCGATAACGAAGAGTCGGTTATTGAACAACCCGGCATCTAGCCCGAGGTTATACTGCGAAGTCGATTCCCAACCCAGACGGGCATCCCGAATGGCATTGGACCAGATGGCTGATTCGATGGTATTATTTCCAAACACTACGCCACCCGGACTATTCATCACCTGCTGGAAGCTGTAGTTACCAATGTTGTTGTTACCGCTCAGACCCCAGCTTGCCCGTAATTTCAGCGAAGAATTCGCTCCTAACCAGTTGTCATAGAAAGTCTCTTTCGAGATATTCCAGCCACCGGATACTGAGGGGAACACGCCCCATTTGTTCAGCGGACCAAAACGGGAAGAACCGTCCTGACGGAATGACCCCGTTAAGAAATACTTTTCGTCGAAGTTATAGCCCACACGAGCCAGGTACGAAAGCAGCGTCCAGGTGTACTTACCAGAACTGGAGTTCAGGGTAAAGAGTGAAGGATCGGCTCCCTTGCCCGTAATTTCCTGAATGCGGTCATTCTGGAAACCTCGGGCCGTCAGGCTAATCTGGTCACTCTGAAACTTTTGAGCCGTATAACCCGCCAAAGCGTCGATGCTATGTTTTCCTATTTTCTTGCTGTAGTTCAGCGTAAACTCGGCTAGCCGATCCACCTGCGTCAGTGTTTGAGCCGTGGCTGTAGCTGCTGCCATAGCCTGGGGCGAACCGGGAGCATAGTTGCCGCTACTTAAGCTCGTGGGCAGGTAAAACTCGTACTTCTCATTATAGGTCAGCATGCCCAGGTTAATCTTGGCATTGAAGCCCGGCAGAATTTCGTACGTCGCATTCCCATTATACGTACTACGTAAACCCTTGCGACGAATGATCGTCTCGGACGCCAGAGCCACCGGGTTTTCGATCGTCTGATAGGCGTACAAAGGAGCCTGAGACGAAGCTTCAAATTTGGAGAAAGAGCCGTCTTCATTATACGCCTTGAAAATAGGCATGTAGATAAGAGCCCCTAAAATAGGTCCCTGGTTGAACCGCCCTTCCTGAACTTCCCGGTTTTGGTTGGAAGTCAAAGCCAGGTTCACTCCTACTTTCAGACGCTTATTTAACTGAGCATCCACATTCGTACGTAAGTTCAGTCGTTCCTGACCCGTAGTTACGATAATTCCCTGCTGGTTCATGTAACCGCCGCTGATGGCATAACGCACGTCTTTGGTTCCGCCCGAAAACGTCAGGTTATGGCGTTGTACGGAAGCCAGTCGATACAGCTCGTCCTGCCAGTCGGTGTTATACTTGGGCTTAATCATCGTCTGACTGGCAAAGTCATAAAGATCCGTCGGAATGCTGAACGTGTTGGAGTTACTGCCGCTTCCTACTTTCGTGATACGCGTAGCATTATCATCCGAAAACATGCCATCATTCCAGGATTTACCCGCATTACGGATCAGATCCCGATAGGTATTGTTTCGACCGTCAATCAACAGTTGAGCAAACTCTTCACTGTTAAGCAATTTCACTTTCTTGCTCAACTGATTCAGACCATACTGGAAATCATAATCCAGGCGACCTTTGCCTTCCTTCCCGCGTTTGGTCGTAATCAGTACAACCCCACCTGAAGCCCGTGAACCATAAATGGCCGCCGACGCGGCATCTTTCAGAATGTCAATCGATTCAATATCATTGGGGTTAATGAACACGTCATTCCCCGCCGGATAGCCGTCAATGACGTATAGAGGATCAGAGCTGGCGTTGATTGAACCGACCCCACGCACCCGAATTTTCGTGCTATTGTAAGGAGCACCGCTCACCTGTGAAATCTGAACGCCTGCTACTTTACCCACCAGAGCCTGTCCAACGGTTGGCGTGCTGAGGTTGAGTTCTTTGGCCTTGACACTGGAAATAGCCCCGGTTACGTCGCTTTTTCGAACGGTTTGGTAACCCACCGCCACAACTTCGTTCAACTGACTGGCACTTTCCTGAAGAATGACATCAATAATCTGCTGATTTCCAACCGATATTTCCTGTGATTCGTACCCAATGAAGGAGAAAACCAGTTTGCTGTTAGGCTCTACCTCTAGCGTATATTTTCCAATAGCATCGGTAATGGTTCCGCGATTGGTGCCTTTGTTTGAAACGGTCACCCCGGGAATTGGCTCATTTTTTTCATCCCGAACAATACCCGTCACGCGGATTAAGGCACGAGGCTGGTGAATGCCTTCCAGCAGAGGATGAACATTCGCCACTGCTACTTCTACGGTTGCACCCGCCAGTACCGACAGCGAAGCCACGGTAAGCGAGGTCTTTCGAATCGTTTTTAATAGACGTTTTTGCATGAAAAAAAATGTTGAAATATGGTTAGAAACAGGGTAAAGCAATTCCTGCCTGACAGACGTCTGCCAGGAATTGACGAACTATAGATCGAATGAGTATTAGATTTTGAAGTAACCTTAATTAACCTGATTGGTATCGCCTATTTTTACTTATTCTAGTGCTACCATATGCGTATTTAAGGCTTTTGAAGAAGTGACGATTAAACCTTTATTTTTCTGAGAAAGTATGGAAAAACCTTCTAACTCATCCGCATTATTGAAATCTATTACTTTTAAAACTACCTCGCTTCCCTGCTCAACGGAGCGATCAAAATCCAGAAAAGTTAATCGCCATTTTCGGCCTTCCGTCTGGTTTTGAATGAGGACTAACTGTCTCTTTTCGGGAATCCAGTGCAGATTCTGAACCAAGGGCGAACATTTGAATTTTTTGAGAACAACGCCTGGCTCGGAAGTTTTCGACGCATTCTTTAACCGCTCAGGATCGTAAAGCCGGACTTTATTATTTTTACTACCGTAATCGGCGGTGGCAACTACCCAATTTCCCTGATACTCCACGTATTGCGGACGAGTACCCTGAATGCAGGCATCGTCTTCAATGGTTCGAATCAAATTCCCATCCAGCGTTCCGGTCTTCCAGAGGCCCTCCCAATCAATGGCATAAATTACTGCTTTCCAGATGGTTCCTTCTTTATTGAGCCGAATGCTGTTCCCTATAAAAACGGGTAAATTCGGTTGATAAGCAATGCCGGTAGGGTGATTTATTACGTCCTTTCCCTCCTCTGTTAACCGAACTTCCCGGTTCGTGTACCGCAGAGAATCATCGATCCAGTCATATTCCCGAATCATTCCCACCTCCCGATCTCCGTACAAATACACCTTCTCATTCAGGCAACTTACGCCCTGACAAGCTCCCAGCGAATCAGTCGTAAATGAACGCGTCACGGTTACGGATGGCTGACTATAACTTATGTGAGCGAGTAATCCCAGGAAAACAATGCGTAATGTAATGCTCATACTCCTTCATTCTTCTGCAAAGAAACAAGGGGTATATTATCTGAAGGAAACGTAAATATTATGCAATTGTGAAGCTTACTAAACGAGCCAAACTATTCTAAGATTTATACTATTTACTTTAACTCAAGTATTTTTATATTGACGAATACTATTCCATCTATTTTCTATTATTAACTAATGCAAACCCGTTTTTTCCCATGGCTGGTGAGGACACCAGCCATTTTTCTAAGAAGCAAGTTTTGTAACGGAAAGTAGTTATAGTTGATAAAGACACCAACCAGGGTGGCAGGCTAACATCGTTTCCCATGGCTGGTGTCATCACCAGACCTTTTTGGAAGCAAGTTTTATATTGAAAAGTAGTTTTGGTTGATGAGGACACCAACCAGGGTGGCAGGCTAACATCGTTTCCCATGGCTGGTGTCATCACCAGACCTTTTTGGAAGCAAGTTTTTTATTGGAAAGTAGTTTTGGTTGGTGAGGACACCAACCACGGCGATTGGTAATGGGTTCCCATGGCTGGTGTCTTCACCAGACATTTTTATGTAGAAGCGTTTCAGTTTTTAACGTCAAACATAAAAGGTTACTCTCGTAGTGAAAGTAACCTTTTTATGTTTGGCATTATCGTGTTATTATTTCTCTTCTGCTCCCTGAAAACCGGATTGTAACTGAATCAAATTTCCGTAGAAAATAGCGTTCAGGAAAAGTCGATTCGTGCCGTGCCAGTAATGGCGATACGTGGGATCTTCCGCAAAAGCAATGACCTTCCCCTGTCCACTCTGACCAATGAGAATGGAAGCCGTGTTATTGATTTTGGCGATGTTATCCTTCGTAATGTACCCGCTGATGTACGACGAAGGCAGGTATTGAGCCACCGTAGCATATTTGTCCTTGCTGGGTAACAGAATCGTAGTTCCCGTTTTAGTGAAGTAGATTTTGCGATTACTTAAGCCAAAAGCTACGGGGTTTGAGATGTCAATATCAGCCAGGAAAATACCACCATTGATTCGTTTCGGTGCATCCGTTTCTGATTTTAAGGCATAATCCACGCGAGTAGTTACTCCTTTTTTCGTAGCTGAGGAATCAACGTAAGCCCGTTCGTGAAGCAGTCCCTGAGTAATGGCCCATTCTGAAGCCGTGCGGAACGTAATCAGTGTTCCTCCACGGGCTACCCAGCTTTTAATAGCGTCGGCGGTCGGTTTACTGAGTTCCCGGTAGTTTCCATTCGGTAACACCAGTACATTATAACGATCCAGCGAAACCCGGCCCAACGCATTGACATCCAGTTTGGAAACAGGTAACTGCAAGTGTTCATTCAGCAAAAACCAGACTTGTCCGGCTTCGGCCAGTCCACCCGTACTTCCGGTAATCAGGGCTACTTCGGGTTTACGAATGGGAACAATGTTATTACTGCCCAGATCAATCCCTTCCACACTGAAACCCGTCGTCGTTCCGGCAAAAGTTACCTGTGCTTTCGTCGCGGCTTCGCTGACCAAAGCATAGAGGCTGTCGGGACTAATGGTTTGTCCAGCCACGGGAATCACGAGTGATCCATACGCAAATTTCTGATTTCCAGTCGTAGTTTTACTGGTAAAAGGCTTGAGAGCCGTTTTTACCAATACCCCTTTCGATACCAAATAATACAAAGCCCGCGAAGCATTATATTCCGACCAGTTCAGCAAATACGCCAGCGAAGCTTTCCCCCCCGCCACGCTTCCTTTTACGTCAGGAACGGCTGTAACGGCTTCACTCAGCGAAGGAACTGAGGTTAGTTTAGCGTATGCCAAGCCATAGGCATGAGCCACCGACCAGGACGTGTTATCATAAAAGACACTGTCTTTGAGTTTGGGGGTTTCTTCAAATAAAGAGTGAACGATTCGGAAAAAAGGCTGCTCGGAAGGAACAACATAGGCATGTCCTTTTTCAAATTTCTTGCCTTCTACGGTTAAATCTGAGTTCAGAGGATACACTTTCAGGCGGTGACGAAGCACAAGGGAAAGTAACTTGTTGGTCAAACTCACATCCCGGCTATCCCCAAAAACAAAACCCTTCGCGGGATTTGCTTTCCCCTGCGTCACGGCGGATTTGAAGAAATCCTTTTGCAGTTTGAATAGGTTTTCTTTCTCGGCTAATGCTCCTTTCAGCGTGGCGAGTCCGGTTACTAAATGGTTGCGTACGGTAAAGGCAAACGTAACCGGGCCGGATGTACTTTCCTGCACCAAGCCCCGCGAGCTGCCCTGTTCGAAGGTAACGCCGACCGCCCCGAAAAAGTCGGGATAGGTTGAACCGTAAATGGGCGACAGGTTATCGAAAGCCTCTTTCGTAAAATACAGCGAACCAATTTCATC
The DNA here is from genome assembly GCF_030818595.1 of Siphonobacter sp. SORGH_AS_1065. Classification (NCBI taxonomy): domain Bacteria; kingdom Pseudomonadati; phylum Bacteroidota; class Cytophagia; order Cytophagales; family Cytophagaceae; genus Siphonobacter; species Siphonobacter sp. SORGH_AS_1065. The sequence continues at coordinate 27,388 of NZ_JAUTAM010000007.1, forward strand.
CAGTGCTTCGGCGTGGTATTTCGCCAGTGTCGCATTGAAATCATACGAAGCCCGGGGTAATAAGGGGCTCTCATGACCCGCCGGAGTAGGCTCGAAATAATACGTGCTGTTCGTTCCCATTTCGTGAAAGTCAATGTGCACATTAGGATACCAGCGATGCGAGAAATCAACGCGATTTTTGCTTTCGATCTGCTCGGCACTCAGCCAGTCGCGGTTCAGATCGGTGAAATAATGGTTCACCCGGCCTCCCGGAAAAGCCTGATTATGTTCCAGATCGGCAGGGTCACTCACCGGTGGAAACGATTTATAGGCATTATGCCAGTTGGCCGCCCGATCCCGACCGTCAGGGTTTTGCGAAGGGTCAATCAAAATCACCGCTTCTTTCAGGTAATTAGCCGTTTGCTGACTTTGATTGGCTGCGAGGTAATAGGCCGTTAACAAAGCCGTTTCACCACCCGAAGTCTCGGCTCCGTGAACGCTGTATCCTAATAATACCACCACCGGATCGTTCTTGTCCAGATTGGGTTTGGAGGGATCCAGTACGGTGAGGTGTTTCTGTCGAATCTGTTCGAGTTTCCCGTAGTTTTCGGGGGAAGTGATCGTCAGAATAATCTGTGGACGTTCTTCGTAGGTTTTCCCGATTACCTCGACGTGAGCTTTCCCCCCCGACGTACGTTCCAGCTCTCTGAAGTAAGCCACAATCTGATCGTGACGGGTATAATGTGTTCCAATGGGATATCCCAGAAACTGCTCGGGTGAAGGTACTTTCGGGTCAAAATTCCCGGATTTCGGGAAAAAGTAGTTTTGCTGGGCCCAGAGTAGCGGACTGGTTAATACCAGAAGGAAGGTAAAGAGATTCCGTTTTTTCATTTGGGAAAAGGTTACAACAGGTTAATAGCCAGGGTTTTGTTCCAGATCTGGATCAGAAAGTACGTCCTGGTAAGGAAAAGGAAATACCCAGTAATTGGTATTGGCAAGCCCGAGCACCGCTCCGACCCGACCCGTTCGCACGAGGTCAAACCAGCGGTGAGCCTCAAAGGCAAATTCCAGATTATTCTCTTCTTCAATGGCTAATAATAACTCGGCCTGCGTGGCGACGGTTGAAGCCGGCACATCGACCCGGGCCCGCACCGTATTCAAATCCGACAACGCCTGACTCAGCTTGTTTTGCTGGGCTCTGGCTTCGGCTCGAATCAGGTATAACTCGGCAATCCGAATGAGATAAGCCGGGTCGGTACTCGTACTGGACGTGTTGTATAAAACGCCGTACACGTTGTTACCCGTTCCCGCCAGCAAGGCACTGCGGCTACCGCCCTGGTTGGGGTTAGTCAGCTTTGCAATCAGCGTAGGGGATGGCTTCAGCGTATACTGTCCGCCCAGGGAGCTGGGGTACCACAGGTTCCAGTATGAATTTCGGTTATTAATGGAGAAACTAAGTTCAAAAACCGATTCCTGACTTAAAAACGGCGACGTAAAAAAGTTTTTATACGGCTTAACCAGGCTATACTTTCGGTTATCAATCACTTGCGAAGCATAGGTTTCGGCATCGGTCCACTGTTTGCGATACAAGTGCAAGCGGGCACGCAAGGCCCGGGCCACACTTTTCTGAGCCCGGTTTCGGGTGGCGGCATCTTCGGGTAATAACTCTTCAGCTTTGATTAAATCGGCCAATACCTGATCGTAGGTCTGTTCGAGCGTCGAGCGTTTAATGCCTTTCAAATCGTCCAGATTCAGGGTAGGTTTAAGCTGTAACTGCACACCACCCCAACCCCGAGCCAGATCAAAATAACCTAGAGCTCGAATGAAATAGGCTTCCCCCACAATGGTATTTTTCTCGGTCGCACTCAGGTTCGGGTCGCTTACTTGCGGAACGTAGGTAATGATGCTGTTAGCCGTATTTACTGCCCGGTATATACTCTGATACACATCCAGCGTAATGGCATTATCGGGGGTAACGGCGTTCTGGTCCAGTTGCAGGTATTGGCTTAGCGTTCCATTGAAAACCACGTTATCGGTCGTGATGGTACCTAACGTCGGATAACTGCTGGCGTAGTAACTTTGCACGCGTGCATAGGCACCATTGATGGCCGCCCGGGCTGTTCCGGCGTCGGTAATAGCACTAGCTGCGGGCAGGGCATTACTAGGATACTCTTCCAGGTATTTCTGGCAGGAAGTAAAGCTCAGCAAAGTAAAAACAACCGCGAGTTTACTCCAGGGTTTATATAACTTTTTCATCAAGGCATCAATTAAAGAGTAAGACTTAAGCCCACCAAAAAGGTACGGGGTTGAGGCACCGTGGCCCAGTCGTAACCAGCCGTATTCTGGTTATTACTCTGCGAGCTTACTTCGGGATCGAGCCCGGTGAATTTGGTGAAGGTTAACAAGTTAGCTCCCTGCACGTATATCCGGGCAGATGAAAGACGGGCTTTCTGAACCAGACTAGTGGGCAGGTTATAGTTCAAAGCCACATTCCGCAGACGAATGAAGGAACCGTCGAGCAGATACCGCGAACTCTGGTTGGCTACATTACCCCCGTAATTATTGGAGGCCCCACCGTTAACCGTTGGGTTACCGCTGTAGGTTGTCAGCCGTGGAATGTCCGTTACGTCACCGGGGTTTTGCCAGCGTTCCAGTTGTCGGGGAATGAAGCCGATGAAGTTCTGCGTTCCGCCGTGCACCAGGAAGAAATCGTGCATGCTCATAATCTTATTACCCTGCTGGAAGTAGAAAAGGAAGTTCAGATCAAATCGTTTGTAGGAAAGTGTATTCGTCAAACCTCCACTGAATTTTGGCAGAGCATTCCCTACAATCTGACGGTCGGCGGAGGTAATAATGCCGTCTTTGTTCACGTCCTCATACACGGCATTACCCGTTTGCGGATCGACGTATAACTGCTTGTATAACTGGAAAGAGTTGACGGAATAGCCCTGACGTAAAATCGAGATGTTTCGCCCGGAAGCTCCCTGAGCAATATCCGAAGCCAGTTTTTCAATCCGGTTGCGGTTGAAGGAAATATTGAAATCCGTTGACCAACGGAAGTCTTTACCCGCAAAATTTTCGGAATGAATCGAGAATTCCACACCCTTATTACTGACGGCTCCGTAGTTCTGCAAATAAGTCGTGAAACCGGAACGCGAAGGAACGGGTACGTTCAGGAGTAAGTCGTAGGTGTACTTATTATAGTAATCAAAGATAAAACTCAGTCGATTTTGCAGGAAACTAAACTCCGTTCCGATGTCTATCTGACGGGTGGTTTCCCAGGTTAAGCGACGGTTCTCGAGCTGCGAAGGGGCAATCCCCGCTGCATCCAGGTAATTGAAACCCGAAGACCACAGGCCCTGAGCCGCGTAGGAACCAATGCCGTTCTGATTACCGCTTAGGCCCCAACTGGCCCGGAATTTCAGATCACTCAATACATTCTGGTTTTTCAGGAAAGCTTCGTTACCTGCATTCCAGGCAAATCCGCCGGAGGGGAAGTAACCCCAACGACGATCTGCTCCAAACTTAGATGAAGCGTCGGCCCGCAAACTGGCATCAAACGTGAATCGACCGTCGTAGGTATAGGTCGCTTTTCCAAAGAAAGAAACCAGCTTATTTTTATTCCGGCTGGACGAACCCGTCGTGGTTGCTGCCACGTCAATACTGGTCAGATCGTTACTGGCAAAATTCTGACCAAAGGCACTGGTTCCTTCATAACGAACGGTATTAAACGTGTTCCCAATCAGGGCATTGATGCGGTGTTTCTCTCCGAAGGACTTGATATACGTCAGTACCTGCTCGTTCGTTAAAATCAGGTTTTTGGTTTCATAGGAAGAAGCAGAACCCTTCGATGCAATGCCTGCCGCAATGAGCGTGTTGCTGTAATTATTCTCATACATATCACTGTTATCCACGCTCCAGCTACTACGCAAGACCAGTTCGGGCAGAATGGTCAGTTCAGCAAAAACATTCCCAATCGTCCGCCATCCCACGGCATTGTTATTCAGATTCTTGATGAGGGCAATGTGATTATCGAAACTTCCCGAACGAGCGTAGGTGCCGTCTTCGTTATAAATCGGCAGATATGAACGCGGAAAAATCGCCGAGTTAATGACGCCCGTCGGGTTATTATCGTTACTACTGACGTTCCGATACGTCCGGGAAATGTTAATGCTATTCCCCAGTTTGAGTTTACTTGTCAGGTAATTGTCGTAGTTGAAGCGAAGGGTATACCGCTCAAAACCTGATGGTTTCACAATCGATTCCTGATTGGTATAACTTAAACCCGCAAAGTAGGTACTCTGAGCAGAGCCTCCCTGAGCGGATAAATCATAGTTAGCCGTAGAAGCTACTCTAAAAATATCGCTGATGCGATCATACGTTGGAACGTTGCTGGGGTCTGGGAAAGGTAAGGTCACCGTCGAAGGATCTAGGCCACGATCAATCGCTGTATTTCGAACCGACTCGTTTACCAGCGTAGCCGTTTCTGGCCCGGTCGTGGCCTGGAATTTCTTTGCCGCCGAAGACCAGCCGTGTGAAACATTGGCGGTGATTTTTGCTTTGGTATTCAGTCGACCGCGTTTGGTCGTTACAATTACCACGCCATTCGCTCCGAGCGACCCATAAATAGCGGTTGCATTGGCATCTTTTAACACCTGAATGCTCTCAATATCAGCGGGATTAATGTCCGCCAGCGGATTTGACTGTTGTTGCTGACCAATACTGGTTCGAATGGGTTCGGAGTTACTAACAAATACACCATCAATCACATATAAAGGATCAACCGAGGCATTGATGGAGTTATTGCCGCGAATACGAAAAGTGATACCGCCACCGGGAACACCCGAATTGGAATTTACCTGAACACCCGTCAGTTTTCCCTGCAAAAGCTGATTGAACCCTGCCGCCGCCGGAATATTTTTCAAATCATCACCATTGATTTTAGCTACAGAACCGACAATTTCCTTGCGATTCTGCGTACTGTAACCCGTAATCACTACATCATTCAGTACTTTACTATCCGGCTGAAGCTGTACGGTAAGGTTGGTCTGGGAAGTAATGGGAACCTCCTGCGTTTCGTACCCAATGTAACTGATTCGCAGGGTTTTGTTTCCTGATGAAAGGGTTAACTGAAAAAAACCGCTGGCATCCGTCAAGGTGGCATTTGAAGTGCCGGAAATCTGGACGGTAGCTCCCACTAAAGGTTCCTGATCGGGCGTAAGAACGCGGCCTTTAAGCTGGCGTTGCTGAGCAAAGAGAGGCTGAAAAAATAGCAATCCTGCCAGAAGCAGGACGTTTTTTATTAAAAGTTGATTCATAATTACATTCAATAATTTACTGAGAAGGGAAGATTAAGAAAGGCAAGGCCCGGGCGGAGCGTGTATTTGAAACATGGACATACCGTTACGTTTTTGATAATCAGAATAATTACAATACTGTCACCAGCGTTCTTTCCGTTTTGGGCTTATACAGATTCCCAACGACCCGTTCAATCAGACGCATAGGAACTATTCGGGGTAACCACGCTCCGACCTGGTTGAGGAAACCCGGGACTACTTCAGCTCTACCCGAAAACAACGCTTTTATGGCGATTTCAGCCACTACATCGGGATTCATGTGAACCTTGCTGGCAGTCTGTTTAAGCGATTCTCCCATGCGAGCCCGATCTACGAAACCCGTGTCCGTGCTGCCCGGACTCAGCATAGTTACACTCACGTTTGAACCGCGTAACTCATGTCGCAGGCCCCGCGTAAACGAAAGAACGAAGGCCTTGGAAGCCGCGTAGACGGTCAGGTAAGGCACCGTTTGATAAGCCGTGGTGCTACAGACATTGAGCAAATAGGCTTTTTCCTGTTTACGTAAGGTGGGTAAAAACGCGTGGGTAATCTGCATGACCGCCCGCACGTTGACATTGACTATATCAAGTTGTTCATTGATGTCGAGGTCTTCGAAGCTGCCATTCAGCCCAAATCCGGCATTGTTCACCAGCACTTCCAGATTCGGTGTGATTTGTTTTTGCCAGATGGTGACAACCCGCAAAAATCCCGGCAGGGCTAAATCAATGGTCAAGACATGGACGTTCCGGGCATACGTATTTCGCAGGTAGTCAGCCGTCTGATAGAGCTTTTCTTCCTGAAAATCAACTAGTAACAAATCATACTTTCGCTGAGCAAGCTGCTCAGCCAGCGACCGTCCTATTCCCTGAGCGGCCCCGGTAACTAGGGCGTATGGCATATGAAAAACGTCTAGAGTGAAAAGAAAAGCAGTCCTTGCCAGAAGCAAGGACCGTTAACGGATTAACTTAAAAAGCGAGCAATTCCGGGTTGCCAGTTTTTATTCAACCAGCCGGATAAAGAGGGTTTCGGTAGCTTGATACTGCCTAGTTTATGGTAAAACGGTGTTGGACTTTCGGCGTGTTTGGGACTGTATTCTCCCGTAATAATCGGGATGTACATAACCCGGCGGCGGCTTTTTTCACCGATAAAGGGGGATTGCTGCACGCGATGCCAAAGGCGGCCATCGTGGATGGTGAGGTCGCCTGCCTCGATTTCAAAGCCTGTTTCTTTGGGATCGGGATTATTATCAATGAAGTATTTTTTACGGAACAGTAACTTCCAGATGCTCTGCTCATGGGTGCCCGTCAGCACTCGCAACCCACCATTGGCCTGCGAGCAATCATCCAGGTGCAGACCCACATTCAACATGGGTTGAATTCGAGTTCCTAAAAATAAATCGCGGGGGCTATCCGTGTGCCAGCCTAGTTGCTTGAACTGGCTGGTGGGCGTATTGACGTAATGGTTGACGACTAAACCATCTTTTTCATTCTCTCCAATGCGACCCTCATAAGGACCGAGTAATTCCAGTAATAATTGAAAACGAGGATCTCTCAGGAAATCACGTAGCTTCTGGCTATAGTGTGAGGTAAAGGCCAACCGTTGAATCATCCGGTCACCGCGTTCGTTTTCGCCGAATTTCAAGGGAATACCGTTTACTTTTTCAGTGTTAGTTTTTAGTAAATGCTGTTCTACGCGGTTTACTTCCCGAATGAATTCCTGCACCGTAGCCCGGTCTACAAACTGCTTGAATTGAATGATGCCGTGGGTTTTAAAATACTGACGCTGTTCTTCGGTTAAAGCTTTATTGAAAACGAATGTCTGACTCATGATTTCCTGATTTTGAATTGATAAGAAACAATACTTCCCCGACTCTATTCGCTGAGAAAGAGCTGATTAGGGTACTTAATCGAGAAAAGCAGGTTATTTACAACACAAAGAGGAGCGAAGCCGGAGGTTAATTAAAACCCATTCGTAGTTCTCTAACATAGCCGCAGATTTGAATGACGGTTCAAAGAAAGAGGATGTATTTTTTAAAAACAATAGTCTACTAAATCTATTTATTTGATAGACTAATAAGATTTTATTAATGTACTGATTTACAATTCAATAGAGAATAAAAAAATTTTAGCGAAAGGCTACCCATGAGTGTTGAAGAAGGGGAAGGAAGCCTCTTCCCGCTTGGAGGACCATTGGAACAAGGGTTTACGCAGCCATCTGCGTCGAGAGCGAAGAATGTCCCCGGATTTCATCCGGGGCTATCCGTATTGAACCCCGCTGGGGTTTTGTCATAAACCTTTTAACAACAACCCCAGCGGGGTTGAATTATGAGTAGCCCCGGATGAAATCCGGGGACATCGCGGGGACACGGTTGGTCATGACAATTATCTCCTACCTAAAGGATACATCATTACGTAATCATCCGCATCTGTCATCCAGAGCGAAGCGAAGGATCTGATGATCTTTGTCGAGCTGGTTGGGGCAGGTGGTAACTGGATGAAGCTAGGCCCTTCCACCCAAGGTCCGATTTGCATGAAAGTGTTCAATCTAACGGTTAGACCGCTTCTAAAAATTCTTTCTCTTCTACTCATCGTTTCTGTAACCCGCCTAGTATTTAGTTACGTTGCCTTTTCTTTCATGGGCTATACGTGGATAACTTCAAGGCTTCTAGCCAACCTTACGCTCACTCCTGTTCATTCATCAATTACCAGGAGCTGAGTACTATTCAGTGAAATTATTTATAATGATTATAAATAATTAATTTACCTTTGTGCCCTCTTATGGCAGCAAGCACGGAACAAATACATTGGCAACACTTGAAAATGGGCGATCGGGAGGCATTCATGTTTCTCTACGAATCTCATTATCAGGCTTTATTTGCCTTTGGCTGCCGGGTTATTGCCGACCGCGAGTTAGTGAAAGATACCATCCACGAACTCTTCTGTGAACTCTGGGATCGGCGTTCGCGTCTGCCTGAAGTTGACAATGTCAAGGCCTATCTCTTCACTTCTCTCAAGCGAAAATTACTCAGAGAAAATCAGGATGTTTTTGCCTCACTGAGTGATACAACGGCAGGGCCCGTCGAGCGTTCTTACGAAGAAACGCTGGTGGAGATGCAGTCGGATGACGATAACAAACGCCGGGTGCAGCACTTGTTAAGTAAGCTTACGCCGGGTCAGTTGGAAATGATTCGACTCAAGTATTATGAACAATTAAGTTACGAAGCTATTGCTCAACGCCTACAGCTTCAACCCCGAACCGTGTATAATCAGGTTTCGGAAGCCCTAAAAACCCTCCGTAAGCATATTCAGGTGTTGAGCAGCCTGTTGCTTTTTATCTTCGTTCGTTAAAAACCGGTCTGACATCTAGAATGAAGACCTGCACGCGAATCGGACCCTGGGTGGAAGGGACTAGCTTCATCCAGTTACTACCTGCCCCAACCAGCTCGACAAAGATCATCAGATCCTTCGCTTCGCTCTGGATGACAGATGCGGATGATTACGTAATGATGTATCCTTTAGGTAGGAGATAATTGTCATGACCAACCGTGTCCCCGCGATGTCCCCGGATTTCATCCAGGGCTATCCAGCCTGGGGCTATTCATATTCAACCCCGCTGGGGTTGTTGTTAAGATTGTTACAATAGGGTTACGACCAATGACCCCGGAGGGGTTCAATACGGATAGCCCCGGATGAAATCCGGGGACATTCACGCTTCGCTCTCGACGACAGAGAGTTGCTAAGCCCTTGTTCCAACGATCTCCCAAGCGGAAAGAGGCTTCCTTTCTTTTATTTAACGTTTATGGTTAAACCTTCCCTAAGAAAAAAATTTATTATTTCACTGATTATCAATCCATTAAAAATTAATTATAAAAAAGATTGAATTTAGTCGGTAAAAAAAGCCGCTTTTCTGCACTGGTAAGCAAACGAGTATATTCATGGAACATTACCAGGCGGAAGATTTTGCAGCCGAAGCGTCATTCATTGCGTATTACCTGAAGTCAGATCCCGAAGCCGTCGCTTTCTGGGAGCACTGGATTCGTACGCATCCTGAAAAACTGGATGAAATCGTCGCTGCCGAAAATCTGCTGGATTTGCTCGCTCTGCGACTCCCTAGTGAAGAATTTGAGCAGGAAAAAGAACGGATGCGTCAATACCTAGATACGCCCGTCATTCCGCACATACAGCGTTCCAGCCGCAAACCCTGGCTGGCGGCAGCCTCGGTATTACTTATACTGGGACTGGTAGGCGGACTACTCTATTTCAATCGTAGCAATCCGTCCGTACCTCCTGCAAAAGTGGAGTGGGTTCATCATTCGAACCCGAACGGTAAGAAAACACGACTTACTTTATCGGACGGAAGTACGGTTATTCTGAATGCAGCCAGTACAATTCATTACCCTAAAACTTTCCATTCGAATGTTCGGGAAATTAGGCTGGAAGGAGAAGCTTTTTTCTCCGTCGCTCACGACTCCACTAAACCTTTCATCGTACAGACGGGCGAGTTATCGACGAGCGTATTAGGCACGGAATTCAACGTTTCGGCTTATTCCCCTGCTGATCAGGTTACCGTTTCGCTACATCGGGGAAAGGTTCAGGTTGAGAATGCACTTCGGCAGCGACTCGTATTAATGCCCGGTCAGCAGGCGATTTTTCAAACGACTACTCAGAAATTAACCCGAACATCCTTCGATTCTCTGGCCGTTAGTGGCTGGAAAGAGGGGTATCTGGTCTTCAAAAATGCTGACTTCAAAACCGTAGCTCAGGCCATTGAGCGAATGTACGGCTACGAAGTAATCCTTAAAAACCCCAACCCAACCTGGCATTACACGGGTAGCTTCTTCCGCGAAGAAATGCAACGGGTCATTGAAAATATCTCCTTCTCTAAACACCTGACTTATACCATCCATCATCGTAAGATTTATTTAAGTGCGGAGAAATGAATGTTAGATTAACAGGGCTACTCCTAGCCTTTTGGGTTGGTCTCGGTTTTATGCAAAAAACGGAGGCTCAACAACTTTCTTTCCAGTTAAAGCAGGCGGGGCTAACGAGTATTTTCTCGGAAATTGAAAAACAGGCGGGTGTACAATTCAACTACGACACCCAGGATATTCACGCTACCCGCCGGTATACGTTTGTTAGTCGAGGACCCCTGCCCGTCATTCTGCGGGATTTGTCGGCATTGACCAGCCTCTCGTTCCGCAAGGAAGGAAATCGTATTCTGGTTCGTCCGCAAAGCGTGCGTCGCGTAACCGGAACGGTGCTGGACCAAGCGGATAAAAAACCGCTTCCTGGCGTTTCGGTTCGATCTCTCCATGGAAAAGTCATCGGTGTTACGAATGCCGAAGGGTATTATTCATCGATTGTAGCCGCATCAGACCTTGAAAATACCCAGCTCGAATTTCGGATGGTGGGCATGAAGCCCGTTGTATCCAAACCCCTGGGTTCTCAAAGCACGATTAACGTAGAAATGGAGTCTGACTTCCAGCAGATGAACGAACTGGTAGTTACAAACGCCTATACCAACGGCACGCCAAAGGAAGAAGTCATCGGTAGTATTTCTCAGGTAACCGCCAAAGAGTTACAACCTTATCGCCCCATCGAAAGCATTGACAAAATGCTGGAAGGCTTAGCCGCTGGCGTGTACGTCGAACCTAATACGCAGCTCGGTACTCCGGTAAAAATTAACATTCGCGGGCAGGGTACGTTAATACCCGTTGGTGGCGGCAGGACCACCTCTACGCAACCTTTATACGTGATCGATGGAATACCCATCATGGAACAGGAACGTGGGGATGCCGCAAGCATTTTTAATGGCGAAACGCTTATCAATCCCATTGCCGGGATTAACCCTCACGACATTGCGTCGATTTCCATTTTGAAAGATGCTTCCGCTACTACGATTTATGGAGCAAATGCAGCCAATGGCGTTATCATCATTACTACGAAGTCTGGCTCAGCAGGGCGAACGGCTGCCCATGTTTCCATCTCGCGGGGGGTATCCAGCTTTATTAATCGGATGAAGTTATTAAGCGGCCCTGAGTTTTACATGCTTAAACGAGAAGCTCTGATTAACGATGGTTTTTCAGAATCTCAGGCCAGTACCCAAGCAGGCAGTTCGACCATAAATACGGACTGGCTTGGATTAACGACACGTAATGCCTCTTACACAGCTGTCAACGCGGATGTTTCTGGAGGAAAAGAAGGTTTAAATTATCGGTTTTCGACGGGCTATCGTTACCAGCAAGCCAGTGCCATGAGTAACGATATGCAGCAAGTTAATCTGAGTTTGAAGGTTAACAGCGTCCTGAATAAGAAGTTGAAGTTTGGCATTACGTTATCGCCTACTTTCTCCAAAAAGAATGGAATAGATAATTTCGAGAATAACGCTTATTTACCTCCCAATCTCAACCCCTATGACTCGGACGGAAACTTTACTACGTTTTTGGGAGTCCCTAATCCGCTGGCAGTATTAGCTCAGAATGAGAATGTTAATCATACCATTAGTTTCAATGGTAACTCGAATATTCATTACGCCCTCACGCCATCCTTCACGCTGTCGGGAACGATTGGGACTAATTTCTCGCAGGGGAAGCAGGTTAAATATTTTTCGGCCAAAAACGCTACGGGCAGTACCGTCGGCGGACGCTTACAGATTTTCGACCGTCAAACCCTCGGCTGGTTAGGATATATCCAGGGTAATTATTCTAAAACGTTCCTCGAAAATCATTCGATACACATCATTGCCGGAATGGAAGCTCAGGACCAGAGCACCGTATTACTGGCGGGCTCGGGTTCTAACTTCACCTATGATCGGATTCGGGAGCTTGGACAGGCCACTAACCGAACCACTTCTTCTTCCAGACAGGAAAATGCCACTGTTTCCTATTACACGCAGGGAAACTATGACTTCAGAAAGAAGTACCTATTCACCACAAGCTTACGAGCCGATCAGTCTTCCATGTTTGGCAGTGATTTCAGTCTGGCTCTTAATTCAGCGGTTGGCTTTAGCTGGATTGTCAGCAAAGAGTCCTTTCTACAGGATCATTCTACGATCAACTTCCTGAAAATCCGAACCAGCTATGGCTCAACCGGAAACTCGCGGATTGGTTCTTATGCGGCCCGAGGTTTATATAATTTTGGCTACGGTAACTACAATGGCTACGTTGCCGCCATTCCTGAATCTGCTTCCGCCTCCAATCCTAATCTAGGATGGGAAAGAAATATCAAGCTGAATTTGGGCATTGACGCTACGCTTTTTAATCGGCTCTCGCTCACTGCGGAATATTACAACAACACCATTCATGATCTAATCTCTAGTGTAGAAGTTCCGCTGGAAACGGGTTATAGCTCCATTTCGGTAAATACGGCTAAAATGCGAAATCAGGGAGTTGACGTGACGCTAAAAATGGACATCCTCCAGAAGCAATCCTTTCGCTGGCAGTCCACTTTTACCGCGGGTTTAAATCGTAATAAGGTTCTACGCTATAACGGGGGCTACACTTCCATTTTTAATGATCCTGCTACTACCACGGCAGAGGCAAATGCTGCCATAAGGGAAGGTTATAGTACTACGGCCATTTGGGGTATTCTGTGGGGTGGTGTTAATCCTGAAACGGGCGAAGAGCAATTCTATGCCCCGGATGGTAACCTAGTCACTCGTACAGCCATTCGTGCGTATCCCCGTTCCAGTTACGTCGTGCTGGGGGATCGATTACCCACAGTTCAGGGCGGGTGGATTAACTCCTTATCCTACAAAAACGTATCCCTGAGCATTAATCTCCTTTACAACATCGGTGGAAATATGATGGAATCCACCCGGTTTCTTGCCGATGGAAAGAATCTGGAACATTCCAACATGAGTGTCAATCTGCTGGATCGCTGGCAGCAGCCGGGTGATGTAACTCAGGTGTCCAGATTGTCAATTAAAAAGGGACTGGTAACTAATTCATCCCGTTACCTGCGAGACCTGACTAATCTAAAGCTTTCAAATATTACACTCCACTATTCCTTACCGGGTAGCCTTACCAAACGTCTTCGCATGCAGGGGGTTTCTGCTTTTGTCAACGCAACGAATGTGGCCTACTGGTATAAGGAAAAAAGTCCCGCTGGACGGAATGGTATCCGGGAAACCCGCTTTACGTTCCCGGAAGCCCGGACCATTAGTGCAGGTTTAAACCTTAGCTTATAACGAATCATGACTGTTTCCTTGACCAAAAGCAGAGGTTTGAAACTGAGCCTTCTGTGTTTGATGATTTTTTTGACTAACTGCCAGGCCTTACTTGACAAAGAACCACAGAATAAGATTTCTCTGGAAGAAACCTTTCAGGACATTGAATCGGCAACCGTAGCCTTGAGTGGAGCGTATCGGTCGCTGTTTGATTTGAGTTACCTAAATGGCAATCGCCTGCTGTATCCAGACGTTGCGGGTGGTAATATCAAACATGCAACGCTGAGCAATGCCCGATTACTGGATGTGTATAATCTGGCCGCTGATCCCGGTAATGAAGATACCGAAACCAGTTCGTCTTCGGGTGGGATGAACAGTACTTATTCTCAGTTATACTCCATTCTCAATAATCTCAACAACATCATTACCAAAGTTCCTGCGATTACCAACGGCACGGCACGCACGCGTACACGGCTAGTGGCGGAAGCAACCGCTCTGCGGGCCATGATTCATTTTGATTTGGTTTTACTCTACGCTCAGCCCTATACGTATACTTCGGATGCCTCGCATCCCGGCATTATCCTGAACCTAAAACCCATTCTGGTCAGTGAGTCGCAACGCCCACGCCAGACGGTAGCGGAATGTTATGAAGCGATCATCGAAGACCTGAATCAAGCACTGGTGTTGTTTGAAAATAGCACGGCCATCTGGAGTTCGGGAAGTACGAAGAATTACATGAACCCATCCGTAGTTCAGGCATTACTGGCTCGGGTTTACTTGAATCAAGGCGACTGGCAACAGGCTTATACGTACGCTAACACGATCATTACCAGTAACGTGTTTAGTCTGTACACCAACCAGAATTACGTAAGTTCCTGGACGCAGAAAAATACGAGCGAAGCCATTTTTGAGGTTTCTGTTCCATCGAATTACAATACGACCAGCCTCGGTAGCTTTTTCGATGTTACTTCAGCCGGAGCCAGTAATAATTTCCTTCAAATGGCCGCCACCAATGATCTGCTTGATTTATACGCAGCGACTGACGTTCGCAATAAGTCAAGTTTGTATACGACTACCACGCTTGCGAATACAGTCTATTCTTTTTGCAACAAGTATAACCGGGGCAATGAGAATTCGACGGGCATCAAAGTGATTCGCTTATCCGAAATGTATCTAATTCGGGCTGAGGCTGAAGCTCACCTGAATAACTTCACTCAGGCCTACCAGGACTTAAATACCATTCGTCAGCGAGCCGATCCTTCGGCTACTGCTTTATCGGGTACTAATCAGCAGGAATTACTGAATCTGATTTATCTGGAACGTCGCAAGGAGCTTTGTTTCGAAGGCTTTCTGATGCTGGACCTCGCCCGAACCAAGCAAAACCTGAATCGGCAGGATTGTCAGGGAATCCGCTGTAGTTTAACCTACCCTTCGGATTATTTCATTCTGCCCCTACCCGCCAAAACGGTTTTGGTGAACCCCTTTATAGCACAAAACCCAGGCTATTAATCCCCTGATTACCCATTTGTTGAACTATTCATTCCAATTATTTCTATCATGAAAATGCTGCGATTACTTCCTTTCTTCCTTGCCGGAGTCTTAATGCTGAACAGCTGTTCCAAAGATAATAAGACCGTTGAACCGGAACCCGAAGAGGCCGCCGCTTCCACCGAAGTTATTAACGTATTTCACAAATCTGAACAGTATTATCAGATGTACGTCTACCGCTATGATTCAACCGCTACGAAGTGGACAAACCGGATTGGTTCTCATTTTTCAACCATTCCGGCGGATGATCCAACCTATATCGGTTTTACCAACCCCAACGTGGTTGATAGTGGAGTCAATCTGTTTGGGATGGTAACCTTATACACATCAGAGATTGGATCTAACAACATCAAAACAGCTAAAATTAACGCGGAAAAAGTGCTTCAGTTTTTCCCGGACGAGGTAGGTTCAACCAAAGGTAAAGTCAAAGTGCTAACTCAGGATATCACCATCACCCGGAGCGTGGGCACAACGTTTAAAATTGGTATTAGTGGCGAAGGTACTTACGATGCGAATACGAAGGTAATTGACCTGATCGTCAATTTTAATGAAACGGCTATCGGTGGAAAAGCAAAGGTTTCCCACACATACAAACTAAGCGTCAATGCATTAACGCTTAACTGATTGATTACGAATACCATAACTTCCCGAAAGCTCCACACTTTCGGGAAGTTGAATCAGAGCAAAACACATGAGAATTTCATTACTGCTTTCGCTGGCCTTTTTCCTGATCATTACTGCTTTTCAGAAGGAATATAGCATCGAAGAACTTCGGGAATTATACAGCAGCGGAGACGTTTCCCGCTGGCCCAAACCCGATCTGGATACTTCGGTGGTAAAGACCTTTCAGGAAATTGGTGTGCTGGGAAAAGCCGAATTCCCGGCCCATAACCCCTATTCGGAAGCGAAAGCAAAGCTGGGAAAACTCCTGTTTTTTGATCCCCGATTATCCGCCTCCAAACAGATTTCCTGTGCCAATTGCCACGATCCAGAGTTAGGCTGGGGCGATGGTCGGCATTTGTCCTTTGGGCATAATCGTCAGAATGGCAAACGCAATGCCATGACCATTTTAAATACTGCTCATTACAAAACGCTGTTCTGGGATGGCCGGGCGGCAAGTCTGGAAGAGCAGGTAAGCTTTCCGGTGCAGGATCCTAAAGAAATGGCTCAAAATCTCAGGACTATGCAGCGGAACGTTCGAAAGGTGAAAGGGTATCGACCTTACTTTAAGGAAGCCTTTGGCACCGATCAGGTAACCATCGAACGAATTCAGCAGGCCATTGCCACGTTTGAGCGAACCATTGTGAGTCCGCCGAGTCGGTTTGACCGATTTGTTCAGGGAAACGCAAAGGCTTTGTCTGACGATGAAGTGATGGGGCTACACCTTTTCCGCACCAAAGCCCGCTGCATTAACTGCCATAACTCGCCGCTATTCTCGGATAACCAATTTCACAACGACGGACAGACCTTATACGGTTCTTCCCAGCAGGATTTTGGTAAATATCTGCAAACGGGTAACCCAGAGGATGTAGGGAAATTTCGAACGCCTTCGCTGCGGGAAGTGTTCCGAACCGGCCCCTGGATGCACCACGGTAACTTTCCCACCCTTCGTGATGTGGTGGAGTATTACAATCTGGGTAACCCCTCTCCTATTCAGAAGCGGGTCCTAGTGGATGAGCGGCTTCGTCCGGTAACTTCGCCGATCTTGCGGAAACTTCATCTAACCAAACCGGAGCAATTACAGCTAGAAGCTTTTCTCAAAGCTATTTCGGTTCCTTCGCAAAAGATGAATCCCTTTGATTTACCGCAGTAAAGCTCTATCATTACTTCCTGATAATCTTATGTAGCTATGGATTTGACAACCCCTTCCTCCAACCTTTTTCTCTGGTCATTAATTCTGGGAATTTATGCTTTGTTGTATCTACTGAGTTTTCTGCTAGTCATAAGAGAAAAAGGGCTCTCTCCGTTGTTGAAAGGGGCGGTAGCTCTTGTATTACTAGTTACTCCTTTCATCGGTCCCATTTTATATATTGCTTTCACCTTAGTCGTTAAAGTATTACACAGGCCTGCTACTGCACAGCGACTATAACTTTCATAATTCCATATTTTCTACTTCCTGCCTGTTCTTCAAGGTAGAGGGAAAAACCTTGCTGGAGATCGTGTCACTTTCTTGAGCTAGCAAACTTTCCTATAGCCAAACATTGTCTTATTCTAGGAAACAGGAGAAGCTATCAAGTCCGCTGCCAGTTTTTTCGCTGGCAGCATGTGTTACTTGTTGTCTCAAAGTCATGTTGCCAGCGAAAAAACTGGCAGCGGTAACTGATGCTATGGCTGCTTTTAACTTTCAGGAACTAATTGTGGATTCTAATCTTTAAGACAACATCATTCAACCAACTAACTCCCATGCCTGAAATCATTGATCTGAGTCAGGAAATTTATGCGGGAATGCCCGTCTACAAGAGTTTGCCTCCCGTCCATATCGGCATTCATGCCACGCACGAGCAGTGGGACGGACTAACCGATACCCAAACTGTAACCCCCAGTGTTCTGAACCTGAACATGAGCGAACATACCGGCACGCACGTGGATGCTCTTAATCACATGGGCCGGGAGTTTGTTGGTCAATCCATTGATACCATGCCGCTTTCCATGTTCTATACCGAAGGCATTTGTCTGGACTTTTCTCACAAAAGTTTTAAAGAGCTTATCAAAGCAGAGGAATTGGAAGAGGCGTGCCAGAACCAGGCATTAACCATTCAAAAGGGGGATACCGTATTAATCTACACAGATCATTACCGTAAGGCTTATCACACCGAAAACTGGGCAAATGGGCCCGGATTAACCGCTGAAGCCACTCGTTGGTTGGGTAACCAGGGTATTGCGGCTTTTGGTGTGGAGATGATGTCCCCAGGCGTACCGAAAGTTTCGAATAATGAAGTTCACCGCATTTGCGGCGAGATGGGATTTACGCATTACGAAAACCTGATAAATCTGCATTTGCTGGTAGGTCGGGGGCGGTTTCGGTTCATTGCCCTACCCCTGAAAATTCGCGGCGGCACGGGTTCACCCGTTCGAGCGGTAGCGGTATTTGAGTAACGCTCCACTTTTCTTTCACTATCGTTCTGAATGGTTTTTATTTCTGGACTATAAGTCGCCAACCCGCAGGTTGGCGACTTTTTTATTATTCCTTGAAGGAATAACCATGCATTTGCAAAAACCTTTTTCTAATCGTCCCTAATCCGTCTTTCATCGCAATTCAGGCCATTTTTGTGTGTTCAACGTTACTTTTAATTTCTATTCTCACCATTAAACTCTCATTTGACTTAAACCTCAACTTTATGCGTGCCAGCCTTGGTGCTTTAGGATTACTCATCACTACTTTTAGTCAGGTCGTACAGGCTCAACAGATTCATTACTTTGATAAGGGATTGATGACCAGTGTGCCACAGCGATACGGCCGGGAAGCCATCTATACTGATCAGCTGGCGTATCAACTGTACACGCACACGCTCAAAACGCCCGCGGAAGGCTCCGTTTTCGGAAAAAGCGAGCAAGGAGATGAACTCAAGTGGCAGACCATTACTGCCGATAGTCTGCACCGTCTACGGGGACGTTTTGGTTTTCGAAGCAGTTCCGGCGGGCCTGCCGGACCCGGTATTAATCCCGGAAGCATGAGGGGTGGCCTTGCAGGAACGGGAGCTTATATTTATCTGAGCTATCATTCTCCTAAAGAACAAGTAGCTATTCTGAACATCAAAGGGAACAGTCATGTGTATGTAAACGAGGAACTGCACATGGGCGATGCCTATAGTATGGGGTATATGGACGTTCCCGTGAAACTTAAAAAAGGCCTAAACACCTTTTACGTCCGAGGAACTTCGATTATTGCCAGCCTGACTTTCCCTACAAAACCTATACTCCTGCAAACGCAGGACTTGACCTTACCCCAACCCATCGTTGGCGGAGCTAATCAATCGTTGCAGGCGGGCGTGGTCGTCATTAATACATCTAGCAATGCTCTGACGGATTTACAACTAAAGAGTAGTTTTCAGGGCAAGGAAGTTTTGACAAACTTACCGCCCATTCCGGCTCTGACTACCCGGAAAGTGCCTTTTACACTAGATGCCAGTGGTATCACCTCCAAGGGTAAAACGGAGGGTACGCTCAGCTTAATTCGCAAGGGTAAATCCGTTGATCAGGCTACGATTGCTCTGGAGGCTGTTGCTCCGGGCGAATCTTACAGCAACACATTCATCAGCAGCATCGACGGAAGCTTGCAATACTATGCAGTTACGCCGCAATCTACTACTCCCACTGCTCAGTCAGCTCTGTTTTTGTCCGTACACGGGGCTGGCGTAGAAGCCAGCGGTCAGGCACGGGCTTATAAAGCCAAAGACTGGGGTACGCTGGTGGCGGCCACTAACCGCCGTCCCCGTGGATTCAACTGGGAAGACTGGGGGCGGCTGGATGCCCTGGAAGTATTAACTTTAGCGAAAACCCGTTTCAATCCTGACCCGCAACGGGTGTACTTGACCGGTCATTCCATGGGGGGTCATGGAACCTGGTTTCTTGGAGCTACGTACCCCGATAAATGGGCGGCTATTGCTCCCTGTGCGGGTTATCCTACTTTGAAAGAGTACGGTTCTGCCGATGGTCTTATTCCTGCGAGCAGCGAAGTTCCGATGGAACAAATGCTGCTGCGTTCGGGCAATCAAAGCGATGTCTTAAAACTGGTAACTAACTACAAACCTCTGGGCGTCTACGTTTTTCACGGCGATGCGGATCGGACCGTTCCGGTTACTTATGCCCGACAAATGCGAAAAGCACTCGGTGGTTTTCATCCCGACCTCAGTTACTATGAGTACCCCGGCGGTTCTCACTGGTTCGGAGATCACAGTGTAGACTGGAAACCCCTATTCGATTTTTTCAAATGGCACCAGCGTCCGGCGGACTCTACCGTTCATTCCATTGATTTCATTACTTCTAATCCGGGTGTTTCTGCGTCTTATTACTGGGCAGGGATTCAGCAACAAATAAAACCACTGGAATACAGCCGTATTCAACTGCAACGATCAGAGAAAGCCATTACGGGTAAAACCGAAAACGTGCACTTGTTAAAACTGGCTCTTCATGCCTTTGGCTCAAATGCGAAGGTAAGCATTACACTGGATAGCCTTCCCTCGCTTACTGTTACCACCGCATCGGCTCAGGACAGCATTTACTTGCGGCGGGAAGCCAGCAGCTGGACGAAGGTACAGGCTCCTTCACTTCAGGAAAAAGGTCCGCATCGCTATGGTACTTTCAAGGATGGGTTTAATCACCGGATGATCTTCGTGTATGGAACGCAGGGTACAACAGAGGAAAATCAGTGGAGTGTGGAAAAAGCCCGCTTTGATGCGGAAACCTGGTATTATCGTGGCAACGGTGCCGTTGATGTTATTTCGGATAAAGAATACGCTTTACAGAAATACGCTAACCGGGGTGTGGTGTTGTACGGAAACGCAAGCACCAACGGGGCCTGGAAAGCCCTGCTGGCTGACTGTCCGATTCAGGTAGATCGAAACGGGATAAAAGCAGGAACCCAAAACTGGAACGGGGACGATCTGGCGGCTTACTTCGTATGGCCCTTACGGGGTTCTGCTCAGGCCTCGGTATCTGTTATTACGGGTACAGGGATTAAAGGTTTCAAGGCCTCTTCGGCCAACCAGTATTTCGCCGGAGCCAGTGGCTTTCCTGACTACATGATTTTTAGCCTGGATATGCTTCAATCGGGTAGTAAAGGCGTAAAAATGGCTGGTTTATTTGATAACAACTGGAAACTTATGCCCGAAGGGTCGGTGCTCAACTAATAGGCTCTTTTCAAAAAGCGAGGCTCTGGGTGAATCCAGAGCCTCGCTTTTTTTATACTTAAGCGTACACCTCTCTTATTTTGAAATGTCTCTTATAAAATTTTGATGCGACATACAGTAACGGCGTTTTACATTTAAAAGGCAGGCATAGACTTTTGGTAGGAACAGAAATCGTAAGGATTATAAGAGCCTGTCTGAAATTTATAAGCGAAAACCTTCATGTAATCAGAGCTTTTGAAACCCTGAGCGATAACGGCAGATGGGGTATGAACCCACTTCCCTCGCAGTCGCTCGGCTCTAGCCGAGTGACGAGGTAGTCTGGTAGGCCTCTGGCCGGGATTAGCAAGTCTGTTTTTGTTGGGGTAAGATGTTTCTAATCAGATATGGGTTTGCATCCTACCGGCCAGAGGCCTAGAGCTAGGTGGTCACTCGGCTAGAGCCGAGCGACTGCGGGTAAATAGCAACCCTCCCTCTGTCATCTCGAACGCAGGGAGAGACCTTCTGTGGAATAGGACGGGCTTAGTTAAGTTACCGCATGAGCCAGCAAGCTCGCAAAAGGTCATAAGATTCGCTTCACTCTGGATGACAGACGCTGATAATATAATAGTTAGCGGTTATTGTAAGTATGAAATAGCCTTAAATACCAACCGTGTCCCCGGATTTCATCCGGGGAAGCTAGCAACTTTGCTCTCGATCATAGACTGAAGCATGAACCTTTAATAGTTCTCCCGAAGTAAGGAGAGCCTTTTATTTAACTCTTATTTTTAGAAAGTCGCTAAAACCTGCGTATTTATGCCGCGTTATCAATTTACTGCCTGCGAAGCTTCTTCTACGGAAGAATACGAACTAACTTTTACCTACATCAGCCTCGATGGCGATCAGGGCCATGAGCGTCAAATTCATATCATTGGAACAAAGCCCGAAAACGGTGAAGACGCAGAAAAATATCAGTTGTATCTCTTTTCGAGATTGATCAATTTCATGCAGAGTTATTGGGAAGATAGTTACCAAATTCCTGAAGATGACTATCATATTCACGATTCAGATAATCCGCAGTTGGAGGGTAATCACAAGCCCGATCATTGGAAGGACTATATTCTGGAATTCAACTAAATGACTCAAATGCTAAATCAAGTGAGACTTTGGGCTGCGAAGCCATTGAGCCTTCTATGAAAAACTCTACCATCATTTCATAACCTCTTGAGCCAGCTAACTTTGCTGTAACTCCATTTTACCACTCGCTAAGCAAGGTTTCTCACTACATTCGAGATGATAGGATTAGAGCCGTCAAAAGGTAGAGACGTAACTTCATCGCGTCTGGCCGGGGGATGAAACTCGTTTACTAGGGTAACAGAGTCACACTTCAGTAGAAAGGACAACATAAGAAATGATGACTTTGCCGGGAGGCATTCATTTTGTCTCGCTACTACACCTTCCTGAAAACTCTAAAGCTTTCAGGAAGGTGTAGTAGCTATAACAAGGTAAAGAAGCTATAAAACTAAATCCCCTGTTTCTTCAATTTCCCTCGGAACGCTTTCCAGAGCTTTATTTAAAGGATCGTAAGCTTTCACCGAAGACAAATCCAGACCCGTGATTTCTTCCAGCTTTTCAAGAGAAATCTGATAGGTTTTGAATGCTCCAAAAACGAAGTCTGTCATCACCCGCTCCAGCCCGCTAATCATTTCTTTTTGTGTCAAAATGTACCCCGTGACCGAAGGCGTTCCGTCAGTTTTCACCATTGCCACGATTTTATAAAATTGGGCAGGAACCAAAGCTTCGCGGTAATGCACATAGTTTTCATCTAAAACCGGCCCTGTAAAAACGGATACTTTCAGTTGGTGGGCTTTTGCACTGTTTAATACATAATCCTCCAGATTCAACCAGGTTTTCTGATTCAGATCTTTATGCTGCGGACAGGAGTTGGTGTAATGAAAGGTATCGTCATTGGCTGTTTTTGCATCAGGGCCCCAGTTAGGGTCTTCTCGCCGAACCATGTGCCCGCGATCCAGATCATTATTCGCATACACGGCATTGCCCAACTGATACTTCACATCCATTCGGCCATCCAGTTGCCAATTATCATTACGCGGCACTTTTACCATTTTCTGTCCATCCATATTCACCGCCGTCAACAGACACATCCGGCGAACTTTGTGCATGACTACGCTAAAGTGCACATACTTAAGCTCCGATTCTTCCTGGAGCGTTGGGGCAATCAGTTTTTTATCGGCAAAAGGTTTATAGAGACTTTCAAGAAGAATGGGGAACCCTTCCAGAAAATCGGCTTTATACCCTTCCCGATTTTTGATATTTCGATTTACCGAATCACTCACCACAGCCGTTTTTTTCTCTAGTTCATTAGAAACGACTATGGCTTCGGCATTAACCACCTGAGGCAGTCCTATTTTGATTTCCAGGGGAATATTCAGACGAATCACTGTTTCGGAAGATGCATTCGTCACCGAAGGAATAGACTCTTTGTTTTCTGACATAGGTTTGGTTTCTTTTAGTGATTCCAGTGAAGGAAGCGGAGCCGCCAGCGGACGGGCATCCAGAAAAGGCTGGACGGGAATGCTTTCGGTTAAGGGAGCCAGGGCCGCCTTAGTAATTAATTCATACGCCAGTGAATGATTTTCCTTCAAATGCTTCATGATTGCACTGATCCGAATTCCTTCATTAGCGGCTTTAGGGTATTCATTTTCGTCAATCTCGCCCTTACCCAGTTGCTGTAAATCATCCAGTGAAGAAGGAACGCCCGCGTGATGCAAGGCCACCACAACCCATTCGTAATTGAAAACCGGAGAACCGGAAGCTCCTTCGTCGGTATCGGTGCTGTATAATAAAAAGTCGGGATGGCGGTCATACAAAATGGCGTTTTCGAACAACACAACCTGCTTGGGTTTGCCATTGGGATGCTCAATCAGGGCAGCAAATTCACCCCTGGTAATCTTGCCACTTTCTTCTATCAATCGTAAATAGCCAAAATCAGTAATGGGCTTTCTGGCTTGTTTCAATTCCTGGGTCACCACTTTTACTACCGTGAAATCCAGATGAGCATGGGTGTAAAAAAGCTCATCGGGAGCAAAGGCATATGCGTAGGAAGTGGAAAGGTTACCTTCGAGATTTCGCTGGTAATTCATCAAAACACCAAACTGCTGAGCTTCTTCTTTTGAAGCGACGACGTGATGGTTGGTAATTAACACGCCTGGAGCCACCAGGAACCCGGTGCCGATGGCCGCACGATCTATATCCGGTTTTCGGCGATCATAGATTAGGCCCACGGACATGCTCACTTCAAAACCCCGCAGAAAAGTCGCTACCGAAGTAAGGTTATTCGTTCCCCGAATTTTCTCCAGAGCTTCCTGCGGCTTATCTAGCGAGTTTTCCACCATCACCTGAAGTCGGGCGGTGGTTAATTCCGGCTCCAGGGGCAGAAAGGTTTGATTCTGAATTTCCTGGTAACGCTCAAATATTTCGGTTAACTGACTTTTAGAGATTGAGGCCATTTCATGGGTTGATTTAGGGGAGGTTCTACACAGACCACTTTCCGAAGATAGTCATGCCTTGTTTCCTGAACATGAAGTCAATTTTATGGTGTCGTGAATCGTAGAAAATATACGAAAATTCATTCCTTTTGTTCAATAGCTTAGGGAAAGTATTAGAGGTCTGGAAAGCCATTTTAGTAACTGTTTGGCCCGTTGACACACATTAACTTTCAAGTAAAAGCTTGACTTAAGACGTAAAACAGTCATACTTTTAAAGGATTATGCTATATAGTTGATTGATGGTCAATGACCCACATGAAAACTATTTCTGGTGTTCGGACTTGCTTCGAAACCCCATAAGATACTGATTTGAAGTAGGTTACGAAGTTTTTATTACATCTTCCTGCCCATCATTTTCTTCTTTCAGCGTTACAAGCGGGGAACCCATCGTAGGACTGACATCGGCGTAACCATCACATTCTTTCCATTTCAACACATTACTGAATTATTAAATATGGCTGGAGTACCCGTTTCTTCTACATCGGCCGCCCGTAGTGATGTCTCCTCCGCCGGAGCTAATTACCGTGGGCCGCTCATTACCGTCACGCTTCTTTTTTTCATGTGGGGGTTAATTACCTGTCTCAACGACATTCTGATTCCGAAAATGAAGCAGGTGTTTGATCTTCAGCACTGGCAGGCCATGCTGATTCAAACAGCGTTCTTTGGGGCTTACTTTATCGTATCTCTCATCTATTTTATTCTGTCCGTAACCAAAGGTGATCCCATCATGCGGATTGGTTATAAAAACGGAATCATCCTCGGATTGTTAATCGCGGCCGTTGGATGTGTACTGTTTTTGCCCGCCGCTAGTCTGGAAAGCTACGGTTTCTTCTTACTGGCTCTATTCGTTTTGGCTTCGGGAATCACGCTGCTTCAAATCACGGCTAACCCTTACGTGTCCATCCTGGGGCCACCAGAAAGTTCGTCCAGCCGGATGAACCTGACGCAGGCCCTGAACGCTCTGGGCACCACGGTAGCCCCCATTATTGGCGGTTATCTGATTTTTGCCGGAGCTAATGCTTCTTCGGGAGCTGACTCGGTTCGGGTACCTTATGTGGCCCTGGCCGTGATGTTGTTGCTCATTGCCGGAATTATTAAAATTTCTCCCCTGCCCAAAGTAGGTAGCGAAGGCACCATTGTTAGTGATGCGGGTGCTTTGAAGTATCGTCATTTAGTACTCGGTATCGTCTGTATTTTCGCTTATGTAGGCGGTGAGGTGTCCATCGGTTCCAGCATTATTGGTTTTCTCGAATTGCCTAACATTGCTGGCTATAATGAAGCTCAGGCTACGTATTACCTTTCCTTTTTCTGGGGTGGAGCCATGGTAGGCCGTTTCTTCGGAGCCGTCGCTTTAGCTCAGTATCAGTCAGCCGTTACTAAATACGGCATCATGGCTGTTATTGGGCTGGTAGCTTTCGGGTTGGTGTACACCTTGTACGATCCCGCCATTGCAATGATTGTACTGGGATTAATGGCTTTCAACATCTTCGCCTTCATTTTAGGAGCCTCCAATCCCAGCCGTTCTTTAGGGCTTTTTGCATCGATTACAGTGGCTTTATTAGCCGTTGCCATCTTCGGTCAGGGTTCGGTGGCCATGTGGGCAGTGATTTCCATCGGGTTATTCAACTCCATCATGTTCCCCACCATTTTCGATTTAGCGATTAAAAATCTGGGTATTCACACCAGCCAGGGGTCTTCTCTACTGGTAATGGCAATCGTGGGTGGAGCCATTATTCCTCCTTTGCAGGGAGCTTTCGCGGACGTTACACACAACCTACAATTGTCCTTCCTGTTACCGCTGATTTGCTACGTATACATTGCATTCTACGGATTCATTGGGTATAAGCCTTCTCGTTCGTAGTACTTGAAATAGTTTTATTAGAACTCGGGCCACTAGTTTCCTAGACGGAGACTAGTGGCCCGAGCTCTTTTTTAAGGTAAGAATATATTAGTTAAGGAAAAAGAGTACCCTTATAAATTCTCGAATCGTTATTGAATGTTTACCGGGTTTAAGCATTAATGATCCCTATAAGTATAAGGGATTAATAGTGAGATTAACAGACGTATTACTTCCTGCATTTGCCTGTAATCAACCTGTTTGTATTCATTTTCTTTTATAGCAATCTGCTTTCTTCTTAAAGACGAACATACTGGAAGGTAATGCAAAGCTTCCGCTGTCCCATTCTAAAAGTAGTTTATTAGGTAGACAGACTTCCCCAATCCAACTTGCAGGGCTTTAAATAGATGGTAGAATCTGCTTAGATCAGGAATCCTTCACTCCCATAAATTAAAAAAATTTATTATATAATTTAACTTTCTTTAAGCTTTTAGATGCCACTTCGTTACTTACTAGCATATACATTTGAAGGGTACATGAGTAAGTGATTAGTATGAATCATTTTTTATATTTTTTAGCACTCCAGCTTTTTTCTTATTACTGTAGTGCCCAGACGTTTACTTACCAATCTGATGGTCAGACGCTGACTAGTAATCAATCGTTTTATAAGCAGAACGTTGGCAAAAAATCAGCCGTTAGTGATTACATCGGGGTATATCAAACCTATATAAGTGGTATTCGTGGACACCAGTGTCCAATGTACCCTAGTTGTTCTAATTATGGTTTAAAAGTTTTCAGGGAAACCTCTTTTGTTAATGCATTTTTACTGACTTCAGATCGCCTTTTAAGATGCGGCCATGATCAGAACTATTATGCGTTGACGCTCAGTAATTCAGGCTTTAAATACATCGATTATCCTGATTATGATCCTGTTCCTGAAAATTTGTATTACACTAAAAATGGTTATTCTTTCGCCTTTACAAACCTTACCGCTCCTGATTCTACGCTTAAACTGGTCAAGAAATTAATTAATAACGCTTATTATCATGAAGCTCTACTGGAAATACATCGCATTGAAAATCAATATAATACCCCTAGTTATGAATTAATTATTAATAAAATAATCTGTCTAAAAGCCACCAATGATTACGAGAAAGCAATTTTTGAGTATGAAACCAAAGTACCTGAATCCCTCAAAAAAGAACCTGAACTTGTCTATCAAATAGCATTGATTCAGGATAAGTTACATAATAACGAGCAGGCGATTCAATTGATTTCACGTACCCTTCAACAGGCTGATTCAAGTCCAACCAAACCTAAGCTACTTAACTTACAGGCTCTACTTTACTCTAAACAGAAAAACTGGGATCTAGCTGTC
The DNA here is from genome assembly GCF_030818595.1 of Siphonobacter sp. SORGH_AS_1065. Classification (NCBI taxonomy): domain Bacteria; kingdom Pseudomonadati; phylum Bacteroidota; class Cytophagia; order Cytophagales; family Cytophagaceae; genus Siphonobacter; species Siphonobacter sp. SORGH_AS_1065. The sequence continues at coordinate 55,026 of NZ_JAUTAM010000007.1, forward strand.
CAAAGTTATCGGGAACTTTCTGCTTTTCAGAATTATACGGCTCTATCTAATTCGGCTATTCGGCTCATTACCAAAGTTAATAATCAAAAAAAGAAGAACCCTTTAGTAGCAGGTGCCCTTTCCATTATTCCCGGGGCCGGTTATTGGTACACAGGGCATAAGCAAACGGCAGTTACTTCCTTTTTAATCAATGGATTATTAGGCTTCGCTACCTATTCAAATATTAAGAAGGAAACCTATGGAATGACTGCCTTAACTGGTGTATTTAACCTGAGTTTTTACTTGGGTAATATGACAGGGGCTGCTAAAAGTGCGAAACGTTACAACGAGCAGCAAACCCAACAACTGATTAATAAACTCGAATTCAATTCTCACCTTTAAATACAAACCAATGATCAATTCTATCTGTAAATCAACGTATGTAAAGCACATCGCTTTAGTATTAGTGGTGGCTGTTACCTGTATGTCATTCCAAATGCGAGGGAATGGAGTCCCACTCAATGCCGGAACTGTGATTCCGCTGGAGACCATTTCACTCATTCGTTCCGATCAGGTTATTCCCGGCCAGGTGATCGACTTTCGGGTACGGTATGATGTGAAATCAGACGATAAGGTAGTCATTGCGGCTGGTACCATCGCGAAAGGTCAGGTAATGCGTGCTCAGAAAGCAAAAGGCTTAGGTAAAGAAGGTTTCGTTGAAATCCAGATTAAATCTGTGCAAGCCGTTGATGGTCAGGAAATTTTTCTTACCGGAGGAAATCTTTATAACGAAGGAGAAGATAAACAGACCTTATCCATCGTGCTAGGCGTGTTTATTTGTATCCTGTTTCTGACTATGAAAGGTAAAAATGCTGAGGTTCCACCGGGTGTTGAAGTAAGCCCTGCGGTTGCGATGTCTATGAACATTGATACGAAATAGGGAGCTTCATTTACAATTAGCAAAAGGAAAGGAGGAACCCTTCTTTCCTTTTCTGTTTTATACGTTCAAACCATTTATAGAATATTCCCTATGTCTTACTGTACGTATATCGAAAACCTGGACGGCGAAAAAAAGGCTCTGCATAAAACCTATCACGACCATCATTACGGGTTTCCAATCCATGATGATAACGAACTTTTTGGTCGACTGCTACTGGAAATCAATCAGGCAGGACTGAGCTGGGAAACCATTTTGAAGAAAGAGTCTAATTTTCGGAAAGCCTATGATCATTACAATCTTGAAGTAGTGGCTGCCTATACTGAGTCGGATCGGGAAAGATTGATGGGTGATGCGGGCATTATTCGTAATCGATTGAAGATTAATGCTGCCATCGAAAATGCGAAAACGATTCTTCAGCTTCAAAAAGAGTTTGGTTCCTTTGAAAATTGGCTAGCGTCACATCATCCCAAAAAGAAGGAAGAGTGGGTAAAGCTGTTTAAAAAGACGTTTCGTTTTACGGGTGGCGAGATTGTACATTCCTTTCTAATGAGTATTGGTTATCTACCCGGAGCTCACGCGTCAACGTGTCCCATCTACCAAAATACATTAAATAAAAATCCTAAATGGGCAGAAAATGCTTAGGATCATCCTAGCAATTCGGACTTGAAACAACTACCCATAGTTATTATACGTTGATTGGACGTTTCTCAGAAGGTATCCCTAATAAAATGTACTTTGGTTAGTGTGCTTTGGGGAATAACATATTGCTGATCAACTTTACAATCGTGATGCTAAAGCTTTACTTTATTTATTGATTGCAGTACACTGTATACCAGATACTTAAATATGAATAAGGTGAATTAAATGTATTTTCGTTGGTAGTAGAATTTCTTATGATAATGCCGTCGAAGTGGGCTTATGACATAGGGCTGAGTTTTACCAACCAAAGTACATTTAATTTTACTATCAGTTTTTCGGTTTAACTAAGGCAATGATCAGATAGAGAGGGGTTTATTGATAAAAGTTGATTCAATAAAATGTAGTTTGATTGGTAAAATTTATTCAAGAGAGGAATTTGATAAAATGTGGTTTGGTTGGTGCTTTTACTTCTCAGTATCAGTATTCTTTACAAAAAGAGCATTAATAAAATGTGGTTTGGTCGGTATTGAGTTAAAACGATCAGTAAATCTGATGAGCAAGCAGTAATTAAATGTATTTTGATTGGTGTTGATCTGGAGTACAGAGTATAGTAATTAAATTGCTGATTATCAGATCCTTTTACTTCTAAGCTAATGGATTAAGTTAGTAATTAAATGTATTTTGGTTGGTGATTGGCTTTGATTATCAGAGTCTCCTGTCTATCAATAGGTTAAAGTTAGCCGAACATTATAATTCCAAGTCATTCCATCTGAAACTCGAATAATAAAATGTGGTTTGGTTGGCAAACTAGTTTTTATCTTAGAAGCAAGGGCCTTAAAATTTCCTCTCAGATTCAGCATAACTTGTGTTGGCGGCCTAATTCCTATGAATAGTATAGAAAAGGCCTTAGGAACGATTTATGGAAGAAATAAAGCATCTCCTCCTACGCTTAGGGTTAATCAAACTTAGAAAGAATAAACTAATAATTTAGTTCTCGGCCTAACTTCCCTTTTCTTTTTTGCCCACGCTTTTTGATTTTCTTGATTAAAATGTATTTTGATTCGAGTGAGTTCAATGCCCAAAAAGCAGAGGAATTTTTCATTATCAAGAGATTGTGTTTTTCAATATTCTCTTGATAATCTCTTGAAGGAATTTTTTACTTAAATAACTAACTGATTAACAGATATTTAATCTGTGGATAACTTTTATTTAATGGGGTTTGGTTGGTAAAAAAATGGGGTTTAATTGGTCAGTAAGGTCTAAAAAAATGGGGTTTGGTTGGTATTTAGGTCTTAAAAAAAGGAGGTTTGGTCGGTAAAAAAATGTATTTTACTGAATGGAGTACATTATATTGTTTTTTTATCTTTATTTGCCTGAAAATCACAACTTCATCCTATGAATACGCCGATTGAAATCTATCAGGATAACTTTATTACCCAGGCTCGTTATGAAATGACGGAAACGGAGCGAAACATCATGTACATGGTGATTGCCCAGGTTCGTCCCGATGACTCACCGCTTAAGGTGTACAAGGTATCCATCAAGGAGATTGCCCACATCATGGGTAGCGGCGAAATCAATTTTGAATCTTACAAGAATGCTACTGCCCGTATTGTAACCCGTTTGGTGCAGGGGTATCTTCCCAATGGCGATTTTCTGCAAACTACTTTTGCGGCTTCTGCCAAATATAAGAAAGGAACAGGGATTATAGAAATTGCACTTTCCCAGGAAATTCGTCCTTTCTACGTCGACCTGAAAGAGAAGTTTACCAAGATTCAGTTACAGGCTGCCATCAGCCTTCAGTCGATTTATGCCAAGCGGATTTACGAGTTGCTTTGCATGTATAAAAACATGAAGAACAAAACCTTCCGCCGGAACCTGATGGACCTGAAACTGATGCTTGGAGTAATAGATTCCAAAACGGGTAAGGATAAGTATCCAATCTGGACGCAATTTCAGCGGGACGTTCTGGAAGTGGCCAGCCGTGAAATCAATGGTAACACAGATTTAACGTTCACCTACTCTCCTATTTTGGGCGACCGCCCCGGACGGGGTCGCAAGCCCGTTGAGCAGGTTGAATTCGAAGTGTCTTACCTCAATAAACCCAGCGTCATTGATCTCAATCCTTTAATCAACCGACTGATGACCCGTTTTAAATTGAGGGCGGATCAGGCCGAGGAAGTGATAGAATCGTTTCCAATCGATAAAATCAATAAAATTCTTTACGACATTGAAATTCGGTTGGCGAATAACGAAATAAAAAATGTGGGGAGTTATACGGCTAAGTCCTTTGGACTGTCTTAACCCCTCCCCTACCCCAGCTTTGAGGTTAATCAACACCGTATTTACGTTTTTCCCGCTCTATTTTTTCCTGAACCGCTTCTACAATCCAGTCGGTAACGGATATGGTAATCTTGCGGGCTCGTCCCCGTTGAGGCCGATGCGTACGTAATTGCTTAATCATGTCGGTTTCAGATTCCGTCAGTTCTATCGAAAACCGTTTCAATACTTCAGGCACAACTTCGGCGACCACCTTCTTTTCCGCCGATTTCCTGGTTTTGGTTACTTTAGGTAATTCCTCTGGCTGTGGGGGCTCCGGTGATGACCGGGTGGTAGATCCTCCCCGATTAATCACCTGCATAATTTCATCTTCATTTACTACTTCAACCGGAGCTTTCTTTTTTGGTGCTGAGGATATGGCCATAACGTTAAGTGCTTAATATGACGTTACTTATCAATTCATGGTGACGTTAAAAAGAACTTCAATTTAAAGGGTAATTTATACGTTAGAATTAACTTCTAAAATAAAGTTATTATCAACGCTATATAATTACTCTATTTCACTGGAAATCAACTCCTTAAAAGAATCAAAAAGAGTAGTGATTTCTGAAATAGCTTTCGAATCTTTGACTTCGAGCTCGACTACACCCAAGCCCTGAGACGCGGCATTGGAGTAAGCTTTACGATTCACCAGAGCTGTAGGCAGGTAAGTAAAGACTTCGGAATCTTTCAGTAATTCTGCTGCGTCGTTATTGTCTGAACCTTTAGGGTCAGCTCGGTTTAGAAAAGCAAAAGCAGTTAAAGGATTGGCCTTGACCGCCCGGATTTCCTGCACCAGCTTCTCTACTTTGTTAAGCGTCCACAAATCGAAACTTCTGGGATTAAAAGGAACCAGATACACATCTGAAACCGTCATAGCGGCCCGTTGGCTTGTGGTATCACGTCCACCCGTATCAATTACGATGTGATCGTACTTCGGAATGAGTTTTAAAATTTGACTACGTACACTTTCACCCGAAAGTTTAATGGCCGTATAGCCAATTTCTCCCTGCAAGTTCTCTTCCCGCCAGGTCGTAAAATCGGTCGATGTTTCCTGTTCATCGGCGTCTACCAGGAGTACGTCAAAACCCTGTTTGGAAAGTAAAACGGTCAAGTTGGTTGCGATGGTGGTTTTGCCACTCCCTCCTTTGATTCCTCCAACGGTGAATACCATAGCCTTTGAAAATAGCGTTAGATAAAAGTGTAAAAATAGCGTTAAAAAAGACGTTAAAAATAACTTAAAAATGAACGCCTTTTACTGAGTTGGGTACAAAGTTAAAAATAGATTCCAAATAAACTTCTTTACTGACTCTGTTTTTGACTCATAAGTGGAAGGTATTTTCAGAATGAATATTGACGTTATATTCAGAATTGATAAAAAAGCTATAAATAGCGTTAAAATAGACTCTTAAAACAGAGCTAGTTAAGAAGTTATAAACAACGTATATAATAGAATTAAAATTAACGTTAAAAATAAGCGTAAATAAGAAGTGAATTTTACTGAAAAATATACGTTGATTTTAACGTTAAAAAGGGCTCTTTAATTAAAGGTATTTTTAGTGCTATTGCTTATGTTTAAAAAGTCAATTTTACCTTTAATTTTAACGTTAAAATTAAAGGTAAAATTGACTAGATAGATTCGAAAAAACAGTTCTAATTTTAAATCTAAAAAAGACGTTAAAAGTAAGATTGCTGTTGTACGTAACTTAACGTAAATTTTGACGGTAAATTAAACGTTATTTTTAGTAAATCACTTGAAGATGAATACCTGTAATTTTAACGTTAAAAATAACTTTAAATTTGTATAGATAACAACAGATAAATAACGTTAAAATTAGTGTTTATTTTAGAGTATAATATGATAATAAATGTTTGACAATGAGTTATTTATATGTAGTTATTATAGATAAATAACTCATTGTCTATTTCAATCAATGGACTACTGGAAACTGAGAAATACGAAGCTTCGTGCATCCGTATGGAATTAGTTCTATCTCTTCGGTCTCACCGGTTTCAAGATTATAGGTAATACTATAAGGAACTTGGCCAGTCATGTCGTTGTATAATCCCCAGGATGGAATGCGTTTTGCTTTCGTCTTGAGTAGGATAGGAGCCTCTTCAGATTTCCATGGGAAATTAGAAAATTTTCCTGTCTTTATGATTGAATAATGCTGATCAATTTTTTCTGGAGAAATGTTAACTAAACCATAGTTCCAGGGAGTTGTCGGGCGAACTTCTACGTAAGAGTCACCGTAATCAATCGGGTCTTTTTCATTCTTAACTTTCTTCATAGATTCACCAATTTTTAGGGCATAAATGATAGGACCACGTTCTACGGATCTTGAATTTTCATACCAGGAATTATGATAGATGTGCATGGGTAACTTTAATTCAACTACATCTCCCGATTTCCACGATCGGTTTAAGGTTACTACCTGATTACCTTTAGGCTCCTGCACTACTTTGCCATTAATCAGAATTTGCCCTTGTTTGCACCATTCAGGAATACGTAGCTGGAAAGGGAAGGTTACTACTTTCTCTTTCATGGTAAGCGTAAAGCGAATCGATTCTTCGAAGGGATAATTAGTTTCTTCGGTAAACGTAACTTCCGTTCCCGAGCCTACGTTCATCTTTACCTGACTAGGAGCATAGACCAAGGCGGCTATCCCATGATCGGGTGTGGTATACCACAAGTTTTGAGTGAATTTTGGCCAGCCCTGGTGCATGTTAGAGGTGCAACAAGGGTAGCCGGAAAGTAAACCAAAACAAACGTCTGTGCCGCCATGATTAACATCAAAATTCCGGATTTGTCGGGTAGCCATTACCTGGTTCGCCTGCTGGAAATATTGGCGTGTCAGGTAATCTTCTGAAACCTGAGCGGGGAGGGCATTGAAAGCAATTTTTTCCAGGTGATCTGCGAAGCTAACTTTACCCGTAATCTCCAGCATACTTTCCAGAGAAAACATCATTTCCACCGCCGAGCATAGTTCAGACCCCTGCGTAGGATTATTCCCATGCAAGGCTTCATCACCGCCGTAGAGTCCGTGAGCCATGCCATTGAATTTCCGAATATCGGCGAATCCTTTCTCAACGGCCTGGATGTATTTCTGCTCGGGATGGTGTTGGTAATATATGATGGGAGATTTAATACCCTGAGCCAGATTGACACAGTGAATGCTACCCGCCCGGGTCAGAAAATCAGTGTTCAGAAAACCATCGGTATAATCAAAGGTCTGCTTATGAATTAAATCTCCGAGTTTGAGCAGAAAGGGATCCCCGGTTTGATTGTACAACCAATACACCATCATCAAATTGTCTCCGCCCCGGTACCGGGCCCAGAAAGTCCAGTGATCCAGTGGTTTAGCCGGTAACTCCTTTAGCTGATACCGGAAATAATTCGTCATTAATGTAATTACCCGCTGATCACCCGTGGCCGAATAATACTGTTTCAATATTTTCAGCATTACCATTTTGGGCCACCAGTCTCGGCTATTATCGCGTTGAATACCTGGTTCGGGCCCATAATCTTTTGCTGGACCAAAATAGCCGTCGGGCTGCTGGCTTTTAAGTGCCCATTCTACCCAGGGCTTAGCTTTCGAAATCAATTCGGCATCATCGAGCAGGTAGGCGAGAGGCAATAAGCCGTCAATCCAGTAAGGCCCGCGTTCCCATTGATCGCCGTCACCGCCTAGCCAGCCGTTTCTATGATTCATAACCAGTGGATAAAGCTCGTCCAGATGCCCGGTAGCTCCATTCTTCTGGCGAACCAGCATCTCTTTGAGCCAGCCTTTAGGTTTAATAGCTCCCAGTGGTAGCTCCTGATAGGGATTCTGATGCAGTGGAGCTCGGCTGTAGGAGAGGGTAGATGCAGTCTGAGCAGTAGCAGCCAATGTCGCACTGAGCCCGAGGGCAACTAGCAATTTTTTCATAGGTTATTGAAAGAGGTAATGACGCAATGAAAGACAAGTGAGGGGAGATAAACCCTGATTCTCTGGAAATTTAACCAGATTATCCTAGCATTAAGCCAACGCTTGATGATTTAACGAAGGCGTAACCCTCTACGAAATTTCACTTTTTACTTTTGATGTTTTTAAAATGAAGGCTACTAGAAAGGATTTTGGAAGAGTAGATAGGTTGGTGGTCGCGAAAAGCCTCAGGCGATATTCGTTTTCATCATACTGGATTTAAGTAAATCCTTAGCTATTACCCTACTAAATCTCATCAGAATCCTCCTTTCTACCCCTTTAAAAACATACTATTAGCTAATGAAGAAAGTGATTTGTACGCTGGTCCTAAGTGCAGCGGGAATGTTAAGCGTTTCGGCTCAACAAGAATTAGACGTTCAGGCCCACCGGGGCGGCATGGGGTTAATCCCCGAAAATACCGTAGCTTCCATGATCAATGCCGTAAAAATGGGAAGCCGAACGCTGGAGCTGGACTGCGTTATTTCATCAGACCATCAGGTAGTGGTCTCTCATGATCCCTATATGTCTTCGGTCATTATGCTGAAACCAGACGGTTCGCCCATCACGAAAGAAGAAGAAAAGAATCTGGCGTTGTATCAGATGAGTTACGAGGAGATCAAGAAGTACGATGCTGGTATGAAGCCACATCCTAACTTTCCGATGCAGCAAAAAATGAAGGTACGTAAACCTTTGCTTTCGGAAGTGATTGATAGTGTGGAAACGTTCATTAAAGTAAACCGACTGCAACCCGTTGCTTACAATATTGAAACCAAGTGTTCGCCCCAGGGCGATGGGAAGTATAACCCCAGCCCTGAGGTTTTTGCGGATTTGATGATGGGTGTAATCAACCGCAAGGGAATCGCGAAGCGGGTAACCGTTCAGTCTTTTGACATCCGTACGCTACAGGATATCCATAAAAAATTCCCTGCACAATCGCTGTCGGTATTGATATATAACAAAGATGGGGTGGAAGAGAACCTGAAGCGTCTGGGTTTTACGCCAGAATACTTTAGCCCGCATTACATGTTGGTAACCAGGGAAATGGTAGAACAGCTACATCAAAGAAAAATCAAGGTATTACCCTGGACGGTGGACGAAGTGAAAGACATGGAGTTAATGGCATCGTATGGCGTGGATGGAATTATCTCCAATTACCCTGATCGTTTGATCAAATTATACGGAAATTATCAAGCGAAATAATAGCTAGAAGTCAGAAATGGCGATTAATGGTTTTTAATCATTAATCGCCATTTTTTTGGATTAACTACCAGCTTTGCTTGAGCTAGTTTTCAGCCAATAATAGTACCTTAGGAATGACACCATTTCGTTTCTCCTATTTAAAATACACGCTCTATTCTATTTCAAAATATGCCGGATGTATTTTCAAGCTTTCCGTACTATAAAAAAGCTCTAAATAAATAGTAATTTAATATGGAAGCATTTATAGAAAAAATTGGAAATTGAGTTTTAGGGGAACGTAGCTCTCTAAGAAATGCAGTGGATGGTTGAAGTAAATTTTTAGCAAACCGTAGGTCTCGGTCATTTCCTGACATTTATGGATTTCAGAGGGCTGAATGCCCCAATTTTGCAAATTTATTATGGTTATAATGTCTCTGAAAGCCAATTCTTGCAGAAAATGCAGGAAATGCTTTGCAATTAATGCCAGCAATATCCAGGCAGTGTATTTGATTATATTTAGTAAAAATTTTAATTATTTAAGAAAAAGGTTAGGAAATATGAATCTAAAAGAAATACATTTGCTTGTAAACTCTAATAACCTGAACATTTCTATGAAACTTTTTACACCATTGATGAGTATTCTTACCCGCTTATAGTACAGACTAACTAGTACTATTCCAATCATTACTTTTGCCTAATAAATACTTCTATCCAGTCCCTTAATCGAGCTCAGGGCGGAATCATTTTGATTTAAATTATTGAACACTTAATCCAAAACAGAAAACTGCTTCGGGCGGGATGACTGTGTGTGGCTTCATCATTAAAAAGCCCGTATTACTCTCATTAATTTCTTCTATAAAATCCATTGAAACGAGTACCAATAGGTACCTGTCATGGTAGGCCTATGCCTTTAAAAATTAACAATTCCTTACATAATTTAAACCTATGTTAAAACCCTTACTTGATCTCAAAAAGTTGGGCAGATTGACACGGCTTTCCCTAGGACAGCTGTTACTGACCTGTGTCGGCTTTCAGGTTAGTTTTGCTACTGATCGTGGTGAAGTTCTTGCTCACACGCACAGTGTAGACAAAACCATCACTGGAAAAGTAACTGACGAAAATAACGAGCCTCTTCCCGGCGTAAGTGTAATTCTGAAGGGAACCCAACGCGGAACGGTTACTGATGGTACAGGGGCCTTCAGGTTCGAAATTCCTGAAAATGGAGCTACGCTGGTCTTTTCTTCCGTAGGTTTTGCTCCCAAAGAGGTAGTGGTGGGTAATCAGACTTCACTAAATGTAGTACTGTCGAGTGACAATAAAGTACTAGATGAGGTCGTCGTGGTGGGTTACGGTACTGCGAAGAAATCCGACTTGACGGGTGCAGTAGGTTCTGTAAAAGAAGCCCAGTTACGCGAGCGTCCAGCTCCTTCTTTGAACCAGGCTTTGTCTGGAAAAGTGTCTGGTGTTCAGGTAAATACTAACTCAGGTCGCCCCGGTGGGAGAACTACGGTACGGATTCGGGGATTTAGTTCGATTAACTCTTCCAATAACCCGTTGTACGTAATTGACGGGGTAATGATGCCGCAGGGAACCCAGGCTCAGTTTAGCTCTGCCATTGATTACATCAATCCGAACGACATCGTATCGGTTGAGGTATTGAAAGATGCTTCGTCTACAGCTATTTACGGGGCTCGTGGTGCCAATGGCGTTATTCTGGTACAAACCAAGAAAGGGAAAGCGGGAGAGGGAACCGTGACGTATAGCACGGATTTGAGTGTAAATACCATTGGTCCCAATCGTCCCCGGGTATTGAATGCTAAAGAATACCTGGCCGTTGAAGATCTGGCTTTCGCCAATATTGCGAAGTATGATCCCGCAGGTTGGGCTTCCGGTAAATGGGCTTACCTTAATCCGAAGCTACGCCGGACAGATCCCCGGGTTTTTGATAGTAATGGAAATCCATTGTACGACACGGACTGGTTTAAAGAATCAACACAGAACAAAATTTCTCAAAACCATCAGTTAGGGTTCAGTGGCGGTAATGAACGGACGCAATACTCTCTGTCACTGGGCTATCGTGACGACCAGGGGCTGATTAAGACTTCTTATCTGAAACGTTATTCAGGTCGATTAACCATCGACGATCAGGTGAAGAAATGGCTGAAAATTGGCGGTACCCTGAGTTATAATAACCAGTCCGAAAACATCGTCGATCAGAATGATGCCGTGGCCCGTCAGATTGTGGAAGATTTCCCTTTCCTGCCCGTAAAATACGCCGACGGAACGTATGCCAATAACCGTGATTATCCTTATGCGGAAGGTACCATGAGTTCGGTTCACCGTTTAATGGGTCGTAAGTACATCCTCAATACGCAGACTACGTTGGGTAGCTTATACTCCAATATCAATCTGGCTAAAGGTCTGGAGATGCGTACGGTTTTGGGAGTTAACGTATTAACGCAGGAACAAAACGAATCCAGCACGCGTACGCTTGAGATTGGTGCTCAGGGAACCGCTTCGGCCCGTAACCGGAAAGAAAGTTTCTGGTCGCTGGAAAACTACCTGACCTACAACAAGCAAATTGCTGAAAACCATTCGCTGAATGCTCTGTTAGGGATTTCTTGGCAGGAAACGAATTTCTTCCGCATCGGTGCCAGCGTTCGAACGTTTGCTACGGATTATTTCGGTTTCAATAACCTCGGTGCTGGAGCTCTGCTGCCAACGGTTGAATCAGAAGCTTCGCGTAATGCCTTTAACTCGTATTTTGGTCGGGTGAACTATGGTTTCATGGACAAATATTTGCTGACGGTAACGGGTCGGATCGATGGCTCCTCCAAATTCGGAGCCAACCACAAATATGCCTTTTTCCCCTCGGCGGCATTAGCCTGGCGTGCCTCGGAAGAAGCCTTCCTGAAGAATAGTAACGTGGTCTCAAACCTGAAATTTCGGACTAGTTTCGGTATGACGGGTAACTCAGAGATTCCTCCGTACAGCTCATTGGCTCTGTTAAGTGCTAACTTCTCGACCGTATTTAATGATACTCGTCAGGGTGGAACGGGGCTGAGCCGTCTGGCTAACCCCGACTTGCGATGGGAAAAAACGGCTCAGGCAGATGTCGGTTTTGAATTGGGCTTACTGAAAAATCGCATCAACGTTGAAGTGGATTTATACTACCGTAAAACAACGGATATGTTATTGGATGCTCCCGTTCCCCGTACCAGCGGCTATGCGACGATTCGCCAAAACGTGGGATCCATGGAAAACAAGGGTCTGGAATTTAGCGTAAACAGCACCAATATTGAGCGTCCGAACTTCTCGTGGAGCACGATTTTCAATATTTCGATGAACAAAAACAAAGTTCTATCGCTGGCAACGCCTTCGGATATCTTCGGAGTAGGCGGACCTAATTTCACCAACCAGACAAACATTATTCGTATTGGTGAGTCCGTAGGTTCGTTCTGGGGACTTACTCGCCTGGGAACCTGGAGTGAGGCTGAGCGTGAGGAAGCGGCTCGTTTCACCAGTTACCGAAATGGTCTGACGATGTTACCTGGTGATATTAAGTATCTGGATGTAAATGGTGACCGGGCCATTACGGATGCCGACCGTTCGATCATCGGTAATGGTAATCCGAAAGGCTGGGGAGCGTTGACGAACACCTTGCGTTTCAAAAACGTAGACTTCACGCTGGAACTTCAGTACATGTTCGGTAACGATGTGATGTTGATGAACCTCCATGCTAGCGAAGATCGTCAGGCTTTGGCGAACAGTTACACTACAGTTCTGAATGCCTGGACACCCACGAACCAGAATACGCCGATTGCTGAAATCCGCGAAACGCGTGCGGGTTATGTCACAAACGTAGATAGCCACTGGATCAAAGACGGTTCATTCCTGAGAGGTAGAAACGCCCTGATTGGCTATAACTTCCCTGCTACAATGACGAGCAAGATGAAGATTAGCCGTTTACGGGTGTACGCTTCAGCTCAGAACTTCTTCCTGCTCGTGAAAGATCCCGTGATTGGTGATCCTGAAGTAACTCCTACCAACCAGGGTGACAACAGCAGTGCCTTTACGCAGGGGATGATCTGGCATAACTATCCCAAGCCCACTACTTACATGGTTGGTTTACAGGTAGGTTTCTAATCGTAGGTACTTAAAGAAATGATCATGAAATTACATATTCGTCAAAATATAGGGAAAGCGGCCCTCGCTTGTACGCTTATGCTGGCGGCTACGGGCTGTACCAAATTCCTGTCCGAAGAGGCCCCTTCCAATTTAACCGAGAATGCTTTTTATACCTTGCCCGATCACGCAACGGCGGCATTAAATGCAGCGTATGCCGATCTTCGATTTATTGGAGATGGGGCTGGTATTTTCTCTTCCAACTGGCAACTGCTCGAAGCATTAACAGGTAATGCAACCACGGAAACAGCTCAGAACTCGGATTTAAATAACCTGTACGGTTTAATTCACGATGGGAATACGGCCCATGTGGTTAACTACTGGAATGGCTTATACCGGGTTATTGCTCAGACGAATCAGGTGCTTGAAAAAGTTCCGGGCATTACGATGGATGAAGCAGCCAAGAAAAAAATTCTTGGTGAAGCTCGATTCCTCCGGGCCTGGGCCTACTTCACGGCTGTTCGTTTATGGGGAGATGTGCCTCTGGTAACGAAACCGCAAACCATAACTTCCGAAGATTTCCGTCCCTCCAGAACGCCTTCTGAGCAGGTGTATAACCTGATTATTGAAGACCTGACTTTCGCAGAAGCAGCAGGCTTACCCTGGATGGATGTGTCTGGTCACGTGAATCTGGCGGCGGTGAAGACGCAATTGGCAAAAGTATACCTGACGATGGCAGGTTTCCCGCTGAGAAAAGGAGCTACCCATTACAAACTGGCGGCTGATAAAGCTCTGGAGGTAGTTACTTACGCGAATGCCAATCCCGGTACGATTAATCTGTTCTCTACCTATGGTGAAGTCCATCAGGAAAGTCTGAAAAACCGCACGGAACATTTGTTCATGTTGCAGTACAACACAGTCGTAGCCGCAAATCCGCTGGATAATTATTATCCTAACTTCAAGCCCGTTACTTACAACGGTCCTTCAGGAACGGGCAGTACGGTACCTGAAATTAACTTCTATCGTTCCTACGAAACCGGAGATTTACGGGCGAAAGATCGCGAAGGGTATTTTTACACGAGCTATTTCACGAATGGAGATGGAGCTCTTTTTGATTTGGGGGCACCCTATGTATTCAAGCACTTTAACGTCACGGCGAACGGAACACGGGGCGTGCCCGGAACGCGTCAGAACAACCTAAATGTCCCTCAGATTCGTTACGCGGAGACGTTGTTGATTTATGCGGAAGCTCAGAATGAGTTAGGGACTCCCACCCAGGCTGCTTATGATGCCCTGAAAAAAGTAAGAGATCGGGCGAAGCTAACGACGCCAGCTCTAAGCTCGTTTACGCAGAATAGTTTCCGGGAAGCCGTTTGGCGGGAACGTTGGTATGAACTTTCGTACGAAGGAATCATCTGGTTCGACATGGTGCGTCTTCGCAAAGTATTTAACGTAACCACCAAGGGTTTTGATGATTTTGTGGGTCACGTAAACCTGAGTTCGAACCGTCCTTTACAGGAAAAACATTTATTACTACCCTTGGGTCGTCAGGAAATGTTGAATAATCCTAACCTGCGTCCGCAGAATCCAGGGTATCCTGGCATTTAGGGTTAATGTGATGGGTTTGAAGTTAGTTTGATGGTGACCATCTCTCTGACTTAATGAGTACTGCATTTATCGTGGCTGGTGGGGACACCAGCCACTTTTTGTATGGGTATTGTAGACGATCATCTCGAACGCAGTAATGAGACCTTACTTACGCATGAAGTTTAGGTAAGAGAGTTTGAGACAATGCTACCAGCGGAAAAGCTGGTAGCGGTTGCATAGAGAAGTGTTATAGTGACCTCTGCCGCTGCCAGCGTGGCCCGGCCAGCTTTTTTGCTGGCAGCATCACTTCGGCATATCGAACATCCCCTTGCTGTAATCTCAAACGCAGAAAAAGATTTTATTTGGGTATGAAGTTTAGGTAAGAGAGTTTGAGACAATGCTACCAGCGGAAAAGCTGGTAGCGGCTGTATAGGGAAGTGTTATAACGAGAAAGAAAAAGTGGTCTCGAACGAAGTAGTGAGACCTTATTTTAGGTAAGGAAGTTTTAGAATAGTGCTACCAGCGGAAAAGCTGGTAGCGGTTGCATAGAGAAGTGTTATAACGAGAAAGAAAAGTGATCTCTGCCGCTGCCAGCGTGGCCCGGCCAGCTTTTCCGATGGCAGCATCACTTCGGCGTATCAATCACCCCTTTGCTGTCATCTCAAACGTAGGGAGAGAACTTACTTAGATATGAGACAAAGTTTGGGTGAAACTAATTATCCCTAATCGAAAAGGGAGGTCCTCGCTTCGCTCTGAACGACGGGAAGGGTTTTACAACAAAAAGCCGATTCCCATCTGAGAACCGGCTTTTCGTTAGTACGATAAAGAAGTAAAACTAAGCCTGTTGCAGACCGGGAACTTCTACTACTTCATTGACCTCTGCTTCGTAATCCACACCGGGAACTTCAAAACCAAAAAGGTTATAGAAATCAGTTTTGTAACCCTCCAGATCACCGATGGCGGGTAAGGTTTCGGTCGTAGCTTCTTCCCAAAGGGTGGCAACTGTTGACTGAACATCTTCCCGCATTTCCCAATCGTCAATGCGAATACGGCCTTTTTCATCAACCGGAACTTCACCATTGGTGTACAATCGATCGCGGAATAAACGGTTAATCTGTTCGATGCAACCTTCGTGAATGCCTTTTTCCTTCATCGTTTTATACAACAATGAAATGTATAAAGGAATAACGGGAATAGCCGAGCTAGCCTGGGTAACTAGGGCTTTGTTCACCGAAACATACGCACGACCGTCTACCTCTTTCAGTTTTGCATCAATATCGAAAGCTTTTGCTTCGAGGTGATCTTTCGCCCGACCAATCGTACCATTACGGTAAACGGGTTCTGTCAGTTTAGGGCCAATGTAAGAATACGCTACTGTCGTTGCACCGGGGGCCAGCACGTCAGCGGCCTTCAAGGCATCAATCCACATTTCCCAGTCATCACCACCCATGACGGCAACTGTGTTTGCAATTTCCTCTTCGTTGGCAGGATCAATAGAAATTTCTGAAACGGTACCCGTGTGGAAATCAACCGTTTTATTCGTGAACGTACCACCGATAGGCTTCAGCGTTGACTGATGGGTAATCCCTGTAACGGGGTTTGTACGGCGGGGAGACGCAAGGCTATAAACCACCAAATCAATTTGACCTAAATCGGCTTTGATCAGATCGATGGTTTGTTGCTTGATTTCGTTAGAGAAGGCATCGCCATTGATACTTTTCGCATACAGCCCTTCGGACTGAGCGAATTTTTCGAAAGCAGCCGTGTTGTACCAGCCCGCTGAACCGGGTTTGCCGGGAGCCGCTGGTTTTTCAAAATATACACCAATGGTAGAGGCATTGGAACCAAAAGCACTGGTAATCCGCGAAGCCAGACCAAAACCCGTAGAAGCTCCAATAACCAGAACTTTTTTAGGGCCATCAACTGTACCCTGAGACTTGGTATAGTTGATCTGATTCAGCACATTTTGCTCGCATCCCTGCGGATGAGAAGTCAAACAAATGAACCCGCGAATTTTAGGGGTAATGATCATAATCTATATAATTTTTAGATGGTATCGTACTTTAAAAATCAATGAAGATTCCCAAACTTCCGGCAAACCTAAAAGATTTATTTAAAATCATTGGCATAGCTAAGCCAGAAAGCCGCATTTTGATTCACGAAGTTCCTGTATAAATAATAAAGAGAGCATTGGATAAAATGCTCTCTTTGGAAGGAATGAATCCTAGTTTAAGATTTTGCAGAAGTCTGCATAACCGGACTACGGCGAACGGCTCGTGCCGGAATAGGTATGCTTGGTGTGGCAGCTACTTTGGTTTTTGCCTTACCCTTATCAGATTTACCCCGATTCCACCAGATAAAAAATCCGGTAATAGGTAAGCTGGTGGCAATTAGGCAAGCCAGAAAATAGAGAATCTTGGTAAACGTACCGAAGATTTCGCCTGTGTGAATGGCCTTAGTTAGCGAAGTCATTTTCTGACCGAAAGGTTTTTCCGAGAAGCGATCAATAAGTAAGGCTTGACCTGAATAGGGATTGAAGACGATGCGATCCGTTCCTGCTGAAGCGAAAAATCCACTGTGGTTCTTTTGAATAGAGACGGTTCCTTCGGCTTTTTTAGGAATGTTGATGCGAAGAGCTCCGGTATACGGATAAACCCGATTGGCTTCGGCAATGAGCTTCTCAAAAACGATGGCGTTGCCTGTTACGGCTACCTCTGTGTTTTCTTCAATAGCTTTAAAGCCAAATAAATTTCTATAGCCGTCGCGGTACCATTCATAAGCAAAAATAGGACCAGTCAAAGCCATGATAGTTACGAAAACGAAGGCATAAAAGCCCAGCGTTTTATGCAGATCAAAATTGAGACGTTTACCGCTGGCATCAGTTTTAATGACCAAACCCGTTTTCCAGACCTTCCATTTTTTCCAGCTACTGATTTTCGCGGGTAACCAGAGAATAAAACCTGAGATGCAAAGGAAAAGCATGCCAAAACACGCAATACCCGTGATAAGTCCACCGATATCGTGATTTTCAATCATCAACCAGCGGTGTAATTGAAGCGTGGAAGCAAAAAACTTTACAGTGGGTGTCTGAGCATCGCCCTGAATGGCTCCGGTGTAAGGATTAACCCAGAAATTTTTAGGTTTCTCTTTTTTAGGAGCTTTGCCTTGCTTCCCTTTTTCGGCTTTAACTCCAGCGGGTTCCTTTCCTTCTCCTTTTTTGCCCTTGGGTAAAAATCCAAAAGTCCAGGCTTCATTCGTGTTTTCAGGAATCTGAATAACTGAAACGCGGGAATCTTTCTTTTCCTTCTCAACGATACTAATCAGCTGCGAAATGGGTAGAACCTGAGCTTGGGCAGGTGCAGAAACCTGAAACTTATCCTGATCTACCCATTGCGTAATTTCACGATTAAAGACATACATAGTTCCGGTGAGACACATGATGAATAACACCAGCGTGCATGGAAGTCCTACCCAAAGGTGCAGGTCATTAACTACTTTACGGAACGTGTATTTTTTGCTCATGAAAACGTATGGTGAGAAACCCAGAATACGTGAGAAAAAGAGAGGATAAGTGGGATAAGTATTAAGTAATGCCTAATACAATCGCTTCTATTTGCAAATGTATTAAGACTAATTATAAATAAAAGTATTTAGGGAACTATTTAAGTAAAAAATGGGCAAATTGTCGATAAAGCCTGCTTTAGGGGAGACGTAGGCGGTATTTGCCATAGAAAGCCTCCCGAAGTTTTAGAACCTTCAGAAAGCTTTCAAGGCTATAAAAATAGGGAAAGCAAGAGAAAGTAATTTACAACCATCCTTCCCGAATAGCCTTTCCTACTAGTTCAGCGGAGCTTTTGACCCCTGTCTTCGCGAGCATATTCTTCCGGTGGCGGTCAACAGTTTCTTTAGTAATATTAAACAAACCCGCAATTTGTTTACTCGGGTAACCATCAATGAGTGCCTTCAGGATTTCCTTTTCCCGGGGTGTCAGGGTTGCTTTGGAGGGAGTGAAGGTGGTTTGAGGCTTGACATTAATGAAAGATTCCTTATTATCCAGATCAATGAACGAAAGAATAGGCTTACAATCAGTCTTGAATTCACTAATGTCAGTATGAATACCCAGGGTACGAAGGACACTGCCGTTTTCTCCCGTTTGAATGGCTACCAGTTGATGTAAAATTCGAATGTACTCTCCATCCGTTCGGCGGATTCGATAATCGTAGCTTACCTTATACCGAAGAACCTTCTCAGGACTCAATTGGCTGAAAAATTCAACGGCTGTATTTTCAAAATTTAGAAAAACCGTTAAATCTTCGGGATGGATATGAGACAGCGTATGTTTAACGCCGAACTCTTCGGGATTACACCCTAAAACCTGAGTCACCGAATCACTTACATATTCTATTTCACCGTTCGTTAAATTGAAGATGAAATAAAAATAAGGACCAACGTGAAAGATGTTTAATAATTTTTTGTGTAGAGTTAGTTCAAATTCAAGATTAATATCGGTGGCGTCTTGGTAGCGAGTTGCTTTTTTCCAGAACTTTCTGGCTTCAGTGTAAGCGTCTGTCTGGTTCATACATAGTTTGGTTAATGCGGTGGGTAACGTCATTTAAAAATAAACAATTGGCCTCAAAGCTCTATGTAAAAGGTAGAGGAAAGGTTATCAAAAAATATAATAAAATTTTTAAGGTAGATATTTATGAATCAGGATGTTATATGTTAATTGAACTTAGTTTATGTTCACAAAGTAGCTGCGTCGATGAGCCTGAAGAAAAGTAATAATCGATCGGAGATTCGATTTTGTTTTCTGCTTTAGTGATAAACTTTGAACAGCCTTCTATTGAAATTTCAAAAGTATTTTTTGAGGGTGAATTTTTAATAGATAGGAGAGGTAATGTAATTATCAAATATTAATTATATTTTTTTGAACGTAGTGAGAGCTTACTTAGGAAAGAAATTAAGGCTTTCTACAGGAAAGTTCGCCCGTTTACGAACGTTAGTAACCCCAGCAAATTTCTAAGTGAAGTAAAGAAAGAGGGGACACAGAGGGTTCCTAACAGGGATGATTTATTATGCTGTCTATCCTCTCGAACGCAGAAACCTGCTGTACAAATGGGATGGACTAGATAAGAAGCCGAGCGACGGTGGGGATGGATAGGTTTGTAGTAAGGGTAGGAAGGAACTTACTGTTTTGTAGGAACGAGATGGAATCTTGCACGAGGGGCCTTATCTCAAACTTAGGGAGAGAGTTTACTTCACTTTGAATGAAAAGCTGCCGGGCCACGTTGGTCGGGCCACGTTGGCCGGGCTACGCTGATAACGAAGTAGCTGGCTTTACCGCTGCCAGCGAAAAGCTGACAGCATCCTTTCGGAATGCCAAGTACGTCTGTCAATAAAAGAATAATTGGGTATTACTTATTTCGTCTTCTCCTAAGAGTTATGCAATCCCCGGCAGGGTTCTTCGCTTCGCTCTGAATGACAGAGAAGAGAGTTCGTATGCCCTAGTTAGCCTCTTGAACGCAGTAATAAATTTTGCTTAGTAACAAACTACTTAGTATTGCATGAATATACTTAGATCTTAGGCAATCTTTAAAAAGAATAATACCTTAGAGAATCAATTATCGACCTCAGTTGAAACGCATCCCATGATCAATCTTTCTCAACAAATTTCCAAACATCTTCGCGAAGTATATTTTGGGGGTAATTGGACCTTTTCGAATCTAAGAGATCAGCTTGCGGATGTAAGTTGGGAGCAGGCCACTACCCAAGTTTATGATCTGAACACAATTGTTGCTTTAATTTATCACGTGCACTACTACGTGGCTGCTATATTACGCGTCTTCCGAGGACTGATATTAATGCAAGTGATAAATTTAGTTTTGATCATCCGCCCATTCAATCATCCGAAGACTGGGAAAATCTGGTTAATAAAATTTGGATCGATGTTGATGCGTTAGCTGAATTAGTACTACAAATGCCGGAGGAGGCTTGGCAAAAGACTTTTGTGGATGAGAAATACGGAACATATTACCGCAATCTTCACGGGATGATTGAACATACCCATTACCATTTAGGCCAGATTGTTTTAATCAAGAAAATATTACGCAATTCTAAACCTTAAAAATACCAGCCATGAAAAGAAAATACATCAACCTTTCCATACTCGCAATAGCCCTAAGTATGGGCTTTGCTTCTTGCGTTACTTCACGAATCAAACCTTATTCTCAGGTAACACATAGCTCAAAAGTAGATACATCTTCGGTTACTGTTTTTCTATTGGAAAGAGATATTCCTCAAAATATAGAACGATTAGGCGTGGTTTCTTTAATAATTAATGGTAACGCAGGTATGGACAATGATAAGTATGTGAAAGACCAATTATTTAAAGACTGCAAAAAGCTAGGAGCAAATGGGGCTTATCGTATCAATGATGGTACTTATACTCCTTTGGTGGTTAGTTATTTGGTTTTTAAGTATTGACTTAACAAATAAAAAAGTGATCACCGTATTACTAGTATCCCTAAGTAATCCTACTATGATTTAGTCAAGGCCGTAAAGTACCATTCGACTTTACGGGTCAAGAATTTGCAATTTCAGTAGGATTGGAACTAACAAGAGATTTGCCACCATTTGGTTTATAGATGAATGGGGTAATGAGCTTTGGATAGAAAAAGTAAAGGATACAAGGGTATGCTCACCCTGTAGAACAGAGGATGCTATACATACCTATCAGTTCGACCCTGACTGGGTTATTTAGCGATTTAGGTTTTATTTTCTGGAACTGGTTTTCTCAGTCAAAAGAGTTTCTACGAAAATTGAATTGTAAAATAGCTATTATTTATCAGTTTCTCTAAGAGACCATTATTACTTAATGTATAGGTGCTTGTAATCTATAGCTTATATGAATGATTATTTAAAAATAAGTGGACAAGGAATTAGATTTGGACAAATGATAGGTAGTATGATGGTTTCTTTATTTCTAGTAATATATATCATTTATTTATGTTTTAATTTCTCTTATATAGAGTTATTGATACTATTAATAATACTCTATATATGCTATTGGTTATTTTCTAAAAATATGTATAAAGAAATATACTATGAAAACGGTAAAATTTACTTACGTGATCTTTTCAAACAGGAAGTATATGATATTACCATGTTTAAAGAAATAAGGGCTCAAATAGTTGGATGTTCAATTACATTTAAGGATGGTAAGGCTTATTATTTTTATTTGCCTCATGCTCGGGAAATAAAATCTATATTCAAAAATGATCCTGCTTTTTATGCTAAAGAATTGCATAATCAGCTATTAGAAAAAAGGACTCTCTATTTATCAGTTAATTACTAAGAGGAAAGAGATTTGTATATTTGGTTGATGAAGTTTTCAAAAGGCCCCAATAGATGAGCCAAGGTTCAATTCAAGAGGTAATCTTTATAAGAACGTTAGTTATAGACAGCTACTCTTCAACCCACCGACGTAAATCAGGCGTGCGTGCGGTGCTACTAATGAGCGGTTCAGCTCTGCCAACGATCCACACAGCCAGCCGGTCATTAAAATAAGGTTCCAGTCGGACGATATAGCGGATATGAATCATTTCCGACCGATTAAGCCGGAAAAAAAGAGCAGGGTCGAGATTCCCCTCTAGTTCATTCAGACTTCCATTCAGTGGGTATTTTCGTCCTTTCGTGTCAAAGGCAAAAATTATACCCTCATCAGCCTGAAGGTAAGTAATTTCGTTAATGTCCAGCAGGTGAATGCCTTGGCGGAGTTTGACCGCAAAACGCTGGCGGTAGTTGGCCTGGGCAGGACGAAGTGCATCCCTGAGTTGGTTCAGAATGGTCTCCGTTAGTATGGGTAGAGGTGGGGTCAGCGACGTTCGTAGAAGCATATATTTGTTCAGAGCCTGCTGCAACTGATGTTCGGTAAATGGCTTGAGTAAGTAAGCAATCCCGTTTCCCTGAAAAGCTCGCAGTAAAAACTGATCGTAGGCCGTAGTGAAAATAATGGGACAACTTACTTGTACCCGATCAAAAAGAGCAAACGCATTACCATCCAGTAATTCGATATCCGAAAAAAGTAAGTCAGGAGTAGTGTTTTCAGAGAACCAGTTGATGGCTTCCTGAACACTGGGCAGGATGGCCAGGATACGAGCACTGGGTAATAAGTGTGCCAATAAATCGGCAAGCTGACGGGCGGCTATGGCTTCGTCTTCAAGTAAAACAATGGTCACGGTTAAGGTAACAAAGGAGTAACAGTAAACGGATTATTCAATTCGGCAACCACAGGTCGCAGGAGGGGCAAGGTAACCACAAACTCGGTAGGGGTGGCCTTCACCAGTACGGTTTTATCGGATAATAGTGCATAACGGGCCTGTAAATTTTGCAGACCCGTACCCGTCGATTCGATGGGAGTAAGCTTGGGCCGTCGTTCATTCCGCACCACGATTGTTTCATCGTTGACAATTAATTCAATCAGTAACGGATCACCTTCGCTGCTGCGGTTGTGTTTGACGGCATTCTCAACCAGGGATTGTAAGCTACCAGGCAATACCAGTACTACCAGTGTATCAGGAATTTGTACAGTTGTTAGGATTTCGTAGGCACGGCCAAAGCGTTGTCGAATCAGGTATACGTAATCGTTGAGAAAGGCCAGCTCGTCAGCCAGCGTTATCACATCATCGTCCCTATGCCGGATGAGGTAACGATACAGGGCTGAAAATCGGTGCAAGTAGGCACTCGCCTCCTTAGGATTTCGTTCGATTAAAGCTCCCAGTACATTCAAATTATTGAATAAAAAGTGCGGGTCAATCTGTGCTTTCAGGTGCCGTAATTCAGCCTCAGTACGTTCTTTTTCTATTCTGATCAGCCGTTGTTGGGTTTCATAGAAATGCTTGGCCGTCAGAACCGCAGCAAGTACCCCGGCCTGGGTAGAAACACTTACAAAACTGTACAATACACTGAACCATTGAAACGGCTGGTTGGCATGATACCATTGCCAGATAAACAATTGGTCAAACAAACCGAAAATCAGCAGTACAATCAGCATTGACAGGAATAGCAGCCCATACCGCCGGGTAACGAGAAACACTGGAAATAAAACGTATACCATTACAAGCACTGGCCCGGTATGGGTAGCTACGTTAACTAACCAGCCAATTAATATAAACCACCAGGGGCGTTCCCAGTTTCCCACCACCATAAACGGGAACGCTATTAGCCAGAGAATGCCAATCAGTATCCAGTCAGAGCGGGTAGGTTTACGAAAAGGTTTCTGTTTAATTTTCATTATTTCGACTGGTTGAGACCATCAAAACTAAATGGATTTACGCTTTCTTCCCGCTGTTTTTTTAGTCCAAGGTTATATCGTACGCTGAAACCTACCCGGCGTGTGTCGCCCCTTCGAGAACCTTCGGCCAGGATATTTCCCTGATTCAGGACGAAGGTATTGCGGTTGGTGTAGAACATATCGGAGAGCGAAAGCGTAATTAGTAGTCGGCTAGTAAGAAACTTGCGGTTGATGCTCATATCGACGGTGCCAAAATTGCCGAGTTCATAAAACTGCCGTTGTCCATGAATAGACCAGAACCCATTAACCTGAAGCGTAGAGCGACTATCAAGGTCGAGCTGGTGATAGCTTAGCAGCGTCCATGATCCGCGGCTAAAAGTAAGGGGCTGGCCTTCATATTGCCCGGCGTACTGATTATGGTTGTACTGACTAATGACCACAAAGAAGTAGCGGCCACCGGGAGGAATGCCGAGCAACATTCGAAAATACGTTTCCCGATTTTGACCGATGTTATCAGTGGTTCGGTAAGCGATATTGGTATGGGCAGGGTTCTGATAGAGTACGCTAGAAAAAATCTGCTGCGTATGGTTTTGTCCGATAACCAGAATCGGTAGATTCGCTACGTTTAGGTTGACTTCTACGTTCTGAGTAAACTGGGGTTGTAAGGCTGGATTGCCCGTATCGTAAAGATATTGATCTATGTAGCGGATCGCTGGATTTAACTGATCATAGCCCGGTCGGGTAATGGATCGGCGGTAAATGAACGAGGCTTGAACGGGAAAATTAGCGATAGACACCACGGGTTGACTTAGGTATAGATAGGGAAAGAAATCGGTGCGTCGAACCTGAAAGGTCGTATCCGTAGGTACACGCTGGTGACCTTTCATATGGGTATGTTCGATGCGAAGCCCCGTTTTCACCGTGAACTTACCAAACGTTTTAGCGGCTTGTAGATAGCCACTATGGATACCGTCAGTATAATCGAAGATGTTTGTACGAGAAAGATCAGGCTGACGAGCCTTTTGGAGAACAGTCAAATAGTTAGTTTTACTGGAAAACCATTGGTTACTGGTTTGTAAGCCCGCCTCAAGCGTGAGTTTATGACGTAACTTTTGAATCCAGTCTAGCTTAGCGGTCGCCAGATGCCGCCCGGTTAGAAAAGTACCTTCGCCCTTTGAGGGTAGAGCTGTCGGAATTTTGTATTCCGTCTGGTAATCCTGATTCGTGTGATTACTCAAATAACTGTACGAAAAATCAGTGGTAATTTCTGAACCTAGTGAATCAAGTTTATAGCGGCTTGATAAGCCCTGGGTCAGAGATCCGTTCCGTCCTTTATTTTGAACGTTATTAAAATTATCAATCAAAAGTTGTCCGCTCTCTGCTGTTCGAATTTGAGTACTGTTAGTAGCAATGGGGTTAGTAAATCCGTAATTCGTTCGTCCATCAAGGTTTATGTCCCAGTGCCGATTTAGCTGGTAATTCAGGCCATAACCAGCAAAGAAGGCTTCTCCAGGGCTGCGGTTATAGGCTTGCTGGCGAATGGTTTGTTTGCCGGGTAATTGACGCGAACTGATAAGCAGGTCATAACTATTTCGTCGGTTGTAATTTAGATTCAGGTAAGTAGTTCGCTTGCCTGTGCCGTCGTTCAAACTAAACCCAATACTCTGATTGCCTAATCGTCCCTGATTCATCGTGGTAGTTACGCTACCGGTCCGACCTAGTTTGATTCCTTTTTTGAGGATAATATTCACCGCTCCACCAGCATTAGAGGCATTATAACGGGCCGAAGGCGTTCGCATGATTTCTATTCGTTCAATGCTGTTCGAAGGGAGGCTTCGCAGCAGAGTAGCCACGTCTTCAGCACTCATCCGCTGCTCCCGTCCATTTATGTAAATCGTAGCAGGTACTGCACTCGTTAGGTAAACATTGCCATCCTGATCCAGAAATAAGCCGGGTGTTTTGGTCAGTAGCTCGAAGGCGTTGGTGCTGCTATTGGCTATAAGTTCTGGGTTAATGATGGTCTTGTCGTCCTCCTGTTGCATAAGAATTTTTCGGGTTGTAACAGTTATGGAAGGCAAGGTTTTGGCCTCGGCTTCCAGTGTGAACCGAAAAGTAGATAGAGCGTTAGTCAGTCGGATACCTTGCGTAATTGTTTTTTTGCCCAGAGCGGTTATGTTCAGTTCATAGGGTATGTCAGACCGTAGGCTTAGTTGAGCTACACCCGCCGTGTCGGTAATAATAGCGATTTGACTAGTAGAATCTGACCAGGCTCGCAACCGCACCGTGGCTCCGAATAGGGGTTGTTTTGTAGCGTCAGTCAATATAATTCGTATGCGGCTCGACCCTGCGAGCGATGGGGTAGTTTCTGCAACTGACTGAGCCCATAAATTACAGAAGGGAAAAAGCGAAAAAGTTAAGCAGCATAGGAACCGCATAGGTTTGACTCTTTTTGTTGAACGATTCAAACCTACTTTTCTTCTCCTTAAGGCTTGATCTGATTTTGTCCAACTGGGGGAAATAGCTTATGAGTCAGGGAAAAGTAGCCATTACTGAAAGGAAAACGATATGCATGCTCGTACGTAGTTCGCTTAAACCTCAAGTGCTGATACTTCAAAACATAACCAGTTACTAAGAATATCACATTAACTTTTTGAATACTGGCCGCTTTTTAAAGTTAACCAATACCTTTGATTTTGTCCCCTATCACGATAAAAGTCGCGAAACCACCTTTGTAGTTAGTAACGTGGTGGTGTATGGACTAGTTTAGTATAGATACTTCGTCATTTAAAAGTACTTCCCGTGACCTATTTCTACCGACTTTGCGTTTTTATAGGGTTTGCATGGATTGTCTCAGAACCTGTATTTGCTCAATCAAAAGTATCAGTTGATGACTCTAAAAAACAACAGGCTGATAGTCTATTTAGGGTAGGGGATCGGCTGTTAGACACAGGTGCGTATTCGCAGGCAAAGTCCATTTTCGAGCAAACACAGGCTATTTACAAGGAACTGAACCTACAGCGTAACGTGGGAAACAGTATCAATCGAATGGCTCTGGTGTATTACTATCAGGGGAATTATGAAGAAACGTTTCGACTTTATGAAAAAAGCAGGATGATTTATCAAATCAGGATCAGGCTTCTACCCGAAACATCGTTTTGGCCGCATTGGAGATGCAAGAGTTTATTAAACATCGAAAACTCGAAAATGAAATCAACGACAAGCCAGCTTTTGAAATGCGTATTGGTATCCACAGCGGTCCTGTAGTAGCGGGTATCGTAGGCGTTAAGAAATTTCAGTATGATGTATGGGGCGATACGGTAAACACGGCTAGTTGAATGGAGAGTAATGGCGAGCCAGGAAAGGTAAATGTAAGCGAAGCCATCTTTCATCTCTTAAAAGACGACAAAAACTTTACGTTTCAACTTCGGGGCAGTATCAACGCCAAAGGAAAAGGCGAAATACAGATGTATTTTGTTGAAAAGATTTAGATAAAAAGCCTTTCTACACATTTGGTAGTGCTTCAAAGTTTGAAGAGCTTAAGTAAGCATTAAGTAAATGAAACGAACACTTATTCAGGCTGGGCAAAAGAATAGTTATGTTTCATTGCAAACACATTATGCAACGCAATCTTATTAAAATACTAGTGATAGTGACAATACTATTAGCTGGCTGTCAGCAAAAAAATGCAGCTAGAGAATGGAAAGAAAGCGACGGGTTAATTCCAGACAGTACAACAGCCGTTAAGATTGCAGAAATAATATGGCTTAATGTATATGGAGAAAATGTATTAAATACAAAACCTTATAAAGCCAAACTGATTGATAATAAAGTATGGATTGTAGAAGGAACTCTCAATAAAGGAGCTGATTATGATGGAGGTACGCCCTATTTAGAAATACAGAAGGATAATTGTAAGATCATAGGAATATCTCATAGCAAGTAAGGATTATAAAAAAGGCCTCCACCATTGTTGACGTTCAAACGAAGCAATGACAGTACACGGTATTTAAACGATGAAAAGTATATTTTACGATAAATGTTAAGTGCTGGTAAGTTTTGCTGGATAGTAGTACCTACAGAAAATGATTAGGGTAAGCGTTTGCATCAATAATCTTTCAAACCCTGTCATCTCGAACGACGTGAGAGACCTTCTGCGGAATACGTCGGCTTTTATTTTATGAAAGCTATTTCATGACCAAGTAAGTTTGAAAAGGTAAGTAAGGTCCTTCGCTTCGCTTTGGATGACAAGAGAGAGTAGAGATAGTCTTACTTCACATTACCATCTCGAACGCAGTGAGAGACGAATAAATGAATTTAAAACTAACCCAATTATTCAGTTTTTCCCTAAGGCCTTCATCCTGAAGGGCAGCGATAGAGCTTAGGTAAAAGACCGAGCGTTTAGCTATTTCGGCAAGCGACAAAAACCTAGAAAAATGTAGAGACGCGATTGATCGCGTCTGGCTATGAATGGGCGTAAATGACTGATAATAAAAATCGCCTCTTACCCAGACGCGATTAATCGCGTCTCTACGTTAGTTAAATTTTTGGAAATGATAGAAGTGCCGTCACCTTTCAAACAGTAGAAGCAATTACCAGCTTACCAAAAAGGAAATTCCGGGAAAACGTTGAATTATTTATCGCCGGGGCGGTATTTTTTCTCAACGTGTTTCAATACATCTTCTTTGTAAAAATAAATTTCCTTATAAGTACCATCGATATACCCGCGAACCTGATCGGTATAATGTGGAGATTTCGGATCACTGCTGGAACCACCCGTCAGAATAGTTTTAGCCCGTAGCTTATCACCAAATTCTACGGCGGCCACGAAGGTGTTCCCCGTCACACCGTAGCGTTTGTGTGTTTGAGGCATTTTGCGACTGACGTAAGCATTCAGTGAACCCATGAAACCGGGTGTTGCAGGCACGGCCCAACTGGGTTTATCGTCACTCGGGTCACCGTCGGTGCGTTGAAAACGATTGACATTGCCCCAGGTAACTTCCCAAGTGCCGTATTCTTTTTTGAGCTCCTCAACTACCTGAGCCAAAGCCATAACCTGTTCACGGGCTGAAAGGAATTCCGTTGTCATCGCAGCTCCATTCGTTAATGAATATTGCTCTTCGGTCGTAATTGGGCGGGGCAGGCGAGCCATGTCCAGTTGAATGATTTTCTCCAGCCAGTGAACCGTCAGTGTAGTTGCGATGGAATTAGTATCTGTTTTGAAATCCCATGTTTTCAAAACGTCAATCGGCTCTTTTAGCAAGGATTTCAGAGAGTCCGAAGTTAAGGTGTGATACGCCGCAATCAAACTGGGTACATAACGCTCTCCGCTGGGTAAGTAATGATCGTAAGACGCTTTCACGACGTCATCCATCGTCGCTTCTTTCAAAGGGGTTAATACTTTGACGGCATGAACCGCCCGGGGCGTATGTCCATCAGGGTGCATGTAGGCCGGAAGTTTCAGGATTTCCTGCGATAACTCTCCCGCACCGTATAAAGGCGTAGAATTACAGTTTTGTAGCCAGCCATTTGTAGGATTAAGGTAATGGGGAATCTCGGAAAGTTCGTGCGTTCCCTGCCATTCTGTAGCGGAAGTAGTGCCATCTACCGGGCGTTTCCAATCCAGAATTGGATTCTTTTTAGGAACGAAGTTCCCGTGCCAGTACGCAATGTTCCCGTCTTTATCGGCGTACAGCACATTGCTGCCTACCATGGCTCGCTTGTTCATGGCCTCGGTGAACTCCTGTAGGTTTTTCGCCTTCATTTTCAGCCAATGCATGGCTAGTAAATCAATATTCGGCTCGTGCGTTTTCAGAGACACCCAACGCGTTGCGGTGGCGTAGACAATGGGGCCATGATGCGTGCGATAGGTAACCACTTTTTTAGTAGCAAAGCCATCGCCTTTTTTGTACTTAATTTCGTGAAGGGTGCTATCCACGTTTTTCCAGGCACCGTCGTACCTGTACATCAACTTCCCATTTTTCCACTGCACATCCTCGGCGTAAAGATCTTTCGCATCGGAAAGGGATACCGGGTGCATCCAGCCACAATATTCGTTGAAGCCCTGAAAAATAGAGAATTGTCCCAGAAATGGTGCTCCATACGAATTCAGGCCTTCGTCACTTACCACCTGAATTTCAATTCGACCGTAATATTCCGAGTGGGGGTTGATAAGCAAAATCGGTTTTTTGCTTTTGGTGCTGGACGGTCCCAGTACCCAGCCATTAGAGCCATCGTTTTTGGGAGGTTCGGCTGTAAAACTCCGGCCCGGAATGGCATGCGTATCTTTCAGGTAAAAGGCTTTGAAGTCTGCTTCCGAAACGTTACTTCCCGTCATAGCGGGCACGTTATTCATCAGATTCATCCAGGGTTCCACCCGTTTAATGAGCTTGGGCTTCACCTGAGGATGAGTAATCAAGTAATAATTGATCCCGGCGGCGTGGGCGTCGCAAAGCTTGCGTAGCCACTCAGGTGATTGCTGATAATACGCTTTCGCCTGCGTAGAATCAATGAACATCTTCGACCAAAGGTCGCGGATTAAAGCTGCCTCGCCCTCTACTTCAGCCAGACGACCCGTGCGACTAATGAGCGAGTTTTCCACCTTTTCGAAAAATTCTTCGCACTGCACGTACATCATTCCAAAAACAGCATCAGCATCCGTTTTCGTGTAAACGTGAGGGACACCATATGTATCTTTGATAATTTCAATGCGTTTGGCCTGAGCACGCATCGCCTTGACTTCCTGATCCGAAAAAGGACGCTGAGCAAGGGCCGAACCAAGGCTCAAGCCCAGCCCCAGCAGGGGGAGGTAAAACTTCGATAACATTTTCAATTCAGATTAATAGAACAAAGTCAGAAAGGTAAAGTAATAAAATTGCCTTTTACTACCGATGAAGTAGGTTATATTTTATTGAAAATCATTATATCAAAATATTATATGGTAATATAGTTATAATGTATACTTTGCGAAGCTTCAGCTAATAGGATAGTATGGAAAGCATAATAACGTAAATTTATATACGTAGTCTGATTGAAATTACAACTAATAGCTATAAACAGTGTGCCGTTTCTCTTTCTCCCAAGTCATCTTAGAGCTACGAATAAGTATGAAGATAACTAAGCGGTTCTGCTAGTAGATATTCGGAAGGTAAGTAAGGTCCTTCGCTCTGGATGACAGGTAGTAGGGAGGTATTGGGTGCAAAAAGAAAGGCTACCAGCTTTTCTGCTGGTAGCGGTAACAGTAGCATTTGTTCATGCTCCGGTTGATGTTTGGGTAAGCATCGCTATCTTTTAGCTAAACTCCCTCATGACCTTTCATCTCGAACGAAGTGAGAGAACTTCTTTTGGAATGGGACGGCTTTAGAGCGACCCATCTGCACTTTCCTAAAACTAACTCCTTACCTGACTCTAGTAAGATCCTTCGCTTTGCTCTGGATGACAGAAGAGAATGGGGATAAGCTACATGTGCTTTTAGCTGAGAAGCGAACCTTTATACAAGGTTATCTTGCTTGCTCTATTAAGGAAAGAAAGTAAACATCTACATGTTAAAATGGTGAAGAGAGTTTTTCCAGAATCAACTTGTCTTTATCTTTGTTTATCCGCTCTACCCATGAGCTTACCTAACTTAAAAAACATACTTATGCTCACTTTCCTAGCAGAAAACTGCAACTACTTTATTTTAATCTGTATAGTTTTAGGAATTCATTGTTACCTGAAAGTACACGGCAGTAGAAAAGTAACCAAGGCTGTTCAGGTTCGGATCTATACCATGAGTTTAAACGCCATCTGTGTGTTGGGAATTGGTTTTTGGGTAGTATGGTTTTTAACGGCTAAATTTAGTTAGTTCAAGCGGTCCAAAGAACCTGAAACGTAAGAGGTAATCCGAACTATAAAAAATACCGTAAATGGTCTTAGAAACTATTTTCTGAGACCATTTTTTTATGATTGATGAGAATAAGTAAAAGGTAACATTCGATCGATCAGTTACTATTGAAAGGTGGCTCAACGTTTACAAGAAATGGGATTACTAATGCTTTAGGTGTTAATTACGGTTTATTCGGGTGGTTTTAAGAACAAAGACGAAGGTATGGGACAGCTTTCCATTACGTTTTCAGAGTTGCATCTGTTTATGGATGGAATGTTGCTGATGATGTTTCTATACATGTTATTACTGTTCGTACAACAGCGGAAAAAAATCTATTCTTTATACGCCCTTTATATCCTCTGTATTACCATTGCCTGCCGCTTGAATGAAGCCAGTTACCACCTTCCTTCGTATAAACCCGGTACTAATTATATAGTGCTGCTGTTCGAATCGCTGGCTTTTTTACTTTACATGCGATTCATCATTTTATTAATGAATTTGCCCAGATTTGATCCCATTAGTTTAAAGTTTCTACGGGCGATGGAGCTATTCCTGATTGGAGCCGTAGCACTGGATACCCTCTTGTGGGCTAGTAAAGCCGATGCCAACATCAGAAGTACATTTTATTCCATCAGCCGATTCATACTGGCAGCCATTGGCTTATACGTCATTCCTCGGATTTTAAGAATCCGAAACGTCGTTACCCCCTACTTTATCATTGGGTCCTTTTTCTTTATTTTGGGCTGTATTGTGGCTTTAGTCATGGGCGTAACGCCGTACATGACCCCAAGCGTCTGGATTCAGGGCGGCGTGGTGTTAGAAGTCTTATTTTTTACTTCCGGCATTGGATATACCAATTACCGAACCGAGCAGGAGAAAATTGCCGTACAGGCTCAACTGATTGAGCAGTTACAGGAAAACGAACGCAAGCAATCGCGGCTGAATGGGATTCGTGATGAAATTGCTCGCGATCTACACGATGAGATCGGTTCGCACCTGAGCAGTATTAATATTCTAAGTCAGACGATTGTGCCTCTGGTTCATGACGAACGAGTGCAGCAACGGCTCAGCCGAATCGGCGACAGTGCCCGTCAGGTGATGGACAGTATGCGGGAAATTGTCTGGTCGCTCAACTCCTCCAGCGACTCTTTACTAAACATTGGCTTACGAATTCAGGAAACTGCCTATTCGCTCTTTGCTGATTCATCGACTCGTTTGTTCATTCAAATTCCTGAATCTAGCCAGCCGCTGGGATTATCCGAACGCCAGCGTCGGGAGTTACACCTGATCGTCAAAGAAGCCCTGACAAATGTCCTTCGGCACGCCCGGGCGGATCAGGTTTGGGTAAATCTGGATGTTGACGTCAATGACGTAACCCTACATATAAAAGATGATGGAATTGGATTTGATTCTACGCTGGAAGTCAGCGGTCTGGGTATGAAAAATATTCGGGAAAGAGCTTCGCAAATGGGGGCTACTTATAATTTGACGAGTTCTCCCGAAAGTGGTACGCTTTTACAAATTTCATGGCGTGTGGTTACTAACCATTGATAATCAACCCCAAAACTAAGAGACTACCTCTAGGATAGCCTCTTAGGGAGAAAGCATTGATATAGAAGGTTGAACGATACTAAAGCGACTTAATGCTCTTTGATTACCAAGACAAATGTGATCAGTTCCAAAGGTTCCTACAATCCCATAAAAGGGGGGTATCTCTACGAGATAGGACGATACCGGGCAATAGCTTCGGTAGCGGAGTGAACCTGAAGTTTTTCGTAAATACGTTTGATATGACTTCGTACGGTTTCCAGACTAATCATTAATTCTGCGGCGACCAGTTTATAACTAAGTCCCTGTGCCAGGTAATGTAAAATCTGTCGTTCGCGGCTGGTTAGTTGGTCTAAGTCCGCTGCGGATGTATGACGGGCAGGAAAAGTCTGGATGACTTTTCGGGCAATGCTCGGTGACATCGGAGCCCCACCCATACGTACGGAACGGATGGCTTCCAGTAACTGATTCGGAGGGGTTTGTTTAAGAAGGTAACCCGAGGCTCCAGCACACAAAGCTCGGAAAACCCGGTCATCATCATCGAAAACGGTGAGCATGACTACTTCCACCGAAGGAAACTCTCTACGAATACTCGATACGGCCTGAATGCCATCGCGTCCGGGAAGGTCAATATCCATCAAAACCACTTCTGGTTGCAGTCGGTAAACCTGTTCGTTGGCCCGAAGGCAGTCACCGAAGGCTCCGACCAGGATACAGTCTTCAGCATCTGAAATCAGTACCGTCAGGGCTTCCCGAAGAGCCAGATTGTCTTCGTAAACTAACACTCGGATGGCCATATAATTCAGGGATTAGGATTAACAAAGATAACCCGAGAAAGTCACTTGTCTATCCCATATAGGGGGGAGAAGGAAGGTCAATTAGTAGCGATTTTTGGGGCTGCGAAAAGCTGGCTGAGTTATCTGGAAGCTTTGTTACCTATCTATCGGCATATGCTGCCAGCTTTCCCGCTGCCAGCAATAAGAATGAATAGCTCTGGATAAGCTTATAAAAAGGCCTGATATAAGGAAAGAAGTATTTTTGAAGCCAAATGAGTGCAAAGCCGCTGCCAGCCTTTTTGCTGGCAGCTTTAGCTACTTACCAACACATGTGTTCGTCCACGATACAGTCGCGAATGGCTGAGGAAAGAGTCTACGAATTTCAACGTTATGGAGCATAAGGGCAGGTGGGAACCTGCCGTATAGGATAGGAACGAGATGGAATCTCGCACCAGTTAAGCGTGCTATGCAATTTCGCAATTAGCTTTGGTATCTACTGGCACATGCTACCAGCGGAAAAGCTGGTAGCGGTAAGAATTTAAATTCATATTACGAACGCGAACGAACAGGATAAGTATCGTCGTCTGATTTTTGAAGCCAAATAAGTGCAATGCCGCTGCCAGCCTTTTTGCTGGCAGCGGCATTGCACTTATTAACACAGGCTACCCGTGAAAAAGCCGGCAGCGGTAAGGGTGAGTTACTTTGAATGACAAGCAAGGAGTTACTCGACAAGTGTTACTCACATCCCTCCGATATAGAAGGTTTCATCGCTAAATACTTTAAAAATCGAGCAAAGCTGTTTTCTTTACAGAAAGACTTTGATTTGAAAAATCAGCTTAACCATTGAGCCTTTACTGTACGAATGACTTCACAAACAAACGAAAACGGCTTTAAGCCTCGGGTAACATTAGTAGATGCGACGATGGTCGTGGCCGGATCGATGATCGGTTCGGGAATTTTTATTGTAAGTGCCGAAATTACCCGTAGCGTCGGCGGGGCTGGCTGGATGTTGTCTATGTGGTTACTGGCGGGGCTGGTTACCATTATCGCTGCCGTAAGTTACGGAGAATTAGCGGCCATGTTTCCCGGTGCGGGCGGGCAATACGTTTACCTGCGGGAAGCTTACAACTCCCTAATCGGCTTTCTCTACGGCTGGGCTTTTTTTACGGTTATTCAAACCGGAACGATTGCCGCCGTTGGAGTCGCGTTCGCCAAATTTACGGCCTATCTCATTCCGGCTTTTAGTGAAAAACAGATCCTTTTTGCTTTAGGAAGTTTTCAGTTTTCGGCCGCTCAGCTAGTGGCTATTATTACTATTGTTTTGCTGACGTATATTAATAGCCGTGGCGTTGAAAATGGTGTATTTCTCCAGACATTTCTGACCAGTGTCAAAATTATTTCACTCATTGGATTAACTATTGCCGGTTTTATCTGGGGGGCAAAAGCTGAAATCTGGGAGCAAAACTGGCAGAACGCCTGGACGCTTTCCAACCTTACGCTGGACAATGGTCAGCTTCAGCAAACGGCTCTTACCGGGCTGGCTTTCTGGGGAGCCATCGCGATTTCAATGAAGGGCACGTTGTTCTCCAGCGATGCCTGGAACTCTATTACTTCCATTGCCGGGGAAGTAAAAAATCCTCAACGAAACATTGGACTAAGTCTACTGCTGGGCACGATTATCGTAACCGTTGTGTACATGTCTACCAATGTGATGTACCTGGCGGTAGTGCCGTTGAAAGAGATTGCCTTTGCTCCGAATGACCGGGTAGGGGTGGTGGCTGCCGATTACATTTTTGGCTCAGGCGGCACCATTGCCATCGCAATTATGATCATGATTTCGACCTTTGGTTGTAACAATGGACTGATTCTGTCGGGGGCTCGTGTGTATTATACCATGGCAAAAGACGGTCTGTTTTTCAAGAAGGCTGGAACATTAAATGAAAAGCAGGTACCCGCCTACAGCCTCTGGATTCAGTGTGCCTGGGCGAGTTTGTTATGCCTGACGGGCGAATATAACCGCCTGCTGGCTCTGGTTATTTTTGGGGTATTGCTATTCTATATTCTGACGATTCTGGGAATCTACATTCTGCGAATGAAAAGGCCCGATATGGCCCGTCCCTACAAGGCGTTTGGTTACCCTTTTTTGCCCGCCATTTATGTGGTGGTAGCAGCAACCCTAGCCGTCTTATTACTAATTTTTGAAGCAGAATACACCTTACCAGGTTTGGGAATCATCTTACTGGGAATTCCGGTTTATTACTTCGTACTGAAAAGAGATGCCGTACGTTAGGATTCGCTCATCTGCGAGTGTTTCTCGGTATCCCGCATGTTAATGCTGACGATCAGCGAAACGGCCAGACAGCCCGTCAGATACCAGTAAAACCAATGAGCGTGACCTGCATTTTTGAAAAGTAAAGCCACGTATTCGGCGGTTCCGCCAAAAAGAGCAACGGCCAGAGCATACGGAAAACTAACCCCCAGCGAACGCACGTTCGCTGGGAACATTTCGGCCTTAATAATGGCCGAAATCGACGTGCATAAACTGGTAATGAGCAAAGCAAGGGTAATTAATCCCGTGGCCATCCAGAAATTCTGCGTTTCACCGAGCCAGGTTAAAATCGGAATGCTGGTACAAACCCCAATGCTGCCGTAAATAATCATTTGTCGCTTACGCCCAATTTTATCGCCTAATGCCCCAAATAAGGGCTGTACGAGCATGAATAAAATGAGGGTTATGACGGTAATTGTAGTGGATTCGTTTTTGCTGAAGCCCGCCGTGTTTACCAGAAATTTCTGCATATACGTAGTGAACGTATAATAGGCTACGGTTAAGCCAATAGTAAACCCCACCACCAGCAAAGATTCGCGTTTGTAGCGTAGCAATTCTTTGAATGTACCCCGCTGTTCGGCTTTGACGTGTGTTTGTTGAAACGAATCGGTCTCGGAAATTTCTTTTCTTAGGTATATCGCTGACACGGCCAGAATAGCTCCAATCCCAAAGGGAATTCGCCAGCCCCAGTCGCTGAGTTGTTGTTCGGTCAATAAAAATCGTTGCAACACCAATAGGATTGCCAAAGCAATTAACTGACCCATCGTGGTTGATACGTACTGAAAACTGGAATAAAATCCCCGCTGATGAGGCGGAGCCATTTCGCTTAAGTACGTGGCGGCAGTGCCGTATTCGCCGCCAATACTGATTCCCTGAATCATTCGGGCTAACACGAGAATGAGCGGAGCCGCGAGGCCAATTTTCTCATAATTCGGTACAAACGTGATCATTAATGAACCCGCACTCATTAATAAAACCGAAAGGGTTAAAGCCGCTTTCCGACCTTTACGATCCGCATAGGCTCCCATAATCCAGCCGCCAACGGGTCGCATGAGAAAGCCGATGGCAAAAATTCCAGCCGTATTTAATAACTGAGCAGTTTCGTTGTCTTTCGGGAAAAATGATCCGGCAAAATACAGCGAAAATACCGAGTAAGCGTACCAGTCGTACCACTCTATCATGTTGCCGATAGACCCTCCGACAATGGATTTCAGCTGAGTTTTGAGGCTGGGTTTTTCTTGCGTTAAAGATGACATAAGGCTTAGGGAAGTCTGTAAAATCTATAAAGTTTGAGTACTAGAAACACTAAGGTAGTTACTTAAGCCTCAAATTAATCAAAGGCATGGAGCGTAAAGAGCACAAAAAAGCCAGTAAGAGGTTTCTTACTGGCTTCGTATAGCAATAAAAGGGGGAATGTCTAATGCGTAACCTGTGCAGTCAATACATCAGAAGTATCTACAAAAAAAACCTCAAGAGTTTGATCTGCTAATACTAATGTAGAAAAGCCGTTTTTATAATTCCACTGGCAGGTAGCGGCTTGTAAACGAGCATCAAAACCGGACTCTTTAGATGCTTGACCATAATGCGTACTTAACTCCTGCTTGCATTGGTTAAAATCCGCTTGTATATCTGTCTTCGCCTGCATTTCAATAGAAACCATATAAAGCTGGTTGTTTTTGAAATAACTTTTCAGGATCGCAGGTCGATTCTGGTATACAACTCCTTTATACTCGATTGACTCATCCTTAGACTCTGAAATAACTTTTTTACCAAGTACCTGAGTCAGCTCTTGAGCGTTCATTCCGAACTTCATTCCGAAAGGCAAATGCATTTCTCTGGGAGGTACGGCAGAGCTTAGGAAACAAGTTAATACTAGCGTGATAAGTAAGAAATGGCGGAGCATGAGCGGAGTAATTAGCGAGTATGTAATACAAACTTGTGTATAATTGAAGCCGGTAAGGTATTTATTCGATGAATGGTAGTGTTTGCTCGATAAATGACATCGCGTTGAGCTATTTTCATTGATAAATGATTAGATATTGCTAAAATTGGAGACTCTAAGAATAAACGTTCGCATTTATTTTGATCGGTTTGAGGTAATTCTTACGATTGACTTTTGATTTCTATGCATAAAATTTCCTTAGTCTTACTTCTGTTTTTCAACCTTGCCGTTCAGGCTCAGTCTAAAATTTCCTGGTGGAATCCAGCCAGTCATTCATTTCCAGTGATTGAAGGCCAGGGCTGGTCTAAGGGGCTACAGAAGTTCTACGATCGTTTACCTGCTTCGGCTGAAAAAGAGGTCCGTCTGCCCGTTTGGGATTTATCGCGACAATCGGCGGGAATGTTCATTCGCTTTATTAGTAATGCTACCCAAATTAAGGTCAGGTATACCGTAGGCAAAAAGCAGCCGGGTTTGCCGCACATGCCCGCTACAGGGGTTAGTGGAGTGGATTTATACGCCCGTGATCCGCATGGAGCTTTTGCCTGGTGTGGTGGAAAATACACCTTTGGAGATACCATTACCTATCAATTTTCAAACCTCAAAAGCGTGGCTAAAGGGCAGGAGTTCAGGTTGTATCTGCCCCTTTATAATTCGGTAGAATGGCTGGAAATTGGTGTTCCTGAACAGGAAAAGTTAACGCCGCTGGCCTTGAGAGAAGAGAAGCCGATGGTGGTATACGGCACTTCCATTGCTCAGGGAGCCTGTGCATCCCGTCCCGGCATGGCCTGGACCTCAATTCTCGAACGGCAATTGGACCATCCGCTTATTAACCTGGGTTTTTCGGGAAATGGACGACTTGAGAAAGAGGTACTGCACTATGTGAATGAAATCGATGCCCGGCTGTTTGTGCTGGACTGCTTGCCTAATCTGGTGGCCAGTGTGGGGATTGCTCCCGAAGAAATCAGAAAGAGAATCGTGGAATCGGTGAAGGCGTTGAAACAGAAGCACCCCCAAGTGCCCGTATTAGTAGTCGAACACGCGGGTTATTCGGATGCGGGCATGAATCTGCTTCGAAATGAGTATGTCGTTCAGGTAAATGCGATTTTACAGGAAGCTTATCAGGAATTGAAAGCCAGTTTTCCTGAGGGATTATATCTGTTGTCAAAATCTGAGATTAACCTGAGTAACGATGCGATGGTGGATGGAACGCACCCTTCCGATTTAGGCATGCAGGCCTACGCGGATGCTTACCAGCGAAAGATTCGTATGATTTGGAATGAACCGCAAGGCAGTATTTCTACGACGAGGCCCATTCCCCAAAGTCGTGATTTTTATAATTATGAAACTCGCCATCGGGCTATTTTGAAGCGGTTGAAGCAAGAGAAACCACCGATCGTTTTTCTGGGAAATTCCATCACACATTTCTGGGGAGGAGAACCGCTGAGCGAACGTTCCAATGGTCCTAAAACCTGGATTAAATACATGGAGCCTTTAGGGGTTCAGAATCTTGGTTTTGGATGGGACCGGATTGAAAATGTGCTCTGGCGGGTGTATCACGGTGAATTGGACGGTTATCAGCCCCACACAGTGGCCGTAATGATTGGCACCAATAACCTGGAATGGAACACAAATGAAGAGATTGTGGAAGGCCTCCGGTTTTTGATACAGGCCATTCGGCGGAAACAGCCGAAAGCAAGAATTGTACTGATTGGCATCCTACCGCGTCGAAACCAGGAAAGTCGCCTGGAGGAATTAAATCTTCAGCTAGCAAAAGCGGCGGGCGATGAACAAGTGTTATTTACGCAACCGGGTAAGGCACTTTTACTTGCTAATGGCAAAATTGATGAGACACTTTTTACGGATGGGCTACATCCCAACGAAACGGGTTATGAGCGAATGGCGGAGAAATTAGTGCCATTACTTAACGTCAAGTAAGGAGCACTAACTTTTTCTAAAGTAAGTAGTATTTATTTAAAGGCTTGAAGGTGAGTGGGATTCTCTCTAACTTTCCTTCAAGCCTTTAAACTTATCAGATTATGAAAAAGCAAACCGTAAAACCCGAATTCCCGGAATACTATAATAAGCGTATTCTGACGGTAGAGGAAGCATCCTGGTGCACAGGGCTGGCCCGGGGTACTCTCCGGAATATGACCTGCACCCGCATGATTCCTTACTATACTATAAACCCAGTGGTAAGCTGATGTACTTCCTGCGATCTGATCTTGATAAATAGATGCTTCAAAATAGAGTACCTAGGGAAGCGGAAACAGAGCAACAAGCCCTTCGACACGTAACCTCGAAACGGAAATTTTGAAATAATACTTATTTATATTACCTAATTGTTTTAAGTAATATAAATAAGTATTATTTTTGTTTGACTAATTTTTATCAGGAACATAAAACGTTCGATGTATGCAGACTATAATCTTTAACTCAAGACCATGTCTTTATCGCCAGAAGAACTCTCAGCGATCTACGAGTACACAAAAGAAAGATACCGTGATCTAAACTATCCACTAAACTCAGGAACCGAAGTTTCGGCTAGTATCCAAGCCGGTATTAATTTACTGAATCAGGCATTATCGAAACTACCTCCAATCGAAGGAGAGTTTTACAGATCCATTGCAATTCCGCAGGAAGATCTGATTGGATATATTAGTTATCTCAAGCAGAACCGATTACTTACATTTCCTGCCTTTACCAGTACTTCCAGATCAAAAGGAGTGGCACTTAAATTTGGAGGTAATGTGATGTTTATTATCTCGTCTAGGCTAGGACGCCATATTAAAGAATTGGCTCACTATCCTCAAGAAGACGAAGTATTGTTTAGGGCACCATCTTCGTTTATCGTAATGAAGATATCCCCACGAAAATTTAATGGGCAAATTATAGGACTAGAAGTTTACCTAAACGACGCCTAATGACATGTCAACACTAAAAGAACGTATGCAGAGCGGAGGACTTGGTACCGCCGTGCCTCTTCCTACGACAGATTACCCTGCTCTAGAAATTGAAGAAGTTGAGGTAAACCCTAACTTTCTCGTTTATTATGAATTAGAACCAGGCAAACTAACGGCTGCCTGGTTTGATGGGACCGATGATCTGATAGAATTCATTGCTTCTCTTAATGGCAGCAAATTCAAAATTTCCTGCGAGGTCGAACGAATACCAACTCTGGTTTCGGCTTTGAGGAAGTTCAGAGGAATGACCCAGGCAGAGCTAGGGGAGGCCATCGGCTATCCCAAACCAGTCATTGGGAATATCGAGCAAGGTACCCGCAAACTTGGTCTTAAGACGCTGGAAAATCTCATCGAGGCTCTTTCAGCTAAGGTTACTGTAATGGTTGAGGCTGAATAGCTAATAAACCCTATACTCTATCAAGGCTGCTACGTAAATTCGATGGCGGCCTTTTCTTTTATAGATACAGCCTAACTCAGAAAAAGTGTATTTTTGAAAATAGGTAAATAGTTGAATATTAATTAATTATAACCAAATCGTGAAAAAGTGAAGCTCTTAGAAAACCTTTTGAAATTTATATTTTTCCATCGAACCAGTTTAGCTCTTCTCTATTTTCCTAATGAAGTAGGCTAACAACTAAGAGACTTTTGGCCAATATTTCCTCAAATTCAGCAGATTTGTCCCTTTTATAGTTAAATATTTGATAATCAGATATGATTACTTTTTCTAAAGATATATATTATTTTTGGGTATTTTTAGCTATAAAGTAAGCTACTGATAATTATATAATTAAAAAATTCATCTTCTATGGAAAAACTACCATATCTTTAAAGTCCCCACCGCCATGGATTAGCTTTAATTAACCCAACCACAAATCTATCCATGCACAAAAGAAAAACGACGATAAAGTGGTATAACGTTTATACCTGGGCAATACTAGTGCTTCTCTGTCTCCTATTTCATATCTATATACTCATTCCTCTGTTGAAGCGATTCTGGCAATTTTTATTTCATTAATTTTGGGAAGTTACTCTTGGCAGTCGGAAGGCAAAAGTACTTCCATAGCCCAAACCCTGACTCTTGGCGGAGATGGATCCATTTTGAGCTTCGATAAAGTCTTTGGAAATGGCTAGTCCCAGACCTGTCCCTGTTTTTCCCTGCCCGTTTGGAATCTGAAAATAGCGGTCAAAAATTTTGCTGAGGTACGTCGCTTCAATACCTTTACCCTGATCTTTTACCTGAAATTCAACCCAGGAATCAAGCGGCTGAATGTTGATTTCAACGGTGCTTTGCTCAGGGCTGTACCGGATGGCATTGGTCAGAAAGTTAATTAATACCCAGGCTGTTTTCTCAGCATCGGCATAGACGGAAAGGGGGGACTCAGAACGGTTTACTTGAATGGTAACGTGACGCTGTTGAGCCGTACTCTGGATACTTTCCTGAGCTAACTGTACAATTTGCTGTACATTTACCGAAGCCATTTGCAGTTGAATATTACCCGTTTCTACCTGCGACAGTTCCAGTAATTCTCCCGTGATGCGGAGCAATCGCTGGGTGTCAGATTGAATACTGGATAATAACTGTTGCTGATCTTCCGAAAGGGAACCAATGCGGGGATCGCCGAGAAGCTGTAAGCTCATTTTTATGGCGGAAATGGGTGTTTTTAATTCATGAGACACCGTAGCAATAAAATGCGTTTTTGCCTGATCGAGTTGGTGAAAACGGGTTACGTTTTTAAGGACAATGACTTCCCCAATAACGGTAGTACCATTGATGACAGATTGTTTTTCCCGGCTGAAATATTGCTCTTGTCCATCCACCACAATGG
This sequence comes from Siphonobacter sp. SORGH_AS_1065, assembly GCF_030818595.1. Taxonomy (NCBI): domain Bacteria; kingdom Pseudomonadati; phylum Bacteroidota; class Cytophagia; order Cytophagales; family Cytophagaceae; genus Siphonobacter; species Siphonobacter sp. SORGH_AS_1065. Next base: position 98,293 of record NZ_JAUTAM010000007.1, read on the forward strand.
GTAAATCTTCCGCTTTTTCCTGCAAAAGTGTTCGCAACAGATCGTTACGAAGGGCAACGTCGGGAGCATACTTGCCAACCAGATCGGACTCTTTCATGCCTAATAATCCCAGAGCCAGCTCGTTCACAAACAGGATGATCCGTTGATCATCCAAGCCGATTATGGCTTCGGGCATGGAAGCAATGACGGTTTCGATGCGACGTTTTTCAAACTGAACTTTCGCCAGATTACTGTTTTCCCATTGATCGAGTTTAATGGCCATGGTATTAAAGGCCTCGGCCAGCTCGCCAAATTCATCGTCGGAACGAAAACCTAGTCGTGTGGAATAATTGCGGGCGGCTACTTCCTTAATTTTCTGCGTTAATTCCCGAATGGGATTGGCGATAAAGGAAGGAAAATTAACGGCAAATGAAAAGGTGACGAGCAGACAAAAAGTGGCGATGCAGGTGAGTAATAAAAGGGCCGAATCGGCAGTTTCCCGAGCCGTTTCACTTTTTCTGAAAATGGCTTCTCGGTTTAATTCTGCAATGCGATGCAGGGGTAGGCGAAGGTTCTTTAAGTACTGAAATTGGGAAGTATTCCTTTTCCATTGCTCATAGCCCAGCCTGATTTGCCGGGTTAAATCCCGTTCGCCCAGCTCGGTAACGTTCTTTTCCTGTCGTTTTAATAAAGATTCAAATTGTTGAAAATCAGGAATAGACGATTTCATTTCCTGAGCATCAATCACCGAACTTAGTTCATCGACATACGTAAGCGACTCGTAATTAGCCTTGATGATGTCCTGCGAATCCTGGGCTAATTCCCGCAAAAAGTAAACGCCCAGCACCCCCAGGGCCCCGCTTACCAGAAACAGAAACCATAAGCCCAGCGATAATTTAACCTTGAGTTTCATGATAAAATAATCAAATCGATGTCCGACGCACTAAGTTCTTTCAGCAGTCGATTAAAAACGTTGGTACGCAAGATAACCTGGAAGAGGTTCAGATGAGGCTTGCCGATACAAATGGTTGTTACTTTGTATTTTTCGGCGGTAGCAGTTATGGTTTGGGCAATGTCTGGGTCGTGAATCTGAATAATTTCAGCCCCCAGTTCGGTGGCGAGTTTGAAGTTATTAATCAAATGTCGCTGTAAGGCCAGGGAAATATTATTCTGGTTTTCGCGGGGCGTGTGTACGTATAACACATACCACTGGGCATTGTAATACGAGGCCAGCCGGGCGGTTTTGCGAATAATTTTACGGGCGGTTTGGTCGGAAGAACTAACACAGGCTAAAAAACGCTCCGCCTCGAAGGTACCGGGTAATTCTTTTTCAATTTTTCGCTCTACCTGAGTCGCCACTTCCCGTAAGGCCAGTTCCCGCAGTTGCAGGATTTTTTCGGGTTGAAAGAAATTACGAAGGGCCTGTTCTACTTTGTCAGGCTGATAAATTTTCCCTTCGCGGAGGCGGGTAATGAGCTCATCGGCGGTAAGGTCGATGTTCACAATTTCGTCCGCTAACCGTAATAAATGATCGGGAATACGTTCAGTAATCGACACGCCCGAAATGCGTTCAACGGCTTCGTTAAGGCTTTCCAGGTGTTGGATGTTAACCGCTGAGATAACGCTAATCCCCTGATCCAGAATTTCTAGCACATCCTGCCAGCGTTTTTCGTTCTTGCTGCCGGGAATATTCGTGTGAGCTAACTCATCGACTACTACTAATTGGGGATGAGCCGCCAGCACGGCGGGTAAATCCATTTCGTCGAGCTCTTTGCCCTTGTAAAAAACTTTTCGACGGGGTAATAAAGGAAGGCCCTCCACCAGGGCCTCGGTTTCTGACCGCCGATGGGTTTCAACAAAGGCGATGCGAACATCCAGACCATTCCGGTGCAGAGCATGTGCTTCCTGAAGCATTCGGTAGGTTTTCCCTACACCGGCACTCATTCCAATGTAAATTTTGAATTTCCCACGTCGGGATTTTTGAATGAGTTCCAGAAAATGGCTGGTATTCGGTTCCATGATTGTAATAGGTAAAGACGCGATGGATTCCGTCTGAGTAGAGGCAACGTTTGTCTGATTAACAAGCGATTTAGATTACCCTACAGTCGCTCGGCTTTGTCGTTTGCTAGACCGTAGACAAACCAATGTTTGCCAGATTCCAATGTTTTTCAATACTATCCTACCAGAGGCCTATGTTCATTTTGCCACTCGGCAGAATCGAGCGACTGCGAAGAGCAAGTGTATCTTTTTATGTAGAGACGCGAATTATCGCGTCTGGCTGAGATCCAGTTAAGGGAAACCTAACTCGTCTCTTCATCAAATCCATAGTCGGCCTATACCCAGACGCGATCAATCGCGTCTCCACGGTTAAAATAGTTCGTTATAAGGCGATGCAAAGGGCGGTTTTCACGCTGGTATTGGTATTCGTATACGTACCATTTTTTTGAAATACGTCTTCGGAGCTGGTTAACTGCCGAGCTTCCAGTCGAACCAATACTTCCTGGCTTACTTTATAGTCAGCATTGATTGAAAATCCATACACTTTAAACGGAGCTGGAGCGGTGATGATAACGCCTTTTTTGTCCTGGTAATACTCGGCCCGGGCCGCCAGTGAAAAAGCATCAGTAATGGCATACCGCAGGATAGCTACGGGAGAATACCAGAAATTCAGATCGTTTGAACCCTTAGCCGACTGCTGCCAGCCGCTGTCAAATCCGGCGATCAGGCCAACTTTTGAGCTGAGTTGAAAAATGCCATAGAAGTTATGAAAGTAACGCATCTGCCGGGTTGAGTCCGGTTTGTCATTCCCAATGAAACTGCTGGAATTCAGCGTTATCCGATCCGATGGCTTGTATTGCACCTGCCAGCCAAACGCGAGCGTCTGATTGCCGTCTACCCGACGAATGCGTTGCCAGCCATTGAGAACCAGTCCGGAGAAAGACCATTTCCCGCTAGTGTAGGAAAGTTTAGCCCCGGTTTCGTAATAAGGAGAATTTTCGGCGAGTAAACTTCGGCTTAGCGTCCAGTTGTCTTTGCCAACGGCACTTTCAAAACCAATGTGAGAAGGCATGATCCCGGCGTCCAGCCAGAAATCTTTAGCCAGTTTTACGCCGATGTTCGCTTCGTAAACGTGACGCAGTAACTCAGGCTCGGCGGCGAGGTTATACTGAGCATACGTCCCAGCCATCAGGGCTATGTTTCCGCGAACGCGATCGGTTTGATAGGCCGCTTTTACGAAGCCCAAATTTAAATTGAATTCATTATGGCGGTTATAATTGTAGAGGAAACCGTCCATGGTATGATTGGCCGGACGGTTGAAATCATATCCGTAATATACCTCTGCATAACCGCTGACGGTTAGGGCTTTGGTAGAATCAGTCTGAGCATGAATGGTACTGGCAAATGCACTGACAAATAGAGCAGTAAGAATGGTTTTCATGAATAAAGTGATGTAATACTATAAACTGTGTTTTTCAGATTTTGTGTAGAAGTCGGGAGAAGGTTGTTAGTGTGGTTCAGTCAGCTTTTTGCTGGCAGCGAGCGGCATCGCTGAGTAGGGGTTAGGAGGTTTGTTATAAAGCCCTGGGTGGTTGCTGCCAGCGGAAAAGCTGGCAGCGGCCACGCTGGCAGCGGCTGCGTTGAGTAGGGATTAGGAAGTTTTTACAAAGTCCTGGGTGGTTGCTGCCAGCGGAAAAGCTGGCAGCGGCATGGAGAGAATTCTATTAATAGCAACTCAAAACCCTAAACCCTAAACATAACCTCCTCAACTCCCAACCTTCTCCTATAAAGACGCATTGAGAGCAAGAACATTGACCGTTTCAACACCCCCAATGAATGACCTTTGAGTGTGGTTTTTTACTAATTGTTGAAGCTGTTCTTCGGAAATGTGACGAATACGGGCGATGCGTGGAATTTGCACCAAAGCTCCCTGCACACTAAGGTCAGGATCAAGGCCCGAACCTGAGGCGGTTACCAAATCCGCCGGGATCTGGTTTTTCGGAATACCTGGGTTATGTACCAGAAAAGTATCAATGCGAGCCTGAACTTCTTTCAGGTAATCAGCATTCGTCGGGCCTTTGTTGGAGCCGACTGAACTTGCAGCATTATAACCCGCCGCCGATGGTCGACTCTGGAAATACTGATCCTGAGTAAAAGATTGTCCGATGAGCTTTGCTCCAACGACCTTGCCCTTGTGTTCAAACCAGGCTACGTTACCCTTAGTCGGACTTAACTGAGCAATGCCCCAAACGACTGCCGGATAGATTACACTGAAAAAGACAATACTAAGCAGGGTAAGTTTGAGAGCTGGAAACAGATACGTTTTCATAAAATTTCATATTTAGATAGCTGCTCATCCATGTATTAAAAGAAAACGGAAACAGCCAGATCTAATAATTTGATACCGATGAAAGGAATAATGATTCCGCCTAAACCGTAGATGAACAAATTGCGGCGGAGTAGGGCACTGGCACCGATGGGTTTATACGCCACACCTTTTAGAGCCAGTGGAATCAGCATGGGAATGACAATCGCATTAAAGATGACGGCAGAGAGAATGGCCGATTCTGGACTATGCAAGTGCATGATATTCAGGCTTTGCAGTCCGGGAATGCTGAGAATGAATAAGGCCGGAACAATCGCAAAATATTTGGCTACGTCGTTAGCAATGGAAAAGGTCGTTAACGTGCCGCGAGTCATTAATAACTGCTTCCCAATTTCTACAATCTCAATCAGCTTGGTTGGATCATTGTCTAAATCGACCATGTTACCCGCCTCTTTGGCGGCTTGCGTACCCGAGTTCATGGCTACTCCTACATCGGCCTGAGCTAGGGCGGGGGCGTCATTAGTACCGTCACCCATCATGGCTACCAACTTACCATTGGCCTGTTCCATGCGGATGTACTGCATTTTATCCTCGGGTTTGGCTTCGGCAATAAAGTCGTCAACGCCCGCTTTTTTGGCAATGTATTCGGCTGTTAACGGGTTATCGCCCGTGACCATTACCGTTTTTACTCCCATTTTCCGCAGTCGATCAAAGCGTTCCTGCATGCCGGGTTTAATAATGTCCTGTAATTCGATCACTCCCTGAACTTCTTCATTCTGGGCTACCACCAGCGGAGTTCCGCCATTTTGAGCAATGGCTTTTACGCGATCACTCATGTCTGCCGGAACGGCATTTCCCTGACGAGTGACCAGATTGCGGATCGAATCCTGGGCTCCTTTCCGAATCCGTAGTCCAGAAGGAAGATTAACGCCCGAGGAACGGGTTTCGGCGGTAAAGCGAATGAGTTCAACGCCTTCGGGTAAACTTGCTTTACTACCCTTTTGCTGGGCGAGTTCGACAATGGATTTACCTTCAGGGGTATCATCCGCCAGCGAAGAAAGCAGAGCCGTTTCGATGAACGATTGTTCACTAATGCCCGTAGCGGGCCAGAAATGCGTAGCCCGGCGGTTGCCCAGCGTGATAGTGCCGGTTTTATCCAATAACAAGGTATCTACATCTCCAGCAGTTTCTACCGCTTTGCCGGATTTGGTAATGACATTGGCCCGTAAGGCCCGATCCATTCCGGCAATACCAATTGCGGATAATAAACCCCCGATCGTTGTAGGGATCAGACAAACGAACAGCGAGATGAAGGCTACAATGGGAATGGGGGTTTGGGCGTAATCGGCAAAGGGTTTCAGGGTAATACAAACAATGACGAAAACCAGCGTAAATCCTGCCAGCAGAATGGTCAGGGCAATCTCGTTGGGAGTCTTCTGGCGGGAAGCTCCCTCGACCAGAGCAATCATTTTATCGAGAAAGCTCTCGCCCGGTTCAGTCGTCACCAGCACTTTAATCTGATCAGAAAGCACTTTTGTTCCACCCGTCACGCTGGAACGATCCCCGCCGGATTCCCGAATAACCGGAGCTGATTCTCCCGTAATGGCCGATTCGTCGATGGTGGCAATCCCTTCAATGATTTCACCGTCGGATGGAATGATGTCTCCTGCTTCACACAGAAAGACGTCCCCTTTTCGCAGTTGAGACGAAGGAACCGTTTTGATTTCTCCGACGTACATTTCGCCCAGAGGCTGGATGAGCCGGGCGGGGGTTTCTTCGCGGGTTTTTCGTAAGCTGTCGGCTTGAGCTTTGCCCCGTGCTTCGGCCAGGGCTTCGGCAAAGTTGGCAAAGAGCAAGGTCAATAATAAAACTACAAACACAATCAGGTTGTAAGCCAGCGATCCCTGACTTTGGTCGCCCGTAGCGGCAATGTATAGAGTCACCAGCAGCATCACCACTGTACCCAGCTCAACGGTAAACATAACCGGATTACGAAACTGGACGCGGGGATTAAGTTTAATGAAAGCCTGCCGGATGGCAGTCTGAACCAAAGCAGGCTCAAACAACCGGGTGGAATTGTTCATGAGATTAGAGTTTTGAGTTAGGAGTTTAGTGTTTTGGGTTATGAGTTAAGCCTAATCTCTACGTCCCAAACACTTTACCCAATCATGGAAATTATGCTATGAGTTAGGGGCTCAGTGTTTGGGTGAAGCATAAACTCCAAACCCTCAACCCAAAACTCTAGACTCAACTAAGAGAAATATTCAGCTAAAGGTCCGAGGGCTAGGGCTGGGAAGAAGGCCAGAGCAGCCAGGATGACGATGACGGCGAAGACCATGATGCCAAACGTTCCAGTGTCGGTGCGTAAGGTTCCGGCCGACTCTGGAATGTATTTCTTGGAACCAAGCAATCCGGCAATGGCTATGGGCCCAATGATGGGGATGAATCGGCTGAAAATCAGGCAGATACCCGTAGTAACATTCCAGAATGGGTTGTTATCTCCCAAACCCTCAAAGCCCGAACCGTTGTTAGCTGACGAGGATGTATACTCGTAAAGCATTTCTGAAAAACCGTGAAATCCGGGGTTGTTCAGCCAGGCAGTGGCGGTGTTGGGTTGTCCTTGGGCATTGAGGTACCACCAGCCCATGTTTACGTCGTTGGCCGCAAGGTAACTAGCGATGGCGGTCCCGGCCATGATTAACAGGGGGTGAAGGAGGGCCACAATCATGGCGATTTTCATCTCCCGGCCTTCTACTTTCTTACCCATGAATTCAGGCGTTCTACCCACCATCAATCCCGAAATGAATACGGCCAGAATAATGAATATGTAGAAGTTCAGAATGCCAACGCCGCAACCTCCGTAAAACGCATTGGTCATCATGCTTAATAATTCGGCCATCCCAGATAGCGGCATGGTGCTGTCATGCATGGCGTTAACCGAACCCGTAGAGATAACGGTAGTAATGATACTCCAGTAAGCCGAGGCCACGGTACCAAACCGAACTTCTTTTCCTTCCATTGCCCCCGCAGACTGATTAATCCCCATTTGTGCAATAGCAGGGTTCCCTTGTGTTTCGCTGTAAATGGCTGGAGCCAGCAAGAGGAGAAATCCAAGCGTCATTACGCCAAAGACCATGTAACTGAATCGGCGGTTTCGGATGTAATAACCCAAAGCAAAAATCATCCCCAGAGGAATAACCGTTTGAGCAATGAGCTCAACGACCATGGTCAAGTAATTGGGGTTTTCGAGGGGGTGAGCAGAGTTTACGCCGAAGTAACCGCCCCCGTTAGTACCTATGTGTTTGATGGCAATCATGGCCGCGGCTGGTCCTTGCGATACCTGCATGCTATCGCCCTGCATCGAAACATAAGAGGCTTTCCCGGCGGTGTTCATGGGTGTTCCGTTAAACACCAGAATCGTTGCTACGACGAGTGAAAGCGGTAACAACACCCGCGTACAGGATTTCAGAAAGAAAGCATAAAAGTTACCTAATTGAGTAGTCTGACGGTCACGAATGGCTTTAAAGACAATGACTGCTGCCGCCATACCCGTGCCCGCAGAAACGAACTGAAGGAAATTCAGACAGAAAATCTGACTAAAGTAAGACACGCCCGTTTCGCCGGAATAGTGTTGCAGGTTGCAGTTAACCAGAAAGCTAATCGCCGTGTTAAAGGCCAGGTCGGCGGTCATGTCAGGGTTACCGTCGGGATTCCAGGGCAGCCAGCTTTGATTCATTAACACAAACATGGCCCAGAAAAACCAGATGAGATTAATGGTTAGCAAAGCTTTTAAGTGCTCTTTCCAAGTCATTTCCCGAAGAGAGTCAATGCCAGAAATTCGGAAGAATAGTCGCTCAAGAGGACCTAAAATACGATCCAGAAAGGTGCGTTCCCCGGCGTAAACCCGGGCCATGTAACGACCCAGAGGTATAGAAAGGACAAGGGTAATGAGAAAAATAAGACCGATGCCCAGAAGTTCAGAATTCATTTCTTAAAAATTTTCGGGTTTCAGCAGGACGTAAATCATGTAAGCAAAAACCAGTAGCGACAGTATGAAAAGTGCGATAAACATGGCGTCAGATTTTTTCGAAATAGTCGACGGATTTGAAGAAAAGCCCGAAGCAGAGCAGGCCAGCCAGAAGATATGCGATGGTGATGAGCATGGGAAAAATGTTTGTACGTCTGTATTTATTCAAGCCCCGTGCCAACTTGAAAAAGTGTTTATATATTATTGAAAATCAGATAGATAAGAGAATTGGTTGAAGCATTGATCCTTATCGGTCTTTCATTTTGAAAAGGTCAGTTTTTCATTTTGGAAGGGTGGACGATGGAGAGGGAAATCAATTCGCTTTCGAATCTCACGTAACAGGGGCTTAAAACGCAAGAAAAACGCTTGGAGAAGAATTGAAGCGTGACCTCTAATGAACCAGTCGAAGTCAACAATCCATAGGTACGAATGGACTGCGTTAGTTGGAAAACGCAAATACCAATCTGAGGGCAAGTGCCCGTTCGTGAAAGTCGGTAAAAAGCAGGGAAAGGATGGATTGCTCTAACAATGCAGATGAAGACTATCTACTGAGGAACCGTTGATTTATTGCGTGGGCGGGGTGGGTGAAAAGGAGAAATGCGGTCTTTATATTTTAAAAAACGCCAGGAATCTTTCAGAAAGGTAGGGTAGATGGTCATTCCAAAACTGTAATACGTTCCGTTGAAATGCTGATTTATATCAGTCTGGAAAACAGAATAGCGATACCCCCCCTGAATGCCAAAACCTACCCAACGGGTAGCTTTCCACTGAACGTACATACCCATTTGAACGGGAGCAAAGAAATGACGGGTCGTACGATCAATCGGCACGTCGCTTTTTAAATCATGCGGGATGGCGTAGGCTAACCCTCCACCTACTTCCATAGGAATACTAATCATCCAGCGTTTGCTATTCTTGAGATTCCACCAGTAAAGCAGACTCGTAAACCATAAATCGGTACGCGTATAATAGTCCAGATTAATACGGTGGGCAGCTTCCTTTCGCCAGTTAATCAGACGCATATAGGTGGCATAATTCATCCAGTAATAACCCAGCGTGAGCTGGTTACGTTTAGCCCCAAAGGAAATACCCGCGTTTACTCCCCAAATGTTAACGGGTTGATGTTCAATAAAGGAGCTTCTCGAATCCAGGTTAAAGACGGCTCTGACAGGAGAAGGCTTAAGCGAGTCTTCCCGCCTCAGATCAGTCAGATTAGGAGGTGGCGAAAAAATCAGGCTGGAAAAGGAAAGTAATAATCCCAACATAAAATCTAATTTTCAAGACAAACCGAGTACCAGTAGAAGGGTCTATCCATAGACAGATAACTTACTTTTTCGCAAATGGATTCGTTGCTTAAGGTAATTTTAAGTATTGTTACCACAAATTAAATTAATGGATAAGTGTTAATGCTAATTTTGACTTGTATAAATACTTAACCTACCCGATTTTTTAATTTTATGTGGGATTTATAGATGTCAAATAAAGTTATCTGATAGCACTTATTGACTATTGAGATCACCACACTAATCCATTAAAAGCATAGCGTTTATACCAATAAGAACAGAAGAATTTTATTTATTTTCTGAGCGTAGGGTAATGATGCCAATAGTTAGGTCAAAAGAATAACTAGGTACCAACTGAGGGGGAAAGTGCATAGCTATTAATGCTTAAATATTAGATGGTTAAATGACATACTAATTGTAGCAGAACGACCAAACAAAAAAGGTTTTAGTTAGAATTTATAAAATATATGCCTCATATTAACATCGTAAACACTTGGAGTTTGTAGGGCTCTCTAGTGAGATTTGTACAGACTTTAAGTTATCATAAACCCTGACTGGGTTCCGGTTAGGGTTTATCGTGTAATCACGGAAACAATTTTGTAAGAATATCTTTATTTAAATCAATTATAAAGTAAATGCCACTAGGGAATAAAGTCTAACCTTTGATACTATACGTAGTGCTAACCGTATGGGTATACGTTATTATTCGTTTGGTCGATAAATATTGACTTTAGATAGGATGTGATTTGCAGAAACTAGAGAATGCCTATAATTTAGGCCCTGGATTTATTAACTCAGTGTTTAATCCTGGCGGTTTAAACGCTATTATACAAAAGCCTGTTCGGAATCTGGACAGGCTTTCTAGATTTAAAAGTCAAATGTAGGTATGATAACTGTAAAAATTACTAGTAACCTTGTAGGTAACTAAATACCTATAAAGTAGAAATACGTGAGTATTTAAAAAATAACTTATCTAATTAATAATAATTAATCTAATACCGAATCGATAATGCTGTTTAGAAAGTGGATTTGAATTATATTTGCCTAAGCATACACATGTTTAAGCAACCCATTTAAACAGAATAGAATATCATTATGTCCTTGCAAGGTCCAATCATTTCAGTCGAAGATGACGAAGACGATCAATACTTAATTCAGTCCGTAATTGATGAATTAGGTATTACAAACAGGCTTTTGTTTTTTAATAATGGAAAAGCTGCTCTTGATTATTTACTGGTTACGGAAGAACAACCTTTCTTCATCATTTGTGACGTCAATATGCCTATCATGAATGGGCTGGAGTTACATATGCATCTTATTTCAAACGAAGAATTAAAGAAAAAATCTATCCCTTTCATATTTTTTACAACAGCTGCGAATGCCAAACTAATTGACGAAGCTTACCAGCAAATGATACAGGGATTTTACCGAAAAGGAAGTTCATTCATAGAGTTAAAAGAGCAGATTCAAACTATTTACAATTACTGGAAAAGCTGCCTGCATCCGAGTAATTTACCTACCTAATAAAGCAAGAGCTTCAGAAATTTTCTGAAGCTTAGGTAGACATTTCCGAATATTAAAAGGTATAGCCCACTTTTGTCGTTAGAAACATACTCCCTTGTTGCATAATAGCCAGGCCGACACTGGCCAGTACACTACTTTTGCCTCTGATGCGGTAACGTGCACCCAGACCATTTTCCCAGTTAAATGAACCCGTTCCGCCCTCGTACTGATTCCAGAAATGAGAATAACCGGGATTGAGATAGAAATAAGGAGCCAGTCGTTTTTTACTGAAGTCAAAACGCATATCCACAAAAGCTAAAGCTCCATCAACTTGAGCAAGTCTGGCGTAACTAAGTCCTAAACCAATATGCAAAGATTGATTCTTAACGATTCCGTTCATAGAGGTGATCTTGAATCCCTGACTGTCTTCTGGTAGATAATAGCCTTTCCAGCCAGGGCCAGGGTCTACTTGTAGCATAGTGGTTAAATGACTAAAGTATTCTACTGCCAGGGTAGACTCAAATTTCAGACTCTGTTGAGCTAAAGCAACGGAGGGATTAAAAAACAATGTGAATAGAAAGAAAAAGTGTTTCATAATAAAATGAGTAGTTGCCTAAGGCATAGCGGAAATAAAGCTAAGCTATTCATAGTAAATAACTTGTTTACTATTGGAAGAGGCGGTCTAAGAATAAGATCCTAAAAGAAAAGAGAGACCATACTGGATCTCTCTTTTCTTTTATAACTACTCAGGAACGAGATCCCATCTCGTTCCTGCCCTAAGACAGGTTCCCATCTGTCGTTACTTCCAAGCTTGTTACGCAGAGTGAGTGAAGGATAGCTTACATTAGTATTGTCTAACTATAGTCACTAATTCGGGTAATCTTGCCTTTCTTTATTTCGAAAACACTAACTCCCCGAAGGTTCAGTTGTTGTCCTGCTTTGGTAGGATCTGGAAAGTCAGCAGCAAAAGTTGCTTGGTAATCAATTTCAATAGCTATGGAATTCTGGGATTCAGTTATAAATCGAATGGTTTGTTTTCGCTCCGAAAAGTAGGCTAATGATTGCACCGCTAGGCGTTCAAATTCGACTTTAGTATGCGTTGTTATGCCTTCAGAAGCGTTGGAAACATTCTCAAACAGAACATCATCTTCCAGGAGAGCAATCATACCGGGTACGTTCTTGGAATTGTAAGCCTCAATGTACTTTTCAATCAATTCTTTGTTCATAACTGTCGTAATAAGGGGGTTATTCATTCAACTGGTACTCTTCAATTTTTCGGTATAAGGTGGTCAAACCAATGCCTAATAATCGGGCTGCTTCGGTTTTATTACCTTTTGTATGTTGAAGAACTTTCCTGATATGTTGCTGCTCGATCACTGAAAGTTCAAAAGAATCGATTGACTGATTTTGCGTATGGAAAGGTAACGTTTCTGCTTTTAATAAGCCAGTATCTGACAGAATTAAAGCCCGTTCAATTACGTTTCGAAGCTCTCGTATGTTGCCCGGCCAGTTATGTTGACTCAATTGTTTTAAAAAATCAGGTTCTATCGTTTGAAAGGGGATTCGTAAGCGGCGAGATAAACTTTGAGCAAGTCCCTGGGCCAGGATCGGTAAATCACTAAGCCGTTCGCGGAGAGGAGGCAAATCCATCTGAAAAACGGAAAGGCGGTAATATAAATCTGCCCGGAAATGCCCCTCCTGACTTTCTTTTAACAAGTCTCGATTGGTAGCTGCAATGATGCGTACATTCACCTGCGTAGGTTTGGTGTCACCCACTCGGAAAAACTCCCTGTTTTCCAGCACCCGTAGCAGTTTAGCCTGAAGATCCAGTGACATTTCGCCCATTTCATCCAGAAACAACGTACCGCCGTTAGCCTCTTCGAAGAGCCCTTTTTTATCTTTGGTGGCTCCGGTAAAAGCTCCGGCCCGGTGGCCAAACAGTTCACTTTCCAATAATTCCCGAGAAAAAGCCCCACAGTTGATGGCCAGAAATGTTTTAGTCCGACGATTACTTTCGCGATGGATGGCCTGGGCAAAGAGTTCTTTTCCCGTACCTGTTTCTCCAATTAACAAAACGGTCGTATCCGTATGAGAAACTTTTCGAGCCAATTCTTTTGCCTTAAGAATAGCCGGTGATTCTCCCTGAATATCTTCCAATGAAATGAGTTTTTCGCTGACCTGATTTTCCAGTTCACGAATTCTGAATTGCAGGTTCGCTTTCTCGACTGCCTTCGAAACCAGGGTAATAATTTTATCGTTGTCATCGCCCTTAACCAGGTAATCGAATGCCCCATTTTTTATGGCCTGTACACTATCAGGAATCGTTCCGTACGCAGTAAGTAATAAAATCTCGGCAGATGGATTAATCTGTTTCACTTTGGGAACCGTTTCCAGCCCATTTCCATCAGGAAGTCGAACGTCCAGCAAGACTACTTTAATCGTTGGATGGAGTTGAAGCAAGGTTAAGCCCGACTGAATATTTTCAGCCTCCAGCACTTCATATTCTTCTAATCGAAGCAGACGGGCCAGTAAATTTCTAAGCCGGGTTTCATCGTCTACCAGCAGAATTTTGGTTTGCATAAAAATAGTGGCAATGGCTGCACGTAAAGCCATCGCCAAATATAGAGTATTGTCAAGGGCAGTTTTAATGATCTGGCAAGTATACTTTCATTCGTCGTGGTTGTGGCATTTACCTTTACATGAAAAGATTCATGCATTTACCCCACCAGTCTAGGGCTTCATCCCATTTATTTTTAGGGACGAATTCAGGGCACTTCTTTTGTCACTGAACCATTTATGACAAGAACATGATCGGCTTACCCAGACACCAAACCGTTTTTATTGCCCAACTTAGCTTGTTGCTATTGTTTTTTAATTTTGCAAAGTATATAGAGCATCAACTGTACTTTTATATAAAATACGGGCTGTTTAGTCTATTCTATTGTTCCATGGGTTTGTTGAGCTATCAGTTGTTCATTAAACCTATTTTTATCAATAATTTTAATAAAACCACTTTATATAAATTACTATTATTTATTAGTGTATTAGGTCTAAGTATATTTATTGATTCAATCATAGGAAATCAGGAAAGTACTGACGTTAAACAATATTTAAATAACCTCATTGATTTTAAAAAGAATATAGCCATGTTTAATCGGGCTTTGCATAGCGGTCCCGAAAGGAGCATGTTGCTAGTTGGCTTGATGAAGTTTGCCATATTTTTTATAAGTTTAGGCTTTTTTTACTTATTAGTGGATAGTTATTATAGAAAGAGAGAACTGTACATAGCTAATCAACAATCAGAGCTTTTTTTGCTGAAATCTCAGATTAATCCACACTTTTTATACAATGCACTCAACACAATTTATGGGCAGGCTATAAAAGAAAGATTGGATACTTTTGCTGACTTAATCCAGCATATGGCTTTGCAAGCCAGAAAGAAAGTTCTGAAAGAGTCTGATTATAAAACGGTTACCTATTCCGAAAATACAATACTATACATTGTTTCCATTGCTATTGGAACATTAGCCTTTATTCATTCTTTGCTTATTTCTTTTTTTTCTAGCGACCCCCAAAAGGCAAATTTTATTGCTCATGCTTGGGTTAAGATGATATTGAATCCTCAGGGAGCTTTGGCTAGTTCTATTCTTTTTTCAATTTTTACTTTAGTGCACTTTAAAAAAGTTTTTAAACCGATTTGGTTTACTAATTTAAATAGAAATACGATATTTTATAAGTTGCCATTGTATGTTTTAGGTTTATTCATTTTAGCTGTGTTTTATTCGATTATTATGAATATTCAAAATGAGCTCAATACCTGGTTAATACGAACGAAATCACCTTATGCACTTCCATCTTTACCTGGATCTGATTTGAAGTATGTTTGGGAGAAGGAAATAAATGTAGATTTCTATGTAGGAATCATTCGAAGTGTTGTAGTCATATGCGTTACTAGTATTATTCCCTACGTAATTACCGCTATCATCTATACATCCCTTATGTGGATTTCCCAGTCTAAAAATCTGGAAAAGCAATTGAAAGAACAGAAAAAGCAGGAGAGTAATAGCCATTTATTAACGCAATTGCAGGGTTTATTAGGCATAGAAGAGGAATTAAAAGGAACTGCAACGGAGGAAAGTTTGCAACAATTAATAAGTTTAATGGACTATGTACAACAAACCGATGGACAAACCAAGGTGCCGATTGCGGAAGAAATTCATTTTATTGATGAGTACATCAGATTTCAGCGAAAAAGGTTACCTACGGATGCCGATATTGACCTTCAAGTTGAATTTCCTTCGTACATTCCTCCTAAAGAAATAGCTCCGTTAGTATTGATTCCCTTTGTTGAAAATGCGTTTCAGTATGGCATCAGAACGGACGCTCCGTGTTGGATTTGTCTGAAAATCAGTGTCAATGAGCAACAGTTAGCTATGCAGTTAGCTAATACCATTGTGCCTAAAACGATATTACAGGAAAAATCTGGGATTGGCTTAAGTAATGTGAGCAAGCGTCTGGAGTTGATGTATCCTACTCAGCATACCTTACAAATAGAGTCGGATGAACAAACGTTTCGGGTTGATTTGAGGATCCAGTTGAAAAATATTTAATCGTGTACACCTATGTTAAGCTGTCTGGCTGTCGATGATGAGCCTATCGCATTGGAAATCATTCAAACCTTTGCCGATCGGGTTCCCTTTCTGGATTTGAAAGCGACGTTTACGAATCCCCGTAAGGCTCTGGAATTCCTGAAAACCCAACCCGTCGATCTGATTTTCCTGGATGTGAATATGCCGGTTATTAATGGCTTGGAAATGGCGGAAATTCTTCGTCGTCAGACCTCTGTTATTTTCACAACGGCTTATCCCGAACACGCACTGAAAGGGTATGAACTGGAGGTTTCAGATTATCTCTTGAAACCCATTGCATTTGACCGTTTTCTGCAAGCCAGTCAAAAAGTGCAGGAGGCTCGGCAGTCTCGCGTACCTGCAAAAGTGATGCCTTTGTTCATCAAAGATGGGTATGAATGGGTAAGTATTCAGCCTGAACAGGTGCATTACCTGGAATCAGCGGATAATTACGTAAAAATTCGCCAGTCTCAGCAAACGGTACTTGTTCGTAGTACCTTACCTGAACTGCTGGAAATGCTTCCACCGGGAAATTTCATTCGCGTACATCGTTCGTTTGTCGTTAATATGCAGCACGTTGAACGCATCGGACGGGCCGACATTCAGTTACCAGATCGACAGATTCCAATTGGTTCTTCGTATCGTTCTCAACTGGAAAAATGGCTGTAACGGCGTGACCCTTACGCTTGATGTAAGGTATTTTCTTCCTTTCTGATCGTTATTTTGGAGTTTCTGGTACGTGTCTTTTTGGGTGATAAGCAAGACCAACAGGTCTATGGTTTCACTTAAATTTCCAATCCACATGACTCTATTATCAGAAACACAGGCATTAACCCAGCAAGATCCCAAGGAAAAATATCCAACGCCTCCGTATGACAATACGGAGCAGAATGTTCCTGGACATCTATCCAAAATGTCACCCACACCCGACCACGGCGAAAACTCCTATGTGGGGCACGGAAAATTAGAGGGTAAAAAAGCGATTATTACGGGTGGTGATTCAGGTATTGGTCGGGCGGTTGCCATTGCCTTTGCCCGCGAAGGAGCCGATGTACTTATTTCATACCTGAATGAAGACGAAGATGCCGAAGAAACGGCCAAATATATTAAGGAAGCTGGACGAAAAGCCGTTTTAGTGTCCGGCGATATTAGTGAGGAGGCTCACTGCAAGGCTATTATTGAAAAAGCTGTTGCCGAATTTGGTCAAATTGATATTCTCGTCAACAACGCCGCTTTTCAGATGTCGCATGAATCCATTCAGGAAATCAGCAGCGAGGAATGGGATTATACTTTTAAGACGAACATTTATGCCATGTTTTACCTCTGCAAAGCTGCCGAGCCTCACATGAGACCCGGTAGTACGGTGGTTAATACTACCTCCGTAAATGCCTATTCGCCTTCACCAAACCTACTAGCGTACACGACCACGAAAGGAGCGATTCAAAATTTTACGAGTAACCTCGCTCAAACCTTTGCCAAGCAGGGCATCCGCGTGAATTGCGTGGCTCCGGGACCAGTCTGGACGCCTCTGATTCCGTCAACCATGCCGCCTGAAAAAGTGAAAACCTTTGGCGAAGATACGCCGATTGGTCGGGCAGCCCAGCCCGCAGAGTTGGCTTCGGCCTACGTGTTACTGGCTTCGGAAGATTCCAGTTACATGAACGGATCTACCATCCAGGTAACTGGCGGTCGTCCCACGATTTAACGATTCGAACCAAAACCTCCCAAGCTGTGTAATCAGCTTGGGAGGTTTTTTTATGCCATTTTCATTTCTGAATCTAGAATAGAACAATGGAAGAATTGAGCGGAAGACCTACCTTTGGGTATGAATCAGTCTCAGTTAGATGCCTTACGCGAAGCCCTTCAGTTTTCGCCTCAAAACCTTCCGCTTCGGCGAATGCTGGCCGATGCTTATTTTCAACTGGCTCGCTACGAAGAAGCCCTGGATGAATATAAATCCGCTTTACAACTCAGTGCCGACCCCGATCTGAAAATTAAACTGGCGGAGTGTTACCTGCAATTATCCAATTATCCAACGGCTCACGTCATCGCTGAGGAATTGCTGGAAACCAATCCGTCGCCCCAAATTCTCTTTTTATTAGCTCGTATTTCTCTAGCTTCTAATGATTTACAGTCGGCTAATAGTTATTACAAAAAAGCCACCGCTCAGGATCATACCTTAACCCAGGCCGAGTTTGAAAGTCAACTCAATCAGGCTATTCGAGAGTCCGGGCAGGCTCAGACGAGTGCTTTTCAGGAGGAAATTGATCGTATCGAAGCGGAAGGATCTGGTTTGGTGGAAAAACCCCGGGTAACCTTTGCCGAAGTAGGCGGATTGTCTGCGGTAAAGGAAGAGATTGCATTGAAAGTAATTCATCCAATTAACAATCCAGAAATTTATAAAGCCTTTGGTAAAAAGATTGGCGGTGGAATCCTGTTGTACGGCCCTCCGGGTTGCGGAAAAACCTTACTGGCTCGGGCGACGGCTGGGGAAATTAAAGCCAATTTTATTTCAGTGGGAATTAACGATGTGCTGGATATGTGGATGGGAAATTCTGAAAAGAACCTCCACGATCTGTTTCAGCAGGCCCGGATGAATACTCCCTGCGTGTTATTTTTTGACGAAGTAGACGCTCTCGGTGCCAGCCGGACGGATTTACGAAAAGCGGCAGGACGTACCCTGATTAACCAGTTTCTGGATGAACTGGATGGCGTGAAATATAGCAATGAAGGCATTTTGATTCTTGGGGCTACAAACACGCCTTGGTATCTGGATACGGCTTTCCGTCGTCCCGGGCGATTTGACCGGATTGTGTTTGTTACTCCGCCCGATGCCGAAGCCCGGATGGATATCCTCAAAATTCTGATGGAAGACAAACCCACGGAGGGCATTGATTATACCCATATTGCCAAACAATCCGATGGGTATTCGGGAGCAGATTTGCGGGCTTTGGTAGACATCGCCGTAGAACAAAAGTTACCTGAATCGCTACGGTTAGGGAAAGTATTACCCCTGACGACTTCCGATTTCAAGGAAGCCCTGAAAAAGCACCGCCCCACGACGAAGGAATGGTTTGCGACGGCGAAGAATTACGCCCTTTATTCGAACGAAAGTGGATTGTATGATGACATTTTGAAATATCTGAAGCTGAAGTAATATGCTGAAGGACGCTTCGGATGAAATTTCAAAGCAATTATACCGAGCTGAAATCCTGCTGGATAGAAAATTCTGGCGGGAGGCTTTGGTTATTTACCATCAGCTTGCTCAACAGGAAACACATCTTCCTGAAATTTTCGAAGGATCCATGAATGCCTATTTTATGGCAGACGAGTTCAGGAATGCCTGGAAAGTTTCATTACGGTGGGAACAGGAGTTCCCCCAGGACAGTCGTGTCTTCTTCCTAAGAAGCATCCTTCATACCAGAAAGGAAGAATACTGGAAAGCGAAAGATTGCGTAAAAAAAGCCATTGACCTGGAAGTGAATCAAGCGGAGTATTATGCTTTATACGCTGAATTACTCATCACAGAAAAAGCCTATAAAAGAAGCTGGGATGTGGCCCGGCAGGGCCTGGCTATGGACGCGGAAAATATTTCGTGTCTGAAAGCTCAGATTTCGGCGTTACGCTACCTGGAGTATGATTTTTCGGAAGAAGCCATTCAGTTGTTGGCCTTGTGTCCTGAAGATGCGGAGGTACATACCGTTTTGGGAACCTCTTATTTGTACAAAGGTCAAATTGACAAGGCACGTGAACACTACCAAAAATCACTTCAGATTAATCCTGAATCAAAAGAGGCTAGAGATGGGTTACTGGAATCCATCAAAGCCAGTAATCGGCTCTATGAGTTTTTAATGAACATAAGAGATGGAGAAGTAGAGGAGGAGGTAACGCAAGGAATAACTATGGCCTGGACAGTCATTTGCGGGGCGGTACTCATAGTTCTGATTTCCAAGTATATGCCTGAAAAATGGAAATGGCTGATGTTTCTCAGTAGAGTATTTTCCTTTATTCTTGCATTTCCTATGGCCTTTATTACGCTTTTTATCCTGAAGATATTTTTGAAGCCTCTATCTGATTCTTTTTTACTGATATCTCCTTATGGAAGATTGTGTCTGGAAACAGCGGAAAAAAGGAAAGCTTATCTGG
Organism: Siphonobacter sp. SORGH_AS_1065; assembly: GCF_030818595.1. NCBI lineage: Bacteria > Pseudomonadati > Bacteroidota > Cytophagia > Cytophagales > Cytophagaceae > Siphonobacter > Siphonobacter sp. SORGH_AS_1065. The sequence goes on from NZ_JAUTAM010000007.1 coordinate 118,183, forward strand.
CTTTGGTATTCTGTTTATTGCTCATTGGCTATTTTGTCATCTAAGACTAAAACCTAACCTCACTTGGAATCTTCTCAACTCAACAAAGCCCGACTTTTAATGAATCTCAACCGAGCATCGGAGGCGATTCAGGAGTTAAAGCAATGGCTTGTTTTATACCCCGAAGATATTGAAGCTTTGTCCTTACTGATTCAGGCCTATATCTCAACCGATCAGCACAAGGCGGCTCTCGAAACTGCGGAAGATATGCTGGGAATGATTCCCGATTATTCGCTGTCGCATTACTTCTATGGGGTTACCTTAATGCTGAATAAACGCTACAAGGAAGCCGAAGAATCCTTGTTGCAGGCCATTGAAATGGATCCCTGGGATGCCGACTATTTCAGCATGCTGGGGGCTTTGCATAACCTGCAAAAGAATTGGGAAAAGGGTTTGTTCTACGCAGATCAGGGTTTGGCCGTTGATCCCGAACACGTGCGTTGCCTGAATACCCGAACGGAAGCGTTAACCAAACTCGGCAGACTTGAAGAACTGCAAAGCACCATTGAAGATACCCTCGCTGCTGATCCGCATAACGCTTACACGCAGGCTAACGTGGGTTGGAGTAAACTGGAACGAGGTAATGTGCACGAAGCTCGTCAGCATTTTGCGGAGTCGTTACGGATTAACCCCACGTATGAATATGCTCAGGGAGGGATGAAGGAGGCGGTAAAGGCTAAAAACCCTATTTATCGGGCGTATCTGGGGTACTTGTTCTGGATGAACCGTCACCAGTCCAGTGTGCAGTGGACGATCATTATCGGATTTATGATTGGTCAAAACATGATTCGTCAGTATGCCGAGCGTTATCCGATTCTGAACGTAGCTTTAGTACTCATGATCCTGTTTATGTACTTAACCTGGGTAATGATGCCCATCGGGTACCTCATTTTGCAACTGGATTCCTACGGAAGGTTGGCTCTGGAGAAACGGCAGAAATGGGTGGGGATTATTACGGGTGTGGCTCTGTTAATAGGAACCCTAACACTTGGGGTTTATTACCTGATACCGTTTTTTATACCTGTAGATTCTTCGTCGCCAGCGGCGTATTACCTGGGGCAGTATTCCCATTATTACGAACTTTTGTTCATTCTTGGTTTGTATAGTTTGCTGGTAATCATCCCATTGTCCCGAGTCATTACTGATGCAGAAGAGTTACCTACCTGGTTTAAAGTAGTCAGTTGGGGCATTATTGGCTTAGGCACCCTGGCCGTTATTGCTGGATTCTTCTACATCGGATTGGGTTATATGTTCGGCACCTGGGCTTTGCTAGGGGTTGTGCTGTACGGTTGGGTTTATAACTTTGTTGCCTTTAGGAAGAAATGATGGAATTCTAACAGAATAAACCCCGCTGAGAACCAGTGGGGTTTATTCTGTTAGAATGTAGAGACGCGACTTTATCGCGTCTGGGTAGAGGCGGTTTTTGTTACTCCCGTCCCCTGGCTGGTGTCCTCACCAGCCCTTATTAAAAGCCTAATGGTTGGTGAAGACACCAACCTTGGTGGAATATCATACCAAACAAAAGTCTATCTACCTTGGATATAATCAAAGTTGAACTGGAAAGAGCTCAAAAATTAATAGACTTGCGTCGTATTAAAGACGCGATTCAGATTCTAAATCAAATTTTAGTAAAAGAGCCTGAAAATGAAGAGATTTTGCTTTGGTTGACGTATGCCTATATGCAAGATCATCAGTACCAGAACTCTCTGACTTTTTCTGAAAAGGTATTATCAGTTGCTCCAGCTTTTTCTACGGCCTATTATTATCGAGCTCTTTCTCTATATAATCTGAACCGGTACCAAGAAGCTTCCGTAGATCTTGGAGAGGCAATTCGATTAGAGCCCATGCAGGCTAGCTATTACGGATTACTCGGCACTATATATTATGAATCTAAAATTCTGGACAAGGCTCTAGACTTAGCGAGTCAAGGCCTGACGATTGACCCTGAAAATACATACTGCCTGAATCTTAAAGTTCAGGTTTTAACCAAACTGGGTCGGATAGAGCAGATGCGAAGTGGAATTAAAGAAAGTCTCTCTATTGATCCTCTTAATACTTATAGCCATACGGTAGCTGGCTGGAGTTTACTCGAACGGGGCAAACCTTCGGAAGCTCGTAAACATTTCGCAGAATCTCTTCGTGTTAATCCTGCTAACCAAAATGCTCAGAAAGGGATGAAAGAAGCCGTTAAGGCAAAAAATCCAATATATCGTGCCTATTTAAATTATACCTTTTGGTCAGAACGAGAAGAATTAGGTTTGCAGGGATTGATCGGAAGCATAGTTTCAGGATTATTGCCTGCTCTTAGAAAAGACCATGTGGAATGGTTGCTTCTCTTCGCCACTATTGGAGGGCTGATATTTATCATTTCCTATGTATTCTGGATCATTCGACCCTTGGGATATTTAATCTTAGAATCAGACAAGTGGGGGAAATTAGTGTTAGAGAAAAGGCAAAAATACATTGCCTACAGCATGGCCCTTATGTACAGCATTGGGCTGTTAGCCTTTATTTTGTATTACTATTTGCCTTCGTATGCCTGGCTTTTACTGGGTGCTTACAGCTTATTTATTATTATTCCCATTACTCATATTGTTGATCCTGAATATGTTAGTGGTATTTTTGAGGATCAATTAACTATGTTAATGATAGCCTTAAGCACCGCAGGCGTAATTACTGCTTTTAGTAATTTCTTTGTGGGATTGGGGATGGTAGTTGTTGCATTCGCGGTGATGATCGCTTATAAGTGGACATATCATATCGTACAGATTTGGAAGAAAAATAACTAAAACGAATATAAAAGCTTATTGAAATAGTTTCAGCAAATCATCTGTGTTCCAGCTTTCTACATCCTGAGCTTTGATCAACCCCTGAGCCAGAAAGGTTTTGTTTTGCTGCAATTGCAGGATTTTTTCTTCAATCGTATCAGGGCAAATCAGACGAACCGCCACGACGTTCTTTTTTTGACCAATGCGGTAACAACGGTCGATGGCCTGATTTTCTACCGCCGGATTCCACCACGGATCTACCAGATAGACATAATCGGCCCGCGTTAGATTCAGGCCCGTTCCACCTGCTTTCAAACTGATCAGAAAAACCCGAACATCTTCATTTTCCTGAAAACGATTTACCCGCTCCGCCCGGTTTCGGGTTTGCCCCGTCAGGTATTCGTAGCCAATGCCTCTCTGCTCAAGTTCGGTTCTGATTAACTCCAGCATGCTGACAAACTGCGAGAAAACCAGGATTTTATGATCAGGAGCCCGTTCTTCAATCTGTTCAATTAACGTATCAATTTTCGCCGAATGATTCCCGTAATACTCCTCGTCATTAACCAGTATCGGCGAGTCACAGATTTGCCGGAGTTTTGTTAAACCTTGCAACACCCGCAGTTTCCGACGGGGTAAATCGCCTTCTTTTTTAGTTAGCAGAAAATGCCGGAATTCTTGTTCGAAAGCCGTATATACCCGACGTTGCTCGGAACCCATTTCGCAGAAAATCACCATCTCCGTTTTATCGGGTAATTCACTAGCTACCTGAGCTTTGGTTCGACGAAGAACGAAAGGATTGATTTTTTCATGAAGCTCATCGGCCCGTTTCCGATCCTGGTAGCGATCAATGGGCATGGAGTAATGTTCCTTGAAATAGGTGTAACTCCCTAAAAGGCCCGGACAGGCAAAAGACAATTGGCCGTATAAATCGAAGGTATGGTTTTCGATGGGGGTGCCGGTTAATACCAGCTTGTTCCGCGACTGTAATAATCGGGCCGCTTTGTACCGTTGGGAATCCGGGTTTTTGATGGCCTGAGATTCATCCAGAATGAGGTAATTAAACGCAAAATTTTTCAGGTAATGCACATCTGATACCAGCGTTCCATAGGTGGTCAGAATGATATCATAAGTTAAAAAATCTTGCGTATTGGCAATTCGATCAGGGCCGTACAGAATCTTCAATCCCAAGGAAGGAGCAAAGCGGGCTACTTCATTTTGCCAGTTTGCTAATAAAGATGTCGGCACCACAATCAGGCTTGTCGAGTCTGGTCTCTGGTTTTTCTGAAGTAGCAAAAAGGTAATCACTTGAAGCGTTTTCCCCAAACCCATGTCATCCGCCAGGCAGCCACCGAATCCTAGTTCATCCAGAATCTGAAGCCAGTGTACCCCCTGTTTCTGGTAATCCCGCAGAGAGGCGTTGAGACTTGCCGGAATTTCTGGAGCGGGTCTACTCGAAAGGTTCGCAAATTTCGATTCATACAGCGAGATTTCCCGCATAACGTCTGAATCTAGTACTTCTTCCTCGTACATCGTCCGAATGTCAGCGTAATGAACTTTCGGTGTGTGCAGCGTTTCTTTTACTACTTCTCCAGACTGAAAATAGCGGGCAAACTTCTCCAGCCACTCTTGTGGTAATAAGCCCTGCGTTCCGTCATCCAGTTTAACGAAACGGTTTCGGTTTTTTACGGCCTGATGCAAGTGCTTCAGGCTTACCCGTTGTTTCCCAAAATAAACACCAATAGACGTTTCAAACCAACTAATACCGCTGGTGACATGTACGCTAATTTTAGCTTTATTCGGATTTAACCGATTGTTTTTGAGGGTATTAAAACCTAAAACGGTGATCCCTTGTTGCTGCCAGTATTCCCATGCGTCGAGTATCCAAAGTTCGTCTAAAAAATCGCCCTTAGTTAGCTGATAGTAAGGCTCTTCCGGGTGCTGCATGAAGTTCGGATGCTGAGACAGAATGAGACTGGTGAAAGCTATTTCAGCTTCTTCGTCGCGTTCCAGGGTAAACGGATTGCCGAGTGGATCAAGCCCGTAAATTTGTCGCTGCGAAAGAATCGGCACTTCGAGCGAGCCGTATTTGAGCACTGGCATTAGGGAAATGTATTGATCGGAATCCGTCAGGTAAATCAGTCGCTGAGGCGGTTCGTCAAAACCACTCTCTTCCCGTTGCCGGGGAGTGGCAGGTTTGAGGTAGGAATACTTGACTTTAACCCGATTTTCAAGACTGATTAACAGATTATTACGAAAATCTTCAAACCTGGATTGATGAATTACTAAGGCATGATTTTTCTGCTTGAAAACCGTGATAATCCGTAAATACTGGACGTGATCAATTAGTAATAAACTGCCCTGAAACTCCAGAAAATATTCGTAACGAAGTCTCAGATGCTCCAACGAAAAGGATTGATGGTTAATATCCAGCGTGGCTTTGATCTGATACATCACGTCCTGTTTATGAACGGATAAGGTCAAATCCAGCGGCAATTTTTTCAACTGAATAGGAAAAAGCGAGGGAGCATTAATGTTCTCTGAAATCCGGGGATCGTGATAATATACTTCAAGGTTTAAATCCAGCAAAAATTTAAGACTGTCAATGTCCGCGGCTTCGCGTTTGAGCCGATGTGGATTCTGGAATTTCGCCAGACTGGTATACGCTTTCAGTTCGGCTTCCTTCATGGAGGCCTCAATGACATCCAGCGGGTTGATGACCGAAATGGGATTTTTGAGCTTACCCTGTTTAGTAACCGCGGCTTCATGCAAAGTAATGACGAACCGATCCTGAAAACGGGGCTTTGAAAAGACTACGATTCGCCGGGTAATCGTCTCATTACTAAAAGATTCGTCAGGAAATAAAATCGCTCGTAATTCATCCGTTGACTGAGGAGTTACTGGAAATAACTCAGCCATAAGGGGTTTAATGACGTATGTCCGGGCAGTGTATTCCAGCTCAAAATAATCCTCCAGATTTTCTTCATTTTCGAGTCCGTATCCCTCGGCTACTCTTCGCATTTCGTTCTGACGTAGCGTTGAGTCAAAGAAAATAAGTAGCTCCTTACGACTTTTAATGGCCATTAACACCTGTACTTCATGGTCACAGAGGCCGCCCGCCGAACGGTTACAGCTACACGAAACCTGCACCGAATCTTCGGTCTGACTAACCCGTACGCTGGGAAATGGATTCGCCCGGGACGTCTTATTGAAAACACCTTCATTTACCTTCAGCGTTTGTGGCAAAATATCCACCAGATCCGAATGGTTAAAATCCAGACTGTAACGGATCAACTGACTTTCGGATAACGCTGGAATAGTGGTATGAATCAGAACAAAATCGTGCATGAAACTCTAGCTGTATTCCTGCGAAAATAGTTTCCTACAGGCAGTAATTAGCAATACTCAGATAATCTTTTAGATTCTGGCGGTAAAAGCAAAAGATTCCTTCCGCTTTCGACTCAGGATCGTTAATTTGCTTGCTTTAATGGTTTTTTGAATGAATTGGTACGAAGACGAAGTACGGCAACTTCAGCAAAGAGTTGCGAATGCCCCCCTGCAAAGCACAGTATTCTACGGAAGCTCCTCCATCCGTTTATGGTCCACGTTAGCTCAGGATTTTCCTGGTACGCCAACGGTTAATATTGGTTTCGGCGGCTCGACCTTAGCTGCGTGTTCCTGGTTTTTTGATGATTTGCTTTTACCCCGCAAACCCAAATCAGTAGTTTTTTATGCGGGTGATAATGACCTCGGAGATCAGCGAAATCCTGAAGAAGTATACCTGTTTTTCTGCACCGTGGTTGAGAAGATGCAGCATCGGCTTCCCGGTATCCCTTTATACTTCATCTCCATTAAACCAAGTCTGGCCCGCTGGGACCTGATTGACCGAATCCGTTATACCAACTCGCTTATCGCTCAAAAAATAAGCGAGACGCCTGATTTTACATATGTCGATACCCACTCGGCGATGCTGGGAACGGATAATCGTCCAAGAAAGGAGTTATTTGAATCGGATGGCCTGCATTTAAGTCCGGCAGGTTACCGATTATGGACAGAAATACTGAAGAAGCAGAAAGGAATTTTTTAACGATTTCTTGATCTTCCGAAGCGTAAAAACTACTTAAAAAGTATAGACCTTCGGAACTTTAACTACCATAATGGGAATGTCGGGTACTGCTCACGCCTGGTTTAGTACGGCTCTGCAAAAGCAGATGGAAATGAAAGTCTATGGACACGCCGGGGCCCGGGTTCTGGTGTTTCCTACTCGACGCGGACGTTTTTATGAATACGAAAGACTAGGCTTGGTTGAGGCTATTCAGGATAAAATTGACCAGGGGTGGCTCCAGTTATTTTGCGTGGATTCCATTGATGCGGAGAGCCTGTACAGTCAGAGTATTCCTCCTTCGGAACGAATCAAGCGGCACATTCAGTATGAGCATTACATTCTCGACGAAGTCCTTCCCTACAGTGAAACACTGAATCCTGATTCATTTCTGATCGTTCATGGCTGTAGTTTTGGGGCTTTTCATGCGGTTAATATTGCTTTACGGCACCCGCAACGGTTTCGAAAGGTCGTTGCTTTTAGTGGACGTTATGATCTTTCCGCACCGGTATCCGAATTCCGCGGATTGTTCGACGAATATTACGACGATACCATTTATTACCATACGCCTAATCACTTCCTGCCCAACCTCCACGACGTGCATTTACTGGAAGAATTACAAAAGTTGCATTTCGTGTTAACGATTGGCAATACCGATCCGTTTCTTAGCAGTAGCTTGCAATTACGTGCGGCTTTAGATCAGAAAAACATTTCCAATGAATTCTATATCTGGGAAGGTCGGGCTCACGAAGCGGACTCCTGGCAAAAAATGGTTCAAATCTATCTCTAAATAATGTCAACTAAAATAAATAGCTAGTAAGATAAGATAATTGATTATTGGTAATAGTTTATTCACAGTAAACGTACATGCATTGGTATACGTCCATAGCCTAACTTAAATAAAAGTGGTAGAAAATAATTAATTATTAGTGAAGTTTCCGGTGTATTAAAAATCTAACATCTATTCCTAAGCTTCCGGTTTTAAGCGATACTAAATAATACAATGGAATCAAGAATGATTAGTAAACAATTAATGACTGTTTGCCTATATTTCAAGCTTTTTATTATCATAAGTTAGTGGTTTTTAAAGAGGAGGTATTGCCATCGTTTAATAAAAATGTTTTGTTTATAAGATTATTTTAAACAAAACCATTTAACCGCCATTTTATACATTTCATCGAAAAAATAGTACCATTCATCGAAGACGATGGTTTGGGCGTATATCGGAAGTTTATATTTGAATCACTAAGTCAGTCAGATTAGTGGCGGCTTTGACGACTGATAGATGTAAAAAATTTGACCTGCTTGTGACGACAAGCAGGTCTTTTTATTTTCATACCTATTATAAGTTAATTGAATCGTTTAAACACCTTTTTCGGCGATTTATAAATTTAGGTAATACTTGTCAGAGCCCTTTAAATACCCTTTCAATTCATCGGCCAAAGCTTCAAAAATAGGCCAGTAAGGGGAGCTGGGTAAGTACGAAATAGCGGCATATCCCATGCTTTGATTGAGAGGGTGTTCCCATTGAAGAAACAAGCCATCTTTGCGAATTTGTATGCGTACTTTATGTTTTTTGGATAAGGCCTCATCTTCTAAAACTCCCACCACTAATTTATGAGTAGATGGATTGGTCTCTAATTGATAACCCTGACCAATCAAGTAAACCTGGGAGATGTGATAAAGATCGTCTTCAGGAAAATTAGACGTTAATTCAATCGTGTTCGCTCTAAGAAACACCACAGAATCCCTCTGAGCAGTTTGAGAGATACCCCATAGCGGATACCCCAGTAGGCCAAGTACTAAGAAGATAAGTTTCATACGTTCGGTGAATTGTAAACACGAGGAACAGGATACACAAGCAGGTATTATCTACTGGCTCTAAGGTACCATTTTATTAAGTAATACTCTGATAATCAATGATATTTTTTCTAGTGAATAGATATATTATTCAATGATGCAAGGAATGCCTAAACTACAATCACCACATAATTCAAATTGATACTGGGTAAGATACTGATAATTAGATAGTTGCGTATATTTCAAGCATTAATTAATGCAATTTCACAGACTTAAATAAGAATAGAAGTGATTGAACGGATTTCCCTAAACGTTAAACTCTTCTAAATTGAAGTTAATTATGGATTTGCTACGGTTGATCTAGTAATTTTGACTGAACTGTCTTCTCGTGCCCATCCTTATGATGTCTATTCGTCGATCATCAACAGCGATTACTTTTCTTCTCTTGAGTGTTTCCACAAGCATAGCTCAAAAAAAGAAGGCTGCCGCTCCAACTCCGTACTTTCCCACTGCTCAAAACTGGGAGCAGAAAAGCCCGCAGGACCTGGGTTTGAATGCCACTCAAATTGCATCAGCAATCAACTATGCGAAGGGTAATGAAAGTAAAAACCCCCGAAGCATGGAAATGTCGCACTACCAGAGTTTCGGGAAAGAACCTTACGGCTTTGCTATTGGCCCTTTTGCCGAACGTGGGGAACCTACGGGGTTAATCATCTACAAAGGGTATGTCGTAGCTAGTTGGGGTGAACCCATGCGATGCGACATGACGCACAGTGTGACAAAAAGCTTTTTGTCTACTGTCGTTGGACTGGCCGTAGATCAGGGATTGATTCGGAATGTGAACGATACCGTGGCTCCGTATGTGCCGCCCATCGAAGTGTTCGCACAACCACTCATGCGTGCGGCTGATCAATTGGGCGAGCCTGAATTACTGCAACCTTTCGCTACACCTCATAACCGCACCATTACCTGGGATCATCTGCTGCGGCAAACGAGCGATTGGGAAGGCACGTTGTGGGGAAAACCAGAATGGGCTGACCGTCCCAGTGCGAATGCATCAGAGTGGCGAACACGCCCCCGAAATAAACCAGGTAGCACGTATGAGTACAATGATGTGCGGGTAAACGCCTTGGCTCTGGCCACGACCAGTGTTTGGCGGAAGCCTTTGCCCGAAGTGCTGAAAACGCACATTATGGACCCCATTGGAGCTTCTAATACCTGGCGATGGACGGGCTACCGCAATGCCTGGATTGTGCTCGACGGGCAGCCCGTTCAGTCGGTAAGTGGTGGCGGCCACTGGGGTGGGGGCATGTTTATTAATGCGTATGACATGGGCCGTTTTGGTTTGTTAACCATGCACAAAGGTAATTGGAATGGCAAGCAACTATTGTCCGAAAAATGGGTAAGTCAGGCACGCACGCCAACTCTTGCTCAGCCAACGTATGGATACATGAACTGGTTTTTGAATACGGATAAGAAGTATTTAGCCAGTGCTCCCGAAACGGCTTTTACTCACGTGGGTAACGGAACAAATATAATTTATGTAGATCCTGATCACGAACTGGTCATGGTAGTTCGCTGGATTGAAACAAAGGCAATAGATGGCCTGGTGAAGACCGTTTTAGAAGCCTTACCTAAATAGATTTAGAGAATTTCATTCGTAACCCGGAAGTTTTTGACTTCCAGGTTTTCTTGTTTCTGAACGCACCGCATTATTCCTATGGATCAATTGGGGGGACTTACAAGAAGTTTTATAACATTAATTTCTCAGTAAGACGGAAAGAAGATCTGGGAGAAGATGGCGTTTTCACGTCCGAACACGGGAAGCCTTTTACTTGTGGCCTGGAAGGAGAGGGGAGTATCGTCCCGATTGAATAGTTAACCTCCATCAAGCATACGGAAATTCTACATAAGCAAGCTCTGATACTCCGTTGCTAGAGCTGATTAAAGTATTCGATATGAGCTGTGGGATTATCTTATATCTACTCATGACCATTGCTCGTCTGCATCAGTAACATTTAGCGTCACATACGCATTTCTCGGGCGTCCGCGACACAGTCGCGGATTACTACTGTTACCATCTTCTTACCGCTGTCATCCAGAGCGAAGCGAAGGATTGCGAAGTTATGGGGTCATAGAGTGGCTCCCCACTCTCGCAGTCGCTCGGTGAGAGCCGAGCGACTACTTGGCTATAGGCCTCTGGCCGAGAGGATGTAAACCAGTGGATCATCACTAGAAAATGCTTTCTCAAATAACACATCTCTCGCAGTCGCTCGGCTCTAGCCGAGTGACTGCTTGGCTGTAGGCCTCTGGCCGGTAGGATGTAAATCAGTAAATAATCACCAGAGTCAAGTAGTGGTAGGGAGCCGTAATCATTTCCATTCGTAGTAGGTTTTGAAATTGTAGTGTTAGACAGCTTATAAGTGGGGACTACGCATTAGTTTGTATTAATTTACTTTTATAGAAATTATAACGTTTAAGTAACGTTTTTATAATTTATTAAAAAATCAGTGCTAATGTGGCAAACGTTTTTTATCTATCTATACTCACTTCTACTAACATGAAATCTATCTTATCTCTACTTCTTCTTTTTTCAATACCCTTCATTACCCGGGCTCAATCCGAACGTATCGTTGATCGTAACTCGATCGGTTGGTTTACTTATAATGGCAATCATCAAGTAAGCAAAAAATGGGCTATTCATACCGAATACCAATGGCGGCGAACGCAATTTATTCGTTCCTGGCAGCAATCGCTGGCTCGCATAGGAGCTGTTTATTCATTGCATGAGCTAGTAAAAGTATCCGGTGGTTATACCAATCTGACTACTTATCCTTATGGCGAGCATCCCATAGCCGGGCAAATGGTACCCAATCGGGAACACCGTTTGTACGAAGACATTCAATGGTCGCAAACCCTTGCCCGTTTCAATCTGGAACAACGAATCCGAGTAGAACAGCGTTGGATGGGCGAATCTACCGTCAAAGGAGTTCACCATCTTGATACCTGGGATTACGCCAACCGGATTCGCTATCAACTCGAAATTCAGTATCCCTTACAAGGCTCAAGTATCGATGATCGGGAATTTTATCTGACTGCTTTTGACGAGCTTTTTATTAATCTGGGCAAAGATGATAATGTCTACAATCAGAATCGAATTCTGGGGGGTGTCGGTTATCAATTTAACGATGATTTGAAACTGGAGCTGGGGTATCTGCATCAAATCACGCGTCAGGCTGATCTTGACCCTGCCAGCAACCGACCTATTTATGAGATTAATCAGGGCTTTCGGTTAAATCTGATCTATGGAATTGATTTTACTAGAAAAGAAATGCCCCAACCAGGCCGATAATGGCCCCACTTTACCATCCAAAACCTTCACTGGTATGATTATATAAGCATACATATATTATCAACTAAGCCATCCATAACTATGAATGCAGTAAATCCAACTCACCCTTCTGATGCTGTTGTAACGGGGGTGTTCGCTAATACGAAAGACGCTGAAAATGCTTATAACGCATTGATCAATCACGGGTTTTCATCCAAAGACATTTCTGTATTAATGTCAGACGAAACGCGTGAACGTTTCAAAGATCAGGAAAATACGTCCGAATTGGGTAACAAAGCTCTTGAAAAAGCTGGCGTTGGTTCAGCCATCGGCGGAGCTGCCGGAGCCATTGTTGGAGCGATAGCAGCTCTGGGGACAGTCGTTGTATTACCTGGCTTAGGTCTGGTGGTAGCAGGTCCGCTTCTGGCGGCCTTGACCGGAGCAGGAGCCGGTGGACTGACTGGTGGCATTATTGGTGCTCTGGTAGGATCTGGAATTCCCCAGGAGCGAGCGGAGTATTATGAAAACAGTCTGAAGGAAGGAGGAATTGTGTTAGGAGTTACGCCTAGAAGCGATGCTGAATATGAAGTTATTGCTCAGGAGTTGCAGCGTTCAGGCGGGCAAGAAATCCATAGCCGATCGTCTATTGACTTATAATTAATAGAAGAAAAAGAGAACTAGCTGGCCTGAGTTAGTTCTCTTTTTCATTTTTATTAAAGTAGAGATATAATTCTAATGATACACTATTGAATCTATTACTACTCATTGGTAGAATTTCATCATAAACTGTTAAAAATAGCTTATGAAATTTGCTACATATTTATTGCCTTAACATCAATAGCTGACTCGAATAGCTTAACTAGTTAGTAAGTTATTGTAACTTTGATTTATTTAATCATTGATAATGAGTGTATTATAAAATAAAATTTCTAATAAACTCAAGGATACAACGCATGAATGAGTTTATTAACTTAATATATCAATCCCGATACATACCTATAGCAAACAGACCTTTGATCATTACATCACTAGTCTAATTTTCATAAAGTGACAAAATTTAATTTGCTACAATACCAATATGTACCTAATTTTGGGGAGTTCTTAAAAGCGGCATACTGCCATATGTTTCTAGTGGTTAAGAACGATGAGATTATAGTATCCGCCAATAACTAAGATCAGAAGACTTGTATTCTGCGTTGATTCCCGCTCAGAATCTTCTTTTATGAGTCTTTATGAGTAAATCATAGCTCCGCCAGGCAACCGCCACTACTCATAACTACTGATCGTTACTCATCCCGTTTGCTGTTCATTTGAAAATCCAACCCGGAAGTAGAATTTATTTAATTGATTTTTGTGTACGTATATACATAATCGTCAATACGTCAATCATGTAACGCAAGCATATAATGCTATCTAACCCAGACTTTTATAAAGTTCTGGTAAGTCGCGTATTGATCTATTTTCAGCTCTGACCAATCAACAGAGCCTGGGTCTCTTATGCTTATATCTAACAACCAGGATCATCCGTCAACTAATCAACATGAAAAAAACTATTACCTTCTCCATTGGATTTCTTTTATCAGGTATTGCTTTAATGGCTCAAAATCCGCTTACACCCGCAAAAGGATTTAATGTCATGGTTAAGAATAATTTGACCATTAGTAGTAATGAAACCGATGGGCCAATGGCCGTTGGTGGAAACCTTACTATAAAGGGTAACTATCAGGTAAATATTCATTCCGTAGGTACTTACACGGGTGTGGAAGGAAAACTTATAGGCTTGTACGTGGGTGGTAAAGTAGACTATAACGCTGGAAATACTGTAAAAGTGGACAACAGTCGTTACGTTAAAATTGGTGACTTAAGCACCTCTACCGTAAACAATGGTAATCAGGGAACAGAGACTACCAGAATCGTTAAAAAAACATTGGTAACGGATATTAATACCATTCGTAACCAGAATCCACGCATTGAATTATCTACCACTCAACCCGTTGAAAGTGTTCAGATCCAGAAGAGTGAAAAGCTGGATATGGAATCCATTTTTAGTCAGCTTCAGGATAACTCTACCCTGATTGCCAACTGTCAATCCTCTGTAGATCTGTATGATACAGACAAAGCATCAAATGCGAATAAGGGAAAAATTACTGCTAATGAAATCCCTAGTTCAGGACGTGTAGAAGTAAAATTAACGCGGGATAAAGTCAATTTTCTAGATTTAACTGGCGAACAACTAAATAAGATTAGTACGCTGGTTTTTAAAGATAATATTCAGCCTAATAGTACTACTCCTTTTGTTATTAACATTACCGAAGGAACAACCATTAACTGGAATTCCATTGATATTTCCGGCATTGGAGATCAGCAGGGGCAATACATTTTATTTAATTTCCCCAATACCACAACACTTACGTTGAAATCTCGCAATAATACAATCAGGGGTACGATTCTCGCTCCAAACGCTGATTTCGAAAAAACCATTTCAAGTAACATCGACGGTCAGGTAGTGGCCTTGAGTTATAATCAATCGGGTGGAGAAAATCACTATCAGGTATTTAGTGCGGACGTAAGCGGATGTCAGACGAATAATAAAAGCCTTCCAGTAGAGTTAGCTACTTTCAAAGCTCAGGCTACGGATCAGCAGCAAACGAAATTAACCTGGTCTACAGCCCAGGAATCGAACAGCTCCTATTTTGCCATTGAACGAAGTCAGGACGGTAAGTCTTTTGAAACCATCAAGACTGTAGCTGCCCAAGGGAAGTCTACAGCAACGAAAAATTACTCATTCCTGGATACTAACCCCAGTTTTGGCGTAAACTATTATCGGCTGAAACAAATGGATACTGACGGCACCATTCATAACCTGCGGATGGTTTCAATAATTATCGATTCTCCTGAAAATCGTTTACACGCGGTATACCCCAACCCTAATCACGGCGAAAGCTTCGCCATTCGCGTGCAGGATGCTGATACTCAAGTAAAAATGATAAGTACCCAAGGCATTGAAATTTCCGTTTCCACCCATCAGATCGAAAGTAGAACTCTTCAAGTAACTCCTTCCCATCGATTACAGACTGGAACGTATTTGCTTCGCATCCAGGACCATTCGGGTGTTTATACGAAAAAAGTAATGATTTTATAGGGGATAGTTGCAACTAATCTCATTTTCGTAAGAATAAGACAGAGCCGGTCTCTGTCTTATTTTTTTCATCTACGCCATTCTCGCGAAGTAACTTTTCAAGCCTTTTCAACAACTATTATATATTTTTATCCATTTCTGAGTATAATAAACTCTTCATGAAGGGTTGTATAACATTTTATAAACGTGCGTTTGTAAAATGTTATACAACCTTAGATAAGTTAAATCAACTACTCAACTAGCTTATTATGAAGGATCCAATTCGGCAAAACCAGTAACTAGCCAATTAAAAACCAGAAAATAGGTTCTTAAAATATCTAAGTCGGCCAGATAAATCAGAAGAGCGTATGAACATTAGCCATTCATACGCTCTTCTGATTAAGTTACCACTCCTATAAATTACTGAATAGCAGATACATCTGTTAATGCTTTCATAAAGTTAACCAGATCTGCTTTTTCTTCGATTGTTAAGTGAAGCGGATCAGCGGCTAGGGTTTGATTGGGTACTATCAAGCCTAATCCCTGCCCACCACCGCGATCATAAAACTCGACGACTTCTTCGAGGGTTTTATAAACACCATTGTGCATGTAAGGGGCTGTTAACTCGACGTTCCGCACGGTAGGTGTTTTGAAGGCATGTCGATGCAGATCTGCTTTGGTTAAGTTGTATTTTCCCAAGTCCGAATCCAGGCTAAGGTTTTTCCAACCAGCCTGTGCCGGTACGCCCAACACTTCACTTTCTGCTTTTTCATAGAAAGGCGGTACCGTTCCATTCATCAGAGGCAGAAAATGGCAGGTCGCACATTTGGCCTTCCCCGCAAAGAGATTAAACCCTCTTTTCTCACTGGCATTCAGGGCTTTATAGTTACCCCGAACGTACTGATCAAAGCGACTATTCAGGGACAGCAGCGTTCGCTCGTAAGCGGCAATGGCGTTACGAATCGTTTGAGGACTAATGGCTTCTGTCGGATAAGCCTTTTGAAAAGCTTTCTTATAGGCTGCATGATGCTGAAGCTCATCCACGGCCTTCTCTAAAGAGCCATGCATTTCGTCAATATTGGCAATCACATCCTGAGCCTGATCTTCCAGATAAACCACGCGTGAGTCGCTAAAAAGACGAGCTTGCAAGGCAGCATTTAATAAACTCGGCGTATTGCGTTGAATCGTCCCGCCCGACAATGAAGCACTCCGCGTTATACCATCGGTAAAGGCCTTGTCCGGCTGGTGACACGAAGCACAACTGCGTTGATGATTACCGGAAAGAATCGGATCATAAAACAGACGTTTACCCAGTTCCACTTTTTGCGGAGTGGTTCCCTGGCTGGCAACGGATAGGTAATGTTCGGGGTTAAAAGCAGCCGAATCATGCATCGTCATAGCCGAAGCCGACAAGGCTCTCGATTCTCCAAAGGGTTCTATATGAAGGGCTAACTGGGCTTCATATAACTTTTTACTCAAGGGATTCAGGTGTTCAGTCAGGTAGTCCAGACGATTGAACGCTTCAAACGACCCCTGTAAAGGCTGATGGCATAATTCAAATTGCCGCTGTAATTGTTGAGCCAAAACCGGGTCTTCTTCCTGTAACTCTTCTCTATATACGTTAATGTTATCTTCTATAGCCCTAAGAGCTGCTCTGGCTTCGGGTAAAGAATGCAAAGCGGCGGGAGAATCAAAGCCGGAAATGCCGAGTGTAAAAATGCGGAAAAGCTCCAGCCGGGCCGCATCGAAAATATGCTGATCGGTTAGCTGGTTCGAACCATCCATAAAGGTCAGGCGGGTCAGATTCGCCTTTAATACCTTCAGATGTTGCAATAAAGCAGCATTCTGGGTGGTGTCTACGTGCGGAAACAGGTATTCTTCAATGACCTGGAAACCCTCGGGCGGAATGACCACTTGATCAGCCTCTTCAAATTCGTCCAGTGGCGGGCCGTTCAGGTTTTTTGCCGTTTCCGGAAAATAATAATCCGTCAGCCACTCCACCCGTTTGTAGGCGAGGCGGGCTTGGCAGAAGTGGCTCTGAATCTCAGCGGGCTTTGCTTTGTTTTCAACGCTTTTTAGTAATAAACTAACCGATGAATCCAGTTGAATAATATCTTTTCGAAATTGTTCCTGAACGAGTGCCGCACGACTCCGCCCAGGCTGGCATCCCCACCAGATTACCCCCGCCAGAATTCCTAAACTCAAACAAAAAATCAAGCTTTTTTTCATGAATAAAAAGCAGAAATTCCTGCCAGTTACCCGGCAGGAATTAGGTGTTACTTTATTGATAACTAGCGAGGTAAGCCACGGATAATTACTACCTGACTCGCCTGATTTTCGTTTTTACGAATGCTTCCGCCATCCACGCCTGCGTATTTGGACGAACGCCAACTGTGAGGCTGAACCATCAACATAAAGGTAGCATCCTGTCCGGTGGCTTCCGAAATGTCTACCATTGAGCCGTATTCCCAGCTACCCAGGCGTGACTCCACGTATTGCGTGGCTGACTCGTTCTGGTTATACTTTTCTTTATCAGCCGCCGTACGGTGGTGATCTATCTCCAGCACTACTTTCAGTTCACCCGTAGCAATGTTATACTGATAAATGTAGCTGTCGTGCTTTTCATCTCCGTAACCGTTGGGATCTTCCTGCACGTAAACGTAGTTTTTCGTCACGCAAATGTTATCCACATCCTGGAACGTTTTAGCTTTACCACTGCGGTCATCACCGTCCAGAATCACTTCCAGTTGCCCATTTAACGGGTTGTTAGCATCCAATACCAGACGGTAGGTACGTCCGTATTTGGTACGGGAATAATCAGCATTAACTCCCGTATTATTTTGTCCGGTTACATTGAAATACAGCTCGCGACCGATGCCATCTTTGCGGTAATCCACGTCTTCAACCCGACCAAATTTGATGGATTTCAGTTCAGTATCAACCTTCTGGTTCATCTGGTGGCCCGTCAGCGTTTTCTGATCTTCAATTTTAACAAATTCAACGGCGTATTTCTGCCCTTCTTTCATGTCCATTTCCCGCTGGTTCAAGTCCTTGCGACGCATCGTGTAATACGACCCATTATCCAGATCACCCACCTGATCCGCCATGTACATAAACACCTGACCGCCATTGGTTCCGCTGTCGTCATCCCCTACAATGATAACCGTTTTACCCGTATAGGCCGTTTTAGGTAAGGGCAAGGCCTGTTCTGCATTCTGACGACCCAACGAAGATTTCGTGCGGGAGGTGCTGGCCGCTCCGGGCATAGAGTAGGGATCCAGGGCATGAATCTGAGACTCCTCGCTGGATTCACCACAAGTCAGATAAACGGGACCAAAGCCGTGTTCCTTTGGCGTTGCCATCGTAGCCGAACACAAACGATACTGGCCTCCATCCGAATTAAGGATGTATTCTCCTTTCACGGGTTTGAAGGTTTTATCCAGGGTAATCCGTGAAACGGAGAAGTTATCCTCGTGGTTGATGAGCATCGAGAAGGTGCCATCTGCGTTTTTCAATAAACCTGAGCCATCCGCAGAACCTCCGAAAACGAAACCGGGTGACTGAGGAAGCACGTCGTCAGACCCAATGAGCGAGAAAAGTTCCAGGTTCTCGAAGCCCGTTTTTTTCTTCAGTAACACTGGGGTTACCGAATGATTTTGAAGTACTACGCCGCTATTATCAGGGTCGGTGTGATCCGTACACGCCCATAAAGCAGCCCCTAAAAGAATCGTTGCAGATAAAGCTCGTTGCATGTGATCAATTGCTGTTAAGCTGCAAAATTCTCTACCATATATTACTTGTATGTTACTGGCTTTTTACATTATTGTAAGTATTTACCATAACAACTATCTCATTTATTAACACCCTTCTTTTCTTACCAGCTATTACTTTTGCATGCACCTAATACAATCCTCACTTATAAATAAGTACGGATTGCATTCCAGAATTCAATTGTACCATTGTAACTTTCTGGCTTGGCAATAAAGGCTTTGATGCCGAGTTCAAGAGCTTGTTTTTTCACTTTTGCACTATCCAGAAAAGAAAAGATAATAATTGGAACCGTTTTCCATTTTTCTGATTTTATAATGCGTTTAGCTACCTCTATGCCATTGGATGAGGACAATTCATAATCCAGGATAAAGAGATCGGGCTTTGAATCAAGATTTTCAAGTAAGTCAAATAACTGGTTGGCGTCTTCACTAAAGTGTAACTGTCCGTCGGTCTGGCTTCTATGAAAAGCCATTTTTAAAATACTCTGGTAATCCGTGTTATTATCAACTACAACAAAAACGGGTATTTGAATCATCTAATCTATTTATTTTATATAAGGATGAATAGGCCAGCTAACTACATTGATTATATGCAAAACTCCTAATTACCTAATTTATATTACGAATTTCTTACCAATTCTTTAGATTACCAACCTGGTAAGAGCTTTTAACTTAGTCAGTCGTTTCAAATGATGGATTCCAGACGAGATTTTCTAAAAAAAGCTTCCTTATTAGCTGCCGCCGGGCTTATTCCTGCTTCCATTCAAAAGGCCCTTGCCATTGATCCAGAAGCCGGAACTAGCTACCTTGATGCCGAACACATCGTCATTTTAATGCAGGAAAATCGTTCGTTCGATCATGCCCTGGGAAGCCTGCGGGGCGTTCGCGGTTTCAATGATCCTCGAGCCATTGATTTACCCAATAAACGTCCCGTCTGGCTGCAAACCAATGACAAAGGTGAAACGTATGCTCCTTTCCGTTTGAATCTGAAGGACACCAAAGCCACCTGGATGAACTCCCTGCCGCACTCCTGGGGCGATCAGGTAGAGGCTTTTAACGGCGGGAAATACAATAAATGGCTTCAGGCTAAAAAATCAGGTAATCAAGCTTTTGCTTCTATGCCCCTCACACTGGGGTATTACACGCGTGAGGATTTGCCCTTCTATTACGCCCTGGCGGATGCCTTTACCGTTTGTGACCATAATTTTTGTTCGTCCCAAACGGGTACTACGCCCAACCGTTTATTCCTGTGGACCGGAACCATCCGCGATCCACGTCATCCCGAAAGCCGGGCTAACGTCTGGAATAGTAACGTCGATTATGGAAAAGAAGCCAGTTGGAAAACCTTCCCTGAGCGATTAGAGGATGAACAGATTTCCTGGAAGATTTATCAGAATGAAATCAGCCTACCAAGCGGCCTGGAAGGTGAAGCCGAAAGCTGGTTAGCAAACTTCACCGATAACCCCATTGAATGGTTCAGTCAGTTTCAGGTACGTTTTCACCCGGCTTATCATGCGTATCTCACAAAATTTATTGAGGAAGCTCCGCAAAAAATAACGGATTTAGAGAAAAAACTTCAGCAGGAAACGGCTGGTTCTGAAGCTCACAAAAGAACCAAACAGGAGTTAACCCGCCTGAACGAATGGCTCAAGATCGCCAAACAGGATCATGCCAAGTGGACGCCTGAAGCCTTTGACAAGCTTTCAGAACGAGAAAAAAATCTTCACTGGAAAGCCTTTACCACCAACGTAAACGATCCTGACTACCGTAAAGTAACCAAGCTTACCTACGACGACAAAGGCACTCAACGCGAAACGATGCTGCCGAAAGGCGATATTTTGCACCAGTTCCGTTCGGATGTAGAGAACAAGACCTTACCCACGGTTTCATGGCTGGTGGCTCCCGAAAACTTCTCCGATCACCCGACGGCTCCCTGGTATGGGGCGTGGTATATTTCAGAAGCAATGGATATTCTAACGAAAAATCCTGACGTCTGGAAGAAGACCATTTTCATCCTGGCTTACGACGAAAATGACGGGTATTTCGATCACTTGCCGCCTTTTGTTCCGGCTCATCCGACTCGTCCAGAAACGGGTAAGACCAGTAAAGGGATTGACACAACCCTGGAATTTGTTAGTCTAGAACAGGAGGCAAAGGAAAAAAATCCCCGTTCCGGCCCCATTGGTCTGGGCTACCGCGTTCCGCTTGTCATTGCTTCGCCCTGGAGTCGGGGTGGGTTTGTATGTTCCGAGGTATTTGACCATACCTCCGTTCTTCAATTCCTGGAAAACTTTTTGAGTCATAAAAAAGGTAAGTCCATTCGGGAAACAAACATCAGCGATTGGCGAAGGACGATTTGCGGCGACTTAACTTCGGTTTTCCGTCCTTTTCACGGAGAGAAAATGGATTTACCACAACCGGTCAATAAAAACGCATTTATTGAGCAAATTCACTCGGCTCAGTTCAAAGGATTACCTTCCAATTTTCACGCGTTTTCAGAGACTGAAATTCAGCAACTGCTGAAAGATCCGAAGTCTTCCGTTTATTACCCGCGTCAGGAAAAGGGCACACGTCCGGCCAATGCCCTACCTTACGAACTCTATGCGGATGCCCAAGTAAATGGCAATGATTTTGTATTAACGCTGAAATCCCTGGGCCCAGCGGGTTCTCCTTTCACGGTTTACGAAATCCTCGAAAACGATTTCAACATCCGTCATTATACCGTTGCGGCGGGTGATGCGTTAACCGATCACTGGCCGATTTCTGGAAATTATTACTTCCGGGTCTATGGACCGAACGGTTTTTATCGAGAATTTAAAGGTGCGGCTGGGGTTGCGAATCTCCAGGTCCACTGTGCATATGAGCAGTCAGCGAAGAAAGAATTTACGGGTAATCTACTCGTAACATTCTCAGGAAAAGACGGTCAGATCGCAACCATTACCGACCACTCCTACGGGCAGGCCTCGCAGACTAAAAAGCTCAGTAACAAGCCCCAGAAACTAACCTTGAATCAGCAGAAAAGCCATCACTGGTATGACTTCAGCGTAGCAATTCAGGGTGTTTCTTACCGCTACGCAGGTCATATCGAAACCGGGAAATCCAGCTTCAGTGATCCGGCTATGAGTTAAGTTTATTACTTTATCCCTAAAACAAAGGAGAAGTATTTATTAATTTTACCTAAGTTTTATTAGGCAAGATAGATAAATACTTCTCCTTTATTTTATACCTTCCCTTAACCATTTGAAACTATGTCAGAATTAAAGAAAGCATTAAGTCCCGTTCACGTGTGGGCCATTGGCGTTGGGCTGGTCATCTCGGGCGAATACTTCGGCTGGAATCTGGGCTGGGGAGTGGCCGGAACCCTAGGTCTGTTAATCGCCACGCTGATTATCACCGTCCTTTACTTTACCTTCATTTTCAGTTTTACGGAATTAACTACCGCCATCCCCAATGCGGGTGGCCCATTTGCCTACGCCCTGAAAGCCTTTGGGAGCTGGGGAGCCATCATTGCTGGTTACGCCACACTCATCGAATTTCTCTTTGCTACCCCAGCCATTGCCCTGGCTCTGGGCAGTTACATGCACTTTCTTTATCCCAGCATTGACGTCATTCCGGCGGCCATCACGGGCTATATCATTTTCACGCTAATTAATCTGCTGGGCATTCAGGAAGCAGCCTGGTTTTCGCTCATCATGACGGTTCTGGCCATTGCCGAACTGCTGCTATTCATTGGTGTGGCGGCCCCTCATTTTCAGATGAGTAACTTCCTGCATAATCCCTTCCCCTTTGGTTGGGCGGGTGTGTTTGCCGCCTTACCTTTTGCCATCTGGTTATTCGTTTGTCTGGAAGGAATTGCGATGGTGGCGGAAGAGGTTAAAGACGAAAAATGGGCTCTGGCCAAAGGATATATTTCTGCTCTGTTAACGCTGGCCTTACTCGCTCTGGCCGTAATGATTACTGTGGGCGGTATTACTTCCTGGGAGCAACTTTCCACCATTGATTACCCCTTACCCGAATCCATCGGTTTGATACTCGGACAGAATAATCCCTTAACCAAGCTGTTTGCCAGCGTAGGCCTATTCGGACTCATCGCTTCTTTTCACGGCATTATTATCAGCTACTCCCGGCAGATGTTCGCACTGGCCCGACAGGGATATTTACCGGCGTCTTTAGCGAAAGTCAGTTCGAAACGACAGGTACCTTACGTGGCTTTGTTGGTCGGGGCGGGATTAGGCATCCTGGCACTTTTATTGCTGGACACCAGTAAGTTAGTTATTCTTTCCACGATTGGAGCGGTGGTGGTTTACGTCGTAAGCATGTTAACGCTGTTTCGTCTGCGGAAAACCGAACCCGGTATGAATCGGCCCTTTAAAGCCCCCTTCTATCCGTATTTCCCGGCTATCGCTTTTGCCCTTGCGTTACTGGCTTTACTAGCAATGGTGTATTTCTACAGCCTGTTAACCCTGCTCTTTTTCGGCGGATTACTTCTGATTTTACTAATCTATCGTTTCCAGAAAAAACCGACTCAATCCTCCTTATGAGTTATCAATGTACCATTCGGGGATTTACCTATCGCTTTGCCGACCTGAAGGAGTTACTGGCTAAAGCTAGTCCGCTTCGGTCGGGAGACGGATTGGCGGGCATTGGGGCTCAGACGTATGAAGAACGAATTGCGGCTCAAATGGCTCTGGCGGACGTTCCGTTACCAGTCTTTTTATCTGAAACGGTTATTCCTTACGAAAACGACGAAGTAACCCGACTCATCATCGACACGCACGATACACACACCTTTGCGGCCATGAGTCATTTTACCGTCGGAGATTTGCGGGACTGGTTATTAAGTGACGACGCCACGCCAGAGCTTTTACAAACGATTAGCTCTGGGTTAACCCCCGAAATCGTCGCAGCGGTGTCAAAGCTGATGCGAAATCAGGATTTAATTCTGGTTGCTCAAAAATGCGAAGTCGTTACCCGCTTTCGTAATACGCTGGGTTTGAAAGGTCGCTTGTCCGTTCGTCTCCAGCCGAATCACCCGACAGACGATGCCAAAGGAATTGCCGCCAGTATTATCGACGGTTTATTATACGGCAGTGGTGATGCCGTGATTGGTATTAACCCAGCCACTGATAGTCCCGCTGCCGTTACCCGATTATTGCGTATGCTCGACGACGTTCGGCAACGCTTTGATATGCCCACACAAAGCTGCGTGTTGAGTCATATCACTACTACGATCCCGCTTATGGAACAACAGGTTCCAGTGGATCTGATTTTCCAATCGATTGCCGGAACTCAACAGGCCAATACCAGTTTTGGGATTACCCTCGCTTTATTACAGGAAGCTTACGAGGCCGGTTTAGCCCTGAATCGGGGAACGGTTGGCTCGAATGTCATGTATTTTGAAACGGGGCAGGGGAGTGCCTTGTCATCCAACGCTCATCACGGCGTCGATCAGCAAACTTGCGAAGTACGAGCATATGCCGTTGCTCGTCATTTTAAGCCATTTATGATCAACTCCGTCGTTGGTTTCATTGGGCCGGAATACCTTTTCGATGGAAAGCAAATCATCCGGGCAGGACTGGAAGATCACTTCTGCGGGAAATTACTGGGTCTGCCGATGGGTATGGACATCTGTTACACCAACCATGCCCAGGCCGATCAGGATGATATGGATACGCTGTTAACGCTCTTGGGAGTAGCAGGCATCAATTTCATTATGGGCGTTCCCGGAGCCGACGACATTATGCTGAATTACCAGTCTACTTCCTTTCACGATGCCTTATACTTACGGCGGGCATTAGGACTTCGTCCCGCACCCGAATTTGAGGCCTGGCTGTTGCAGCAGGGAATCATGGGAGCGGATCAGAAAAGGCTTGAATCGGGAGCTTCACAAACGTTATATCGACAATTTTTTGAGTCATGAATGAACTACAAAAAAGTCCGGTTTCGCCCGACGGATGGGAAAGTCTGAAAACATTCACGCAGGCCCGCATCGCCCTGGGTCGTACGGGTGTTTCCATTCCTCTGCGGGAATCGCTGGCCTTCAAACTTGCTCATGCTCATGCCAAAGACGCGGTGTATTCTTCCCTGGATACCCATTTTTTCATGGAAAAATTTACGGAATATGACTTACCGTTCTTTCTCCTGAAAAGCAAAGCCGCTCACCGCGACGAATACCTGCAAAGACCCGATTTAGGACGTCAGCTACAGGAAGAATCCCGGGAAAATTTAGCAGCAACTAATTTACAACCAGCCGATATTGCCATCGTCATTGCTGACGGACTATCGGCCTCAGCGGTAAATACCCACGCCTGGCCTTTGACTAGGGCTTTTCGGGCACAAGCCTTGGCCCAGGGTTTCACCTTCAGTCCATTGGTTTTAGTCCAACAGGCTCGCGTAGCTATTTCTGACGAAATTGGCACTTTACTTCAGGTCAAAATGGTCGTCCAACTGATTGGAGAACGGCCCGGCTTGAGTTCCTCAGACAGCATGGGAGCGTATGTAACGTACGCACCAGAGCCCGGTTTGACCGACGAACGCCGCAATTGTATCTCCAACATTCGTCCGCAGGGATTAGGTATTAACCTTGCCGTAGACAAGCTTATGTACCTGACTCAACAGGCTTTTCGTCTGCAATTGACTGGCGTAGCACTGAAAGATGATGCCCCTGACGGAACCGAAACCCTGAAACAATAGGTTGTTTTATTAACTTTACCTAAAGTAGCAAGACTTCCCTACATGAATTTTTTATACCAGTTAGGCTCCGTCATAAGCCTTTTTATTTTCATTCTAGTACAGTCTTTACTCTTCGTTTACGCGATTAACATACTTCAATCGCCCAACCGTCCTAGCTGGAAAGCTCCGCTCACGGTCTTCGCCTGTTTTATGGTAACGGTGGGCTTATATTATTATTCCAACCCAGACAATATGCCTTACATTCGGGCCCTGCTTTTTGTGTATGGGATCGAATGTATTCTATTAATTATTCTCTTTCTACGAAAAACGAAGTCTTAATTCTAGCTTTCAGTGGGTATTTATAAAGTGGAATAGGGTTGAAGATGTTTTTTTATTTAACATAAACAAAATTATAAAACATTATTAGTCAGTCAAGCGATCAGATATTACAATCAACCTAAACCAAAAGAAAAATAACAAAATTGCAGAATCCACTTAAATTATCCATAAATCTGTAAGGTTGATTCAGCGTAATGCATCTTCTATACCCCTAATTTAAGTATACAGTTAACTAGCCATATTCAGCACGCTATCCAATGATTATTAAAAAGCAACCAATCACTAAAGCAGGACGCAATCTACTGTTGTTAGGTATGCTGTAATCATCTATCCTTTAGTAGCCAGTTTATACGTAAATTATGGCTGGTATATAATCAAACGAATATGGTCTATCAATAAACCCTTACCCGTATACGATGTAGGCGACCATCCCCATAGCTATGGCTTTAATTAATATGGATTCTATTGCTAGCATATGAACTTTGGTCTTATGTCCTATTCATCCATTTGCCTTTTGTCGTGTTTTAGATCACTATCCACTTTGGCAAGACAAACTCAAGAGCTTTTTAGTGTATGTAGGGCTTTTAGTAGTAATAGATATGATTTTTTTGCCTCAATCTACCGTAGTAAGTTTTTTCGGACAAGAGCAAATAGGTCAAAGGTTGACATTATTATTAATTATTGCGTTAACAATTTATCCTTTGTATCGCTGGGTATTGAATTATCCGATTAAATTAAAAAATGAGTAAGTAATATAGTCCTCGCTCGACACTGCTCTAAAGAACATTTAGAGCAGTGTTCATTTACACACCATTGAGTTTTAACCCGCCTCCCTACTATTCACCTAAGTCCACAGGAACGCATATCATACTTACCGAACAACTCCAGAAGTACAATTTAATCCCCACAACGGGTTAGTATATAATTCATGTATTTGAACGAGCTCTATATGAACTATCGCTTTAATTTTAAGTAAAGCGGCTTCCCACTTCATTTTTAAACCAAGCTTTCTCTTCTAGGTTCAAGTTGATAAGAAACCATTTATTTCCGTTCCACTACGCCGGGTGCTCGTCTGTTTTTTCCTTCTTTTTTCTGTAAATCGTCCCCTAAATCTTCTCTGGCTTTCTCCGCGATTTTCTCTAGTTCTGCCACTATATCCGGGTTTTGTTCCAGCACATTGTATCGCTCGCCAGGATCGCGACTGAGGTTATAGAGAGCTTTAGGGAATTCATGAGTTTCAGAAGTGGGTCCCGGTTGACCGTCCTTACCGGGTAAGAAAGCTTCATAACTCCGACCAGGATGGGCGAAGATTAACTTCCAGTTACCCTTGCGAACAGCCTCTAAACTGTTTTTCCGGTAATAATAGAGAAATTCTTGGCGTGGGTTTTGGGCATCATCCCCCTTTAATAAGTCAACGAATTCAATGCCATCAATTTTTTCCGCAGGAAGTCGGGCTCCGGTCAATTTCACCAGTGTGGGTAAAATATCAATGGTCGAAAGCAATTGATTTGAAACGCGACCCGCAGGAATAACGCCCGGCCAACGCATAATGGTCGGCTCGCGTTGACCGCCTTCAAAAGAAGTACCCTTCCCCTCTCTAAATCCTCCCGACGAACCCGCGTGATCGCCGTAATTTAACCAGGGGCCGTTATCACTCGTGAAAATGACCAGGGTATTCTTATCCAGCCCCTGCCTTTTTAGCTCCCCCAGTATCTCCCCTACTGACCAATCCAGTTCCATTAACACATCGCCAAAAATACCTTTTTCACTTTTGCCTCTGAATCGTTTGGAAGCGGCCAACGGCACGTGAGGTAAGGGATGAGGCACATACAGGAAGAAGGGTTTATTCTTGTTTTTCTTGATAAACCCAATGGCTTTTTCCGTGATGGTTGGCGTGAGTTCACTTACTTCTTCCAGCGTTTTTATTTCCTTACCGGGCGTATTATTCTGGATCCAGTGCAGGGCCGGGTAATTCGCCTGTTTCTGCCAGGGATGCAGGGGCCACATATCGTGCGAATAAGGCACGCCATAATAGTCATCGAAGCCCTGCTGCAAGGGCAAAAACTCCGGTCTGCTACCCAAATGCCATTTACCAAAAATCCCAGTGGCATAGCCTTTCGCTTTCAGTAATTCGGCAATAGTCTCTTCTTTGGGATTCAAACCTATGAGCGACTCTGGCCCTAAGGCCCCTGGAATCCCTACCCGATTCGGATAACAACCCGTCAGTAAAGCGGCTCTCGACGCACTACATACCGCCTGTGCTGCCATAAAGTTGGTAAAGCGAGTACCTTCTGCCGCCATTTGATCCAGGTTTGGTGTTTTGTACCCCAAAGCTCCGGTGACGGATAAATCACCATATCCTAAATCATCAATGAAAAAAAGAACGATGTTTGGGGTTTTTGAAGGAGCCTTCTGCCCTACTACTGTGTACACCATCAATAATGCCCACCCCATCATCGATAGGAATGTTAATCGCTTAGTCATGTTGCCAGCCCGCATTTAGCGTTAATGTAATTATTCAAATCTGTATCTTTTCACGGAACGAGCCACAAGTAATACCGATTCCGCGAAAGCTCAGAACATAGTTAGGGTTTTACGACGATACTATTCAACTAAATGGATAAATGAAGTTATTTAGGCTACAAAATCCAAATCAGATTCGGTCGATTACTCTTATACCTTTCCCCAATGACTATACAGGTTACTATCGATGGTGAGCATATCCACGACATTGAATCGTTTTACGAAGAAATTAATCGGGTATTCATGGCTGAAGAAGACTGGAAATTAGGAGCCAGTCTGGACGCTTTCGATGACTTACTTTACGGCGGGTATGGTATTGCCAAAGAAGCTAAAAAAGTAGAGTTGATCTGGAAAAATGCTGAGAAAAGTCGGCTGGGCCTCGGCTATGCCATAACTAAAGCGTATTACGAACAAAAATTGCAACCTGGCTCTAGTTATAATAAAGCGTTATTCCAGGAAAAGTTACAAGATCTGGAAGGCGGTCATGGCCAGACTTACTTTGACTTACTAGTTACAATCATTGCCGAACACACGAATATTACCCTCGTTTTAGCCTGATCCTTTATTTTTTATCCTTGTTAGGCTATTTAAACTCCTCATCTGTCATCTCGAACGAAGGGAGAGAGCTTCTGTAGAAATGGGACTAACTTTGTCGAGAGCCTCGCGTCGCTTGGGTCTGTCCGAGTTTAGTAAGCCTTTTTTGTCGGGAAGGGTATGCTCGGATCATCTACCACCTCGCGTCCTACCGGCCAGAGGCCTACAGCTAGGTAGTCACTCGGCAGAGCCGAGCGACTGCATAAGGATCTATCCAGACCGGGTCCATCCAGACCGGGGCTACCCCTATTAACCGCCGCTGGGGTTGTTGTTACAATAGGGCCGACAACCCCAGCGGCGGTTAATAGGAATGCTTTCTTATCAATCATTTGTAATCACTACTGCTAAAAACAGCGGTATTATTTTCTTGATTAGTGTCCAATAGGTAGCCCAATGGGTCCAATGTTACTGCTTTAGGCTCTTGATTTAACGTTATTTCAACTACCGTTTGAGGTTTAACCACGCGGAGCTTTTGGAAATAGATAGGTTTAGCATTCGAATCCCATTCACCCTGTTGCCTTCCAAAGATGGCTATATCCACCCAATCATTAGCGGGAAGGGGCTTGGGTATGGATTGAGATTCGTCTGTTTTATAAACAGTAACCAGCAAACGTACCCTGAACCTGCCTCCAGTTAAGGGGGTCAAGGAGTGGATCTGAATGCGATTATCGTAAATCACCACTTTTTCAAGCTGCTCCTCAATTAGCGTTCGCTGCGAAGGAGTAGCTTTCCATTTTAACTCACTGATCAAGTCCTCAGGTAAGGGTTTAACATTCGGAGGCGTATGTTTAGCAATAAGCCTTCTCAGGGCACTATTTACCCACCTTTCACTTAACCTTTCCCGAAGCGAATACATGGCCAATCCACCTTTCTGGTAATGGACATAGAACTGCTCCCAGCTTCGATCCAAGGGTAGCTCTGGTTCGCCCGACCCGTTTCTCAAACTAAAATACAGCTCATTATCAGAGTGAAGGTATTGGCTTAATTTCCATTTGCCCACGCTTTTTTCCACCACCACTGCCTCTGTATATTTTGCAAGCGATTCGGTTAAAAAGGCATCCCCAGCACCAGCTTGCGGCCGAATGGTATAGCCCCACCATTGATGTGCTGTTTCGTGAGCAGTAGTTGCATAAGAAATATTCAGGCGAGAGGTGTCTCTGGCATCAACGAGGAAGTTGTACTTTTCTTGGCTAAAAACAACACTTGGGTAAGCAGTAGCGGCACCGCGGTAGACCGGAATCTCAGCCAACGTGATCTGTTTGAGCGGATACTTGCTGAATTGCTTACCTCCGTATTTCATGGCCTCTTGCATGGCTTGCATCATAGCCCGCAGGTTCTGGGTCTGTCCAGGGTGGTAATAAATCCGAAAGGTAATTCCGTTCTGCGTCTGCGTCCATACGTCATATTTCATGCTGCTGAGGGCAAACATGGGCTGTATCGGTTGCTCGGTTTTATAATGGAAATACCGCCGCTGTCCTTTTTGCCAGGATTTTTGCAGGGTTCCGACCGTTACTACCTGTTGGTCTGCATTTGTTGAAACGGTATGGTCCAACTGAATTAAATGATAGCACTTATCATTTTTAGAGTTTACCGTTCTAGGCAACAATCCATTGCGTTTTCTGTCCTGCGAATTCTTTAGTTCTAGTCTATCGTTATAACCTAAAAACGGCAGAAACTTTTCCAGTTCGATGTAGCTCCCGTTGCTTACTACTGCATTTTCACTATCAAACAAATGGTATCCAGAGCGGTTTACTTCCATCGAAAATCCGATCGCCCATTGCTGGTTTGGCCGCAAAGGTTGCTTCAATTGATAAAAAAACTGACCAAAATCTTTGTCAGCCTTGGTTTGTATGGCTCCCGCAACCCAAAGTTTTAGGTTCGTTACCGAGGGATCAACGCCAAACCAGAGACTTGATAGGGAAGAATCGGATTCATTCCTTACTATATAAGTACCCGATACAATATACCGCTGCTGGTCTGGATACAGGTCTGTTTTAATCTTGATGGCTGTAAGGACGGGTTGTTGCCCCCCGGCCTCTGGTTTGTATTTTTGTTCGTACTGCTTTTGCCAGAGCATATCTTTTGTACGACCCGCACCCAAAGCAATTCCGGTGCTTTTTTGAACGATGTACAGCCCCGTGCTAATCATGAGTAACAAACCCAAACAAGCTACTACTCGTAACCCAGCACCCCATTGCCTTACTCCCTCTTTTATTCTTTTCCACCAGGTATCTTGCCTCCCGGTAGGCCACCAACTTATGGTAAACAGACCCAGCAAACCCGCAGCAAGCGTCCAAAATAGCATGTACAGATGATAGGCTTTAGTATAATGCCCGTAGCCATTAATGGCGGAGTACGTTAACTCGGGTGCCGAACCGAACCGAAGTAGATATGAATCGATCCCTAACGTCTTACCAAAGACACTGCCTCCTACGACCACCACGCTTAAGAGCATTCCCAGGTATTTGTTTGAAATAAAGGTCTGGATACACAGGATTAAAAAAGCAAAAAGTAACAGTTGATAGCCGCTGTAATAATACAGGGATAGATAAGATATCCAAGTAATGGATTCGCCCCCTGTAAACCATTGCCACCCTGCACCAATTAAAATATTCAAGCTAATGACTATGGCAATGACGGTGGCCAAAGCAGCGATTTTTGACAGAAAAAATAGTGATTTAGGGGCAGGCGTGGACATAACGATGGCCTGCATTCTCGTGTCCTGCTCCCGGTATATGAGTTCTGACGCATAAAAAATTAATAGTAAAAGTGCTAGACGTACCGGTAACAGCTGTTCTAGTACTAAAGCCGTAGTGACATAGAAACGAGTATTATACGGCCCGTGGAATAGATTTTCCTTTAATTCTACGCTATACACAAAGATCCACAAGGCGGCCAGAACCAGAAACTGCTGTTTCCGGAATAGAAAGCTCAGCTCAAGCCGTATTTGGGAGCATAAGGCTGCAAAAAAATAATAAACCCCCAAGGGTTGCGTGGCTACATTCCTGTAAGCTACTTTCTTATACCTCTCGGTACGTAGGTTAGGTTGGTGGGTTGGTGTATCGTCATGGATTTGAAATTCATGACGATTATACAAAAAACCCAATAGAGCAACGGCTATCACTGTCCATAGTAAGCGATTCGCACAAAAGGTTATTGTTAATGGGTATAGCTCGTGATTGCGACGCCATACGGACCAAACCTTAGTTTCACCAAAAAAGGGAACTACGCCAAAAGGGTCAGCTAACGTAGAAAATAACCCTGCACCACCGGTTTTAAGGGCCGATGTAGCCATTAACGGAGAATTCCCTACAATGGAGGCTGCAAAATAAAAGATGAAAAGCCCCCCTCCAGTCACATAAACAATGCTGGCCTTCTGCTTCCAAATCGCCGCTGCAAACAGGAAGCAACTACAATAGAAGGCATTAGGCAAGCCAAAGAATACCAATGATTGTACATAATAGATCATTTGAAAGCTGCCTTGGGGAGCTGACGACTGCCCTACAGGACCAATCATAATACCCACTACCGTGAGAAGGATGATCAGGCAAACGGAAAGTAATAAACCCGTAAGCTTGATACCCAAATACATAGGCTTGCTGATACCTGTTGAATAAATCAGTGCCTCCATTTGATGAGACTTATCCCTTAACACCGCATTAGAACAAAGCAAGGCACTGACAAAAATCAAAAAAATGGATAACAGACAAACAATGAAGTTAATCACATACGGTCCGTTTTTGTACACCTCTGGCCCACCAAATCGACCGTAAGTCATCAAAAATCCCAGACCGAAAAACAGGATTGCTGAAGCCTGAAAAACTCTTTGCTTGAAATAATAGCTTAGTTCGAAAAGAAGTAAAGACCCCTTCATGCTGGCACTACCTTTCCCAGCCCCTGAAAGCTGAATAACGTAGAAAAATATACGTCTTCCAAGCCGGGTTCAACGGGCTTAAAATCAATAGCTGGCTTCGTGTCGGAAAGAATGTGTATTTGCGTATGACCACTGACAAACCGCGTGGAAATTACCTGATGGCACGCTTGCAGGCTAGGTAGTTCCTCTTTGCTAACGTTTTTCTGCCAAACCCTACCCTTCAGCTTTTCGACTAAAGTAGAGGGTTTACCTTTTAGAATCAATTTACCGCCGACGAGTACGGCCATTTCGGGACACAAATCATGCACGTCCTCAACAATGTGCGTGGATAATATCACGACGATTCGCTCTCCAATCTCGCTAAGCATGTCATGAAACCGGTTACGTTCCAGCGGATCAAGTCCAGCCGTAGGTTCATCAACAATCAGTAGTTGCGGGTTTCCCAGCAACGCCTGTGCAATACCAAACCTTTGTCGCATACCCCCTGAAAAGGTGCTTACCGCCTGATGTCGATTTTTGTATAAGTTAGTTTGTTGCAATAACGCGTCGATTTGTTGCTTCCGGTCATTTTTATGAGAAATCCCTTTGAGCACTGCCAGGTGATCCAGCAGTGAGACGGCGGAAATGGTGGGATACACCCCAAAATTCTGAGGCAAATAGCCAAGCTGGCTGCGGAGAAAAAGTGAGTTTTTGCCAATATCTGTTCCATCGAAGATTACTTTTCCACTGTCAGGTTCAAGTAAAGTGGCTACTATCTTCATGAGCGAAGATTTTCCGGCACCATTAGGTCCCAGCAAGCCAAACATCCCATTACCGATGCTTAGAGAAATGTTGTCCAAGGCGGTCACTCCATTCGGATACGTTTTGGTTACTCCTGCGATTTCAAGCCTTTCCATTGCATTAGCGTTTGATTTTCGATTCAAGATGGGCCTATGGAAATGATCCGGCAAAAACAGATGATCAGGGCGTCACTTTTCCATTTAAAGTTCCATAGAATGAGGATAAACGCATTTGTTGACGTACGTCATTAAAAAAAACACTTTCATCATTCTAATTTGGTACACTGGAAAATCAGCCTTTTTTTGAAGCTCTATGAGCATTCAAAAAATCAAAGGCTATCCTAGTAAACTAGACTTTTGCCTGTATCTCGGTCTGTTGCAATGGATTGCAATCATCAGAGCCCTTGATGAGGGCGGCAGCTGGGTGACCTATTCTAGGAGTGCCTTTATCCTCTTTATTTCGCATCTCCCTATCCTGCTAGTTACCTGGAGAATAGCTCCCTGGAAAAGAAAACAGCAGGCACATCGTCACAATCAAATTATATATTTTGGCCTATATCTACTCTTACTGGCGTTCGGTAGTCTACTCCTGTTAGAGACCCATAACGAGTTGTGGGAAATTGTGTTTACCGGAGCCGTTTGCAGCTTGTGTCTACACCTTCTGCTGCTCGTTAACGATTACATGACCAAGTGGGTACTTTCTACGGTATGGGGTCAGAAGTTAAGTCTGGAAAAATCGGTATTCATTTCTATTACCTTCATTGCGTTAATGCTTTCTGCCATGGCCGTATCTAGTCTGGGCCTTCCGCAGTATGATACTAAACAACAACTCTTAATCGGATTTGAATTCAATCTAGTGAAGGTGGCTTTGCGATTCCCTACCTTTCTCAGTTACGCCGGTCAACTGATGTTGATGTACCTATGCGGTTACTTCTTTTTCCTGGTCAACAGTCGACTTTTAGTGGGTAAGATTTTAAAAGAAAGAGGCGTGTTGATGTATATACTTAGTGCGTTAGCCCTAGTGGGTATTACTTATCCGATTATGGGTCAATTGTTATATATGCTGCCTTTTAGTAAACGGCTGGGTGGTATATTTTCCGGAAATGCATTTGTATGGGAGAATGCCTTTGGGGCGATCACGATTTTACTGCTAAGCCTGCCCGTGTTATTAGCTGTACAGTGGTCAAAACAAAATGCAACGCTGGTGTTACTAGAAAAAGAAAAAACCCGGGCAGAACTCGACTTATTGAAGCAACAACTCAATCCCCATTTCTTTTTTAATACCCTGAATAACCTATATGCTTTAAGTCTACAGCAGTCACAGCATACTCCTGAGGTAGTGTTACAACTGTCCGACTTAATGCGGTATGTGATCTATAAAGCCAGAGAACCCTACGTTGAGATTGGTGATGAAGTGCAATATTTACACGATTACCTGCAACTACAGGCTATTCGGCTAAAAGACAAATTTGATCTTCAGTTTAATGTTGTAATCGATAATCCAGCATTTAAAATTGCACCCCTGCTACTCATTGTATTGATCGAGAATGCCTTTAAACACGGTATTGAACCAGCCAGCGGGAGGGGCTTATTGCATATGACCTTGCGAATAGATTCGGGCAAACTATATTTTACTTCTGAAAATTCGTTTTCCTCGGAAGTGAAATCTGGGACAGGCATCGGATTAATTAATCTGCGAAAGCGACTGAATTTGTTGTATCCTGACGCTCACCATCTTGAGTTCCAAATTCAAAATACGATTTTTAAAGCTGAGCTAGAACTAGAAAATGCTGACTACAAACTGCCTAATCGTTGACGATGAACCCCTGGCCCATGAAGTACTTCTTAGGTACATAGCTGATATTCCCTTTCTCAAAAACGTTGGACAATGTTACCTAGCTACCGAAGCGTTAACTTTCCTCCATACGCAGGCCGTTGACCTGGTTTTTCTGGATATTCATATGCCCAAACTTAATGGGCTGGAATTTATTAGAACATTACAACAACCGCCACTGATCATTATAACTTCTGCCCACGAAGCCTATGCTCTGGAAAGCTTCAATCTGGAAGTATGTGATTACTTACTCAAACCATTTCGATTTGATCGTTTCCTTAAAGCGGTAAATCGAGCACAAACGCAGTTAGACTTCCGTCGGCAAATGGCCGTAAGCGAGACCAAAAATGAGGGTATGCCCTCCCTAGAGTCTTCCTTTATCTACGTTAAATCTGATAAGAAGCGAGTGAAAGTGGTTTTGGATGAAATCCTTTATTTTGAAAGTTTGGGGAATTATGTAAAGGTCTGGGGACCTCAGAAATTTTTACTTACCCCCCGCACCCTCATCAGTTTTGAAGAACAATTGCCAAAGGACTCATTCATTCGCATTCATAAGTCATTCATTATCAACAAAAAATTTATCCATTATCTGGAGGCTAACATGATCCATCTAAGCAATGGGAAAGCTCTACCCATAGGAAAAAATTTCCGGCATTTACTAATCGAGGGGCTTTGATGAGCTTACTACAAAGCCTGCGGTATCGGCTAAATCTTGGTGTTTATCAATTCAGGCAGCTCACCTGATGAAAAGCCACTCTTTACTTTTGAAACTGTTTTAAAAATTCAGGATAAATATCATCAATTTTTGTACCCGGATTTTCAGAACGGACTTTCAGCAATTTGTCGGTAAACTCCTGCATTTTAGGAAAACCTCTTTCCTTCATTAAACTAATAACACTTTCTTTGGCTGAAAGGAAATCTTTATTATCATAACTTTCTTTGCAATACAATACAAAAACACCAAAGGTCATATATTCATCAAAGACCTTTACAGGATTCGGATAAGCCGAAACACCTTCTATATCTTCATTCGTCCACTCTTTTCTGCCTTTAAAATACTGATTGATCGTTTCCTGGTTTGCAAGCGTTGGCTCCTTAACATAATTGTGGTCAATTTCGGTAAACATTACCCTGGTATTAAATAATTCATTTTCACGTTCCGAAAGTTTTTCCATCTTATCAAGCGGCGGCAAAACCATATAGATAAGTTTGAAATTGTTGTTTTTAAAATCTCCCGTATAATTCAAACTCTTGATTAGCGGCGAGCAAAAAATGGCATAACTGTTCTGGGTTGTCTTAAAATTTTTCTCCAACCACTTCCATTGTTTACCAAGATTTGCATTTTTTTCATAGCTTGAAATAATCTCTGCATAATAGGGTTTGTGGTTGTTATAAAATTCTCTGAACTTCGATTTATTGGCGAAGTCTTCAATTGCTATTTTGTAAGTAGTGATCGGATTTTCTTTGATTGTATTCTTTGAAATAGTGGTCGCCGGAAAATCGAATATTTTATTTTTAATCAGTTTGTTTCCTTTAAAATCATAGGAAATTCCGTTACCTGTAAGGAAAATATAATTATAAATAGAAGCAACTAGAAGGGAATCAACTATTTTGATGATCTGTTCATTTTCATAAGGCTTAAAATGAGTGATGACATCTTGATAATATTTTCCTTTCTGTTCCACCATATCGTCATTTTCTATACCTGATTTGGTAATTGCGATCATTATATGGACCAGTTCCTTTACTTCATTGATTTCGATTTTATATT
Source organism: Siphonobacter sp. SORGH_AS_1065 (assembly GCF_030818595.1). Lineage (NCBI taxonomy): Bacteria > Pseudomonadati > Bacteroidota > Cytophagia > Cytophagales > Cytophagaceae > Siphonobacter > Siphonobacter sp. SORGH_AS_1065. Next base: position 155,494 of record NZ_JAUTAM010000007.1, read on the forward strand.
TTCCCTGATTTTCTTTTTTAAACTTTTCTGTAAAATCGACTTTATATTGGGCTTGTGAAAAAATAGAAGTTAATGTAAACAGTATAAACAAGAAGCTTTTCTTCATTACTTTAAATAGGTTTATTATTTTTACTTATGCAAAAGTCTTTAGTAAAAATGGTGAACTACAGGTTAGTAGCCTAGCGAATTATGCAGCAAAAACGCATAGCTAATGAATGGAAAACCGAAGGATAAATGAGCAGTTCAGCTCAAGTAATGCAAGACCATTTGGCACTGCGAGTTTACAAAATTCACTCACAAAAATCAATAGCTCTACCCTAAATGAAGACGGCTTAACATTTTTCGTTTTTGAAGAATGGAATATTATTTTAATGACATGGCGGTTTAAATAGCATTCAGGTTGCTGATAAAACACTCACTGTGAGGATTATACGAACAATCATTTTTTGTCTGTATGGACTATTAGAAAACAACTGGAAGAAATCGGTCTATTCTTAAATACGGTTCCCTTTTTGCGGCTGACTGATACGCTTTGCAAAAAAGTATTACTAGCTGATACGGCATTCTACTTTGGGGACAATCCGTTTGAAGGCCTTGAATGTCACCTATTCCTTCCTGCCCCGAAGCACTTTATACTCATCTTTTTTAATCGGTTATCACATCATTGCTCATCACCTTATTTTGAGCATATCATCCAAAGTAACTTTTTTAAAATGTTTCTTTGTAAAATGCCGTAAGATAGTTGTTAGGCTTCTATCCATATAATTTGAGGTTAATGCCTATTCGCTCAACCCTAAAGCATTGATCGTATCGATTACCCCATTGGTAGGATTGCCAAACAAGCAGCCTATAAGCCACTCACCTGCTATGCGAGGCGAAGATGCAGCGGCGAAATCAACTCATTCTATTAACTTTTATTCCAGTGGTTGGAACATCGGGACTCCCTTTCTGACCTTCCGAAAGATTTACAAGGGCAAGTGATTAAGCCCATTGATAAAATGTCCGATTTATCCAATTTATAAAACCAGCAAGAGGCCAATTTGCTACTCCTTTATAAATAGATCGCACATGAAACTCAATCACATTAATCTCGTCGTCACGGATATTCCCAAAGCAATCAGCTTGTTTGTAGATCATCTAGGATTCAAATGCATTGATAATCGAAAAGACCTGATTGCGGTCTTAACCAATACCGATGCATTTGCTTTAGTCTTATGGTCCTCAAAACTAAATAAAGAGCAAGCAGTCCAATACCCAGAGAATTTTCATGTCGGTTTTTATCAACCTGACCGCGAATCAGTTATGGCTGTCTATGAGAAGCTTCAGGGCCAGGAAGTGACTTTTGAAAGTGAGCCGAGGAAACTAAGAAATACGTTTGGTTTTTATTTTCATTTTGACCGTTTGATGATCGAAATCAGTGTTATTCCTACCTCGTTTGATTAACCAGCCTATTTGCAGGAGTTGCAAGCAAATCACCTTAGTGAAATAGCTTAGCCTAACCGTTCCAGGTTCGAACCTGGAACGGTTAGGCTCTCACCTAGTCACTGTCTCACGTACCACCTACTCTCAAGCAAGTAAAATAGTCCCATAGGTGAGTTTTGCCTAATCACCCTTTCAATTCCTAATCACCCTTTTAATTAAAGACTTCGTACGACGAACGCTTCTACTTTTTTAAGTGCAATGATTCGTCACCGGAACTGTCCAATTGGACGAATCGGGCCTCTCGTTGCTGATAAAGTTGTTTAGGCGTTTTTCCCGTACGCTTCTTCGTTTGCCTGATGAAATGAGATTGGTCGTAGTAGTAGCTTTGTGGGTAAAAAAGGCCTTGCCCAATCTCAGGTAAGGAAGAGAAAAAGGCTAGTTGTTCCAAGTATTCCTTGAGCGGAAGGCCAAACCAGGCTTTGAAATATCGATTCATCTGTCGAGCGGCCCAGCCCGTTTCCAAGGCTAGCTCATGAACCGAGACAGCTCCCTTGAATTGATACACTAACTCCAAAAGCTTTCGTTTTCTTGGGTCAATGCTTTGGGAATGGAGTTGTTGATAAAGCAAGGCACTTACGGACTCAACAAAACTAGCCAGTGGTGTATGAGCGTGTAGCTCCAATTGTCCCAAATCCATGGGCAATTTATGGCTGGAATTTGTAGATAGCCTGGTGCGAAGCAGGTATTCCGCCGCTAGTAGTTTAAACCGAACCCCGAATAAGACCGTTTGGTCAGGAATGGTTATCTCTAACAGATGGGTTGATAAGCCAAACAACTTTATTTGCTGGGGTTGTTCAGGAAAAATAGAAAAAATCAACTCGATTCCTGCATCAGGAATGATGGTATAATGGCTGTCCGTACCACTAGTATTTTGCGTCTTCCAAAAGGTAAAAACAAAAGGTTGAAGCGGCTCGCTTGGTTGGTGATCTGAATAATGAACAGTCATGAGCTCCAGTGGTCATACATTTCATAGTACAACGATAACATTCTTATAAGCTTTTACAAACGAGAACCTTTGAAAAGCGTAAAAGCAATCCACGTTTCTACTTAAAGTTGTTGGTCTGAGTATTATAAAAATAACAATAAGCGTTTAACTCGGCTAATCTCTTTTAAATAGATTAAGATGGAATAATCAGTAAAAGCACTTGATAATCGTTTAACTAAGATAATACAACGGAGCGAGAACTTTCTGACTACATCTTATTTAGACGCTAAGGCTAAGTTTATAGAAATCAACAATTAATTTCTATCATCAGGTAATTGCATATAAACAAAGCCGTTGAGTAATGATCAACGGCTTATAGAGTAATCATTTACGTAAAATTCACCTAATTATATCAAGTAATATATAATTAATATAATCTATTTATTAGACTTAGTAGAGAGATTTATTTTATCTCATAAGGTTCTGTAGATCCTGGCTCAATCAAATAGCCATCTTTCATTTTTAAGAGACCCTTTGAATTGTAAGGCAATCGCAATAATACGTCATAATTTAACCTAAGATTAGTTTGAGAAGCATTACCCCGAATGAAGCATCCTGAAGATTCTAGGCCAATAAACTGATAAAACGGATAGGTAAACCAGTAGGATTTTATACCCTCTTTTAGATGATTAAATTTCCACCTCCCGGAACTGGCCCAAATATTTGCACTTATCTCTTTCACAACGAGTGGTTTTAGGTTTCCACTTACCACAAGAGAATCTACGGTGCCTTTTTCATTCACTCTAAATTTAAATTCGCCATATTGAGTCTCACAGTTAGGGGCTATCTCTTCCGTTACAGATACATGCTTTCCTAAAAAAGCAGACACTGGTTTTCTTAATTTACTTTGAGATAAGCTTTCTGTCAATTTAATCTCAAAATCTGGATAGATATCACTCTTTTGAGCGAAAGCTTCAATACTCGTCAATAGAGTTACACATTGAGCCAATACTATCAGTCTAATGTTCATACTAGTTTTAGTTACAAGAATGGCCTAAAGATGCTGAAGTACTTTTATACTTTTCCATATTTTTCTTAATTATGCTTTATAATCATTAGAGATTACATGATAAATATAGTACTTTGTAAGCCTCCCCAAGCAAGATCTTAAGCATCTTACACTGGCAAATTTGGTAACATTACTATAATCATAGAAAGAGCATAAAAATCAAGAAAAAAGACCATCCAGTGAATAGTCTTTTCAATAACATTCAGATATGCACTATACCATTTTATCTTTTTACAGGATGCCGATTACTCCAGCTAGACCAGTTAGGAAATTCTCTTTCACTAATTTTCTTATTGATTTTACCATCGAGCATAACCGTTAATTCTATTACCGGAACATCATAGAGAGTGGGGGGAATATCTGTCCTAGCATCTTTACCTTTCTCATCTAAATTATTCTCGAGAATAGTAGCCAATCTTTTATATAAAACTGTATCAACTTTAGGCTTGATGTATTTTTCTACTCCTGTATAATAGAGTATAATTCTATTGTTGTACTCAAATGAAATTGAAGGGACATTATTAACAAAGTCACTCATCTTTATTATCGAACTCAAATAAAATTTAGCCTCTTTATTTGAACAATGTTCAACAGTTAAAATAAGTACATCATTATTACCTAACGTCCCAATATAGTCATCAATGTGTTTCTTCAAATTACTTTCTAGTGTTATTTGAGTGAAAGATGAGGAAGATGATATTACTATTAAAAGTAAAGTAATGAATGCTTTCATATTTTTTTGCATTTATAATTATAAATTAGAATAAGGATCAATAGCTCCCCAGCAATTGACACCTGGATTATAATTGGCAAAATCTCTTCTTCCATTTCTTTTATCTATAGACCAAAGAGCAGATTTAGTTATACCATATAAGGGAACTCCGCAATAGTTTACAAATTCTGCATCGGCTGAAGTAGGCCCTGGAGATCCATCTGTTGGATGAGTATGTATAGCTCCTACTATCTGTAGCCATTCACCATTAGAGTTTTTACTACTTGATATTGAACGAATTAATTATTTTTTTTTGCAATAAAAAACATGAGCATTTACACTAATTTATTAAGTGATAAGCAATATAGGGCTTCCACGGGATTAAATAAAGATGAATTTGATCAACTTTATGTTGCTTTTAAAGATTTATATATTCCTCGCAAAGAAAATCCATATAAAGAAGGGAAAGGACCCTTTTTGACCGACAAACGACAGGCTCTTTTTTTTATTTTACATTACCTGAAAGCATATCCAACGCTTGTGAATAGGGGCCTTTATTTTGGGTGTTCTGAAAAAACAGCTAGTAATTTAATTGATTTACTTAAACCAGTATTACAGGCAAGTTACCAGAAATTAGGTATTAATATTCCTCGACATTTTAAGGATGATAAATCCTTTACAGAGACTTTTCCTTCAGTTTCTGATGTGATTATTGATGTGACAGAAATTGAGACATCGGGACCGCAAAATAATGATAGTCAGAAGAATAACTATAGTGGTAAAAAAAAGGCATAGCAGTAAATGGATACTTATTTCGGATGTATATAAAAATATTCTGTTTGTAGGAGAAATTCATCTTGGTAAAGTTCATGATTTTACAATATTTAAACAAGAACTTGCCTCGTATGATTTCTCGAAAATTAATGTATGGGTTGATCTAAGTTTTATTGGAATAAATAAACATATTTTAGCTAAACAAATGATCATTCCAATTAAAGGAACTAAAAATAAACCTTTAACACAAGAGCAGAAAGATATTAATAAACATATTTCGTCTAAACGTGTGAAAATCGAGAATGCTATTAGTGGAATAAAACGATATTTTATTCTTGTTCACCGATCAAGAATGAAAATTCAAGCTAAGTTAGACGAGGCTATGAATATCTGTTCAAATCTCTTGAATTTATTGATTAAATTTCGTAAACCACTGGCAATCAACCAGTAAAACCCTGATAATAAGATATTGATTGTAATTAACTCGCTCAACCTTACTTCTAATTTTTCACCCGGTTTTGTTCACTTTCCGCACCGTTCGTCTCATGTTTTCGCTGACCGGAGATTGCCTTTCCAAACCGATAACTGAAGCTCAATACGGCGGTGCGTGTGTCCGCTACATTACGGTAATAGGCTCGGGTCAACGCCAAATTATTGATAATGCCGCTGTTTACGTACGAATGCAGAGCATCATTGATGACTAATTTAATCGTCGCACTGGGTGACAGCTTTTTGACTACCGATAGATTGACCCGCTTTTGAACGCCCGCTATAAACTGTACGTTCGTGATACGGCTCTGGTAGTACCCATCGGCCTGCAGGCTCCAGTCTTTACCCATCTTGAAAGTAAGGATGGGTTTCAGATAATAAAAAGTCCCTTTCGTATTTAACGGTCCGGTATAGAAGTCACTAACGGTATGGATGTTCGTCACCTCGCCATACAGATGCAGATTCAACCAGGAGAATGGATCAAAATTACCATCCACAGAAATAGATTTAACGGTTGAGCGACCCACATTGCCGGGCCGACTGAAGTACGTTCCGTTATTGATTTCTATCGTTTCATTGATCTGGTTACGGTTGAGGGTATAGGACAAAGTCGTGGTAATCCGATTTTTAAAGGTATGGGACAATTCAACCGTATTCGTAAAAGCTGGTCTCAAAAAGGGATTGCCCGTATAATAGGTGAACTTGTCTAACGGGGAGAGAAAAGGGTTCAGGTCCTGATAATAAGGCCGCTCAATTCTTCTTCCATAATTTAATCCTATTTGATGGATCTCGGAACTATCCAACTTATACTGGACGTACAGGGTAGGAAAAAGGCTGGTATAATTACGCTTAAATGTTGAATCTGGCCGTTGCACATTCCCTAACTGATGACCGTTGGAAAATGTATTCTCTAAACGCAGGCCCGTCTGGAAAGAGAATCTTTTGAACTCCCTACTAGCGTTGACATACCCTGCATTAATGTTCTCATGGTACCGAAAGTGATTGATTTTATCGTAATCAGGGGCAGTAACCTGATTGGACGTATAAAAATAATCAGCAACGTTGTCAGTATAGGTGTAACTGCTTTTTAAACCCGCTGACAGTTCCAGCCCATTGCTTAAGGGATGCGTATAATCCGTCTTGGCAGAATAAATATGGATAGCTGAAGGTAAGCTGCCATTCAGCAAATAGGTATTGATCAGGGCTCCATCAGGGTTGTAAGTATAGTTATCGAACGACTGGTCGGTCGTGCTGGTATACCGGATATAATCCAGATCCACGGTCCACTGTCTCCCTTCTTGCCCGTACGTATGCCTGTAATTGAGATTAATTCCTGCATTTTTAAAAAGAGCCTTCTGATTATTATTGGCCAGCACGGTAGAATCGAGGCGTCCCTGCGGATTAGTGAATCGACTGACTACCGGAACCTGCTGACCCGAGGGTCTGTACAATCCGGTAAAATTCACACCCAGCGTAGTCCGGTCGGATACATAGTAGTCAGCACCTAGTTGAGTACCGTAGCTTTGACCCGTGCGACGGGTGTAAGAATTCTGAAAGAAATCAGATACGGGTTCTCCACTGGTGTTCATGAAATGCCGGTAAAAATCCATATCGGTATAACTATTGGCGACACTGAAAGTGGCATTGGCAAAAACGTTGAGCTTGTTTCTACGGTAATTAATGTTCGCACTGTTATTGGTTCGGGTGTACCTGCCTTGAATATAACTCAGATTCAGGCCGCCGTTGATCCCGATGACTTTATTCTTTTTGGTACGGATATTAATAATGCCGCCATTACCCGCAGCATCGTATCTGGCTGGCGGGTTAGTCATCAGCTCTATTTGGTCAATTGCGGAGGATGGGAGCGAGCGAAGATAATTTTCCAGTTCTACGCCGGCAAGATACGTCGGCTTGTCATCGATAAATATGGTGGCATACTTCCCTTTCAGGCTGACGCTGCCGTTTTGATCCAATACAACACCCGGTGCTTTTTCCAGAGCTTCTAAAACTGTTCCTCCGGCGTTGCTTGCCATAGCATCAACGTTAACAATAACCCGGTCGATCCTTTGCTCAATTAGTGGCTTCCGGGTAGTGACCTTTACCTCATTCAAGGTTACTTCAGCGGGTTGTAAAAGTAAAAAAGTCTGCTGGCCCTTGTCATCCGGTGTCAGGGTCGCCTGGTACATTTGATAGCCGATCATCGTTACCTGAGTTTGATAGAGCCCCTTTTTCAGGGGTTCAAAATGAAATTTCCCGGCGGTATCAGTACTCATAACGTGATTAAATACAGAATCTGTTGTCAAACGCAGGCGTACCGTAGCCCCTGCCAGTGGCTTTTGCTCGGGGTTGAGTACTTGCCCCTTCAATGAAAGTTGATCTTGTGCACGGGCGGTAACGAATAAGGACACCACGAGCCAGGCCATCAACGAGACAGCGATTTTGGGTTTCATGTTAGGCGTTTAGCGTGTTAAATTGTATCGATATTGCTTTTTTATTGCCCCGCCTGACTGATTGCCTGCTGTATGTCTTTGCCGAGTTTTACAAAAGATTGAGTTAAAGACCCTGTGGCCTTTCCCTTATCTAGTTCCATGGAAATTCGGTTGTCTTGCAAGGTAATGATATAGACCTCTTCCAGCTTCCAGGTACTTCTACCCGTGGCTGAAAGCGGGCTGGGATTGCCTAACCGATCCCTGATCAACTTCCTGATGGGTTCTTCAGCACCGTTGTCAAAATCTGCCCGCAGCGTATACTTGTGATCGCTGTTGCTGACACTAACCGACGTACTTACGGTAGAAGTTTGGCTCGATCTGGTATGTTGGGCAAAACTGATAGCGGAAAAGAAAATGAGCACCGCCGATAAGATTGTTCTCTTCATCTTTTTGGAATTTTGTTCGATACAAAGGTGAGGCGGTTTAAAAAGAACAACGGTTAACGAACAGTTAATAGAGAGTTAATGGTAACGAAGCGTAACACCCGGCTTAACGGCAGGTCGTATATTTGATCAAGCATGGAAAGAAACTACAAAACCGGGGCACTGCTTGCTGCCTGTATATTAACCGTAACCACGTTGTGCTTTATTCAATATCATTTGGTTGGTAATACGTACCGACTCACCAAAGACCGTTACTATGCAGAAGTAAAGCAGGCCATGTCCGGTATTATGAGCCAGCGGGACATGCAGGACTTGCAAGACAGCATTCGTCAGCAACTTTCACAGTTAGCCGTCTCGTATACAAACGGACAAATAAGCAAGCAAAACCTCTTTAAGGCCATCAGTCAGGTTGAGCAGGGCATCAACAAACAGGCGGGAGACTATTTGGCGGTACAATTAAGAAGGAAGCCTGCATTGGGCAAGATCAGCTACCAACTGCAATATGATGAGATCATCCTTGAAAACAATGGTAAAGCGGATACACTGTTACGGGTGTCCGATCAGCCCATAACTATCATCGGGAAAGTGATTCCTGCTGCCGATGCCGTTTTGCTCAATCGGGACATTACGGTGACACGAACCAATGATAAATCGGATCGAAACGGAAAATCCACAAACCGCCTGAACTTCCGTCTGCTCATCAAACAATCCAGCTATATTGATATTTCAGGGTGGGAAACAGAGGTGATCAGGCGTATGGCCGGTATATTCTTGATGGCATCAGGCTTGATTCTCGCCGTGATTATCCTGTTTTATATGGTATTTCGGGCCTTGATCAGGCAGAAGAAGATAGCAGAAATGAAAACAGATTTTGCGAATAACATTACCCATGAATTACAAACACCGCTGAGCTCAGTGAACCTGATCATGAAAAGTGTGCTGCGGGCAGACGTACAGGCTAATCCGGCCATCATGAACGAGCTGTTAGGAACGCTGGACCGGCAATACCAAAAAATTCAGCAGTTAGTAGACCATGTATTGGAAAGTACCATCCAGACCGAGGAGGAAATTAAACTTTCGGACGTTGACATTGCGGGTTACCTGAGGGAATATGGCCAGGACTTGCAGGTAGCGAACCACCGACTGGAAGTAGCCATTGCTCCCCTCTATCAAAACGTAAAAACCAATACGGCTGTTATCCTCAGTATCTTGAACGTTCTGATCGACAATGCAGCTAAGTACAGTGCAGCCAGTAAGCCCATCAGCCTAAAGGGGTTTGCTACGAACCAACATTACTGCATCCAGGTAACGGACCAGGGTGAGGGCATTGCACCCGCTTTTTGTGAGCATATATTTGATAAATTTTACCGGGTTCCAGAAGCAAATCGTCCTACCGTCAGAGGTTTAGGCCTTGGTTTATACTTGGCCAGGCAGTCAGCCGCAAGCATTGGGGCCGTCTTAACTTTGAAAAACACGGGGCCTGGCGGTTCCACATTCGAATTACTAGTAGCGTTATGAGCATCCGGGTACTAATCGTAGAGGACGACATTGATCTGGGTAATCTGTTGAGGCAGTATCTGGAGTTGAATGGATTTACGGCATTGCGGGTATTCAATGGCATAGAAGCCAGGCAAGAACTCCTGACTACGGCTTACGATATTCTGATTATAGATGTAATGATGCCGGAAGAGGACGGATTTACCCTCGCAGAGAAATTAAGATCGCTTCATCCTCATCTCCCCTTTCTTTTTGTGACGGCCCGGAAAGCCAAAGAAGATGTCTTGAAAGGCTTACGCCTGGGAGCGGATGACTACATCGTTAAACCTTTTGATGCGGATGAACTGATCCAGCGAATTCGGAATATTTTAAAGCGAACCAAGGGTAAGGAAGAGCCCGCAAATCAGGTTTTGCAGATTGGACAATACCATTTTGACATAAGTAATCTTTCGCTTGCCTCTTCGCAGAGTCACCGCATACTTACGGAGAAGGAGGCTCAGTTACTTCACTATCTGGCTACCCATCCCAATCGACTGGTCAAACGAAACGATATTCTTGATCAGCTCTGGCAAAATGCCGATTTTTTTAATGGCAGAAGTATGGATGTATTCATTAGCAGACTGAGGAAATACCTATCGGAAGACCCGTCCATTCACATCGAAAGCATCAGGGGTGTAGGTTTCAAATTGATTATGGAATAGCCTGTAAGAACCGTTTTCTGTTCGAGAGCACCATTGGAGCTTCCCCGGTCTGGATGGACCCGGATTTCATCCGGCACACTGCGGGGACAACGCAAGGGTACGGTTGGTATGTAAAGTCATTTCATACCTTAAGGATATTGATCATCAGCATCTGTCATTCAGAGCGAAGCGAAGAATCTTCTGGCCTTTTTCAAGCTTATTGGGTCATGCGGTAACTTGATTGAACCAGCCCCGCCCCATTTCTGAGAAGGTCTCTCTCTTCGTTCGAGATGACAGGCAGGAAAAATTGGCTCCCCCGTCGCTCGGCTCTGGCCGGTAGAATGAGAACCCCTAGCGGGTTAGGGAACAACTTTTCCCAGACCAAAACAGGCTTGCCACCATCGGCCAGAGGCCTATCAGACTACAGCGTCACTCGGCTCTAGCCGAGCGACTGCGAAGGAACCCCATCTGTCTTCCAGAACTAACCGAAGAACCTCCACTGGTGCGAGATACCTTCTCGTTCCTACCCTAAGGCAGGTTCCACCTGCCGTCATCACTCAAGCGTTCAGAACCCCTGATTCGCCCTAATGTCTTCGATTATGAATTTTAGACAGCTTTTAACAGATAAGGGTTTGGGGGTATATTCAGGTGAGCTCTTTGGCCTGACCCCTCGTTGAAAAGATAAATAACTCATCCCCTTTTTACAATTATACGTTTTGTTCAACCGTGTAAGATTTGTGTATAGTAACGAAAAAGTAGCGATTCAGGCTGTTTTACCTATAAATAGCCGTTTTATAGAGATGATCCCTAAGAAAATATTCTTATTAAATTATTTCATACGTATTTATAAAACCCGATTTGTTAAAATCAAAAGCCCTTTTATACAATTTAGATATTTTGTTATACAATACATTTGTAGCGTCGAAAGTCTCCATTAGTTATGTTTTGCACGAGTCCCGCGTATGAAAAAGTTCTGCCTTGCTCTGGATTTGAAGGACGATCCCGAGCTCATCCGCCAGTATGAAATCTATCATAAATCCGAAAATGCCTGGCCTGAAGTCACCCAAAGCATGCTCGATAGTGGCGTGACCGCCATGGAGATCTATCGCACCAGCAATCGGCTCTTCATGATTATGGAAACAAAGGATGATTTTGACTTTCGTGTGAAAGAGCAAATGGATCGCAACAATGCCAAAGTCATGGAATGGGAAGCCCTCATATCACAATTTCAGCTTGCCCTGAGTTGGTCGGCTACAGATGAAAAATGGGTACAAATGGATCGCATCTTTACCTTAAATCCTGCTTAACCTCTCGGTCACCAATGTATACAATCGTTCTATTTTTAGTAACGTATATCTATAAACGTTACTAAAATAGGGCACGACCTATTTTCTAAATCCTCATGCTTAATGATCTCCTCCGAAGGCGAAGCCTCCAAAATTCAGGATAATTTCTCAAGCTATTCCTTGCATACTATGTATTATACAGGACTGAATACTAAAGTATTAGCTTTATTATGTTTTGATGTCAGTTCGCAATAGAAGAGGTAAATAGTACGAAAAGCATAGGCTCATGTTTTCAATAAGTCAACTTCTCACCAGCCAATGCTTTCGAGTATGGTGCATGATATATTTCTCTCAACTTAACAACGCATGAGTTCATCTACCAATCATCAAAAAACAGGCTTTGCCTTCTTTCTTATTGCCTTTCTTTTTTTCTTATGGGGTTTTGCTCACAATTTAGACCCCATTCTGATCCCCCATTTAAAGCGATCCTTTGCCCTAACTACGACTCAATCGACATTGGTTGATTCTTCTGTTTTTATCGCTTACTTTCTGATGGCCCTTCCAGCAGGATTAGCTATCAAAAAATGGGGCTACCAAAATTGCATCATCCTGGGTTTACTTTTATTTTCAGTAGGCTGTTTCCTATTCATTCCTGCGGCAAATCTGCAATCCTATTCTTTCTTTCTAGTCGCTCTATTTGTCATTGCCTGTGGATTAACTTTTTTGGAAACATCAGCTAACCCCTACGCTAGTGCATTGGGAACTCCGGAAACTAGTACGCAACGACTCAATTTAGCTCAGTCATTCAATGGTTTAGCTACGGCTCTGGCTCCTGTCATCGGAGCCAGGGTTATCTTAACGAGAAGCTATTCAGACACCGAACTTTCGGCCATGTCTGAATCATTACGAATGCAAGCCTTAGCCTCGGAAGCTTCCTCAGTGAAGCTTCCCTACCTGATTTTAGGAATGATTTTATTGATTATTGCCATCATTTTTAAATTAATAAAACTTCCTAAAATCAATTACAAAACTTCCCATCATCAGAAAAGTCAGTCTATTTTCCATGCGTTCAAACACCGTCATTTAACATGGGCTGTTGTTGCTCAGTTTTTCTATGTAGGTGCTCAAGTTTGTATATTCAGTTTGTTTATTCTATACGCTACGCAAGTAGCTTCACTTCCCGAAATTCAAGCAGCCGATTATTTGGGAGTTTGTGGAATTGCCTTGCTAATCGGCAGATTCCTGGGTACTTTCTTTATGCGATTTGTAGCTCCGAATCGACTTTTAACCCTTTATGCGGGAATAAATGTTTTCCTGTGTCTGATTGCCATCATGGCCCATGGCCTCATTACCGTATACGCGATAGTACTGATTTGCTTCTTCATGTCAATCATGTTTCCAACCATCTTTGCGTTGGGTATCAAGAATTTGGGAGCAGATACAGAATATGGTAGTAGTCTCATTATTATGTCCATTGTCGGAGGAGCTCTATTACCCAGGTTGTTTGGTTACCTAAGCGATATAACCGGCAGTATCCAGGTGGGATATTTTGTACCATTGCTAAGCTTTATAGTTATAGTCATTTACGGGTTGTATGGGTATAAATCGGCCCCTACTAAAAAGGATACGGGCCCAACGCTCGTTTCTTTTTCTCACTAGCCCTCACTTTTTGATTAGGCTTCTTACTTAAATGGTTACCCAAGCAGTTCCAGTGAAATCTTGGACTACGCTTGAACACCAACAATACATTACCTCTAGCTATTCATCATAGCTTTTTAATCCTTTCTAGTATCAATCACTATGAAAACACTCGTTTGTGTTTCACCGGGGCACTTTGAATATCAATCCACAACAACGCCTTCCATTAAACCGGGCTTCTCCCTGCTTGCGATCAAACGCATTGGAATTTGTGGTACTGATTTGCATGCTTATCAAGGGAATCAGCCCTTTTTCAACTACCCTCGTACCCTGGGGCACGAGCTTTCAGCCGAGGTAGTACTGACGGATAACCCTGATTTTAAACCCGGTGACGCAGTAACCTTTATTCCATACTTTTATTGTGGCCTTTGTATTGCGTGCCGAAGCGGTAAACCCAATTGCTGTAAACATATTCGGGTCAGTGGCGTGCATATTGATGGGGGCATGACGGAACAACTTCTGGTTCCTTCTTACGCTTTAATTAAAGCAGAAGGGCTTAGCTATGATGAGCTTGCTTTAGTCGAGCCGCTGGCTATCGGGGCACATGGTATTCGTCGGGCTAACGTCGTTAAAGATGAATTTGTCCTGATCATCGGTGCGGGTCCCATTGGATTAGGAGCCATGGAATTTGCCAGGATTGCAGGGGCAAAAGTCATTGCAATGGACATCAACGACGATAGGCTTACCTTCTGTAGTAAAACCCTAGGCGTAGATTATACCATAAACCCACGGCGAGAAAACCCTCTGGAGAAACTGGAACTCATTACGAATAGAGGTATGCCTACAGTTGTGATTGATGCAACAGGTAATCTGAATGCCATTAACTCGGGCTTTACGTACTTAGCTCATGGAGGCAGGTATGTATTAGTAGGCTTACAAAAGGAAAATATTACTTTTAATCATCCCGAATTTCATAAAAGAGAAGCTACATTGATGAGCAGTAGAAACGCCACCAGAGCCGATTTTATGCACGTCATGGATTGCATGCGAAAAGGCTTAGTCTCTCCGGCCACTTACATTACTCATCGGGTAGATTTTGATCAGGTGCGAGACTGCTTCGAAGACTTCTTAGATCCGAACAATAAGGTTATTAAAGCAATGATTCATTTAAAATAGCTAATGCAGTGAACGACGTACTTAGAAAACTCTTTTTCACGATCACAAGCTTCACGTGGGTTACCTTCGCAGGTATGGCCCAGAATCAACCGCAATGGGGAGCCTGGGAGCACTGGGGAGACCAGAAAAATGGAACCTACCGGAATCCCATCATTCCCAGCGATTACAGCGATCTTGATTGCATTCGGGTAGGAGAAACCTATTACGCCATCTCTTCCACCTTCCAGTTCTCTCCCGGTATGATTATCCTGGAGTCAAAAGACCTGGTGAATTGGAAAATCTGTGGTCATGCCGTTTCGGATCTTACCCAGATCTCCGATGAATTATCCTGGCAGAAAATGAATCGGTACGGCAAAGGCATTTGGGCGGGATCTTTGAGACATCATAATAATCGCTTTTACCTGTATTTCGGAACGCCTGACGAAGGGTATTTCATGACTTCAGCGGCCAAAGCGGAAGGCCCCTGGGAACCGCTAACGCCCCTACTCAAGCAACCCGGCTGGGATGATTGTTCGGTAATCTGGGACGAACAGGGCAAAGGCTATTTCATCGGTACTCACTTTGCCGATGGCTACAAAACGTATCTTTTCAACATGTCTGCCGACGGCAAGTCCATTGACCGACAATCGGCCATTCTAGTAAATGCCGGGTCAGGAAGAGAAGCCAGTAAGTTACTCAAGGTCAAGGATTGGTATTACCTCATCTTCAGTGAACACAAGCCCGATAAAGGACGGTATGTGATGGCCAAGCGATCCAGAACGATCACGGGCCCGTATGCCGAAGAAAAGCAACTCGCTCTGACGAGTCAGGAAGCCATGGAACCCAATCAGGGAGGAATTATACCAGGGAAGGATGGGAAATGGTACTTTCTGACTCACCACGGCACGGGCGACTGGTCAGGAAGAATCGTAAGCTTACTACCCGTTACCTGGATCAATGACTGGCCGATCATTGGCACGGTACTCGGGGATTCGATTGGAACCATGACCTGGGAGGGTAAAATTCCTTCCGCTAATGCTGGCGGCTATTCTCTGGCCCGAAGCGATGAGTTTAATACGCCCGTAATAGTCCAGCAATGGGAATGGAATTATCAGCCCAGAAACGAAAAGTATTCGCTCCGTGAACGTAAGGGCTGGCTCCGACTCGAAGCTTTCAAGCCCCTGAAAAACAATGAATTATTAACAGCGGGCAATACCCTGACGCAACGTTGTTTTAGAACGCGTAGCAATGAAGTCATCGTGAAGCTGGATATCACTCGCATGGCTAGCGGGCAGCGAAGCGGATTATGCCACTTTTCCCAGCAACAAGCTGCCATTGGCATTGCTCAGGAAGGCTCGACCCGCTGGATTGAATATCGAAAGAATGGGACAGTCATGAAGGGCGATACCCTTACCGGGTATTCAATCTGGCTGCGATCGGTCTGGGGATTGGATGGAAAGTCTACTTTTTCGTATAGTCTGGATGGTAAAAAGTATACCTCTTTGGGCGAGCCCTATACTTTAGCCTGGGGTTACTATCGGGGGGATAGAATCGGTCTCTACTCGTTTAACAACGAAGCCGAAAAAGGATCAGTAGATATTGACTATTTCCATTACACGATTGAAAAGTAGAGCATTCAGAAGATAAAATTATAGTACGCGTATTTATATACGTATTACTTGCTTAACCTGTCCCTTCTAGGTAGAATCAGAATGAAGCCTGATTCTACCTACCCCAAAACTTAAATGAGGTATGAATAGAATTCGTCATTCTCTTCTTCTCTTCCTGTTAGCGGTAGCTGTCCGTGTGAACGCTCAGCAATTGTATTCGCCTAATAAAAAAATAGAACTGAGCTTATCTCAGTCCAAAGAAAAACCAGGCAGCTGGTTCTTGTCCGTTTATTATCATGGGAAAGCTAAAACCCCCGTATTTTCTCAAATCAAGCTTAGACTCGAAAGGGAAGATCAATCATTTACCGACAACCTTTCTTTAAAGAGCAGTAGTAAGCCTGTACCTATCAAAGAACAGTACACCGCTCTTCACGGGAAAAGCTCGAAACGGGAGAATAAAGCTCAGGAAATCACCTTTGCTTTCGTGAATACCAAAGGCAGTAAGTTGAACGTAGTGGCCCGAGCCTATAACAACGGCATTGCTTTTAAATACGAGTTTCCCGAGAAAGGACAGGGACCACTGGTCATGAAACGCGAAGCAACGGCTTTTGAAGTGGAAGACAAGGCCGAACGTTGGTTACAGAAATTTGTTACCAGCTATGAAGGTTTTTACCCCGATCAAAAAGACTCTACCCTAACTGGAGAATGGGGCTATCCGGCTTTGTTCAAAACGGGAAATCAAGAGCCCTGCTGGGCCTTACTAACCGAAGCAAATGTAGATCGTAACTACTGTGCCACTAAACTCAGTAATATGCTGAGCAAATCCAGTTATCACCTGGAATATCCAGCCGCGACAGATGGATTTAATACCGGGCAGGTCAACCCTACGCTAACGTTACCCTGGAGTTCTCCCTGGAGGGTAGCTATCATCGGACAACTAGCGGACCTTGTTGAATCTACCTTGGTTGAAGATGTAAGTAAGCCCTCCCAGCTCACGAAGACCGACTGGATTAAGCCAGGAGTTTCGTCCTGGGTCTACTGGGCTTATAATCACGGAACGAAAGACTACAAAAAGCTTTGTGAGTACATTGACTTAGCGGCCCGAATGGGCTGGCCTTATACCCTGATGGACTGGGAATGGGACGAAATGACGAACGGAGGAACGCTCGAAGATGCCGTAAATTATGCTAAATCGAAGGGGATCAAACCTTTGCTTTGGTATAATTCTGGGGGAGCTCACAATGAGGTTACCTCCGGTCCTAGAGATCGACTGACTACGCCGGAATCCAGAGCTAAAGAATTTGCCTGGTTAAAGAAGATTGGAATCTATGGAGTAAAAGTAGATTTTTTTGAAAGCGACAAGCAGGATATGATGCGGTATTACCTGGATATTCTGGAAGATGCGGCACGCTATGAATTAATGGTCAACTTTCACGGCAGCACGGTTCCCAGGGGCTGGAGCCGGACCTACCCACATTTAATGAGTATGGAAGCCGTTTATGGAGGCGAGCAGTATAACAATCAGGAATATATGACTACGAAAGGAGCCTGGCATAATACCCTATTGCCCTTCACTCGTAATGTCATCGGTCCGATGGATTATACGCCCGTCGCTTTTACCAATTCCCAGCATGCTCATACGACTACTTACTCCCACGAACTGGCCCTTGCGGTGCTATTCGAATCGGGCATACAGCATTTGGCGGATCGTCCACAGGGCTTTGATCAGTTACCGGATCCCGCAAAATTTATGCTCAAAGAAGTGCCCAATGCCTGGGACGAAACGCAATTTCTGGCCGGGTACCCCGGAAAAGAAGTTGTCATGGCCCGAAGAAAAGCAGGCCTTTGGTATGTGGCAGGCATTAACGGAGAAGATCGATCGAAAAAAATTTCCATCCCCTTTCATTTCCTGACTAAAGGCAAAACCTATCGGGCTGAACTTATTGCCGATGGTGAGTATGACTCAGGTTTCAACGTCAAATATACAACTGTGAAAGAAGGAGATGCTCTGGAAGTAGAGTGCTTGCCTCGGGGCGGCTTTACGCTGATTTTAAATGAAATGTAATACTTACTTTTTGCATTAGTAAGGCATGTATTTGCCCGAACAGCAGTAAATGATTTACTGCTGTTCGGGCAAATGGTAGGTGTAGATTAAGTTACAATCTGAAATTTGTGATCATTCACAGGTTCCCCACCTGCCCTTATTCCTTCCGAACCTGTCATCCAGGGTCAAGCGAAGGACCTTACTTATGTTTCGTAATTGTTAGATTACAGGGAATCTACCTGCTAGTGTGAGATTCCATCGCCCGCAGTCACTCGGCTGGAGCCGAGCGACTGCGGGAACTGCTTTAAACACCCCAACATAAACCCTCTATTACCAACGTGCTTCATTTAAGAGCCTGACTTTTCTTCTTTCGTCATCCAGTTTTTTCCTTCGGTAAAACGGGCAATGAGCATGGCTGCCACCGTGTCGCCCGTGGCATTTAACAGGGTAGCCATCGGATCAACGAGCGTTCCGATAATCATGGCCGGGGGCAGAGCCTCCGCCGGGAAGCCATAAGTGGCAATGAAGAGGAGCTCCCCCACATACCCTCCATTGGGAATACCGCCCTCCACCAAACTGACCAACACCGTCATCCCCAGAGCCAGCAGAATCACATCAATCCCGTCAAAGCCTCGACCAAACAGGGCAAAGACCACAGCCATTTTGATGATCGATGATATACTTGAACCGTCTTTATGCAACGTAGCTCCCAGCGGGATAGTGACATTGGCAATCACGGCGGGGATGCCTATTTTCCGGGCTGCGTCCATATTAGCGGGTATCGTGGCTATGCTGCTACAGGTACCGACGGCGGTAGCCGAAGGAATCAAGTTATTGATCCAGAACGTTTTGAACCCCTTTAATCCTCCGGCTAGAAAAGCGTAAGCACTGAACCCAACTACAAAATAAAACGCTCCTACCCCGTAATATAACCCCAGCGACCGGGCATAAGCTCCGAATAATTGAGGCCCGAATACGCCCACCTGATACGCAAAGTAAGCCCCCAGGCCAACGGGCCCCATTTTCATGATAATAACGAAAACCTGCGTGAAAACTTCGTTGGCCGACTGTAGGAAA
This sequence comes from Siphonobacter sp. SORGH_AS_1065, assembly GCF_030818595.1. Classification (NCBI taxonomy): domain Bacteria; kingdom Pseudomonadati; phylum Bacteroidota; class Cytophagia; order Cytophagales; family Cytophagaceae; genus Siphonobacter; species Siphonobacter sp. SORGH_AS_1065. Next base: position 174,804 of record NZ_JAUTAM010000007.1, read on the forward strand.
CGTGTAAAAGCGGCTCCTTTCTCTCCACTCTGCAAAGCCCCAAAGCCAATAATCACCGAAAAGATAATCAGAGCCAGCATGCTTCGCCTGGATAGTAGCTGGTAGAATTCGCTGGTTGTAAATAATTGGGTAATCTGATCGGCTATGGGCTGTTGATTTATCGCTTCGGTTAAAGGGGCACTGGTTAGCTGCTCCTGGATGGGAAACAGCCAGACGGCCCCCATGGTTAAGCAGGCGGCGACCAGTACTGTTCCTAAAAACACCATCACCATTACACCCATGACCCGGCCCAGTTTCTTACCGGGTTGTAAGCCTGCGATGGCCGAGGTTATCGCAAAAAATACGAGTGGGATTACCGCGGTAAACAACAGATTCAAAAAAATGTCACCGATGGGTTTGAGTACCGCTACTTGCTTCCCCAGCAAAAGTCCGGCGATGCTACCGCAGCTAATGCCGGTTAACAGCCAGATAATGCCTTTATAGTTTTTGTAAAAATTCTTCATGACTTTCAGGTAAGCTCTTCTTACGATTGATAGTTCATTACAGGGATTGATTACTCAGCCCTTACGTTAGCGTTCTGCCGCCCTACTGCGTTCTGACTAAACTCATACCCTTTACAGGATCCGAACAGAAAAGGGGTTCCCAACCCAGATAACCCTTTTCTATTTCCGGCGTATGATTACTGAATTAGTATTTGACTAGTAAAACACCGCCCTTAAGTAATTGCATTGATAATTGATGCCGTTGGCTACCGTACGAATCATCGGTTTACTTCTCAAACACCTCCCCATACATAGGCCCGTTACCCTTTAAGTGCTTTACCAAAGCGTGTCTACCTGATTCGAGGCCTATATTCCCCTATGCCATTAGGAATGCTTCTTTTAGCCTTATCTTAAGAAAACCAACGCCACAAACGAAAATTTTATGAAAATTGGCATAATTGCCCATTTGAAGCATCCCATACGGAAACCGTTCATGGGAGGGCTTGAAGCATTTACCTATGACATCTGCAAACGACTGGAAAAGCGAGGTCATGAGGTAATTCTTTACGCAAGTTCCGGCTCTGACGCCGCCACCATCGTGAAGCCCATTCTGGAGGACAACGCTTATAATCACCTTACCGGAACCCGGTTTACTTCCCACGAACTTTGTCAGGATTTTATTACCACGCACCACGCTTACGTTGAGCTTATGCAGGACATCGACTTTGATGAATTGGATATTATCTTCAATAATAGCCTGAATTACGTACCCATTATGATGGCTTCGGTCGTGCGTACGCCCATGCTAACAGTTCTGCATACGCCGCCAATTTTCGAAATGAAAAAAGCCGTCAGTCGCGAGCAGTCGAGTGGGAAGATTCGTTACGTTTCAGTATCCGAAAAAAATGCCCGTTCGTGGTCAGAGTATGTCCATTCCTGTCAGGTAATCAACAATGGCATTGACCTTTCTACCTGGCAATTTTACCCTGAAAATCAGAAAGAATACATTTTATGGTTTGGACGTATACATCCCGATAAAGGATTACACCTGGCGATTCTGGCCGCCAAAGCCGCCGGTAAACGCCTGAAAATCGCGGGTACAATTAGTGATGCCAACTATTTTGAGGATTGGGTAAAGCCCTTGCTTGACGATACCACAGAAATGGTAGGTCATTGCACACCTGAAGAGCTTAATATGCTGATTGGCAACGCAGAAGTATGTCTCATTACTCCCTGCTGGGATGAACCTTTCGGACTGGTTGTGGCCGAATCGCTGGCTTGCGGAACACCCGTAGCCGGAATTTCCCGTGGGGCATTACCTACGTTGTTAAGTCCACAAACGGGTTGTCTATCTTTCTCCACGAACCCCGAGAGTTTAGCCGCTTGTATTCGGGAAGCCGCTCAGTTAGACCGTCAGGCCTGTCGGCAGCGGGCCGAAAGTTTTTTTGATGTCGAACGCATGGTCGATGCTTACGAAGAAACTTTTCTGGAAATGATTGCCCAGCATCAAACCATTCCGTATGCCGTGTAACGTAGCCTTTTACATTCACCATCACGGAGCAGGACATCTCATGCGATCTATCGCCATTGCTGAGCAGTTAACAGACTGCTCCGTGACTTTTTTAGGCAGTCATTTAAGAAAACATCAGTCGCTTATTCCCTCTGGTATTCAATGGATTGATTTACCGATGGATACTGCCCAGACTAAAGACATTCATTACCAGCCCGGCCCAGAAGTTGGATGTTTGCATTATGCTCCTCTGGCCGTTAGCGGGCTAAGCAAACGGATGGCCATGCTCACGCAGTTTCTGGTTTCGAGTGAGCCCCTGATACTGGTTGTAGATGTTTCCGTGGAAGTTACGTTACTAGCTCGATTACTGGGGATTCCTACACTAGTTATTCGTCAGCACGGCTACCGCACCGACTTAGCTCACCGAACGGCTTACGAAAGTGCCCAGCTATTAATTGCTCCCTATCCAGATTGGATGTCTGATCCGCAGGAAACATGGATGGAGAAGAAAACCTTTTACTCGGGAGGATTCTCCCGATTTACTTCCCTAGCCAAACCCTTGACTAAAGAGGTTATTCCTCGGCAAGTCGCCGTTCTGCTTGGTCAGGGAGGGAATTCTTTTAACGAATCTATCCTTCTGAAACTGGCTGATCAATGCCCTGAGTATCAATTTCATGTATTGGGAATATTGCCATATGAAGAAGCCACGGATAAGCAAAATCTAGTCTTTCACGGGCGGATAGATCATCCATTACCCGTATTAATGCGTTCTGAAATCGTGATTGGAAATGCAGGGCATAATACCGTCATGGAAATGGCTGATTTAGAGAAAAAATTCATCTGTATTGCCGAAGAACGTCCTTTCGCCGAACAGCAACACAAGGCTTCATTTCTACGGGCAAAATCACTGGCTATCACTCTCTCGGCAGCAGATTTACCCACTACTCACTGGCCTACCGTACTGGCAGAAGCTCAGGAATTGAATCCGGTAAACTGGCAGGGCACCATCAACCCCGGTGCCTTAACAGACCTCGCTTTAGCCATAAAAGAGCAGTGGAATCTCATGTACGCTTATGACTTTAAAGCCTCTTGAATTTCAGTGATTGAAGGTAATTTCTCAACCGAAATCTGATCTTCGGACCAGGTTATGTAACCCCGTTTTTGAAAAGCAGTCAGCCAACCTTCCATGGGCCAGAGCTTCCACTTTTGATAAAATTGACGGGCATTCGAAACGATGGATTCGAGATGATTTAAGGGAGGCGAATAGCTGGGATGATACTGGTGATAGGCCGTAGCCGGAAGGGTTATTAACTCAATACCCCGGTGTCGGGCAGTGAAAGAAAAATCGGTGTCCTCGGCCCCGTAACCCGTAAAACTTTCGTCAAAACCACCAATGGCATAAAACACCTTCCGACTGCATCCAAAATTCAGGGACCAGAATAGTTCATAGGGGAACTGATCAAATCTACTCCGTATGGGATCGGCTTGGCTATAGCTCTCCAGATGTTCTAAAACGTCTGGTTTTTCGGTATTCGCCTGAGTTAGATAACGAACTTTTCCCGCGTATAATACCGTATCTTTTTTTTCAAAGGCATCGGCATACATGCCCAATAAGGATGGACTAACGATGCAATCTACATCAACCAATACACAATGGTCATGTTGGGCGAGGGAGAATGCATAATTCCGGGCTTTAGCCAGAGGCAAGGTTTCTTCCGAACGAAGTTCTACATAACGTATAGGAAAGGACGTAACTGGAAAATCTTCCGCATAAGCACTTTCATTCATATGAACAATCACTAGTTCAGCCGGAGGAATTTCACTGTTTCTTAACCCACGAATAAACTGTAACAACGCATTTTTTCTTCCTTTGACTAAGGTTAAAACAGAGATAGATGGCATGAAAATGAAGATTCTATTTGAATGAAATACCTTTAAAAGAAGAGTGCCGCACCTCCTTCTTTCGATCAGGTCTTGACGAAAAGCCGACCTATCGCCTTAACGATCTACCTGCAAAGGTTAAGTGATAATCTACGCATTGCCTAAGTCAATCAACTACCTTTTCGCAGACATCTTTAGGTTATATGTGAGCATTCCTATCAAAAGACATTTTTTCTACGCTAAGATCAATGTGCCATTAGTTTATCCCTTTTTTAGTCAATAGTATAGCATTTTTTACCTCTTTCCTCCCCACCTAAAAGATGGTATGAGTTTTGTATACGATGGATTAGCTTATCTAACTCATCATTCTCATGAAAAATACGACAGGTGCTGAACCTACCTTCAAAACAAAAACATCTCCCTCCGCAGAACCAGCTTTACAAGAACTTTTTGTAGATGGTTTACGGGATATTTACTGGGCTGAAAACCACCTGGTTCAAAGCTTACCAAAGATGATTGCTTCGGCTACTTCTGCCCAGTTAAAAAAAGCCATTGAAGAACACTTAACTCAGACAGAAACCCACGTGAGTCGTCTGGAACAAGCTTTTGAGTTACTGGGTGAAAAAGCCATTGCCAAAAAGTGCGACGCGATGGAAGGGCTTACCAAAGAAGGCGAAGGTATCATTGAAAGCACCGATGAAGGAACAGCCACTCGGGATGTGGGAATCATTCTGGCTTCGCAAAAAGTTGAACATTACGAGATTGCTACGTACGGTGGCTTAGCTCAACTAGCTCAAACGCTGGGTTTCGACGAAGTTTCTACTTTATTAAACCAGACGCTGGAAGAAGAAAAGAAAGCCGATGCTTTATTAACCGAAGTAGCCGAAAGCGACGTGAACTACAAAGCTTCTCAGGAAGCCTAACTCCCTACTCCCTTTTATTACACAACGAGCCAAATGACCAATAAGAATAACCAGCCAGGAAACGATAAAATCGATAATCTGGCTCCTCATACTGAACAATCGTCAGGTGAAAAAATGACGACCAATACGGGTCTGAAAATCAGTGACGACAATAACTCTTTAAAAGCGGGCGACCGGGGTCCTTCACTGCTGGAAGACTTCATTTTACGCGAAAAAATTACCCATTTTGATCACGAACGGATTCCTGAGCGGGTGGTACACGCCCGTGGTTCGGGAGCTCACGGTGTTTTCAAAGTGTATGAGTCCATGGCTCACCTGACGAAAGCCCAATTCCTGAATGATCCTTCGCTGGAAACGCCCGTTTTCGTTCGTTTTTCAACGGTAGCCGGTTCGCGGGGATCTACGGATCTCGCTCGCGATGTCCGTGGATTCGCCGTAAAGTTCTATACGCAGGAAGGTAACTTTGATCTGGTAGGCAATAACATGCCTGTTTTCTTTATTCAGGATGCCATTAAATTTCCCGATCTGATTCACGCAGTGAAGCCGGAGCCTGACAATGAAATTCCCCAGGCCGCTTCTGCCCACGACACCTTCTGGGATTTTATTTCGCTCATGCCCGAATCAGCCCATATGGTTATGTGGGCCATGAGTGACCGGGCCATTCCCCGCAGTTACCGCATGATGGAAGGCTTTGGTGTACACACCTTCCGCTTCGTCAACGCTGAAGGCGTATCCAGTTTTGTTAAATTTCATTGGAAACCTTTGTTAGGCGTTCATTCCGTTGCCTGGGACGAGGCTCAGAATATTTCCGGAAAAGATCCTGATTTCCACCGCCGTGACTTGTGGGAGGCCATTGAGAGCGGTCATTTCCCCGAATGGGAACTGGGCGTTCAGATTGTGGCGGAAGAGGATGAATTCAAATTTGATTTTGATCTACTTGATTCAACCAAAATCATTCCCGAAGAGTTAGTACCGGTGCAGCGAATTGGGAAACTGACCCTAAACCGTAATCCCGATAACTTCTTTGCTGAGACCGAGCAGGTGGCTTTCCACTTAGGTCATGTGGTACCAGGTATTGATTTTACGAATGATCCCCTGTTACAGGGACGTTTGTTTTCGTACACGGATACGCAGTTACTGCGATTAGGCGGCCCTAATTTTCAGGAAATTCCCATTAACCGCCCGATCAATGCTGTTCATAATAATCAGCGGGACGGTCATATGCGTCAAACCATTAACAAGGGAAAAACGAGTTACCATCCTAACTCCTTGGGCGGTGGTTACCCCGAACAGGCTTCATCGGCGGAAGGTGGCTTTTCAAGTTATCCCGAACGCATTGAAGCCCGGAAAGTACGGGCCCGCAGCAAAAGCTTCCTGGATCATTTCAGTCAGGCCCGGCTGTTCTTCAATAGTCAGTCCGAACCCGAAAAAAATCATATTATCGATGCCCTGAGTTTCGAGTTAGGGAAGGTAAAAACGGTTGCGATTCGCGAACGAATGGTAGGCATCTTATCATTGATCGATAAAAATTTAGCCGCTGAAGTGGCCTTTGCTTTACGCATTCCGGTTCCGCAAGATCCTGCATTACCCGTGAATCACAGCATTCCGGCAGATGCCGATCCTGCTGATTACGATTCCGTTATGGTCGAAGGTTCACTGACGACATCGGCCGCCCTGAGTATGGCTCATACCGTTAAAGACAGCATCAAAACCCGTAAAATTGCCTTCCTGGCCGCTGATGGGGTGGATGAAGCCTCTCTGCAAATCGTTAAAAGCAAACTGGAAGCAGAAGGTGCGGTAGTAGAAGTCATTGCTCCACGACTTAATTTCATCTTGTCTTCCGCAAATACGGAAATTCCAGTAGATCATAGCTTCCTAACGGCTGCTTCCGTGCTATATGATGCCGTTTACGTACCCGGTGGAACGAATAGCGTGGCTACGGTAGAAGCGGATGCGGATGCGATTCATTTTTTGAATGAAGCCTTTAAGCACTGTAAGCCCATTGCGGCTCATGCCTCCGCTCTTCAGGTGTTGGAATCCACCTATTTTGCCAAAAAACTACCCGCCGATTTCTCGGAAGAAACGGTCTTGCGGGAAGGTTTGGTAGTAAGTGATGACGCAAAGCAACTGGCCGATTTGTTTACAAAAGCCATTGCTCAGCATCGTTTCTGGGAGCGAGAAAAACCAAGAAAAATTCCAGCCTAATCCCTAGAGTAACCCTAAGGCCCCGCACGAAAATAATCGTGCGGGGCCTTGTTGCTTCAATATCTTCTCAAGTAATTCTTCCATAAAATGAGGCGACTTTGAGGGTTCTCTCACTTTGCATGACAGCCTAGGCTACTTATATTAAACCCCGGAGGGGTTAAACACGAACGGCCCCGGATTTCATCCGGGGAAGCAATACCCATTAACAAAGACATTTGCAAGAACAACAAGATCCTTCGCTTTGCTCTGGATGACGGGATCGGAGTATAAACGAACCCTCGTATTATTCCGCAACTATACAGTGTGTTGCGGAATAACGATGGTTGTGAAGAGTAAAGACCGATGTATGGTCCTCCTAGTTATGCCTCTTGGGCCTGTAGTAACTCTACCGCTTCCTGATTATTCTGCTGTAAAGCCAGATCAAGCACGGTTAATCCTCTTACATCCCGGATGTTTTTATCAGCTCCGTAGTGAAGTAATAACTTTACGATTTCATTACGACCGAACATGGCCGCAAACATCAGGGCGGTTCCGCCATTGCCGTGTTGCAGGTTCAAGTCCGCTCCCTGAGCAATCAGTAACTCCGCCAGATCTGCATACCCTTTAAAGCTCACCCCCATCAAGGCTGTATTACCCCCAAAGTCTTGAGCATTAACATCGGCTCCCGCCTGAATTAATAAACGAGCGGCTTCAAACTGGTGGTTATAACAGGCAATAATCAAAGGCGTATAACCCTTGGAATCCTGAGCATTAACATTGGTATTACGATCAATTAATTCCTGAATAACCGCCATTTCACCCAGTCGGGCGGCGTGAATAAGGACGGGTTCAAGACTGGTAAGGCCGGCAATGGTAGATTCTGTCATGAAAGGTTACTGATTTATAGCGTAAGTCTGTTCAACTTTTGCATAAATACCATACCAGCTTTAGAAGTTTGATGTAACTAGAAACTACTTTAATCTAACGAAACTTGCCATTACCCAGAATTCATCAATACCTATAAAAAGCCCTGAGTAAATATTTATATCGTAACTCAATTACCCCAGCCTTCACGCTAACTACTTAGGCACCTTTTTTTACCTCTCAGTTTTAGAAACAGGAATTTTTAAAGCCGCCTTCCTGCTTTACTCCCTTTCCCAAATCTGATTTCGTGCCTATTCACTATAACCGATTGACCGATGCGTCAATTTAACCCCGAGAAGTTTATGTACAATCGTCGAACCTTTATTCAAACCGTTTCTCAACAGGTAGCCTATTCAGTGCTGGCGGCTAATGGACTTTATACCTTATCTAGTTGTGGAAATTCGGCTTCTAAAGAAGAAAAGAAACAGGCTGAAAAAGATAGTGAGAAGAACAAAGGTAAACTGGGCATTGCTTTGGTGGGCCTGGGGAAATACAGTGAAGAACAACTAGCTCCGGCTCTGAAAGAAACCCAAAACTGTTACCTGGCTGGAATCGTGACGGGTACGCCGGATAAAATCGATAAATGGAAACGCAAATACGACATTCCTGATAAAAATATTTACAGCTACGACAACTTCGATTCGATCAAAGATAACCCGGACATTGACATCATTTACGTAGTACTTCCCAACAGCATGCACGCCGAGTATACGGAGCGTGCCTTCGCCGCCGGAAAGCACGTTATCTGCGAAAAACCCATGGCTTTAACTGTTGAGGAGTGCGATCGCATGATTGCGGCCAGCAAGAAAGCGGGTAAAATGTTATCCATTGGTTATCGACTTCATTTTGAGCCTTATAACGTAGAAATGATGCGATTGGGAGCGGATAAACCTTTCGGATCAATCAAGTCGCTGAAGGCCGAAAATGGCATGAATGGAACCGAAGGCTGGCGGCTTGATAAAAAGCTGGCGGGTGGCGGCCCCCTTCCCGATGTAGGCGTTTACTGCATCCAGGGTATCCGGTACACGACTGGCATGGAACCCATCGCCGTACGAGCTCAGGAAGGCCCCAAAAAGGATAAGGAAATGTTTAAAGAGGTAGAAGCTTCGCTGAGTTGGCAAATGGAAATGCCCGGTGGAGTGATCGCTCATTGCAAAAGCAGTTACGAAGAAGACATGAATTTGCTGAGAGCCGACGCGGAAAAAGGCTGGTTTGAACTATCGCCTGCGTATCCTTACTCCGGCCAAAAAGGCGAGACTTCGCAAGGTAAAATGGATTTTCCCAAAGTCAATCAGCAGGCTTTGCAAATGGATAATTTCGCCCAATCTATCATTGACAAACGTCCCACGCCTGTACCCGGAGAAATGGGTCGGCAGGATGTGAAGATTATTAATGCCATTTACGAGGCCATGGAAACCGGCAAACGGGTGGTTATTCCGGCTTAATACTTTTTTTTAATTGATTAATCCTTTCTCACTCACGTAAACGCTCTATGAAAAAAAGTCTTACCCTTTTGGCTGGTGCTGCCTTGGTATCCGTGCTGGTATCGGGTTGCAACCGAGGTGGCGGTTTTTGGGATGCCATGATTCCCGAAACGGACGAAGATCCGACTTCTGCCCAAATCACTGGCTATGTGTTTCGTCCGGCTCTGGTGTCGGCTTCGCCTGAACGTGTTCAGCAGTTGAAAGTTCCTTCCGGTTTTTCGGTGAATGTATTTGCACAGGATTTAGGCATGCCCCGAATTCTGGCCGTGGATAATAACGGTCACGTTTACGCTTCCGATCGGCAGGCGGGTGTAGTCATGTTGCTAACCGATTCAAACAACGACGGTGTGGCTGATCTAAAACGAACCGTGGCTACGCTAAAACAGGCTCACGGTCTGGCTATTAATGGTTCAAAAATGTACATTGCCACCGTTACGCAAGTATTCGTATCGGATATTGCCGCTGATGGTGGACTGAGTGAGCCGAAGCTCATTAAGGATAACTTGCCAGACGGCGGTCAGCACCCGAACCGGACGCTGGCGTTCGGTCCAGATGGCAAACTTTACCTTTCCATTGGTAGCACGTGTAACTCTTGTCCCGAGCCCAACACCATGAATGCCACGATGGTACAAATGAACGCAGACGGTTCAAACATGAAGATTTTTGCGAAAGGGCTGCGTAATACCATTGGCTTTGGCTGGCACCCTCAAACCCAGGAGTTCTGGGGTATGGATCACGGCATTGACTGGCTGGGCGATAACGATCAGAAAGAAGAAGTCAACCTGATCAAAGAATCCGCTCACTATGGATGGCCTTACATTTACGGCGAAGGAAAATACAACCCCGGCACCCGTCCACCAGCCGACACGACGTATCAGCAATACCTGCAACTTTCCACCTTACCCGGCTTAGTGTACCAGGCTCACGCGGCTCCCATGCAGATGGCATTTTATACCGGTACTAAATTCCCTCAGGAATACCAGGGAGATGCCTTTGTAGCCATGCGAGGAAGCTGGAATCGCAGTCAGCCTTCGGGTTATAAAGTGGTTCGGATGCACTTTGAAAATGGCAAACCCACCCGTTTCGACGACTTCCTGACTGGTTTTCTGGTAGATAATAACCGTTCGCATTTTGCCCGCCCTGTGGGTGTAGCGGTTCACAAAGACGGATCTTTATTAGTTTCGGATGATACTAATGGGGTTATTTATCGAGTGAATTATCAGTAATGGTCTAGTTTTCAAAAATCGTCGGTAAAAATGAATCCACTTTTACCGACGATTTTTCATTAATCCTACGCCTGAAAATAGAGCCATCGGAGACGTTGGCTTTTTATGTTTTCTAAACGCTCTGGTAATAAGTGAACGATTATGGCAATTTTTCACTTATAAGAATGTATATTTACCATCATTAAAAACAAGCTCATGCAAGTCTCCACTCCCGTTACTCATCTCATCCAGCAAGCCCGGCACGGGGTATTACGGCGGCGAGTGGATGAAATTGCTCGTCTGATTGGCTTGAGTGATAAAGAAATGGCTCACATCCTGAACATGTCCGTTCGGAGCCTACACGGAAAAATGGATTCCGAACGCCTGAGTCTGGCCGCCAGCGAACGGCTATTACTACTGGAACGCCTCATCAATCATGCCTTGCATACCTTTGATGGCCGGGCAGAATTGGTCAATCGCTGGTTACATACGCCTCTGGCGGAGTTATCTTATTCCGAAGAACGGGTAAGTGAAGCATCCCCGCTACAAGCTATGGGTTCTTTTCAGCAGCCCTCAACGACCTATACTCCCACCGAAAAAACTTCGGATGACGTCCCTCAATCCCCGCTGGCGATTTTAGATACCGTCTCAGGATTTTCGCTCGCAGAAGATGTTTTAGGCAGAATTGAGTGGGGTATTTTAGGATAGACCAATGCAGGTGTTTCGAATCAACAAAGAGCCTTATCACGTCGATCCGCTTTCAACCGTGGGCAGTTACCGCTACGGAGGCCGCTGGAATCCAAAGGGTGTGGGTATACTTTATACAAGCAAAACTCCAGAATTGGCATTGCTCGAAACGCTGGTGCACCTTCCGGCCCTAACACTGAGCGAAGTACCCCAGCTGTGGCTAAGCACCATCGAATTACCCCAAATTTCAGAAAGCATCTTCTGGATGGATCCCTCTAAACTACCCAGCTATTGGAGTTCCGGGCCTTTGTCTTCCACGCAAACGATTCTCAAGGAATGGTTATTCTCGCCTTTTAGTCTGGCCCTAGCCGTCCCTTCGGTTATCATGCCCGAATCTTATAATCTATTGTTACATCCCCAACATCCCGCCTACGCCGAAGTTAAAGTAGTGCGAAAAAGGCTGCTTTCGTTGGATTCCAGATTACGCTAAGAATTTGCAATAATTTATAAATATATACCTCTAATAAATTAACAATTATTATTTTACATTCATTCGCATTCTCAGTTCTTCTATTGTCAAACTTAAATCTCTATGAAGCATTCGATGACAATTAGCACAAACTAAAGCTAAATCTTCGACTGCAGTAATACTTTCTTCTTGTAGACTACTTAATGGCTTAATATGATGGCATTCTATAAAGCCAACTCCTAACTCTCCATAAGCTTTTACGAAATCAAACTCACAGACCTCGCATTGCAGTTTATTTTCTTTTTTAAAAACATATTCTTTTTTTTTCTTAATTATGGCTGAATTTCTTTCTCGAAAAGAATGAAGGCCATACATTACTTTACCTTCTCTTACTGTAAAATCGTGATCGATAAGTTTTTGATAATCATTGATTTGGCCTATCAATTTCTCGTTATTGATTGAATTTATAATTGTTGTAGCAATACTTAACAATTCATCCTTTTTATTAAAAAATTCAAAGAATACTTCTTTATCTAGTTTGCCGAATCCGGGCAATCCTCTTCTAGTATCATTAGGATCAATACTTACAAAGTTTCCAAGTTTCATATAAACTCCTTGAGAATTTCTGAAAGTATGTGTTCTTTGTTCCGGCGAAAAAATGGGAAGCTTATTAATTAAAATACTTAGCTTAACAATTTCTGGATGCTTACTACTTAATTGATTATAATCTATCGTAAAATACAAATTAAGAGCAAGAATTAACTCATCTCTTTGCCAACTGGGATTTTTCATCTTGCCATTTTATATAAATTCGACTATATGCAACAAACATACTATATACATTAATGATTTACTTACCCTTTTTATTTAGAATAATCAATTAAGAAAACATTCATTTTACCATTAACAAAACACATACCCGGAAACTAATCCGGGTATGTATGATTCACCACTACTTGTTAAAGTAATGCCCCAATTGCAAGTCTTCTAATAAACCCAGGTGCGTAGGGTTCCAGCCCAATTCCATCTTGGTTTGCTCCGCCGAAGCAGGGTTATCATAGGTAATGAATCGGCTCATCCAATCAAAATGACTAGAAGCCTCTTCCGGGGTTATGGAGACTACCGGAAGATTTAACTCATTCCCAATAACTTCGGCAATTTGTCGGAGCGGAATGCCCTCATCGCCAATGGCATTATACCGACGGCTTCCTTTTCCTTTTTCAAGGATAAGTCGGTAAAGCTGAGCCGCATCCCGCCGGTGCACGGCTGGCCAACGATTGGTGCCCTCTCCCACATACGCTGAAACACCTGTTCGTCGGGCGGTTTGAATAATGAAAGGAATAAATCCCTGATCGCCAGCATCATGAACGGAGGGGGGTAGACGAATAACCGAGACGTTTACGCCCTTCTCCGTTAAACTCAGGGCCGCTACTTCAGAAGCCCGGGGAAATCCCGAAGAAGCATCAGCTTCGGTAGTCAGATTTCCGTCGGTTCGGAGCCCTAAAATTCCTCCGGTAACAATAAACGGACGATTAGACCCCATCAGCACGGAACCGATGGCCTCGATGGCACGTTTATCCGTTTCGGCGGCAGCAAGGTACTGGGAAAAGTCATGAATAAAGGCGGTGTGAATGACACCATCGGCTTCAGCAGCCCCTTTTTTCAGACTATCGAGGTCTTCAAGACTTCCCCGTACGACTTCAGCCCCGGCATGAAGCAACGCCTGAGCTGAGCTTTCAGAACGGGCCAGTCCTACGACCTGATGTCCTGTTTCTATTAATTCCTGAACGATGGCGGAGCCAATAAAACCGGAAGCTCCTGTAACAAAAACTCGCATAATTCCTTTAGTTCGTATTAGAATTGAATACTCTCGTTTACCTCAGCAAAGGTGGCCTAATCACTCCCCCCAAAACGAGGTCATTTGACACAAATTTCACCAGTAAGCCATTTCCTACGATTTATTGGTCATTCGTATAGGTACCCGTTTATGAGACAGACATCCGCTAATTTTGAACAATACATACGCTCATTTGAGCAACTACAGGACCTTGAAATTGAGAAGATTACGGCTTGCTCCAGCCTACTTCAGTTACGAAGGCACCAATTATTATTGCGGGAAGGTGACATTTGTCGGCACAAAATATTTGTATTAAAAGGCTTGTTAAGAATGTATCGGGTGCGGGCAGATGGCACGGAGTCCACGATGCGGTTTGCAGCGGAAAACGACTGGATCATTGACCATGAAAGTTATATGAGTCAGCTATCTTCCCATTACAGAATTGAGGCTCTGGAAGATTCACAAGTATTGATCTGGACGCGGGAAACGATGGAAGAGTTATTTGAGGCCATGCCCGTTTTCAGGTCGTTTTCTGATCGGTTACGGGAGAAAAGTATGAACGATAGCGTGCAACGGATTTACATGAACCTGAGTTATACCGCCGAGGAAAAATACGAAGACTTCATGAAGACCCATCCTGAGATATTCCGAAGGATTCCTCTGCATCTGGTAGCTACTTACCTGGGCGTCTCCCGCGAAACCCTGAGCCGCATTCGACATAAACAGCACCGAAATAAATAATTTCTATTCGTTGGGGAGCCGCCGCATAAGGGCTTATTAACTACCGCTGAGCATCGAGTAGCTTTCGGTAACCTACCCAGCCCAACAGCCCGATAAGGGCTAGGTAACTCAGGAATGAAAGCCAGGTATTACTCCAACGATAATCCTTGTATTCCCGTGGCTGGAAAGTTGGGATGGCTTCGGCATCTTTTACGTTAAAGGTACGATAGGTTGATTCGTGGGCCATTTTGGGGTAATAAAACTGCTGGGTTCGCTTACGGAACTGGTCTACGTCCCGACTGAAGGTATTGAACTGGTACCAGTGCGTGCCAGACAAAGCCGAAAGCTCTTCCTGCATCATCAAAGCCGGACTGATGAGCTGAAAGGCCCGAATGGCGGCCTGTTGCTTTTTAATTTGTCCGTATAATTGCTGCTCGGCTATTTCAGCCGCCGCGTCTTTAATTTCCTGACTTTTATAGACAATAACCCCATACCCATACACCATGCCGGGCGTGACAATCGAGGCCTGACGAATTTGGGTTCGGGGGTTGCTAAAAACTTCTTTCGTTAATAACTGACCGTCTTTTTCGAAGTATGTATTCACTGCTTTTCGCTCTTCGTTGGTTTGGGAGATCCGGCTGGGAATGGGGTAAGCCTGACTGAGCCCAATTTGTAATACGTTTGGAATGAGGATGCCTGTAAAAAGCCAGAGGAAAATCAAAACCATGGCGTTAACCGTCGAGGGCATTGAAAAGCTGTTCACCAAAAAGGATAACGCAAACCAAAAACCGAAGTACATCGAAACGAGAACGAAGGTCCACCACCAGTTTGAGGTTAGCAGAAAACTACTCCCCAGCAGCAATACCATCATAGGAATAACTAGCAGCCAGAAAAGACTGGTAAAGAGCAGGTAACGAATGCTCACCCGCAATCGAATCAGGTTGGCAATTGACTGATTACTGGTCTTTAATAGTACCCAGGTGCCCTGCTCTTTTTCAATGGAGAGTACATTATACGTAAAGACAATGATCAGCAGCGGAAATAAGTAAATGACCACAAAGGCAAAGTCAAAATTACCGATGAATTGCAGGAAGCTATTATCGATTTCTCCTTCGTAAGTCAGATACTGTTTCTTGTTAATATAGACCTTATAGTAAAATGGCTGAATATCACTTTGTCCGACGTTAATGGCCTGTAAAACAAAAGGTTTCTTAACGGCAAATTTGGGACCTTCGTTACGGGCGGTGTTATACGCAAAGGTAGGATCGTCCCAGATGAAGCCCGGATAGACCCTGTGGTTGGCCTCAATCCGGCGAATCCGGGTTTTAAGACTGTCCAGCATTTCTGCCTCGTGAGCCTTGATTTTACCAATCGTCTGTTCCTGTTTCCGGTACATACTATTCCCGATCCACAGGGCCGAAAGTAGCATCACAAGCATAATGGCAAAGAGAGCCAGCAGCACTTTATTCCGCGATAATATTTTCAGTTCAAGGTCTAATACGACCCTAGCAATGGATAATTTCATGCGTTTGTGCTATGCCTCTGTTCCTACACGGTCATCTTGCGGTAGGAAAAAAGCATTAATAAAATAGACCCGAGTGTCCAGCCGAATAAGATCAGAATGGAAGGAGCCGCTGAGGTTAATCGCCAGGCGATGCCCGGAGCGTGGTAGGTAAACTGGGGTACCGTTTTCCAGAAATCGTTACCCGCAACCGTATTTTTCTGATAGAAATCATCCACAATAACTCCTACTTTCCGACGGTGTAATTCCGCTTTTTCGGCAAAATCATTGTGCGTTTTCATGTCCGTTGCCGTGATTCGCATCGAGAAATCACGGAAAGCCAGAAAAGGCGATAATACCGCCGAAGCCTGCACCAGAGCGTTTTGCCGACTTTCATTTTTATCCACTGCCTCATACGCCCGATCCATTACTTTCCCATCGGACTCTTCAAAAAATTCGATGGTAATAGGAATGTAAAAAACGGGCAGATCTTCCAGCCGGGTTACACTATATTTTTTCAATGTTTCTTTTTCCAGGATGGCACGTCGCTCGTCTTTGGTCCCTTCGCCATTTACGCCGTATTCTTTTTCGTGAAAGGTTGTATTTTCAAATTCCAGTGAAGTGATGGAGGGATACATGCGTTTGGAAAGTTCACTGGCCAAACGCGGAATGAGAAAAACGCCCAGTAACCAGAAGCCTGATAAACTGACGAGCGAAAGCGACGAGTTGCGGGTCAGTAAAGAAACGGAAACACCAATGATGGTGATTAACACCGAAAACAAGGCTAATCCAAGCCAGTAACAGGCATATGCTTCCAGCAATGAAGTCCAGTTTACGGTTTCCTGGCCCAGTCTGAGAAGGGCGAGAGAACTCAGGCCCAGGATTATTAATATAGAAAAAACCAGGATGAGACAGGCGAGTAATTTACCCGTAAAAATCTGCGTTGTACTGGCTTTTGAGCTGAGAATCATCTTGATCGTGCCGTTTTCCCATTCTTTAGAGAAGATATTATGGGCCATTAAAAAGATGAAAAGGGGTAATATAAACTGGGCGAAATACCCCACATTAAAGAAACCAAAACTTCGAATACCCGTGGCATCCGTCACCTCCCGAAAACGAACGACGCCGCGTTTGTGGGGTTCGAGGTAAAAGGAATTTCCCGTATAATCTTCGATGCCATTGTCAATCATGGCCAGATCGGCCGTGGGTTTGTAGGCGTAAAAGCCGAAATGAGCACCCAGGTGCGGGTTTTTATCCCCCTGCGAAATAAACTGCTGATAGGTAACCTGCTGCGACTCTCGTAACAACTGACTGTGCGACCTATAATAAGAATAGCCATTATACAAAGCCAATCCCATCAGTATCAGCACTCCGACCCATAACCAAACCACCTTAGCAGTCCGAAATATCTCCCGAAGTTCTTTTTGTATGATTAGTTGAATCATGAGCTTTGTTTAGAGTTGGGAGTTTAGGGTTTAGAGTTTGGGGTTTAGAGTTTAGAGGTTCAACTCAAAACTCTAAACCCCAAACTCTAAACGCCCAACTACATTTCTTTCACCAAATCAATATAAATCCGCGTGAGGTCGGCGTGGGTTACCTGGCTGGAGATTAGCTCCTGGCAGAGTTTGCCCTGATGCATGATGCCGATGCGGTGACCGAGGTTTTTGGCCATAAGTAAATCGTGCGTAGCCATTAAGGTGCTCACGCCCTGCTGACTAAGGCGGGTAATGATCTCGGAAAATTCATTGCTGGCGTGCGGGTCCAGTCCAGAGGTAGGTTCGTCCAGAAACAAGACTTTTGCTTTTTTGACCAATGCAATAGCAATGCCCACTTTCTGCCGCATGCCTTTCGAATACGACGACACCCGTTTATGAAAAGCGGAAGTCTGTAAACCAGCCACCTGCATAAACTGACCAAGTTCGTCTTTGGTATAACTGAAACCTGAAAGTCCACTGAAAAACTCCAGATTTTCCATGCCCGAAAGCGTCGGATACAGGTTTACAATTTCAGGAATGTACGCCACCATATCTCGCGTAGCCTGATTATTCACCGATACCTCAATGCCATTGATAAACGCCTGACCGCTGGAGGCAGGAATAAACCCCAGAAAAAGGTTAATCGTCGTGGATTTACCCGCACCATTCGAGCCCAGCAAACAATAGATCTCTCCCGGCTGGATGTCCAGATTGAGCTGATGCAGAGCAATATGCGAGCCGTACGCTTTGGTTAGATTTACTGCTTTCAACATGGGAAGTGGGACTAAATTACGTAATGAACACTCAGGCGGGCATTGATCGGAGCCTGCGGAACCCAATAGTATAACCCATTGCGAAACCAGGGTGTGGCAATCAGGTTTTTATTCAAAATATTATTAATTAACAAATTAGCTTTCAATCGTTTATGGTGCCAACCCAGTCCACCGTCCAGCCGGAAGAAATCCGGGGTGGAGTGTACAACAGCCGTTGCATAACGTTCGCCCCGTCCGCCCTGATATTGATACCCCGCCGATACGGAAAAAGCCGATAGCACCCGACCAGGTAACTGATAATTTAACCAGGTATTCTGCACGTGTTTGACGTACATGGGCGGGCGGGCACCCACCAATGCTGGGTTTACATCCGCATCAATTTTGGAATCATTGTAAGCGTAGTTAATCACTGCATTTAAACCCGGTGCTAGTTCCCCAACCACATCCAGTTCGATGCCCCTGGCGTGTGTTTTCCCTACCTGCAATCGGTACAGTGCATTATTCGGATCGGTGGCAACTATGTTATTTCGTTTGATGGAATAGAAGGAAAGCGTCGTATTCCAGCGTCCTTCGAGCCAGTCTTTCTTTAATCCAATCTCGCGGTTTAATCCTTCCAACGGTCGAATGGCTTCTCCATTACTCATGAGGCCCGCCTGCGGAATCAGCGTTTGGTCGAGTAAAGCATAGACTGAAAACGAGGGCAGAACGCTATAATTTACGCCTACCCGCGGCGTAAAAACCTGATCTTTTGAGGAGGTAATCACAGCAGAGACGTTGTTCCGGGTTTCCACGGAAGTAAAACGACCGCCCAGGGTTAGGCGAAGTTTATCTTTGAGAAAAGTCAGTTCATCCAGGGCATAAAGCGAGTAATAACGAATGGACTGATTCGTGTTACCCTTGGAAAAACCGCCCGGTGTCTGATAGGTTGGCATTTCAATATGGTATTCAGGAGCATTGATATTCAGTGGATAATAGCGGGGTTGCATTTTTCCGGCTGCGTCGGTGTAGGTATCATACGTTACGTAACTATCCGCCCGAAATCTTTTCTGATTCACATCAATTCCCGCCAGAATTTGCTGAGTTAACCCCGCTGTTTTGATTTTTCCATTCACAAAAGCCTGCTGGGAATAAACCTGCGTACGGGCCAGATCGTATTTGGGATTTCGCAGCAATACATTCGGATTGGCAGTATTTACGCCCGTCACCCACATGTAAATACCTTCATAATCATTCTGCATCAAAGCCCCCCGAGCCGTTACCGACCAGTTTTTACTAAAGGCATGCGAGAAAGTCAGAAAGGCCGTTTGATCCCGAACGTGGTAAGGGGGGAGGTTGGGTTCGTGAATGGTAAAATCCCTCGGTAAGGTTGCAAAGCCATTCGGCGTCATGACGATGGGACTCATCAGGGCATACCCAAATTGTTGATAATTGTACTCGGCAGTCAGGGAAGTCCGGTCGCTAAATTGATACTTCAGCACCGGAGCTACTAGTAATCGGCGATTAAAATCATAGGTAACGAAGGACTTACTGGTCATACCCATGACGTTCAGCCGATACTGAAGTTTTTTCTTCGCGTCCAGCACGTCATCTAGATCGACGGCCAATCGGTAGAAATTCCAGCTCCCCCCCATGGCCGTAGCCGAATAATGGGGCGTGCCGGTAGGCTGTTTAGTTACCACGTTAAACGTTCCAGCGGGATCGCCAATGTTATTCATGAACAGCGAGGGGCCTTTCATGAATTCTACCCGGTCGATAATAGCCGCATCTTCGGGGACGGGTCCACGATAAATCGGGGTGAGGTCAATGCCATTGCGAAGCGTGGAAATCTGGCCGCCCCGCATAAACATGTAGGGGCCCAGGTTATTGGAAACCTCCTGCCGAATAACGCCGCTTACATTCCGGGCTACGCCGTCAGTCATATTAAAACTCCCCTGATCGTAGATGACATCCGCACTGACTTCCTGAATGTTCTGGGAAAGGTGAATCAGCGGCGTTTGTAAACGAAGAGCACTCGAAACCGTACTCAGGTGGTAGGGTTTATAATATTTCGACGTTACCGTTACTTCCTTTAAACCCTGCCCGTCAGCCATAACCAGGCTTACTTCAATAAAGGAAGTATCACTCGTCCATACGATTCGCTGACTTTGGTAGCCTACGTGGCTGATGGTAAGACTGGAAACGGGCGTGGTAGCTTGAATTTCGAAGTAACCGTCCTCGTTGGTCACCGTGCCCTGCTGGGTTGCGGTTATTTGGACGCTGGCTCCCGACAAAGCTCGCTGAGGGGCCTGAGCCTCTCTGACACGTCCTTTAATGATTACCTGAGCCTGGGAAGAAAGAAAAAATAAGCAAAGGAGTAAGACTCCTGATATACGGATAATCATGAACGATTGAATCGTTACTTCGTAGAATAATAACTTATTTCAGTAAAAATCAGGTTTCAAAGATAAGTTATAGGCGTTCTATTTGTATAGAATAATTCTAAAAAACGCCTCTATGGATTTTTTTAGCTTTTCATAAATGTACCCGCTGCTCGTCCGCAACTGTATAGCGGATGTTTGAGAAAAGCGTCATTTTCCTGCCCAACACTCACTTTTCTACTGCTTAATACCATTACAATTATCCATTATAATGTAGAGACGCGACTTCATCGCGTCTGGCCGGGAGATGAGGATAACATAGGAATAACAAAAATGCCTTTTCATCAACCAATGTAGTAAAACCGCCTCTACCCAGACGCGATAAAGTCGCGTCTCTACTTAAGGGAAATTTCCGCCAGGGTTGGTGTCTTCACCAACCATTAGGCTCTTAGTAAGGGCTGGTGAGGACACCAGCCAGGGGACGGGAGTAACAAAAATCGCCTCTACCCAGACGCAATAAAGTCGCGTCTCTACTTAAGGAAAAACTATATTTGTTTACAAGCATTAACTGGCAACTTCAAGAAATGGCTTTAAACGAAGCCTGCTTCCCGCAGTTGCTCCACTCTGGATGACAGGGTGGGAGGAGTAGATGACACCCTCCAGAACGAAAGAAAATACTTAATTCTAGTTGAAATGTCATTTTAGACAGCCTCTTATGCCTCCTAAAACAAAGCCATACTTCACATAAAAGACCCTGAACGGGCTTCCCTATCAAACGACTAAAATAGCCGGACCGAATTCTTCAAAGTGAATAAACTGAGAATTAACACCCTGACTTCGTAAGTATTCCACGTGTTTTTTGATGAATACCGCAGGGCCACAGATGTAATAATCGGCTTGTGGGACGATGGCTTCCTTTACCTTAGTGAGATCGACAAAACCTTCGTAGTAGAACTCCTGCGGATGGTCATCCAGTTTGTCATAAAAGGTATGAATTGCCATTTGCTGGTGGCGGCCTCCAAGTTCGCTTACCGAGTCTTTGAACGCATGTACTTCATACCCTCGACACCCGTGAATCCAGGTAATAGCACGATCTTTCCCGGTCTGAATCAGGTACTCCAGCATACTCATAAACGGGGTTAATCCTACCCCACCGCTGATGAAAACAATGGGATTATTTGTCGTTACATCCAGTATAAAATCGCCCGCTGGTGGAGCGACTTCCAGTATATCCCCTTCCTGAATTTTATCATGCAGCAAGTTACTGACGAAGCCCGCTGGGCCTTCAACACTGCCTCGTTCTTTCTTCACCGAAATTCGGTAGTAATTGCCGTTGGGTGCACAGGAAATGCTATACTGACGGGGCTGAAGCACCTGAAGTTCAGGAACGAAAAGACGAACTGTAATGAATTGTCCTGGTAAAAAGTCGGCTACGTTACCGCCATCCGAAGGATACAGATAAAAAGAAGTAATTTCTTCTGATTCACGAATTTTCTTCTGAACCACAAAGGGTCGCCAACTGCTCCAGCCTCCTGCTTTCGCAACGGTATTGCTGTACAGATTGGCCTCGACATTACTCATGACTTGAGCCAGTTGCTGATATGCCAAACCCCATGCTTCGAGTAATTCAGAGGTAGCCGCCTCACCTAATACCTCACTGATGGAAGCCAGTAAGTGCTTACCTACAACGGCATACTGCTCTGGTCGAATGTCCAGACTGACGTGCTTATGAGCAATACGGTTAATGGCCTGGGAAAGTACTTCAGGGTTATCAATGTGTTCGGCATAGGCTAGAACCGACATCGCCAGTGCCGTTGGTTGGGCTCCCGTCCGCTGATTGGCACTATTGAACACGTTTTTCAATTCGGGATTATGCGTTAGCAATCGGTTGTAAAAGTAAGTGGTCAGGGCTACGCCGTGCTCTCTTAATACCGGAACTGTCGCTCGAATTAAAGCTTTCTGATCGTTTGTCATGTTATAAATGATATTAATACCTTTTTATCCTTTATTGATTTTGCAAACATATCGGTAATTTTATAAAGGACAAAAATATCTTTTATTAGTTTTGTCCTTTCACACAGCAGTCATGGCTATTTTTTCTAAAACTTGTGAATACGCGATTCGAGCGGTATTCTACATCGCTCATAAATCCACGACGGGGCATAAAACGGGTATCAAGGATATTGCAGCCGGGATCGATTCCCCCGAGCTTTATCTGGCAAAAATTCTCCAGAATTTAAGCCGGCAAGGCATCATCAGTTCAACGAAAGGCCCTAACGGCGGTTTTTACATGCAGGAATCTTCGCTCAAGAAACCTTTAAGCGAGGTTGTAGAAGCAGTGGATGGCAATAGCCTATTTTACGGCTGTGCCCTGGGGCTGAGCCAATGCTCGGAAGTTAACCCCTGCCCGTTGCACGATCAGTTCAAGTCTATACGAGATCAGATTCATCAGGTTTTACAACAGACAACCATTGGCGAGTTTAATGAAGAATTGCTTAATGGACTACTTTCACTGAAAAAGTAGGGGTCGTTTTAGTGTTTGAGCACTTCTTGTGCAAGCGTTTACTACAAATGTCTTTCTGATTAAGACGAAGAACTTTACTTTTCTACAGCTTAGCTTAATTACCATTATAACGTAGAAACGCGGCTTCATCGCGTCTGACTGGGAAATGATAATTAATCTAAAGGTCACGAAATCACATGAATAACTTTACCCTCCTGTCGCCAGTGTAACGCCCCCCCTCTATCATGCCTTTCTACGACTTCCCAAAAAGTCCTTTAATCTTATCCATAATACTGGTATCATCTTTCTTTTTATTTTCTCCAATCAGGAAACCGTAGGGTTGTAAGGCTTCTACGTGGTCGCAGATAATTTTAATAATTCCGATTAGTGGTAAGGCTAAAATCATTCCCGGAATACCCCAAATGGTTTCGCCAATCACGATGCCGAGAATGGTAAATAAAGGGTTAATGTTTACTCCTGAACCTACAATTAAGGGTTCAAGTACATACGTCTGAACAAATTGAACCAACCCATATACCAGAATAATGCCAATAATCATGGAGCTGTCGCCGCCCTGAGCGATGGTTATCAGTACGGTTAATCCCGTTCCGGTCAGGTTTCCTATGAAAGGGATGATCTCAAAAAGTCCGCACAGGATACCCAGAAAGATGGCATGTTCTACTCCTACAATGCTGAAACCTACGCCGTATAAGACCCAAAGGGTAACAATCATTCCGCCCAAACCACCGAGGTAGCTCTGAGCTACTTCGCTGCTTTTCTGAATGACCTGTCGTGCTTTCAGGTGATCTTCCGGCGGGGTCAATTTCAGTACAAATGCTTTCAGGTGACTTCTGAAGAATAACAGCAGAAAAATATACACTAACACTAAAATGAGATCGACGGCTACCGACATTAATGAATTCATTACTGCCGTTACGACCGATGAAAGCTGCCCCGAAGTTGAGGATTGCTGCTCTTTTATTAATTCATTCTGTTTCTTTGGACTCACGCCCAGGTTACTGCTAATCCATTGTTTAAGATCGCTAACAAGTTGCGTGATCCGTTGTTCAATCCCACTTAAATCTTCCAGTAACCCAGAAAATTGCCATTGTAGAACAAACAACAGCAGTGCAATAGCGATGAGCATTACCATAAGGCATAAAACCGCCGCAAGGCCTCGCTTTATTCCCTTTTTTTCGAACCAGGTGGCGAGTGGTAATACCAGCATCGCCAGCAAGCCCGCAATCGTCAGGGGAACCAGAACCGTTTTCGAAAAATACAATCCAGCAAATAATAGAAAACAAAACCAGAGAAAACGGGCGGGTTTTTGAAGAGCGTGCATAGAGACCAGACGTGATTAAAGGCATATCGTTATAAACATAACCTTGAAGGCTGGAAAATGTTAGTCTTTACGGTTGGAGTTACGCTTCCACCAACCGTGGCACCTCTTTTTCATGAATAATTTTGTCTGTTGTATAGCTAGGCAGGTAAGGCCGTCTAGACTTGTAAAAACAGAAAATCTACAAAACCCACACGTTCGAAATTTGAATCAGCACTCATCCAACCAGAACAACACAGACGATCGGGGCCAGACCCGAGCAGATCGCTGGATTGAGCCCTTTTATGACTTAGTAATCGGTACCGTGATTGGACAGTTATCAAGTCTGTTAAGTAGCCCGGTCTCTGGTGATGAATATCTTCAGTATTGCTGGCTCTTTTTACCAACCTGGTGGCTGTGGACGGGCTTTTCTTTTTACTTTGATCGTTTTGACCGCAATTCCATTTTCCAGCAATCGGCTTTGTTAATCAGCCTGATTCCTATCGTTTTGTTATCAGTTACGGCCCCGCAAACGTTTAATGATAAGATAGCAGGGTTCACGTGGTCTTACATTGCTGCCCGGTTTATACTGCTGGTACTTTACGTTTATACAATCATCAACGATTCCGACGTTCGCCGACCCGCCAGGCATCTGCTGATAGGGTTTAGCGGTGGACTTAGCCTCTGGATTCTCGGAGCTTTCTGGACTGATTATGGCATTTACCTGAAAATAGCTGGGTTAGTGATTGACCTTGCTACGCCCTGGATCGCTCGGGACGAACTTAGGAAAGTAGCTCCCACGAAAGAACATTTTCCGCAACGGCTGGGCGTTTTTACGCTGATTGTAGTCGAACAGAACGTAATGAATCTATCCAATAGCCTTACCGAAAGACTGTGGGACGACTCCATGCTTATTTCTGCCTTTTGTGGGTTAGTGTTGGTAGTTACAATCTGGTGGTGGTATTTTTTTCACCAGGAAGAATTCATCATTGGCCGGATTCAAAACGACGGATTACGTCATTCCTTCGGGCATATGCCTTTATACCTGGGTACCGGAACGCTGGCTCTGGCCGTTAGTGGAGCCGTAGCTCAGGAAGATTCGCAGCGATGGTTATTAACGCTCGGCATGTCTCTATACGCGGGGTCATTGTGTTTAACTACACTGCCTAAAATCAAACAGCCGTACCGATTCAGGTATCTACTATTTACAATGGCCCTATTACTCGTATGCTGGGGTATAACTGTGCTGGTGGAAGAGATCTGGGTAGCCCTGGCGAGCATGGTTACTGTCTGGTTGATTTATCTGTACTTCGCTAGAAATGAGTTGAAAAGTAGGGCTCTTTTCCCTCCAAAAACCGAAAACGAAACCCCGGAAGAGGACGGTTCCGTTCCTCTTCGGATAGGGTGATCTAAGGCGTTAATTAACGAGATTTTTGCTGAAATTGTAAGGGACTAAGTCCCACGTATTTTTCAAAAAAAGCGTTAAAATCCGTAAGTTGCCTGAACTCCAGCTTCCGGGCCAGCTCTTCTAGACCTAGGCCAGAATTTAGTAATAAATCTTTCGCTTGCGTAATGATTCGGTCGTGAATCTGAGCACGAACGTCCTCTCCCGTTATCCGGGAGGTAACGGCATTCAGGTAACCTGGGGTAACGTCCAGCTCTCTGGCAAAGTCAGTCACTGATTGATGCGTCCTATGCTCGGGCGAGTCAATCAAATTTATGAAATCATCATACAAAGCATCGTCACTTTCCCTAACCATCATTCCCAGCGTGGGATCGGCCGAAGCTGCTTTTGCATATAATCCTTTGATTCGGAACAACATAATATGCAAATAAGAAGCAATCAGGGCAAATCGATCTAAACTATCCGATTGATACGCTTCCTGCATTTTATGAAAGACTTTTACGAGTGCATCCCGGTCATAAGCCGACACAGTAAAAGGAATAGCTTTTTCTAAATGCAGAAAAGGAAATTCCTGAATGATGTTACTAATCTGCGGACGCTCCTGAAGAAACGCATCGGTAAAGGTGAGATGCCATCCTTTCTTAAAGCCAGGCTGCGTTTGCCAGGATAGTACCTGAAAAGGAGATTTGAAGAGCAGAAAAGGAACTTCGGGCCTTGTGGTGTGATGGCCAGGATTTAAATCTGTTTTTAATTCCTCTACTAAGCGAATGGAATAGAAATCATGCCGAATGAGCGGCATTTCTCCCTTTTCCCAATGTCGCTGAAATACTTCTAATTCACTCACATCGAAGTCTTTATCGAGCGGCGGTGGCCCCCCCATATAGTTATTGTAAGCAACCAGATTCTCGAAAAGTTTCATAGAAATAAGTAAAGCAATGTATGAGACGTATGGATAAATCGACGAGTCAATAACAAATCTTGCCTTCCCAAGGGTCGTTGCACTTACGTTTATTACTTAAACTGTTGGCTTTGGCATTTTATGATTCGAATGGCAGCGTAAATTACACCGAATAAGTTATTTTCAGGTAGGCACCCACCCTAAAAAATTAATTAGTTCATGAGTAATTTGTACTTACTTTTATCGATGAATAAGTTACGAAAATTTAGACTCATACGAACAGACCTTCTAAAATTTATAATTGTCGGATGGTACTCTCGAACGAAGAGAGAGACCTTTTGAGGAATGGGGCGGGTTGATTCATTCACGTTACCGTATGACACAACCAGCTCGAAAAAGACCATAAGATCCTTCGCTTCGCTCTGGATGACAGACGCTGATAGTAATTATCCCTCAGGTATGAGATAGTTATAAAAGCCAACAGTGTCCCCGGATTTCATCCGGGGAAGCAACATTCACCAAAGAAACTTTTTATAATACTAATAAGCTCCTTCACTTTAGATGACCGAAGGAGGAGTAACGTTATGGGTAACAATAACATATTGCGATGCTCGTCCGGGACAAATCGCGGAGATATTCGATTTAGCTAAAATGTCTTTTTCAGAGGGTATCTATTACTCGAAGTCAACTAAAAAAGACGTTATAAAAAACTTTAAAATAAACTCTTTTTATAACGTCTTTTTTATACAATAAATCACTCATTATAAGTGAATTATTGTGGTTTATTCGTGAATATTCAATATAGTTTTAGCTAACTGTATCATTTCAGGGTTGCCAGTATATTTTCCATGTTCATCCGAAAGCTTAACCACTTCTGTCCATTCTTCATTTCCGGGATTGGCTTCCGTCATTTTCAAAACAATATTCATGGCTGGTAATCCTACGTCGTTGGTTAGGCTGGTTCCAATGCCAAAAGACATCCCGATTCGTCCCCGGCAGTAATCTGCAATTTTTGCTACTTTTTCATAGTTAAGACCGTCCGAAAACGTAATGGTTTTACTTAAAGGATCAATCCCCATTTGCTGGTAATGAGCAATAACCTGATCGGCAAAATGCAAGGGATCACCACTGTCGTGACGCACGCCATCAAATAACTTAGAGAACATTTTATCAAATTGCTGAAAGAATACGTTCGTAGTGTACGTATCTGATAAAGCGATTCCTAAATCGCCGCGATACACCTCTACCCAATGTTGCAGAGCCATGGCGTTAGCCATTTTGAAGCCATAGCGAGCGGCGTGAAACATGAACCATTCGTGAGCGTGCGTTCCAATGGGTCGGGTTTGCTTAAGCATGGCCAAATGAACGTTACTGGTCCCTACGAAAGAGCCATCTCCATAGGTTTTCAAAGCATCCACTACCTGATTCTGTACTTCATAAGAATGACGGCGGCGGGTTCCAAATTCGGCTACTGTAACCCCTAGTTGACGATAGTTTTCAATTTTCTTACGCGTTACCTCCCGTACTTCCTTGTTACTAATTCGCTGTAAACCCTTAAGCCGATAATACAACTCACAAATCAGAGACATCAACGGAACTTCCCAAAGAATAGTCCGGTACCAGTGTCCTTGCACTTCTACCTTTAGCTGATCGCCGTTCTGTTCGATGTGCACTTCCTGGGGCTGATAGCGATACCCTTCCAGAAAATCCAGATATACCGGATCGAGATAAGGGCAGGTTCTGGCAAAAAAAACTTTTTCTTCACGGGTTAATTTCAGCCCCGCCAGTTCATCAACAGCTTGCCGCAATGCCTCGGCAAAACCCGGCGGAAAAGAATGCTTTCCACGATTAATAAATGCGTAACGGGCCTGAGCGTTAGGAAAAAGGCGAATAACGCCTTGTTGCATGGTAAACTTATAAAAGTCGTTGTCAAGAATGGATGGAATGATTGAAGGCATACGTATAGCAGTCGATGTTATCTTTTGAAGTAAGCAATACCAGGTAAATTAATTCCATAAATTTCGTACCCGAATCAATTTTGCAATAAGCGGATTTCATTTCGGGTCTTATCTTCGGCAAAATTCATCCGTTATGCTTCTGCCCCAGCGTATCTATCAACTCTCGGAAAAAGCCCTTACTCTGGCCTGGGAAACTCGCATCGATCCCGACATTTCGGCTCAGGTGCGAAGGGTACAACGCGAAATTCTGGCTCAGCCATTTCCGGGTTTGACGGAGGTAGTGCCTGCCTACGCCTCATTAACCGTTTTCTACGATCCCGTACTCATTCGTAAAAATCACCCCGGTCAAACGGCTACAAGCTGGGTGGAGAACTGGCTCAGGCAACAAATGCACACGCTAGCCCAGGATCTGGCTGCTGTCAAGCCCCGACGAGTGGACATTCCGGTTTGTTACGGAGGTGACCTGGGGCCCGATTTAGCGGAAGTTGCTCACCACTGCGGACTTTCGCCCGAAGCCGTCATCGAGCAGCATAGTCAGGCTGTATACCAGGTGTATATGCTCGGTTTTGTACCCGGTTTTGCCTACATGGGTGGCTTGCCTGAAAGCCTGCATACTCCCAGAAAAATGACTCCCCGAGCTCAGGTAGCAGCGGGTTCCGTTGGAATTGCAGGAGCTCAAACGGGCATTTACCCCATGACGATTCCCGGCGGCTGGCAGATCATTGGCCGAACGGCTTTACCACTTTTTCACATCAGCCACACTCCTCCGGCTTTGCTTCAGGCGGGGGATGAAATCAGGTTTATCCCCGTATATTCCCTTTAAGATGGCCATAGAAATCATTCAGGCAGGTGTATTAACTACATTACAGGATTTGGGCCGATCCGGCTATCGGGCTCAGGGGGTAGTGCTGAGTGGAGCTATGGATGGTTTTGCTCACCGGGTTGCAAACTGGCTGGTAGGTAACGACGAAAATCAGCCCACCCTTGAAATAACCATGGGTGGCTTGGAAATCGTTTTTCATGAACCTGCCCTCATTGCTCTGGGTGGTTTTGGCGTGCGGGCCTTCTTAAATCAATCGCCGATGGATTGCTGGAAAAGTACCGCTGTTCAGCCCAGGGATCGCCTGAAGGTAATGTATGCCGGGTACGGTTGCCGCAGTTACCTCGCCGTGGCTGGCGGCTGGCAGATTTCTGAAGTACTCGGAAGTTACAGTACCTATGCTTCGGCCGGATGGGGCGGATTTCGGGGAAGAGCTTTACGAAAAGGAGATCAGATAGCCTTTACCCCCAAGCCATCTCCCCAAGCTTCCTGGTCCATTGCTTCCTCGGCTTTACCTGAGTATTCTTCAAACCCTAAGGTTCGAGTCATCGAAGGACCGGAATGGGATTGGTTTACGCAAGAAAGCCAAAGGCACTGGCTCGAAGAGAATCATTCCGTGTTACCCCAGAGCAATCGAATGGGGTATCGGCTCAAAGCCGCTTTGGAACGTAGCCACACCGGGGAATTATTGTCCACCGCCGTAAGTCCGGGTACGCTTCAGGTATTACCCGACGGAAATCTGGTATTACTGATGAACGACGCTCCAGCCACGGGTGGTTACCCCCGGATAGCCCAGGTGATCGAAGCCGATTTATGCATTTGTGCCCAGCTTACGACGGGTAACGAGGTTCGTTTTGTACGCATCAGTGCAGCCGAGGCCGAAGAAATCTACGTATCTTCCCATCAACATTTACAGCTTTTGAAGCAAAGCATTTTTCAGCGATTGTATGCGAATTGACATAAACTGCGATTTAGGCGAAAGTTTTGGGGCTTATACCATCGGCCAGGATGAGGCTATCTTACCCTTGATTACCTCCGCCAACGTAGCCTGTGGTTTTCACGCGGGCGACCCAGGCGTAATGCGGTATACCGTTGAAAAATGTCTGGAACATAACGTGGCCATTGGGGCTCATCCGGGCTTCGCCGATTTACAAGGCTTCGGACGCAGAAATATGCAGCTCAGTCCCGCTGAGGTTTATGAGCTGGTTTTGTATCAGGTCGGAGCTTTGGCCGGGTTTGTTCGGGCAGCAGGAACCCGTCTTCAACACGTGAAACCACACGGAGCTTTGTATAACATGGCGGCCAAAGATGCGGCAATGGCCCGGGCCATTGCTCAGGCCGTACATGATTTTGATGCGAGCCTGTTTCTGTACGGACTAGCCGGAAGTTACCTCATTTCAGAAGCAGAGCAATTGGGACTTAACACTTGTAGTGAAATTTTTGCTGATCGAAAATACCAGGCCGACGGCACCTTAACCCCCCGGAATCAGCCCGATGCTCACCTGACAGATCCAGCCGAAGCTGTTGCCCAGGTTATGCGGCTTATGAATGATCCAGAACGAAAAACTGAAACGGTCTGCATTCACGGCGATGGTTCACAGGCCCTTGCTTTTGCTCAAACCTTACATACTCATTTGCAACAGGCGGGCGTTCGTATGCTTCGTCCTGATTAACCTCATCTTATGACCCCCAAATCTACTTCGCTGGCTTCTACCCTATTAGGAGCTGCTTTTTTAATGGCTACATCAGCCATCGGACCGGGCTTTCTGACTCAGACCACCCTTTTTACGGTAAAGTTACAGGCCAGTTTTGGTTTTGTTATTCTGCTTTCCATTTTACTTGACATTGGGGTTCAGCTCAATATCTGGCGGATTGTCATCGCCTGCGGACAGAAAGCTCCCGATCTGGCCAACGCCCTATTCCCCGGTCTGGGTCATTTGTTATCCATTATGATCGGGCTCGGCGGACTAGTGTTTAACATCGGTAATATTGCCGGAGCCGGACTTGGCCTTAATGTATTACTGGGCATTCCCGTTGAAGTCGGTGCCGTCATCAGTGCCCTCATTGCCCTTGTCCTTTTTGTGAGAAAAGATGCCCTTCTCGCCATGGATTCGTTTTCCAAATGGCTGGGAGTGTTAATGATTGCCTTAACCTTTTATGTCGTTTTCACGGCTCATCCCCCCCTGGGTCTGGCCTTTCAAAAAACCATAAACCCCGATATTCTGGACACTACCGCCATCATTACCCTCGTAGGGGGAACCGTGGGAGGATACATTACTTTCGCCGGAGCTCACCGGTTGCTGGATGCGGGTTTGAAAGGATCGGAAGCTTTACCTGAAACCGACCGTGGGGCCGTAACGGGCATTAGCATTGCTTCTATCATGCGAATTTTATTATTCCTGGCTGCCTTAGGAGTGGTCATGCAGGGCTTAAGTATTGATCCGTCCAATCCGCCAGCATCCATGTTTCAGCAGGCCGCGGGTACATTAGGGTACAAGTTGTTTGGACTAGTGATGTGGTGTGCAGCGATTACCTCCGTAACGGGTTCGGCGTATACCTCCGTTTCCTTCATCCGAACCTTACATCCTTCCTTCACTCACCGAACCACTGCCCTCACACTGGGCTTCATTATTCTTTCTTCGGTAATCTTTCTGATCGCTGGAAATCCGGTTACCTTATTGGTGGTTGCCGGGGCGGTAAATGGAATGATTTTACCGCTATCTCTGCTGATTATGCTAGTAGTAGTTCATAAACCCGCCTTGGCTGGCAGTTACAAACACCCGATTTTATTAACGCTCATCGGTGTGGTAGTTATGCTCATTATGGGCTGGATGGCCGTTCGAACGCTGTTAATGATTTAATTCAATTCTATTATTTTCCACTCAGTAAATGAAAGCAGAAGCTATGAGGTGATGGGTAGAATTATGATTTCCCTTTAAGAGATCAATCCTTCTTAACATCTCTACATGAGTTCTCTTCATCAGAAAATCGGGAACAATGTACGGAAGTTACCTAGTACACATTCGGGTCAATTGATCGTCCGCACGTCCACTAAATACTCACTCAGCTCCCTTACCTTATACTAGAAAGCAGTATACACTCTACAAAGCGATCTAACATTTAGAATCGAAGACTTCATGCGAATCGGAAATCTGATCCTTTGTTTTGTTAGGGGTAACAGGCTTGGGATAACGGCAAGTGGAACCTGTCTTTTCTTTAGGAACGCGAGGGAATCTCGCACCCGTTGGTCTTAGTTTAGTTAAACCAAAATCCTTGATTAAACCGCGAATCCCAGTAGAGACGAACTTCGACCCACGGGTGCGAGATTCTCCGCCATGGCTGGTGTCCCACCAGCCATTTGTACGCAAACAGTAGTTGGTGTCCCACCAATCATGGCGTAGTCTCCACGTTTTAAACCAAAAGCCTCCAGGCAGACCCTACATCACAAATTCCCAAGTAGAGACGCGACTTTATCGCGTCTGGTCGGGAGATGAAAGTAGTACAAAGGCAACACAAAACCGCCTCTTACCCAGACGCGATAAAGTCGCGTCTCTACCCCTTCAAAACACAAAATTTGGGTTATAAAGCCGAGCGACTGCGGGAATAGATATATCTGATAAGCGTATATTTTAAAAGAAGAAGTAAAACCTTAGTATGCAAATAGACTTCGCTTAAATAAACGTTGGATAAACACAGCGACCCGTGATTTATACCATACGCAGAAGAGTAAGTTCAGAACTATTACCGACGTGTATCGTCGGTTGCTTTGGGTAATTGAGAATGTGCATTCCAGAAGTCAAAAACCGTATTCCAGATATTGAGAAAATCATTACGGTTTTCCGGCTTTACTACAAACGCATTTACGCCGTTATCGTAAGCATCTTCAATCAATGTTTTTCCAGAAAATTGAGAAAACATAACTACTGGTAAGTATTTCCATTTTTCAGATTGTCTGATATGCTTCACTAATTCCATTCCGTTGATGCCGGGAAGTCGATAATCCAATAGCATCAAACTCGGATAGGTTGGTAAGTCATCCAGATATAGCAGAGCTTGTTCTGCATTTTCGGCAAATAGCAAATTACAGAGCTGAGTACTTTTCTGGTAACTCCAGTTCATGATAAAACGCTGTTCAGGGTCGTCCTCAACCACCATCAACAAAGGTTTTTCTGCCATTTCAATTCATTTAAAAATAAAACCTGTCTCCACCACTAATCCCTTGAGGGTAACTGAATCATTTGAGTCCAATAGGAGTACACCTGATCCCATATTTCTGAAAGTCGCTGAAAGTTCTGTGGCTTCACTACATAACTATTAGCTCCAAGTTCATACGCCTTTCTCACCATTCCTTCATTAGAAGAAGTCGTAAACATGAGTACGGGCAATGCTTTAAACCGAAGTGTTGATTTCAGTTTCTCTAATAATTCCATTCCATTCAGGCGGGGCATATTAATATCCAGTAACAGCAACGAGGGTTCTACACTACCATCATTTAGTAACTGCCAGGCATGTTCTCCGTCATTAGCAAAGAACAATTCTCCTTTATAATCTCCCTCGTTAAAGGCAATCTGTAATAATTCTCGATCATCTTCGTCGTCCTCGACGACTAAAATGACCAGCGGCTTCGAATAAGTTGGCAAAGGGTTGTGCTAAATAATGGAATACAGTATTTGTTTTCTAACAAAACTACACTCATAAGTTCAAAAAGTATAACGTTAAGGGATTGAACTCCTTAAAAATTCAGATCAAATTAACTTTTATCAATATCAATATCCACTATTTATGGGTAATTCCCTAATTCTATTTTTCTATAATATCGTGCCTATGCTCAAGATGAGTAATAACCAGGGGCCTACCTATGGCTATTTTTTACGAAAAGTAGCCAAGTTCTTTTCATGAATAAGCCATTATTTCTCTGAAAACCCAGTGCTTTCGCTTGAAAAGCCCTTTCAAAACCGTATTTTAGTCCATTCATTTCTCAAGAGTAGCAGCCTCTTTTCTGAATTCTTTATGTCTACCACCTCATTTCTGATTGCCTTCTTTTTCATTAATTATGTACGAAAGGCCATACAATCGGAAAGCAAATACCCAGAACTGGATCGGCTTATTGTTTCGGCCCGTTATCTGACGGTCGGTCTCTGGGGGATGCAGTTTCTCTTCCATGAGATCTTTATTCTCCGGTTAATCGGGCCCTGCTACCTATTATTGCTGGTATGGCTAACTCATAAAAAGGAAGAACTGCAACCCGTTCAATCGACTTCACTTTCCATCCTTCCCTATGCGTTTATCAGCATTTTTGGAGAGCTAGTCAAGTTTGTTTCCAAAGATTTTTATAACCAGTTCGATGGTTTTTTTGAAGCGGGTAAGTTTTTTGCCTTCGTATGGGTTTTCATTCTATGGCTCAACAACCGCAAACAGGAAAAAGCCCTTGAAGCCGAACGATTAAAACTGGAGAAACAGGAAGAGTTAGGCCGGGTTACGGAAGCTCAACGCGATCAGCTCGAAGTATTAGTCGCGGAACGAACGGCAGAATTACGTCTACAAAAAGAAGAATTAGAAAAGGCTCTCAGTCATTTAAAATCGACTCAAAACCAACTTATTCACGCTGAAAAAATGGCTTCCCTCGGGGAGTTAACGGCGGGTATTGCCCATGAGATTCAAAATCCTTTAAACTTCGTCAATAACTTCTCGGAAGTTAGCATTGAACTGGTAGACGAGCTCCGCGAAGAGTCACAGAAGCCGGAACAGGATACCGAGTTAATCATTGAATTATTGACGGATATTGAACAAAATCTCCAGAAGATTCAGCACCACGGCAAGCGGGCCGATAGTATCGTAAAGGGTATGCTTCAACATTCCCGTACTTCTTCGGGACAGAAAGAAGACATCGACCTTAACGCAATGGCCGAGGAATACCTACGCCTGGCTTACCACGGATTACGGGCGAAAGACAAGACCTTCAACGCCAAAATGGTCACGGAACTGGACCCAACGTTAGGCAAGGTCCATGTATTACCGCAGGATTTGGGTCGGGTATTGCTGAACATGCTAACCAATGCCTTTTACGCAGTTTCCGATAAAAAACGCCAGCAACCGCAAGGCTATGAACCTACGGTCTGGATCGTTACCCAAAGCCGCCCTAATCAGGTAATCATTCGGGTTCGGGACAATGGAACGGGGATGCCAGATAGCGTCAAACAAAAGATTTTTCAGCCCTTTTTTACTACTAAACCCACCGGACAGGGCACGGGACTGGGGCTTTCTCTGAGTTATGACATCATTACCAAAGGCCACGGCGGTTCGCTGGAAGTGATTACTCAGGAAGGTGCTTTTACGGAATTTATTATTCGCCTGCCTCGGTAACCGGCAGAAAATTTTTACCCATGAATATATTAGTCGTTGATGACGAGAGAGACGTTCAGGCTTTGTTTGAACAACGGTTTCGCCGGGAAATTAAAAACGGGGATTTTCGCTTTTTTTTCAGCTTCTCGGGCGAAGAAGCCCTGACTTGTCTCGAAAAAGAGGATTCCGAAATTGTATTAATCCTTTCGGATATTAACATGCCCGGCATGAGCGGGCTGGATTTACTGCAATCCATTCGCCATACGCACCCTAGCTCACCGCCAGTAGTCATGATGATTACCGCTTACGGTGACGAAGAAACCCACGCTCAGGCTCTGAAACTCGGAGCAAATGATTTCCTTACGAAGCCCTTAAATTTTGGGGAGTTAAAGGTTAAACTCAAAGAGACGTTATGAAGGCAAAGATCTTGGTAGTGGACGACGAAGCCGATCTGGAAGTATTAATCAAGCAGAAATTCCGCCGTCAGATTCGCGAAGGGAAATATGAATTTCTTTTCGCCGAAAATGGCATTACAGCCCTGCAAAAGTTACAGGAAAACGCGGACATTGATATTGTGCTGAGCGATATCAACATGCCTGAAATGGACGGTTTGACATTGCTGGTAAAGCTGAATGAAGCTAATCCATTGGTCAAAGCCGTCATTGTATCAGCCTATGGCGATATGGAAAATATCCGCGTCGCGATGAATCGGGGTGCCTTCGATTTCCTTTGCAAACCCGTTGATTTTGAGGATCTGGAAGTAACCATGCAGAAAACGCTACGGCATGTGGAGCAGTTACGACAGACCCTGAAGGCCATCAAAGAAAATGATATTCTTCGGATGTACGTCGATGAAACGGTTCTTCAGTTCATGACCCGTTCCGAGTTTGAATCTTCCCTAACGGCCAACGAAACGATTGAGGGAAGCGTGGTTTTCGTGGACATTTGCGGCTTCACGGCGATTACCGAACGAGAGCCAGCCGATGTGGTGGTCCAGATGATTAACTCTTATTTTGATGTCATCGTAAAAGCAATCATTGCTCAGGGGGGCTATGTCGACAAATTTATTGGCGATGCCGTCATGGCCGTTTTTCGGGGAGAGTTTCACCTGGATCGGGCCATTGAAGCTTCGCTGGCGGTGCGTACGCAGTTATCAGATATAGAAGAAAGTTTGCCCGATCAGACCTTCCTGCCTCAGGTAGCCATTGGTATCAATTCCGGTGAAATGGTATCAGGTAATATTGGCTCAGCTTCCCTGAGACGGCTGGATTATACTGTCATCGGTGATACTGTAAATCTTGCTCAACGGCTACAGTCCGCTGCTAAACCGGGACAAATTCTGATTACGGATGATGTGTATCAACGCGTAAAGGAATCCTTTCAGGGAAAAATATTGGGAGAGGTAACACTGAAAAACAAATCCCTGCCGGTTCAGATTGTTGAAGTCATTGCCTAAGCCCACTTTTAACCTCTTTCAACGATGAATGTTACGCAAGCAGAACGCTTTATTCTTGGGTTATTAGCCCAGCAGTTACCCCAACATTTGTTTTACCATGGTCTTCATCACACCCTGGACGTGGTAAATGCTGCTAACTGGCTGGCTAAGGAAGAAGGCATTAAGGATGAGGAAGCGTTGGAGTTATTGAAAACAGCGGCTCTTTTTCACGATTGCGGCTTTATGTATACCTATCTCAATCATGAAGAAGCGGGCTGCGAAGTGGCGGAACAATGCCTACCTACGTTTGGCTACTCACCCGAACAGATCGCAAAAATCTGCGGGATGATTCGGGCTACGAAGGTTCCTCAGCAACCGCAAAATCATCTGGAAGAAATTCTGTGTGATGCTGACCTGGACTACCTCGGTCGGCCAGGTTTTGAAAGTATCTCGGAAACCCTGCATCAGGAATTGCTCGCCTGGCATTTCATGAAACCCGAAGACAACTGGACACAAAAGCAAATCGATTTTTTACAGGAACACCATTACTGGACCCAGACGGCTCTTGCCCAGCGGCAACCCGCCAAGCAAGAGCAACTTCATTTGCTTATTCAGCAGCAATCGACTTCGACTGAGCCGTAACTACTTCATTCTGATGGCGAATTCGCTGACATAATACCCGCATGACATTGCGTAATACTTCGCCGCGTTCTTCCATTAAGTCGTAGAAATCTTCCTGATCGATTCGGAATAACGTGGCGGCAGTCTGGGCAACAACCGTCGCCGAACGAGGTTCGGCATCGAGTAAGGCCAGCTCCCCGAAAATGTCTCCACGGCCCATTTCAGCCAGTAAGGTATCTTCGTCGTAAATCTCTACTTCCCCCGAAAGAATCACAAACATGCTATCACCCAGGTCGCCTTTGCGGATGATGGCATCGCCCGCCGCGACGTGCACCTGCTTCATGATGGGAATAATGCTGGCCAGTACGTTTTCAGCCGTACTCGCAAACAGAGGCGTATTTTTCAAAATCTGCACCAACTCCAGTGACGAATGCGAAGACGAAGCATGAGTATGCATAAAGGGTGTATTTTTTTCAATCGAAGTAAGCGTTAAGTGGGCACTTTCAGCCAGAATGGATACCGGATGATTGACATAAGCCGTTACCATTTGAGGTTCGCCTACCCAGGAATTCCAGCGACGCAGGGCTACACTAACGGTCCATTCCGTAAAAACTGACGTTCCTTCTTTCAGAATAAAGGCCACTGAGTCGGCCATAGACTCCGAGTAAACGGAAGTTTTCGCTTCCAACTGGCTTCTGAATAAGGTATAAACGGGCCGGGGCACCAGGTTTTCCAGCATTTCCAGGGCATTGGCACTCCGTTCCTGCGAAGCATGATTCAAGCCACTCTGTACCTGAGTAATGATTTCAGGGTCATACAACCGACCTAAAATTCGCAGGATTCGCTTCAAAACCCGATCCGTTTCATAACCCATTGCCGTTCGCCATTCGGGATCCATCGCGGCGTATTGTCCCGCCTGAATTCGTTCGGCTAAGCGTAAATCATCGGTTAATAGTATTTCAAATAACTCTCGCTGGTTATCTGAAACCGGGAAGTGTCTCAGGGCATACAAGGCCGTTTCCCGCAGAGCCCGGTCGGGATGTTGAGCCATCGTCACCAGTAATTGCTCACTTTGCGGCGTTTGGATACTGCCCAATAACTGAGCCATCAACCGTTGCTGCTCCGGGGTAACTTTCGCCAGCGACTGTAGCGAAGTTAAGGTTACTTCACCCTGTTCCCGCAGGCTTCGCAATGCAGCCCGTCCGTACTGACGATGGGCTAATAACGCCAGCAAATGTTGGGTTAATACCTGACTAGGCAAAGAACCCGCCGCCCGAATGGCAGCCTTCACCGTCTCCGAATCGTCTGCTTTCAGGCTCTTTTCAACGAAAGCATCATACTCCTTCAGAGCTAAAGTCTCTATCAATTCTAAAGCCAATGGTTGTGTAGCGGGAACATTCATCCACTGCTCTAATTGCTGACGAGCCGCCCCATCCTTAGGATCTACTTCCAGTCGTCCGCGAAGGGTTCCCTTTTGAATTTCCAGATCCTGAATGTTCAGTAATTCCGCAATAGAGCTAGCCTGTCGAGCCTTCAACTGAGCCGCTTTTTCCCGAATTTGCGGATGCGGATCATTCAATAAATTTTCTAGAGGCCGGTCTTTCGACGCTGATTGTTTTGCCCATAACTCCAGCACGTGCAAACGAACGCTGGCATCCGAATGACGTAATAGAGGAAGTGCTTTTTCGTCAAATTGGGCGGGTTGGTTCTCATTAAACCAATCCAGAGCTTTTACCACGCGGGGAGCCAAAGGACTTGATAAATCCTGTTCGGCTGCCAGAGCAATTTCGCCGGGTAAGGCTACTTCTTCGCCGGGTAAAAACCGTCGCGATAAAGCTTCTCCCAGGGTCTGCAAATAGAATCGATACGCCCGTAAAACGAACAAAATCATCAGCACTGGAAAAACCAGCCAGCCCCAAACGGCTGTTGCTTCGGGTATGGCTAATACTCGACTCAAAAACAGGAACAAGCCAGCCAGTCCCAGGCCCAACGGTTCATAGAGTCCTTTTGCCAGCGTATGCCCCATTAGTCGCTGATGAGGCGTGAGGGGCTGAAATAACACTAGAAAAACGGCATCAAACAAAGACCGACGAATCACCTCGATGGTTAGGTACAACAAACAGGCTCCGATTAGAAAGGTCGTTTCTTCGTGGGAAACCGTGCGGGCAATGGCTAACCCCAACAAGCCCAGCAGAGCGGCCATTGGCAATAGTAATAACGAATTTTTAATTCCCAGACGATCCAGAGCGCGGCGGGAAATTAGCAATTTGACCAGCATTGCCAGCACATAAGTACCCGCTAACCAGAAACTTACGTACGCGATCAATTCCGATTCATCATGGAAGCGGTGTTTGACATCCATGAAGAAATTGTATTCAACTTTGGTAGCAAAGCAAGCCACCAGCAGAATACTCAGACACATGAAAAACACCAGCTCGCTACCTCCAAAAAGCTGCTGGATGAAGCGGGGCTGGGGCCGGCGGCGAGCCGAATGGCGTTCTTTGGTGCGAATGGCATGCGAACGCAAGGTTAATTGTAAAGTGGCCAGTGCTCCTAAGAAAGCCGCCAGCGAAACACCCAGTAACGAAAGCAAATCGGCATGGGCGTGTACCAAAGCTGCCAGGACAGCCCCCAAAGCTTTAGCGGGCATATCGCCGGAGCTAATAATGCTGAACAAACGCTTGCCCTGCCGGGTATCAAAAACGAGAGCCGAAACTCCCCAGAATTCCAGACTGGTCAGCAGGTAAATAATCCGGTAGCCAATCATGATTCCGATTGCTGCCAGTACGGAATGGCCGAGCCAGACGACCAGCATAACCAGCACGGTCATTACGGCTACCACTGCCAGCACCCGAACGGCCACTTTGCTTAAGCCCAGGTGATGTTCATAGTGAGCATAGACTTTGCCAACCAGAATCATTCCAATGGCCGAAGCGATGTAAGCCAGGGGCAGATTGGCTTCGGGATCGTTCTCAAGAAGAATGGCATTGGCTGCTACGTATAGTTGAATCGTACCAATTCCAAGTAAAAAATGGTGGAGAAAAAACAGCCAGACGGTACGGGTTTCTTCAGGATGAATTCCTAAATAACGTCGGACGCCATCGTTAGTAGGCATTGTAAAGCGTTTTATTAATCGTTTTAAAGGTTAAGTATAGCTCTTTTTCCTGAGCTGAGCACGTTGAAAAATAAATCTTGTTTTTCGCAGAATCCCCAAAGCATGACGTAATTGCCCCGAATTAGGAAGTTAATCCCTTCAAAATCTTAGGATTCACCTCCCTTTTTTATGGTTTTCAACGTACGAACTCAATTGTGATTATCATATGATCAAAACCTGGATTGTCCTCAGTCTGACCTGGGCTGGTATTACTTGTTTTCAGGAAACTCCTTTTCCCAAAGCCGAAATTTCCAATGGCCTCATCAAAGCCAGTCTTTATCTGCCCGATGCCGAAAAGGGGTATTACCGGGCTCAGCGATTTGACTGGTCGGGGGTTATTGGCAAACTTGAATACAAAGGTCACTCTTTTTTCGGTCCCTGGCGAGAAACGCACGATCCCTTAAGTAATGATGGCATCAGCGGCCCCGTAGAAGAATTTATGCCCATCGGTTACGCGGAAGCCCGACCCGGTGAAACCTTTCTGAAAATAGGGGTTGGTACGCTGAAGAAAACCAGTAACCAACCCTATCATTTCTGGGAACCGTTTGAACACGTGAATAAAGGAATCTGGAAAAGTGAAGTAAAAAAAGACCGGGCGATTTACACGCACACGTTTACGGATGCTTCGGGGTATGCCTACGTATACGAGAAAACGCTTCGTCTCTTACCCGACCAACCCATCCTGGTATTGGAACATCGCCTGAAAAACACCGGAACCCGAACACTTCTTACGCAGGCCTACGACCATAATTTTTTTGTATTCGATCAGCATGAAACCGGGCCCTCCTATCGGGTTACGTTTCCTTTTGAATTAACCACCGATGGTCCCACCGAAGGTCTGGGCAACATCGCAGCAATCAAGGGCAACCAATGGACTTATAAACAACCCGTCCCGCCTAAAGTCAGTACGCAGGCTTTTCTAAAAGGCTTTGGTAACTCGGCAAAAGACTATAACATCCGGGTTGAAAATGACCAGATAGGCGTACAGATCAAAGGCGATCAACCTATTACTAAAATCGTTTACTGGTCCCAGAAAAATACGCTTTGTCCAGAACCCTATATCCAGATCAAAGCAGAGCCCGGCCAGGAATTTAGCTGGAAAATTGAGTATGAGTTCTTTGTTAAATGAGCCTGAATGAGTCTTTAAATCTCCGTTACCAACCACATTTTGACCGTTTATAATCGGCAAAACCTTGATTTGTCCACATGTCGGGCCGAAGCATTGAAACAGACGCTAACTAAAAACTTTGGCATTGATGCCGCTCGTCTGGAAAGCGATGGGAAAGGGAAATCAGAACCTGTAGATACCCATGACACGGCCATCGGCAAGGCTAGTCCGCGTGGAATTTATTAAGTGTAGATCATTCAGTGAACGGAGGTGGCCTGGAGTAAACATCCCAAGCCACCTCCGTTTTTTAGTTTAAAGCGAAGCAAGAGGCCTTTTAGAAATTTATTTCATTCTACACTCATCCGCTTTTTTAATCAAAAAGCTAGGTTCAGACGTTATTACTTTATCCAACCTTCGCTCGGTCAGATTGCTGACTTCGCCGCCTATGCTGAGATTTGTCCTGCTCTTATTTGGCCTTTTGTGCCTTCTTAGTAACTGCCATCAGTCCTCAGAAACCGAAACTACCGAATGGCCCTTTTACGGAGGAAATGCTGCCGGCAACCGCTATTCGGAGTTAAGAGAAATCAATGTACAAAACGTTTCTTCGCTAAAAGTAGCCTGGACCTACCACGCCGCAAAGGGCGAAAATCCCTTTGAAATGCAGTGTCAGCCCATTATGGTCAATGGTATTTTATATGGCACGACTCCCCTGCTCAAGTTATTTGCCCTAAAAGCGGACACGGGGGAGGAACTCTGGAAATTTGATCCTTTCGAAAATCAGATTCCTACTTTTCATCCCATCCGGGGCGTTACCTACTGGCCCGAAGGGAAACGCATTTTCTATACCGCAGGCTCCAGACTGTTTGCTCTCGAAGCCGAAACAGGAAAGCTCGTGGAGGAATTCGGAGAAAGGGGGTCCATTGATCTGCATGTGGGCGTAGGCGATCACCTCGACCATCATGTAGACGGTTTACCGGTGGATGCCACGAGTCCGGGTATCATCTACAAACATACCCTGGTGCTGGGTTCCCGCGTGGGTGAAGGAGGCGACGCCGCTCCCGGCTCCATTCGTGGCTTTGACGTGAGAACGGGAAAGCTGACCTGGATTTTTCATACCATTCCGCATCCGGGAGAGTTTGGCTACGATACCTGGCCCAAAGAGGCCTGGAAGTATTTTGGGGCAGCTAACAATTGGGGCGGTATGGTGCTGGATGAAAAACGGGGCGTAGTCTATCTGGGTACGGGTTCGGCTTCCAGCGATTTCTACGGTGGTGCTCGGGAAGGTCAAAATTTATTCTCTGATTGTATTCTGGCCTTAGATGCCGAAACCGGAAAACGAAAATGGCATTTCCAGACCATTCACCACGATTTATGGGATCGGGATATTCCCTGCCCCCCCAACCTGACCACAATTACGCATCAAGGGAAAAAACTGGAGGTTGTCACACAGACCACTAAAGACGGGCTGGTTTATGTATTAAATCGGGATACGGGTGAATCTCTTTTCCCGCTTGAAGAAAGAGCCGTTCCGACCGACGGTTTGCCCGGCGAGAAACCTTATCCCACCCAACTTTACCCCAGTAAACCCGCTCCGCTAACCCGTCAATTTTTAACGGAAGAGGACATTACCGACCGAACCCCGGAAGCCCGGGCCTTTGTGCTGAAGCGTTTTCGGGAAACGCGTTCGGGGAATAAGTTCATCCCGCCTAGTAAGGAAGGGACGCTGATGTATGGCATGGGCGGCGGAGCCGAATGGGGAGGCAGTGCCATCGACGAAAACG
The DNA here is from genome assembly GCF_030818595.1 of Siphonobacter sp. SORGH_AS_1065. NCBI lineage: Bacteria > Pseudomonadati > Bacteroidota > Cytophagia > Cytophagales > Cytophagaceae > Siphonobacter > Siphonobacter sp. SORGH_AS_1065. Next base: position 218,559 of record NZ_JAUTAM010000007.1, read on the forward strand.
GTATTTTATACCAGAATGCCAACGAAATGATCTGGGATTTGGGGATGGAAGAGCGGAAAAAGCAGGTCCATCGACCGCCCTCAGCAGAAATTCTCTACCTGGATAACTGCTCCATTTGCCACGGTGGAGATAAAAAAGGCTCCGGCACGGAATATCCTAATCTAAGTGCCATCGCTTCCCGATTAACGAAACAGGATTTACTAAACATCATGAAAACCGGGCGGGGTCGAATGCCTTCTTTTCAGCACCTTCCCGACCAGACCCGTGAGGCCATTGCAGACTATTTACTGAACCTGAAAAGTAAAGTCAAACTCCCAGCCCAACCCGTTGCCAAAGCCCCAAAACCCGGTACGTTTCCCTACGAGCCGCCCTACGTTAATACGGGCTGGAAACGCTTCCTTGACCCTGACGGTTACCCGGCCATCAAGCCCCCCTGGGGCACGCTGAATGCCATCGATCTTAATACGGGAGAATACCTCTGGCGGGTACCGCTCGGCGAGTTTCCGGCATTAACTCAACGGGGAATGCCCGTAACGGGTACCGAAAGTTACGGTGGCCCTTTAGTTACAGCGGGGGGACTGGTCTTCATTGCTGCAACCAAGGACGAACGATTTCGGGCTTTTGATAAAAAAACGGGGAAAGTAGTCTGGGAATATCAGTTACCCGCCGGGGGTTTTGCCACTCCCATGACTTACCAAATGAAGGGGAAACAATACATCGTATTGGCCGTGGGAGGGTCGAAAAACGGACATAAGCCGGGCGGTTATTACCTGGCCTTTAGTCTTTAAGGTCTTTTTGCTCAACTGATTAAGCTTTAGAACTAACTTAACATACTATTATTTAACCACTAACTAAAATCTTGACAGTGGCAAAAATTAAACGGAATTAAAGCCTTAACTTGGCTATTCCATTCCTTCTAACGTTTTTCTATGTCAAGTCTCGCTTCAATCCCTGAAGCCAGGGAGTTTTCTCCGAGCCGTACGTCGGTTTTGCTCTCTATTCCCCTCTACGTTTACATCTGCGTGTTTGCGTCTCTCAATATTTTTGTGGGCGTACTCTGGGATATCTCCTGGCACATGACCATTGGCCGCGACGGGTTATTTTCAGCTCCCCACGTGCTGATGTATCTGGGCTCTGTCTTTGCCGGAACTTTTGCTGGTTACCAATGCTTAAAAACCTCGTTCTGGGGAACACCGCAGGAAAAAAGCAAATCCGTTCACTTCTGGGGCTTTTTTTATAGTTCGCTAGGGGGGCTTTTTTGCATTTGGGGAAGCATGGCGGCTATTACCTCCGCTCCTTTCGACGACTGGTGGCACGCCGCTTACGGTTTGGATGTTGAGATTTTTACGCCCCCCCATACGGTCTTGTTAATGGGACTAATCACCATTCAATTAGGTGCCATGTTTGTGGTCATGTCCATGCTCAATCGGGCAGAAGTTATTCCCGGATTTACGGCTGAACAAAATGAAAGTCGCACCCAGCGGCTACGCCTACTATTCATGATTTCAGCGGGCCTGCTTATCTCACTCGTCCATTTATTTACTTCAGAGTTTTTATCCAACTCCTCTGGTCATCGTTCCTTTTATTACCAGATTTCCGCTTTTGTTTTTCCTTTGTTGCTCTTCTCCACGGGCCGGGCATCGGGGCATCGCTGGGGGCGTACCATCATTAGCGGACTGTATATGTCTTTCATGCTGGTGACGAATTGGATCATGCAACAGTTCCATGCCGAACCCTTACTCGGTCCTATTCTCAATCCAGTTGACCATTTTCAGTTCTACGGTTTCCCTGTTTTGGTAATCGTTCCCTCTTTCGTTTGCGACTGGATTAGTCCACGTCTCAAGGGCCGGAATGACTGGATTCAGGCACTGGTTCTGGGGCTTCTTTTCTCGCTCGTTTATTTTGTGACGCAATGGTATGCCACGGAATTTCTGTTCACTTCGCCCTTGGCCCGCAATAAAATTTTTGGCAGTTATACCTGGTATTTCGGCAGCGATCCTAACTGGGAGTTCCGGTACGCATACCGTCCGCGATCCATCCAGAAAGTCTCTGATTTGATTAAAGGACTAGGCATTGCTCTTGTGGTCGCCCTAGCCACTACCCGACTGGCTCTGCTTTGGGGCAAATGGATGCAACGCGTGGTACGATAACCCTTACTCTCCGAAAGAACCAACATGAAATTTCTCAAGTATCTCTTTTTTTTCCTAAGTTTTCCAATCATTACCCATGCTCACGTAGGTAGCTCGGGCGTGGTTTATGAAGGTAAAGCGGGCAAGTATCCCGTACAGGTTTTTGTTCAGCCCCCCGACGTTATTCCGGGTACAGCTCAGGTGACGGTTATGGTGGGACAGGGTACGGTTGAAAGCATTCAACTCAAACCCATTTATTTTTCGGCAGGTGACGAAGGTTCTCCGCAGGCCGATCCCGCCTTGCCCGCTCCTGGTGAGCCAGGTCAGTTTCAGGGTTCGGTGTGGTTTATGGAAACGGGTTCGGCCAGCGTGCAGGTAACCATTAAGGGAAGTTTAGGTACGGGTACCGTCGTGATTCCAATGGTAGCCGTTTCTACCGCAACCCGGCAGATGCCTGAGATTACGGGCTGGGTTCTGGTAGGTTTAGGGGTCTTGTTAATCGGCTTATTAATTACCATTTTCGGGGCCAGCGTTAGTGATGGATTAATGAAACCGGGACAGGCTGACACGGCTCAAACCCGAAGAAAACGGGTAACCGGATCTATTGTAGGAGCTACGTTCTGTTTTGGGCTGATTTTCATCGGTAATAACTGGTGGAAAGACCGGGCGAATGAATATAAAGATTATCTCTATAAACCTTACCGGGCTACCTCCAGCGTTCACCAGAAAGAGGGTCAGTCCGTATTAACCCTTCAAATTGATTCAAATTCCGTTCAGCAACGATCCCTGAGTTACCTGGTGCCCGATCATGGAAAGCTGATGCACCTTTTTCTGGTTCGTCAGGGAACAATGGATGCCTTCGCACACCTCCATCCCAATCGACTGGATTCTCTAACATTCCAGGCTCCGCTGCCCGATTTACCTCCCGGCAAGTATCTGCTGTACGCGGATATGGTTCGCTACCACGGATTTTCGTACACAGTAACTGATACGCTGGAGATTCCTGTTTTACCCAAAACACAAACGAAAACGCTAAAATCAGACCCGGAAGATACCTTTGCCGTTACTTCGTCCATCACCAAAACGCAGCCTTTGCTAGGCGATCAGAACATTACGATTTGTGGAAAACCGGGCGTTAAAACCAAACTTCAGGATGGCTCGACCATTGTTTGGGAAGCTCAGCCCAATCAGACTTTTCAGTCCGGCAAAGTGTATTCCCTGAATTTTTCCGTCATCGATCCTAACGGTAAGTCAGCCGCCCTGCAACCCTACCTCGGTATGATGGGCCATGCGGCGGTATTTAAAAATGACGGTCAGGTATATATTCACTTGCATCCTACGGGAACATTCTCCAGTGCTTCTCAGCAGATTCTGGAAAACCGCATTACGGAAACCAGACGTCTGGCCACTAATCCTGCTCCTCCGAAGGTATTCCGCGACAGTGTCGATCAGGTCATTCAGATGCTGGCTCAGTTACCAGAAGCCGCCCGCGATCATCTCCTCATGCCCAACATGGACATGGCTTCGATGGGTGGAATGGAACACGGTCAGGAGAATAATCATCTTTCCATTCCCTACGCTTTTCCGCAAAGTGGTGACTACCGCATCTGGATTCAAGTGAAGCGGAATAATAAAGTACTAACGGGCGTTTTTGATGCTAGTGTAAAGTAAAACTGGACGTTTTTCCGTTACCCATTGACGAAGGTCTGGAAAGAGTGAAAACTCTTCTCAGACCTTTTTATTTTAACAACAAATCAGGAGTAATCTTGTTAATTCAGAGCTACTTACTAAAGCTCAAAATGAAGACAGAAAAAACTAATAAACGCATAGCTATTTTAGGGGGTGGCCCTAGTGGATTATTCGTATTCAAACGTTTGGTTGATTTAGAAAGAATAGATTTCACCATAGATATTTTTGAGTCGCAATATCAGTTAGGCGGAGGGATGCCTTACAGCAAACTCGGAGCCAATGTGGAACACATCAGTAATGTTTCGGACATTGAAGTACCCGATCTGGTAACATCCATTGGCGAATGGATTCAGACTATTTCAGACGATACTTTACGAACCTTTGCTATTGAACGGGAGGCTTTCAATGAATATAAAGTAGTCCCTCGTTTGCTGTTGGGACAATATCTTTCCGCTCAATTTGATTTATTACTCGATAAAGCCAAAGCCCTGGGACTTCCGACGACGCTTCACTTAAACACTACGGTGGTGGATGTGATTGATTACCCGGAAACGGGCGAAGTAGGCGTGAAGACCGAAGCAAATGATATTCTGTCTTTTGATCATGTCATCATTACCACTGGGCACCAATGGCCCATCAAACACGAAGGCTCTGTTCCCAACTATTACGATTCGCCTTATCCGCCGAAAAAGTTACAGTTCAAAGCGAACCATGCCGTAGCCATCAAGGGAGCTTCGTTAACGGCCATTGACGCCATCCGAACGCTTTCCCGACAAAATGGAAGTTTCCAGACGAATGAGGAAGGCAAACTTATCGGTTATCAGGTGAATGAAGATTCTCCTGATTTTAAAATCGTTATGCACTCACGTAACGGTCTGTTGCCGGCCATCCGTTTTCACCTCGAAGAGCCCAAGGTCAACGGCGATTCGTTAATGAGCGATCAGGAAGTTGAGCAAAATAAGGCTACTAATGATGGTTTTCTTTCGCTGGATTACGTGTTTGATTCCAATTTCAAAGCCAGTTTTATTGAAAAAGATCCGGCTTTTTATGACAAAATCAAAGACATGAATCTGGAGGAATTCGTGGAGACCATGATGAGCTACCGCGAAAAATGTGAGCCTTTTGAGTTATTTCTGGCGGAATACAAGGAAGCCGAACAATCCATTCAGGAACGAAAATCCATTCATTGGAAAGAGAAGCTGGCTGAACTGAGTTTCGCCATGAATTACCCAGCCAAATACTTTTCCGCCGAAGACATGATGCGGCTTCAGAAAGTATTGATGCCCCTGATTTCCATTGTCATTGCCGCCGTACCGCAAAGTTCCTGCGAAGAGTTACTCGTTTTACACGCCGCTGGCCGCCTCGAAATGGTAACAGTAGGTTCCGATGGCGAGGAAGAACCACAACCGCAGGGTGGGGCAAATTACACCTACACAGACGAAGCCGGTCAGGAACAATGTGTGTATTACCAGACCTTCGTTAACTGCGTCGGACAGCCCCATTTACCCTATGCCGCTTTCCCATTTAAAAGTTTGAAGGAAGCTCACGTGATTAGTCCGGCCCGGTTGAAATTTAAGTCAGCGGAAAAGGCTCTGGAAGCGATGGAGAAGGATAAAGAAAATATTTATAAAGCCTCCGACGGCGAGTATTACCTAAAGGTACACGGCATTACCATTAACGATTATTTTCAGGTAGTGGACGCTTACGGGGCCTATAACGAACGCATTAATATCATGGCCGTTCCGTACATCGGAGGCTATAATCCCGATTATTCAGGACTGGATTTCTGCGAAGAGGCTTCCTCCTGCGTCGTTGAAAGCATTTTTAAAAACCAGCAGGTAATCGCGTAAGGAATAGGCCGATTGTCTACTCATCAGGGGTGTATAAAGTCGTTACTAGTTTTCGAAAGACCTTTTCTCACGAAAAGGTCTTTTTTTATAATCTGGTTCGGCGTTAATAGCATTTGTGCTATATTATCTGTTTTCTTAGGGCTAAAATGGGTGTTCAGAATTCATTACCCGTCTTTACTAAAACCTCCATATTCCTATGAAAAGATTTCTAATTCTGTGTGTTCTCTTCATTACTTTACTAAGTGCGGCTCCCCGTAAGATTACCTGGCTGGCTCTGGGCGATTCCATTACGTATTTGAATGATCATCCCAACGAAACGGGCAATCGGATTACGAAGGGGTACCTAACTTTAATCAAAGAACGCTATCCCCAGGTTGAGTACATCAATCAAGGTCATAATGGCTGGACTGCCGTAAAAATCGCCGAAAGCATTGAATCGCTGGGGTTGGTCAAAGCAGATGTGTACACGGTTTTTCTGGGAACCAATGACTGGTGGCAGGGCAAGCGGGTAGGCTCCTTAACTGATTATCAACAAAGGACTGGAAATAGCACGATTTACGGCTCATTCCGAACCATTATCGATAAATTCCGCAGCCTGAATAAAAAGGCCCGCATCATTCTTATTACGCCCATGCAACGTGGAGATTTCGTGTATATCAATAATCCTTCGAATCACGCGTATGGATCGTACAAGCCCAAGATGGATCAAACGCTGGAACAGGTAGCGAATACCATCGTAGACATTGGTACCTCCGAAAAGTTTCCCGTGGTTGATTTGTACCACGATTCGGCCTTAGCTGTTGAAAATATGGTTCGTTTCAAACGGCTGAAAAATCCGCAGACCGGACAATATCAGGATTACACCTACCCGG
>NZ_JAUTAM010000008.1:0-402104 GCF_030818595.1 Siphonobacter sp. SORGH_AS_1065
ACAAAAGCATCCGGCTTTTTATTAATCAAATCCAGTTGTCGCCAGATTTCGGGACCAGTGGTTCGTTCGTGTGCTTCGGCATTATACTGATTTTCAAATTGCTGGGGCAGGAAAACACCCCCTTGAGCGGCCAGTTCCTCACTGAGACGAATACTACCCAGAAAACCGCCTTCTTCCTTACTAACCAGTGTGATATCGGCTCCAAGACTTTGGATAATATCAATGCGTTCGCGGCTCAGCCAGTTTGGCATGATGATCCGAACGGAATGACCCAGGGCTTTACCCAGAGCAGAAAAGGCAATGCCGGTATTGCCCGAAGTTGCTTCGACGATGGTATCCGATGGGTTGATTTTTCCCTGACGATACGCCTGATCGAGAATGTATAAGGCCATGCGATCTTTGATACTTCCCGTCAGATTATAATGCTCGCATTTTACAAAAATGGAACGGCTGATTCCTTCAAGGGTATAAAAAATTTCAAGCATGGGCGTATTACCCACCAAGTGCCACAGGTGATTGAATTTTTCGCTGAGATCTAATGCTCGGGGCTCTGCCTGCGTTTTCATAGAATTTCTAAAGTTTCAGTAAAATGTTGATGAAGAGTAAAAACTGAAACCTACTATTTAGTTTCCGGGAAGAGTAAGAAACTCCCTCTTCCCGGTTTAATCATTATTTTAATAACTCCGCCAGTTTCTTTTCGAGATCGGCTCCACGTAAGTTTTTAGCAACGATTTTTCCGTCTTTATCCAACAGAAAATTAGTAGGAACTACCTTCACTACGTACAGTCCGGCGGCTTCATTCTGCCAGCCTTTTAGATCTGAAACATGCGGCCAGGTTAATTTATCGGCTTCGATAGCTTTCACCCAGGCTGCTTTTTTAGAGTCCAGCGAAACACCCAGAATTTCAAATCCTTTGTCACGGTACTTGTTATACGCAGCTACTACGTTTGGATTTTCTTTTCGGCAGGGGCCGCACCAGCTCGCCCAGAAATCTACCAGTACATATTTCCCTTTCAGCGAGGATAAGGCAACCGCTTTGCCGGAGGTATCGGCCATGGAGAATTCAGGAGCGGGCTTACCTAGTCCAATCTTGGCCAGATCGGTGGTCAGTGTTTTGATCTGTTTTCCGTAGTATGAGTTCTGAACGGCTGGGCTCATGCCCGCGTACAGGCCCGGAAGTTTTTCCGCTTCGGGTTCCATGCTGTAGTAACTGATGGCCAACATGGGACTTACCACTGAATTCGGATGAGATTTAATGAAAGCCTGAGAAAGGCTATCGGCCCGTTTGAACTGGTTCTGAATTTCCTTGGACTGAAGTTTCGCCAGACTATCGGGTAGGGTCTGTTTAGGGCCTGATCGATAGCCAGCGTACTTCTTTTCAATGGCCTGTAACTGCGTGAAAACGATGGACTCCAGCTCATGACGGTGCTGCTTCCACTCCTTATTTTCCTTCGCTCCCTGAATAGTAGCTTTTGAAAGGGAGTCTTTCACGGCGGTGACCGTGGTAGGAACGCCCGGCATTATAAAAAAGGCTACGAATTGCTGACGATTGGAAGCCAGTGAAAGCGAAGCCGTTCCTTCATGGTCTAAAGCACCTTTGAAGGCAAACTTGCCATCTTTCGTTACAATGGAATCACGGCCCGACTCACTGCCTTTGGGGTAATACAGATAAATCTTCTCTTCCTTTAAACCTTTAATCTCACCCTTAATCAGGTACGTCGAAGCCGGGGCTTTTTGAGCAAACGAGGCCGAGATACTCATGAGCATCAGTCCAGCCAGGGTGGTTATTTTTTTCATAAATAGATATTGGTTATTAGTGAGTGATTAATAGCCTGAGTTTTGCGTTAATGCTGGATTCGCTTCAAGCTGGGTTGAAGGAATGGGCATTAACAGTCCTGTCGTTTTCCAGCCGGGTTTAATCGGAGTTAGCACGGCATCAGCCTGGTTAGTTCGCTTGAGGTCAAACCAGCGATGGCCGAATTCTCCGAAAAACTCTACTTTACGTTCCTGCAAAATCGCTGCTAGCAAGGCACTTTGCGTAGTGGCGGTAGAAGCCGACAGGCCAGCCCGGCTGCGAACGATGTCTAAATCCGCTTTAGCTGCCGTGAACTGATTCAAATTTGCCTGTGCCTCAGCCCGAATCAGATACTGTTCGGCCAGTCGGAACATCACGTTGTTTTCGTTACCCGCTGTTGCCGTTTGAAGTTTGTATTTGTTGATCCGCTGGTATACGGTACTCCCAATGGTCATGGAATCGACCCAGGCCGTACGACGTTTATCCCCCGCTTCGAACGAACGAACAAAGTTTGATTTCAACACAAAACCTGGAGCCGCATTAGGATTGGATGTACGGTAATTCGCTCCCAGTCTTGTGAAGCCCAGTAAGGTAGCCGTCTGAAAAATCGTTTCGTTACTATTGTTAACAAAGGTCGTAGAAAGATCTCCCAGGCTATACGTCCCCGAACCAATCACTTCCGAAGCTTCCGCAGCGGCATTCGCGTAGTCTTTGGTATACAGGTACGCACGTGCTAACAATGCCGAAGCCGTGTGTTTGTTGATTCGGGTACGTAAGCTACCTACGTATGCTGTCGGCAGACTGGCTTTGGCGTCCTTCAAATCGGTGATGACCTGAGCCCAAACCTGAGCTGCCGGAGTTCGGGGAAGGCCAGCATTTAGAAACTCATCCGATGAAACCGTTAAAGGCACATCCCCGAAGTAATTTACCAAATGGAATAGTGCGTAGGCACGCCAGAATTTGCTTTCGCCGAGCAACTGTTTTTTGCCTGCTTCAGTCATACCCGGTGACTTAGAAATACCCTCAATCGCCATGTTGGCCTGACGAATAAAACGATAACCCTCGAACCAGATATACTCAGAAACAAACGTATTGAGTGGAGAAACCGTATTGTTTTCGAATTGTTCCAGATCTGAGTTAGTAGGAGTGTATTCCAATTCGTCGCTCAACAGTCCGCCAAATACAGTCCAGTAGATGGTAGGGTTACTGCGAACGGTAGAATACATATTTAACACCACGCTGGTAGCTGAGGCATCAGAGCTAAAAGCGTCATCTACCCCAATAACGGTGGGAGGATAATCAATGCTTACAAACTTCTCACATGAAGCAAGACTTAAACCTGCCAATGTAATAAAGAGGGGAAAACGAAAGATAGATTTCATGGGAATATCCTGCTTAGAATGACACATTAAGACCTGCAACAATGGTACGGAGCTGAGGCACTGCCTGGAACTGGCCCGAACCCAACCCGGTACCCGTACCGGGCAGTGAAGTTTCAGGATCAAGGATGTATTTCTGTTTGGCCCAGGTAAACATATTTTGCCCTTGTACATACACCGAAACTTTCGAAAGCTGAAGGGGCTGAATCAAGGCAGCAGGAAGGTTATAGGACAGACTTACCGTACTGAGCTTGAGGAAAGAGGCATCTCCCCACAGAGCATTCGAGGAAGAATAGTAGCTAAACGCGGATGAATAAAGCGTAGTAGCTGCCGGATAAACACCGTTAGGATTGCTCTCGGACCACCGGTTCAGAGCCGCCGTTGTTTTGTTTGCCACACTATTACCTAAGGGGAAGCCGTATAAATCAGAAAAATTAAATTGATAGCCCATTCGGTGATTAAACCGCAGGAATACATCTAACTGGAAATTCTTGTAGGAAAGTGAGTTATTGATACCACCAAAGAAGGGATTCCCGATAGGAGCCATCACTCGATCTTTGTTGAAGTTAATGACGCCATCGCCATCAATATCCTGTACGGTTGGCAAACCGTTGGCATCCAGACCAGTGTATTGATACAGGCGGGTTGCGTTGACGGGCTGGCCAATGGTATAAGAGCTGGAATTGAAAAGCTTTTTGGGATCGCCAATGGAAAGGAGCTTATTTCTCAGGAATGTAAAATTGATATTCGTTGACCATCGCAACGCAGCCGTAGCTACATTGATGGTATTCAGTTCGAATTCAAATCCCTTATTCTGAATGACGGCATCCAGGTTACTCGAAAAGGAATTCACCCCTGACTGGGTAGGCATGTTGGTACTGGCCAACTGATCGCCCGAACGATTACGGAAGTAAGCAGATTTCAGCAGAATCCGATCGTGAAAGAAACCCATTTCGAGAGCTACTTCGAGTTTCCGGGTCGTTTCCCAATGGAGCGTTGGATTAGGAATATTATAATTAACCAACGTAGCCGTTCCTGAATAAACATTAGTGCTACTCGTGAGCTGATAGGTAGGGAGATAGGCATAGTTAGGAATCTGATCATTACCCGTCAAACCATAGCTACTTCTGAGTTTCAGGTAACTAAACCAGGGAAGTGTTTTCATGAACTCTTCCGAAGAAACCAGCCAGGCAGCTCCAATAGCCCCAAAGTTTCCAAAACGATGGCTAGGACCAAAGCGGGATGAGCCATCGCGGCGGAAGGTTCCGTTAAGAATGTACTTGTTGTCCCAGCTATAGTTTACCCGACCAAAAGCAGAAGTGTATTTATAGAGCGAATAGTTATTTTGGGTAACGAGTATAGTACCCGCTCCTATTAAAGATTTAAGGAGAGCATCATTGGTGTAATTACGGCCTTCAATGGATTGGCCCGTAGCATTTGATTGTTGGAACGTTCCCCCAACCAGAACATTGATTTGACTTTTCCCAAAAGCTTTGCGGTAGTCTACCTGAGGCTCTACAATATAAGATTCGATTTTATTGTTAGCAAAAACGGACGAGCTAATGGGGTTATACAACGGGTTTTGTGAACGGGCCGGATTAACCTGAATTTGATCGATACCCGTCAACGTATAACCATTGTTGATTTTTACGTCCAGGCCGGGTAAGATGGTATATTTTAAATTCAGTTGGGTAATGAAGTTCGTGCTTACGTTGTCAAACTCCTGCATAAGCAGACCTTCCGGGTTTGAACCTCCGGTCCAGTTCAAGCTACCGTCCGCATTATACAGCGGATAGTTGGGAGCCAGACTGTAGACAGAAGTAAGATCCGATCCAACCAGGTTGTTCTTGAGGTGAGAGTAAGAGGTCGTGAAATCGATTCTGAATTTCTGGTTCGCCGTGGTGTGACTACCAGCGAAACGTCCCGAAAGGGTAGTAGCTCCCAGATTTCCGGGGAATACGGTGCCTTCTTTGCGATATAAACCACTGAATAAGAAAGAGTTGAAGGCATTGCCTCCCGAGACCGATGCACTGGCATTCACAAATTGAGCCGTGCCGCCCAGGTATTTGCGTTGCCAATCCGTGTTAGCGTTCTGATCCCATAAGGTTAAATCTGGAGCGTTCGAAGTATTAGGCGTTACCTTCGCTCGGGCAAAAGCTTCCTTGCGTAAAGAAAGGTATTGTTCCGTATTGAGCATGGGGATATAATGAGGCACTTTTCCCGCTCCGCTGTTGACATTAACATTGAACTGGGTTCTCCCGGCTTTGCCTTTCTTCGTAGTAATCAAAATGACACCGTTCGATCCGCGTGAACCGTAAATGGCCGTAGCATCTGCATCTTTCAATACGTCAATTCGCTCAATATCTTCGGGGGGAATCAGGCTTAAAGGGCTTTGCTCACCATTGGCACCAGAAATACCATAAGCATTCAGGTTGTCATTGGCGGGTTGTCCACCATTAAACAGGGTAAACGGAACACCATCAACTACGTAGAGAGGAACCGTACCTGAAGATAATGAACCCTGGCCGCGAATCTGGATACGAACGGAACTGCCGGGTAAACCATTATTCTGCGTAATCTGAGCTCCCGCAATTCTACCCTGTAAGGCAACCAGCGGGTTAGAAATGGTCTGGACGGAGATGTCTTTCGCAGTAATGGAGCTAACCGCCCCGGTGTTATAACGTTGAGTGGTAGTTCCATAACCGATGACCACTACATCGTTTAACGAAGCATCTTTGGGCTTCAGATCTACTTTCAGATACGATTGGGTACCTATCCCTACCTCGCGGGTTTCGTAGCCTACGTAGCTGAATATTAACACAATTCCTTTGTCGGGTGTAGTAATGCGAAATTCACCTCGGTCGTTCGTAACGGTTCCTTGAGAGGTACCTTTAACCCGAACACTTACCCCAATCATGGGCTGATCGTTATCCGCACTGACCACCTGACCGCTCACTTCCCGCTGAATTTCCAGCGGAACGTCCGTTGAGCTGGTTGATTTCAGGGGCTTAATCACAATCATGTTAGAATTCGCGTGTGGCTGAAAGGTCATCCCCGCGGGAGTTAATACCTTTTCTAATACCTGATTCAGGGAAGTATTGACCGTTGAAACCGTTACTTTCTGATTCATTTGTGGCCAACTGCTGCTGTATACGAATCGTACACTCGCCTTAGCTTCGAGCTGTTGCAGCGTTTGTTTTAACGTAAGATTCTGAATCGAGATAGTGACCGAACGATCCAGAACGCCCTGGGCGTAGTTGGTGTGAGCAAAGGTCATGGAAGCCAGCCATAGCACCAGAAAGCATTGATAAACCGTAAATCGCATAAGTTGATAAGTGACGGTTTGGGGGGTATAAATTTTTAGCATTAATTTGGTCAAGTTTTATTCAGACGGTTTTCGGAATAAGACAATGAACAGCCTGCCCGCTTTCCTAGAGCGGGAGTAATTGCGTTACTGGGTGTTCATGTAAGGTCAGGAGTGCGGGGGCACTTCTGGCCTTTTTTAAAGAGTTGAGAACAGGTTTATGTCATCCAGTCAGAAATAGAAGTGAATAAATGATTAAGTGAATAGAAAATTACTGGCAGTTAAGACCTTTTAACTCAACGCTTGCCCCTTCGATGACATACGTACCCCCAAAAGTTTGCGTTAAGACGGATAATGTATTTTCCAGCGACTGGTCTGTTAAATCGGCTCTTAATAAACAGTCATAAATGGACTTTTTATCGCTGATGATGTGAACGTTAAACTTCTTCTCAATACGGGTTAACACTTCAAACATCGGTACGTCCTCAAACTGCATGGGATACTCCGTTCCCTGAATATAGGTCAGCTTTTCGGGTTCGCTGGGTTGCAGAATCTCCGGTTTAAAATCCTGACTTTTCTGTTGATAAACGGCCTTTTGAGCGGGTAATAAAGTAACCTGACCCTGCGGCGAGCTTAACATTACTTTTCCCGTAAATACGACCACTTCCAGCTTTTCAGCCCGGTTTCGGATATTAAAGCTGGTTCCTAAAACCTTAGTCGTCATGCGGCCCGAATGAATCATGAATGGGTGTTCAGGGTTTTTGGCTACTTCAAAAAACGCTTCTCCATGCAATTTTACTTCCCGGAGGTTTCCCGTAAATCGGGACGGATACTCCAGACTACTGGAGTCTTTCAACCATACCAGCGTTCCATCGGGTAATATGACTTTATGAATCTCTTTCGCATTTGCATAAGCCATTTCAAGGGTAACACGGTTGGTCCAGTATTGATAACCTGCCAGTCCGGCTCCGATCAGTACTACCAGAGCTGCTGCCAGTTGCCAGGCGATGTGCCGATACCAGGGCAGGCGACGTACCGGGTTGGGTTGAATGTGTTTTTGAATGCGTTCCTGCATTCGGTTTTTAATCGCTTGTTTTTCAATGGCCGGTATTTCTTCAAAAGCCTGTTCAGGGAAAGAAGCCAGCCACTGATCGACCTGTTTCTGTTCGATAGGCGTAGCGGTTCCGTCCAGAACTTTCCTTAAGATCCGGTCAAATTGTTCTTCATTCATAAAGTGATGCAATCAGGTTAGAGTGGAAAAAAGGTGAAATACTCGGGTTAATAAACCTAAAAATTCACGCCTCTAGCTGCCTCTCTACTGTTATATTCCCTAAGTGGGCTTCAACACACAGTCGAAAGGCAATTATTTTTTGAGAAATTTAAAATTAGTAAAATAAACTTCCTGTGATTTCGGAAAAAGCCTATTAATCAATGGCAAAATAGCATTCCGATGGCTAGTAATAAAATAGAATCACCCAGCACCGATCGGAGATGCTTGAGGGCCGTTGTCAAATAGTTTTCAACCGTTCGGTTTGAAATCTGTAGTTCCCGGGCAATTTCCTCAATGGAAAGCTGCTGTCGCCGACTCATCCAGAACACCTGCTGACATTTATTGGGTAACTCACGGATGGCGTATTCAATGCGTTGTTTCAAATCTTCCGCCGCCCATTCTTCATCGGTAGAATTATCGACTTGCTGTGAAAGAAAATGACTAAAGTGTTCGGCGTATTGGCTGCGTACTTTTTCCGAACGGAAATAGGAGAGTAACCGCTTTTTGAGCACACTGAACAGGTAAGGAGCGAGGGAGTCGGTAACGGTCAGGGCCGAGTGATTTTCCCAGAAAATAATGAAGACTTCCTGAACCAGCTCTTCGCTTTCCTCGATTAGCCGAATGCGGTTATAGACGTACGCATACAAGGGAGACCAGTACCGATCATACAGGGACGAGAATACACTTTCGTCTCCTTCTTGAAGACGAGCTAGTAACTCCTGATCCGTATCGAAAGATCGCTGTAGTATGGCCTTACCCAGATTTTGTTTGCAAAAATTCGAGTAAAAATACGGAATACAGGTTAATTATTTGGTAGATTCTTCCATCGACTTACGATTGGAAGGCTACTCACTATGTTAACTTACAAATAGTCAGCACGCAACCCGGGTAAAAAAATAAAAGGTAACCATTTCAGTGGTTACCTTTTACAGGACTAACGACGTGGATCGCTTAGGAGGCCATTTTTCTTTTCTCCATAAAGACCTTTGTACGGCCTTTTTCTTTGGGTAACTGAATGACGTTGAGAACATTCAATACTTTCATGATTTGATACGAAGGATCAATTTCAAACCATTTGAAGGCAAAGTTGGCCCGGTTTCCGTAGGTGTGGTGGTTGTTGTGAAAACCTTCGCCCATCATCAGAAAATCCACGGGCATCAGGTTTTTTGAAGTATCGTTAACCTTGAAGGTCGTATAGCCAATTTTGTGAGCAAACCAGTTGATAATGGCACCGTGAATGGGTGACAGCAGGTAATGAACGGGCAGCAACAGGAACCAGCCCCAGGACGGTGCGAAGTAGATGTAGAAAAGCGTATAGAGCGTACCCCAGGCCACACGGGAAACCCGGCTGGAAGCAAAATCATCGAAACTTTTCCAATCAGGAACGTTGGCGGTAAATTTAGGATCAACCGCAATGCGGCGTTCGCGAATGGCCGAGTAGAATTTAGCCGTTTTCAGCATCATATCAAAAATGCCATTGCTGTACATCGGCGAGTGCGGATCGTTTTCCGTATCGGCGTAGGCATGGTGCATGCGGTGCATCACGCCGTAGGCGTAAGCACTCAGGTAATTCGAACCCTGAAAAATCCAGGTTAATACAAAAAACGTCCGTTCCCAGCCTTTGGACATGGTAAAGGCCTGGTGGGCAGCGTAACGGTGAAGGAAAACGGTCTGGAAAAATAAGGCTCCGTACCAGTGTATAGCAAAGAATATGAGGATTGCAGTCATCGCTTTTGTTTTACTTTTTTCAGTAAATATTCGGTCTGAGAGGCTCTAAACCGAGCTTTTAGCGATGACTGGTCGAATTCACTTCCCGAGTTGTAACATTACCTGACTGAATCGTAGGGCCAAAAAAGCAAGGTCAGGAGTTAATCCATTCTTTAAAGGCCGTAGCCCGGTCGCGACTGACGAATACTTCCTCTTCGTCCGGTGGCATTAACTCCAGTTTCAACCGACCATTGAAATGCGGGTGAATTTTATGAATGCTGTCAATGCAAACCAATCGATTACGGCTGATCCGGTTGAAGCGACGGGGATCTAACTGTTCGCTGAGTTCTTCCAGTGTCGCGTCAATTAACAGTTTCTGCTGGTCGAAGGTAACGACAAAACTGAGTTTGTCTTCGCTTTTGAAATAAGCGATGTCCTGAACTTTAACCACGGCGAAGCCATTTCCTTTCCGCACCATAAAACGCTCTTTGGGTTCAGACTTCGTTGGTTGAGGCGTGGGTAACAAACCTTTTTTCAATAAACGATACGCCTGATTTTCGTACTTTTTCAAGGCCGCCCGTAATTCTTCGGGTTGAATGGGTTTCAGTAGATAATCGATGCTGTTTTGCTTGAAGGCCTGAATGGCGTATTGGTCGTAGGCGGTGGTATAAATGATGGGAGCATCGATGGAGAGCCGTTCGAATAACTCGAAACTTTCCTGATCTTCCAGTTGAATGTCGGAGAAGATCAAGTCAGGTTCGGCATGAGCACTGAACCAGGCTACGCTTTTTTCAACCGAGGGCAATACCGCCAGTACTTCAATAGTAGGATCAAGTTTTTCCAGTAAAAACCGGAGCTTTTCGGCTGAAAAATATTCGTCTTCAATGATAACTACTTTCATGCTTTTTCAGAGTAAATCAAGGGTAACCCTACCCGGAATACGCTTGAATCGGGTTCCACCACAATCGACTGTCCGGTCATAAACTGGTAACGAGCCTGTAGGTTTTTCAGTCCAATACCGCTCGAATTAACCTTTCCCGATTTGGTGTGAATGCTGTTGGTCACCCAAAGCGTTGAACCTTCCGTATAAATGGAAAGCGTGAGCGGGTGTTCGTCGGAAATGTAATTATGCTTGACAGCGTTTTCCACCAATAACTGAATGGAAAGGGGCAATACCTGAGCCCGTTGGGCGTGGGAAAGCTCAATGCGGGCTTCGATTTTATGATAGAACCGAACATTGAGCAGGAATAAATAAGCTTCAACTACGGAAATTTCGGCAGCTAAAGGCACCTGTTTTTCTTCGGTGTGATCTAACACATACCGATACACCTGGGCTAGTTTACTGATATACAAATCGGCCAGAGCCGGATCTTTATACACTACACCGCTAAGCACACTCAGGCTATTGAAGAGAAAGTGCGGATCGAGTTGTTTTTTGAGCCCTTCAAGGCGGGCCACGAGGTTTTCCTGCCGAAGTTTTTCCTGTTCAACCAGCGACTGTTTCCATTGGTTAAAAAGAAAAGTTCCTTCATTGAAAGCCGTAAAAAGCAACGCGAGCAGGAAGGAAACGAACGCATTCTGGACGATTACGCCAAGCGTGATTAATTCGGATGCTACGAGTCGGCCATAAATCAGAATTCCGCAAATCAGACTCAACGAAGAGAATAGAAAAATTCCCAGGACTTCATACACCAGGTGTTTGGTAATGCTGCGTTCCCAGGGAAAGAAGTACAGCGTTAAGGCCTGAATGAGCTTGCTTCCTTCCCAAATGATATAACTGGTCAGGGTAGCCACTAGAATGGAGAGCAGGTGAGCGGAGGACCCCAACTCCATGGGAATGTAAAACGTAGGCACCACAATGCCGAAGCTCAGGGCTCCGAGCAAAGCAGTCCAACGGACCTGAAATTTATAACGAAACTTTTCTGTCAAGGCTTTTGCAGGAATAAGAGTTAGTCAAAGGTAAAAGGTCGCGTTCAGTTTTTGCTAATAATAAGGATCAGATCACAGAGGAGTCGGATGCGAAAAGAATTTAAAAATAAATGAAAAAATATTTTGTACTAAATGGTACAATATTATACCTTTGTAGAGCAAAACAAACAGGAAATGGCAGGCAGACCCAAAATATACGACGAAGAAAGGGCCCTTGATCGGGCGGTGGGCGTATTTTGGGAAAAAGGCTACGCCAACGCTTCAGCAGACGATTTGCTTAAAGCCATGGGTATTGGCAAGGGCAGTTTTTACCTGGCTTTCAAAGGAGGCAAACAGGAACTGTTCGAAAAATCCATGAAGCGGGTGGTGGATCAGAATTTCAGAGAGTTGAGATCAGCCATTCATGCCTGTGATAACCCCGTTAAGCTGATTAAGGACTTCTTTTTGGGTTTAGTGGGAGAACAATCGCCGATTGGGAATCAGGGTTGCTACTTTGGGAATGCTCTTGTACAGATTAGCGAAAACGATTCAGGACTTAAGTTGCTGGCTGCTCATTACCTAACCCTGCTGGAAAGTATTTTTGAAGAAGCCATGCAGCGAGGAAAAGACCTGGGGTTACTTCAAACAAACCTGCCTCCGGCAACGCTGGCGTCGTATCTGATTAATCTGTGGAATGGCATTAACGTAACGCGTCGGATGGAAACGGATTCGGCAAAACTGGCTGAACTTTTAAAATTGAATCTGGCCGTAATCGAGTAAATTTTTTTAACCAATATTGTACTATTTGGTACAAAATATTTCTAATCAATCTATTACAAAAACAACACAATCATGAAACGCAGAGCTACAGCCGTTTGGAACGGAGACATTAAATCAGGAGCAGGTCATTTAACGACGCAAAGTACTACGCTTAACAAGACTCAATATTCATTCAATAGCCGTTTTGCTGAAGGAGTAGGAACGAACCCCGAGGAGTTACTGGCCGCAGCTCACGCAGGTTGTTTCACCATGAAATTAGACCTGGATTTGACGCAGGCGGGTTATACCGTAGAATCTTTGGAAACGGAATCAGTTATTACCTTGGATAACGGAAAGATTACCTTGTCTGAATTAACGTTACAGGCAAAAGTACCCGGTATTACGGAGGAAGAATTTCAGAAAATCGCCGCTGAAGCTGAAAAAACCTGTCCCGTAAGCGGAGCGTTTAGTTTCGAAATTAAACTGAATGCCAGTCTGATTGCCTAGTTAATTATTACCCTAGGAAAAGCCCACTCAATTTTCATGAATTGAGTGGGCTTTTCCTAGGGTAATAGTCAAGGGAGATACGGGTATGCCCAATTAAACTACCATTGCTAGTGAATCAGTAAAACGACTGGTAATCAATACTTAATGGATTGGGTTTCATCTCAATTAACCTAAAAATTCTCCTGTAGGATGGAATGCGTACCCTCAGAATACACTATCAGTTGCTGAGCTTTAAGATTTCCTAAAGAAAGGATTAGTTCATAGCGTTAACAATTGGATAAGGAAATACACGCCCTGGTAATTAATTGCCTGGGGCTACTAGTTATTAATCATGTTTTAGAGAATAGTTATAGCTTTTAAATTAAGCATGTATGGGTATGAACTTATTCATCTCAATTAATTACTCGACTCATGTATTTATAATGGGCAATACTACTCAATAGGTTGATTAATAAATCAATAGATTAGTTAATTTCGATAATTATCCTGGAAAAAGTTAGTAACAATTTTGATCATTTCATTATCTGGATTATTCCCGTAATCAGGCGAAAAGACAGTGCTGATGACCTCGCTTAAGCCGGAAAAATTCTTGGCATCCAATGTTTTATAAAAGAGATATTTTCGGCTAAAAATCCGCTGTTCAATGGGATTTTTGGAGAGAATAGTAATGTAGGTTTGGCGTGGATCTGACTTTAATAAATCGATAAAAGCTTCGAACTTTTCAAGCTCAGCTTCGCCCATTTGCAGCATGCTTCCATTAAGATAAATGAAAACTCCTTTAATGTCAAAGGCGTCAACGGTTGTGGCAAACTGATCTAAAATGGCAATGAGCTCCTGTTCCTGAAGGAGTTGTTTAGAGGAACTGAAAAAGGCAATGCGGTATAACATAAGCAGTCGGCCAGAGCGTATAGCTTTTAAAAAAGGAATAGGGCAGGCTCGGTTCGCAAAACGAGCGACTTACGCATTACAAATCTAAAATAAATCATACTCACTGTAAGCTAAAGTGCTGATATTCCCATAGAAAGTTCTGTGTTTTTTCATATCTTGCGTAAACTTCGCCTTTGCATGCACTTTATACCAAATTATACTCCAAAACGATTCTAAAAGAAAAGCGATTAGCATCCATTGGCAATGGAAGAAGAGAAATGGTGGGATGAATTCAGAGCAGGTGATGAGCAGGCGTTTCAATTGCTTTTCAACACCTACCGCCGCCGTCTGTATAATTACGGACGCAAATTCAGTCCCGATGAATTAGCGATTGAAGATGCCATTCAGGATCTGTTTGTAAAGTTGTGGCTCAATCGAACTTCAATTAAAGAAACCCCTTCCGTAAAAAATTACCTGTATAAAGCTTTCCGGAGAACGCTGTTTCGTAAGCTCGAATATGCGACGCCCCTGCTTGATTTTTTTGAATCCGAAGGAGATTATACCTTTCAGATTGAACTTGGGCATGATGTTACGATGATTCAGGCCGAGCATCAGCAGAAAGTGAAGGAAAATCTCGAAAAAGCGTTGGAGAAGATGAGCCCTCGGCAACGGGAGATTATTCACCTGAAGTATTATGAAGGGCTTGAGTACGAGGAAATTGCCGAGATTCTGGGTATATCTTCCAGTAGTACCTATAAATTACTTTACAAAGCATTGGACAGTTTAAAAGCTCATCTGTCGACCCATGAGTTTAGGATATTGTTCGGCGTTTTTCTTTACTGGAAGAATCAAGTTACGAACTAAGGATTGATCTCCGTATCGATGCTTTCGATACGGAGATTAGGGAATTAAGAATGGATAGTTTTAAGAAGCTGGCAAAAACTCTTCATCTGATCCCGCGTTCCAAGACTGAGACGGCACCAGGTTTTTCCGTCCAAAGCCATGGTCTTGAGAACATAGCCTCGCTCTTTAAAGTATAGCTCAAAATCTAGGGCAGGCCCTGTAATACTGAATAAAATGAAATTGGTAAAGGAAGGAATGATTTCATAACCCATTTCAAGCAAAGCCTGCGAAACCTCGTTTCGAACCCGATGATTTTCTGCAATGTAAGACTCATGAAATGGCCGGTCTTCCAGAGCTGCGAAAGCCGCCTGAACGGCAATGTTGCTCAACATCAGACCATTATAAGCCATTATTTCCTGTAAGGGTTTCAAAAAACTTGGCTGACCCAGCATATAACCAATGCGTAACCCTGCCAGACCGAGACCCTTAGAAAAAGTTCGCATGATGATAACATTGTATCCTTCCCGTAAAAGCGAAGCCATACTCGGGACATCAACGGCCAGATCAAGATAGGCTTCATCTACCACGACGGGTACTCGTTTACTGATACGCTTGCAAAATTCTACTAACTCAGCACTCGGAGTGATGCTGCCCGTTGGGTTATTAGGGTTGCAGACGTAAACCAGACGAGTTTCTTCCGTAAGGGCGGCTTCCATAGCGGCCAGATTGTGTGACCCATTCGATAAGCAGGGAATACTTACGCAGTTGGAACCCATGCCCTTAACCGCATTCCCCAATAAAGGAAAGGTTGGACTGGGCAAAATCAGAGTACCGGGATTTTGAAATAACCGTAAGGCGATCTTTTCCAGCAGGTCAGAAATACCGGCACCTAACTGAACTTGTGCTGTAGGGACTCCTTCGTACGCAGCGATGCTGGCCTGAAGCCGGGGTAACTCGCTGAACGTATACCGATTAACCGAGGAAAGGGCTTGAAGAATGGCCTTCTGCACGAGCGGAGAGGGACCATTGGGGTTCTCGTTAGCATCCAGCCGAACTGGCTGAACGATCGAAGGTTCCGCTAAAAATTCTGAAAACATGATAGATTGATGAAGTAGTCGGCTTAGGCCGTTCTGTGTAAATGTACTACCTATTTCAGACACGAAGCAAAGCTTACCGTGATAAGGAGGAAAATAAATAAAGGCCCCTCAAAAAGAGACCTTATTAGTCCTACACTTAACCAAAACTAATTGAATATTATTGGCCTAGTAACTCGGCAAGCTTCGTGTTCAAGGCTTCGCCCCGCAGGTATTTGGCAATGATTTTACCTTCTTTATCAATCAGAAAATTCATGGGAATGGCTTCCACTTCATAAAGCTGGGCAGCGGGACTATCCCAGCCTTTTAAATCCGATACCTGAGTCCAAGTCAGGCCATCGTCTTTAATGGCTTTCAGCCACTTTTCTTTACCTTCAGGTTTGTCCAGCGATACCCCCAAAATGGTAAAGCCCTTGTCTTTGAACTGATGATAAGCTTTGATTAAATTCGGGTTTTCGCGGCGGCAGGGAGCACACCAGCTGGCCCAGAAGTCAAGTAATACGTATTGACCTTTATAATCTGAAAGCTTAACGGGTTTACCAGCCACATCGTTAAGGGTAAAATCAGGAGCTAAAGAACCTTCCTGGGTTTTCTTGACCTTCTGGATTTTCTCGGCTACATCTTTTCCCAGATCAGAATTACGGACGGCAGCACTGAGTTTAAGAAAATCTTCTTCCGCCTTACGGGCATCGAATTCAGGAGGTAAGGTTGAATTGAAAGCCATCAAAGCCATGAACTGATCGGGGTGACTTCTGACGTATTTCATTTTTACGTCAATGATCTCGTTTTGAATGGCTGTTGCCCGATCTTCCAGACTCTGGATATACGTTTTATCCGATTTTTTCTCTTCGGGCTGTTTATTATACTCGTCGTTTAAAATCGTGTACTTGTCGTAATGAGGCTTCAGCATGGCGTTTACCTTGGTATTCTCATCATTCAGTTTCGAAC
This sequence comes from Siphonobacter sp. SORGH_AS_1065, assembly GCF_030818595.1. Taxonomy (NCBI): domain Bacteria; kingdom Pseudomonadati; phylum Bacteroidota; class Cytophagia; order Cytophagales; family Cytophagaceae; genus Siphonobacter; species Siphonobacter sp. SORGH_AS_1065. The sequence goes on from NZ_JAUTAM010000008.1 coordinate 16,382, forward strand.
CCTTAATGGTCGCATGTTTAATGGAGTCCTTCGCCGTTAGGGTAATTTCAGTATCCTCAACAAACAAGGCCAGTACGTCAAATTTGGGGCGTTTGGTCGGATCGTTCGGCGTATTGTCATGAACGAGCCGGATGTTCGCTTCCTTGGGTGAATCTACTTTCCCTTTAAACGTGAAGTTGCCATCCGTAAGAAAGGTTGAATCTACGAAAGACTGATTCGTTCCCCGGATTTTGTAATAGAGATATGCTTTGGCCGGCTTATTCAGATGACCGACTTTACCTTTGATGGTGTAACTGCCCTGGGCGTAACTGCTAAGCTGAGCGAGTAGGAGAGCAGGAAGAATGAATCTTTTCATGACTAATCAGGGAAAAACGATTTAATGTTGTGAAATCTGTAAGTATTGTTCGTATTGTTTGGGCTTTTTGAGAATAGCAATGGCCCTTAGGTAACTGCCGTTTTCGCTGTTCAGCATCCGTTGGTAATACGTGTTACTACCAAAAAGCTGGCTGGCAATTTGAGCTTTCAGGTGTAACTCAGCCATAGTCTTCAATCGTGCTTGGGTAGCTTCATTACCTTTAGGGGTGATTCCCATTTTTGCCAGGCGTTCCATTAAATCCGCTGGAAGCTGGAAATTTTTTTCATAGGACTGGAAATCAGGGTATTGTTTTTGAAGCGTTGCCCGATTTTGATCCATGTATTCAAAAGCGATTTGACTAATTATACCCGAACCCACCAGTTGCTGGAAGTAAGGAGAAAACTCCAGCGTATCAATCGGAACGAAGACATCAGGCATAATGCCCCCGCCCCCGTACACGGTTCGTTTACCTACGAGGGTTTTATACTTGAGGGAATCCGGAAAATGAATGTTCTGGGCATCCGTTAACTCCCCACTTTTCAGTCGGGTCGTCAGGTTGTCTTCGTAAGCATGGCCGTGGTAAGGTTTCTGAATAGACCGTCCTGCTGGAGTGTAATAACGGGCACCCGTCAGTTGCAGCACCGATCCATCCAGTAAGGTCACGGGCTTTTGCATCAGACCTTTTCCAAAACTCCGCTGACCTACTACCACGGCCCGGTCCCAATCCTGTAAGGCTCCGGTTAGAATTTCACTGGAAGAAGCCGTGGACTGATCAATCAGAACCACCATGTTCCCCGTCATGAACTGCCCCTGACCTCCAGTATAATAGTAATCTTTACCGCCATCACGGGGCACACTATAGAACACGAGTTTTTCCTGATTCAAAAATTCATCGGCGGCACCGATAGCGGCCTGTACGTAACCACCCCCATTCCCCTGCAAGTCTAGAATCAAGCTTTTCATTCCCTGGGCTTTCAGAGCGTTCAAGGCCTGATCAAGCTCGGAACGGGTAGTAGTATTGAAAATGCCCAGCGAAATATAGCCAATGGTTTTATCGACCATGTAATAGCTCCGGATGGATCTATTGGGGATGGTACCCCGAGTGAGTGCTACGGTTAAAGGATCAGGGGAACTGCGACGAACAAGTGTTAGGGAAATAGGTTGCCCTTTCTCTCCCCGGATTTTCTTCATAATGTCGAGATTCGAAAGCCCATTCCCGGCCAGTTGCTGACCGTCAATGGCAATAATCCGGTCTCCGGCCCGCAAACCCGCTTTTTCGGCGGGGCCTTCCGGTACAATCTGGGTAATAAACAGACTGTCATTTTGCATGAGGTACTGAATGCCAATTCCGGCGTAATTTCCACTCATGGCTTGATTCATGGCTTCGGCTTCTTTCCGACTCATGTACTGCGAATGCGGATCAAGCTCCTTAATCATGGCTCGAATGGCAGCATCCGTTAGCTGTTCATCATCGGTGGGATCGACGTAATTGGCTTCAATCGCTCTTAAGGCCGAAGCAAACTTTTCTTTGGGATTTACCTGAGCATTCACCCCTGAAATCGTTAGTAAGCCTAAGGCCAGGGCCAGGTAACATGTGGTCGTATTCATGGCTTATTTCTCGGACTTAAGGATTTCAATGACCGTAGACAATTCGTCCACCAGCTTACTTGGACTACCCGAGTAGCCTTCGGAACTATACCGCATCATGCCATTTTTAAGCACAATTTTCCGAGGAATGCCTGACGAATTGAAGCGGGGTGCCAGCGTGCTGAATACCGCGTTTTGCTCACCTGTTTTCTTATTAATTCCATCGTGTAGAAGGTTAAAACGATAGCCCATCTTCTTGATATAGCCTTCCGATTTTTCCTTGTAGTTATCGTGTTGCATGGTTCCCACGAAATAAAAAGCCACTTCCGGGTCTTTGGCATATTTATCAACGGCTATTTGCATACCGGGAAAGGCACTAATACAGGGTTTGCACCAGGTAGCCCAAAAGTCAATTACTACGATTTTGTCTTCCCAATCACTGGAACGCACCAGCTTTCCTTCGGGGTTTTCCAGAGCAAACGGCATGATTTCTTCATTGAGTAAATGCTGTTTGACGTACGTTTCCAGTTCGGCTTTTTCTTCGTCCGATTTTAGGGAAGACAAGTACGTCTGGAAACCATCAGCGGAGCCTTTTTTCTTAGCAAATTCCGACTGTAATTTTTCCAGCATTAGTGGGGTAAGAGCATTCGCTTTAGCACACGATTCCAGAAAGGATTGAATAGGAGATCCCGTTTTTTCGAGTATCTGAAGGTAGGTTTCGTTGAACTCGGCATTGGCGTATTTCCCTTTTTCCGAAAAATGGTTGAAATAGGATTCCGCCTCCTGATCTTTTCCCAATTCATGCAACAGACTCAGGTGAATGTATAACCGCTCATCCAGTTGATTAGCGGCCTGTATCTGGGCATCTTTGGCCGTGAAAACGTTCGGTTCTTCGTACGAGCCATCCTTTACGTTCTGGATCAGATGCTTGATGAAAGGTGTTGAAATCAAGTTAATACTATCCAGCGGAAGCATTTTGAAAGTAAATGCACGATGAATATTCCAGCGAGCAATTTCATTGGTTGTTTTAAAATCAAGCTGGGGAAGCAAAGCCAGGAGTGGACCAAACTGACGAGTTTCGAAATAAGCCGTTGCTAGGTTTCGGTGAACTTCGTAATAAATAAAAGCCTGGTTAGTAGCGTTTTTCTTCCATTCGTCATAAGGAAACTTCTTCAGAAAACTTTCTGATTTACTAATCATCTGTTCCCGAGATTTTGCTCCTATTAACTCATGAGAAGCGGCCAATCGGGCATAAGGCCCCGTAGGGTTACCCTGAATGACCGATTGTTCTATTTGATCGGCCCGGTTTTTGTCTTTCAAATCATATCTATAGTACCGAGCCAACTCCAGGCGATCCGCTTCTGATAAGTCAGGAATGGCTTCCAATTTGGCGAGTAATGCCGGAGCTTGCTGCGTAAAAGACTTACCCAGAATGGCTTTTTGCATGGTTAGGTACATAGGAATGAAGTGCTTTACCCGAGCGGGTTCTTTTAACTCCGTTTGGAGGGCTTTCTGAAGTATTTCTGTTGATAAGGCAGGTTGCATATCATTCCAAAAAAAGGGCATATGGCTATCCAGAGTAGGCATCTGGAAGATAACGGAAGCCAACGCACTACCGGGTAAAGTCTGACCTGTGGAGCTAACGGTTGTCAGTCCATAACTTTTCTGAATATCCAGTTGATCGGGCCTGAAAGGGGATCCCTGAAAAAACCGAAAGGCAACAAAGGCAGTTGGGGCGGGGATCAAAAGTTGTCCCTGATAGAGATTGCCTTTTGATTCCAAAGGCAAGTCCACTCGTGTCCAGGAATAATTTTGGTAGAGTAACGCCTCCCCTAAAACGGGTACACCCGCCTTTAGCGAACTGCCTTGGGGTGAATACTGCACTTGAAGCGTCTTCCCCGCTACTGGTTTTTGCGGGGTAAGCGTGAGTTGCTGAGCCTGCAAGCCCTTACTGAGCAGAAGGGCCAGACAGGCAAGAATAACAAAAGGAGATTTCATATAGGAAAAATTAACGGTCATTTTGCTGAATCTCAGGATTGAGATCAATGTATTTCGGTCCAATCGGGTAGACGTAGCGATTGCTGGCTGGAGCCAGGGTATAACTTACATTCTTGTACGTTCGAGTGACCGATTTGGCCCATTGGCTTTCCAGACTTAGCCGACGTTGGTCGAGCCAGCGAAGACCGGTTCCCATGAGTTCCCGGCGACGTTCGTCTAATACGTACCCAAGAGCCTGCTGAGCGGTAGTGGCCTGTAAAGCTTTATAATTAGCCGCCGTGAAGCGTTTGGCACGCAGGGTATTGAGTACCTGAAGGGCCTGATCAGTCTGGTTATTCCGAGCAAAGCCCTCGGCCTGAATTAACATCATCTCGCCAACGCTAGGTCCTGAGTTAATAGAAAAGTCTACAGTCAAGCGTCCTTTATAATATCCCCTTCCCACAATGTTCGGGGCAAAAGCCGTACCGACCCGCGTAAAGAGCATATAGCGAAGATCGTTTGTGTCGAATAGCTGTAATAAAGCAGGATTGAGCGGAATATTAGTATTAAATAAGGCCGATTTCGAAAGAATGATTTCCGGGTTATTCAGGTGACGGGGATATTGCGTAGGGCTGGTCTGATAGGTAGTTAAATCAACCAGTGTGTTCTGGATTTCCAGAGCCTTACGGGCATTTTCCTGAGCCAGTGCATACTCCTGACGCATCAGATAGGCTCGGGCCAATGTGGCATAAGCCGCGGCTTTTCCGGGGTGGGTATTTAAACTCGGATAAGTAGGTAAAAAAGGCAAAGCTTCGGCTATGTCCTTGAAAATCTGTTGATAAACGGTTTCCAGGGATACCCGATTTAACTTTTGGAAAAGATCAGGAACGAGTAATAAGGGAACCCCGAGAGTGGTGTTTGCTTTATCTTTTTGGTAAATCGGTGCGTAAAGATTAATCAGCGTGAGGTAGGCATAGGATCGTTGCACCTGAGCTTCCGCATAAATCTTATGCTTTGCTTCGTCGGTTCCATTTTCGCTGGTCATTACTTTAGCAAGCACCTCATTGCAGACGTAGATCTGGTTATAAAGCTGATCCCAGCCCGCGTCGCTTTGCGTAGCGTCGTAATAGTTTTCGGCCCAGGTATAGACATTACTCTGGTCCGTGGTTAGACGGTTTTGGGCGGCCTGATCGGCCCCGGCATCAATATCATCACTCGAAAGCATAGGTAATGAAGGCGTTGCTGTAAAAACCGTATAGTTATTTAAAAGAGACTGAAAATCAGAAGTATATTTCAGAAGTCGGTTGTTACTGTTATTGATTTCAATCTCCACGTATTTCCGGCATGACGAAGTCATGACCAATAAGGAAACTGATAAAATCGAGATGTATTTTTTCATGTTCATATTGGCTAGGATCATTAGAAAGAAGCGTTTAGGCCGAAGAAAAAGCTTGTTACCGGAGGAAGGTTAGCGTAGTTATTCGTGCGGTAATACTCGGGATCAACGCCCGCTTTATTCTTCACCCAAATCAGACCCAGGTTACGAGCCGTTACGTTCAGACTGGCTGATTTTACGGGTAACTTTTTTAGTAGTGATTCGCCCAGTTGGTAACCCAGTGAAAGTTGCTGAAAGCGAATATGACTGGCACTCTCCGTGAGAAGATCGGAAAACTTATATCGACTTACGCTGTTATAACTAATGTTGGCCAGACCGGGTACGTTGGTGAAAGCTTCGTCCCCGGGCTTTTGCCAGCGAAGAGCCAGATCTTTCTGAGTTCCCATCAGTCCTGAAAGAGCAGTTGCTTGATAATCAGGATAGTTATCTATTGAAGGACGACGGAAGACGTGTCCCATGGCATAGGTAAACCGAACCGCCAGCGTCCAGCCCTTGTATGAAAAGTTATTAATGAAAGCTCCAAAATAGGGTGCCGTTGTCCGACCCACATATACCAAGTCTTCACGAGTTAAGCTATTGACACCGACTTGATCCGAAACGATTTCTCCACTTTTATTATAAATCTGTCCTTGTCCGCGGTTATCAAGGCCAGCCCAGCGATACGCATACAGGTAATCCGTAGGCATTCCGTTTAGAAATACATTACTCAGGATCTGCCCCACGGTAGTTTGGTTAAATCGGGTATCGGTAACTTTATTGGTGTTGTAAGAAACGTTGAACGCAGAGGACCATCGGAAACCCCGGTATTGAATTACTTCTGCTTTCAAGCCTAGCTCATAACCATGATTTTCCATGGATGCCGAGTTAAACTTAAGCGTAGACCAGCCGTAGGTAGAATTGTAAGGAAACTGTCCGAGAATATCCGTAGATTTTTTCTTATAAACATCAAAGTTTCCCGAGAGGCGATTTTTAAGCAGTACAAAATCGAGTCCTATGTTACTACTTGCCGTTTTTTCCCAGCTTAATTGACTATTGGCGGGCGTTGAAATGCTGGCATAAGCTTCATTCGTGAGGTTATCAGCTCCAAACGTATTAATTAAGGTGCTGTTGGAGGTAGCGGTTGGAATGATTCCGGCTATTCCATACGTGAGGCGAAGCTGTAAATCGTCAAAAAACGAGACGGTATTCATGAACGATTCGGACTTGATATTCCACTTAACGCCCGTAGACCACAGGGGACGGGCCCGGCGACTCCGTGAAATGCCGGCGAGCGAATAATCATCAAAACGAATACTAGCCGATAAAGAATAGCGATTATTAAGAAATGAAAGTCCCGCATTACTGTAATACGACAGGTACCGCATGCGGTCATAGGTAATTGCTCCGTCGTTATAGCCAAGGATGCTGCTATATCCGTCAATGGTGGTGTAAGCCATAGAAGGATTAAAGGCCAGTGAACTACGGGTATCGGCATTGTATCCGTAACGCGTTTGCTGTTGGTCATTATTGAAGGTCTGCCGAATTTCACTGCCCGCTACCATGTTTAACTGAGCAAACTGATGCCAGCTCTTGTTGATATTGAACTGTCCACGCAACGAATAACTGTCATTAATCTGGTTTCTGCTTATCATCGAACCTCCGAACGGTATACCATATACGATGCTGCCCGTAGTGGGGCTGATGCTGGTGGCATAGTTGAGTCGGTTTCGCATGTTGTAACTTTGCAATTCGTCAAGACTCACACCGTTTACCAGATTTCGCTGCCATTGTCCGGCCACAGTCAGATCGAGCCAATCCGTAAGCATACCCGTTAAGTCTGCTCCAAAGCGAAGGCGATTTTCCTGCGTGGTGTATTTCGAATAATTCAATTCATCAATAGGATTGTACCCATAGGGCAGGTAACCCTTCTTTTCAAAAGCCTGGGCGACATCCTGCCGATACACGTAATACCGTTGAATGTGATTTCCCTGAGCGTCTTCGAGTAACTCATAGGGACGAAGGCCCAGGTTACTTGTGGTAATGGCATTAATAGCCGCTGAATTATTGATGCTATTACTAATGTTATAATTGAGGCTGGTGTTGAGTCGAAGGCGGTTCTGAAAAAACTGGTTACCCAGATTAGCCGTCACAAAGTAACTTTCGGATTGATTGCTGCGAAAAACGGGAATATCCTTACTGTAATTCGTTGAAAGGTAATAAGTGCTATTCGGCCCACCTCCTGAAAGAGAGAGGTTATACTGCTGGGAAATTGCGTTTTGTAAAAGCAGTTTACGAATTTGACCCTGATTATTAATCCCCGCAAGAGCACTTAAGGCCGAATCCCGCTGACTAACCGTTGCTGTGCCCCGATCCACCCGGAACATCCATTCCAACGCATCACTGAGGGGACGATTCTGGTTGAAATTCATCCAGGAAGAATCCCATTTGGTTGGGTCAGAATAAAAACCACGGTCTTTGAGCTCTTTTTCAAGAGCGATGTATTCCGCACTGCTCATGGTTGTTAAACTTGACAAATCAGCGGGACGAGAGATGCTCAGGTTCTTACTGAAATTAATGGAAGAGGTATTGGGCCGGCCCTTTTTTGTTTCAATCACGATTACGCCGTTGGCGGCCTGTGCTCCCCAGATGGACGTAGCGGCGGCATCTTTCAGAACGGTGATGGAAGCAATGTCTTCTGGATTGTAACGACTTAAAATGGCCCCCGCCGTATACTGGGAAGTACCACGGCTGGTTAACTCAGGATCAATGGCCGGGAAGCCATCAATGACAATGAGTGGATTGGTATTTGCACCTGATCCAAAAGAATTTACACCCCTAATCTGGATAGTGTTCTTGCGGACATTAAAGTTTACGCCAGGCATGGCTCCTTCCAGACGCTCCATCAGGTTAATGCTGGGAACATCTTTAATTTCTTTGGTTACCTGGCTAAAAGAACCCGTAGCCCGCTCTTTTGGAATTTTCTGATAACCCGTCGAGAGAATTTCAATTTGTTTTAATTCCTGCGTGTTTTCTTCCAGGATGACGTTAATCATGGTTCGGTTACCAACGGCCACCCGCTGCGTAACCATCCCGACAAAAGATACCGTAATGTGCTGGGTGGGTTGCTTGAGCCAAAGCGTATATTGACCGTCGCTATTGGCAGTTACGCCGACATTTCCCCGGTCGGATTTAATCGTTGCCCCAATCAGTGGTTTGCCGTGACTGTCGGTAATCGTGCCGCGAATGGTCTCGATGTAGGCAGACTCTGGCTCGACGGTTTCTGTATAACCAGGTGCGGAAGTCTCCACTCGGTTCTTCGAGGGTTGGTCGCGGGTATCTTTAATCAGGGTGTAGTAATTGTGCTGAACGTATAGAAATAAGAGTTTATTGGGGTAGAGAATTTCCTTTAGTACATTCTCTACTGGCTGGTTTTTTGACAGCGGCGTTTTGAGCTGAACATACATATTATCGGTCAAGTGTTCGGCGTAGGAAAACTTGGTTCCGTAAAAAGCCTGGATTTTGGCCAGAGCCTGTTTCAGGGTGATCCGTTGCTGAGCGAAGGCAGCCGGACCCGTTAGGAGTAAGCAGACAAGGAACAATAAGGGTTTTTTCATAAACTTAGGGGGTATGTATAATCAGATGCTGGTGTTGCCTTTCGATTTTTACATCAAATACTTTTTCAATCACGAATAAAATGTCGTCCGGATTCGCCGCCGGAACCGTTCCATTCAACCGCTTGCTCAATAATTCTGGCTTGTCAACAGTGACGGTATAGCCATAGGTATCTTCCAGTATGCCCACTACATCAGCCATGGTATATCCGGTAAGTTCAAGCTCTTTGTTAACCCAGGCCGCATTCGCCTGCGGACTGCGATCAAGAGCCTGCAACTGGCTGGTTCGGGCATCGTAGCCCAGACTTTCTCCCGGTTTGAGGTAACGGACGAATACGCCGGGTTTTTCAACTTTGACGCGTCCTTCCAATAGTGATATTTCCGTTTTCTGCCGCCGTGACTTGACGTTGAAACGAGTTCCTAACACCGTCAGATTTAATCCATTTACGTGTACTCGGAAGGAATCAGACTCCTGTACCCGGTTTTGAATAGCCACGTGCTTGACGTGAAAAGAAACTTCGCCTTCCGCCCATATTTCGCGGGGTTTGCTAGATTTCCAGTTCCGGGAATAGTGAATTTTCGAATTACCGTTCAAGACCACTTCCGTCTCGTCCGGCAGGGTAATCGTGCTGAGTTGTCCAAAAGGAGTTTCTACCTGCTGATCTCCCAATTGGATAAGTTCACGGCCTGCGAAAAAGACCAGAACGACTGCCGCCGCCGCTGAAGCCCACTGCGTGGCCCGACGGATCGGGCGGATGTATGTTCGCTGGTAAAGCTCTTTCTCTTCAATCTTTTCCCATAATTGTCCCCAGGCTTCCGTTTCAGATTGCTGAGGAATGTATAGAGGCTGGTTTTGCAACCATTCAATCCATTGCCGGGCTTCTTCTACAAAAGGACGACGATCAGGATAGGTCCGTAATAGCTCCTGCCAGAACTGCTCTTTTTCGGACGTGGGATGTTTTACACTGTCAACGAACGTTTCATCCTTAAAGAATTCGATCGTTGTATAGGTCTGATATACTTGTAATGCTTCGTTCATGGTCTCTTCAATTAGGTATACACACGGAATTTTTAATTTATCCCTTCTTTCAGAATAAAAAGTTGAAATTTTTTAAAAACCTGAACATACCTGAATGCTTCTTTAAAAAATGCCAAAGAATAGTAGACAGCAGAAAGTCTAAAATTTTAGCCAAGGACGGCAGGAATGAAAAGGCTTTTACAAAGAAGAAAAGTTATAAAGGACAGATGATCAAATTGTTAAGTGATGATTAAGGGAATGGCTTACGACTGATTGAGAAGGGCGACGGTTTTCAGGACCGTACAACATCTTGATCGTGATTGACGTATTCAATCAAAAGCATTTCTCATCTTTGCGTAGAGTCAGGAGTGAAGGGCGGGGTTTATTTTTTATGCAATGCGATTTCTTTGGGTTTTAATCCTGATTTGTGGGGTTTGGTCGTGGGCTAGTGCTCAGGTGCAGGTGCGAGGTCGAATTCAGGATTCGGACACTCGGGTGAATCTGTCGGATGCCAGTGTTACCCTTTTTACATTTTCGGATTCTGTTCTGGTGAAAGGAGCTCGTAGTAATGAAGCTGGGCAGTTTATCCTTTCGGGTGTTACGAAAGGCAAATACCATCTGGTCATTAGCTACGTAGGTTATCAGAATTATAGTTCAGTTTTTCAGGTAAATACTTCTGATATTCAGCTAGACACTATTCCACTTCTCACCCAAGCCAGTACCTTAGCTGAGGTGGTTATTCGCCGGCAGGCACCGCCGGTGACGGTTAAAAAAGACACGATAGAATATAATCCAGAAGCTTTTCAGACGGAGCCCAGTGCGGTCATAGAAAAGTTACTCGGCAAATTACCCGGCATTACGGTCGATAAAGACGGAAATATCAAGGCTCAGGGCCAGGATGTGCCGAAGATTCTGGTGGATGGGCAACCATTTTTTGACGGTGATCCTAAAATGGCAACGAAAAATTTGCCCGTTGATATAGTCGAGAAAATTCAGTTGATTGATCAGAAATCAGAGCGAACCCAAATGTCGGGAATGGATGACGGGTCGCGGAGTAAAACCATCAACATTGTCACCAAAAAAGACCGACGAAAAGGTTTATTCGGCGATCAGGAATTCAGTATTGGCCCCGATCAGAGTGAAAGAAATCCGCGATATGGGGTTCGACTCAATCTAAACCGTTTTCGAGAATCGCAGCAATTTTCAGTAATTGCTCAGGCAGATAATACCAATAGTGGCCCCGGCAGTGGTTCATCCATTAATCGAACGTTAGTAGGGGGAGTAAATTATCAAAATCGTTGGGGCAAGAAAACAGACCTGGGTATCAATTATCGAGCTAATCGGGTTAAATCCCTTAATGACCAGCAAAGCATTCGCACGTATGCACTGCCCGATACCTCGTATCAGGTGCGGGAATCGAGTTCGTCCAATGCTGGAAACACCACCCATTCGCTGAATCTCCATTTTAACCATGAATTTGATTCGCTGACCAGTTTCCGTTTGAATTCGAATGTCTCGCTTCAGCAATCCGGTAATCTTTCCCATCGACAGTCACAAATGTTTCCCATAGGCTCAGAATTTCTGAATCCGATTAATCAAAGTAGTACTGAAAATACAACGTATAATCAAAGTTTAAATGGTTCGGTTAACGCTTTCCTGAATCGAAACTTTCACAAGAAAGGGAGAAACGTAATGGTCACCTATACGCTTTCTCTGAATCATCAAAAAAATGAAGGATTAACCAAGTCTACGAACGAATTCTTTGGTCAGCGACAAAACCAGACGATTAATCAGGAAAATGAACAAACGACCCGTTCTTCCCGTCATCAGGTATATGTTTCGTACAGTGAACCGCTTTCGGAAAAAAACCGACTTGAGTTTCATTACCGATTCCAGAAAAATCCCTCGTATTCCAATCGGGAAGTTCGCGACTATAACGAAACAACGGGCAGGTATGACCGCTTCAATGACTCCCTGTCCAATCGTTTTCGGTCGAGTTACCCCAGTCATGCAGCGGGCGTATTATTCCAGCGAAATCAAGGCCAGAATCTTTTCAATCTGGGAATGGATGTCCAGCAGGCAAGCCTTAGCAGTAGATCTACGTCGCAGAATATTACTAAAGACTTTATCAGTCTGTTACCCACAGCCATGGTAAGTTTTAAAGTAAAAAAGGATCGTTACCTCCGGCTTCATTATCAGGGGCAAACGCAAGCCCCAACCGTAGATCAGTTGCAGCCCGTGGCTGATAATACAAATCCTTTACTCATTCGACTGGGTAATCCCGACTTGAGGCAGGAATTCCATCATTCAATGAACTTGAATTATAACTCTTTTAATTCGACGACTTTTGAGAATTTCTTTCTTAACATTAATGCTAATCAGGTCACCAATAAAATTATACAATCGGTCCGTTTTGATGAGCAGGGCGTTCAAACGACGCTTCCCCTGAATACCAACGGCCATTACATGGTATCGGGTAATGTTAATTATGGACGTCAGCTTGAGTTTCTGAAATTACAGGTTAATACAGGCTCTTCCATTAACTATAACCGCAGCCTGACTCTGGTCAATGGCCAGGTTAATCAAGCTAATTCTTTACTGATCAGTCCCGAACTACAATTAAATTCTTCGTATCAGGAACGGTTGGGATATAACCTACGGACCATGCTGACGTACCAGTCCGCTCACTATTCCCTGCAAAGTCAGCGAAATACATCGTTTATCAATACCTCCGTATCCGCAAGCTTTTATTACGAGTGGGATTTTTACCTGAGGCTTAGCACGGATGCGACCTATCAACATTATGGCGGAAATACGGCCGGTCCGGCCCAGCGATATACGCTCTGGAACGTAACGGTTAGTCAGAAATTTTTGAAAAAACAGCAGGCGGAAATGCAGATTCGGGTGTTTGATTTACTTAATCAGAACCGGAGCGTGACGCGTAACGTCACGGAACTCTACACGGAAGAACGGCAGAATCGGGTGTTATCCCGGTATTTTCTGGTAAGCTTTATGTATCATTTCCGAAATTTCGGGGGAATGCCAACGCCTAATCCAGAACGTAAAACCAGGTCAGCAAGGCGTTAGGATAAAGCGTAGAAAATCATAGCAATAAGCAGAATCATCCATAAACAGGTCAAATGGTTAATACGGCTGACCTGTTTGATTTCTTGATCTTCAATCATTCGTTCCGTTGCTCCGATGTAAGGCTTATCCACGAGCTTCCCATGATAGACATTGGGTCCGCCGAAACGGCAATTTAAAATACCCGCCAAAGCTGCTTCGGGGTAACCCGAATTCGGACTTTTGTGTTGGTTGCCGTAACGGAAAACGAACGTAAGCCCGCGTTTGCTGAAGGTAACCAGGATCATTAGTAAGGCCGTTAATCGGGCGGGAATGAAGTTGGCAACGTCGTCCAGGCGAGCGGCAAATTTGCCGAATTGCTCGTACCGTTCATTGCGATACCCAATCATCGAATCCAGCGTATTAATCATTTTGTAGGTCATCATTCCGGGAACCCCCGCAAGAGCATAATAAAACAAGGGAGCAATTACGCCATCGCTTAGATTTTCGGACATGGTTTCCAGTACCGCAATTCTGATTTGCTGAGGGCTTAAGTTTCGGGTATCGCGACCGACAATCCGCGAAAGCTGGGTTCTCCCTGCTTCAACACCGCCCTCATTCAAGGCTTTAAAAACGTTTTTTCCCTCGCTGATTAAGTTGTGATTCGCTAGTCCGTACCACACCATAATTCCGTTGAAAATCAACCAGAGGCTTTGAGGTAAGAGTTGGAGTAAATGGTTAATGCAAGTAAAAAAAGCAAACACCAACAGACATAAGAACAGACTCATACCCAAGCCTTTCCAGAACCGATGGTTACCTGTATTGAATCTTTTTTCTCCTGCATAAATAGCATTACCAAACACCCGAATGGGATGCGGCCAGTGATCAGGATCACCGATGAATAAATCCAGTGCATAGCCGATGAATAAAGCGGCAAGGCTTAAAACCATTCGTGTAAGGCAGAAAGTAATAATTGATTTTGAGAAGGACGAAGCGTAGCCAGCCTGAAATGTTGCGGGCTTAAGTCTCTAAAATTACTGGCGTTTCGAATTAATAAACCGTGCTTTTCCAGCAAATAAGATTTCAATGCTGCCGCTGTATCTATACGGGTTCTTACCAGAAAAAAATGAGTTTCGCTGTCCTCAACTTCCAGGAATTCTATCTGCTTTAACGCCTGAACAAACGACTCTTTATCTGCTAACAGGGATAGTAAAGGAATCTGAATTTCGTTAAAATGTTCGAAGATAAAATGTCCTGCTTCGAGAGCTAAGGTATTAACCGTCCAGGGCTGTTTCTGGTACTTTAATCGATCAATTAACCCGGGAGAAGCCAATACATAACCCAGTCGAAGACCGGGAATAGCGTACGTTTTTGTCAGGGAACGAAGGATAATCAGATTCGAATACTGAGCTAATAAATGAATGCTGGATGCAAGGGCTTTGGTGAAATCAATAAAAGCCTCGTCTATGACAAAAAGGGTGGATGGATAATCGATTAACCACTTTTCCAGTTCGCTGAAAACAGCTCCGGTTGGATTGTTGGGATTACAGATAAAAACCAGATCGCTTTGGGGTAATACTTCTTTTTTCGACCAGTTTACAAACTGAAGCTGATGCTGAAAACGCGTACAGGCATCTTCATATTCGGCGAAGGCGGGGGTAATAATGGTGGTTTGGGCACCCGCAAATGCCTGAGCAATAAGGTAAATACTTTCGGTTGAACCGCTGTTAACCAACACCTGATACGTGGACAGCTGATGATGTTGGGCAATCCGCTCGGACAGGGTCTCTGCCAATACTTCGGGGTAACGATTTACTTTTTCCCAGCGGTCAAATAAATAGGCTTTCAGGCCCACAGGCTCCCCGCCGTACCAGACATTGGTACTGAAGTCGGCCCGAATTTTTCCCGAAAAACGATACCCATCATCGCCGTGTCCTTCCAGCATACCTTACTTTTTTAAATGACTGTAAATCAATTCTAAATCAACATTCGCCCGAATCATAGCGGCGAGCTTATCGTATTGTTCTTCCTTGTAGGCAGCGTAATCGAAAGGGGTTACCTCCGCCGATGTAAAGCGGGAAAGCAGCGAATCGACTACGACTTGATTATCCAGAATACCGTGCAGGTAACTACCCCAGCAGGTCTCGTCTAGGTAATAACCCTCGCTTTCACCCGAATCGAACTCGGTTAAGGGCTGACTTTCGCCATTTACGTAAGTTTCCCCCATATGAATTTCGTAACCCAGGCAACGTTCTTCCGAGGCCCGGAAACGAAACTGCCGCTGAAGCGTGGTTTTCGTGGCCTGTAACACCGTGCGAACGGGCAAAAGTCCGAGACCCGGAATAGAATCGACAGACGATTCTATGTGCAAAGGATCTTCAATCTGTTCGCCGAGCATCTGGTATCCTCCACAAATGCCAATCACCGTTTTTCCTGATTTATGAGCCTTAATAATAGCTTCGGCCATGCCGTTGTTTTTCAGGAAAAGTAAATCTTCAATCGTATTCTTACTACCGGGCAGAATAATGAGGTCCGATTGCTCAAGGTCAGCCGGGCGGTGGGTGTAAAACAGGTGGACGCGGGAGTCTTTTTCCAGTCGATCAAAATCGGTAAAGTTTGAAAGGCGGGGTAGTAGAATCACCGCGACATTGACCTTATTTTTCGTAGGGTTTCGCTGTTTCAATTCCAGCGAAACAGAGTCTTCGGCTTCAATGAATATATCCCGAAAATAAGGTAGTATTCCCACGACAGGTAAGCCCGTGAGTTCTTCGAGCATTTGTTTTCCATCCTCAAAAAGTCGGGCGTCGCCGCGAAATTTATTGACGATGATGCCCTTCATACAGGCCCGTTCCTCGGGTGTCAGAAGAGCAATGGTTCCGTAAACAGAGCCGAATAAGCCCCCACGATCAATATCTCCGATTAAGTAAGTGGCTGCCCCAGCGTGCTGAGCCATGCGAAGATTAGTAATATCCCGATGTTTTAAGTTAAGCTCCGAAATACTGCCTGCACCTTCCATAACGATAGGAGAATAACGACGGGATAATCGGTCAAAAGCCTGGGTTACCGAGCCAAACAGCTCCGTTCGGTCGGTCGTGCGGAAATACTCGTATGCCGACTGAGAGCCTACGGGTTTACCGTTCAAAATCACCTGCGAACGCTGATCGGTGGTAGGCTTGAGTAGTACCGGGTTCATATCCGTATGGCAGGGAATACCCGCAGCCTCTGCCTGCACGGCCTGAGCCCGGCCCATTTCATGCCCCTCTGGCGTGGCATAACTGTTCAGGGACATGTTCTGAGCCTTAAATGGGGCGGGAGCATAACCATCCTGTCTAAAAATCCGGCAAAATCCGGCGGTAATGATGCTCTTGCCTACGTCAGAAGCTGTCCCCACAAACATAATGGGTCGAAGCTGGGCAGATGAATGCACGCGATTCATTTATTGGAGTTGCTTAACAATGGTTCGGGTCAGGGTTTCGGCGGATAATGCTTCCAGCGATACGCAATCCGCTCCCAACGCCGCCGCCAGTTCGCTGGCTTTGCCGAGCCGCAGGTAATCCGTATCGGTGTCCAGCACGAGGGTGGGTACCTGTCGCAGGGATTGAGCGATTTGCAGGGATTGCTGCCAGGCATCGCCGCCGCCGGGTAGTGGAACGTTTGCTTTGCCATCGCTCAAAATAATCAGTAAGGGGTTTTCTTTCCGCTGGTTCAGTAAGTCCTGGGCCAGTTGTAACGCTTGGGGTAATGGCGTTCGTCCGCCGGTGGGCAAAGCCCGTAGAGCCGTTTCGGCCCGCTCGACGCTTTGGGTAGGTTCAAGTACCAACTGAGCTTCTACGCCCCGAAAAGCAATGACGGCTACCGTGTCCCGACGCTGATAAGCATCAGTTAATAAACTCAGGACGCTTCCCTTCACGGCTTCCATCCGACGACTAGCCGCCATTGAACCCGAGGCATCCACTACGAAAACAATCAGATGTCCGGTTTTGCCACTTCGGACGTTCGCCTGAAGATCCTCTTTTTGTAAGGAAAAATGATCAGGATTACGGATGATAGCCTGCTGAACGCTGGCCTGAATGGCTAAATCTTTGGTCTGGGCATTGGCGATGGTTTGCGTCACAAAGCCCCGGTTACTGTTTTCCGTAATGCTGCGTCGCCCCGCCGAAGCGTTCATCCGAAAATCTTCGACTTGCAAAGAGGGGAAAGAAGCCACCGGGGCACTGTCAAAAACTTCTTCGGAAGAATCGGAATCTGTGGAATCTGCGGGGTTATTTTCGCGGGTATCGTTATTCCCTGTTTCTTCCGGTGGTGGCGGTAACTGATTCATTAACTCATCCAGCTCCGAGTTATTCCAGTGATTCGGTTCAAACGGTTTTTTGCGGCGGCGGTGCGGTAATACCAATTCGGCAGCCTGTTTGACATCATCAGCCGTAACGGTAGTCCGGCTATGGTAAGCGGCTAAGGTCAACGCCGTTTTATAAAGAACAATATCGGCCCGTAAACTGCTGACATTTAGTTGAGTGCAAAGTTGGCTGATAAGGGTTAATAATCCTTCTGGCATAGCTACCGAAGGTAACAACTGTCGGGCCCGCTCGATTTGTTGCGTTAGGTTCGTTTGTTCGGCAGCCCATGTATCGATGAACGCTTTGGGGTTTGTTTCATAGGCGATGCGGCGGCGAATGACTTCGGTTCGTTCGTTGAAATCCGTTGGGGCCTGCACGTCTACCATTAATCCAAAACGATCCAGAAACTGAGGCCGAAGATTACCCTCTTCGGGATTCATCGTGCCGATGAGCATAAACCGCGATGGGTGACTAATCGACAAACCATCGCGTTGAACGGTATTCACTCCCATCGCGGCTACGTCGAGCAGCACATCGACCAGATGGTCGGACAGCAGGTTTACTTCATCAATGTATAAAATGCCCCGGTGAGCCGTGGCCAACAGGCCGGGTTGTAGTTTCTTACGCTTCTCGTTGAGAACACTTTCCAGGTCCAGATGTCCCAAAACCCGGTCCTCCGTAGCCCCGAGGGGAAGCGTAACAAAAGGAACCGGAACGACTTCGAAAGAACCAGGATTCAACTGGCAGGCTTCACAGCATTCGAGTAACTCCTCGGGGGAGGCATTGTAACGAGACTGAGCCACACGTTGCAGGGACGGCATTAACTCAGCCAGCCCGCGGGCCGCGGTGCTTTTAGCCGTTCCCTTGTCGCCCTGAATCAAAATACCGCCAATGCCGGGATTGATAGCACAGAGTAATAAGGCCAGTTTCAGGGGTTCCTGCCCAACGAGGGCGGCAAAGGGGTAAGCCATAACGGAGATTTACTTTTGAGCGGTAATGAGTACAAAGGTACGCACAACCGGGTGTCCGGCATTACTCAAAATTTCTTCCGTTTGCTGATTCGTAGTTACGATCTGAAAACCAGCTTCTTGCAAAAGCTCTACTGCCGTTTTTTCTTCATAAAGCTCAAAGCCGTGTTGGGTAAAAGGTAAATGTTCCATGAATTCTTTCACTGCAAAAGCCAGGAGTAGCGTACCGCCAGGTTTTAGGCACCGAGCCATTTCCTGAGCATAAGCCAGGGGTTCTTTCCAGAAATAAAGGGTATTCACGGTATAAAGAGCATCAAAGCTCGCGTCAGCAAAGGGTAATTTTTCTCCATCAATTAACTGAAAATGAGCCTGATTTGAACGAACAAGTCGCCGGGCTTCGCTTACCATGGTTTCCGAAATGTCCACGCCCCGATAGGTAACATGGGGGTATTTTTCGAGTAAATAATTGACGTGCCTCCCATTACCCGGTCCAATTTCCAATACGTTCTGACCCGGAAGCAACTCCAGCGAATCAATGGTAAGGGAGGTCATGAAGGCGTTGTTAATGTTCATATGTTCACCCGTTTTAATTCCTTCTTCGCCGTCGGGGCAGCTCAGTTGGCGGGCTAATTCTTTCATATGTTCTACTTGTTGTTGATGGCTCATGGCAATATTGTTTTCAAATTTGCGGCAATTTCTGATGTAATTTTAAAAAGCCTGAGCCAGTGTAAATAGCTTCCTAAATTCTACAAACTGTTTGTCCACTTTTAGGAAGTTAATCCGATGATTTATTTAAAAAGAATGATGTAATGAATAGTGGTACTTAATTTTTTTTAAGTAAAATAGTATCGGAATGAATTAATGGTTAGCTCTATGTACTTAAAACCCAGCGACGGTCTTTCAAAGGAACTACGAATGTATCGAGGTCTTTTTCTGGGAAGGGCTTTTCAATCAATCCCTATT
The DNA here is from genome assembly GCF_030818595.1 of Siphonobacter sp. SORGH_AS_1065. Classification (NCBI taxonomy): domain Bacteria; kingdom Pseudomonadati; phylum Bacteroidota; class Cytophagia; order Cytophagales; family Cytophagaceae; genus Siphonobacter; species Siphonobacter sp. SORGH_AS_1065. Next base: position 35,636 of record NZ_JAUTAM010000008.1, read on the forward strand.
TCTGAAGAAAAAGCAACGGTATTTGCCGACTGGCTTAGTAATAATCGACTGGAACAGAATCGTTTGTCGGAGTTATCGATTGATTATGCATTAATCTGGACTCGGGCTGATGAGGCTTTAGTACAGGCTACTATTACCGTCGAAGAAAGAATGGAATGGTTGCAAAAACTCGAACAACGATTTCAGGAGAAGACGATTTTATTAGCGAAAGAAAAAACGCAGGAAGCACTTTTACGTTTTCCAAATGATACTCAATTAGAGCAATTAGTAGCTATACTTAAACTGAATGATTATACTCAACTAAGAAAGGAATTAGGACTAATTCGAAGGCAGTATAATGCTGCTATTGAAGAGTTTATAAAACTGGTCTATTATAAATTTTATCGCCATGTTTCGAATAATAGCCCGGTTGATATTCGGGATGATACGGACACGCTACTCACTAAAGTCCTGCATAAATTCATGGATGCAATTGAGCGGGGAAGTTATCAGGGGCCAGAGAAAGCTACGATATTAGTTTATATTCATCCGATGATGGTGCATGGTTGGATTGATATACTCCGTACCCGAAAACCAACCGGTGATTTCCCGGAATTGACGGAAGAGTCGGTAGATGATACAAAAGCATTTGTAGAAGATGCTTTAAAACAGCTGGGCCAGCCCTGTCAGAGTATCATCATTGAAAGGGATATTCATGGGTGTTCCTGGGAGGAAGTGGCTGAACGAACCTCCATTTCTAAAGGGCATGCCAAAAACTCCTACCGGGGCTGTCAGGAACAACTGCGAAGCATTTTGGTTCAACGAGGCTGGTAATAGATAAACGGACTAATGACATCACTAATTTTAGCGTATAATGGCATTTGATTTTTGACCAGAGAGATATTGAGGCTTATGTGAAAGACCAGATGCTAAAGTCTGAACGTGAGGACTTTGAGCAGAGGCTGCAACAGGAGCCAGAGCTACGTAAACGATTAGACACCTATCAGCGTCTTCATCGGGGACTGGAAGAATTGAGGTTGGAATACCAGGTTCAGCAAATAAGCCCGACCGTTGAAAAGGAGGGTAATCACGAGGATGCAACGCCCGTGCGATCCTTGAAGTCCATGAAGCGTTATGCGTGGCTTGTGGCTTCACTGGTAGTACTTCTGGGAATAGGTTACGTTATGCTGATGCAGGTTCGTGCGTATCGGCAGGATCAGGTGTTTGAAGCTTATTACCAACCCGAAGCCGAAAGCCGTGGAGATGACCAAGGTGTTTTCTGTAGTGATTTACCTGCGTCCATTCGTCAGTCGTATTACAACGGCTTATTCGAACAAACACTACGTTTGACCCAATCGAGATTAAAGCTGAGTTGTGCCTTATACTATCACGGTCTGGCTAATTTGGCCCTGAAAAATGAAGAAGCTGCTATTTCAGATTTCAAAAAGGTGTTAAGTAAAGAACCCGTAGGAATGCTCAAAGAAAGAACGGAATGGTATCTGACTTTAGCGTATTTAATAAATCATCAGCGGGAAAATGCTCTTGATTTATTAAAGCGAATGGCTGGTAATAAGCAACATTCTTACCAGTCATCTGCCCGGAAAATGCTGGAATCTTTATAGGAAAGCTATGGGAAAAAGCTTGATTCTTCCCCACTTCTGGGTGTGTGGATGGCTCTTTCTAGGTTCAGTATCCTGGAGTTTGGCGAAAAATCCATCCAAAAAAGCCCTACTTATTACTATTGCTCATTACGCGGACAAGAATTGGGCTGCCTTAAATGCAGATCGCGATCGGCTGGTACTGACAGAGACCTTGCAACGTCAGGAATTTGGCAGTATCCTGACCTGTACCAATGCTCAGGCTACCCGAAAAGGCATTACTCAATCCCTGCAACAGCTTTATAATCAGGCCCAGCCGGGGGACAAGTTAGTGATTCATTATTCTGGGCACGGCTGTCAGTTAAAGGACGATACGGGTGACGAAGCCGATGGTAAAGACGAATGCCTGGTGCCTTACGACGCTCCTAAGCGTTTTGATGCCTTCTATTCAGGGACGCTTCACCTGAGGGATGATGAGTTAGGCACCTGGCTGGATCGTTTGCGGGGAAAGGTAGGTTCGTCCGGGCAAGTGGTGCTGTTTCTGGATTCCTGCCATTCGGGAACGGCCTCTCGCGGAGAGTCGCAAGTGAGGGGGGAAAGTGGGATGATCAGCGATTTTCTTTCCACCGAAAATGGCTCGGGTTTGTTTGAAAGCCGCTCGGGGCGAGGCTTAGGTAAGCTTGTATTTATCAGCGGAGCGAAATCAACGCAGCCTAATTACGAAACCAAAGATGACGCAGGCAAGAAAATAGGGTCGCTAAGCTATGCCATTAGTAAAGCTTTCGAACAGTTGGAAAAAGGAACGGTTTATCGTGTTTTTTTCGAAGTAATTTCAACCATTATGGCCCAAAAGGCCCCAGGTCAAACGCCTCAGTTAGAGGGAGATACCGAAGAATTGGTTCTGGGTGGGATGGGGGTTATTCGTCCGACATTTTATTCTATAACTGGATTTGTTGACCAGTTTCGTACCCAAGTAACGGTGGCGGCAGGAACACTTTCGGGCTTGTTCAAGGGAGCGAAAGTTCGGTTACGTTCGGTTGATAACCCTCGAGGCGACGACGATCTGGAAGGAGAAGTAATAGAGAGTAGTGCTTTTCAGTCCAAGGTCCATTTAAAGCAGCCACTTCCTACTTCTTCAATGGATTTCTACAAAGTTTATGAATACTCAAAAGCTTTGGGTAACTGTCAGCTTCGCCTCAAAGCGGAGTTGTCAGAGAAGAAGCAACGTATTCTTTATCAGAGACTTGAGAATAATGGGGCCTTGGTTTGGGTTAGCGATTCTGCGGAGGTTCTGGTAAAAGAACAAAGGGATACTCTTTTCATCATTCACCAGCAGGATGCAGAGGTTTGGCAAAAGTTGCCGTTGAACGACCAATGGGTTTATAAAACGGAAGAGGCCCTGCAAAATTACATTCAGGCGAAATTGTTGCGGGAGTTAACCCTCCAGTCTTCGAATTCTTTTCAGGCAAAACTCGAACTCGTACCCGTTCGTCTGGAAAAAGACGAACAGGGCAACTACAAAGTTGTAGAAAAACGAACAGATTCGGGTGGTTACCCTACCTTTTCCACGCAGGATCAGGGTTGGCTGAGCATCACCAATACGGGCAAGACGGCTTTTTACTTCAACCTGATCGATATTGAGCCTCAGGGTAAAACATCGGTTCTTCTACCGGGAAAAGGATGGGGCAAGGAAGGGCTTTACCTTAAGCCGCAACAAACACTTCATTACCCAATTGAAATGATTTCCCCGCCTTATGGTACCGAGATGTACAAGCTATTGATGGCCTCCCAGCCCTTTGACTTACGAACGGCTGTACTTAATCGGGGCAATATCCCAGAACAAGAATCTGACCATCCTTATCAGAAGCTTTTTCGGTCGAATTTTCGTGGAAGTAAACCCAATGAAATGTCCTTAGATCAGTTAGGAACAGCGTCTTTTGTTTTTGAAATTATTCCGGCCAGGAAAAAATAATACAGCTATAATTCTGATTTATAGATAATTATAAAATATTTTTTAGAAAAGGAAATTTTCACCTGACGTTTCAGTGCAGTCGTCCCGATTCAGTAGTGAATTAGAAAAACACTACAATCATGAGAGCCAGACTCGCACGAAACAAAAAGGAAATCTCAGAAGCTTACGCACTGGTGGAGCGGCGTTACTGGGAGACCCACCAGATTGAAGCCAGTAAATTGCATACGAGTCAACGCTACCGTACGAAAGTGCTGGTGGTATATGACCAGAATGACAAGCTTCTCGGTACGGCATCTCTTATGTTTCCTACGAATGGAATTTTTCCGGGAGAAGATCTTTTTCAGGTAGACTTTCACAAATCTTCATTACCGCTCGACTGGAACCGCACCGTAGAGTATGGACGCTTGGCAATTGAGCCTCAGGCCCCTCCTGAAGTACTTCTTTTGATACAAAAAGCTTTTTTGTATTACGGAAAACGCTGGAATTTATCGGGATTCGTTGCCATTGTCCGAACGGCTTTAGGACGGTCCCTGCGGAAGTCATTCCAGTTCGAAACCATTCCTACTTGCCTTAATGACAGAAAAGAAGGCAGTTTTCTTGAAAATCTTCCCTACCTCGGTACTTACCCAAAGAATGAAAATCTCTACTTCATTGCAGTGACTTTCCAAATGATGGCTGAAGGCCTCAGCCGATAAGTTTCCCTACTTCTCCATTTTACTTTTTTAATCCTGGTAGCCAACACTACGCGGGCTGAAAAAACTCGGCCCTAAATCTCCACGCTCAATGAAAAATTACTTTAAAGTAGCCTTCACTTTATTGCTCTTTTATGGCCTGCCTGTTTTGATTTATTTCCTACGTAATCACGACTTAAGCTTAACTACTTGGCAACTAATACCAGTAGTCGTCGGATGTGCAATGCTGTTGATAACCCAGCCAACTATCACCAAAGCAGATTTTGAAAACACGAAGGATCGAGGTTCAATGATTATTCTTTTAGTAACCAGCTGGCTAGGGCAATGGGTTTTGATGATAGACTGGATTTTTATAAGAAATATGCCTGATTCTCAGGAAAATAATTATGCATTCTATCTGGGACTTATGGGTATGATTACGGGCTTGACCTTTCGATACATAGCCATTCGAGAACTTAAAGAAAACTTTACGAATACCGTTGGAAAGATCACTCCAACGTTAATAAAAACGGGGCCTTATAGCTATTTAAGACACCCTAGTTACACAGGAGCATGGCTATTTCTGGTAGCAACGGGCGTGACTTTACAAGGCTTTTGGAGTACAATGATTATCCTGATCCTTATTACGGGATCATACGTCTATCGTGTTTCAATTGAAGAGAAGTTTTTAATTAGCGTTTTTGGAGAAAAATACACTGACTATCAAAAACATACCTGGAAATTGTTTCCATTCATTTGGTAAATATCCTTCATTACACAGGCATGGTTAGACGATATAATACTGGATTTTCGAATGAGTATTCTGTACAAAGAATAGTGATTATGTCGCTTGTTCCATCTAGGGCAATCTCTTTACTAATGGGTCTTAAGGACGTTGATAAATGATTATAAATGTAATGATCTGTTGAGGGTATGAGATGGATAAGGGGTATTTGTTGTCATATTTTTATTTTGTATATGATTAATTTAGAAATAGTATCTCTAATAGGCTCATGCTATTCATAAAATGAGCGATCTGCGAAATACCCCCTATTTTTAGGGGTTGGTTTAACAATCTTCAAAGGTCAATTTTGCTTCGCTTAGGGTACTGCTTATCGCCATAGGCGGTAACCAGGCAAAGGACAGGATTTGAAATTAAAGACCAAAGATTCGCAATACTTTCCAACTCACGATATGTTGTAACAGACTGAAGCATAGTACTATTGAAGACGTGATTCTGATAGGTGAAGCTAATATTTAGCTATTGAGATCTGGATGAGATTATTATGCTTTTTTCTGTTATGATAAATATTGAACTCTCTTTGAAACGAGTTGACGGGTAATCTCTAACGCAAGTGGATTACTGAAATTCCATTACTCACCATTTTATAAATGGTCACCGCCGAAAGGCCTTAATAAAGTAGCCAAATGATCCTACTGTTTGTTGCCCATCAAGTTGTAAAAACTGTATTTATTCCGTTTGCTCTCCTAGACTTCAACCTTAGTATTTATTGATGCCCATCATTAATGATATTCCTAACTGTAATTGTGCTGCTATATTAGGTTATGGAGTATACATTAATGATGGGAATTGCAAAATTCCACCTATACCTAAAGATTATCTGCTCATTTAACACCCGAATCCTGACTGCCCCGGCCTTTGGCTGGGGCCAGTCTAATCATTTAAAATGCTTGCGTATAATATCATGAGTCAGTTAATACTTTCGGTTTAGGGGGATACTTTTCTCAAATTACCACTAACAGAAGTCAAAGTGGTCTTTATAAACAGAATCTCTTTAAAGACCTATGTGCAAATCTAGAAAATGACTAATCCGCCAATTACCTTTCAAATGTGGTTTTCAATAAAAAGGTGTTTGATGATCTGTTGAGCAAAACAGATAATGTTAGCATTAATCTGTTTGAATATGAAAAAAACACCTGCTTTTTTCGCATTAATGATTTATTTTTTAACAGGCCCGAAGGGCTTTACTCAGAATACTTCTGATAAAGAATTATTGGGTATCATGAAGGCTATGGAAAAGCATCGTGAAGAAACGGTTAAAAATAAATATATACATTTAAGAAATATCGAATTTGAATACGGATCCAGTCAATTAACCGCTTCTGCCAAGGTATATCTAACGGCTGTATCGTACTATTTTAAACAGATTCCTAAAGCGAAGTTGGTTCTGGAGGGGCATACGGATAATACGGGGGAGCCTCGAAAGAATAAGATCCTTTCTACTAATCGAGCGGTAATGGTAAGACACTTTTTAATTACCAAAGGAATAATGCCATTGCAATTAAACACGCGAGGATTTGGTTCTGTGGTTCCCCTTGCATCCAACCATACGCAAAAAGGCCGCCGTAAAAACCGCCGGGTTGAATTGCAATGGATTGGTAGTAGTGATGATGTACCTATACTTTTTAGGGAAAACACAGAAGAAATAAAACAGGTAGAAATGAATGCTGATGCTATGGTAGGTTATAAAGTAGCATTAGATCAACCCATTGTCAAAGTAAAAAAAGAGTATGTAACTAATGCCGATCCCCTGGTTAAGCATAAAAAGTATGAATGCCAGGAAATGGTAAAACTAAAGACACAAACAAGTTTTGATTTTCAGGTAAAAAAAACAAATAAGTTATCAAAGCTCATACGAATAGATATATACGCAGATTTTGGGATTATTTCTTTACATACGAAAAGATCAATCTTTTGTAGTAATTGCAGAAATAAGCCTTCCACTCAGGAGCAACTAATAAATCAATTCAATTATTGTACATATTGTGAACAAGTGGAGCTCGAACGTAAATCTGATACATCACTAACCTACCTCTTTAACCGCCATATAAAGGAAAGATCTAACATGATCATATACCAAGGGAGTAAGTTTATGAGTTTGAATAAACGCCTGCAACAAGTGATGAATAGGTCTTCGTTAAGAAATTATTCGCAAGAGATTGGTTTTGAAAATAGTATCTGTATTTTATGTCAATAATAAATATTAAGAATAATGAAAGTATGGTTTATCGTTGTTAGATGATTATTTGAAGAATGAATTTTTTTGCTAATAAAATTGAATTATTTGAGCACTTAAGCTACTGTTGCCTATTCCTTACATTAACGAGGAGAATAAGAAGAGAATTAAGAGTATGAGGTTTAAACATTACAAAACGGCATTTATTAGACGATATTTATTGTTTTTTATTGCAGTCGGTCTACTTACAAAGGCGAATGCTCAGGTGGGTTATTTAAGATGGAATGACCTATTTGAAATCAGTCTAGCCAAAGGTGTAAACAGAGAAGGAATAATTGCAGACCTGGGTTTTGTATACGAAAAGGCATTTATCAATTCTGAAACGCATAAACTTTGCATTGAATTTAAAAGAACCATGCAGGGCAATGAGGGAGAATGGAATGAAAGCATTACGTACTGTGAGGGAAGTCCGCGTTTAACTTTTGTGATCGGAAACCCAACTCAGGTTTTTAAAATGAGAAGAGATTTGGTCCAACAATTTGGCTTTGTAGATTCCGGTAGCCATAGCCAACGTAGGGATAAAACCTTTAGAACAACGTTAGTAAAAGGCCATAGTCGCGTTGAAACGATTGGTAAATATTTGAATGGAAAAACGATTTATTTCATCGTTCTAACTATTGTTTCAGAAGATGTTAACGCAGATGTGAAACCCTATCCCCTGGCACCGAGAGGTACAGAAATAGGAGACGCTCCGGTAGGAACCATTTCTAAAACTATTGAAGGAAACTATTATGCTTTACTGATTGGAATTAATGACTATCAGGTTAGTAAAGGGCTGAATCCTTTGAGTTATCCTATTGCTGACGCGACCATGCTTAAGGAAGTATTGCTGAGTAACTATACATTTGAATCGGAAAATGTTCAGTTACTAACCAATCCTAACAGGGCTAGTTTGCTGCATGCTTTTGAACAATTGCGAAGAAAAGTAACGGAAAAAGATAATGTTCTGATTTATTACGCGGGTCATGGCCATTGGGACGAGGAAAGCAAGGCGGGTTATTGGTTGCCTGTGGATGCCGAGCAAGGGTCCGAAGCCGAATGGGTGAGCAACAATGATATTGTAACGAAGCTCAGGGTAATTAAATGCCGACATCTATTAGTGATTGCAGATGCATGTTTTAGCGGCACTCTTTTTCAGATTAACCGTTCAATAAAAACGGCGGGTGAGATTTCGAACGCAAAAGTGGCTGAGCGGTATCAAACCACCCGCAGTCGTCACGCTTTAACCAGTGGGGCTAAAGAAGAAGTACCCGATCAAAGCATTTTTGCCCAGCTCTTGGTCGAAAACCTTCGGCAATCCCCTCTCCCTTATTTACAGGGAAATTATCTATATTTTCAGATATTGCAGGCACTAGAGTCCAATCCTGGATTTTCAGGAATTAAGCAACAGCCCCAGTACGGTATTATTTACAACGTTGGTGATGACGGAAAGGGTGGAGATTTTATATTTATTCGTCAAAAAAAATAGTGGTATTTCAACCTTATGTTGTGAACATCTATGAACAATTATCCCATTATCCAATTATTAATTGTGGAAGATCAGCATATATTAGCTGAATCTTTTCAAAGGTTATTCTCTGAGCAGAGCCAATTTAACGTAGTAGGTATTTGTACCAATAAAGTAGAAGCGTTACGAGCCTTATCCTTACTCAAAGTAGATATTGTTTTACTGGATTTGAGTATTCCAGAACATGGCAAGTTAACACCGAATGTAGATCGCGGCTTTCAGATTCTGGAATATCTTCAGGAGCATATGCCACACGTTAAAAGTATTGTTCTATCCAGCTATAATGACTATAGTCTCATTAAAAAATCCATTCAACTTGGAGCGATGGGTTATTTACTTAAAAATACCTCATTGACAGAGTTATTAAAAGCTATTCAGCAGGTACATTCCGGTACCAAGTATTTGCAAAATCAGGTTGAAGGGATATTGCACAGAAAAGATCTCAGAAATGAAACTACGATTACTGAAACGGTACAGTTAACCCGGCGTGAAAAAGAAGTACTAACATTTATTGCTCAAGGGTTAACCGATATGGACATTGCCGATGAAATAGGACTTAAAAAATTTACTGTTAGTGAATTTAGATCACATTTATTAAGGAAATTTAGTGCAAAAAATGCGGCAGAATTGGTGAATAAAGCACACCGACAGGGTATATTATGAAAAAACAATACTTATTGCTTCTTTTCTTTATATGTAAATTGATATCTGTTTCTTATGCACAGGATACCTTACTTGTTTCTAATAAATTTACCAACGTTGACTTAATACCAGTTACGTTTTTTTCTGAAGATTCCTTGGGCGTATCATGGAAAAAAATACCGGGTGAAAATATGGGTAGCCGTAAAGAACCAGTTTATTTTCAAAGTTTTCTGAAAAATACAGGTTCACGTCCCATTACTTTAATGTTTGTTACCAAAGGAATTGACTTTCTTGAAGGCTATATTCAGGGAAGTCGCCTTCAATTCCTTCCTCAAATAGGGACCGTGCAACCCCTCTGTAAACGAATTTACCCAACGAATTTTCTTATTTATACCTTTACCCTAGAGCCCGGTAAAACGAATCGTTTGTTTCTAAGAGTTAAAGAAAATAACTATAAACTTTCCTTAAGTCCATTTTATTTATTTGAGAAAACGGCTGGGCAGCAATTTATTTCTAAACAAACCTTATATCAGCACTTGTATGTAGGGGGAATGATGTTAATGTTATGTTTTGGAATAGCCCTGATGCTGTTGTTTCGAAGTAGCCTTTATTTCTTATACAGTGCCTGCGTAAGTACATCTTTGATGGTCATGCTTATGCAGAATGAATATTATTATTACTGGACCTCAGCAATTCCTGAAATAGTCTACAATAAAGATGTGTTCGGGATTTTAGTAGTTTCTATTGCTATTTGTTATTTCTTCTTCACAAAAGAATTTCTAAAAATAAATAAACCCTCCGACCAGTTTTGGTTGAAAATAGGCTATGTGCTGATCGCTATTCTTCTGATTCTATTGATTACAACCTACATCGCAGATCTACGGTTATTTGAATTAAGGGCCGTATTTTATCCCTTTTTAGATGGACTGTTTTTAGTTACCTTACTATTTGCGGTTAAATCCTTCAGGAGAAAATATAAACCTGCGTGGCTTTTTGCTTTTGCCACAGTTCCTGTAATTGTGATTGGTTTTATAGAATCACTTTCAAACTGGCATCAGATTGCCTCCAGTCAGTTATTCAATGCTTATTACGTGGGAACCCTCTGGGAAATGTTCTTACTAACGCTTGGCATTGCGTATCGTTTTTACCTGGATCAGCTGCAATTATTGCGAGTGAAGGAGACCCAGTATCGCGTTGAAATGCAGACTCGTCACGAAGAACGGGAACGCATGGCCCGCGATCTTCACGATAAAATGGGGGCGTTACTTTCTGCCATTCGACTGAATGTCGGGCTGTTGAAAAAAATGTCTTCGGAGAATATGAAAGACGTTTTTGATCAAACAGATCAAATGCTTTTACTGGCCTCGGAGGAATGCAGAAATATTGCTCACAATATTTACCCAGCGGCTCTGCTGCAATTAGGCCTATTGGAAATGATTACCGAAATGTATGGTCAGATCGAATCGCCCAAATTTACCATTCATTCCGAAGGCTTCGAAAAAGACCGTCTCGAAACGGTAATGGAAGTGACCTTGTACAGCATCATTCAGGAAACGATTAATAATATTTTCAAACACGCAGAGGCCAAGGAAGTTACGATACAGCTTACCTGGTATAAAAAGCAGATTAACCTGATTATTGAAGATGATGGCAGGGGATTTGAGCCGTCACTGGTAAAAAAGCGGGGGATGGGGCTTCAAAGCATGAAAAGAAGGGTTGCTATTATGAATGGCAAAATGGAAATAGATTCCAAACCCGGCCGGGGAACAATCATACTGGTAAAAATTAATTATTCTGGCGGTCGGACTTCACGATTTCTTAGCTAATGAAAAAGCCTTTAGGCAGTAAAGGCTTTTCGCTTATAAACTTATCACGCAGCGAAATCCCAGGTTATTACTGCCGCTGCTTACTTCGCCTTTTCCGCGACTGCCGGACTTGTAGCGAATGCAATACTGATCGCTGCATAAGAACGAACCGCCGCGTTGCACCCGTTTTACCGCTCCTGGCTCCTGTGGATCGTAACTATCCTGAGGGCCTTTAGGGTTATCTTTGCTACTTTGTGCGTAGTAATCAGGACGGTAAAAATCCGAGCACCATTCCCAGACATTGCCTTCCATGTCATACAATCCATACGCATTGGCCGGATAGGTTTTCACGGGAGCTAATTCGGCAAAGCCATCTTCCTGAGCGTTATGGTCCGGGAAGTGGCCCTGATGGATATTGGCTACCCATTGCCCTTTCGGCTTGAGATCATTACCCCAGTAATAAATGGTGGCTTGTGCCTTTCCGCCTCGAGCGGCAAACTCCCATTCGGCTTCGGTAGGGAGCCGCTTACCGGCCCATTGGGCATACGCGGCGGCATCTTCGTAGGACACGTGGATAACGGGATCGTTCGGCTTATAAGTGCTATGGGGACCTTTAGGATGTTTCCAGTTTGCTCCCGGCACGTAGCTCCACCAGCGAAGCGGATTCTCCAGCGAAACCGGCTGCGTAGGAGGGGTAAAGACCGCCGAACCCGGAACGAGGTCAGCCGCCGGAACACCTGGAAAATCTGCGGGATTTAGGGGACGCTCGGCAACCGTTACGTAATGCGTTGCTTTTACAAAGGCCGCAAATTCCGCGTTGGTTACCTCGTGTTCGTCCATCCAGAAGGCATCTACGTGAACGGCGTGTAGGGGTTGGGTATCTTCGAATTCGTTGGACCCCATGGTGAAATCACCGCCGGGAATGCGAACCATTCCCTGGGTGGAACCGGGCTTTACTTTCGTACGGCTGGAATCCGTTTTAAAGTAAGCGACTCGGCTGGGAATGGCTTCCCCTGTTTCACATACCGGAATGGTAGCTTGGTTGGTTGCGGGTTGTTTTCGATCCTGGCAGGAGTTTAACAGAATCAGACCCAGTAACCATGAAATTCGAAACATGCACGAATGAGTTTAGAGAAGGCAGTAACTAAAAGGCACCGCTACATTCCTCAAAATTAATTAACTAATTTATTCAGCAAGCGTAGAGCTTCCTGATCATCGTAGTCAATCATCAGTTGCTTTAGCTGACTTTTCAGTTCAGTTGTGATTTTTTCAGTGCCCTTCTCGCCGTACAAATTTTTTAGCTGGTGAGGATCTTTCTGCAAATCATAGAGTTCCCAGCGGTCAATCTCGCCGTAAAAATGCACCAACGTATAACGATCCGTACGAACGCCGAAGTGCGGATAAACGTGGTGAGGCTCCGGGAATTCGTAATAATGGTAATAAGCCGCTTTCCGCCAGTCGGTAGGTTTTTGTTCTTTCAGAAGCGGTAAAAAAGATTTCCCCTGAATTTCCTGCGGAATTTTTGTGCCGGTAATGTCCAAAATGGTCGGAGCCCAGTCAATGTTGGAAACCAGCGGAGCCACCTTGATTCCGGGTTTAATTACGCCCGGATAGCGAATCACAAAGGGCGTTTTCAGGGATTCTTCGTAGATGAATCGCTTGTCAAACCAGCCGTGTTCGCCCATGTAAAACCCCTGATCGGAAGCATACACCACTACCGTATTTTTCGACAGTCCCGACTGATCGAGGTAATCGAGCAATTGACCAATGTTACGGTCCAGCGACTTGGCCGTAGCGAGGTAATCTTTCAGGTAACGCTGGTATTTCCACTCGGTCAGGGCTTTGCCACTTAATTTTTTCTCATCAAATTCTTTACTGACTTTGCCTTCGTAATACTCCCGGAACGCTTTCTTCTGCTCGGGGGTAAAGCGTTTATACTCGCCATAGAGCCTTTGGGCTTCGTAGTCCAGATGTACCTTTAAATCTTCCTTCAATCGCATCGTTTTTTCGATGGTCATGTCTTGCTTTTCCGCCGCTTCCCGGTTTTGATAGGCATCGTAAAAATTGGCGGGTAGGGGGAAAGTAACGCCGTCGTACGCTCCTAAATCCTGAATATCGGGCAACCATTCGCGGTGGGTGGCCTTATGACCTACCACCAGAAAAAAGGGTTTAGACTGATCTCGTTTTTCTAACCAGTTCAGCGAAAGTTCAGTGATTACGTTACTGACATACTTCCCTTCATGCCGAACGGTATCCCGTTTTCCGTTGATAAAATCCGGACTGTAATAATGACCCTGACCGGGTAAAACGTCGATGTAGTCGAAGCCATTGGGGAGGCTTCCCAGGTGCATTTTTCCAATCCACGCGGTTTGATAACCGTTTTTTTGTAAGGATTCCGGGAAAACGGGCTGGTTAATATCAAACTTGCGTTCGTTGACGGTATAGCCATTTTTGTGACTGTACTTCCCTGTCAGCAAAGTAGCCCGGCTGGGGCCACAAATGGAGTTAGTCACCACATTGTTCTGAAGCAAAGCTCCTTCGCGGGCAATGCGGTCAATGTTAGGCGTTTGAGCCAGCTTGCTGCCATAAGCACTAATGGCCTGATACGCGTGGTCATCCGAGAAAATGAAAACGATGTTGGGCCGCTGCGGCGTTTGAGCCTGCCCTAGGCTGATCCCCCAAAGGGCAGTGAAGAAGTATAAAAAGGTACGCTTCATTTCGATAGAGTGAGGCTAACAATAGACTAGTTTTAAGCAGTCCAGGTACTCAATTAATGATGAAACCATACGAGCAAATTCCTGCCTGAACTACTTTCAAGAATGACAAATCGATCCAGAGAGAAAAGCAAAATGGATGTCTTTTACAGACTGCAAATCTTGTTATTATTCCACAGAAATGAAAATAATCTATAAAATCTATAGGCTATATTAGTAATTTGAAACACTGCGTTTCATCTTTACAATGTTATAAAAGCCTCTGAATACGATGGTTGGGTTGAGGATTATCATTAGAAAGCTTAGTGGAATGCTTTGGGTTTCTAATAACTTATCATCGAAAATTCAGATGAATTAGTCTCAGATTTATTATAACGTATATGTGAAATCGTTATATGATGTTGTGACCATCACTAAATTTCTGATAAGCTCAGATGGTTTCCTTAAATACATTGAAAATAAAGACTAGTGAATTTTGACAGCGATGAAAAAAAGACACGTTTACGCGATTGTTTTCCTGATCTTGAGCCTGACCACGCGAATGGAAGCTCAGGTTATTCCTCTTTCGCTGAATGAGAATCCCTATGGCCCTTCTCCTGCGGTTTATCAGCGACTGGAAGCGGAAAAAAATCGATTAAGTCGGTATACGGGTGAAGAAGGGGAGTTGCTACTAAAAGCCATCGCTCAACGTGAAGGGGTCTCGGCAGATCAGATTGTGATGGGTGAAATTCTGGATCAACTGGGGATTTACCTGGGATTGAAGGGCGGGGCTGGGAGCGAGTTCATTTACTCCGTTCCGGGCTACCCCGTGTTGGTTCACGCGGCGGCCCGGGTGGGTGGAAAGGTAATCTCGGTGCCACTGAATGCGAATAAAGAAAACGATTTACCTGCCCTGAGTAAGCAGGTAAATGAACGAACCCAAGCCATCTTTCTGGTGAATCCGCATAACCCCTCGGGAACGGTGAATGACGCGAAGACCTTCCATGATTTTATTGAGAAAACCAGTAAGAAAGCCTTGGTTATAGTGGATGAAGCGTATCTGGAATTTACGGATGACTTTCAGGGCCGAACCGCCGTGGCTGATCTTAAAAAGGGTAATAATGTCATGGTTTTCAGAACCTTTGCTAAAGCCTATGGACTGGCGGGTTTATCGATCGGTTATGCCGTCATGACTAAAGAATTAGCCAGTTACCTGAAAGCTCAGGGGTTGGGTAATGTCCATGATTTAAACCGCCTGTCGGTGGTAGCGGCTCTGGCTTCGCTGGAGGACGAAGCTTATTTACCCAAAGTAACCCAACAAATCCAGCAAGAACGTCAAAAGTGGAATCAATGGCTTGATGAATGGAAGGTAACTCATACGAATTCTCAGGCCAATTTTGTGTATCTGGATACGAAAAAACCATATACTGAAACGGAAGCGGCCTTCACGAAAGCTGGTATTAAAATTGGACGGGCCTTTGCTCCCTACGAGACCTGGATTCGCATTACCATTGGCTTACCCGAAGAAAATAAAAAGGCTCAGGAAGTTCTAAAGACGATCATTGTTAATAAATAAAACCGCCGACTCTGATAGTCGACGGTTAAGATTAAAGCTAAACGCGG
This sequence comes from Siphonobacter sp. SORGH_AS_1065, assembly GCF_030818595.1. Taxonomy (NCBI): domain Bacteria; kingdom Pseudomonadati; phylum Bacteroidota; class Cytophagia; order Cytophagales; family Cytophagaceae; genus Siphonobacter; species Siphonobacter sp. SORGH_AS_1065. The sequence goes on from NZ_JAUTAM010000008.1 coordinate 51,164, forward strand.
ATCTATTGATGAAGTGAATCGTTAGTTGTGCAGGAGGGAAACCACTTTCAAGGCACCCGGCGAACCCTGAGTAAAGAGGGTGTAAATTTTTCCGTCCTGAAACGTGTAGGAGGCTGAGTGGAGAACACCCGTCGTATTACTGACGTTAAGCGTTTTCGTTCCAGCAGTTACTTCTAAAAAGGGGCCGAGCGTGTAGGCACTTAACGTTTCTCCGGTCAGGGCTGAATTCGCCGCTCTTCCGTAAGCCACATTCGTAAAAGTAACATCCGAACCCGTTACCGTCACAGCTCCCTGATCGGGGGAAAGATTAACGAAACGAAGCTTGGCTTTGCCCGCAGCCGGAGTAGTCAGATTATCGTAGAAGAGAATGAGTGAGTCTCCAGAAGTCCGGTTTTTACGAGTGGCAAAAACGGTATGATAAAAATCCGCAATGGGACCATTCGGCCCGCCAGAACTGCTAAAAGTGGCACTGTTTCCAAACTGTTGAGAAGCTTTGTAACTCGTTCCCGAACCTTCCGTCAGGTTAATCTGAACGTTTCCAAAAACTGTAGGCAGATACGCAGATGCATTACCGGGGGCTAAGGCAGTGGAAGTGATCTGGTTGGTAAACGTCCAGAACTGAACGGGCGTGGCGGTAGTACGGGCGTTCACAAAGCGAACATAGGCCGCTAATGCAGGACGTTCGGAGGCGTTAAGATCAAGGTAATCGGTTTTGTTGCAGGAAGTCAAACCTGTAATGAACGTGAGTAACAGACCTGCTTTTATGAAGAGCTTGTTCATGGATGCTGTTTTTAGAAAGTGACAGAAAGGCGGGCGAAGGGCTGAATCCCTGCACTGCCGTTTTGAATCCCAACTACCGTCGGATTACGCAGGCTGACTACCTGAGAATAATCGCCGAGCTGATTAAAGAGGTTATTGACACCAGCCGTTACCTGAATGGCCGAAGAAACGCGGTAACCTACCGAAGCGTCCGTTACCCAGATAGGATTGAGTTTTTGGAAGAAATAATCAGGTCGGGGGAAGGTGGCATTCAGGGCTGTAGCCGTAGTAACCGATCCGAAATACACCGTGCGAAGCAGGTAATTAAAACGTCCCTGACGGTAGAAAGCCTGAAGTGTAATTTTCTGACCGGGAATATTGGAGGTAACCCGGGCCTTTTCGCCTTCGTTAAAAATAATGTAACGATAGGCTTCCAACCCTTTGGGTGTATGGACATTGGTTACTTCATTCTTTACAAAGTTGCCTCCCACCAGAAGCGTTAACTGACCACTGCGGAAGGGTGTTTTATAACTTCCTGTAAACTCAATACCCTTCGTGCGGGTACTAAAGGAGTTATAGAAAAACTTGGCCTGTGTTGTTCCCGTTTGCACGAAGAGGGTACGTACTTCCAGGGGTAAGTTGGTATCGGTTGCTGAGAAGTTACCCGTATTGCCTACCCGATTGTTCACCTCAACCAGATACGCATCCGCTGTTAATTCCAGATTACGAACGGGTTGGGAAGTAAATCCGAAGGTATACCCTTTTGATTTTTCAGGCGTTAGGGAAGGGAACCCTAATGCCCGGGTGGCGGCACTTTTGTTGGAAGCCGTTACCTGATCAATAGCCCGGCCCTGCTGGAAACTCGTGGATGTTTCGGTATAATAGAACTGAGCCAGATCGGGGGCCCGGAAGCCTGTGTTATGCGAAGCCCGAATGCTTAACCAGTTGCTGAATTTGTAACGGGTGGCTACTTTATAAGTGGTTACGTTTCCAAAATCTGAAAAATTCTCTACCCTAAACGCCCCCGATAGTAACCAGTTCTGGGTAAGGTTTGCTTCTAGGTCCAGGTAACCCGCTGAAATGGCCCGGTTTACATTGACCTCGTTGGCTGGACGGAATCCGGCGTGGATTTGTGAGCCGGGCGAAAGACCGTTTAGACCAATGCTGCCCGCATTATTCAGGTAAGGAATACCTGCCGCCGTGGTATCAATGTCATAAATCGTGCGTAAATCGGCTTTGCTGTAGGATGCTTCCTCTCCCGCAATGATCTGATAGGTTTCCACCCGGTACTGGGCACCCAGGGCAACGTTCAATCCTTTCAACACCCGATCAAAGTAACGACTGAAATCAAGGCTGGCTGTGTTTTGACTGGCGTTATACTTTCCTGCGTCAAACGTAGTTGGGCTTTTCAAACCCAGACTAGCATTGATGGAATTGGTGATGACGTTACCGAAATCATTCTTTCCATAAACATTCGAAAAATCAACATTCCACCCGTGTACTTTTCCTTTAATACCCAGCGTCAGAGACTTATCGGTGATGATGTTTTCCATCGCGGGTAGAAAACCGTCGGGGTATAAAAACGAGTTGGTTCGCTCAGTCCAGCCGGACAGACGATAGACTGCCGTAAACTGTGAGTTGCGGTGACTGATTCCGCCAAAAGCATAGATTTCCGCTTCTTCTTTCAGGGGAATGGCCGCGTTGAAAAAGAGTAACGCGTCTTTAGCTTTGTTAGAACCGCCACCGCGTTGATCAAAAAAGTGCCGATCAATGCCTCGCTTGGCGAGGATAGCCTCATCTATTTCTTTGGTATAAATGGCATCGTAAGCCCGAGTATTGGCTCCTCCGCCGTAAATCGGGCCGTTGTACAAACCCGAATCGTCTTTGCCGGGAGTCAGGGAAATTCCTTGCGTAGCAAATTCAGCCGTTGCATTGAAAAAACCGCCTTTGTTACCCAGCGAAAATCCATAATTGGCACTGGTTCGCGTCGTAGTTCCATCGCCGCGACGCCGCGTGCTGACGGTTGAGGTTGCCGTTAGTTCGTCGGTGCTTTTCCGCAAAACGATGTTAATAACCCCGGCAATCGCGTCTGAGCCGTATTGAGCAGCGGCTCCGTCCCGGAGTATTTCCACGCGTTCAATCGAACCCGTTGGAATAGAGTTCAGGTCATAACCCGTAGCTCCGTTGCCCAATCCACCCCAGTTAACATTAGAGCTTTTATGGCGACGTTTGCCGTTCACCAGCACTAACACCTGATCTACGCCTAAACCCCGTAGCTGCGAAAGATTCAGGGCCGAACCCGCATCCCCGGCATTACTGCCATTGACCGAGTGAAAGGAAGGCGAAACGTATTGCAGAAGTTGGGTAATACTCACTTGGGGAGCCGATTCTTTCAAGGGTTTCAGATCAATTACATCAACGGGAACGGGAGAATCTGTTCGGGTACGACTGGCGTTTCGGGAGCCTACTACTTCAATTTCACCCAATTGATTCGCCGCAGATTCCAGCCGGATGACGTATTGATTCGACTCATTCAGAGCCACTTCCTGCGTCTGGTAACCGATGGCAGAAATAATAAGGGTAGTACCTTTATTGAACGTAAGTCTGAAGTTACCCTGGACATCGGTGGAGCTGCCGTGTGTGGTACCTTTGATGTAAACAGACGCTCCCGGAATGGGACCGCTGTCGGCGGAAGAGCTTACATTACCACTGATGATTCGTTGCTGTGCCTTCGTAGCTAAACTGATAATCAGTAGGAAAGTCAGGTAAAGAAAGTGTTTCATATATTAATTTACTAAATCTATAGAATTAGTAGAATAAATGAGTTGAAAGAAACCCGAGCAGGGGAAGCTCGGGTTCATTGATTTACTTTTTAGTGAACTGATCGTCGGTCAACGCATGCAGAAACGCCTCCAGATCAGTAATGTCACCTTCGCTTAAATTCAGGGGGGTACTAAGAGAGGGGTCCCGGTTGAAACCATTCTTGACAAACTGGTCGGGATGGTTGTAATAATTAATGACTTCCCGCAGTGTCTTGAACATACCGTTATGCATATACGGAGCCGTTAAGGCCACGTTACGCAAGCCCGGAACTTTAAAGTGACCCAGGTAAGTACTGTCTTTTACAATCCTGAACCGCCCCTGATCCAGCAAATCCTTTCCATCGAATAAACCAATGTTCTTGAATCGATCTGCCGTGAAATCTTCTCCTGAATGGCAATTGGCACAATTGGCTTTACCAATGAACAGATTTCTGCCACGAATGGCCGAAGCCGACATGGCCGCATCGTCCCCATTGATATACCGGTCATAGGGCGTATTACTGGTTTCCAGCGTTCGCTCATAGGCCGCAATTACCTCTGCCAGTTGAGTAGCCGTAACGTCTGATTTATAAAGTTTACGAAAAGCCTTTGCGTAAAACTTGTCGCCATTAAGGCGGGATACAGCTTCGGCGATGGGCAAGTTCATTTCGGTTGGGTTCGCAATCGGCTCCAGAGCCTGCATTTCTAGAGACGATGACCTCCCATCCCAAAAGAGTTGCAACCGACCTGCCAGATTCATCGCCGAAGGCGTATTACGTTCACCGGGGGTATTTCGCACACCCAGACTGAAGGACATCGTATCCGCAAAGGCAAATTCGGGTTTGTGACAGGAAGCACAGCTAATGGTGCGATCTTCGGAAAGAATAGGGTCAAAAAAGAGCTTTTTGCCCAGTTCTACTTTGCTTAGGGGTTCTTCTGAAGTAATAAACCTGAAGTTCAGAAAGAGTAATAGAATCCCCCCCAGAGCGAGGAAAAAGACTTTCATTGGGCATTTCGGGGATCAAAATTAAACGCTTGTCGGAAAGGAACGCATAAGCCTTTTTTATCGTGACAAACCTGACCAGTGATGTAGCCTGTGAAAAAATAATCTAGTTTATCGATTCTGACCTTCTGGCGAAATTCGGCCTGTTTTGTGAAATAAGAAACATTTATTTCCCAGGTTTTGTCTTGCTTCGTTTGGGGCGAAATGGGAACGACCGGACCTAGCACTGAATACGTGCCATTAGATACGAACTCAAAATGAGTGGGCTGAGGACCTATATCTGCCTTAAAATCAGAAGAGTACAAAGACCAGCCTTTTTCAACTTTAGCTTTCACGATGAGCTCTACTTCGTCACCGGGCTGGAGAGCGGTCTTCGATAGCGAATAATCCCATTCGAGTTGCTGAACGCTTTCCTGAGCCCATAGTGAGGTCACACTGGCTAGTAAAACGACTAGCCCAGTAAAAATTTTTCTCATAAACAAGGAAAGATTATCGACTCGCCGAAGCCGTGCCGCCCGCGTTAGCCACTAAGTTTACATCCAGTTCAAAGTCATTGTGGATGGCTTTGTCACCCAGATTTTCGAAGAAATTAGTCGAACGGAATTTGATGTCGTATTTGGTACGATCTACCGGAATTTTAGCTGATGCCGTTAACTGGTTTTTATCAGCCTTTACCGTGGCGGGAAAGCTTACTTCCTGCGTAATGCCCTTGATGGTTAACTTCCCTTTGACCTGCACTTGACCCGCTGCCTGTGGGGTTACCGACGTAATCACAAAGGTTGATTTAGGGTGTTTGTCAACCGCGAAGAAATCATCCCCTTTGAGGTGATTGACCAGCTTCTGGTTGTATTCCTGATCTTTTAAATCTGTAACCGTCAGCGTGCGAAGATCGCTTTCAAACGAACCGCCTTTCAACTTACCATTATCAGCAATTAGGGTGCCGCTGGTCAGGGTAACGTTGCCATAGTGTTCACCGGTCACTTTTTTACCTTTCCACACGATAGTGCTTTTCTGGGTATCTACTTTGTAAGTAACCGTAGCCTGAGGCTTTGTAAATGCGAATGACGCAAGGGCGAGGAGAGCGAGTACTTTTTTCATGACAAGTTTTGTTTAGGTTTTTGTAAATGTAGTTGATTAGTAGCGAATTATGGTTTTTTAAGGAGTATCGGGTAAACTACCCGATACTCGAATACATGGCAAATCAACTTTGACGATCGAACGATTATCGTGCGGCCACATCGCTGCTGGCCGGAGCTTCTTCAGCAATGTATTTGTCCAGGTCTTTATTCCACTTTTTTACGTAGTTTTTGTAGTATTTCCCCGTTACTTCCCCGGTATAACCCGTGTGGATTTGCTTCACGGTTCCATCCCGACCAATGATGATCGTTGTTGGGAACGCCATCATTTTATTGAGGGCCGCGAATTTCTCGGAAGCCAGTTTTTTATCCGCAATACCACCGAAGAGAATGTCGTATTCAATACCGTATTTCTCTTTCAGTTTACCTAGTGTGTACTTGGCGTATTCCAGATCATCTTTCTGTTCAAAACCAACCGCGATGGCTTCTACGCCGCGATGTTTATTGGCCTTGTACCAGGGGGAAAGAAAAGCCGTCTGATCCGTGCAATTGGGGCACCAGGTCCCAATGATTTCCACGATAACCACTTTGCCTTTGTATTTAGCATCGCTCAGTTTTACGGTTTTTCCATTCAGATCGGGGAAAGTGAAATCCAGTTTATTCTGACCTTCCTTCAGTTGAGTCAGAGCATAGGGATCCGGAAGTTCGGCCTTTTTGTTTTTCGTCCACTCCAGCTTTTGAGTAACGTATAACCCACGATCAATTTCGGCGGATAAGGTTTTGTCCTCGTTGATTTTTCCTTTGATCAATACGGGATTAGGCCCGGTGAAGCCCGAAAGAACAAATTCATTTCCCTGAACAGTCCCCTCCAGTTCACGGGAATCACCCACGACCGTCATGATCACGCCCGTCAGTTTATTCCCCTTTTGTTCGAGTAAAGCGACCTGATTCGCAACCGGTTCTTTACTAATGAGTTTGATTTCCCATTTACCGCTCAGGTTAGCCGCTGGGGCAATGTCTTTACCGGGTTCAACGAATCGGTAAGACTTACCGTATTCCGCCGTAAAAGGCAGCGAGTTACCCCGGAAGCTGGGCACCAGACTGCGGTATTCACCCGTTAGGTGGCCGTCGGGGTGAACCTTAGCTACCAGTGCGGCATCGTACGTATTCATTTTAATAAATAAAGAATCAGAAGCCGTTTGTTTGACGTGGAAGTGATCCTGACGGGTGCCATTGATGAGGGTGAAAGTAGCGTCTTCGGCTTTATTACCCTTTACTTCAAAATTAAAGGGAACCTTCTGTTCGTTAATGGTGAAAACGCCCCGCCAAACGCCTTCTTTCGGGAATTGAGTTTGCTGAGCCTGCGAAGAAAAACCACTGAGTACGGACAAGGTAAGGGCCGTGCCTTTGAGGAATGAAATGGCTTTCATTTTCATAAATAGATGTGTTAGAAATAGTTAGGAAATGCACTCGCGTTGAAACGCGTGCAGAGAAAGAAAGCATATACACCAGTGCAGGCAGGCAGATGCAAAAGACTTTCGTGATTAGTTGAGGTTGGACGGATCTCAGCAGCAGCAGGTGCAGCAGCGAGCATTGCATGCGAATAGCTTAGCGTTCATGGTTGGTTGTTGGGTTTATAGTTCCTAATTCAATAGGCAGGTTAGCACTGATTCCGTTCAGGAAAGTTGCTAAGGATTCAAAGAGCCTGTCTCTCCACCTTTCTTTATAAGCCGCAACTACTTTTGCAGGGAAGTAATTGAAGACTCTGCAAAGATATATACGTGAAAATGCATTATCCAAATAAATCTATAGATTTTATAGACTAATAACGTTTATTTTTTTAGCCAAACCTATTAATCATTTGTCAATCAGTAGATTGAGAATTGAAGTTAGATTAGGCAGCAGGCATTTATTCAAGCTAGATGCCTGCTGCCTGTGATTAATTACGGGTCATTAGCTTATTAGCGGTTAACTCACTGGCTGGAATGAGCCATACATATGTAGGATCGCTCGGTACGATGGCCGGTACAGTGCCTTTTGCTGGAAACGTTAGATTCTGCCGGTAAATGTCAATAGAGCGTAAGCCTTCGCCTAAAAACTCAATGCGGCGTTCTTTTAGAATCGTTTCCAGCAAAGCACTGGCATTAGGAAAGCTGGCGGTAGTCCACTGCGTGGAAGCATCCGACCTTGATCGCACGGCACTCAGCAACTGAACGGCTCGGGCATCTACTGAATTGGTCGAGCGGGTTCGTGCCTCAGCAAGGTTCAATAGCACTTCCGCGTAGCGAATAATCGGAGCTTTGTCGGTATAAGGCGACGGACTCGAGTATTTCGATAACCACTGCTGCCCGCCCGAAGTAACCACAAACTGGCGGCGGGCATCGGTCGATTTCCAGGTGCTTTCGCCCAGAATTCCTGCCGGGTTCAGGTAATACTCCCTGTTACCTGTCGGCAGGTAGTAAAAGCCAAATTGATTCTGCGTTCCTGGGTTGTCCTGATTGGTGAAAACGAGCGAGAAGATGCTTTCCGTTGTGGTTTGCGGTACGGCAAAGACCGAAGCAATATTGGCTTGCAAGGCATGCTTTACGCCCGTGGTGGCCGTAAAGGGAGCAGAAGCGGAGACAATCTTGTCGGCTTCCCGGATTACGTCATCCCATTTAGATTGAGCCAGATAAACTTTCGTTTTAAACGCAATTGCCGAATTTCGATGCGGATGCGAGACATTGGTCAATTCATCGGTATAATTTAACGGAAGGTTCTGCTCGGCGAAATTCAAATCCTCAATAATCTGAGCGTAAACTTCGGCCACCGTACTCCGGGCCAGATCGTTATTCGCTGCATTGGTTTCAGCCTGAAGCCGAAGCGGCAAGCCCGGACTGGAACCATTAGAAGTTGCCCCATACGACCGGGCATAAAACTGCAGTACGTAGAAATAAGCCACCGCTCTCACGAACCGAGCTTCGGCTTTGTATTTTAGCACTTGCTGGTCATAGTTGGCCGGAAACGTAGGAGGTACGAATTTGCTGGCGTTATCATCCAGACCTTTTAGAAATACGTTAACTTTATTAATAGAAGCATAAGCCGCGTCCCAGATGCCACCCGTCTGCGATTCGTTTTGTGTAAAGCTCCACACGTTAAAACCAGTACCCTGGTTGGCCTTGACATTCAGGAATTCTTCTCCCTGAATATCGCTATAAATGTGATAACGCCCTCCTAGAAAGGCTCCTGATTTAATGGACGAAGAACTGAATAACCCGTTCACCTGCTGGGCAATGCGGGCAGGTGTATCGAAAACGACAATGTCGGTGAAAAACGTAGTGGGTGTGGGTTCTAGTTTGTCTTCGTTGCAGGAAGAAAGTGCAAGTACGATTCCAAGGCCTAGTACGCGGGACGTATGTTTGAGTAAGTGATTCATAATCAGGAAGGGTTAAAAGCCAATAGTAATACCGAGGGATACTGTACGGGTTTGTCCCAATGCATTCCGGTCCACGCCGGGGCCCGTATTGCTGTTTCCATTCACCGTAGATTCGGGATCATAACCGCTGTACTTCGTAAAAACCAGAGCATTCTGCACCTGAGCGTACACGCGGGCACTCGATATATGAAGGCGGTTCAGAACATTTGGATTGATTTTGTACCCCAGCGAAACATTCCGCAGGCGAGCAAAATCGCCTTTTTCAATATTTTCGGAAATGGAGATAGCCGCTCCGCCGTTGGAAATGTTATCTCCGTAAACCGCCCGTGGTAATTTCCCATCTTTATTATTCGGTGTCCAGCGGTCGAGGAGATCCGTGCTGTTGTTATAGCCGCGTTGATCACGAGTTCCAGGTTTGGTGCCGTTCAGAACCTTATTACCTCCCGAGAATTGCAGGAATAAACCCAGATCGAAGTTTTTGTAGGTAAACGTGTTATCAAATCCGCCGTACCATTTTGGCAAAGCCGGGCCTTGATTTCTACCGTCGGCCAGCGTCGTTGCGGCAGATACAGATGTGCCTTCCAGCGTCGTCCATCGTTGGGATGCGGAGGCCGAATGATCGTATTGAACCACAGTTCCGTCGGCTTTCTGGAATAAACGGCGACCATTTTCAGGATTAACCCCCAGCGTAGTAACGGCCCAGAGACTGGAAACCGATTTCCCAATTTCAATTACGTTTTCACCGTTGATTATCCGCTGGTTATCTCCATTCAGGCTAATGACCTTATTTTTCAGCGTCGTTACATTCGCATTGATTTTCCAGCTGAACTCATCCGTACGAACGGCATGGGCCTGTACGCTGAACTCCAGCCCGGTATTTTGCATCGAGCCAATATTAAGTAAGAGAGAATTGGAGGGGATCCCTTTGGAAGATGCCTGCGGAACATTGAGAATCAGGCCATCCACATCGTTTTGGTAATAGGCGATTTCTCCGGTAATGCGATCATTGAGTAAGCCAAAAGCAAATCCAAAATCAGTCTTCTTGCTGGTTTCCCAGGACAGACTTCGGTTTCCTGCCTGATCGTAATAAAGCGTAGGGGAATCGCCCTGTAAACCAGCCGCGTAGGATTGCAGCGAAGCATAGTCATTAATGCCCTGATTATTCCCAACCAGACCGTAGCTACCCCGGAATTTCAGGTAACTTACGATTCGACTGATGGCTGAATTCGCCCAGAAAGTTTCATCTGAGATGGAGTACCCCAGCGAAGCACCGTAGAAGTTACCAAACTTTTTACCACTCGCAAAAGCTGAATAGCCGTCCCGACGGAAGTTAAGAGTAGCGAAGTATTTTTTACCGAAATCATAATTCAAGCGTCCGAAATAGGATAACAGGAAGTTTTCCGTTTGAGCCATGCTCACCGAAACTGTATTTACAAAGTTCCCCTTGACACTTCTGAAAAGTGGATCGGACTGGTTCGTTCGGTTTAAACCCCAACGGTCCACTGTAGAAAGTTGCTGTTCATTGCCGATCAACAAAGAAATATTATGCTTTCCAGCCAGTGAAAAATCGTATTGAGCCGTATTCTGCCAGTTCCAACGGTAGTTATTGCGATAACGGCTGGTCGCACTGCCACCCACAAATACGCCGGGAGGAGTAAGCGGACTTTCATACGATTCATCGACTACACTCAACCGATCAATCCCATATTGAGTACGGATGTTCAGCCCTTTGATGATTTCCCAATTGGCGTATAAACTTCCCTGCGTGGCGGCACCCGACGAACGATAGCGATCATTATCCATCACCGCCGCCAGATTGGACCAGATGGACGGAATACGGTTATTCATCTGACCGATCAAACCACCAGAACCGATATTATACGAGCCATCGCTATTGTACGGACTCAGGTTAGGGTCAGGGCTTAAGGCTAAACGCGGACCGTTGGTGTAGGAATAGACTTCCCCACTTACTGAACCTGAATTGACGGAAAGGGTGCTGGTGTTACTGATAGCAAAATTAGCTCCAATCGTAAAGGTTTTGAAAAGCTTATGGTCAATTTTAACACGAGCATTTTTACGATCAAATTCGTTATGCTTCACAATCCCCGCCTGATCGGTATATCCCAGTGAAACGTAATAATTAGTCCGCTCCGAACCGCCTGAAAAACTCAAAGCGTGCGACTGCGAAAAGCCATTATTCTGGTAAAATAGTTTCTTATAGTCGGTATCAATTAAGTTGCCGTTGGCGTCATAATTTAAAGCGTAACCGGGCGTTTGTCCGGCATTGGCAAGGGCTTCATTTTTCAGGGTAACAAAATCTTCTGCCCCCAGCATTTGGATTTTGTTAAGTCGGTAGGGATTCGACCAGCTTACCCAGGAATCCAGACTTACTTTTACATTACCCTTTTTGCCCTGTTTCGTGGTAATCAGAATGACCCCGGCACTGGCCCGTGAACCGTAAATAGCAGTAGCCGAAGCATCTTTTAATACCTCAACGCTCTCAATATCAGCCGGATTAATATTAGATAATGGGTTATTGGAAGCCGAATTGGTAGAGATATTATCCGTATACGTAGGTACGCCATCTACCACAACCAGCGGGAAGGAACTCAGGTTAATTGAGTTAATCCCGCGAATACGAATGACGGGTGTAGCGTTCAGAGCTCCGCCGGGGGTTGAAATGTTAACTCCAGCGGCTCTTCCCTGTAGGGCCTGATCAAAACTTTGCACGGGAGCAGCGGCAAGGTCTTTACCCGAAATCGTTGCGATCGAGCCCGTTAAATCCCGTTTCTGCTGGGTACCATACCCCACAACAACCACTTCATTCAACTGGCTGGTCTGCGATTCCAAATGGATATCCACGCGAGTTCGAGTACCTACGATTACTTCCTGTGAGATAAAGCCAACGAAAGAAAAAACTAATGTCGCTTTTGCATCAGCTATGCGAAGCTGATAATTTCCGTTGGCGTCGGTCGTAGTGCCGACGGTGGTTCCCTTAATAGCGACCGACACGCCAGGTAGAGGTGTACCATCGCTTTGAGCAGTTACTTTTCCCTGAATCACTAAGTCTTTTGATGAGATGAGTAGGGGCTGATGGAGAGGAGCGGCTTCGGCTGGCGGTGTGCCCGATAAAGCATAACTCAGTAATAACAAACTCAGAATCTGCTGAGCGGGAATGATAGGTTTTTTCATGCTCTTGTCAATGAAAAGATGGGAATAAGGCACTCAAAGGAGACTGATAAAGCAATAGGAGAACTTCAGACCTAATCAATAGCTAAGTCTGACACTAGGGGAATTCGTAAAAAGAAGGCGGAGAATCTTCCGAAATAATACTTCGGAGATCAATGGAATAATGGAATACCTAGCAACAACACGATTTGAAGTAGAGATCGTGTAAGAGAGCGACAGAAGAATACTCGGTGAGAAAATTATATACAGCTTGTTTCATTAGGGAAGATTTAAAGTATATAAAATTGGTAGGCAAAGTAGGATAAACTTAAATGCTTTTCCAAATGCTTTTAAAAACTTTATTTTAAAGCTTCTGTATAGGTTATTCAGAAATCACCTTCGCTGGGGATTGACAGGATAGCATATTTTAATATAATAACATACTAAATATATAGAGTAAGTGTATATTTGATTCAGATTTTGTTTTAGGAGTTGCCAGTCTGTTCTTTTCTATCGGATAAAAAACAGTCTTTCCGTCTGAATCCCTTATGAAACTTCGCTTACTAGCTTTGAGTTTACTTTCCCTGCCTGCCCTGAGTCAACGGGTGTATCACGATGATCATCACCACGATCCAGAAGGTCGGGCGATGAATCACGATCATCTTACTCATATTCAGGAATATCGTAAAGAAACGGTTTATGTACATCATCTTCCGGCTCCACAAGTAATGTTGGGAATCGGTACTTCTGATCTGAAAATTCAAACGAAATCTTCTTTAACTCAAACCTATTTCAATCAGGGCGTTGCCTTACTGCATGGTTTCTGGGATTTTGAGGCGTATCGGGCTTTTAAAGAAGCGTCCCGTCAGGATTCAACCGCCCTCATGCCTTATTGGGGTATTTATAGTGCAATTGGTTCCATGGAAGGGGATGACTTTGCGGAAGACCGGATTCGGGCTGTGGCAAAAATTAAAGCGTTGAAAGATAAGGCCCCTCCGCATGAAAGGCGTTATGCGGAAGCCATTCTGGCCCGCGAGGTATCGGGAGCAAACCAAAAAAAGGAGTATGAACGTATTCTGGAGTTACTGGTTCACGAATACCCCGACGATGTAGATGCCAAGCTCTTTCTGGCGTTAAGCAAAATGAGTGGCTATGATCTCAAGCTGAATCCCAGAGAGGGAACGATGTATGCCGAATACCTGCTGCGAGACGTACTAAAATCGCATCCCAATAATGCCGGAGCTCATCATTACTGGATTCACCTGAAGGAAAATTGTTGCCCGGAAGAGGCTCTTGAAAGCTGTGAAAAATTACCTAAACTCGGCCCGGCTTCGAGTCATCTGGTGCACATGCCGGGTCACGTGTACTATAAGCTAGGCGAATACCAGAAAGCCTTCGATACATTCAAAGCTTCCGTCGCGGTGGACTCCGTTTATATGAAAAAGCAGAATATTCAGGAAGTTGATGCTTGGAATTACATTCACAACATCAATTACTTATTGGCCAATTGTGCCGAAGATGGACGTTACGCAACGGCATTGTACTACGCCGAAAAGCTCCAGAATATGCCTGCTTCGAAAGAACGCAAACGCAAGTACGAAGGTCGTTTCTTTTATCAGGGCATTCTGGCTCCCGTAAAAATGGAAATCTGTTTTGGGCATTACGACCGGGCAGCCCAACGTCTTAAAGCCATTTTGCCCACTGACAGTTTGTATTCGGTCAAAGCAATGGCGTATAAAGATGGACTATATTATTTTTCTGCAGGAATGGATGCCATCAAGCGAAATAAAATTGAGGAAGCTCAGAAGTTGGTTGATGCACTGGATGCTACGCTTTGGCGAAATGTCAACCAGTTTAGCGAAGCAGATATTATCAATTCGCGGCGGGTGAATGACTTAAATGTAGCTTCGCTGGAATTACAGGGACTGATCAAAAACGCTCAGGGACATACCAAAGAAGCGATTGCCTTATTGGAAAAAGCAAAGGTTAAGGAAGAAGAATTAGGATACAGCGAACCGCCTTCGTATGCCCGTCCGGTATTGATTAGCCTCGGCGAAGTGCAGTTACAGGCCAAAAATTACGATCAGGCTATTAAAGCGTATACGGAGTTATTGCATAAACATCCCAATTCAGCCAACGGACTCTGGGGCTTGTATAAAGTATATCGAAAAAAAGGCGATTCGACCAAAGCCAAAGAATACGCCGATTTGCTAGCGAGAATCTGCCGTTATGGCGATAAGAGTCTGTATCCGCTTTAATGGCAGCCGTTTTTAAACGCACTCCCATCGCTATACGCAGAAGGAGTTCTGAAAACTTTCTTTTCAATTCAAACCAATCACTCAATGAATCTGCTCAAATCTTTAACGCTGGTGGCTGGACTAGGTCTGACCTCACTGGCTCAGGCTCAAACACCCGTGAATATTTCAGGAACCGTTGTGGGTATTAACACCGGAAAAGTGTACTTGCAACGCTTCCACAATAAAATGTTTTATACGGTTGAAGCCGTACCCGTGAAAGATGGGAAGTTTCAGATTCAGCGGAAGCTACAGTTACCCGAAGTATATGGTATCACAATCGATACCACCCGTGGAAATCAGTTTCTGTTTCTGGACGCTACCGATACTAAAGTAACGATCAGTCTGGATAGTGCAGCTCGCTACCGGAACACAAAAGTAACGGGCTCCAAGGGGCAGGAGCTGCTGGCAAGTTTCCGTCAGGGGCAGGAAGGGAAGATTGAGGATTTCATTAAAAAGAATCCAGCGTCCATTGTTCCAACCTATATTCTTTATCGGGAATATTCGTACCGACTAACACCGGAAGAAATTGAGAAAAACGTAGCCTTACTCGACGCGTCGCTTCAAAAAACACCTTATGTAAAAACGCTGAAAGAGCTGGTGACTACCCTGCGAAGTGTGCAGGTAGGAGAAAAAGCCAAAGACTTTCAGGCCAACACACCCGAAGGGAAGCCCCTGCGGTTGTCAAGTCTGTACGGAAAGAGCTATATTCTGGTAGATTTCTGGGCGGCCTGGTGTGGCCCCTGCCGGCACGAAAACCCGAACCTGGTAAAGACCTATGAAAAATACAAAGGGCAGGGCTTTACTATTCTTGGCGTATCACTGGATCATACCAAAGAAGCCTGGCTGAAAGCCATCGCCAAAGACCAACTGACCTGGCATCAAGTATCGGATCTGAAATACTGGAACAGCGAACCCGCTCAGTTATACGGCGTTCGGGCCATCCCATCAAACGTGTTACTCGATGCCGAAGGACGAATTGTTGCTCGTAATTTAAGAGGGGAAGAGTTAGGAGCCAAATTAGAGGACTTGTATTCAAAGTCGGCGGCTAATAAGTGATGTAAGGAGTTAAGGATAAGTTCTTATAATAATTTAATACATAGATAAATGGATTGTAAAATGCTTAATATTAAACTATTAACTAACAATATAGCAAAATCTAGAGGCCACCTGTAGGGATAACCCCTACAGGTGGCCTCTAGATTTTGTTGATCCGCCAGAGAATGCTGGCTTTTATGGACTACGCGTGTTTTTTGATGTAGGTCTGAATGTTCTTCAAATCCTGACGCAGGCGATCATCCATTTTTTTCGCGTCTTGCTTCGCTGCTTTTTCTCTGGCATCGAGCGAAGTACGAGCGGTGTTTATAAGTTTAAGACCCTCTTCCTTACTGGGTTTATCCATTTTACCCACGTGTTTTTCCAGGTCATTAAGCGTAACCTTGAGAGGGTCGGTCGTTACTTCTGGCAATACAAGAATATCCTCAATTGCCTGGTGGCCTACCGTTAGTTCGGCTGCGGTTACGGCTTCATTCAGTTCTGCTTCCGTTAATTTCTTTTCTTTGGCCCGCTCTACCAGTTTTTCGAGGTCTTTCAGGTGATTATCAAAGAGTGACAGGTTTTCACCCTTCAGATTTTTGCCTTCCACTTTGAGAGCAGCAATACCCGATTGTAAATCTTTTACTGCGGTCTCTGGAGCATTGGTCTGCAAAGCCACTAGAGCCTGATCGAAATACGCATCCGAAGGATTTTCCAGTACTTGCGTTTCTTCCGCCGCGATAAGGGTAGTATCCGTAGTGGAAGTTTGTGCTTCTTGTTTTTTGGGTGATGACTGGCAAGAGGCCAGTGCAATCATTAGGCCGATGGCTAACAGGTTAGATTTCATGATTTTACTAGTTATGAGTGTTGAAGATGTTGAGGATAACGAGCGAGAATTTTTTCGGCTTCGTGGGCAAACTGTTTACTCAGTTCAGCCGGATCGTTTACTGGGTTTTCCAGTGAACCACGCCAGAGTAATTGCTGGGTTTTAGCATCAATGACGTCGACGATCAATGTACCGTCCGTGTAGTGTTCGGTATGATAACCGGTATTCCAGGGTTGGTAATAATAACCGAAGCCTACGGGCATCCAGCGACGTTGGTACCAGATGTTATACGGAACGTAATAGGGATAAGGATAGGAAGGATTGGCTACCTGCTGGCTTTTATTTTCAAAATACTCGTGCGTCGAAACTAACAAATCAGGTTGATTATCATCCCGAACCAATCCTTTTTTTGTAAGCTCGGCAGCAATCGCATTTTGAATCATGTCATCGGTAATGCCGCTTCGATACAAGGGGTTTTTATTACCCTGAATATCTGGTTTAACAAAGGTAAATTTGCGAAAGTCATTAAAATTGACGGCACTTTTTTGCTGTACCTGAACGGCTGTACATCCACTCATCCAGAGTAGAATAAAGCCCATAAAAAGCCATTGCGTTTTCATGGTTGACATGCATAGTTGATAGTGTTGAATTTGTTTTTAATACTGCCTTTGTGTAAGCAAAGCTCTTCCCAGAGCTTTAAATTGATTTATAAATACGCTTAAAATGGTCTTAAAAAAGAAGAGTCAAATAGAAAGGAACGCCAGCTTTTGGCGTTCCTTTCTATTTGACTCTGTAGGGTCAGTTTTTAGTTTTTGGGAGATTCCTAGCAGTCGCTCGGCTCTAGCCGAGCGACTGCGGCACTTTCCGAAAGTTTTAAACTTTCGGAAAGTGCTACTCCTATAAAATTACACGTTTTTATCGGCTGGTTTTTCAGGCTCGTTAGGATCCAGGTGATAAATCTGCATGATGTTTTCCAGTAATTTGATAAAATCAATATTTAGATCAATCAGCTTTCCGGTGTGTACATCAAACACCCATCCATGAACGGTAAGGTCTCGTTCCCGGCGGGCTTTCTGTACTTCCGCCGTTTTAATCACATTGATGCATTGCTCTTCTACGTTCAGCTCTACCAGTCTTTTGTAACGCAATTCTTCATCTTTGATCGCATCTAATTCGGCCTGGTGAGTCCGGTATACGTCACGAATATTTCTTAACCACGGATTCAAAATTCCCAGATCCTGCGATTTCATGGCTGCCTGAACGCCACCGCAGTAATAGTGACCACAAACAACAATGTGGTTCACTTTCAGGTGCTGAACGGCGTAGTTGATAACCGACATGGCACTCAGGTCGGTGTTGGGAACCATGTTAGCAATATTTCGGTGTACAAAGGCTTGACCCGGTGCGATACCCATCAACTCTTCAGCCGTTACCCGACTGTCGGAACAACCGATATACAGAATATCAGGCGTTTGGCCTTTAGACAGATCGCTGAAATAGTTTGGCTCTACACTTAGCTTTTTCTGAACCCAGTCTTGGTTGTTTTTGAAAATTTGAGAAATATCCATTTATATGTTGTTACGTTAATTTCTTTTTCAAACGATTCGAAGGGATGCATGAAATGCCTTTACCAAAGTTTCCTCGTAGGAAGAATTTCAGTCTTAACATCCAGAACCGCTATAGGGTTTATAAATAGTTATGCTTAAATGTCCTATTGAATGCGTATTTTGCGGGTACGGACAAGTATACAGCCCTTTACTCGCCCAAAATTAACTTTCTGAAAGTCCATTAAACAAAAAGAGCGACTAGTTTATTACAAGTACGCTCTCGTTGAATTCCGTAAAAGTCTGTTATTAAGCAATAGGGTAAACAACGACACAGGGTCTACATCCGATACGTACGGATATACTGACTTGGGGGCATGCCCACGATTTCTTTGAACTGACGATTAAAATTGGACATATTGGTGTACCCACAGGATTCCGCAATCTGACTCATGGGGTCCTTCGATTCCCGCAGTAAGCGACAGGCATTTTCGATTCGGATTTCATTCAGTAAATGCGAAAAGGTTTTGCGAGTATGCTGACGGAAAAAGCGACAAAAAGCTCCCGGCGTGAGATTGGCTACATTGGCTACATCTTCCAGCGAAATGGACGAAGCGTAGTTTTGTAATAAATAAGAAAATACCCGTTCAAGGCGGTAATGGTCGTCTGGACGACTGGGACGCTCGTAAGCCGTTCTCGATAAAACCTCGCGACCTTCTTCATTTACAAGTTTATCTAGTACTTTTAATAAAAAGAGGAACTGGTGAAAAGGCCGCTGTTGCGAGAGCTGCCGGAATTCATCAATAATCGGATCATTTTCCTGACAACGCAGACGAACCCCCTGTTTGGCCTCTGAAAGTAACTGCCGTAAATGGCTTACTTCGGGAAATTCCAGCCAGTGCTGTTCCAGCGAGTCGTTCATGAAAAACATCGTAGTCGAGGTAGCTCGCTCGTGCGAGTCACTGCTGCGAAGCACGTGGGGCAGGTTGCTCCCAAATAATAGTAAATCGAGCGGTTGGAACCGGTCAATTCGGTCTCCGGCAATGAGTGTACCTTCGCCTCGTTCGATCAGGGTTAACTGAACTTCGGGGTGGAAGTGTAACTGAGCATAAAAGGTAGGACCATCGTCAATTTGAACTCGGAATGACCGCTGGTCCACGCTGGGTACCCGGAACAGTAGTGGTTTCATAGAGGTAAGAATAATACATTTTTGGTATATAATCTTATTGACGGTATAAAACTAGTGAAAAAAGTATTAAAGGCAATCAAATATTGAGAATAACCTTTCCCTCAAGTTTCCGACCTTTGACTAAATCAATCACCAGAAAAACTAACGCTCATGAACACTATCGTTACCTGGCAAGGTGTGTATCCAGCCATGCTTACCCCATTCACTGCTGAAGATACCCTGGACCTGCCTTTATTCCAGAAAAATATAATTGCTCAGATGAAAGCCGGTATTACCGGAATCATCATTGGTGGATCGCTGGGTGAAGCCAGTACGCTTACTCCCGAAGAAAAGCTGGAATTACTGGCTTCAGCTTTGGAAATAACTCAGGGACAAATTCCTGTTATTGTTAACATTGCTGAGCAGGCTACTCGCGAAGCCGTAGCACGGGCGAAAGAAGCAGAAGCAAACGGAGCCGACGGTTTGATGTTGTTACCTCCGATGCGTTATTACTCAGACGCACGCGAAACAGTTGAGTATTTCAAAGCCGTGGCTCAGGCAACGTCATTACCCATCATGATTTACAACAATCCCGTGGATTACAAAATCATGACGACGATTGCGATGTTCCAGGAATTGTCAGAATGCCCTAACATTCAGGCTGTCAAAGAATCAACTCGCGACCTGACGAACATCGTTCGGATGCGTAATGCTTTCGGTGATCGCTTCAAAATCATGGGTGGTGTGGATACCCTAATCATGGAAGCCGTAGTATTAGGTGCGGATGGTCTGGTAGGAGGTTTAGTAGATGCCTTCCCTGAAGAAACGGTAGCCTTATTCAATCTGACTCAACAGGGACAACTGGCCGAAGCTCTGGAAATTTACAAATGGTTCATGCCATTACTCGAACTGGACATTCACCCCAAACTGGTTCAAAATATTAAATTAGCTGCTACAGCAACGGGTATTGCTTCAGAATACGTTCGGGCTCCCCGTTTACCCTTAATCGGTGAAGAGCGTGCTCATGTGCAGGCAATTATCGACAAGGCACTGGCAACTCGCCCCGTATTAACCCCCGCCTAATTTCTTTTTCTGAGTTTATTAATCGAGTGAATTCATGTCTACAGCGTATCATTTTTTTTGTATTGATGCTCACACCTGCGGCAATCCGGTTCGGGTGGTAACAGGGGGAAGTATTCCCTTTTTGCAGGGAAATTCCATGAGCGAAAAGCGGCAGCATTTTCTGCGTGAGTACGACTGGATTCGCAAAGGACTGATGTTTGAGCCCCGGGGCCATGATATGATGTCGGGAAGTATACTTTATCCGCCCATCGATCCGGCCAACGACGCAGGCGTACTTTTCATTGAGACTTCGGGTTGCCTGCCCATGTGCGGTCACGGAACCATTGGTACGGTAACGGTAGCCATTGAGCAGAATCTCATTACGCCGAAAACCCCCGGCGTACTCAATCTGGAAGTACCCGCTGGCCTCGTACGGGCCGAGTACGTCATGGATGGTCGTAAGGTAACTTCAGTGAAAATTACCAACATCAAGTCTTATCTGGCGGCTGAAAACCTAACGGTAGATTGTCCGGATTTAGGAGAATTAACCGTTGATGTAGCCTACGGAGGAAACTTCTACGCCATTGTGGACGTACAGGAAAACTTCCCCGGACTCGAACACTTCAGTGCCGATCAGCTCGTGAGCTGGTCGCGGGTATTACGGAAACAACTGAATGAAAAGTATAGCTTCGTTCATCCGGAAAATGATACCATTCGCGGATTGAGCCATTTACTCTGGACGGGAAAAACCATTCAGGAAAGCTCAACCGCCCGCAATGCCGTTTTTTACGGCGATAAAGCCATTGACCGCTCTCCCTGTGGCACGGGTACATCCGCCCGGATGGCTCAGTGGTATGCCAAAGGAAAGCTGAAGTCTGGCGATGTCTTCGTGCATGAAAGCATCATTGGTTCCATTTTTAACGGACGTATCGAAGCCGAAACCCAGTTGGGCGATCACCCGGCCATCGTGCCGAGCATTGAAGGCTGGGCGAGAATTCACGGATACAATCACCTCATTATTGACGAAGACGATCCTTACGGATTTGGTTTTCAGGTTATTTAACCACCAAAATCAGGCCATACGCGTATGAAACACGTTGGAATTGTGGGAGGCGGCATCATTGGTCTAAGTTCGGCCTACTACCTGCAACAGGCAGGTTATCAGGTAACGATTTTCGATCAGACGGTCATTGCCGATGGATGTTCCTACGGCAATGCCGGGATGATCGTTCCCAGCCATATTATTCCGCTGGCCCAGCCCGGCATGATTGCTAAGGGGTTACGCTGGATGCTGGATTCAAAAAGTCCTTTTTACGTCAAACCCCGGCTCAATGCCGATCTGATGAAATGGGGCTGGCTGTTTTACAAGCACTCCACCGAGAAGCACGTCGAAGCATCCATTCCGGCACTGCGGGATATCAGTCTGCTAAGCAAGACTTTGTATCAGCAAATGGCTGATACACTGGACATGGGCTGGCACGAGCGGGGTTTATTAATGCTTTTCAAAACGCCTTCGGCTGCTCACGAAATGCAGCATGAAGCCGATGTGGCAAATGCCGCCGGTATTGAGGCTCAGTTACTAAACCCCGATCAGGTGCAGTCACTGGAGCCGGATGTTCGGGTGACAGTGGCGGGTGCAGTGTATTACCCCGGTGATGCTCAGGTTGTTCCAACGCAGGTCATGTCTTCGCTCATTACCCACCTGAAACAATCGGGCGTTACGTTTAAGGAAGCCAAAGAGGTAACAGGTTTTACGAGACAGGGGTCACGGGTGACGGCTATTGAAACGACAGCAGGGGCTTTCCCGGTGGATGAAGTTGTGATTGCCGGAGGAGCCTGGTCTTCTGAAATCGTCAAGCAATTACAGTTGTCTTTACCCTTGCAGGGTGGCAAAGGCTATAGTTTCATGTTGAAAGACGTGAAGCAGAACGTACGGGTTCCGGCGATTATGCTGGAAGCTCGAGCCACAGCCACGCCGATGGGGGGAGATTTACGTTTCGCAGGAACCATGGAAATTGCCGGAACAGACATGAGTGTCAATATGAATCGGGTGCAGGGTATTGCTGAATCTATTAATCAGTATTATCCAGATATTCCGGTTCAGTTACCCGCTAAAAATCAGGTCTGGAAAGGATTACGTCCGTGTTCGCCTGATGGGTTACCCTACCTCGGTCGATTGAATAACTACGAAAACGTAGTAATTGCGACCGGGCATGGCATGATGGGACTCAGCCTCGGCCCTGCTACAGGAAAACTGGTGGCAGAAGTAATTGCCGATCAGCCCCTTAGCATGAGCCTTACTGCATTTGCCCCGAATCGATTTGATTAAATTTTCGTTTTACCTACCGAGCCTCTATGCGTTATACCTTTCTTCTTCTGACCTTATTTTCCGTTCAGCAACTCTGTGCTCAGGGCACATTGGCTGATTATCAGCGAAGTCAGTCCCTAAAAAAACAGTGGACAGATAAAGCTTATTATATTCCCCGGCAGACCAACTGGCAGGATAATAGCCAGCGATTAGTCTACACCATTCAGACCCCCAAAGGTCGGGAATATATTCAGGTGAACCGGAAAACGGGTAAGCGGGAACCCGCTTTTAATCAGGAAGAACTGGCTAAACAACTCAGTGCTCAGGTAGGTAAAACCATTTCCGCGTACGAGCTTTCACTCCAAAACTTAAAACCCACGGATAAGGGTTATTCCTTCGTGGCTGAAAATGTCCGCTGGACTCTTGAAGACGGACGATTACATAAAAAAGGGGAGGTTCCATCCGGTCGTTACTGGGGCGAGCGATGGGAAGAAGACGAAACCCGCCGAACGTATAGCCCTGACAGTAGCTTATCCGCAGCAATAAAGAACAGCAATGTTTACCTGCGGGACGAAAAAACAAAGAAGGAAACGCCATTGAGTTTCGACGGTTCGCCGGGGGACGCCTACAGCAGCGATCTTCGCTGGTCGCCAGACGGCAAGAAACTGGCTGGAGTGAAGATTCGTAAACCAACCCCTCATCTCTTATACCTGATTCGCTCTTCGCCTGTCGATCAGTTACAGCCTAAACTGGAAACGCGGAATTACCCCAAACCCGGTGATAATCTGGCTATTTCAGAGCCGGCTCTTTTCGACATTGCGTCAAAAAAACAATACCGGATTTCGATGGATTTGATTGCCCAGCAATACGATTTATCGCGTCCACACTGGCGAAAAGATAGTAAGAGTTTTACGCTTGAATACAATCAGCGGGGGCATCAGGTGTATCGTGTGCTGGATGTGAACGCAGAAAATGGAGCCATCCGGCCTGTTATCGAAGAAAAATGTAAAACCTTTTTCAGTTACAGTGGCAAACGATTCCGTCAGGATGTTTCCGACGAAAAAGAAATCATCTGGGCTTCCGAACGGGATGGATGGAATCATTTATACCTCTACGATGCCGCCACTGGTCAGGTTAAAAATCAGATTACGAAAGGGGACTGGGTTGTTCGTAGAGTAATGAATGTGGATGATAAAACCCGCACCATTCTGTTCGCTGCTAGCGGCATGAATGCCGGAGAAGATCCCTATTACCTGCATTATTACCAAATTAATTTTGATGGTTCAGGACTGAAAAGTCTGACGCCCGAACTGGCTAATCACGAAGTTACCTTTTCGGATGATTACGAAAGCTTCATTGACACGTATTCCCGAATTAATCAGGCTCCAGTCACTGTGCTGCGGAGCAGTAAAGACGGCTCGATTATTTCGACTTTAGAAAAAGCTGATCTTTCCGTTTGGGAAAAATCGGGCTGGAAAGCACCCGAGCCCTTTGTGGCCAAAGGGCGTGACCAGCAAACAGACATTTATGGGATGATTATTCGTCCGACGAATTTCAATCCATCCCGCAAGTATCCGGTCATTGAAATGATCTATGCCGGCCCTCATGATTCCTTTGTTCCTAAGTCGTTTACGACGAATACGGCCTTGCATGAACTGGCCGAATTAGGTTTTATTGTGGTGCAGATTGACGGTATGGGTACGTCCAATCGTTCCAAAGCCTTCCATGATGTGTGCTGGCAAAACCTGAAAGATGCCGGTTTCCCAGATCGGATTCTGTGGATGCAGGCGGCATCTAAAAAGTACTCTTTTATGGACCTGGATCGGGTGGGTATTTACGGCACCTCGGCGGGCGGGCAGAGTTCGACAGGAGCAGTTCTGTTTCACCCTGAATTCTACAAAGTTGCCGTTTCGTCCTGCGGTTGCCACGACAACCGGATGGATAAAATCTGGTGGAATGAGCAGTGGATGGGTTATCCCATTGGTCCGCATTATGCCGATTGTTCAAACGTCACTCACGCTGACCAATTGCAGGGAAATTTGATGCTGATTTTGGGTGAAATGGACGATAACGTCGATCCCTCGTCAACCTATCAGTTGGCCGATGCTCTGATTAAGGCTAATAAAGAATTTCAGTTGGTAGTAGTGCCCAATATGGGCCATTCCTCGGGTGGAGAATACGGCGAACGTAAACGCCGGGACTTTTTTGTGCAGCATTTGCTGCACGTGCAGCCTCCCCACTGGAATGCGAAAGATACCACCGTGCCAGCACCTGAAAAATCCGCGAAAACGACTCGTCAACAGCGGTAGTTTTTTTTACTCTTAACCATCCATAACCTATGTCTCTGGCACGTTGTCTTCTGCTGATTGGCCTTTTGCTAAGTTTTTCAAGTAAGGCTCAAATGCCGACCGATCCTACGCAGTTGAGCCAACATATTATCCAGTATGAAGCTGACAAAGGCAGTTTGCGTCGCTTTTACGTGATTGCGAATTCGCCTGAACGCCGCCAACGGCTGAAAGAACTGAATCAGCAGTATATCGCCCGGTTAAATGCATTGAATTTTAAGCAGTTAACGCCTAACAATCAGGTGGATTACTTACTGTTTCGCCGGGATCTGGAGGACGAGTTGCGTGAATATGCTACGGCAGAAAAAGAATCAGAGCAAATTAAAGACTGGTTTCCATTTGCCGAACCGATTTATGCATTGGAGAAAAAACGCCGGAGAGGCATTTACCTGAACTCAGAAGAACTGGCCCGTGATTTTGAAAGCTGGACGACTCAGGTTGCCCAGGCTGAGAAGAAATTAGGGGAGATGAAAACGATGAATCCTCTACTGGCGAGTCGGGCTGAGGAAACAACAAAGGGACTACAACAAGCCATTAGAAGCGTTTTTGAGTTTTACAATCAATACGATCCGATGTTCACGTGGTGGATGGAAAAACCCTATCCTCGATTGAATGAACAACTGGAGAAATTAACGAAATTCTTTCAGCCCAAAGGCCAGCTAGGTACAATGGCTAATGATGGCAGCGGTATTCAAGGTGTTGCGGTAGGTCGTGATGAGTTAATCCGTCAGTTAAAGCTTGAATACATCCCTTATTCGCCCGAAGAGTTACTAGCCATCGCTAATCAGGAATTTGCCTGGTGCGACAAGGAGTTACTGAAAGCCAGTAAGGAAATGGGCTTTGGCGAAAACTGGCGGGCGGCTCAGGAGAAAGTAAAGAACAGCTACGTTCCTGTGGGTAAACAACCCGAGTTAATTCTGCGATTGTATAACGAATCGGTTGATTTTCTCAAAAAACATGACCTGGTAACCATTCCACCGCTGGCCGAAGAAACCTGGCGAATGGGTATGATGACGCCGGAGCGTCAACTGGTGAATCCCTTCTTTCTGGGCGGAGAACAAATCCTGATTTCGTACCCGACGGCAAGTATGGAACACGCCGATAAGCTGATGAGTATGCGGGGTAATAATCCCCATTTTTCCCGTTCGACGGTTCACCATGAACTCATCGCAGGTCATCACCTGCAACAGTTTATGAATAACCGCTTCGAGACGCATCGCCGTCGCTTTAACTCGCCATTCTGGATTGAAGGCTGGTCATTGTACTGGGAAATGGTACTTTGGGATAAGGGATTCCCGCAGTCACCCGAAGACAAAATCGGGATGCTGTTCTGGCGAATGCACCGCTGTGCCCGGATTATTTTTTCACTTAATTACCACCTCGGCAAATGGACGCCTCAACAGTGCATCAACTTTCTGGTAGATCGGGTAGGGCACGAGCGAGCGAATGCCGAGGGGGAAGTTCGTCGTTCATTCATTGGAGGGTACGAACCGCTGTATCAATTGGCCTATATGGTGGGTGGTTTGCAGTTTGTAGCCCTGCGAAAAGAGCTGGTAGACAGCGGAAAAATGACGGACAAAAAATTTCATGATTCTATATTGCAACTCAATCAATTGCCCGTTGAGTTAATTCGGGCTTTGCTTACAAAACAACCGCTTCAGCAGGATTTTAAAACTAGCTGGCGGTTTTATACGATTAATAAGTAATCATCTGAACTTATGAACGAATCTGGTTTTCAGGCCATTAATCCCGCTACGGGCGAATTATTACCGGGCGTTTTTCAGGAATCTACGTCTCAGGAAATAAACGAAGCCGGACTTCGGGCGGCACAAGCTTTTGCCGAATACCGATTACTTTCCGGGTCAGCGAAAGCTGATTTTTTAGAAGAAATTGCCCGGCAGATCGAAGCGTTGGGCGATGAGCTCTTACAACGGGCAAACGCCGAAACGGCTTTACCGCTAGCCCGTCTGACGGGAGAAAGAGGCCGTACAACGGGGCAGTTACGTCTGTTTGCCAGTTACCTGCGGGAAGGTTCCTGGGTAGAAGCCCGCATTGATCCGGCCCTGCCTGAGCGTCAGCCCCTGCCTCGTCCTGATTTGCGGCAAATGCTGCGGCCACTCGGCCCGGTAGGTATTTTCGGAGCTAGTAACTTCCCTCTGGCGTTTTCTGTAGCGGGTGGCGATACCGTTTCGGCTCTGGCTGCGGGTTGCCCCGTCGTAGTGAAGGCTCATCCAGCCCATCCCGGCACGTCTGAACTGGTAGCTCAGGCCATTCATAAAGCGATTGAAGTAACGGGTGTTCCGAAAGATACGTTTCAGTTGATTCAGGGCCGTACCACGGCTACTGGATTAGATCTGGTTCGTCATCCTTCCATCAAAGCCATTGGCTTTACGGGATCGTTTCAGGGTGGTAAAGCTCTGTTCGATGCGGCCAATCAACGCCCCGAACCCATTCCGGTATACGCAGAAATGGGCAGTACGAACCCTGTGTTCTTTTTACCCCAAATCCTGAAACAGCAGGGAGCAACGTTAGCCCAGAATTACGTATCTTCCCTAACGCTGGGAACGGGACAGTTTTGCACCAATCCCGGTTTAAGTATTCTGCCTATATCAGAAGATTCGCAGGCGTTTATTCAGGCCGCTCAGGAGTCTCTAACTACACTTTCGCCCACGGCCATGCTAACGCAGGGCATTCAAAAGGCTTTTGCTCAGGGAATCACTAAATTAAAAGAGCAGGCTAACGTAGAGGTTGTTGCCGAAGCTCAGGAGCTGGAAGGCTTCGCGGCAGGTCGTCCGGTGTTACTGAAAAGTTCGGTAACGGCTTTGCTGGCTAATCCTTTACTGGCTCACGAAGTGTTTGGGCCGAGCAGTATTATTGTGCAGGCTGAAACCAGTGAAGAGTTACTACAGGTAGCACGTTCGTTGGAAGGTCACCTGACGGCTACGGTGTTTGGTACTGAAGAGGAGTTACTGGCCAATGCCGAGTTATTATCCGAGCTGGAACAGAAAGTAGGTCGATTAATTATCAATGCCTTCCCAACGGGCGTAGAAGTAAGCCACGCCATGCAACACGGGGGGCCTTACCCCGCTACAACGGATTCACGGAGCACTTCCGTAGGTACGAATGCCATCAAGCGTTTTGCCCGTCCGGTGTGTTACCAGGGTTTTCCGCAAGGACTTTTACCCGATGAATTAAAAGACAGTAATCCGCTGAATATCTTCCGTTTAGTGGACGGTGCCTTTCAAAAATAAAAACGGTCTTCCGGGGAAATCCTAACCCGGAAGACTTCCCCCCCTTATGACTACTGCTACCTACCTAAAAAAGCACCGGGGTCTGTTGATCGCTGGGTTACTAAGTATTACTCAACTGAGCTGGGCTCAGCAATCGCCTTGGAAAAAGCTGGAGGAAAAACCGTCCACGCTTCATCTGGAGCAGGGGTATCAAACCTTTGCTACGCCGGAGCTGGAACTAAAGCTGGTAAAGTCTTCTCAGACGGTGGCAGGTTTACATCCGGTCAGCGAGAAGAGTTTCGACTTTACACCAGGCGATCGACTCAAAGTGCGTAGTGGTGACGGACTGTATCAACTGGGGGATATTAATCTTCGCCTGAAGGTAGGGAATGAGTGGAAATCGTTCTCTTCAGCGAGCAAACGTTCAGCAGTAAAAGCATTAACGCCAAAGTCTAAACAGGTCTGGGCTTTAGCGAATCTTTCGCCTAGTTTTCCTTCTGATTTCCCCCTGGAAATTCAACGTTCCTGGGAGCCAACGAATGGAGGCGTAATCCTTCGCTTTCAGATCAAAAATCCCGGTAAAGAAGCGATAGAACTAGGTTCGTTAGGTATTCCTCTGATTTTCAATAACATTCTGGAAGGAAATACGCTCGAGCAGGCTCATGCTCGAAACGTCTTTTTTGATCCCTACATTGGGGCCGATGCCGGATACTTACAGGTAGCTCGTTTGCATGGCAAAGGGTCGGTATTACTGGTACTACCCGAAGGAAACACGCCATTTGAGGCCTATAACCCTTTGCTTGATGATCCTACGCCGCGAGGAATTGTCTTTGAGGGTTTTCATGAATGGATGATTCATAGTAAAGCTCACGCTGAAAAAGATTGGGCGAAGGCTCAACCCTGGAATACCGCAACTTCCGTTACGTTAAAACCCGGCGAAACGAAAAGTTATGGTCTGAAATTGGTACTGGCTCCCAGCATTCGGGAGATTGAAAAAACGTTGATTGCTCATAAACGTCCGGTTGCGGTAGGAATTCCGGGTTATGTGGTCCCACAAGACGTAGAAGCAAAGCTGTTTTTGCAGCATTCAAGTAAAGTAAAATCAATGGAAGTGGAGCCTGCCGAAGCTCTAAGCTGGCAATCCATTCCCTCTCAAAAGAAGAATCTTCAGAGTTACCTGATTCGGGGTAAAAAATGGGGACGTGCTCGCTTAACCATTCAGTATCAGGATGGATTGAAGCAAACGATCCATTATAAAATCATTAAACCAGAAAGCGAAACCATTGCCGATTTTGGGAATTTCCTAACGACAAAGCAGTGGTTCGAAGTACCTAAAGATACATTTCATCGAAGCCCATCGGTGATTAGCTATGATTACGAAACCAAGCAACAGGTAACGCAGGACAGTCGAGCCTGGGTAGCGGGCCTGAGCGACGAAGGCGGAGCTGGAAGCTGGCTCGGAGCGACCATGAAACAACTCGTGTTGCCCAAACCTGAAGAAGTACAAAAGCTGGAACGTTTTGTGAATGAAACCCTGTGGGGAAACATTCAGCATAAAGAAGGCCCCTACCAATACGGCGTTCGGAAGAGTCTGTTTTATTATCAGCCAGATTCTATGCCTCCCCATACCTACAGCCCGACGGTGAACTACAAAAGCTGGTCGGCCTGGCCCCATAAAGAAGCCGAGTCACTGGGACGTTCGTATAACTACCCGCACGTGGCGGCGGCTCACTGGGTATTATACCGATTGCAGCGAAATCATCAGCACCTGGTAAAGCAGGGGAACTGGAAAAGTTACCTGGAGAATGCCGCTCAAACGGCTCTGGGCATGGTGAAACTTGCTCCTTATTACGCTCAGTTTGGTCAAATGGAGGGAACCGTATTTTATCTGATTCTGAAAGATTTAAAACGGGAAGGATTAACGGAGCTGGCCGCCGAACTGGAAAGCACCATGAAAAAACGGGCCGATCTCTGGCGTTCGCTGGAGTATCCGTTTGGTAGCGAAATGCCCTGGGATTCAACGGGTCAGGAAGAAGTTTACGTTTGGTCGTATTACTTTGGGTACCGTGACAAAGCGGAAGTTACCCTTAATGCGATTCTAGGGTACATGCCAACCATTCCTCACTGGGCTTACAATGGAAATGCCCGTCGCTATTGGGACTTTTTATACGGCGGAAAATTGTCTCGCGTGGAGCGGCAGATTCACCATTATGGTTCTGGACTCAATGCCATTCCAGTGTTAATGGCGTATCGCGATCAGCCGGATGATTTTTACCTGCTACGCGTCGGCTACGGTGGATTGATGGGAGCTATTGCCAATATCACCGAAGATGGGTTCGGCCCGGCGGCGTTTCATTCCTATCCCTCTACGCTGGAAATAGATGCTTTGTCCGGCGATTATGGTTGTGGATTCTTCGGCTATGCGGTTAACACCACATCGTACTTAACGCAACATCCCGAATTGGGATGGCTGAGTTTTGGAGGTAATGTCAGTCAGCAGGGGAATGAAGTGATACTCAAACCCACCACGGCGGCCCGGTCGAATGTGTATCTTTCACCCATTGGACTTCAGGTTAGTCTGGATGCCGGAATGATTGAGCAGGTTGCCTACAATTCAGTAACTAAAGCAGTAAAAATTCGATTACAACCTGCTTCCGAAATTACACCAACCGCCTACCTGCGACTGGAATATCCAGCCCAGAAAAAATCGCAGAGGTATAAATTACAGAAATCCTATCCTCAGGAACGGGAAGCCTTTGCGATTCCTCTGAAGGAAAATGCACTGGAGCTAGAACTGATTCCAAACCCGAAGTAACACGGATTTATTAGATAACTGTATGAGTCGTTAACATTTGGTTATGAATAGATTACCTATGGCTGCGAGAGCAGAAGCTTATCCAGGTCTGTACCTATTCAAAATCTGCTTGTTAAACAAAAGAATAATCTTGAGGTAAAACAGCGGATAATGGACTCAAATAATTACTTATATTCGCCCATTATCCGCTGTTTTACTCATAAGATTATGAATGTCCACACTATCACCGAACAAGTATTCAAAACCTGGACGTCCGACTGGAAGACCCTGGAAACTGAAATCGACCATTTCTCCTTTTTTGCCAACGAAACCAGCATCCAGACGGGAGTTGTTCTGAATCAGAAAACCCTGGAGTATCTGCTTTCTACGCCTGGTACGAGTACCATTAAAATCAGATTCGGGTTCTCGAAAGAAGAGGAAAACTTTTTTCAGGTCATACTCTGGGGAACGGATGAGTTAGAGCAACGAATCACCCCTTATTACCACGCGAAGGACCCAATTTTTGAGAAGCGTCCCGATCAATCTAATGGGGGACAAGTTCCGGCAGAGTTACAAAAGCAATGGCGGTTTTACTGGCTTACCAAAGCGAATGATAATCTAATCAGTGCTTGTAACTTCCAGGTACCCCATGGATTTTTGAAAGGGTATAACTATGAACTGGAAGAATTCATGGAAGCCCTTCTGATTGACCGAAAGGCGACAGATGTACGTATTAATTTCGGACTTCATGAACACCTCAATGCTTCTTATCAGGAAGGAGATCCAGCCATATATACGTTTGGTTTGCTATTACGTGCAGAAACCGATATTCAGCAAACAGGTGATGACGACGATGATGACGGGTATTTTGATTTAGTTAGTCCCTGTCCGCCGACTTGTAAATAGGATATTGTAAAATGCATTATTCTGTACAACAGATTGTAATCTTATTTGTATCTGTACCTATTTTGATAGCTGCCATTACTGCTGGAATTCGATTCAAGTGGGCAAGTGGTTGGGTTAAAGTTTTATGTTGCATCCAGTTTTTTGCAGTTGCTACCCAGACCTATTCGTATATTTTATGGTATAGGAAAATAACTAATCTATTTCTATATCCCATTTATACGATCATTGAAGGTGGCTTGTTCATTTGGATGTATAGTTTGATGCTGGAATCTGCCTGGTTACAGAAGGCAAGAGTCTGGTTGATACTGCTACTAGCTGTGGTCGTTGGTAGTAAATATCTTAAATTAAACTCTTTTCAGGATTTTATCAATCACAACCTGATTGATGGTTTAAGTCGGGTCGTTGAGGGAGGAATCGTTATCGCGTTAGTAATTGCTTACTTTTTTAAGTTATTCAGAGAAATAAAGACTCCTTATATCCATCAGGAACCCGCTTTCTGGGTTTCTGGTGGGTTACTCATTTATTTCTCCTGTACGATTATTCTGTATCTATTCGCCAATTTCGTTCGGAGGTATTCTCAGGAATTTAACCAATCGTTCTGGGTGCTTCATGCGGCCCTGAATGTTTTGTTGTATTCAGCTTACTCAGTAGCCCTATGGAAGCTCCCCAGGAAGTAGCGTTTACTTATCTTCTGCTGGCGGGGATTGGAGTAATGTTCTTACTGGCACTAACCGTCGTTGTTTTTGTTCTGGTTTACCAGCGGAAATTCTTTCAGCAGCAACGGGAGATGCACCAGCAGGAAATTCGCCATCAGAAGGAAATTACCGAAGGGATCGTTCAGGCTCAGGAAAATGAGCGGGAACGCATTGCTCAGGATTTGCACGACGAAGTGGGGGCTTCGCTATCTGCCGCCCGGCTGTTTATCAATCAGATTCAGTACGAAGAAACCCTGCCGGATATGATCGAACTTGCCGAACAGGCTCATGGCGTTCTGGGAACGCTGGTGCAGGAGGTTCGTCGAGTTTCGCATCATCTTTCTCCGCTGGTAGTCGAAAAACTGGGATTTACCGGGGCTTTGCGAGCTTTATTCCAGCAACTGGAAGTCAACGGACTACAAATCACGCATTCATTTCAATTTCAGGAAGCGGCCCTTTCCCATGAACAACAGTTGGCTCTTTACCGCATTGTACAGGAAGTTTCAGTAAATATTATTAAGCACGCTGAGGCTCAGCAGGTAACCCTGAGTCTGACTCAGGAATCCGGAACGCTTCGTCTTTGGCTGGAAGACGACGGGAAAGGATTCGAGCACTCGAAAGAGTCGCCCGCCAGTGGCATTGGCCTAAGCGGAATTAGAGCCCGGGCCAATTTTTTGAATGCCAAACTCGACATCAACTCTGCTCCCGGACAAGGAACTCGTGTAGAAATGCTCATACCTTTGCAGGGCGTGAAACTTAGTTAGTATGTATGGAAAATCGTAGACTAGCTCTAGTTGATGATCATCAGTTATTTCGGTTGGGAGTCGCCCAGATATTAAAGAAATTTCCGCAGTACGAAATTGTCTTACAGGCCAGTAGCGGAAAAGACTTATTTGATCAGTTACCTACCAATCCTGTCGATGTAATCCTGCTGGATTTACACATGAAGGGGATGGATGGGGAAGAAATCAGTCGGATTTTACTGAAAGATTATCCCGAAATAAAAATCATTATTCTGTCTATGAGTTACTCGCAGGAGCACATTATGAAGCTCATGCGGGTAGGCGTTCACGGATATTTACCCAAGGATATTGACCGCAATACGCTCGTACAGGCCATCGAAGACGTCAGTACGCGGGGGTATTACATGAATGACGATACCGCTCAGGCATTGCGTCAGGGGCTTCAGCATCCCGAAGACTCCGCTAAAAAAACGACCGGCGAAGGGCTTTTGACGGGTCGGGAAATGGAAGTACTGGAATTGCTATGCCAGGGATTAAATACCGCTGAAATCGCTGACCGCCTCTTCATTAGTTACCGCACCGTAGAAGGGCACCGGAAAAATTTACTCGAAAAAACGGGATCTAATAATTCCGTAAGTCTGGTGGTGTATGCCATTAGAAACAAACTCTGGACGGTATAAAACCGGATTGATCTTCTGAAAACCAACAGCCGTTCAATGAAGAACGACTGTTGAACCTAATCTATTAAAGGGAGGGTTAATTCTTCGGGCTATGCGTTTAATAGGCAGCTTTTTGAAAAGCTCAAACGCTTCTTTTGACGACAACTTTTACGTCAGTATCAACGAAAAAGGAAACCGCGTGTCTCCTTTTATTTCCTTCAGTGGTTTAGGCATCGCTCGTTCGCGATACACGGGTTTGGGTATGAAATGTTGGGTTCGTAAATACAGGAATCTTGAGCAATGGGAGTTACGTTTCATAGTACCGGGATAAGATTTAATGAATTAAACTTAGCGGTGATATATAGAGCAGATTAAAACCGGAATCTGAATTAATCTGGAAATCAAGACAGCTAACGTTCGACGACTTTAGTTCTGGGACCGCCATCCACATCATTAAAGAGCCTGCCGCTAGCTGTCTTTTCTTTCACAGATTGCACAACACACAATAGAGCCTTATTTCGCTCCCGGAATTGTGCCGGGTTTAATTAAAGGCAGTGGGTTAATCCTAATACACAAGCGTAAAATGAACCGGGAGGCATTTAATTGCTAGGCGTTTCTTTTACAAAGGTCTGAAATGAGAAAAGGTAATAACAGACCGTATACACGTGTTCTTCAAAACAGGTGTTTTTTGGGGGGTAGGAAAGTGGAATGTATGGAGGAGGAATTTATGAAGTAAACCGTTGTTCCCCAGTGCATAAAAAAAGGGATACTTTGTGAAGTACCCCTTTTCGCTATTAATCTTTCAACATTCGAATGCCGTAGACTGGCCCCGCCTGATTGCCTTTTTTCGCCTGAAACTTGATCGTAACCGACCTTTTTCCCGTAGTTAATTCCTTCGGTAGCTCATAAGAAATTTCGTAAAAGCGACTTTCCTTGTATTTATTAACATCTTCGCTGGCAATGGTTTTCCCGTCCACCAGAATATCAAACTGCCGACCCCGGTTATCCATGCCCCAATAAGTAGCAACCAGCGTATTTTTTGAATTAGGGTCTGTTTTCATCGTAAATTGAAAAGATCCGCCCTCATTCGCTACCCGGAACTTACGCGTGTGTGATTCACCCGTTTCGAGATTTTCCCCTGAGAAGTCATGATCCCGCTCGGGTTGCATTTCACCAACGCGGAGGTTATCAACGGTCCGAAGTTCCAGTTCGCGGGCTTGTCGGCGTTGCTCTTCGTAGCGTTTCTGCTGCTCCTGCCAGGTTTTACTGGTAAATACATCCCAATACACGCTATAATGATCATCCTGTAACGCATAAAAAGGTTGCAGCGTCAGCGTTCCCGGGTTACCCAATCGACTTGTCTGAAATTCCAGTGGTTTTCCGGTGGATTTGATGTATCGGTTAGGATCTGAATCATTACTGACCACAACCGGAATCCCCACCGCCGGATCGGTCTCTTGGGGCCCCAGATTTCCTGCCAAAATTAATGGACCGTAGAAATACGCTTTACGGTCGGGATTATCGGGCATGGCGACGGTGTAAAGTTTGCTCGGCAAGCTCACTTCCACTAGATCACCTGCGTTCCATTTCCGGTTAATCACCAGATAACCTTCCTCTTCTTTCAAGTCAGAAACGGGTTTTCCGTTGAGTAAAACCAGCACGGTCCCGGCCCAGTGCGGCTTGCGAATGCGGAGGGGTAACGAAATAGCTTTTTTAGGATGTAAGGTTAATCGAATGGAAGAATCGGCGGGTAACTGCGTTTCCATGTTAACCTGTAGCCCTTTTTCTTCCCAATTCAGTTTTGAAGGAATAAAGAGGTTCACGTATAAACTGCCATCCGCTCCTTTAAAATAAATGCTTTCGTTGTACTTCACGTGGTTTTCCATGCCTGATCCCACACAGCAGGTAAAGTCGTGAAGACGGCTGCTGAACTGTTTTTTGGCCCCCATGCGAAGCGGTACGAAGTAACACATCATACCCGTCGTATGATTTTGCGAAGCCAGGATGTGGTTATACAAGCCGCGTTCGTAGTAATCCATGTAGTGAGCAGAGGGCTGTAAAGCGAACAAATGCCGGGTTAGTTTCAGCATATTGTAGGTATTACAGGTCTCCATCGTGTTTTCGGTCAGTTTTTCGTTCAACTGATCTGGCGTGCTCAGGTATTCGTAGTTACTATTTCCACCCGTGGCGTAGGAGTGGTGATTGACAACGGTATTCCAGAAAAAGGCCGCACTTTCATAATCTTCTTTATTCCCCGTCAATTCATAGCGACGAACCGTTCCGATGAGTTTAGGAATTTGAGTGTTTGAATGTTTTCCTGGTAAAATGTCCTTATGATGAGCCAGCGAATCCAGAATCCAGCGGTCGTGAAATTTATACGATAAATCCAGAAATTTTTTGTTTTTGGTCAGCGAGTAGGTATTTACCAGTAATTCATTCATCCCGCCGTATTCACACAAAAGCATTTTCTGAATTTGCTCGTCGGTTAGGTTTTTCAGTGTTTCGCCAACCCAATTTGCCATCCGAACGTTGATGTCCAGAGCTTTTTTGTTATCACAATACAGGTGAGCATCCAGTAATCCGGCCATTACTTTATGAACCGTATACCAGGGCGACCAGGCACCGTTCAAATCAAAGCCACGCGAACGAATATCGCCTTTTGAAACTTCAGCAAAGACGGTATCCTCTTTTGGAATAGCCCCGATATAACCCGTTTTACGAGCTTTCTGACATTCATCCAATTCGTCAATCATGTAATTGACTCGCTTCAGAAATTCTGGATCTTTCGTGTTGGCGTAATGCATGGCACAGGCCGACAGGTAATGCCCCAGCGTATGCCCAGCCAAACCCGAAGACTCCCAGCCGCCGTATTTTTCGGCTTTAGGTTTCAGGCCCGAGTGACTCCGAAATTCGGATAACAAGCGGTCGGGTTGAAGTTCTTTCAAAAAGTTAACATCCGCCTGCATCGCCTGCCGAAACGGACTGTCGAGTAACTCCACCTGACTTAACGGAAAAACATAGGCTTTCACAGGTACTACCGGCGAAACTTTGACTTTACTATTTTTCCATTCGGGGGCCAGTGATTGGCTCAAAGCACTTCCACTGACCAGAACAAGGGCCAGGAATAGCTTCGATAGTTGATGGTAAGCGTTCATGGATATAGGTTAGATCTTAAATTCTGAATGAATAAGAGCCGATTTAGTATCAAATACTATACTTTTTAAGTCCACCACAAAATTCGGATAAAACCTGATGCGGTTTTACGACGCTGATTCGCAAATATTAATACTATTCTAACGTGTAAGTAAATATTTGATTTTAGCTTATTTTATTTACATATATAGTCTATTAAGACTTATATTCTATGGCTTTTATTGAAAATTGCCGTATAAACTTCTATGATCTAATTCTATGGAAAATCTCAGCGAACCGGGTTTTAAACCACGCGTAACTCTGCTCGATGCCACCATGCTGGTAGCAGGGTCAATGATTGGCTCGGGCATTTTTATCGTCAGTGCTGAAATTACATCCAGCATTGGCGGGGCCGGTTATATGTTGCTGATGTGGGTTTTGGCCGGATTGGTGACCATCATTGCGGCTATTAGTTATGGAGAGTTAGCGGCGATGTTTCCGCGAGCTGGCGGACAATACGTGTATCTTCGGGAAGCCTACGGGCCTTTGGTCGGGTTTCTGTACGGCTGGGCTTTTTTCGCAGTTATCCAGACGGGTACTATTGCGGCGGTGGGAGTGGCTTTTGCCAAATTTGCGGCGTATGTGTTTCCGGCTTTCAGTGAAACCAATTACCTCTATCAAGGATCGCATTTTCAACTAACGGCGGCTCAGTTGGTGTCCATCGCCATCATTGTTGGATTAACGTATCTGAATAGTCGCGGGGTAAAAAATGGTGTCATCGTTCAGACGGGATTAACGAGTATCAAAATACTATCGTTGGTGGGATTAACTGCCGCTGGGTTAATCTGGGGAGCAAAAGCCGAAATCTGGGAACAAAACTGGCAACAAGCCTGGACGCTGGCTCAGTTAAGCCCGTCAAGCGACGGCGGCTTGCAACGAACCTTACTAACCGGATTGGCTAGTTGGGGAGCCATTGCCATTGCCATGAAGGGAACCTTATTTTCCAGCGATTCCTGGCATTCCATTACCGCCATCGCCGGAGAAGTGAAAAATCCTAAAAAGAATATTGGCCTGAGTTTGATCTTAGGAACGCTGATCGTTACGGTTCTGTACGTCTTGACTAACGTCATGTATCTGGCAGTTATTCCTCTGAAAGACATCGCTTTCGCTCCCAATGCAAGGGTCGGAGTCGTTGCGGCAGAATACATTTTTGGTCCCGCAGGAACGACCGTAATGGCGGTCCTGATCATGATTTCCACCTTTGGCTGTAATAACGGACTGATTCTAGCCGGGGCACGGGTGTACTACACGATGGCTCAGGATGGTTTATTTTTCCCCAAAGCTGGGAAACTAAATAAAGCTCAGGTGCCGGCGTATAGTTTATGGATTCAATGCGGCTGGGCTTGTCTGTTATGCCTAAGTGGAGAATACAACCGACTTCTGGCTCTGGTAATTTTTGGGGTGTTAATTTTCTACGTATTAACCATTGCCGGAATTTATATCCTGCGTATCAAAAGGCCCGATATACCAAGGCCTTATAAAGCCTGGGGTTACCCCGTATTGCCTGCCCTATACCTGATTATTGCCAGTACATTAGCTGTACTTTTATTAATCTTTGAAAGCGAATACACCCTTCCGGGGCTGGGTATTATTCTCGTCGGTATTCCGATTTATTACTGGATGCTGCCGCGAAAAAAATCCATGACTCAATCTTTTGTTGGTACCGAAGAAGAAAGGTAGGGAATTCATCTTCCTAAGGGGCGGCGGATCAGGCATTCGTCGCCTTTTTTAGTAGTCATTTACGGTATTACATTTCAGCCTGAGAGTTTCGTTGACGTTCCAGAAAAGTTAGCTGTTGGGCCAGCGTATCCACCCGACTCATGGAGTAACCCGCTGCCTGAGCCGCTGAAACGGGGTTTTCATAAATGTAGCGAATCTCCAGCGGACGACCCTGCTCAAAATCGAGTTTCATGCTAGGGGAATACGGTTGCATACGTTGGGTGTACGCCAGCATTTCGTCGGCGAAAGCTTCTGGAAGATGAATCCCGCAGGCATTAGCTCCGGCAATCACCTCCCGCATGATTTCTTTCGATAGCTGAGCCGTTTCCGGATTTCCCACTAACTGATCTGTAGTAGTATTAAGAATGACAGAAAGCCCATTGAATGGAATATTCCAAACCAATTTACGCCAGCGAATGAATTGTAAATCAGGAATGGTAACGATGGGTAAACCCGTAGTTTGAAAAGTGCTTACGACTTCCTCGAGACGATTCAAATCCGGGAGGTTATAGGAACCTAACTCCAATCGACCGTTATCAAAATGCCTGATTACACCGGGACTTACTTTGCTGGCCGAGACCCGGGCAATGCCTCCGGCGATGGAAACGCCCGGAAAGAGATCGGCCACGTCCTTTTCTACGCCTAACCCATTCTGAATCAAGATGACAAGACTATCTTTTTTCAAAAGGGGCGGTAATAAATCGGGTAATAGTTTTTCGTTCTGAATGCTTTTCAAACCCACCAAAATCACATCCGATGGAGGCATATCCGTGGCCTTCTGGTAGGCCTGAACTTTCGGAAGATGAAGCCCTCCCAGATGGGCGGAGTTAATTTGTAAACCATGTTCGTTGACCCAGTCGTAATCGGTATTCAATAAAAAGTGAACGTCCTGCCCGGCCCCGGCAAGCATTCCTCCGTAAAATCCACCAATTGCTCCGGTGCCAATGACTGAAAAAACCATAACTCTTTTTTAACATGAATGATTATCATTACAAAAGTAAAAGCCAGGTACTTGCAGCCTAGCTAAAAATGATTTTTCATCGGCTACTGATTCAGTAGTTTCTTTTTCTGCGTTTCAAATTCTTCTTTCGTCAGGACCCCTTCGTCCATCAGTTCCTTAAACTTTCGTATTTCATCGGCTACGCTAAAAGGCTTTGCCACGGGTGTTTGCAGATGAGAAGCATAGGGTTCGGGAAGCGTTACCTCGCCCGCCTCAATGGCATTGTCGAGTTCTACCCAGTAGTTCGTTAGGGTACCAATGCCAATTCGGGCAATGACTTGATAACCTGTCCGTTTAGAACCTCTCACTAACAAAGATTTAACTTTTGCCTTTTTTCCATTGGAGAAGGATGTAAGCCGCTCCCGTTCATCGCTGTGCTGATAGGCGGGCGTTTCGTAAATAAATGCAAAAAATTTATTGGGCATGGTTCCGTTGCCAAGGGTAATTTCTTCCCCTTCTTTTAAAACCCAGCCTGTTTTAGAGATAAAGCCCTCTTTACTTAAATGTTGCTCGATTTCGGCTTTCTTTAGGTTGTCATAATCAGGCCGCTCCTGAGCATAGGTCATTGTGAATACGAAAAATAGAAGTGTAAAAAGGCTGAGGTGTTTCATGGCGTTTGAGCATTGATTGAATGGTTAGAAAACTAAGCATGAATAAAAAGTCAGCCAAGTAATTGCGACGTTAAAAGTAGTTAACGATGGAAGTGAAAGGTAGGAACAGATGCCTGAAAGCAGGTAGAAGTATGCCTTTGGTCGCGGTTAACAGCAATTGAATCGCTCTTTACTTGGATGAACTGCCATTGAAAGGTAGATTTATTTATCAATCAGAATACCTTACCCATGCGTCAGATTTACTTTTTGTTATTTACTATCATCACCTGGTCTGCTTTGGCTCAGACGCCTGTTGTTATCAACGAAAAAAGTACCACTAGACACGGTCCCGAAAAAGGATCACTCCTCATCATTGGCGGAGGCAAAGTCGGCCCTGAAATCTGGAATACATTTGTGACATTAGCGGGTGGAAAGGAAAAGGCTAAGATTGTGGTGGTTACTGCTGCTGCTGGCGATGAAGAAGCGTTAAAACCTGAGCATGTGGAAAGCATCAGGAAACAATCGGGCGTTGCGAAGGTAACGTTATTGCACACCAAGAAGCTTACGGAAGCAAATAGTGAGGCTTTTATCGCTCCCTTGAAAGAAGCAACGGGCGTGTACTTCATTGGCGGAAGGCAATGGCGGCTAGCCGATTCGTACCTGAATACCTTGACTCATCAAGCCTTTTTTGAGGTGTTAAATCGGGGAGGGGTTATTGCCGGAAGTTCAGCGGGAGCGAGTATTCAGGGATCATTTTTATGGCGGGGCGATACCAAAGGGGCTCAGATTCTGGTCGGCGATCACACGCAGGGACTTGGCTTTTTAAAGAACTCCGCCATTGACCAGCATTTACTGAAAAGAAATCGGCAATTTGATTTAATAGATTTCATCAAAAATGCTCCCGAACTGATTGGCATTGGCCTGGATGAATCTACCGCCATTGTTGTTCAGCAGGATACTTTTGAAGTGGTAGGCAAATCGTATGTGGCGGTTTATGATTATCAAACGATACTAGGAAAGAGCCCTTCGCACGACTCTAATGCGAAAGAGAATTTCACCACTTCCAATGGTGGTTTTATTTTGCTGAGTGAAGGTCAGAAATATGATCTTAAAAACCGAAAGGTTCTGTCTAATCCTTAATAGAGATAGAAAAAGTGTGCTTTTCGGGCTAGTGAAGTCTTATTGGAAAAATGACGGATTTGATGGTAAAGTATTGATATATCCTTTAGGTGTAAAATAAGTACTCCCCGGATTTCATCCGGGGCTACCCATGTTCAACCCCGCTGGGGTTATGATTAAAATAGATTTATAAAGAAAACCCCGGAGGGGTTTAATACGAATAGCCCCGGATGAAATCCGGGGAAGCGAGTATAGTTAAAGAAATAAACGGATACGAGATAGAAGTCTTACGCCTGTGATTAACATAACCTTCCCGAGGCCAAGTACGCTCGCAAAGGTAATAAGGTCCTTCGCTTTGCTCTGGATGACAGACTTAGGGTATATGCGAATTCCTCTCTTCGCAGTCGCTCGGCTTTGCCGAGTGACGACCTAATATGTAGGCCGTTGGCCGTCTGAGGCAAAGAAAACGAATAGAGAGCGAAAGCCATGCCTAACCTAAAATGCTTTGGCAACCATCGGCGAAAGGAAATTACGTGGTAGAGTATACGCGAACGATTTTGATGAATAGAAATGTTAATGATCGCCTGTCACAACTGGATGGTTCATGAGCCTTGCCGGAAAACCGTTTCATCCGGCAAGGCTCATGAGCTTCTTAAGATTCTCTTCAACTGTATTAGGTGAGGAGCTCAAAACTATAAATAGACAACCCGCTGATAGATATTTCAAATTTCGTTCTACCCGATTACACCAGCTAATCAATACTTTTAATGTTTATTCGATGGAATAATCACTCCATTAATTGTTGCAAACTTAGTTTCGACGAAGGAGTGAGGTTAGCATGCACCGTTCGCTCTAAAAACGTGAGTGAATTTTGCGTATAGTCTTCGTTTCGGGCCGTGGTACAATCCGAAGGAACGTAGATTTCATAATCCCGCATGTACGCATCTGTTGCCGTAAACACAATGCAGGAATCGGTAGATATTCCCGTCAAAATCAGACGCTTCACATTGAAGTAACTTAGCAAGGTTGACAGTGTTGTAGCAAAAAAGGCGGAATGCTTAGGCTTAAGAACGAAGTAATCGTCCGCTTCGGGCCTGAGAATTTCCGCCAGTGCCTGCCCTCTTACCTGATCTTGAAGAACGTGGTCAATCACCTCATTGAAATCAGAACGCCAGCGACCAAAATTATCATTTGCATAAATAACGGGAATGTTAAGCTTTCGGGCTTGTTTCTTTAAATCCCGAATACATTCTGCAACCTGTATAGAAGTACCTACAAACTCTTCGCCTTCAGGAAATTCCAGATCATTAATCATATCAATAATTACTAGGGCGACAGGGCAGCTATCGGGTACATTGCCGTGAAGATCATTGTGTGGAACACTCATATGCTTACGGTGTTTAGCGTTGAAACTTACGTATAGTGTAAACGTTTCATACCTTATGTAAAACGTAGTACCAGCCGCTGCACCGTCATGGCATGGAACAATTTTCCCCTTCGAGTGCGAAAACCGTTATTATTCAATTTTTCAGCAATGACTGTGTAGGTGTGTCCCTGGGCTCTGTAGAGTCGGGCTAATTCGGCGGCTTGTCGGTTCGCCTGATGGGTTTTGGCATTTTCAATACGTAGCTCCCGGCCTTTGCTAATGGCTTCTTCCGTTAGGTTTTCGGGTTTACCCAAGGTAAAGCCTAACCGCTTCTTTTGCCGGAGGGCGTTACGGGTTCGTTCCGAAATCAACTCGCGTTCGTGCTGGGCCAACACGGCCATGATGCCAATGGTAAGCGTATTGGCATCGGGAATGTCGCAGGCCACAAAATCTACTTCGGCATTTCTGAGGGTAAAAATGAATT
The DNA here is from genome assembly GCF_030818595.1 of Siphonobacter sp. SORGH_AS_1065. Classification (NCBI taxonomy): domain Bacteria; kingdom Pseudomonadati; phylum Bacteroidota; class Cytophagia; order Cytophagales; family Cytophagaceae; genus Siphonobacter; species Siphonobacter sp. SORGH_AS_1065. The sequence goes on from NZ_JAUTAM010000008.1 coordinate 94,465, forward strand.
CGGCATTTCTGGAAAGCCGGTCAAGTTTGGCAATTAACAAACGGGCTCTTTTTTCCTTGGCAAAGGCAATAGCTGCTTTTAACTGAGGTCTGTCTGATTTTTTCCCTGATTCGACTTCCGTAAACTCCTCTAAAATAGTTTCGCCGTCACGCACGAAGCGGCGAACAATTTCCTGCTGAGCCGAAAGCCCTAATCCCGATTTTCCCTGAGAAACCGTCGAAACGCGGTAATAAGCAACGTATTGCATGGGGTGATAAGCAAAACTGATCGATTAACAACCCTAAAAGTAGTGATTTCCTGACGAATATAACGTTTTTTAAAGGAACCTTTGTAAAATGTTACAATCTGAAAGTAGATTCTAATCGGCCTTGAGAATGGGCTGTATTAAACTAACGCCGGAAATTTTACGTGAGATGGATTCTCAGAGCTATATAATCAGACTACTTCTTCTATCATTAAACCACTATTCTTCTAGAGTTAAGATACGTAAGGCATTCTATGTTAGGCGTCACAGAGAACAGCACTGTTTGGTAACTATGTTATAAATATAAATGGCAGATGGTACCCAGAAATAGCTATGTACAAAGAAGTTAGGGAAACGCTTCCGCTTCTCAACTAATAAAGATCTTAGTAGTTATGATTCGTAGTATGTAAGTTGTAGATAATTTCTAACTAAGCCAAAGTATAAAATTGATAATGGTAGAAATTTTACATCTTTAAGTACTACTTAGAATAAAGACAATTATGAATGTTAAACGAATAGTATTTATCCAAAGTATCATTCTATTGACGAGTATTAAAGCTTTTCCTCAAAGCAATGATCTCTATCCAGATTTTGAGATTTCATTGACAGAAAGCTTACATCAAAGTGAATTAAGAAAACCTATATCCTACTATTTGGGAAAATACGTATTTGTGACAGAAGAGATAGCTAAAAATTGTGAGACTCAATATGGCGAATTTAAATTTAGAGTGAATGAAAAAGGTATCGTAGATTCTCTTATTTTAAATGGAAATCTAAGACCATTCGTTGTTAAAAAAATAAGTGATCGTATTTGGTCTAGTTCTGGGCGGTGGAAATTTACTCACTTAAAAGAAAATCTAAAATCCTACTGGTTTACGTATCCGTTTTATCAGTTTGTTGACCCGGAGGCCTCAGGATGCTTTACTCGGGGTAATGCTTCTCAAACAAATCTTAAGTTAACCTATAATGTATTATTTCGATTACCTTACAATTCAAAAGGACTCTTGAAAATAAAAGACGGCTATTTAATTGAGCCAGGCTCTACGGAACCTTATAGTAAAAGGTAAGGAGTTTTGGATAACTATAAAAGTACTATTAGTAGTTAAATTGTATACATATGTTATACATTTTTAAATTGAACTACTATAAAGTAATGTTATTAGAATTATTAAAAAAATTATTAATAAGTATTTTTAGTGATTTTAGTTTATTGTATTTATAATTGAGCGATTTTTAACCTACCATTCATATGAAACATATTAATTACTTTTTTATTTCCTGCATCATTTTACTTTTATCCTGTAGTAAGAATTCTGAATCTTTGCTTTCTGAGCATTCAGGCCCTTTAGATGTTAACTCTGTGAAGGAATGGTATAATAAAATAAATAAGGGAACGAGAAGTAAATCCATTTTTAGTAAACTAACGCCTGACTGGAAAAATGCTGCATCAATAAGATTTGAAAAACAGGAAAAATATCTTCTTCAAATACCATTCATACAAGCCGTTGATCAATACCGTGTCTATGAAGATACTCAAGTAGTAAAATTACCCCAACCACAATTAGTCATCTACTTTGATGACCATGCAAAAGAGTATAAATCTGGAATATTAGAAGTAATACCAGAATATAATTTTTACAAGAAACACAGTGGTAGTGTTTACCGAAAAGATTTTACAGGTGAATGGTACCTAAGAAATAGTGACGGAACTGCCATAGAAGGTTATAAATATGAGAATGGCAAAATTATTGCTAAACTTTCTGTTGGTAATAATAGGGGAGGACGTGCTAATAGTGGCGGGTGTGAATGTAAAAGACGAGCTGTATTTTCTGCTGGCTGCCAACTAGGTAATTCGGTGATAGTTATTGCTAAGGAGTATATCAGTAATTGTGATGAACCAATAATTCCACAATGGACGTTTGAACCTGGTATGCGATGTGATAATTTTCAAATTATCGAGGGGCCTCGAGAGGATGTTGTTTGTTGGAGTGAACCTGAAACTCCTACTGATCCAAATAACGGAGGAGGAGGTGATATCAATGATCCTAGTCAACCTAATTGGAAATGGTACGAGCAGCCAGGAGCATTTATTTTTGATATTATAAACAATCTAAACAATGAGTGTTTTAAAAGTGTACTTGGCGACATGCTTAATGCAAGCTTTAAAAGTGAAGTGCAAATAATATTAAGAAATTTTAAAGAAGCAGGAACTAGGGAAATAACTTTTGCCGAAGGGATTTTAGAAGATGGCACAGATGCGGATGAAATTCCTACCAATGCTACTTCTAGTCAAATTACTCTTAATTCTAGTGATTTGGCGTACGCTTCCGAAGAATATATTGCAGCTACCATTTACCATGAGGTATTACATTCATATTTAAGAGATACCGGTATATTAAGAGATACACATCATAATTTGATGGCAAATAATTTTGTTATTCCTATGGCTGATGCGTTAAGGGGATTATTCCCAAATTTAAGTCAATCTGATGCTGAAGCATTAGCTTGGGGCGGGTTGCAGGAAACCACTGCTTGGAAGGAATTTGAAAAAGTAGATCTGATGAGAACAAGAGCAATCGCAATAGTGAATCAGCAATACAAAAACAAAAAAAATTCTTATAAAAAACAACATGGCCATTATTGCTCCTAAACATTCATTGATAGCATTGCTATTCACTTGTTTTTTTATACTAGCTTGTTCCTGCACTTCTCAGGCACAGAAATACCCAAAATCTCCTACAAAAATTAGTTCTGTTAATCATTTATCACATTATTTTCAAAATATACAACTACCTTTCAATATACAACATGGTAGCTATAATTATGAGGATTATCTATTAGTTAAGTTTAAATATTCAAAGAATTATCAAATTGACTCCTTATTGATAGAAGGTAGTACAATGGATTCAATTTTAGTTTATATAAAACAAAAAGTAGCAGAAACTTCTCATCTTATAAATAAGAATCGTAAAGATGAAATTAATATAGACTACTCAAAATGGTATTACTTACCTATATACGCTGATGCTATTACCAGCGATAATGAATTTGCAAAAATCAAACAAAAAGATTTATACTTTGCTTATCAAACCATAAACATGTTATTTGATAAAAATGAATTCATCGAAAAGGAAAACTATTATCTACTTAGGCCTAAGTATTTCTCAGTAATTAGGTAATAGTATAAGGTTATTTATAGAAAAGGAATGACTATTTAATTAACAATTAGGTAGTCATTCCTTTTCTAATATAGATATTATAGTATCGTTTTCCGATGCGAATCAAGGTATACACATCTTCAAATCTCTTTGAACCTGCTACCATTTACCTAGTATTGCAAAGCGTAGGCAAATCAAGAGTCAGCTGTTTAGCCAGTGAAAGATTCACTGATTACTCTTTCACTGGTTCAATAAACACATGAGTTACGGGAGTTACTTGCGTAATAATATTCTCTTTAAGATCGGCCACGGCTTTGATTAATTCTTCACTATTCAGGTTTGAATTGAAGCAAACTTGTTGAATAACGACTACTTGTTCGGGCCCCATTTGAAAAGTTAACTGATTTTTTAGCGATTCCGAGTCTTTTAATGCCTGCGTAACGGCCCTGACCTGATTTCGAATCTCGGGATCTGCTCCTTCGCCTAATAATAAGCTTTTACTTTCGCGGGCTAATACAATGGCTACGCCCATCAGTATACAACCGATGAGGATTGAGGCGGCTCCGTCGATGTACGGGTTTTGTAATTCGTGCCCCAGAAAGACTCCTAAAAAGGCAATTAGTAAACCTAATACGTCCGAAGCATCTTCAAAAAGAACGACGAAAGTGGAAGGGTCTTTGCTGTCTTTTACGGCTTTCCAAAAGGGTGTTCTTCCTCGTTGGGCATTAAAGGCTTTAAAGGCGGTAAGGAGTGAAAAACCGTCGAGGGCAAAGGCAATTCCTAGAACAACATAATTCCAGAACGGATCTTCAATGGCGTGAGGATGTTGAATGTGCGTGATGCCTTCGTAAAAAGAAACGCCGCCACCCACCGAAAAAATCAATAGCGAAACGATATAGGAATAAAAGTAGACTTCTTTCCCATACCCGAAAGGTCGGTTTTCATCGGGTTGTTTCTGGCTGCGTTTGATGCCCAATAGTAATAGAAATTCATTCAATGTATCTACCAGCGAATGGATTCCTTCCGACAACATGGCAGAACTTCCGCTGACGCTTGCGGCGACAAACTTGGTGGCAGCAATGGCTAGATTGGCGGCCAGGGCAGTATAAATGGCGAATTGGGTAGAAGGCATGGTCGGTAAGGGCGAAATAATCGTTAACTGAAGTTAATGAAAAATGACTTTGCTTTTAATTAAAAATTAATTCCACTTAAAATCAGGAAATTATCTCTCAAAATCTCTCGGCTTGTATGATTCTTTTGCGGATAAGGTAGACTTAAACCTGTGTAAAGTTCACCGCAGCAAGCGTTTGTTGCTCGGTGTTTACCTAAATTTTTAAGAAGATGACAGTAACAACAACCGACATTGAGCAATTAGGTATCAATACCGTCAGAGTTCTGTCCGCCGATGCGGTTCAGAAAGCTAATTCTGGTCACCCCGGCATGCCGATGGGGGCCGCTCCGATGGGACATGTGCTTTGGGCTCATCATATGCATTATAATCCAAAAAATCCCGAATGGCCGAATCGTGACCGCTTTCTACTTTCCGCCGGACATGGGTGTATGCTTCAATATAGTTACCTATATTTAACAGGATATAACCTGACGATGGACGATATTAAGAGCTTTCGTCAGTTACATAGCAAAACGGCGGGTCACCCGGAATATGGCTTACTGGATGGTATAGACATTACCACGGGGCCTCTGGGTCAAGGCTTTGCCAATGGGGTAGGTTTTGCCATTGCCCAGAAACAGTTAGCGGCTCGCTATAATAAGCCTGATTTTGAGTTATTTGATTATAAAATCTACGCCATTTGTAGCGATGGTGATTTAATGGAAGGGGTAACCTCCGAAGCCGCTTCCATCGCTGGGCATCTGAAGTTAGGTAATTTGATTTACCTCTACGACGACAATAATATTTCGATTGAAGGGAATACGGCGATGACCTTTGACGAAGACGTGGCCAAGCGTTTCGAAGCCTATGGCTGGCATGTACAGTCTATAGAAGATGGAAATGATATTCAGGCCATTTCTCAGGCCGTGGAGAATGCCAAAAATGAAACTGAGCGACCTTCGCTCATTAAAGTTCGTACGCAGATCGCCTACGGAAGTCCGAATAAGGTAAATACGGCCGGTTCGCACGGATCACCGCTGGGAGAAGAGGAAGTAAAATTAGTGAAGCAGAATTTTGGCTTCGATCCGGAAAAATCATTCTACGTTCCCGATGAAGTGCTTGACTATTACCGCAGCATCGGAGCCAAAGGTGAAGACTTAGAGAAAAGCTGGGACGAGTTGTTTGCTGCCTACAAAGAAAAATATCCCGATTTAGCTGCTCAGTATGAACAGGAACGCACGCTGAAATTACCCGAAAACTGGCAGGATGCTATCCCGACGTTTAGTGCGGAAGAGGGTAAAATGGCCACTCGTAAAGCTTCGGGTAAGGTGTTAAATGCACTGGCTCCGATCTTGCCTAGTTTGACGGGTGGAGCTGCCGATCTTGCCCCGTCTACGGATACTATGCTAAAGGATTATCCATCCTTTTCGGCGGAAGATCGTTCGGGACGAAACTTCCATTTCGGCGTTCGGGAGCATTCGATGGGGGCGATTTTGAATGGCATGGCCATGACGAAAGGCATTATTCCGTACGGGGCTACTTTCCTGATTTTCTCGGAATACATGCGTCCTCCCATTCGGATGGCGGCTATTATGAAAATACGAACCATACTGGTGTATACGCACGACAGTATCGGTTTGGGAGAAGATGGGACTACGCACCAGCCGGTTGAGCAATTGATTGCCTTACGGGCGATGCCTAATATCGTGGTTATCCGTCCAGCCGATGCCAACGAAACAGCTCAGGCCTGGAAAGCGGCCATCGAGCATACCACAGGACCGGTAATTATTGTTTTGACCCGTCAGGATATTCCTATTTTAGATCAGAATAAATACGCTAAGGCGGAGAACCTGAGTAAAGGAGCTTACATCCTTTCTGATTCGGAAGGCGAACCAGATGTGATTTTATTAGCAACGGGTTCAGAAGTTTCCTTAATTTTGGAAGCTCAGCAAAAATTAGCCGAAGAATCGATTCAGGCACGGGTAGTGAGTATGCCTTGCTGGGAGTTTTTTGAGAAACAGGACGAGGCTTATAAAGAAAGTGTTTTGCCTAAATCTCTGAAAAAACGACTCGCGGTAGAGGCCGCCTCACCCGTAGGTTGGCATAAATACGTCTCCGATGAGGGAGATGTCATTGCTATGACTACCTTTGGCGAGTCCGCACCGGCAAAAGATCTTTTTAAGGAGTTTGGATTTACCGTTGATAATGTTGTAAGCCGGGCTAAGGCCTTGCTGAATAAGTAAGGAACGAGGGGGCTGGTACACAACGTATCAGCCTTTTCTTTAACTAACACCGCTATGAAAATAGGAATTGCAGCCGATCATGGAGGGTACGACCTCAAACAAACCCTTTACCAGTTTTTGCTGGCGAAAGGATATGAAGTAGTTGATTTCGGAGCCCATTCGCTCGACACGCAGGATGATTACCCTGATTTTGTTATTCCCCTAGGCAAAGCAATTGCTAATCAGGAAGTAGATCGGGGTATTGCCGTTTGCGGTAGTGGCGTGGGAGCTTCCGTAGTGGCTAATAAAATCGCGGGCGTTCGGGCGGCTTTAATTAATGATCATTTTTCGGCTCATCAGGGCGTTGAGGACGACGACCTCAATCTTTTATGCCTGGGAGGCCGCATTACGGGCTTTATGGCAGCTCAGGAATATGTCGATGCATTCTTAAATGCAAAATTTTCTGGGGCCGAGCGGCACCTTCGTCGTCTTCAAAAGGTTCACTCTTTAGAACATATCGTTTAGTTTTCATTTAAACAGTTACTATCACCTATGGCAACCAATCGTGTAAAAGCAATTTATGAACACGGACAGAGCATCTGGCTCGATTTCATTGAACGGAAATTTATTAAATCTGGCGAATTACAAAAATTAATTGACGAAGATGGCGTTCGGGGTATTACTTCCAATCCGGCCATTTTTGAAAAAGCCATCAGCGGCAGCTCCGAGTATGATGAGCAAATGAAAGAGCTGGTGGGCCAGAGCGAAGAAGATATTTTTTATGCCTTAGCAATCAAGGATATTCAGGACGCTGCGGACTTGTTTGATGGTGTTTATAATGATAAAGTTGTAGGTGCGGACGGATACGTGAGTCTGGAGGTTTCTCCCGAACTGGCTCGTGATACCGAAGGAACGATTGAGCAGGCTCTGGATCTTTGGGAGCGGGTAGATCGTAAAAACGTAATGATCAAGATTCCAGGAACAGCCGAAGGTCTTCCTGCGATACGCAAAGCCATCAGCGAAGGTATTAACATTAACGTTACCCTGCTGTTTAGCCTGGATCGTTACGCTGCCGTTGCAAATGCATATATCGATGGATTGGAAGATCGTCTGGCCGCTGGTCAGCCTATAGATCATATTTCTTCGGTAGCTAGTTTCTTCCTGAGCCGTATTGATGTAGCCGTTGATCCTAAATTACCCGAAGGCAGCGACCTGAAAGCGAAAGTAGCCGTTGCTTCAGCGAAGAAATCGTACGAAATCTACAAAGAAATTTTCTCTAGCGAACGCTTCAAGAAATTAGAAGAAAAAGGAGCGAAACCTCAGCGTCTGTTATGGGCAAGCACGAGCAGCAAAGATCCTGCTATCGCGGATACGTATTACGTAGAAGCCCTGATTGGTCCTAACACGGTTGATACCGTTCCGATGGAAACGCTGGTGGCTTTCCGCGATCATGGTAATGCGGCATCTACTCTGGAAAGTGGTCTGGATGAGGCAACGCAAACCCTTGATTCTCTGAAAGATTTAGGAATCAACCTCGATGAAATTACAATGAAACTCGAAGAAGAGGGTATCGAAAAATTCATCGCACCTTACCAAAAACTCCTCAAAGCCATCGCCGACAAAGTGGCTTCTTTCTAAATCTGTTTTAAGTTATGTGTTTGGCGTTTAGGGTTTAGAGTTTTGGGTTATTGTTCTCATTCCTGTTGGGTTTGGGAGACATTTAACAACCCGAACTCAAAACCCCAAACACGTAACTCAAAACCCTAAACTCAAAACTCAAACTCATGAGCACTGAGCAGTATACTATGGGGATGATCGGTCTGGGTACGATGGGCCGTAACCTCCTGTTAAATATGGCGGATCATGGCGTGTCTGTAGCGGGTCATGATACCGATCAATCCAAAGCCGACCTTCTGGAAAAAGAAGGCGAAGGCAAAAAAGTGAAGGGTTTCGTAACCCTGCCTGAATTCGTACAAAGCCTGACGATCCCCCGTACGATTATCATGCTGGTTCCAGCAGGTAAGGCTGTAGATAGCGTTATTGAAAACATTACGCCTCTACTTTCAGAAGGCGATATTCTGATTGACTCAGGTAACTCGCATTTCACGGATACTAATCGCCGGGTAGATTACCTGCAAACCAAAGGAATCCATTTCTTTGGAATGGGTATTTCGGGGGGCGAATCTGGTGCCCGTCGCGGTCCTAGTATGATGCCCGGTGGCGATAAGCATGCCTATGAAGTTATGAAGTCCGTTTTCGAAGCCATTGCGGCGAAGGTAGACGGCGTTCCTTGCGTAACGTACATTGGCCCCGGAGCTTCCGGTCACTTCGTGAAAATGGTTCACAACGGGATTGAATACGGGATCATGCAGTTAATTGCAGAAACCTACGGGTTACTGAAAAACGGCCTGAAGCTTGAAAATGAGGCGATCGGACAGATTTTTGCCAAGTGGAACGAAGGCCGTCTGAAGTCATTCCTGATTGACATTACCAAAGATATTTTTGCGTATAAAATTCCAGGAACGGATCGCGAGTTACTCGACGACATCAAGGACGAAGCAAAAGCCAAAGGTACGGGTAAGTGGACTTCCCAGGCTTCTATGGATCTGGAAGTACCCATTGCTACGATTGATACCGCCGTTGAACAACGCGATTTGTCGAAGTATAAAAAACTCCGCGAACAGGCTTCGGACCTGTACAGCACTCAGGCTCACGGAATTGATGCTGTCAAAGAAGAATTCATTGATGCACTAGAGCAGGCGTTTTTTGCGAGCATGGTAATTACCTATGCTCAAGGGATGCACATGCTGTACAAATCTTCGATTGCTTACGGATACAACCTCAATCTGGCCGCTATTGCTCAAATCTGGCGGGGTGGGTGTATTATCCGTTCCGAATTCCTGACGGATATTACCAACGCTTACGAGAAAAATCCTGAGCTGGAGCATTTGCTACTGGACGAAAACGTTAAGCAACAAATCATTGCCGCTCTTCCGGGTACGCGTACCGTTGTAACGGCTGCAATTCAGAGCGGTATTGCCGCTCCGGCTTATACTTCAGCCATCAGTTACTTTGATGCCTTCCGCACCAAACGCCTGCCTTCCAACCTGATTCAGGCCCAGCGGGATTACTTCGGAGCACACACCTACGAGCTTATTGGCAAGGAGGGTGTTTTCCATACTGAATGGGTAAGTAAGGAAGACGTAAACCTGGTCTAGGATAGCTCAGACAAAAGAATAATAAACTCAGACGGATTAGGGGATTGTGTCTGTTTTTATTAATAACTCGGCGGCATTAACTGTCGGTCCGTAAAAGTCAAACCTTTTATCTATTAACCCCATGGAATCAACTACAAGGCCAACCATCTTTGTGATATTTGGTGGTACGGGTGATTTGAACTCCCGGAAACTGGCCCCCGCATTATATAATCTGTATCTGGACGGGTACCTGCCCGAGCAATTTGCCATTATTGGCACGGGTCGTACTAAACTGACGGATAAGGTTTTCAACGATAAAATTCTTGAAGGAATTAATTCGTTTTCCCGTAGCGGAAAAGCTTCTCCAGAAAAATGGGCGGAGTTTTCCAAACACGTAGTCTATCAGGTTTCAGATCTGAATGCCGAAGAAACCTATCAGGAATTCAGTAGCCGGATTGACGAATACCAGCAAGCCTGGGGCGAGAAAGCCAATGTAATTTATTACCTGGCAGTTTCGCCTAATTTCTTCCCTATCATTGCCGAAAACATTTCCAAAGCAGGTTTGGCTTCAGATACTGAACGCGTTCGAATTGTGATTGAAAAACCATTCGGGCATGATCTGGAGTCGTCTAAGAAGCTAAATGACCTGCTGGCGAGCATCTTCCAGGAGAAGCAGATTTACCGCATTGACCATTACTTAGGTAAGGAGACGGTACAAAACATCATGGCGTTCCGCTTTGCGAACTCCATTCTTGAACCACTCTGGAATCGTAATCACATCGAACACGTTCAGATTTCGGTAACGGAACAGTTGGGGGTAGGGGAACGTGGCGATTATTACGACGGAGCGGGTGCTCTGCGGGATATGATTCAGAATCACCTGTTACAGTTACTCTGCCTCGTGGCAATGGAACCCCCCGTTAGTTTCAATGCCGATGAAGTTCGTAACCGTAAAGTAGACGTGCTGAAAGCCATGCGTCGTTTCTCGGCAGAAGACGTTCGTTTGTCGGCTGTACGTGGTCAATACGGCGGTGGCTGGATGGAAGGAAAAGAAGTAAACGGATACCGTGAAGAGCCTAAAGTAGAGGAAAACTCGAATACGGAAACCTTTGCGGCCATCAAGTTTTTTGTAGATAACTGGCGTTGGCAAGGTGTACCTTTCTACCTCAGAACGGGTAAACGCATGCACCAGTCAGCTTCGGTAATTTCGATTCAGTTTAAGGAAGTACCTCACGATATTTTTCCTTCGGGCATCAAAGACAGTCTTCCACAAAACCGTCTGATTATCAGTATTCAACCTGAAATGAGCATCCGTTTGCAAGTGCAGGCGAAACGCCCTGGGCTGGATATGGTACTGAACACGGTAGACATGGTATTCGACTATCAGGGTACGTATACGCACCAGACACCCGAGGCGTACGAGACGTTATTACTCGACACCATGCTGGGCGATCAAACGCTCTTCATGCGTGGCGATCAGGTAGAAGCGGCCTGGGATTTATTGATGCCGGTATTGAATACCTGGGCTTCTAAACCTAGTCTGAGCTTCCCGAATTACGCTGCTGATTCCTGGGGCCCTGAGTCTGCTGAAGCACTCATTGCTCGTGATGGATTTCACTGGTTTTCTCTTCCGTTGAAAACAAAGAAACAGTAAAGGCTGTCTGATTGTTAAAACCATAGAATACGAATTTTCGTATTCTATGGTTACTGTGAATATGGTTAGCAACTAATGGGCTACACCGGTATGAAGCGATTAAATGCCTGTAAACCATTGCATATTAGAACACCCTTATGAAAATTACGATTGGTGATACCGTAGAGGAAACCCTGGAAAACACCGCCCGGTATTTTGTCGATACGGCGGTTCGGAACATTGACAAAAAAGGAAGTTTTTCCGTGGCCCTGTCGGGTGGAAGCTCTCCCAAAAAGGTGTATGAAATTCTGGCCTCAAAGTACGCAATGGCCTTAGACTGGAAAAAGGTTCATTTCTTTTTTGGCGATGAGCGTTATGTTCCTCAGGATCATGCCGATAGTAATTACTTAATGGCGAAGAAAACACTCTTCACGCCATTAGCGATTCATCCCAGCCAGGTTTACGCCGTGGATACTAGTCTGGAACCAGCGGCTGCCGCTGCGGCTTATACCCAGACGATTGAGAAGTTCTTTAACGGAGAAAAAATCAGCTTTGATTTAATACTACTGGGTTTGGGGGATAACTCTCATACGGCTTCTTTATTTCCCCATACGGATATTTTGGAAGACGATAGTGTATCAGTAAAATCTGTATTCCTGCCCGAAGAAAAAGTGTATCGCATTTCATTCACGTTTCCTTTAATTAATCAGGCGAGCCGTACGGCTTTTCTGGTGTACGGTAAAGGAAAAGCAGAAGCCGTGCGGCATGTCATTGAAGATCCCATTAATATTGCCGAATATCCGGCTCAGCTCATCGTTCCGTCCAACGGTTTTCTGATGTGGTTCCTCGACAAAGAAGCCGCTTCTGAATTAGCGATGAAAGACCCTACTGGCGTATTGAGTTAGTAAAATAGAGCATTACTTCAAAGAAAAGCTGATCTATCTAGGTCAGCTTTTTTTGTTGCTGATCCAAAGTAGTGGTTCAAGAAGGACATTTTCAATAAAATACAGAGACTGAAAGTAAGCTTTACCCCCGCAGTCGCTCGGCTCTGCCGAGTGACAAAATGGAGTCCAGGCCTCTGGCCGATAGGAGCCAAAACAGTTTAGGTTAGACAAGCCTTTCGCTTTCTGGTAGTATTTCTTTGCCTGAGACGGCCAGAGGCCTACAGTTATGTGGTCACTCGGCAGAGCCGAGCGACTGCGGAGAATAGTTAGGAGGTGGTCATTTATCCCCAGATCTGTCATCCCAAGCGAAGCGAAGGACCTTATAGATTTTGACAGGTTGCTTGGCCCTAGGAAACTCCGTTAGTCCGCGTTGGAAATGCGGATGATCACGACTGGAGCGAGATTCCATCTCGTTCCTACTCATAAGGCAGGTTCCCACCTGCCGTTATGCTCCGAGCCTGTTAGCCAGAGCGAAGATACTTACGGTACCTTCAATCAGAAAAGGTTATCTCAAATCCTATACAAGTTCTAAGCATAGGTTCAACAATCCTATGTTTTAGACTACCTCCAATAATTTTATCTTATTAAAATATAAGTAATAGATATTGGAAAAAGATAATAGATATAGCGAATTTTGTATTTAAATCTGGAAATAAGACAATTAGAAACGATGAAACAGAAGCAGGGACTTATTATTACACTTGGATTACTAACTGCGGTTGCTCCATTTTCAATTGATACTTATTTACCAGCCTTTACCGTTATTTCCCGGGATCTTCAGACCGATATTAGTTATGTCGCCTATTCACTAACCAGTTTTTTCATTGGTATTTCTTTAGGTCAGGCTCTGTGCGGTCCCTTACTGGATCGCTTTGGTAGAAAGAAACCCCTGTTGATTGGATTAAGCTTATACGTGCTTGCCGCTATAGCCTGTGCCAGTGTACAAAGTGTGAACTGGCTGATTGCCATTCGTTTTCTGCTGGCCTTAGGGGGTTGCGTAGGGATGGTAGCGAGTCGGGCGGTGGTTAGAGATTTGTTTACTCCGCAGGAAATGGCGGGCGTTTTATCTACTCTGATGCTGATTATGGGCGTTTCTCCCATCATCGCACCCACCATTGGCGGTTATATCTCAGAAGTAGCTGGCTGGCGGTATATATTCGGATTTCTGGCTTTGGTTGGAGTCACGTTGATTATGCTGGTGCTTCGCTATTTACCCGAAAGTAAACCCGCTGATCCCAGTATTTCCCTAAAACCTGCCCGTATTTTAAAGGATTATGGAACGGTGTTAAAAGAACCGATTTTCTCCATTCACTCCCTGGTAGCGGGTATGGCTTCGGGAAGCATGTTTTCTTACATTGCGGGTTCGCCTTTTGTGTTCATGAAATTGCATAACCTTTCTCAAACCGAATACGGCTGGGCTTTTGGATTTAATGCCTGCGGGATGATACTGGGAAGTCAGGTGAACCGTTTTTGGTTGAAACGTGCCAAAAGTGAAGAGATCCTGAAGAAGATCAGTGCATTTCAGTGGATCACGGCCCTGTTACTGATCATGGGTACCGTGCTGAACCTGTTCAATGCCATGGGTTTGTTAAGTATTATGTTCATATATCTGTTCTTCCACGGATTTATTAGCCCCAATGCAGCCGCGACGGCCTTGTTTCCCTTCAAACGTTACGCGGGTAGTGCCTCGGCGTTATTAGGTTGTATTCAGATGTTAATCGGGGCGGCGGCTTCGGGTCTGGTGAGTTACTTCCATAATGGTACCGCCCTGCCGATGGTGGTAGGAATGGCCCTTTCTTCGACCTTAGGTTACTTTTTATTAATCTCTCCGAAACTAGCCCGGAGAAATCTTCAGCCTGTAAGCGGTTCCTGAAAATCAAATCCAGTACCTTCGTAGGGCATTATCCCTATGAACGCCTGTATTCGTGGAATTACGTCAGCTAAGGTATTTTATTGAAGTCGCGAAAGAATTGCATTTTGGCAAAGCTGCTCAGAATCTTTTCGTATCACAACCCGCACTAAGTCAGCAGATTCAATTGCTGGAAAGTGAGCTGGGAGTAGAGCTGTTCGACTCGACCCGACGTAAGCAATTCCGTAGGGCAGAATTGACCCCCGCCGGACAGGTGTTTCTCAATGAAGCTCATAAAGTAATTCGGGCGTCTCAACGGGCAGTAGAGTCAACTCGTCAAACGGCCCATAAAGGAACGCTTGTCAAGTTGGGTATCTACAAAATGTTACTTCGCGAACGGATAGTGGAGATACTAACCCTCTTTTCCGAACATTTTCCCGAAGTGAACATCCAGCTCGTCGAGTTACCGACCTACATAAGCGTACAGGAGGCTCTGGTGGAAGGGACCATTCAATTAGGAATGACCCTTTGGCCTCTTCGGCTGGATGCTTTGCAGGGACACGTGTATCGAAAAGGGCATCTTTGTGTGATTTTACCTAAAAACCATCGGCTTGCGTCTGATTCTGAACTTCATTTGAATTCGCTCAAAAAGGAAAAATGGATTGAAATTCCGGCTACACTTCATCCTTTTTATACGCAGGTAGAATCCATTTTTCAGCAAGCAGGAATTAACCGTAAAGCCTCTATAACTCAGGAAGTTTCTTCGCTGGACTTAGTGGGTGAACTGGTAAGTATGAACCAGGGAATTGCTCTGGTACCCATCCTCTTCGACTGGACTCGTTACCCTGACATTCTCGTTAAAAACATTCAGTGGGACGCAGATCAGCATCCTTTAGAAATTGAATACGCCATTGCCTACCATCCTGAACACCTGACTCCCCGGTTGAAGGAAATGATTCAGACCTTGCCCAGCCTGCCCTAGGCATGCTTTTCTAAGGCTTTGTGGCTTATTTTTAGACACACCCTTATGAAAAAGGTTTTTATTACCCTGGTAATTCTTATCATTCTGGCTGGAACAGGTTGGTTTCTATTCAAGCGATACGAACGTAAAAATGCGAATCCGGTCTCTGGTCTGAAGCCACGCGTAGAAATGAGTTTGGCGGAAATTTCGTCCATTACCGATTCTACGATGGAAATGTCCATGAAAATGCTGATTGACAATCCCTTACCCTTGGGAATGGATATTGAAAATTTTGTTTATCAGGTAAAAGTGGATGGGGTTCAGATTATCGAAAGCGATTACATGAAGCCGCTCAAGATTGAGCCCAGAGACAGCGTTACGATTGATATTCCTACGGAGTTAAAGATTGATACGTTTTCTAAAGTGGCAAAAAGAGGAGAAGCGGCGGGTCAGGATAGTGCTTTATACCAGTTTGAAGTCTTCTTAAAACTGGCGAAACCAGTGCTGGGTCACGATACACTTCGAATCGAAATGGAAAAACGATTGCCTTTGTATCACCTTCCAGAAATTGAAGTAGTAGGCATTGACCTGGAAAAATTCAAGCTCAAAAAATCTGAACTGAATGTAGACCTTCGGTTTATTAATAAAAATGACTTCGCCATTCAGTTTAAAAACATGAGGTATTCCATCGACCTGGGTAAAGAAAAAACTACAATCAATGGTCAATCACCGGGAGTTACCCGTGTTCCTGCCAAAAGTGATAAAGTGTACCAGATTCCGGTGCAGGTGGAACTCGGAAAAATGATTAGTGCAGGAACACAAATGCTGTTTCAGGGTAAAAAATTCCCTTTCACCGTCCATCTTCGTTCGCAGATAATATCAGATAACGATATGCTCAAAAACAGCAAGTTAAACATGAGAATTAGAGGCAATATGGAAGACATGAAAGCCGCGAAGAAGATGGTGGAAATGAAGTGATAGTGAAGAGATTGGTTAAAAAGAAGTAAGCCTCTCCAAACCGTGGTTGGTGTCTCACCTACCACGATTTGCGTACATATGGCTGGTGAGACACCAGCCATGGCGTGAAAAAGAAGTAAGCCTCTCCACTTCGGGAGAACCGTAGGGTGAGAATTTATGCTGCCATCTGTCATCGAGAGCGAAGCGGAGGAGCTGACTTGGTTGCTTCCCGGGATGAAACCGGGGACAGGGTTGCTATTTATGCCGTGGTTGGTGTCTCACCAACCACGAGGAAGTCGCGTCTTTATCCTTTCAAAACCAGAAGACGTTTCTTCGCAGCTACTGTCCTCACCTGTCCTCTCGAACGAAGAAAGACCTTCTGTAAAACGGCACGGCTAAAGTTTCCTCATGACCGAGATAAGTTAATAAAACCCAAAAGATCCTTCGCTTCGCTCTGGACGACAGGTCGGAAATAAGGCTTCTTCCCACGGCTCGCTCGAACGGAGGGAGAGGTTAACTCACTTTTATTTAAATCTCACTTTTAGGATAATTTTAGGAATGTTTGGGTATAAATTGAATCATGAATTCTTTATACTGAAAAGTTTGCAAAGAATACATGACTCAGAGAAGAAGTAGCTTTAATGAAAATAATGACTTACTTCTTACTGAAAACGCCTCTATTAACCTTCTATTTCCATGCAAAAATCACGGAGAGATTTTATTGTCAAAGCCGCACTAGGAACCGCTGGTATCACTTTCGGTGGTCTGGCCCAGGGCATGTCTGCCAAAAGTTATTCCCGCATTATAGGTGCTAATGACCGTTTAAATCTGGCAATTGCCGGTTTAGGTCGTCGACTGGGAGCTTATTTTGATCCCATTGCCCGTAAAGACAGTAATGTGCAACTCATTACGCTTTGTGACGTGATGAAAAAGCAGCGGGAATCCGCCGTGAAGCAATTTTCCAAACACATTGATTACACCCCAAAGCTGGAAAATGATATTCGGAAAGTGATTGAAGACAAGAATATCGACGTATTAATCAATGCTACGCCCGACCACTGGCATGCTCCGGGAACCTGGATGGCCGTTCAGGCGGGTAAACATGTGTATGTGGAGAAACCTTGCAGTCATAACCCCCATGAAGGCGAGTTACTGGTTGCTTTTCAGAAGAAGTATAACAAGGTAATTCAGATGGGTAATCAGCAGCGTTCGTCTCCTGAAACCATCGATATTATTCATCAAATTCATAACGGAGCGATTGGAACCCCTTATAAAGCGGTGGCTTTTTACTCAGCCACTCGCGGGGAAGTGCCCATTCCGAAGAAAGCACCGATTCCAGAAGGCTTAGACTGGGATTTATTTCAGGGGCCCGCTCCTCGCACGGACTATACACACGACACCTGGGACTATAACTGGCACTGGTACGGTTGGACGTACGGTACGGCAGAAAGTGGTAATAACGCTACCCACGAACTGGACATAGCCCGTTGGGCCTTGCAGGTTGAATACCCGGAATTTGTAGAGGTAGAGGCGGCCAAACGTCATTTCCTGGACGATGGTTGGGCGGTATATGATACGATGGATGCAACTTTCAAATTTGGTGGTAATAAAATCATCAAGTGGGATGGAAAAAGCCGCAGCGGGTATAAAACGTACGGTACTGATCGCGGAACGATCATCTATGGCTCTACGGGTAGTGTATACGTAGATCGGGATGGCTATAAGTTATACAGTCGCGAAGGTAAATTGCTGAAAGACAGCAAGGCCAAAGGTTCTGAAGCGGGTACGGCATTAGGAGGTGGTGGCGACATGACAACGGGCCATATGGTTAACTTCTTCGAAGCCATTCGGGGAAAAGCCAAACAAAATTCACCCATCGACGAAGGAGCGAAAAGTACTTTACTCTGTCACTTAGCTAACATTGCCTACCGTACCAACAAATCTTTCAAAGTGGATTCGAAAAATGGCCGTATTCAGGACAAAGAAGCCATGAAACTTTGGAGTCGGGACTACGAAAAAGGCTGGGAGCCAAAACTATAAGAATGGCATTTCTGGAAAAGCCTGGGTTATTTATTAGCCCAGGCTTTTTACTTTTATAAGTACTAGTTCCGTTTATCGATGGATAATAACCGTTTGTAAATAAATTAGCAATCAAGTAATTAAGTATATTTATATTACATAGTACCTTGTAATGCAATATATCTATGAAATCACTTTCAATCTTAGTACTGGTGGGCGTGACGGCCCTTTCTTCGTGCTCTAACGAAACGAAAATTTCAGTTATTGAAAACGATACTAGTTACAAACTAGATGCAAAATTTGACAATTCCCGAACCGCGAAGGTTAGGGAATACGTCAATGATTATTATAAACCAGTTCAGGTAATCCCATTGAATTCTTCGGACGTTACTTATGCAGTAACACTGCCAGATCACACTAAATTCAGGATTGAAGCCTCCAAAGGAGAGCTTCATTTGCAGTTTGATAAAAAAGAAAATACGTCAGCGGCCTATGCTCGGCTAAAGTCTTTCAGTACAGGGCTGGGCAGTGTAATTACGAATTAATAAGCTTTCTAATAGAGTCGATCAGGAAAACTAATACAGAAATTGCCGTTCTCCTGAAGTTTGCGAAACTCCTTTGGACTCAGGCCCGTATACTGTTTAAAGTCTTTAATGAAATGACTCTGGTCATGATACCCGAACGCTTCGATGAGATCAAACCAGGGGGTATCGGGTTGATTGATTACCTGTTGAATCACTTTTTTGAATCGCAGAAAACGAAGCAGTTCTTTGGGTGAATAGCCTACGTATTTCTTAAAACGTAACTGAACCGTTCGCTCCGAAAGTGAATGCTGATCGGCCATGACCTTAACGGGATTCAGTACGTCTTGATGAAACAGGGAAGCATGTTCCAATAGCGTTGAAGCTGCATCCTCCGAAGGACTTAATTCGCGTAAAATATGCGAGGTAAGATAGGCTACGCGTGGGTCAAAATCAGGAATATCCGCTAGCGAAAGGTAGAGAGCATTCAAACTCGGAAAAGCTAAAACGGATTCGCTTTCGGTTAAGCTTTCAATAGTAATTTTTTCAAGGGATAAAAAGCGAAAAAATCCATCCAGCGTAAACCCAATAACCAGTAGATCATCACCAGGTTTTAGTTCATAATTCAGCATTTGTCGAAGGGGGCCAATCAGGGTAACCTGGCTAAATGAATGCTCTATTAATGCCTTATTCCCAAAGGAATAACGGATGGGATCACCGAAATTAAATACCAGCATTAACTCCAGATTGGGAGATAAATGCTGAATGATAGGTTCTGAATGGATCGGAATCTGAACGGCGTAAAAGTGATCAATTACGCCTGCCAGTCGCGAGTCGGGCTTTTGTTTATACGTAATCATTCCTTAATTGATTTTCCTTACTTGGCATAAGAGAAAGGCAGGTAATCAGGGCTAGTCTGAGGAATAACTTGCTTGCAAGAACGGATTTTTCTAGGTTTCGGCTTCATTACCAGACATACGCTCATGGAAAATACATTCAAAGCTCTACTCATCAGGGAAGAAAACGGCCAGTTTTTGAAACAAGTTCAGCAAGTACCGCTAAGCTCCTTACCTGATCACGATACCTTGATTCGGGTAACGTATTCTTCTTTAAACTATAAAGATGCCCTGTCCGCGACTGGTAATAAGGGAGTTACCCGTACTTTTCCGCACGTTCCGGGCATTGATGCGGTAGGCGTGGTAGAGGAATCTTCAGGAAAGCTCTGGAAAAAAGGAGATCAGGTTTTAGTAACTGGTTTTGATTTGGGAATGAATACCTGGGGCGGGTACGGACAGTACATCCGGGTTCCGGGCGAGTGGATAGTAGCCTTACCCCCAAACTTACAACCTCAGGAAGCCATGGCTTTGGGAACGGCGGGCTTTACTGCCGGACTTTGCGTTGACAAACTTGTTCAGGCTGGAATTAAGCCTTCCGATGGCCCAATCGCCGTAAGTGGAGCGACGGGTGGCGTAGGAAGTATCAGTCTGCAACTGTTAAGTAAGCTGGGCTACCAGACCGTAGGTATTTCAGGCAAGAAAAATACTGATTTACAACAACAATTAAACGGAACGGAGTGGTTGGATCGGCAGGAATTCACGGACGAAAGTAAACGGGCTTTGCTGAAACCTCGTTTTGCGGGTGCCATTGATACCGTTGGTGGAAGTGTATTAACCACGCTGGTACGCTCACTTCAGTATAATGGCGTAGTGGCTGCCTGCGGAATGGCTCAATCCGGTGATTTAAACCTGACGGTTTTCCCTTTTATCCTTAATGGCGTGAGCTTATTAGGCGTGGATTCGGTTCAGGCATCCATGCTAGTCCGGCAACGGGTTTGGAACTTACTAGCCAACGAATGGAAACCCGAACAGCTAGTGAGCTTTACTAAACAATTAACGCTGGAGGAGCTGCCGGAGCAAATAGACCAAATGTTAGCAGGCCAAACGGAAGGAAGAACGTTGGTGAAGCTTTGGTAATAAGCTCTTAGATGTTGTTGGATCGTAAGACATAGAAGGTGTTATGCCGTTGTTGGTGTTTGAAAAAGTGTCACCAACAACGGCGGAGCGATTTTGCTAGCATACTACTATACTGGTTCGGCTGTAAAACGTTGACTATCAAACGATCGACTAACAACCAAAAACTATCAACTAATTAAATGGTAACAACCAAACGTTTCCCATCTGACACCTCCATTTCCCACAATTTTTCAATGTCCGATAACTTCACTTCTATGGTCTCTACTTTGAGCTGGTTATCAGCTGCCAGTTGAAACATTTCTGGAAGTATTTCTGTAAATAACAGCTTCATTTCATCTCTTGTCCAGCTTCCTAAACCTGATCCTGAAAGCTGAAGATCCACACTGCGTAAATTCTCTGCTGATAACTGAATTTTGTCGCCTGTTACCGAACCGATGGAAATAAATCTGGTCTTGTGGGTAAAGGAGCCATTTCCTTTTAGAGACGCAAGTAAAAGTTCAGCCGTGTGGCCCCACAAATAATCCAGGATGATATCTATGGGCGTATTATTGTGTATGGCTTTCAGCTGGGTGATAAACGCTTCATCGGTTTGTGTCGTCAAAACCGTTTCGCCGGCCCCTAATGCTACTAAGGATTGGAGCGAGGCCTGATTTCTGCCCGTAACGATTACTTTTTTCGCTCCGTAATGCTTGGCCACCTGAATGGCAATTTTACCGGTAAATCCCGTTGCTCCGTTGATTAAAACGGTTTCGCCTGGTTTTATAGCTGCTCTGAAACGAAGAGCCATTGCCGAGCCCGCAACCGCATTAGGTAAGGCACAAGCCGAAGCGTCATCCATTCCATCGGGTACCTTTACTATTTTTCTTTTATCAACAATGGCTTTTTCTGCCATCATACCTTCGCCCAAAGCATAGACTCTGGTGCCGTCTGCCAGCAAACCGACCCCATCGCCGCCAATTACTATCGCGTTCTGTCTTTCGGCTTCGGCTGAGTAATGAGTGCCTTTTACCCTGCCTTTGTCGAAATTTTTGATGGCTGCTGCTTTTACAGAGATTACTAACTCGTCGTCATTTTTTACGCCTGGTTCTGGAAAATCGGCGTATTGGGGCATTTCGCCCTGCTGGAAAATTACTGCTGCTTTCATTTTATTGGTTTAAATGATGGTAAGTGAAGTACGAAGTGAGTAAGAGGGCCAATGCCAGTAATGCAGAAGAAGATGAGATCAGCGAATCGCCTGAGGCAAGATGGGCAATGAACCCCGAGACAACCGTGATGAAAAAACCTGCGTAAGCCCATTCTTTCGGGTTATTCCTAACTACAGGAAGCAACAAAGCTGCCGTTCCTAAAATCTTGGCAATAGCCAATTCTACCCGGAAGTAATCGGGAAAGCCAAAATGAACGCAAAGTCTTTTTGCTTCTTCGGAAGTTAAATACGCCTTAGCGTTTGCCAACATCCAGACCGCAAAAAGACCCGTCGATATCCAGTAAATTATTTTTTGAGACTTCATTTTACATTGTCATTGAGTACAATGCAAAACTATTCGGAGGCCTATCAGGCAAGCGATAACATATGTTATCAAATTCAGACCTGCTATTTTCCTTTCAGCAGCTTACTTTTTACCCGACTTAAATGGACAGTAGTAATCCCCAGGTAAGAAGCAATGTAATGTTGCGGGATACGCTGAATGATTTGGGGTTGGGTTTCTAGAAGATGAAGATAGCGTTGCTGCGGTGTGTCTCTTATGAAGGAGAGGCAATGTTTCATGTAATGGATATTCCGGTCAAATAAGGTATCGATGAGCTTTTCACGTACTTTAGGGATTTCAAAGCCGTCACGCATGATTTGATCCATATCTTGCTTATCGATGACCCATAAAGTGCTGGGCTCTATGGTTTCCAAGGTTACAATACTTGGAATATTCTTCTTGAAGCTTTCTACGGATGATACTCTTTCATTCTCGAAAAAAAACTGAAAGGTTATGTCTTTTCCATCGTTGTTAAACCAGACCCTAATGCATCCTTTTTCAATGAAAAACGCCTTTTTTGAGATTTCGCCCTCCTGTATCAACACCGTTTTCGCAGGAACCTGTATTCTTTTGAAATAACTCGCATACTGATTCCACTGCTTATCGTCAAATGGCAGTATGTTTTTCAGCTTTTCTAACATAGATGGTTGCATTTTGGGAAAGATGAATGTATAATGCAGCAGGTAGCATAAATTATGAATTTGTAGATGGTTATGCTTTATACCAACGACCTGGAGAAAGACTTTAACTCATAATCAATAGAGTATGAAATTATTAGCAAAAAATGAAGAGGTTATTTCTTTCTTATCGGATAAGGAGAGTTTGATAAGTGGTACTATCAAAAAAATTAGTATACAAATTAAGAGCAATATTTTATTTATTGGTTTAGATATAACATTAATGTATTCAAAAAAGTACAAATCTATTTATCTTGAATTTGAAGCAATCAAAGAATATGGGTTCTATTATTTAGCTGATAGTTCTTTCTCAACTATTGAAATATATAAATTTTTTAAAAATGAAAATTTATTTTATATCTCATTTGATCCAACCAATGAAGAACTCATTATGGATAAAAACGACAATGATTTTATCTTAGCAGAGAAGGTATCATTGTACCAAAGTTCCGAATAGGGATAAAGAACTTGTTTTTCTAACTTACTATCTGTGCGGTTAGGGTGTCGTTCTGCAAGCTCAATACTGACAATGGTTTGGATAAACGCACTAACGCTCAGTTAGAGCCTATCTGCCGAGTGACGATATAGTGTAGTAGGCCTCTGGCCGATGATTGCAAGGATCTTTTGCTGAAGAAAGGTTTTTTTTTATCCGCTACTAGTTTGCATCTTACCGGCCAGAGGCTTAGTAGCCACTTGGCTAGAGCCGAGCGACTGTGTGAAGGCTAGTTTTCCTTAAGACCAAGCACTTCACCAAAGGGAATAAGGTTCTTCGCTACGCTCTGAATGACAGGAAAAAATAAAAGAATAATAGCATAGCTAGGAACGATAGGAGACATTAAGCAATAAAAAAGGCACATGTTCAATCATGGGCCTTTTTTGTGCGATATGGTTAAAATCGTTTTCCGAAGGAAACACCCAGCCAGGGGCTTAATCCGAAATTGTTGATGATAGGAGTGAGCATGATCCGCCAAATCCACTCATCATAGGTGTGGCGACGGTAACCAATGCTGGGAATATAACTCGTGAAATGGTCGGCATCCGGGTTGGTTGAGGCTCCACGAAGTTTGCCATCTGCCCGGGCAAAGGTAACGCCCACGCCCATTTCAATGTAAGACTTTTCTTCTTCTAACGTAAACAAGTAGTTGGCTCCCAATGGAATAGTGAGGTATTTGGCGTTGTGATGGTAATACCCCAGGCCTGCCCGAAGACCAAATTTAGGCTTATCCGTTAGCTGTAGTTCATAATTCAGAGAACCGTATAACCCAGGTCCACCCGCTTCGACGTATACGCTGTGTTGAGATAAACTTGCAAAAGTGGTAGGATAGGTTTGACCTGAAGCCACACCCATTATCAATAGGCAGAATATTAGTATAAAGGTTGATTTCATAAGCGAGCGTAAAATGAACAAAGGCAGCTTTTCTCTAAACAGAATTATAACCCCGGTTGTTGCTAAATCTTTTCATAGACTTGGTTTGCGATGAAAGTTTAACAGTAGCTGATAATCCAGATTCGTTGGCTGATTGCAAAGAAAGTATTTAAAATCTTCTCATTTTCGGCCACTTAAACCACTGGCACAACCGAAAAAATAGGGCTCATGCCTTACTTCCAGTCCAGCCTCTTCAAATACCTGTTTTACGTAGGAAGTATTTTTAAACTTTTCAGTATAAATCCAGAGCATTCGGTAATCCTCGGGATTTCCCAGAAAAAGTTTTCCCAGGATTGGAATAACTTTTCCTAAGTAAAATTTGTAAAGCAAAGCGAGCATTTTATTGGATGGCTTTGATACTTCTACAAAAGTAAACACACCTCCTGGTTTTAAAATGCGGGTTACCTCTTTGGCCAGGATTTGAAGCTGCTCCTGATTAAAGGTCTTCAAACCATAGGCACAGGAAACATAATCGAAAAAACCAGTGGGTAATTGATTAGCCAAAATATTCTGACACGTAATCTGTATTTTATTATCAAATTTTCTGGCATTTTTCAGCTGACTTTGCCGAACCATTTTTTCTGAAAAGTCCAACGCCCAGATGTCTGCTTTGGGGAAATTTTTATGGAGAAATTCCCAGTTTTCACCCAATCCTGAAAGTAAATCAATGATTTGTATGGGTTCCTGAGAGGCTCCTAATTTCCGTAAAAACTGTTTTCTCCAGCGAATAGAAAACCCAAACGAGGTAATGTAATTCATCCGCTCATAAGAGCCGGACATTTGATTAAATAGTTCTTTAACGTAATCAGGTTCGTAAATATCTGGCATCTAATGACTTAATAATATTTGGTTTGTACAGGTGCACAAATATAAAAGCGAACGCTACAGGTAATAAAAATTTGGGATCATTGGTAATGGCTTCAGAAGACTGCTTAAAATGTCTAATCGTTAGCATTATTAATGCGAATCATGGGTTTTGAAATCTTTACTGATCACGAAACGAATGGAATCACTCCGGATGAGCGAGAAACGAAGCCGCTCTCTGTGATCTCGAACGTAAGGAAAGACCTTCTGGAATGGGACTGGCTTCGTTGTTCGGCAAGCGTCGATGGGAGCAAGCCTAATTTCGTTTAGGATAAGGTGTTCTCTGACCAGCTTCTGATTTGCATGCTATCGGCCAGAGGCCTAGAGCTAAGTGGTCACTCGGCTCTAGCCGAGTGACTGCGGGGAATGCTTGGGGCCTCATGGCAGGTAGGAACCTGCCTTATCGAGTAGGAACGAGATGGAATCTCGCTCCAAAGAAGAAAGGTTTACTCACGACCTCCCTGTTTTATTAAAATTCCATTTATTAGAAAACCCCTTCCTATTAAAAAGAATTTGGTCGGAATGATCCGTTGAGTTTTTGTGTTGCCCAATCAGATGAACACGCTTTCAGCCCGCGTTTGGGGTTCGGAAAGGTGGGCAAATGTAATTTTAAGCAGAAAAGGGGTGTGAAATCACTCATTTTTCATGCTCCTTCCTTCAACTTGGATTTTTTTCTGAAAAACGGTCGAATCACGCTACCTTTGTAGCAAGTACTAAGCTTTTATCTAGCATTACGACTCCAAACATGATTTATTTCTTTTCTGCCGATCAGGTTACTGTTTACGCGGTTGAAACCCAGCAGTCTTTGACTGACGCGGACATTTCTAAATTGAACTGGCTCTTCGGAGATTCATCCTTATTGCCAGAAACTACGATCAATCAGGTGTTTACGGGCCCGCGGGCAGCCATGATCACCCCCTGGAGTACCAATGCTGTAGAGATTACCCAGAATATGAATATTACGGGAATCAGCCGAATCGAAGAGTTTACGAAAGTAGCGGCTGATTTCACCGGTTTTGATCCGATGGTTTCTCAGAAATATGAGGAACTCAATCAGGAAATCTTCACCATCAACATCGAACCCGAACCGATTATCGAGCTGGATGATATTGCCGCTTATAACAAACAGGAGGGTCTTTCGCTGAGTGATGAAGAGGTAGAATACCTTAATAATCTTTCAGAAAAATTAGGTCGGAAGCTTACCGATGCCGAAGTATTTGGCTTTTCGCAGGTTAACTCCGAGCACTGCCGTCACAAAATCTTCAATGGCACTTTCGTGATTGACGGTGAAGCTAAACCTACTTCTCTGTTCAAGCTGATTCGTAAAACGTCGGAAACCAATCCTAATGGTATTGTTTCGGCGTATAAAGATAACGTGGCGTTCGTGAAGGGCCCTCGCGTGCAGCAGTTTGCACCGAAACGTCCCGACGTTCCCGAATTTTACGAGGTAAAAGAGTTTGACTCAGTCATCTCTCTGAAAGCCGAAACGCATAACTTCCCAACGACGGTTGAGCCTTTCAGCGGTGCTGCTACGGGTTCGGGTGGAGAAATTCGTGACCGCTTAGCCGGTGGTCAGGGAGCCATTCCTCTGGCGGGAACGGCGGTTTACATGACGGCTCTTTCTCGTCTGGAAAAAGATCGTCCCTGGGAGAAGGGTGTAGCCGAGCGTAAATGGTTATACCAAACGCCGATGGACATTCTGATTAAAGCGTCTAACGGTGCCACCGATTTTGGTAATAAATTCGGCCAACCCCTCATTACGGGTTCGGTATTAACCTTTGAACACGAAGAAGACGGTCGCACGCTGGGTTACGATAAAGTAATCATGCAGGCGGGTGGAATTGGCTACGGCAAAGCCGAGCAAGCCATTAAGCACCAGCCCCAACAGGGCGATCAGATCGTTGTAATGGGTGGAGATAACTATCGCATTGGCTTAGGCGGTGCGGCGGTGTCTTCGGCTGATACGGGGAAATTCGGTTCAGGGATTGAGTTAAACGCCATTCAGCGTTCAAACCCTGAAATGCAGAAACGCGTCGCTAATGCCGTTCGTGGATTGGTGGAAAGTGATAACAACCCCATCGTTTCGATTCACGATCACGGAGCCGGTGGACACCTGAACTGTCTGTCCGAATTGATTGAAGATACGGGCGGATCTATTGATCTGGATAAGTTACCCGTGGGCGATCCTACGCTTTCAGCGAAAGAAATTGTAGGTAATGAGTCGCAGGAGCGGATGGGCTTAGTGATTGGCTCTGCTGATGTGGAAACCCTGCAACGCATTGCTGAACGTGAGCGGGCTCCCATGTATAACGTAGGTGAAGTAACCGCCGACCATCGCTTTACCATTGCGTCTCACACAAAAGACGCGAAACCGATGGATTTGGCACTGTCTGATATGTTTGGCAGTGCTCCCAAAACCATCATGGTTGACGAAACGGTAGAACGTACCTATCAGCCCGTTACTTATGATGTGAATGAATTAGAAACCTATCTGGAGGCCGTTCTTCAACTCGAAGCGGTGGCTAGTAAAGACTGGTTAACCAATAAAGTAGACCGTTGTGTAGGTGGTCGCGTAGCGAAACAGCAGAATGTCGGTCCCCTGCACTTACCCCTCAATAACGTTGGGGTAATGGCTCTGGATTTTCAGGGTAAAGACGGGATTGCTACTTCCATCGGTCACGCCCCAATCTCGGCTCTGATTGATCCGGCAGCGGGTAGTCGTAATGCGGTTGCCGAAGCTCTTTCAAACATCATCTGGGCTCCACTTGAAGAAGGTCTGAAAAGCGTTTCGCTATCGGCTAACTGGATGTGGGCCTGTAAGAACAAGGGCGAAGACGCTCGTTTATACCAGGCCGTTCAAGCCTGTTCTGATTTTGCGATTAGTTTAGGAATCAACATTCCAACGGGTAAAGATTCGCTGTCCATGAAGCAGAAATATCCCAACGCGGATGTGATTGCTCCCGGAACGGTGATTATCTCCGCAGGTGCCCCCTGTAATGACGTGCGTGGCGTGATTGAGCCCGTTTTACAAAAAGACGGCGGTTCGATTTACTACATTAACCTCTCGGGCGACCAATACAAGCTGGGTGGTTCTTCGCTGGCTCAGATTCTAAACCGAATTGGTAACGAAACCCCGGACGTAGTAAATGCCGAAGCGTTCAAAACCGCTTTCGATGCCATTCAGGAATTGATCAAAGCCGGAAAAATTCAGGCGGGTCACGATGTAGGCAGCGGTGGTTTGATTACGACCTTACTCGAACTTTGCTTTGCGGATCGCAACCTCGGAGCTACCCTGGACCTGACTTCCTTAGGGCAGCAGGATAGCGTAGCGAAACTGTTCGCTGAAAATATTAGTATCGTATTCCAGGCAGATGCTTCAGTTGAGGAGATTCTGACTGCCAAAGGAGTGACCTTCCATAAAATTGGTGAAGTAACGGCTGAAGCTACGGTAACGATCAAAGATCAGGACGCAAGCTGGTCACTAAACGTCGATCACCTGCGTGATGTATGGTTCAAGACGTCTTACCTGCTCGATCAGAAACAAAGTGGTGTGGCCAAAGCAACAGAGCGTTTTGAGAATTATAAAAATCACCTGTTGCAATACCATTTCCCTACGCAGTTCACGGGTAAAAAACCAGTAATCGAAGGCTACCGCCCGAAAGCAGCCGTTCTTCGGGAGAAAGGAAGTAATTCCGAACGCGAACTGGCAAATGCTTTATACCTGGCGGGCTTCGAAGTGAAAGACGTTCACATGACGGATTTGATTTCGGGTCGGGAAACGCTGGAAGACATTCAGTTCCTCGGTGCAGTAGGTGGATTCTCTAACTCCGACGTACTAGGTTCGGCTAAAGGCTGGGCTGGCTCGTTCCTGTATAACGAAAAGGCGAAACAGGCTATTGAGAAGTTTTTCCAACGCGAAGACACCCTTTCCGTAGGGATTTGTAATGGCTGTCAGCTCTTCATCGAGTTAGGATTAATTAACCCTGACCATGAAGTGAAGCCTAAAATGAAACATAACGAAAGCCACAAACACGAAAGCTTGTTTACTTCGGTAACGATTCAGGAAAACAATTCCGTGATGCTTTCAACATTGGCGGGTAGCACACTCGGGGTTTGGATTTCGCACGGTGAAGGTCGTTTTGAGCTTCCTTACGACGAAAGCGAATACCAGATCACGGCGAAGTACACCTATCACACGTATCCGGCTAACCCCAACGGTTCCAGCTTTGATACCGCAATGATGTGCGATAAAACGGGTCGCCACCTGGTGATGATGCCTCACGCCGAACGTTCGGCCTTGCAGTGGCACTGGCCTTATTATCCTGCGGGTCGTAAAGATGAAGTTTCTCCCTGGATGGAAGCTTTTGTCAATGCGAAAAACTGGTTAGTAGAGAAACAATAATTGGTAATTATTCGATAGTAAAAGCGGACCTGCGAAAGTGGGCCCGCTTTTGCATTTATAACATCCATTTACGCTCGGTGGTGAAAGAAATCGTTAACCACATCTGGTAATCGCCTTTGATTAGGTCATACAACTCCTGACGAATCCGATCCAGTTCAATCAGGGGCTTCTGAGCCTGATCTTTAGGTAACAGGAAGTCAATTTCTACGGTATAACTGCTGCCCGTTTTAGCGACGCGAACCAGTAAATCTGTAAAACGATACTGTTGGGCAATTTTTTCCGAAGCTTCGTGAATCTTGTCTTCTACTTCGTCGTCGGGAGCAAACTGAAGTAACTCTTTGATGTTTTTCCAGAACGTACGAGCCGGAATTCGCATGAACAACAGCGAAATAATCAAAACAATGATGGGATCTAAGTAAGGAATAAGGCTGGAGAAGCTTGTATCCTTTAAAAAGTAGCTCAGCGAGAGCACGACTAAAACGCCGAAACTCAGCAAGGCATCCAGTTGCCACTCATTCGCCTCAATCAAAACGTAATCCGACTTTAATTGCCGGGCTTTTTTACGGAAGTATAATCCCAAACCAATGCAAACGATAATCGAGGTAATCAGGTAAGGAAAGGCAATGGTTAATTCTACTTTTCGTCCGCCGTTCAGAATGTCAATAATGGAAGTGGCGAAGGAATAGAGGCACAGGAAAATGATGATGAGCGATTGAACGGAGATATAAAGTGGTTCAAACTGCGAGCGGCCAAAAGGTAGGTTATCGTCGTCGGGCTTGCGGACAAAGTTGGTGACAAACAACGAAACCCCGGACATACTGATCCCGACCAGCGAAAAGAGTGCATCAAAAATAATGGATTTTGAATCGCCGAGAATACCAATGGCTACTGCCCAGACGGTTAATAGGGAGCCAATGGCAATGGAAAGTTTTATCAACTTTCGTGCTTTGAGTTTTTTGCGGCGGGGGTTCATGACTATAGAAGCATATACTAACTAACCAAAAGGGAAGCGAAGAAGTTAGGTTCTTTTGAAATATTTACAAATACTTAATACAGCAAAGATACCTTCAGGACTCAATTTTAAATAGTTGAAAAAGTATCAGTTTAAGTTAAATTAGGAACAGTTTAAGTGGAAGAGGGATTAGAAAAGAGCTGTTTTGAATTATTAACAATAGATTCTGCTGGTGAAGGTTGGATAGGCCATATGATTTACGCACATTTGCCTTTCTCTGAACAGGCTTTTACCATCCATTAACATGCAACGTCGTCATTTTTTGAAACAATCCGGTCTTCTTGCTGCCGGTGCCTTCACGCTTCAACAGTCCAAGCTTTGGGCTGCCCCCTCTAAAACGATTAGTCCGTTCGGTGTTCAGTTATACAGTGCCCGTGACGTACTTCCTAAAGATCCTAAGGGTATCATGACCCAGTTGGCTCAATTCGGTTACAAGCAATTCGAAAGCTACAGTGGTCCTAAAGGTTTCTTATGGGGCATGGAACCCAAAGAAATCAAAACCTTCCTCGGTGATTTAGGCGTGAAAATGGTTTCTACACATTTCGATTTCGGTAAAGCAGCCAATAGCTCTGATCAACTGAAAAAAGACATCGAAATGGCAAAAGGGGCGGGCCTGAGTTACCTGTTGTGTCCTTACATCGGTGCACAAAAGAGCTGGGATGACTGGAAGAAAATCGCCGATAATTTTAATAAAGTAGGTGAAGAAGTAAAGAAAAGCGGTTTGAAGTTTGGTTACCACAACCACGATTATTCCTTCAAGCCCCTCGATGGTAAATTACCACAGGAGTTCTTACTCGAAAATACGGATCCTAAAAACGTAATGTTTGAGCTGGATCTTTGCTGGATTGACGTGGCAGGTGTTGACACCGCCGAGCACCTGAAGAAATATGGCAAACGTTACGAACTCTGCCACATCAAAGATTACACCGTGAAGGGGGGCAGACCCGTACAAAACGACATCGGTGAAGGAGCAGTGAATTTCAAGAAAACCCTGCGGAGCGTACTTGATAACAGCAGTATCAAATACTTCCTGGTTGAGCAGGAAGAATACCCGAGTTCACCCATGGAAAGTCTGAAAAAAGACGCTGAGTACATGAAGAAACTTAGTGTTTAAGATTCAGTTTTTTATACAAGAAAGGGACAGCTCTCGCTGTCCCTTTCTTGTATAAAAAACTGAATCAGTATAACGATTCTAGTCCTGTAGAGATATAAATGTTTCTACTTCGGCCTGGTCTCCGTCATGGTATTTTATCCCATGAACCGTAAAGTCAGCCTTATAAGCCCGTTTTAAGTCTTTATTGCCCCAAATTTCTACCCAGGTATTGAAAACAGCTTCGGGCATTTTTCCTTTGGATATGAATTTCTGATACACCGAAGTTTCGATGGTCATTCCTACAAAACCTTTTGGGATCGTTTCTAAGGAACGCACGGGTAAACCAATAAGGGTAGTATAAGAACCGGTAAAGTCAGTTTCATAGTCGGTGTAGACAGCATAGATATCGTCACTGACTTTGTTAGGAATTTGCTTTTGGATGTCTTCACCCCAAAATCTGCCCCATAGTGCCTCAATGTCTTTGGCAGACTGTCCGTTTGCATTGGTTGTTCTCGTTGAAATCCCGATTACATAAAATTCCTGAATGGTTTGATTACTCATTGCTTTGAATGGATTTTTTAAGATTGAGTGATGAACGACAGAAGCGTTGTATAGAAGAATAAACCTGTACAAGCTTCTGATGACCCTCTTCTGTAGATCACGTTGTAAAAGTAGAAGGCTCCTGTGACAACCCTGTGTCAGGAGTAGCGAACGTTATTTACAAGTATCAAACTATTCTATGAAGGTCATTGAATGAGGTTCAAAGGGTTGACTGGGCATCAACAATGCTAAACGCAATGCTCTGTAACCATTTCTCAATCTGCAAAAGGTACTAATCAATCCGTTTTCTTAGGATAGGTTACTTCAAAGAACTTACCGCAAACGCCTGTTAGTAGCTATTGATAAAACTTATCCATTAAACTCATTTGTTTTTGGGTAGATAAATCAAGGCAATCGAAACGCTTGTAAGAGCAGAAAGAGCCCATATCTTTATCGCCATTAATAAAGATTGCACCAATAAGAATCACGTATTTACAGGGATAATTGGTTTTACTCACTAATGTTTCAATACGTTCGTTAATGGCTTCGTACATGACTTCTGTCGCTTCAAATAGTTGATTAGCAGCAGATTTTATTCGATCAGCCTTTTTCAAAAAGATTTGTTCGATGGTGTTCATCTGATAATCCAAATCAGTGACGTTGCCGGCTTCGATCTGGTTATTCAAAAGCTTCCCCAATGCACCTTTCGCAGCCCCACAACAGGCTGAATTTTCGCTTTGCCCTATTCGATGAATTTCACCAATAGTCCCATCTTTGGTTATGCCAATGTGAGGGGCATAAAATACAACGACGGCTCCATCTTCGGGAACGTGGTGGGCAAAAGCATTCATTCCGGTAACTCCTGCAAAAGGATAGCCGTTTAAACCTCCCATATGAAAAGGCCCTAGCATTTCATAAGCCCTGGGTGGGTATTGAATCGCATTGACATCATCACAACACATGCTATCGGCGTGCATGAGCTGGTTAGGTTTTAATCCTAATTCGTTTTCAATCACGTCGAGTAATTGGTTTACGGTATCTTCGGTTGTCTTAGCGTTTGGATACCACTTCTGTACAGTTTCTAGGTTGGTCATCAAAAGATTTGTTTTGTTTGCTCAATAACTGCTTAAAGCACAATGGTATGTTGGGCTGAGATGGCAGGTGGTAAATCTTTTTCACCTAGCATTTCTCTTAAATCTATTTCTATATTTCGGCTTATCTGCGTAATGGGAATATCGTTCGCTCCTCCCTCAAATGGATTTTCGGTACTTTCGCCAATTTGTTCTAACACGAGAAAAACCCAGCCTAAAATGATACTGAATGGAATGGTTAACCATACCATGCTTTCGCCAAATTTTTCAGTCAATTTTGAAAATTCACCTATAAAGCCGAGTGGGAGCAGTATACAAAACAAGTTTGTAAAGTAGAGGTTAATGCTCGAAAACTGACGCGGATAAGGGAAGTTCTTAATCCTTTCGCATTTGCCTTGCTGATCGTATAAATCTTTTAACTGATTGGCTAAAGCCACATAGTTATAATCTGAAATGATACCTCGTTCATTCAACGTCTTTAGTTGTGAGGATTGCCGGGCAATGGTTTGTGTAGCTCTGTTCTTAGTAGAAAGGATGTACTGACGTTCTTCTGCACTTAAAAAAGTTTTCAATTCTTCATCCAGATTGCTTTCCCATTCAGGCACTTGGTAGTATTGCAGGTATTCTTTATTGTAACTTTTTGTTTTAATATTTTCCCAACTCTTTGTTTCTCTTAGTTGAAAACGCAAGGCGGTAAGCCACGCAAAATGACGGTAAATGATTTCTTTGTGTAAAGCGGCCTGTTCTACTTTGTCGCTAGTGCGTACAAAATCCTTTACCATGATACCCAATGCCCTACTGCTGTTGATAATAGCCCCATAAATTTGCCGGGCCTCCCACATCCGGTTATAGGTTTGTGTGTTTTTAAATCCTGAAATAAAGGCTGTTGCGGTACCTAACAAAGCAACCGGTACCCACGGAATAGCCAACCATTTTATATCCAGGAAGTAAAAGAGTACGGTGGGAATGGTGCTTAGTAAAAGCATTTTGTAAATCTTGGTTCTCGTCCAAGGAATGAAGTGCAGGAGCTTATAGTGGCTGGCTATGTTCATTTATTTTGTATTGGATGAAAATTTACTCAAAAGAATACCTACTAAAACGACTGTGTAGAATTGCCCGGCAATCCCAATAAAAGCAGTGATGAGTTTAGTAATGTGATGATTGGGGGTGATGTCTCCAAAGCCTATGCTGGTAAAGGTGATGGAACAGAAATAGACAAGGTCGATATAGATAGCCGCTGGCGAAGAAGTATCAATCCCTTTAAAAGACTGTAAGTTTTGATACATGCAATATTGTAACAGAAAAACAGAGATTTCTATCAGTAGTAAGTACCCACAAATGGATGCGGTGATGACGTCGCTATTGATGTAACTGGGTTTTAATAAGAACCGAAGCAGTTCCAGAAACATAAATACAAAAAACACTACGTAGTTGATGTTGAGAAAAGTAAAATACCAGGGCACCCCCTTAAAAAATGGGATGCCCATGGGTAGTACTAACACAACTATAAAATGCAGGTTTCTGAACCAATGCCGCCAACTACGTTTACCGGTAAACATAAAAATGCTTCCTAGTCCCAATACCAGCATATTGATTGGCCAGATGGTTGTGGTATAGAAATCTAAATCGGTAATGAAAATTCCGATAAACAGATGTTGAACCAACGCGAAAAGCAAAAATTCGTACTTGAGTTTTTGTAACCTGCTTATTAACTCACACATACTTATTTTCCTTGTCCAATGTCCAATCTATCAAATTGACCCTCAGCGTTTTGATGAAATTTGAAGAATACTTTGAATGTCCCCCATTGCCCTGCGAAGAAGTCTCCATAAATGCTTTTACCTTCATTCTCTACCTTGTCAATGCTCAGAAATTTTTCTTTATGATTGAAAGCATTATCAAAAAATGATTTAAAGTTCAAAGTTCTGCCATCATCTGTAAAAATGGGGTCTTTTGTGAAGAAAGAATAAAAGGTTAATTTATCTCCACTTTGTAAGGCATCAAATGCTTTTTTTACCGTTTCGTTAGTTAATTTATTAGTGTCCATTTTATTAATAATTTGAAGGTTTTGTACTTCTGATTTTTGAGTTGGGATTACCTGTTTACTTTGCCCACAAGCAGCGAAGCTACTTGTAGTTAGTATGATAAAAAGTGTATATAAATTTTTCATACCGTTTTAGTAAGCGGATGCTGCAAATAAATAATAATTAAATTCAGTAATAAAAAAGGTACTTCTATAGCTACCCCTTTCAAGTCTTTGTCTAATGCATGCAAACAAATAATCATTAAAATACCTGCTGCCATCAGAAAATTGCCCCATACAAATGTTTTAGGAAATAAGATTAATAAGGCTGCTATCATGGTAACTAATCCGTTGACCATGATAGCTGTTTTGCTAAAATTCCAATTGCCGAACATTTCCAGCATTTCGGCTTTTCCTGAAAACATTGCGTAGCCCTGTTTCATACCCATGAATACAGCGATAAGAATCAGGATTGAGTTGATGATTTTTAGTATCATAACGAAAGGTTTATGTTAATGCCAAAGGCAAACGACGGATGCCATTTGCCTTTGCAAGAATCATTAAATCAACGTTTATCGGGTGGTGTAGCCACCATTGGCAAAGATGGTTTGCCCGGTAATCCACCAGCCATCCGTAACTAAAAATTCTACTAATGGGGCGATGTCTTCAATTTTAGTTAAGCCACCCAAAGCCGACGCAGATTTATGGTAAGCAACCGCCTCTTCGCTTTCTTGTCCGTAGAAGAAGGGAGTATCCATGGGGCCGGGTGCAACCGCGGTAACAGAAATGCCGCGTCCGCCGAACTCTTTAGAAGCGGCTCTGGTGAAGTGTTCTACGGGAGCTTTGGCACCCGCATACGTAGAGTAGTAGCCAGTAAAGGCAGCTAACAACGAGGTCACGATGGTGCAAATTTTGCCCTGGTCATTCAGGTGTTTCCCTGCTTCCTGTAAGAAGAAATAGGCTTGCTTTGCATTTACGTCCATCATGGTGTCGTACTCTTCTTCCGTAGTTTCAGTAAACGGCTTTTTAAGTACCATTCCAACGGTGTTAATGGCAATATCTACTCCACCAAACGATTCTTTTGCTTTAGCGAAAAGACTGGTGATATTGGCAATGTTGGTTAAATCGCTTTGAACCAGAATCGCTTCACCACCCTTGTTTTTGATTTCTGCCAGGGTTTGTTCTGCTTCCGCTTTCGTTTGATCACTATTGTAATGAACTACTACTTTTGCACCTTTTGAGGCCATACTTTTACTCAACAAACCACCCAGATTCTTTGCACCGCCTGCAATGATTACCACTTTTCCGTTTAAATCGTTCTTTGACATAGTAGGAGTATTATTAAATGTTAACCCTGCAAAGGTCAAGAAGCGGAAGGTCTATTTCATGGTGAACTTTTCGGAACTTTTATAGAGGAAGTTATTTTTTGTAGTCTTTCCGAAATTCACCAGCGGTTTGCCCGGTAAATTTTTTAAAAAACTTACCAAAATTGGAGGGATCGTAAGTTAGTTTTTGAGCTATTTCAGCGATAGATAAATCGGATTCTAGCAGAAGGGATTTTGCTTTATCTAAAATTTTAAGGTCATAAAAATGACACGGATGATGCCCGGTTGTTTGCTGTATTGTATCGGAAAGATGGGAGTGTGAAACATACAATTCTTGAGCAATCTGATTGAGTTTTAAAAAATCGTCAAACTGACCATTTACCACGTCTTCAATATGTTTATCGAGAAAGGCGAAATATTGATTGGTAATTTCTTCGCTCCGTTTAATCTTGCTTTCAGCCATAATTATTTATAATATGTTGAAGGTAAATTTTACTAAAATAGTATACATATAATTTATATTATTCAATAAACAAAATTCTATATTTTAGAGCTTGTCAGAATTTGTTAATAATATTCTGTTTTAGTTCTACTTTCATTAATTACACCCATTCTAGAGTGTGAGCTATTTTCTTTTATACGTATCACTATTTGGTTTACGACTTCTTGTGCATCAGCTTTTCGTTGAAATAAATTCTGGTCTAATGCCATGAAGATTAAGTAGTTAAATATTTATAGCTATTTAATTGTTGTTATTTATATAAGCTGAGGTGAATTTCTTTCATACCAGATGTTTCTTCTATAACAATTGCTTTTGTTTAAGTTCTGCTCGATTTTCTGTATTTCTCAAATAAAAGTAATAATCCAGTATCTACCTAGCTTTAGGTATTGAAAAGCATTAACAAACAATCATAATTGGTGTTCAAATGTAAGTATAAGTAATCATATTGCCCTTTTGATGTTTTTACTTTCGTATCAGAAGCTCTTTAAGCGTATTCGAGATATTCGGAATGACAGATTAGGGATAATTTTATTGTCTCTCAAACGAAAGGCTTTCCGGGTAAGCGTACCTGGAAAGCCCTTCGCTGAAAATCGTCTTCTCCCTGATGCCATAGAGCAATACTGCTCTAACACTTCAACGTATTGAACCTGAATGCGGTGTCCGCGGTTGTCGATGCGTTTGGAAGTGACCTTTGGCATCATGATACGCAGACTGTCAGTACATCACTGGAGCACCATCTGATCCATTTTGGCTAGCCAGAACTGGCGATCGTTTTGAGTTGTGGTTGGATTAGTGGAACTCTTTTTTAGTCTTTTTTTGAACCTATCGCAGTCGCTCGGCTCTGCCGAGTGACGAAAAGGAATGCAGGCCTCTGGCCGATGGTAGGCAAAGCTTTTAGGTTAGGCAAGTCTGTTGGTTTCTGGTTTATTTCTTTTCCTCAGATGGCCAAAGGCCTACAGTTATGTGGTCACTCGGCAGAGCCGAGCAACTGCGGGGAAGGGGACTTGCCTAGATTAGTACTGCTCCGTTTCTAAGTAAGGTCTCTCTCTACGTACGAGATGATAGTTTTAGGTTTACTATTGCTAAGTGTAGTGTTGCTTGCTGCTGACTCCCCCAGTCGCTCGCCTCTGCCGAGTGACGCAATGGAATGCAGGCCTCTGGCCGATGGTAGGCAAAACATTTTAGGGTAGGCAAGACTATTGGTTTCTGGTCTATTTCTTTTCTTCAGACGGCCAGAGGCCTACAGTTATGCGGTCACTCGGCAGAGCCGAGCGACTGCGGAGTATAATGAATTAGTTGAATTTATCTTGATCGATTTTAGAAGGAGTTATTTTGAGTTTAGATAATTAAATTGATTGAATACAAATGCCCGTATTATGAATGTTGATCGTTATGTATATTCACATATTCTTTTGGTTGCATTTTACAGCCTATTATAGATTATGGATGGCGTTATTTTTAGCAACATTGCTATCAGTAACCAACGTTTTGTAATGTAAACTATCTTTCTTTGTTTTTTTATACTTGCTACTATTTTCTGTGCAGCTTCAGTTGGCTCTACCGTCCAGGGTAAATCTTTTCTGGAGAGCATAGTAGTCGCTACAAATCCTGGTCTGATATCGGTAATTGTAATATTACTTTTTGTTTTATAAGATTTTTGTTTTAATGCTTCCAGGTAATTTATTTGAAAAGCTTTGGAGGCAAAATAGGCTGGTGAGATTCTGTTGCCTCTAAGTCCGGCAACAGACGTTATCGCGACAATATGACCATAGCGTTGTTTATCGAAAAAATGATAAAACCAGTTGAGAACAAAAGTAAACCCAGTAATATTTGTTTTAACAATTTCTATTTCTCGTTCAGTATTAAGCTGCTCATTATCTCCTCCTAATCCTGCACAGAAAATCATTAAGTCTATTTTGCCAATTGTC
Source organism: Siphonobacter sp. SORGH_AS_1065 (assembly GCF_030818595.1). Classification (NCBI taxonomy): domain Bacteria; kingdom Pseudomonadati; phylum Bacteroidota; class Cytophagia; order Cytophagales; family Cytophagaceae; genus Siphonobacter; species Siphonobacter sp. SORGH_AS_1065. Next base: position 133,663 of record NZ_JAUTAM010000008.1, read on the forward strand.
TGAGTAAGGTGTTCTAGTTTTGATTTTGTTTCTTCAATATTATCTACATCCATTTCTAACGGCAAATAGGCTTGTGTATCTTAGGCATGAAGATCGTCTAGCAACATATTTCTTCTACCTGTTATGATTACCTGATAATTATCATTCTTTATAAGTCGAGCTAATTCTTTGCCAATGCCGGATGTAGCTCCTATAACAACTGCTTTTTTCATGTTAGTTGGTTGAATCTTGTGCAATCGTCTCTTGGTCTCAAATAAAGGTAATTATCTAGTATATAACTAATAAAATACTTAGTAATTATTAAAAATAGTCCTGTTTTATGGGTATATATTACTAGATAAAATTTGTAAGTCTAGAAGTTTTTCTAGTTTGGTCAGACTAGGTTCATCTCATGAACCTGCTTAGCAACCTGTTCCTATTGTAACTATTATGCAGAGAGTTCTCTACTGGACAGGTTTAGGCGTGTTTAATTTTGTCATTCTCCAAAAAGACAGGAGTTCCAGGTTATTTACCTGGAACTCCTGTCTTTTTGGACTCTCTCTTATTACTTCTGCTATGAGCCTGCGGAAAATTTTCGCCATTCCAGATTTTCTGGATACTTTACTTTTTTGGAGTTTTTTATACTAATCTGTCAGTCAAGGCAAAGCGGGGACTTGCTTAGGTTAGTAACCCATCCCATTTCTAAGCATGGATGAATGATAAAAGAACGTCACCCGCAACCATTTAATGCTTAACCGGATCAGGCTTTTTAGTGAGATGGCGATGTAATTCACAACCCGCCAGCAGAAAAGCTCCTACTCCAAAATTGGTGGTGGAATGGGCATCTACAATCTGACCGGGGATGGCTTTTTCGCCAATGGGTTGCACGTAACCAATCTTTCCGTCGGGCTGTAAAGCTACGGTTGAAAGGTACTCCCAAGCCTTGAGAGCCGCTGGTAAGTAGGTTTTTTTAGGTAAATAGCCGTGATTGATTCCCCAAAGCATGCCGTAGGTAAAGAAAGCCGTTCCGCTGGTTTCGGGGCCGGGAGCGTGCTCGGGATCGAGCATGCTGCGGGTCCAGTAGCCTTCTTTCTGCTGAGCTTTTAGAATGGCTTCAGCCAGTCCCAGAAATTTGGTTTCATACGTTTTCCGGTGCGGATCATTCTTAGGTAAATCCTGCAAAACTTTGGCTAATCCGGCAAAGACCCAGCCGTCGCCCCGAGCCCAGAAATCTTTTTTCCCATTCGCACTTTTATGCTTGGGATACACGTATTTGGCATCACGGTAATAGAGTTTTTCTTCCGCATCATACATGATAGTATTGGCGTAAGAAAAGTATTCATTCAGTTTTTCCAGGTATTGTTTGTCTCCCGTCACTTTATGGAGCTTTGTCATGACGGGCATTACCATGTATAACCCATCCGCCCACCACCAGTAGTCCGATTTCGGTGTGCTCATTTCGTAAGTCATCACTTCTTTCGCTCGGGCAATTTTATAAGGTTCGGGTTTCAGGTTATACAGGTCTATGTACGTCTGGAAGCAAATCTGCCAGTCTCCAAACAATACATAATCGTCCGTCTCACCATAAGAATATTTCCAGTTTTCAGGCTGGGTTGATTTAGCTCCTTTCCATTCATTTTGTTCGGCCCAGGCTTCGGAGTATTGACGGTATTTTTCGTTTCCGGTACGAAAATACGCCTCCATATTTCCCGTGTGATACGCAGCATTGTCCCAGAAAGCCCGACCCTGTTTCGGATTTTTCGTTTGCCAGTAGTCATTTGCTTTTTCAATGTCCTGTAAAACGGCCTTGGCCGAAGGCTTCTTCTGGGCGTAGGTAACAAGCGTGCCGCACAGCAGAACAATGCTGAGGTAAGTGGTTTTAATCATGGGAGATCGTAATGGAATGGGAAGAGGAGCTCTTCCCATGAATTTGGAATTTACTTTAATAGGCGGACTTCATAAATTGGCCCGGTTTCTGAGCCGGCTGGAGCTTCGAATTTGATGAGAAGGGTATCCGATTTCTGAGCTGCTTCGGGTAAGGCATAGGTTTTCGTGAAGAAACCTTTACCGTCATTTTTCTCTAGCTGTACCTTTTCTAGGAGGGCACCATTGAGGTACAGGTGAAAACGTTGCGGAGCATCATCCGAATGGAACGTTAACTGCAAGCTGCGGGCGGCCTGATTTTTGTTTTTTAGTGAATAACTAAACCAGCCTTTGGCCCGACGGAAATGCACGTCTTCGTGTACGCCAATATCTGTTTTCTCACCCTGAAAGCCATGATCGGATTCGGGTTGCTGCTCACCCGTAGCAATTTTATCTACCGTCGAGTTTTCCAGCTTCAGCGTTAACTCATCGCTTTTCTCCAGTTCTTTCAGTCGGGCTTTCTGATTCTCGGGAGAGGCATAAGGCCAGTAAATCATGTACCGACTTTCATGAATTTGATAAAAAGGTTGTAGTTCAGCCGCTTGTCCCGTCAGACGGAAACGTAAATGCTGACCGGAAACGGGTTTAATACTGGCCACTAAATCATTTGGATTCGATTGGATCAGCAAAGGAGCCTGGGCTAAAGGCGTCATAGGTCCGTGGGCAATGTGACCCATCCGGCTGTCATCGGCATATAATCCAGCTAGATTCTGCTTGCCCGTGGCACTTGCCAGAACGATGGGGCCGTGTACGAACGATACCCAGGCCGAGGAATCAGGTAACACTTCGGCGGTGGTGGTCATGGGCAAGTTCAGGCTAAGTTGATCGCCGGTTTTCCAGGTGCGGTCAATGATTACGTAACCTTTATCATCCGCCGAAACGTTTACTGGTTTTCCGTTCACTTTTACCTGAAAACCTTTGGCCCAGAGGGGTTGACGCAGGTGCAAAGCCAATCGCGTAGGCTTTGTTACTTTGAAGCTTAGCCGACTCTGTTCTTCTTCGGGAAAACGCGTTTGTTGGGTTAAGGTTAATCCTTTCTCTTTCCAGGTTAAGACCGAAGGAATAAAGAGATTCACGTATAAGCTGGATGCATCATGAGCATATATCAACTGGCCATATTTGCCGTGGTTTTCCATGCCCGAACCCACGCAACACCAGAAGCCTTCCTGCGGCTGGGAGTACACGCGGTAATGTTGTGGACGCATCGGCGTAAAGTACACAAATCCGCCTTTCTCAGGGTTTTGCGAGGAGAGGATGTGGTTATATAACGTTCGTTCGTAATAATCTACGTAGGCTGAAGAGGGCTGACGGCGGTATAGATCTTCCGTCAGTTTCAACATGTTATAACTATTGCAGGTTTCGGGGCCTTCCACGGAATTTACCATTGACGTGAAATTGGTAGCGGGGTGAAAGTGCTCCCGCACGCTATTTCCACCGATGGAAACCGTACGATGATGTACTACCGTTTGCCAGAAGAAATCCGCTGCGTTGGCCCAGGCGGCGTCCTGATCTTGCTGAGCTACGCGTAAATAACCAATGACTTTAGGAATCTGCATGTTTGCATGCAGACCGTTGAGTTGATCTTTCTGGTTTAAAAGTGGTTGGAGTGTCGATTGATCCGAAAAACGCCGGGCGAGCTTCAGGTATTTTTTATCCCCCGTAATGGCCGCTACATCGGCAAAAACTTCGTTCAGACCACCGTGTTCGGAAATTAATAACTGCTGGATCTGCTCATCGCTCAACGAAGCCGTAAGGTTTAGCATCCAGTCAGTTAACGCGATCAACATTCCTTTGGCTTGTTGATTGCCCGCAATAAGGTACGCATCCCTTAAGCCTGCGAAGGTTTTATGAATATTGTACAGCGGTACCCATTTGTGGTTGAGTGAAAAAGTACCCGCGTCAATTTTCCCGTTTTTAATCTCGGCCCAGATGACCTTTCCGCCCGGAACACCCCCGACATAACCATCGCCATTTTTTCGCTGACAGGAATCCAGTACGCTGACCATGTAATTCAGTCGGCGAGTTGCGTCTTTGTCTCCCGTTGCCGCAACCATTTGAGCCAGAGCCGTGAGGTAATGGCCGCCAATGTGACCATCCAAACCCGTATTTTCCCAGTTTCCATAACTTTTAACCGCTGACGAAAGTCCAGCTTCCCGGCGGTAAGGAGCCAGAAGGCGTTCGGGATTCAGTTTAAGGATGTACGCTAAATCGGTTTGTTGGGCTTGCTGGAAAGGGCCGGGTAGTAGTCGGACGGATGAAAGAGGGAATGTTTCGACTTGCTGGGCCTGAGTAGAGCTGAACACGAGCGAAAGCGTCAGTGCTGATCCGAGGGTTTTGAGGCTTAACTTTTTCATGTAATACCAGAAATTCCTTTTCTATTATGAGGTTAACGTTTTCTAATATGAGGTTAATGTTGAAAGATAACCTTCATTTTAGAATTTAATTATTAAATGCCGATTTAATACGCTGGCCAGTTGACCTTTTTACGAGTGGATGACTGTTTCGTAATAGTCATAGAAAAGAACTGTCTTTATGGAACGCAGAGATACGTATTTCTGCCAGCGAAAAGCTGGCAGCGGTATGCCCGGTATTACTTTCTAAAAGTAGGCTCGAATCCTAACCTTTATAAACGTGAACGAACGAGGTACTGTTTCAGAGTACCTTCTGGCTCTCAACTACAAAAGGTTTCAAAAGCCATGATTCGCACGTATAGCCATTTGATGATTATGAACTTAAACAGTCGCTTGACCTTCTCAGAAAAATTGCTGGCAGTATTTAGTAAAACCCAATAAAACACAAGAATCCTGGCTGGAGTAACCCAGCCAGGACTTTTCATCGAATCATTAATTATACCCAGGGTTCTGTTCCAGTACGGCATCTTTATTAAGCTGAATTTCCGTTAAAGGAATAGGCATTAATAAATGCGTATTGCTCAGACCGCGAGTCGGGTTAAAGCCATTGTTTCCGTTCAGACGCGTGGCACGCTCTACCAGCGTTTTGGTTCGCATGAGTGTCATCCGGCGGTTTTCCTCCCCAACCAGTTCCCGAACGCGTTCATCCAAAACAAAATTAAGGGTCATCTCTGAAAAAGAAACTTTACCTATACCCGGATAACCTGGGAAGGCCCGCTCGCGAAGCGTATTGATACTGGTTGCGGCTGCTTCGAGTTTCCCCTGTTTTACCTGAGCTTCAGCCAGTAGCAAATAAGTTTCACCGAGACGCATCAGTACCATGTCCTTGATCATTGCATAGCCAAACGTATCGTTTGGATCGAACTGATACCATTTGGTCGTGTGCGGTGCCAGGTTAAATACCGTATCTGCTCCTGCGTAGGGAACGGGTTTGCCGAAGGTCGATGGCTTGCTGGCATCGTTATAAACATATCGGCGACGAATGTTGTAGGGTGAGTTACGAATGTCTCCGGGCTTATAAAGTTCATAAAGAACCCAGTTACTCAATCGCAGACGACCCAGTGCCCGACCTCCCGTAGAATCGGAGAGAGCCATACCCGGTACGTTGTGGTAAGCCGCTCCCCATACCCGGCGTTGTTGCGGGTTATCGGTGATACCCCCAACAACGGTATTGGGGTTTTCCTGCTCCAGTACCCAGATCGCTTCCGTGTTACCCTGTACCCGACGCTGGTTTCCGTAAATGAACATGTCGTGGTAATAGTCACCGGGTTGCGTCGACTGAATGCCGTAGCGACCTTTCACTAATTTGAATCGACCACTGTTGATAATGCTCTGCAACTGAGCCTCTGCCAAATCGGGTTTGTCCATTCGCAGGTAGGCTTCCGCCAGCAGTTGCATAGCCATGAATTTATTCGCCCGGCCATAAAGCTTCCCTTTGGTGTTACTCCCCACGCTTTCAATGTCGGGTAAGTTATTTACTGCAAAGGTCAAATCTTCTACGATCACTTTATTTACCTCATCGAGTGAAGCCCGTACGAAGTCTGTTTTAGGTGCGGACAGAGCTTTCGTAATAACTGGAACCCCACCAAAACAGGTTGCCAGGTTGTTATAGGCGTAAGCTCTGAAAAACTTGGCTTCAGCACTGATGCGATTCTTACCTCCCTGACTGATTGCCGTTAAACTGGGGTCCTCAACAGAATTAATGATCGTATTGGTGAGGTTTACCATGATGTAGTTCCGGTTCCAGAAATAACTTGCTGCTCCGTCCGTAGGCGTTAGCAGGGTATAGTTGTAATACGGAATTTCGATCCCTTGCTGATTGGGCGTTGCATTGGCAACGTCCGTACCTACTTGCCAGACGCTAAGCCAGCCTTGTTGACCAGACCAAGAGTAATACGTACTGGTATGGTTGTAAAGACCCACCAGCGATGAATTAAGACCTAGGGAGTCATTTAACGTAATGGGGGTATACGAAGAGTAAGGTTTTTCGTCAAGAAAGCTTTTCTGACAGGAAGAAGTTGCCAGTACCACCGCCGCGAGGGCAGCCAGCTTTACATATATTTTTTTCATTATGATCAAGATTAGGGTCGCGTATTAACGAAGCGAAACATTTAAGCCTAGTACCAGCGAGCGGGTCAATGGATAGTTATTTGTCCAATCCCCAGAGCCTCGACTGCTTTGTACTGCTTCGGGATCCCAGCCAATCCAGTTGGTAAAGGTGTACAGGTTCCGACCACTGGCGTATACCGTGAGACTACCGAGACCTAATTTATTCGCCAGATTCTGGTTCAGATTGTAGCTCAGCGTTACGTCCTTGATCCGGGTATAACTGGCGTCCGAAGCATAACCATATCCCCGCGTATTGCGGTAGGCCAGCGAAGGCCGGGTGTTGCTCTGATTGTCAGCCGTCCAATAGCCTACGGCGATAGGCGTATTCCGTTTTCCGGTTTCATCGGCGTAGGTAAGGTCGGCGTTGTTACGAGTTACCCCCTGTACAGTTTGCAGGAACACACTCAGGTGGAAGTTTTTGTAATGGAAGGTGTTGGTTAAACCGCCCGTCCATTTAGGAGCCGTTTGTCCGAGAATAATCCGGTCGCCATCGGGTGTAATCTTGCCATCGCCATTGAGATCGGCAAATTTCAAATCTCCAGCTACGGCACTTGGATCCTGATCGGCTGGGTTTTCGCCCTGTTGCCATACGCCAACCATTTTGTAGTCATAGATGACACTGATGGGCTTGCCAATAAACCAGCGGTTTCCTAAGTCATCTTTTTTGTCTCCGTACAGGTCCACGATGCGGTTCCGGTTCGAAGCAAATACCAGTGTCGTTTCCCACTTGAAATCTGAGGCGGTCAGGTTACGAGTGTTCAGCGTTACTTCAACCCCTGTGTTGGAGGTTTCGCCCAGGTTATCAAATACGCTGGAATAGCCCGTCATGATGGGTAAACTCCGCAGTAAAAGCAGGCCTTTGGTGCGGTTCTTGTATAACTCCACACTACCGTTGATGCGATCATTGAAAAGTCCGAAATCAACGCCTAAGTTCTGGCTCACCGTCGTTTCCCATTGCAGGTTGTTGTTACCCAGGTTACCGGGGAAGGTGCCGATGGTACTGATGCCGTTGAAAGGCGAGCGACCTGTGCTGGAAGTAGTAATGGTTCGGTATACACTGATGGCTTCGTTACCTGTTTTTCCGTAGGAGAAACGCAATTTCAGGTTATTTACGATGCTCTGGTTTTTCATGAATGCTTCATTGCTGATATTCCAGCCCAAAGCAGCCGAGGGGAACAAACCATATTTCGTAGTGTTACCTCCAAAAACCGACGAGCCGTCATTTCGGGCAGTAACAGTGAACAGATACCGACTATCGTAGGAGTAATTAATCCGGCCCATTTGAGAATTCAGGGCATAACGGTCCGCATACGAGGTGCTCGACTGCGTGGCTCCGGCACCCAGGTTATTGAACGAAAGCTGATCATTCACAAAACCCGTAGACGAACCCGTTGTAGTACCGTACTTCCGTTGTTGAGCACTGTACAGACCCGTAAAATCGAAGTGGTGCTTACCGAAGTCTTTGCTGTAGGAAATGATGTTTTCCAGCGTGAAACTGTTGGTTTCCGAGTAAGACGTGTACGCCGATCCCAACAAGTCATTGGCCGCTCGTCCGCTATAGCTGCCGAAGCGGGTTGGAATGTAGGAATAACCAATGTTCATGCGGTATTTCAGACCTTCCAGTTTACCGGGTAACTTCACCTCCACGTATCCGTTACCGTTCAGGTTAGTATTGCGATCCAGTCGGTCTGTCGTCAGGCCCAGCAAGGGGTTAGCGTACAACTGCTCAGGGAACATGGGGAAAATCTTGTAAGTCCCGTTGGTATTGTACATCTGCCCGTAAGGGCTCATGGCCGAAGCATTCAGCAAATTGGCCCGACCGCCATCGCGGTTGTTATTGGCAATGAAAAGTGAAGTTCCAACGGTCAGGAAGTCCGTCAGGGTAACGTCCAGATTGGAACGGAAACTGGCCCGCTTGTACTGATAGCCCTTAACTACGCCTTTCTGATCCAGGAATTCCCCGGAAACAAAATACCGAACGTTGGGAGAACCACCCGAAATACTCAGGTTGTGATCCTGTAAAACGCCCGTTTGGGTAGATTCCTTAATCCAGTCGGTAGTAATACCAGCGTTGTAGTTAGGAAGCTCGTCGTAGTTAGGAACCGGGAAAGGAGCTTTCTGACCCGTTTGTGTGATAAAATCAGCGTACTTCTGTACGTATTCAGCTCCGTTTCTTGGACGAAGAATGTGAGCAAACTCTTCAAACCCTACGTAATTGTTGTAACGAATGGTAGGCTTGCCCGTGTTTCCACGTTTGGTGGTAATCAGGATAACCCCGTTGGCTCCATTCGTACCGTAGATAGCTACGGCAGAGGCATCCTTCAGGATTTCCATCGACTCGATGTCATTGGGGTTAATGTCGTTAAGCGAACCTCCGGTTTTACTCAGCGGAATACCATCCACTACCACAAACGGGCCCGAGTTGGCATTGATCGAGTTTTGCCCCCGAACGATGGTGGTAGGCGTTGCACCGGGTACAGAGGAAGGCTGGGAGATGTTTACCCCCGCTACCGAGCCCTGAACGGCCTGCAATACGTTGGTAACGGGCAACTGCGACAAACGAGCTTTAGGTACGGAGGCAACCGCCCCTGTAATGTCCGATCGCTTCTGTGTACCATAACCCACAACGACCACCTCACTCAGAGCCCTGCTGTCGTCTTTAAGCTGTACGTTCAGGGTCGTTTGAGAACCTACGACTACCTCCTGAGTGGCATACCCTACGTAAGAGAATACCAGTATGGGGTTTGTTGCCCGGTCAGGAATCTGGAGTTTGAAGTTCCCGTCGGAGTCCGTGTTGGTACCCAGGTTCGTTCCTTTGAGTGAAACACTCGTACCGGGAATCCCCTGCCCGTTGGCATCGGTCACCTTACCAGTGATAATGATAGCCGCCTGAGTACTTCGGTTATTGGTCGAAGGTACCAATGACTGGCCGGTCCAGGGCTGAGCAAATAATCCACCTGGCTGGTGTAAAATCGCTCCACAAATGAGTAGCCATTTGAATTTCATAGAATGTACAGGAGGGGTGTCTAACTATTTGTAGAATTAATGTTCAATAGAAGGACATTGGTTAAACTTATTACTTGAATAGTCCAAAAGTAGAGGGGCGGATGGAGAAGAGTAGGGGAAAAATTCGTCAAAAAGCGGGGGTAAATTTGATTCGATCCAATTCAGGATCAGATCATTAAATTTTGAGTGAGAATTGTACGGGCTGAAATGAATTTACCACCAAAAAAAAATCAGCTGACGCAGATGCACCAGCTGATTCGATACGATTGGAGACTATTGAACTTATTTTTTCTTTTTCAAAGAGACGGGTTTTATACCATTAAACGTGGGTTGAACTTTCTTAATGCTGCCGTCGGCGTTAAACGTTAAAGCATCAATACAGGTTTCGCGATTGTAGCCCGCCGCATCACCCATCGTGATTCCGTCGGGATAATGGAAACGGTGGTAAACGATGTACCATTCGTCTTTACCGGGAATCTGAATGATGGAGTTATGCCCCGTTCCGTAGATGCCCAGATTTTTATCTTTTTCAATAACGATGTTGTTCGCAGGAATCGTAATAGGACCCAAAGGTGATTTGGAGGTACCGTAACGAACGCGGTAATTTTCGCTACGAGTGTCGTCTTCCGACCAGAAGAAGTAATACGTCCCTTTCCGATACACGACATAGGTGCCTTCCCGGAAGGTAGGGTCAGGAGTAATAACTTTCTCAGTTTCGGGCTTCATCGAAAGCAGATCATCGCTAAGCTCAGCAACGGCCATATAGCCATTCCCCCAGTATAAGTAACTCTTGTTGGTTTTTGGATCAGTGAATACATCTGGATCAATCTCCTGACCCCCATTTACCCCTTTAGGATGTTTATCAATAAATGGCTTCCCGAAATCCGTGAAAGGACCCGTGGGCTCGTCCGCCGTAGCTAATCCGATTTTCTGGGCTCCTGAATAAAAATAGAAGTACTTATACTTGCCGTTAATCTTTTTCTCCACAATACACGGTGCCCAGGCGTTACGGTTGGCCCAGGTAGTTTGCTTGGGCAAATCCAGAATGACGCCTTCATCATGCCAGTTGACGAGGTTACCCGAAGAAAATACTTTGAAAGAAGTTCCTGACCAGGAATGATAACCATCACTAGTGGGATACAGGTAGAACTTACCCGTTTTTTCAGCGTATAAGATCTCAGGATCAGCATAATAACCACCCAGGACGGGGTTGTTGGCTAAGGGCCATTTCTGAGTCAATGCCTGATACTCAGCATTGGTAATGGGAAGAACCGTACCGTGGCGAGGCAGAAAATTCATCGAAATTTCATGATCGACCTTCGTGAATTTCTTCAGATCCTTACTTGTCGTAAACTCGTAGCGACCCTTCGTATAAACATCGTACATCAAAATGTACGAATCCGAATTATTAAGCTTGAAAACACCCGAGCCTTCAACGGGATCTTTGGTCTGCTGCAAATACTCGTCATGCTGGGTGTAAGGGCCCGTTAAATTCTTCGCTGTAGACTGCTTGATTCCGTTACCACTGCCTTCCGTTTTATAAAACAAATGATACACGCCATCTTTATTAATAATGTCGGCATCAATGCAGGAACCGCCCTGTGGGTTGGTAAAGAGTAACTTAGGGGCACTTTCCAAAGCCGTAAAATCAGCATTAGCGTAGGCATAGTAGACCTTATCCGCATCCTGACCAAAACGCATGGACCAGTAGATCATGTATTTTTTCGCAACAGGGTCGTAAATGGTTTGGGGTGCCCAAACGCGATTTACGTCTTTAAACTCGGGGTAAGTTTTGGTTATGTCAATTTTGCTGGATTCCCAGTTTACCAAATCCTTTGACTTGAGTAATACCATGCCGTGATTCGGCCCCCAGCCGTATTTAACGGTGTGCATATCCGTTGCCACCATGTAAAAGGACTGGCCATCTTCCGAGCGAAGAATGTGCGGATCCCGCACACCGCCCGTTGCACTAATTGCCTCCGAAGCAATGACAGGTTGATTATAATTTAAAGCTTTGTAGTTATAACCATCTTTGCTAACCGCAAAACGAATGGCTTCCTGATTATTTCCTTTTCCAATGAAATAGACAAACAGGTAAGCTGAATTAGGTTCTTTTCTCGGGGGAGTACTGGCTAACGTTGGCTCCAGACAGCCGATCAGCATGAACAGAACGAATGAAAGCCACTGCAAACGTAAAATCATAGATTTAGGGAAATATGTGAATGGTTACTTGTAAATGAAAAAGAATTAGGTCAACTTATAATACCCTGGTTGCGTAAATCTTATTCACTAAGTGATTTATTAGTAGGCAAAAATACATTCAGTTTTAATGGGAAGACAGGCTAGAATTCGTCAAAACAGAGGTGCATTTTAGTTAATGGGTATGCAGGGCATTTACAAATACGTCTTTTTCTTCTGGGGCCTGGCCCTTTTTCCTTTCCTGAGCTCAGCTCAGTCTGAGACGGGACAGTTTCGATTTGAGCACATTACCGTGAATGAGGGCCTCTCTCACAGCGATGCTATGTGCGTAACGCAGGACCCCTTAGGTTTCATCTGGATCGGAACAAACAAAGGACTGGATCGTTACGATGGACATGAGCTGAAGAAATACGAATTACCCCTCAATGATCAGACGGGAACCGCAGTCAACCGTATCCGTACCTTACACATTGACCAGAAAGGCCATCTCTGGACCGGTGTTGAGCGGGCGGGACTCTATTGGTATAATGCCGATTATGACCGCTTTTTCAGCATCAGGGAACGGCCCGGTGCCCACTCGCATCCTCTACTTGTTCAGCAACTTGCTCGGGTCAATATCAATGCCATGGCCTCCGATGCTTCCAATCGCATGTGGATTGCTACGCATCAGCTAGGGCTTTTCTGTATTCAGTTTACTCCCAAAGGAGCCATTCAGTATATCCGGAAAATTGATTTACCCGGCCTATCAGAACCTACCATTACCCGCCTCAGCATGGATCAGCGGGGGCAATTATGGATTGGTACGATGGATCATGGGTTATGGGTACTGAATCGTCCCGGCACTTCTACGATGGCTACTCAGGTGAAGGTCCTTAAAGATGCCAACATCCGGGCCTTACATCTCGACCGTCGTGGTGATTTATGGATTGGCAGTGGAGGCCAGGTCTTTTGGGTCGATTCAAAATCTTTGTCGAACGGGATAAATATCCAGCCTGAAGCTTTAAAACGGAGTTTTGCAGAAATTGAAAGCCTGTATCTGGATTCCGCTCACCGACTTTGGATTGGCACGAGTTATGGGCTTTTGCTAGTGAATGCCGGTACGCTTGCGGGCGTTCCGGTGGATGAAAAGCAGGTGCATATTTTTCTTCCCCATGACAATGATCCTCATAGTATTAACTCGGTTCGGGTGCATAACATGATGGAAGACCGTTTCCATAATGTCTGGCTGGCAACCTCGGCGGGCGGTTTGAATTTGCTGAAGCTTCAATCGAAAGCCTTTGGGCTACTTCGTCGGCAAATGTTAGGATCAACAACCCCGGCTCATAACTATATCAACGCCGTTTATAAAGACGAAAAAGCCCAGCGGCTCTGGATGGGAACCCGGAACGGTTTTGCGAGTTATGACCTGAAAACTAAAACCTATCGTGACTACCTGAATCGTCCGACTTTTGGTCAGGATAATGGCGTAGATGTGTCTACCTTTTATCAGGATCGAAAAGGAACGCTCTGGATTGGAACCCGTTACCGGGGTCTGATGCGATTGACGGGTACGGGCGATCTGTTTTCTCTGCCTGCTATGCCGATGAGTTCCGGCTGGAATTCTGTCAGTATTGAAAACATCACGCAGGACCGTCACGGTATTATTTGGATAGCCACATTCAACGCCGGAATTCTGGCTTATGCCGAAGACGGCACCTTTCTACAGGCCTTTTCGTCGCAGAATAAAACGATGCCAACCCGGCAGTTTACTTCTTTATTATACGATCCTTCGCAAGACGTTCTTTGGGCTAGCACCCGAGATCGCGGCGTATTGAAACTGAAAATTACGGGCAGTAAATTACAAGTACTGAAAGAGTTTGGACATCAGCCGGAAAATATTCACAGCCTGAAAACTAATTACGCCTGGCCTTTAGTAAAAGACCGGCAGGGGAATATCTGGGTAGGAACCATTGGCGGGGGCTTGCATCGAATTTCAGCAAAGAACGAAACTATTGAGCGATACGACAGACGAGTTCCAGAAAAGGACGTAGAGAGTATGTTGATGGATGAGTCGGGTAACCTTTGGATTGGAGGAGCGGGTTTATACGAATTTAATCCGCAGAAGAACCAGCTCTTACATTATGATGTGACGGATGGTTTACAGAGTAATTCCTTTAAAGTTGGAGCGGCTTTTCGCTCAAATGATGGGACGCTCTACATGGGTGGAATCAATGGAATTACGTATTTCAAACCCGCCGACATTCGCCCGAATCCGTATCCACCACTGGTTCAGATCACGGATCTTAGAATTCACAATCAGTCAGTTACTGCTGGCGATACCCTGAATGGGCGGGTTTTGATTAGTCAATCCTTTGCCGACTCGCCAAAAATGGAGCTGTATGCCTCAGAAAACGATTTTTCCTTAACCTTCGTTGGATTGAATTACGCCAATCCTAAAAAACAGCGATACGCTTACCAACTGGAAGGATACACGAAGGATTGGGTGGAATTACCTGCCGGACAGCGGACGGCCAGTTTTTCCAATTTACCGGCCGGAGACTATATTTTCCGCGTTCGGGCGACGAATGGAGACGATGTCTGGTCTACGAATTCGCTGAGCTTACCTATTACCGTTTTGCCGCCCTGGTGGAAAAGCTGGTGGGCCTACGTAATCTATGCATTGGTAATCAGTGGTGCGTTATTCGTGTATCGAGGTATTGCTACGGCTCAGCAGGATCTGAAAAATAAGCTGGCTTTTGAAAAATTCCAGAACGAAAAAGAGAAGGAATTAACGGATTTGAAACTGCGGTTTTTTACGAACGTTTCGCACGAATTGAGAACGCCCTTGACCTTGATTCTAGGACCTATAGAAGAACTGTTATCAAGTAGAAATCAATGGCCGGGCCTTAAGGAAAAGGTAGTGCTCATGCACGGTCAGACCCGTAAGCTGCTAGATTTGGTCAATCAGTTACTCGATTTTAGAAAAGTGGAATCCGGCCATTTGAGCCTGAAAGCGAGCAAGGAAAACATTATCAGTTTTGTAACCGAGTTATTCCTCATCTTCAAGTTAAAAGCCGAAGAGAAAGAATTGGATTATGAGTTGATAAGTCCGCAGGAATCCATTCCGCTTTACTTTGATCGTGACAAACTGGAAATCATCCTGACCAATCTGCTTTCTAACGCCTTTAAATATACGCCATCTAAAGGGAAGGTTCGTTTTTACCTGGAGGTAGTTGGAGATTATCACCAGAACGGCGTGTTTACCAAAGGTCATCTCACGAATCATTACCTGGAAATTCGCGTGCGTGACTGGGGCACGGGGATGCAGGAAGCGGAACTGGAGCATATTTTTGATCCTTATTACCAGGCTTCACACACGGAAACCTTGCGAGTGATGGGTTCCGGGATTGGCCTTTCGCTGGTGAAGCAGTGGGTTGAGCGGCATCAGGGAGAAATTAGCGTTATCAGCTCGCCCGGCAACGGAACCACCTTTACCGTTCGTCTGCCTTTTGGTCCGGCTCATTTACAGGAAGGCGATTTACGTACGGCAGAGCCCGTAATCGATACGTCCATAACCCCCGAAAATCTGGAAACCCTGGCAGAACCCCTTTTACCACCCAGCCGGTTGCCTAACTCTCTGCGATTATTAATTGTGGAGGATAACGAGGAAGTGCGGACGTATTTACAGCAATTATTCGTTGATGATTTTGAAGTAATAACTGCCAAAGATGGGCTGGAAGGTTGGAGTCAGGCTTTAACATATTTGCCCGACTTGATTGTCAGTGATATTATGATGCCTGGAAGCGATGGGTTGGAGTTATGCCGGAAAGTAAAGCAGCACCCCAAAACTGCTCACATTCCAGTCGTATTACTTACGGCCCGGGCGGCGGCTTTGTATGAACTGGAAGGACTCGAAACGGGAGCGGACGATTACGTCTCCAAGCCTTTCCATCCGAAAGTTCTGGTCGCCAAGGTTACGGGTTTGCTACAAAACCGAATGAAGCTGCGGGAGTATTATCACCGTCAGATTCTGCTCGAACCGGGTGAAGTAGTGATTCCTGATGCCGACAAGCAATTCCTGGAAAAAGCAATGCAGATTGTTGAAAGCCAGCTCCAGGAACCAGACTTTAACGTGCAAATACTGGTTCAGGAAATGGGTATGAGTCAGTCGGTCTTTTATCGCCGACTCAAAAGTATTACCGGACAAACCGTGGTCGAATTCATTCGCGATGTACGAATGAAGCGAGCCGCTCAGTTACTAGCCAGCACGAACATCCGCGTGTCTGATGTGGCGTATCAGGTAGGAATTGAGGATGTAAAATACTTCAGGAAGATGTTCCAGAAGCTCTATAATGTTCCTCCTTCAGAATACGCCAGACAATTTCGAACGACGGAAGTAGTGGATGATTTGTCGGAGCTCTGACTCTAAATGAGTTACACTTGTCTCTAACGGGGTTAAAGGGCTAATGACTTCCTTCTTATGAAATCATTTCCCAATACTTCGGAAGGTTCTTCGCTTCGCTCTGAATGACAGATGGAGTAACCATTGGGTTACTCCTACAACTATCATCTCGAACGTAGGGAAAGGTAGCCTCTCTTAGAAACCATTCCCAATTCTAGCTAAGGTCCTTCGTTTTGCATGGCCAGTAAAGGGGGTACTAACTTAGGTAAGTCCTCAAAAGGTATAAATTACAAACAGACTTAGACTGACAATTAAAGCGGCTAAGCCGATGATAAGCCACTGTTGAAAACGACTGGTACGTTGGGTTGGATAGTTGGACTTCATGCTTACTGATAATTTTATACAATAATAGGTAGGAACTCGCTCGGAAGAGGGTGTCTTTTTCGCTTCAAATAGGGGTCAAAATTGATAGGGTGGCTCAATTAGTAGCTAGTTCTGCTAAATAGATAGGTATATCGATTCGTAAGTCTTAAAAAGCGGTCTGAAATGTGTAATTGAAGACCTTGACATGAATCGAAACGCGTTTCTTCGCTGTGGATGCTAGGCTTGATGAATAACGACAGCTGGAACCTGCCTTAGGGTAGGAACGAGATAGAATCTCGCACCAGTGAGTAGCAGGCTTATTTCTTCACCTGTCCTCTCGAACGAAGTGAGAGAATTTGGGGTCCCTCGCAGTCACTCGGCTCTAGCGGAGTGACGAAGTAATCTGGTAGGCCTCTGGCCGGTATTAGCAAGTCTGTTTTTGTTGGGGAAATATGTTTCTAATCAGATATGGGTTTGCATCCTACCGGCCAGAGGCCTAGAGCTAGGTGGTCACTCGGCCAGAGCCGAGCGACTGCGGAAACAACCCCAGCGGGGTTGAATATGAATAGCCCCAGGCTGGATAGCCCCGGATGAAATCCGGGGAAGCAACAGAAACTTCCCCAAGACCAAGTAAGGTCACAAAGGTCATAAGATCCTTCGCTTCGCTCTGGATGACAGATGCTGATGATAAAGTAGTGATGAATCATTTAAGTTATCATTACCAACGGTGTCCCCAGATGAAATCCAGGGCTAGTAATATTCAACCCCGCTGGGGTTGTTGTTGAAATTATTACAATAGGTTTACGGCAAATAACCCCGGAGGGGTTGAACACAAGTAGCCCCGGATGAAATCCGGGGACTCGTCCGCGACGCTCAGCGTTACAAACGCTTTCCCCCAAAATCCGCGTTGAAAACGCGGACTAACGTAGAGTCATCTTCCCTGAGTAAAAGCCGACAACTTATTTTTTGTATACTTTATCCTCCGCTTGCAACATTTTCATTTTTCCTTACTCTTTGGTAAAAACAACGAGACTCTAAGCCTTATGTCCTTTCAGTCCGCGAGCTTTTGCGGATAGAACCTTCAAACATTTTCCTAAGATGAGATTTTTACTTTCCATAGCCATATTGGCTTTATGGGCTGGAAATACTTTGGCCCAATCCACGCATCCCGGCAGCCTGACGGGTTCGCTGGTAGATTCTACGACCCGCCAGAAAATTCCCTTTGCTAACGCCGCTCTTTATCAGGGAACCACTTTAATCACGGGAGCTACCACGGATAGTGAAGGAATTTTCCTGATCCAGTCACTGCCCTTGGGAAAGTATACGCTTACCGTATCCTCCGTCGGTTACCTGAAGCGGAGTCTGGAAGTGGTATTAAGCAATCATCAACCTAAGCTTGAGCTGGGAACGTTAGCATTAATTTCGGAAAACCGCACGCTGAGCGAAGTAACCGTTTCGGCTCAAAAGGCTCTGTTTGAAGAAAAAGGAGACCGATTGGTTTATAATGCGGAAAAAGACATTTCTAACGTGGGCGGCTCGGCGGCGGATATGCTTCGAAAAGTGCCGGGTTTAAGTGTAGATTTTGATGGAACGGTTCAGATGCGGGGAAACAGTAACATTCGGGTACTGATCAATGGAAAACCTTCGGCTCTGATGGCCCGGAATCTGGCCGATGCCCTCCGCCAAATGCCTGCGGATAACATTCGCTCGGTTGAAATAATCACCAGCCCGGGAGCGAAATATGATGCGGAAGGCTCGGCGGGAGTCATTAATATCATTACCAAGAAAGCACTGAAGGGCTTTAACGGGTCGGTCATGGCGTCTCAGGGTACGCTAAACCGCAGTATAAACACGAAACTAGCCTTAAAGACGAATAAACTTGGGTTTGCTTTAACAGCCAATGGTAACCAGTTTCGGAATATTCGTGAATCAGAACTAATTCGGACGACGCTGGTGGATGGAAATCCGTCCCGCTATTTAAATCAGAAAAGCAAGGCTGATAACGTCGGAACGGGTGGTTATACTGAAATGAGTCTGGATTATGATCCTGATTCAACCAATCATATTAATTTTTCAATCAATGCCTGGGGTGGTTCATATCCTAAAAACAGTGTAGTAATTAATCAATTATCTGATGCGAATCATACCCCCCTACAAACGTTTCGCAATGAAACCCGTTTTCGAAATCCGTACGGGAATAGCCAGTTTGATTTAGGATACACAAAAACATTTCGCAAACCCGAACAGGAATTTTCTTTTCTGACGCAATTCAGTCGAATGCCCGATAACTATTTCTACGACACTGATCGCTATAACTTTGAGGGTCAGCTTATTTTTCGGCAGAAAAGTATGAATTACAGTAGAAACAAAGAATTCACTTTACAGGCAGATTATACGCATCCCTTCCAATGGCGAACGAGCCGGGATACCACTCGCCTGAAATTAGAATTGGGCTTGAAAGCCATTCGCCGGGATATTGGCAGTGAGTTCAATGTCGAACAATCCGTGGATGGTCAATCTCCGCTGATCCCTGACCCGACGCAATCCAACAACTTTGTTTATCTGCAAAACGTCTATTCGGCGTATGTGGCTTTGCGGGCTGAAACTAAGTCCAAATTTAGCTTCAACTTGGGCACGCGATTGGAACGCACCGTCATTGATGGTGATTTCCAAAGTACGCAAACGCATTTAGCGAATGCGTATAATAATCTGATTCCCAGTATTACTATTGCAAAGAAGGTAGGTACACAGACCTTTAAAACCAGTTACACCCAACGTATTCAACGACCCATGCTTTGGTATTTGAATCCCTGGGTAAACGCCAGCGATCCGCAAAATCTGGAAACGGGTAATCCTTACCTGAAGCCTGAACTCAATCATGCTCTGGAAGTGGGGCATAGCATGTCTACCAAAGCCGGATTATCCGTTAATACTGCTTTATACGCCCGAACGACAAATAATGCCATTGAATATTTTCGAACCGTGGATGCCACTGGTGTAGCCATAAGCAAGCCCCAGAATATGGGTCAACGCAAATCGCTGGGATTGAACATCAACGTATCGGGACAGGCAAGGAAAAACTGGACTTTAAACGGTAGCGTTGATTTTCGATACATTGATATCTACAGTCCGGCTCTTCAGCAGGGCAATTCGGGAGGTATAAGCAATTTCAGTGTCAACAGCACCTACAAATTTCCGCATAATATCACTTTTCAGACCAATGCGAACGTAGGCACTGGTTGGATCAATTTACAGGGCCGGGGTACTGGATATTACTGGTACGGCTTTGCCCTGAAACGGGAATTCTGGGCGAAAAAAGCCAGCCTTACGCTGGGGGTCAATAACCCTTTCAACCGGGGAATGCGACAAACCTATCAGCAGTTCTCTCCCACATTTGAGTCAACTACCCGCTCGTTTTATGTGAACCGTTCGGCTCGTTTAGCTTTCGAGTGGCGATTTGGCAAGATGGCCACCTCTGGAAAACAGGGCCGAAAAATCAGTAATGATGACGGGGGAGGCCGTTAAACAAAGCAGTAATAACCTTAGCTGGGCGAATCTAACCGCCTGGCTGAGGTCATTCCTTAGGCTTGATGCGACTAAACTGTTTCGGCTTTGTCCCGATGTGTTCGTAAAAAACTTTCGAAAAATGACTCAGGTTGGTAAAACCCAGAGCATAACCTACGTCAGAAACCGAGCGTTGCTCGGCATGTAGTAAGCGAGCGGCTTCTTTCATTCGGAATTCCTGGTAATAACTGAAAATGCTGTTCCCAAAAATCTGTTTGAATAAACGCTTCAGCTTGGTTGGACTCATGTGTGCGGCTAAAGCCAGTTCGTTAATGACGGGCGGCGTACCCAGGTGTGCCAGCATGTGTTCTTTAGCCCGGTAAATGGCTTCCACATCCTGACTATTCAGGGCATATACCTGTTTCTCCTCTCGCTTCTCCAGTGCTATTAACAACTGGCAGATCAATTCTTCCGCCTTGATTCGGGCCCAAAGCAGTTCGAAGGTTTCGCTGATGGGTTGATTCACGAGTTCGTCGATAATCTTTTGAATAGGGGGATGAACCAATTCTTCAAAAATCAGAGGTTGCGTATTCGTGAGCAAGCTTCGTAAAATCGGCGATTTTTCAGATGCAGTGAAAAGACCCTTCAGGTAATGAGCATCGACTTCAATGTTAATCACTTCCGTATTGGAGTGAATAGAAATGACACTTTCGGTATGCAGTTGACTCGTCGCAATTAATACGCTAGGAACCCGCTTTCTTAAGGAGTGTGAGCCCGTTTTGACCAGCACATGCTTAAACTTGAAAAGAATCGTTGGCGTAGTAGAAGCTACGTCTGGATTTTCCAGAATCAGATCTTCCTTCAACTCATAATTCAGAATCAATAATCGAAGATGTTCCGTAAAGACATAGCCTGTGCAGTACCCGGAACCCCGGTCTGCCGGGATTTCAACGCTATGGTTCTTTACCTCCGTGTTTAAACGGTGAGCCAGTGAGGCTAATACCTTAGGGATCGTAGGAAATGTTTCTGCGGGCATGAAATGTCTTATACGACTATTTTTTGGTGTAAAGTAGCTATTTTACCCGTAAAGTATCATAGACTTTTGTATAGTTATTAACAAACGCAAAATCATGATTCTTACCAATAAAAAAATAGCAGTGATTGGAGCGGGCCCCGTAGGCTTGACCATGGCCCGATTACTCCAGCAACACCACATCGACGTAACCGTTTACGAGCGGGATGCCTACGTGGAGGCAAGAATCTGGGGTGGCACGCTGGATTTACACAAAAATTCCGGTCAGGAAGCCATGAAAGCAGCGGGGTTACTGGAAAGTTATTACGCCCAGGCCCGACCCATGGGAAGAACCATCGTTGATGAAAAAGGGAAAGTGTTGGCTGTTACTGAACCCACGCCCGAAAATCGATTCGATAACCCTGAAATAAATCGAAACGATTTAAGAAAAATGTTGCTCGAAAGTTTAGCGACTGATACCGTCGTTTGGGACAGAAAATGTACGGGGCTGGAAGAGCACCACGGAAAATGGCTATTTTCCTTTGAACATCAAATTCAGGCGGAGGCCGATGTGGTCATAGTTGCCAATGGGGGAATGTCCGGCATTCGAAGGCTGGTAACTGATGCAGAAGTAGAGGAAACCGGAAGTCTTATCATTCAGGGAGAAATCGTTGAGCCGGAAAAGCATTGCCCCGAATTCTACCGACTGTGCAATGATACGATTCTGATGAGTTCGTATCAGGGGAACGTGCTGGTGGTAAACCCCAATAATAAGGGAGCCTTAACGTACGGAATTATAGCTAAAAAACCCGATGACTGGGCGTTTAGTACCGGCCCGGCCTTTCGGGATGATATCATGCCTTTTCTTTCTTCAAGGTTCCGCCACTGGGGGGAATGTTACCAGCAATTATTCCGGGCTACTTCTTCTTTCTGGGCGTTACCTATTCGAAAATTACCCTTAACCACACCCTGGAAAACCAATCGTCCTTTACCCATTACGCTCATCGGAGATGCTGCCCATTTAATGCCTCCTTTTGCGGGTAAAGGCGTCAACACGGGTTTGGAGGATGCCTTGTTATTAGCCCATAATCTGACGAACGGAGAATTCGAAAGCATTGAAGCCGCCATTCAGAACTACGAAGAACGAATGATGATCTATGCTTCGGCGGCCCAACAGGAATCCATCGAGAACGAGCGAATGATGACTGCTGATACTTTCTCTTTTTGCTGATCTTTTATCAGTCAGAACCTTATGTTTCGAATAACCATCGAGTCTAGCCGCTGCCAGCAAAACGCTGGCAGCATTGGGTTATATAGATAAGTGAGACGCTCTTGCTTCATTTGATAGCTAACTATTAAGGCATTATCTCTCTGATTAATGCCTGGTTTAACGTGAGTATAGGTATAATTTTTTTAACAAATGGTTATGCATACTTACGAACAACTATGAAAGCCATTTGGAATGATCAGGTGATTGCAGAAAGCGATCAAACCATTGTGATCGAAGGTAACCATTACTTCCCTCCTGAGTCCATTCATCGGCAATGGCTCATTGATTCCCCAACGCATACCGTGTGCCCCTGGAAAGGAGTAGCCTCTTATTTTACCTTGCTTGTGGATGGTAAGGAAAATAAAGATGCCGCCTGGGTATATCCAGACCCTAAACCTGCGGCGGCTGAAATCAAAGCCTATGTAGCTTTCTGGAAAGGCGTTCGAATCGAAGCCTGATTCCTTCCTTCATTTATTCATCATACCTCTTCAGTTTTCTTAGTGTTTTACATGAAAAAGTACGATATCATTATTATTGGGGCCGGACAGGCGGGCGTTCCCCTAGCCATGAAATATGCGAAAGCTGGACAAAAAACAGCCCTGATTGAAAAAGAATTAGTGGGAGGCTCCTGCGTTAATTATGGATGTACGCCTACCAAAACCATGATTGCCTCTGCTCAACTGGCGTACAAGGTAGCTCACGGTGCCGAGATGGGGATTGATATTTCTGGCTATCAGGTCAATATGACTAAGATTCGGGATCGGAAAGAGGAAGTGGTAACGATGAAACGTTCGGCTTCGGAAGAAAAGCTCGAAGAACTGGAAAATCTGGATCTGGTCTACGGTAACGCAAAATTTACGGGTGATAAGACCTTAGTCGTAACGGGAAAATCGGGAAAGGAAGAAGCATTAACGGCGGACCTGATCTTCATTAATACGGGAACGCGGCCTTCCATTCCTGATGTCGAAGGACTTTCTGAGGTTGACTATTTAACCAATAAATCCATTCTGGAATTAACCGAAGTTCCTGACCATTTACTCATCATTGGCGGAGGTTACATTGGTATGGAATTTGGCCAGATGTTTCGTCGGTTTGGAAGTGAAGTTACCATTGTAGAATCTTCCGAACGATTGCTATCCAAGGAAGATGAGGACGTGGTTGATGCATTGGAAAGCATATTGACCGACGAAGGAATTACGATTCTGAAAGGCTATAAACTAGAAGCAATATCGAAAAAAGATGCTTCCATTGAAGCCAGTCTGTCGTCTGATTCGGGTGGAAAAAAGGTATCTGCTTCTCATGTTTTGATTGCCGTAGGTCGCGAGCCCAACAGCCTTGATTTAGGGCTGGAAAGTACAGGCATTAAGGTTGATGAAAAAGGATATATCCAAGTGAATGAGACCCTGGAAACATCAGTATCCGGCATTTACGCTCTGGGGGAAGCCAACGGCGGTCCCGCCTTTACCCACATCGCGTATGACGATTACCGAATCGTGTCCGAAAACTTACTCAACCAAGGAAACCGCTCTACCAGTGATCGTCCTTTTCCTTACTGCATGTTTACCGATCCGCAATTAGGTCGGGTAGGGTTAACCGAACAGGAGGCCCGCAAAAAAGGATTGACTATTCAGATTGCTAAAATGGAGGCCAAAAGTGTAGCCCGTTCGCAGGAAGTGGGCGAGACCCGTGGCCTGTGGAAAGTGGTGCTGGAAAAGGAAACGGGTAAAATCCTCGGAGCAGCCATTCTGAGTTCGGAAGGCGGGGAAATTATGTCGTTTTTAGAGATAGCCATGATGGGTAATCTGACGTATGAGCAATTGCAAAATGGCGTTTTTGCTCATCCTACCTATGCCGAATCGCTAAATAATCTTTTTACAAAACTTGAAGAATGATCGTTGCTGAGCGGCTAACCAAGGCGTTCGATGGATTGAAAGCCGTTGATAACGTGTCTTTTGAGGTGAAAGAGGGCCAGACGATGATTTTGTTGGGCACCAGCGGTTGTGGGAAAACCACCACGCTGAAAATGCTGAACCGTTTGATCGAAGCGGATTCGGGGCGGGTATGGATTCAGGGGAAAGATATTTTCTCAACAAAACCCGAAGAACTACGCCGAAACATGGGGTACGTTTCCCAAAATAATGGGCTGTTTCCTCACCTGACAGTAGCCGAAAACATTGCCGTAGTTCCCGGCTTATTGAAGTGGGAAAAGTCGAAAACCCGGCAACGGACCGAAAGCCTTCTGGACCAGTTGAATCTGCCTTATCGGAGTTACGCTCATAAATATCCTGATGAATTAAGTGGAGGTCAAAAACAACGCGTGGCCCTGGCCCGAGCGTTGGTGTCCGACCCACCCCTGTTATTAATGGACGAACCTTTCGGAGCATTAGATCCCCTGACCCGCTCGGCTATCCACCAGGAATTTAGAGAATTACCTGAACTACAACGCAAAACCGTAGTCATGGTAACTCACGACATGACAGAGGCTTTTGAACTGGGCGACCAGATCGCTTTGATGCATCAGGGAACGATCCGGCAGCTAGGAACACCGGAAGAACTAATGTTCAGACCCGCAAGTGACTTCGTCAAGGATTTCTTTCAGCACCAGCGGTATCAGCTTGAGTTAAAAGCCTTGAAACTAAAGGAGATATGGCCTTTTCTTTCGGATAGTCAGGAGTTAATTACGCCAACCCTTCAGAGTGAACAAAGTCTTTGGGAGGCGATGGAATGGTTGGCAGAAAAGAAGCCCGCAGTGGTGAAAAATGAGTTAACGAATTCCTTAAAAACCCTCAGTTTACCGATTCTTCAAACCGCGTATCAGCAGTATAAAGACCAGTTTTAATGGAGCAGACTTTAGGGCAATTCATGCAGCAGCAGGCTCCCAAGCTTTGGCAACAAACGCTGACTCATACCGGGTTAACCTGTATGTCACTGCTATTGTCCGTACTGGTAGCCCTGCCGTTGGGCATATTCATCGCCCGGAAACCCAAAGCCGCCGGAGTGGTATTGGGTATCGCGGGTATATTACAAACCATTCCCAGCATTGCTCTGCTGGGTTTTCTGATTCCATTGCTGGGCATTGGGGCTATCCCTGCCATTACTGCCCTGTTTTTGTATGCTTTATTACCCGTCATTCGGAACACATTTACGGGCATTACCGGAGTAGATCCTGCCATTACCGAGTCTGCTCGGGGTTTGGGGATGAATTCCTGGCAGGTGTTAACTCAGGTAGAAATACCTCTGGCCCTGCCCGTAATTCTGGCGGGTATCCGTACGGCGGCGGTGATCAACGTCGGCGTAGCTACCCTGGCGGCTTACATTGCTGCGGGTGGGCTGGGCGAATTCATTTTTGGCGGAATTTCCCTTAATAATACCCACATGATTCTGGCGGGAGCCATTCCAGCGGCCTTGCTGGCTCTGGCTTTCGATGTGGTATTGTCCTTCGTCCAGAAACTGTCGAGTCGTCGCCTTCGCAAAGCGGTATGGATTATTCCTGCGATCTTGCTATTAAGTAGTTCGGCTTACGTTATTCCCAGCTCCCAGCAAAAGATGTTGGCTGGGTTTACTCCCGAATTTATGGGCCGCGAGGATGGGTATCTGGGACTTACTTCTGTGTATAAACTCGACATTCCGACGGTAGTCATCAGCGATGCGGTCATGTATAAAGCGGCCTTCGAGCAAAAAATTGATGTCATCAGTGGCTACAGCACCGATGGCCGCCTGAAGGCTTATGATCTGGTAACCTTAACCGACGACAAAGGTATTTTTCCGCCGTATTATGCGGCTCCAGTGGTGCGGGTGGAGGTGTTAAAAACCTATCCAGAGGTGGAGCCGACGCTTAACCTGCTGGCCGGGAAAATCAATGACTCCGTCATGACCGAGCTCAATTATCGGGTGGATTATCGTAAACAGTTACCCGAACAGGTAGCCCGCGAATTTCTACAAAGCCAAGGGTTGTTGAAAAATCAGGAAACTTCTAGAGAAGGAAAAATCCGGCTGGGCTCTAAAATTTTTGGCGAGCAGTACATTCTGGTACATATGTATAAACTGTTGCTGGAAGGGTATACGCCGTTATCGGTTGAATTGAAAACGGGTTTGGGCGGTACGAAAATCTGCTTTGATGCCCTCACTCACGGAGAAATTGACCTCTATCCCGAGTACACAGGAACGGGTTTATTAACCATTTTAAAAGCCTCGACCGCTCAACAGAAGCAGCTCGGACCCAACCGCGACCGGGTCTATGCTTTTGTTCAGAAAGAGTTTCAGAAAAAGTACGAGTTACAGTGGCTTAGTCCCATTGGATTTAATAATGCGTACGCACTCATGATGCGGCGTTCGCAGGCTCAGGCCTTTGGCATACACACCATATCAGACTTATCAACCTATGTTTCCAACCACCATCTCCAGCCTTAAGGAAGCCTATCTGGAAGTAAGGGATTACTCCAGAATGATTTGCGAACCGCTTGAAATTGAGGATTATGTTCCGCAACCCGTGGCTTTTGTGAGTCCGCCCAAATGGCACCTGGCTCATTCTACCTGGTTTTTTGAAACCTTCATTCTGAAAAATTACAAGCCTGATTATCAGGTTTTCCACGATGACTTTAACTACCTCTTCAACAGCTATTATAACAATGTAGGAGATCGGGTGCTGAGAACGGATCGCGGTAACATGACCCGCCCTTCCGTTGAAAAAGTCTACGCCTACCGCCAGTATGTCGATCAGCACATGGAAGATTTGCTGGATACGCTGGAAGACCCCGAAGCATTGAAATTGATTGAGTTGGGGCTACACCACGAACAGCAACATCAGGAACTGCTGGTTACGGATATTAAATACATTCTGGGCCATAACCCTACTTTCCCGGTGTATTCCTACGAACAATCGTTATCGGACGCCAGAAATCAGCAAAGCGGCTGGCTAAGTGTAGAGGAAGGCGTATATAACGTAGGGTATGCAGGTGATGGCTTTTGTTTCGATAATGAATTAGGACGACATAAGGTCTACATACAACCCTTCGAAATCAATAAATCGCTAGTTACAAATGCCGAATACCTGGAATTTATGCAGGCAGGAGGCTATACAGACTTTAATCTGTGGCTGGACGAGGGATGGTCATGGGTTAAAGAAAATGAAATAAAAGCCCCTATGTATTGGCATAGAATTAACGGGGGATGGCATACGTATACATTAGCGGGCCTGGAGAAGTTAGATCCTGAAGCCGTATTGAGTCACGTTAGTTATTACGAGGCTGCTGCTTTTGCTCAGTGGAAAGGCCTGCGTCTGCCTACCGAGTTTGAGTGGGAAGTAGCCGCCGACCAGCTTGACTGGGGGCAACGCTGGGAGTGGACGAATAGTGCGTATTTACCCTATCCGGGTTTCACGAAAGCGGCAGGAGCTGTGGGCGAGTATAATGGAAAATTCATGGTGAATCAAATGGTGCTCCGCGGGGCTTCCGTTGCTACTTCTCCCAAACACAGTCGCAAAACCTATCGTAACTTTTTCCACGCACCCGAACGCTGGCAGTTCACCGGCATTCGTCTGGTGAAATGAGTTATTAGTGGTTGGTTGTTAGTTATTAATTCTATGCTATCTACCAACCACTAATAACTAACAACCAGAGAAACCAACCGCCAGAAAACAAAAAACATCAACCCAAACACGAACAACCTCACACGAATGGTTACTACGGCATTTCATCAGGCAATTGAGGAGGGTCTATCCGCTTCCAGTAAATACATTTCTTCCCAGTTTTTTTATGATGACCAGGGAAGCCGGATTTTTCAGGACATTATGCGAATGCCTGAGTATTATCCCACCAGTTGTGAGTTTGAAATCCTTTCATTTCAGGCTTTACAAATCATTAATAAACTGGATTTTTCCGAGCCTTTCAATATCGTGGAATTAGGGGCGGGAGATGGTATCAAAACGCTTCAACTGCTTCGTAAACTCACGGAATTGGGGGCCTATTTTCATTATGTCCCAATTGATATTTCGGCAGAGGCCATTCAGGCTCTGGAAGAAAACATGTCCCGTGAATTACCTTCTTTATCCATTAAATCACTGGTAGGAGACTATTTCACGCAGATGGAAGTATTGGCTCAATCGGACATTCCATGTCTGTTTTTATTTCTGGGGGGCAACATTGGTAACTACGAAGCCCCGCAAGTGGATGATCTGTTAAGCCAGTTTTACGAGCAAATGAAACCCGGAGATAAATTACTGACGGGTTTCGATTTACAGAAAAACCCAATTACCATTCGCCGGGCTTACGATGATTCACAGGGAATAACGAAAGCTTTTAATATCAATTTATTACACCGCATCAACCGCGAAATGGGTGGTATGTTTTTACCGGATCAATTTGATTTTTATTGCGATTACAATCCTAAAAATGGTGAGGTAAGAAGTTATCTGGTAAGCTTAAAAAGCCAGGACGTGTACATCGAAGATCTGGAACGCAGCTTCCATTTTGATCAGAATGAACTCATCTGGACGGAGTTATCCCGTAAATATACGTTTGCTGAAATAGAGCAGGTAGCCAGAAAAAATGGATTTAAAGTAGTGAATCATTTTCTGGATTGTAAACATTACTTTACCGATAGTTTGTGGGTGAAGTAAGGCTTTTTAGAAAAAAGGAGTGGTATTTATGTTTGGATACCACTCCTTTTTTATTGATTAATGGAAAAGAGCAGCCTCAGAATCCTGCTGCACGTCTATCTGTCGGGTAATCGTTCTTCTTCCGACCAACAATACCAGCAAAGCAATGCTGGCCGATCCTGCCATACCTGTCACCATCGGCAAAGCAGAAGGTTCTTCAAACTGACTCATCAATACCGATATCAGCGTACCCATACCCATTTGTAACGCTCCCATCAGAGCCGACGCACTTCCTGCATTCTTGGTAAAGGGAGCCAGCGATAAAGCCGCTGCGTTAGGGTTCGTAAAACCAATGCAACTCAGAAATAAGAACAGGAAGACCAGGGTAATGGGCAGCGTCAGCCAGCCGCTAATGGCTACAAACAGGAAAGTAAAGGCAATGATCACCTGACTAGTCAGAGCTACAATTACAATTTTTTCGCTTTTGTAGGTACGAAGTAATAAGGTGTTTACCTGACTTGAGCCAATAAAACCTACAGAAAGAAAGGCGAATATCCAGCCGTAGACTTTTTCATCGGTATGGAAAACCTCCATAAACAAAATGGGTGAGCCGGAGACATAGGCAAAAAGTCCCGAAAAAGCGATGGCTCCGGTGAAAGCATAGGTATAAAACTGAGGCTCCCGTAAGACCTTCCAGAAGTTGAGCAGGATAGGCTTTGGCTTTAGCGAAATCGAAGAATCGGGCTTGTAACTGTCTGGTAGCCACATGAAAACGGCTAGTAAGATAGCTATTCCCATGCCCGTAAGAATAATAAATACCATTTCCCAACCGTAAGCCGAGGTGACATAGCCACCCACGGTGGGGGCAATCATGGGGGAAGCCCCAACGACCAGCAGAAGGAGAGAAAATACCTTGGCATTATCCTGTACGGGAAATAAGTCACGTACCATGGCAACCGATGCCACCGCCGCGGCACAACTGCCAATAGCCTGAATAACCCGCATGAAGATGAGAGCATTGATATCATCGGCAAACGCACAACCGGCGGAAGCCAGGATGTAAATGACCAGTCCAATAAACAATGGTTTTTTTCGGCCAAAGCGGTCGAGTAAAGGACCATAGAGTAATTGTCCCACGGATATACCAATGAAAAAGCCGGATAGGGAAAGCGAGACTTTGGCAGCGGTTGTGTTCAGGGCTTTGGCAATGGCCGGAAAACCCGGAAGGTACATATCAATGGAAAAAGGACCTAACGCAGTAAGACTGCCCAAAATCAGAATTAAAAAGAAATACGTTTTTTTAGACATTAGGAAAGAAAGAGTAAAGACCCCAGCTAATGAAGAAGGATTAAGTTTGATAATTACTATACAATAAAACGGAAGTAATAATTTCAAATACCCCAAAATTAGGGCTGAACTCAACCAAATCTGTTCTTTAGTAACGACTCTGGGGAATCGGTTACAGGCAGTTAGGAAGTAACGTTGCCCATTAACTTCTGCTTTAAAATTTCAGCCCGCTCCCGGCCCGCCTCGTAATGAAGATCAAGTTTGATGGCCAGTTCCAGGTATTCCAGCGATTGCGGTCGGTACTTTTTCGACTGATGCTGATTGGCCCAGGCCCAGTAAGTAAAACTCATCGTTTTGGCGTCTGCATAGATAGGATTCTGCTGGTATTTTTCAATGATCGACTGGAAATCATGCCGGGCTACTTTGCGTTTGCTAAAGAAAAACCACGGCAGATTCTCCGCCACACTTCCCCGCAGAAATTCAGGAGCACTGGATACCGTAGCATAAGCACGAACCGCTTCATCAAATAAAGCAAATGCTTTGCTGAGCAGAATTAACTTCTTCGTCTCGGCTCCTGCCAGCGAAAGAGCGGAGGCACGATAGGCCAAAATAACCGGGAGCAATTCAGGCGTCGCATCAGAATTTTCCGCCAATGCCGTAAGTAGATCGAAGCTTTTCTGAGCGTAGCCCCGGTAACTGGTTTTGGACAAAAACGACAGATTGAGGGCTAGTTCGTGATAAACCACCCCGAGCCGGACTTTAGTAAGTTCATTTGGATGACGGGTGGCTTCCTGCTCAACCGCCACTAGTTTTTCCTTCAGGTAAGTGTGGTCAATGATTTCGATGACGTCCTGTAACTGTTGTTCGTAACTTCTAACCTTTTCCAAAGTAAGAAGCTGAGGGTTTAAATGGGTAGCTGCCATGAGGAGTGTCTTTGTGTGTTAAGATGGCACAAAGGTCAGCCCCTCATTAGGCTCCAGACGTTGACTTAAGTTAGCTTCGTTCCTGCAAGGCAATTCTTTTCCGAATTCGGCTCAAACTTTCGGGGCTAATTCCCAAAAAGTTTGCAATGTACTTCTGTTGTACTTTCTGAAACAGATCGGGGTGCTTTTTTAGGAGATTCTTATACCGCTCCTCGGGCTTCTCGGACGACAGCGACATAGCAATTTCGGTGGCTCGTTGGGCAACCATTTCAGCCATTAACCTCCCAAAGGTTTCGTATTTGGGACATTGCTGGTATAACTGAAGCAGGTTTTCTCTTTTAATCAGCAACAGGTCTGTTTCCTGCAACGCCTGTAACGAAAAAATACTGGGCACGCGGTGGGTAAGGCTAGTAAAGTCGGTCAAAAAACTATGCTGAAACGAAAAGTCGCAGGTTTTCTCGACGCCCTCTTTGGTATGAAAATGGCGAACAATCCCCTCGTTAACGAAAGCAATGAACTGGCAGACGTGGCCTTCCTGTAAGAGAAATTCATGGCGTTGCAGGTGCAGAGGCACAAAATACGTGTCTAGTAAGGCAAGTTCTTCAGAGGTTAACGAGACAAATTGCTGGCAGTAGTGTTTGAGGAGTTGAGTAGTCATGAATGAACCTGAGGTACCGTACCGATTTTGGTTGCCAATATTAACTACTCTTGGTCAGGTTTCAATTATGATCTATTCACTTGAGTGAGGGGGAAGCTTGCAGATGCTTTCTAACAATTCATAATCGTCAAACGGTAAACCCCACTCCTAGGGCTCGTCTGCGACGCTCAGGGTTGCAAACGCAGATTAAAGAAGAAAAAAGAAATACGTTATGGCTGCCAGTGAAAAAGGTACATCTAGTTGCTCAATTAAACGATTGCCTGAATTCCAGAGGACTCTGTTTTGTCTTAGTTTTGAAGAGTTTACTGAAGGACTGTGAATGCTCAAAACCCAAGTCATACGCAATTTCGCTAACCGTCAGATCGGTGGTGGATAGTTTTTCCTTCGCTTTATCAATGAGTTTATTGTGCAAGTGTTGCTGCGTGGTCTGGCCCGTTAGTTGCTTTAATAAACTATTCAAATATTTAGGAGACATCTGAAGCTTGTCTGCGATATACTGAACGGTGGGTAATCCTTTCGTGAGTAAAGCGTCGTTATCGAAATAATGGGTTAATACTTCTTCCAGTCTATCCAGCGTTTTATGACTACTAATTTTTCGGGTAATAAACTGACGCTCATAAAATCGTTGGGCATAAGTGAAGAGCAATTCCAGTTGGGCTATAATAACCTCTTGACTGAATTTATCGATATTTGAATGATACTCACTTCGAATATGATCTACAATACCGTTAATGATGGTTTCTTCCTTATCTGACAGAAACAAAGCTTCACGGGCCGCATAAGCGAAATATTCGTATTGCCTGATTTTTTTGGCTAAAGGCGTATTCCACAGAAAATCGGGGTGAATAAACAACATCCATCCTTCCAGATTCACCGGTATACTTTCGTCCTGTCCCCGCAGAATTTGTCCGGGAGACATAAACGCCATCAACCCTTCGTCGAAGTCGTATTTCTGTTGACCGTAGAGGAGTTTGTCACAGCCTCTTTTAAGCGACACGACGTAAAAATCAAGCAGAACCGCCCGGATATCCGAATGATTTTTAAATCCAGATACATCAATAATCCCAATCAGGGGATGATGAGGCTTGGGCAGGCCTAACAGGTGGTGGATTTCAGATATGGATTTAATTCGGTAGGGTTTTTCAAGAGCCATAATGAGGTTTCATTTTAAGGTTCGAGGGGATGTTTTAGCCAAATGAGAACCAACGGCAGGGCAAGAAAGGGGATTTCCATCAAAGCAAAGCGACTTTGCCCGGCATTTAAGGCAAAAGCCATGAGTAAAACGATACTAATAGCATTCAAACTATTACCAAGGAAAAAGGTTGGCGGGAAAAACAGCATCAACCCTACCACGATCGAAAATACGCCTAAATATGGAAGAATGGTTTTGTTAATACCCAATTGTGTCATCATCTCGGTTTGCTCAGGACTGGTAGCCTGGAAAGAATCCCATCCGTGTTTAATACTTAAAAACGCGGAAACAAGCAGGAGTAATAGGCTAATTATTTTCATACAAGAATAGTAAAAGATTGAGAAACTAATTTCCGTACATGGTTGATGCCCCCATCCTGGCCTGCTGAGAAATGATGAATCGGGGAGCCAATCGGCTAAGAATTCGGATTACTTTAGACAGACCGGGAAAAACCTCATCTTTATCTTTCCGCATGCCTTCGATGCCCGCGGCCACAATTTTTTCCGGAGCCATCAGTAAGCTGGAATCAAAGCCGTCTTCGTTCTTGAATTGATCATTTAGGGGTGTGGACGATCCCGGAGCTACCAATTCAATTACCTTGACCCTGGTGTTTTTTAACTGCACCCGCAGAGCCAGTGTATAGGCACGTAATCCTGATTTGCTGCCGCTATAGATGGGTGAAATCGGTAATGCTAGCAATGCAATACCAGAAGTAACGTTCATGATAGCCGCGTGGGGCTGTTGTTTGAGGTGGGGCAAAAACTGTTGCACCATTCGGATCGGCCCCATCAGATTGATTTCTATTTCACGGGTAATATCCAGTAGGGTCTGAGGCTGGTGAAGACTAAGTTTCCGCATCTCACCAGCGTTGTTGATGAGCATATTTAGGTTCGGAAATTGGCGGATCACCTGCTCATGCAAATCAATGATGTCTTCCACCTTACTCACATCACTTTGAATGATATGGACATCAGGAAGTTTTTGCTTTACGGCCTGTAACTTTTCTGAATTTCTGCCAGTAATGATAACGGTATTTCCCATAGCCAGGAGCTGGGAAGCGAATTCATAGCCAAATCCACTTGTACCGCCCGTAATAAGGATGGTGTTGTTTTGTAGTACCATGGTCTCTTTGTTTGATTGGGACAAAGTTCGATCTGGTTCAGGCAACGGATGTAGCCAAAAAAGACAATCTTGAAGTGAAAAGAGAGGAAGTTATTGCTGGTAAATCAGGGAGGGTTTGGAAGGCAGGAGGAACCTGTCGTTAGTTTAGGAACTAGATAGAATATCGCAGCTGAGGTTAACTCATACCTGTCTCAAATGTTGGAAGAGACCTTATTGTAAAAGGGGACGGGGTATAATCGAACTACTCTGGAGGCATTGCAAAGCTTCTACACGAGAGAAAATAATAAATGGGTTATTCTTAGATAGCCAAGATTAATAACTCTGTTTCCAAGCGATTAAACCGAGAATACATACCTGAATTCTTCTACGTATAAAGTAAAGATACGCTCATTTTAGGGGAAATTTGATGATACAGTTGAGTAATAAAATCAGAAATAAAGGGATCGTATATAAATTAGTATGCTGGTAATCAAAACAATATTGATAAAGGTAGTATTGTAGGAATTACTAGTAATAAGGTATTCTTCTTTTTTATAAAACAAGTTCGGGTACGCTTCTTTTCAATTCAATGGATTAACCGGGAGTTAAAAATGATAAGCTCCGAGTGATCATTGCCAACTCTCTTAACCTCTGCTTTATCGGTTGCCTTGCAACCTTTAGTAAACGTTATGCTCTATGCAAAATGAGGAATCTACACAACCGTCTTCAACGATTACGGCCGAAGAATATCATACCTTGATTTCTTCCTTTGCCCAAGCTTTCTGGGAAACGGATGGACAGGGTATGGTTGTCAATGACTCACCCAGTTGGCGAGCTTATACGGGCCAGTCACGAGAAGGATGGATGGGGGAAGGATGGGTAGCGGCTGTGCATCCCTATGATCAAGACTATGCCCTTTCGCAATGGCAGGAGGCTGGCAGACAGAAAAAGCGGGTAGATGCGGAGTTTCGACTTCAGGGACCCAACGGTGGTTATCGCTGGACCAACGTTAAAGCCACGCCCATCCTTAACCCAGACGGTTCCATAAAAAAATGGCTGGGTATAAATATTGACATTCAGGATAAGAAAGACGCAGAGCAGGCTCTACTGGAGGCTCAGCAATACTATGAAATTCAGCTTGAAGCTCAGGTTGCTCAACGCACGCAGGAATTAGAGGAAAGCAGACAGCTTCTTCGGGGCACTTTAGATAGTACGCTGGAAATGATTCAGGCGTTTAAAGCCGTGCGTAATGAGCAGGGTGAAATCATTGACTTCGTCTGGACGCTGAACAATCATGCCATTGAAAAATATTATGGCGATGTGATTGGCAAAAGTCTGCTGGCAATGAACCCTGGGGTAAAACAGATTGGCATCTTCGATACATTTAAACAGGTATGTGAGACGGGAGTGGCCGATCAGAGTGAACGCCATTATGTGCATGAGCAATTCAATGGCTGGTTTTATCAGTCTACGGTTAAGCTTGAGGATGGCCTAGTTACCACCACCACCGACATTACGAAACTGAAGCAAACGCAACACGAACTGGCCACTCTTAAAGAGCATTTGCAAACCATTTTAGACAGCTCTCCTTACATCGTTCAGGCTTTCCGAGCCGAGCGGGATGAAAATGGGGCCATTATTGATTTCATCTGGACGATGAATAACGAGAAAGGCATTATTCAGAACGGCGAGGTAATTGGTAAAAGTCTGCTGGAAAAAAATCCGGCGGTTGTAGATACGGGTCTGTTTGCTCAGTTTGTGGAGGTAACGGAAACCGGGAGATCCATTGAACAGGAGAAATATTATGGTTATGAGCAGTTTGATGGCTGGTATCATCAGGTGTTGATCAAAATGAATGATGGCTTCGTGATGAATACCGAAGACATTACAGAAAAGAAGAGAAGCCAGCAGGAGATCCTTCGTTTGAAAGATGCAATAGCGAAGAAAGCAACGGATCGGTATTATTCCCTGTTTAATACCATAGGCGAAGGCCTTGCTATTTTAGAGATGATCTACGATGAAAAAGAGAATCCAGTAGATCTTCGCTGGCTGGAAGTAAATCCAGCTTTTGAAAAAATAACCGGACTGGAGAAAGTGGCAGGAAAATTAGCCAGTGACTTTATGCCTGCTCAATTCTACTGGCTGGAAGCCTATGACCGGGTTGTTAAAACGGGTGAACCAATCCGGTACGAGCATTACGATGAGGATAATCATAAATGGTATCAGACGCATACGTCAAGAATAGGCGGGCCTGAAAACCGGGTAATTGCTAACGTTTTTGAAGATATTACCGAACGTAGGCACGGCGAGCAGTTACAGGAATATCTTTTGAAATTAAGCGATGCGTTGCGTTCACCTACCTGCCCCATCGAAATCCGGCGGAAGTCTGTGCAGTTATTAGGCCCGCAGCTACAGGCAGACCATGCGTACTTTACTACTCTCAGTGATAAAGACAGAAGTACGGATGCCGAGTATGTAAGCGAGGGAGGTGCTGAATTAACGAGTAATTTCTCTGCAAGCAGTTTTGGATCAGTCATGGAGGTCTTGCTTCGGGGAGAAAACTTTGTCATGGAGGAGGTACGTAAAACGGATTGGTTATCAGCCGAGGAAAAAGACAGTCTGATTCAATCCAGCATTGGGGCTAGTATTTCTGTACCGCTAATCAGAGAAGGAAGTCTTATTGCGGTACTCACCGTCGATCATCGTGACCCGCGTCAGTGGACCAGGAATGATATAAAAATTTTGCAGGAAACGGCTGAACGTGCCTGGGCAGCCGTACAACGGGCCGAAGTCGAAGATACCCTGCGTCAATCCGAAGCAAAATTCAGACGTTTGAGTGAAAGCGGTTTGGTGTCTGTTGCTTTTTTTGACATTGGCGGATCTATTCTGGAAGCCAACGAGGCTTTTCTGACGATGCTGGGCGTAACAAAGGAGGAACTGCATTCAGAAAAAGTCCGCTGGGATGTCTATACGCACGAAGATTGGATACCCAGAACCTGGCAGGCGGTTGAAGAATTCAAGCAAACGGGAGCAATCCAGCCTTACGAAAAACAATTTTATCATTCCAGTGGCGAATTACGGTGGGGTATTTTTGCCGGCTCTGTGCTGGAAGAGGGGAAGACGGGGGTTTCCCTAGTCATTGATATTACTGCTCGCAAAAGAGCGGAAGAAGCCCTGCGGGAAAGTGAAGCTCACCTGGCCGCTATTTTTGAAAGTTTGCCCGTAGCTATTGGCGTGGTGAATACAAAAGGGAAATTTATTCTCTCCAACAAAGAAATGGAACGCTTTATTCCCACAGGCATCATGCCTTCCATGGATAAAGAAACCCCCAATCGATGGTTAGGCCATTATCCCGATGGTCGCCGCATAGAACCTCAGGACTTTCCAGGAGCCAGAGCCTTGAGAGGTGAACGGGTACTGCCGCCCATTGAGATGCGATATACGCAGGACGACGGAAGTACAATCTGGACGCATGTTTCTGCCGTTCCTATTAAAAATGGGCATGACCAGGCTACCGGACACATGGTTATTATCTCCAACATTAATGACCTTAAGCAGGCCGAACAAGACCTCCAGCGAAGTCAAACGCACCTGCTGGCTATTTTTCAGACGGCTCAGGTGGGCATTTCTGAACTCAATACCGAAGGGTACTTTCTGCGAGTCAATGACAAACTTTGTCAATTGCTGGCCCGGAATGCCTCTGAATTGATAGGCCATACTATTTCAGAGGTAACCTTTGAAGAGGACATTGCTAAAAGCTATGAGGTGCTGCAACAACTGCTATTGACTGGAGAGGTAGCATCCGTTGATAAGCGGTATGTAAAACCCGATGGTACAATTGTCTGGGCTAATAGCTCCGTCTCACTTTTACATCACAAAGCTAGTCAGGACACTACGGTGCTGGCCATTACTGCTGACTTAACCCAGCGTAAAGAAGCTGAAATGGCCCTGCAAAAGTTAGAGTTACGGACCCGCATGGCGGTTGAAGCCGCAGACATGGCTACCTGGGAGTGGGATCTTCAGACCAATGAAGTATTCTGGAACGAACACCACTTTCGAATATTCGGTCTCGAACCTCAAATAGGTCCGGTTCACCCTAATGTATTTTTTGAACATGTGCATCCGAATGATCGCGGGCGAGTCCAAGAACTGTTGCGTCAGGCTCTGACGGGTGAAACGGATTTTGATACTGAATTTTGTGCCTTACGGGAAGACGGAACGGAACGATGGATGAGCGGATACGGTCGGGTAATGGAAAAATCGGGAGGACAACCGCTCCTCATGAGCGGGGTAATGCTTGATATTACGGCTCGCAGGCAGGCTGAAATAGATTTACGACATATGAAAGGTCGTCAGGACGCTATGCTGAAAAGTGCAACCGATTACGCCATATTAACGCTTGATTTAGACCTGAAAGTTCAGGACTGGAACGCGGGTGCTGAGTACATGCTCGGCTATTCAGAACCGGAGATCGTAGGAAAACCCGGAGAAATCTTTTTTGTTCCAGAAGATCGGGCGGAGGGTGCTCCGGAAAAAGAAAGGGATATGGCTCTGCTACAAGGCCGGGCCGAGAACGAACGCTGGCATATGCGAAAAGACGGTACCCGTTTCTTTGGTTCGGGGGTAACTACGCCTTTACTCAACGAAGCCGGTACCATCATCGGTCTTCTGAAAGTAATGCGTGACTTAACCAGCCAGAAGCAGGCAGAAGATGATTTAAAAGAAGCAAACCAGCGGAAAAATGAGTTTTTGGCTATGCTGGCTCACGAACTTCGTAATCCAATGGCCACGCTTCGGAGTGGTTTGCAAATCTTATCGATCACGGCAGCTACCAACGCTCAGGCTAAAACAGTGATAGACCGAATGACTCGTCAGACCGATCACCTGGTAAGAATGGTTGATGATCTGTTGGACGTGAGCCGCATCAGTCAGGGAAAAATTGAACTCAAAAAAGAACGGGTTCATCTGAATGATTTGGTTCATCAGGCCCTCGAATCTGTACAGATGTTAGTTGAGCACAAGCAACAAAAGCTTCGCGTTAACATACCCATTGAAACAATTGAGTTAGAGGGAGATGCGACTCGTCTGGTACAGCTAATGATGAATTTATTAACCAATGCCAGCCGTTATACTCCTAATCAGGGAGCCATTGAGTTAAGCTTGAGCCAGGAAGAAAATAAAGCGATCATTCGCGTCACAGATAGTGGCATTGGGTTGGCGACGGACCAACTTTCAAAAATCTTTGAGCTGTTTGTGCAGGTAGACCATTCACTGGCCCGTTCGCAGGGAGGGCTAGGCTTAGGGCTTACCCTGGTCAAACAGATTGCCGAACTTCACGAAGGCAGCGTAGAAGCCCAAAGCGAAGGACTGAATAAGGGAAGTACCTTTGTGGTACATCTACCTGCGTTACCGAGGGGTAGGAATGAAATGGACCCGTCCACAAAGCTTACTTCTATACGCCAGACCAGTATATTGATTGTGGATGATAATTCAGATTCTTCATTCACCTTAAGTGTGCTATTGGAATTGAAAGGCTATGAAGTCTACACGCGGGATAGTGGGATGGCAGCCCTGGAGGCCTTGGATATTCTGAAACCCGAAGTGATTTTACTCGACATCGGTATGCCGGAAATGGATGGCTACGAAACCTGCCGTCAGATTCGCCAGCACCCAAGGGGGCCCCAGACGTTCATCATCGCCGTGTCTGGTTACGGGCAAGACTCCGATAAGCGAAAAGCCAGGGAAGCGGGATTCGATGAGCATGTAACCAAACCAGTGGACCTGGAGTCTCTGATGCAAATCATTAGGCATCGCTCTACGTTTTAAATCGCTTATGCTAAGCAAAGGGTTACCTAAATAGATAGATACAAAAATTGTTAAATTACTATACCTATAGGGTAGTACGTTAGTGGTTTATACTTGTTGAAATAAAAATTTAGGACAACTAATAATGGGTTCATTATTAGTTTGTTAGCTATAGATAAGTAAAAACGAAAGACTTTTGGACTAACATTTGGGGTATCTTTTAGCTATACATCTACTGTGACATTAAACACTTCACTAGAGTAAGTAGTTAGATGACTAGCGTGTTCGTTAAAGCTCTTGTCCCACCTTTTAGCAACCTGTATCATACCATTGGAATCTTTTTATTACAATACCTACCCTTTCTTTCTGAATAAAGGAAAGATGGGGCAATTCCTGGCTTCACAGGATTGGAGTAACTCTGCTTTGGGTAACCCCGATGGTTGGCCTGTTAGCCTGAAAATTACCCTTGGCACCGTGCTGGGGGCTTCTACTAAAATGGCTTTATTCTGGGGACAAGACTTTCTCTTTTTTCCTAATGATGCTTATGCTGCTATCCTAGATAACCCGATTCATTCCGATCAGAAAGCCGCACGTATTAGGCATGAATCATGGCCTTTAGTACAGCCTTTGCTAGAGCGGGTCTGGAATGCAGAGGCGGTCGAACCCTTTGTTTATCA
The DNA here is from genome assembly GCF_030818595.1 of Siphonobacter sp. SORGH_AS_1065. Taxonomy (NCBI): domain Bacteria; kingdom Pseudomonadati; phylum Bacteroidota; class Cytophagia; order Cytophagales; family Cytophagaceae; genus Siphonobacter; species Siphonobacter sp. SORGH_AS_1065. Next base: position 174,058 of record NZ_JAUTAM010000008.1, read on the forward strand.
ATCAGTAGATTCCTTTGAAAACCAACGATACCTGTTGAACTTTAGCCCGGTTACGGATGAAAATGGCGTGATCACTGGGGTTCTGTCGACGGCAACAGCATTTGTTCAGCCTTCCGATCAAAATCAGGAGAGTGAGACGTATGACCGACAGGTGACAGACACCGTTCCGGCGATCATCTGGACGACTAAGCCCGACGGAAGCTGTAGTTACTTAAACAAACAATGGTACGAGTACACCGGACAAACCAAAGCTCAGGCCGAAGGTTTTGGCTGGCTTGACGCTACCCACCCCGAGGATAAGAATGCTTCCAGCAAGCAGTTTCTGGAGGCGAACGAACAGCACATTCCCTTTCATTTGCTATATCGCCTACGTCAGCACGACGGCACTTACCGTTGGGCGATGGATAAAGGAAGCCCCCGGTTTGATGCGGAAGGGAATTACCTCGGCATGATTGGCACCGTAATTGACATACACGAACAAAAGTTGGCGGAGGAAAGCCTGCGAGCTAGCGAAGCCAAGCTGCGTTCCATTGTTTCAACGGCTCCTGTAGCTATTGGTCTATTTGTGGGTCGGGATTTAATCGTCGAAAATCCGAACCAGACCTTTATTGATATTGTCGGGAAAGGCCCGGACATCGTTGGCAAGCCTTTGCGGGAAGTGATGCCTGAATTGATTGAACAAAACCAACCTTTCCTGCAAATTCTGGACGACGTTTTTACGACTGGCCAGCGATTTCACTCATACGGCTCTGAGGTCAAAATCGTGCAAAATGGGGTCATGACCCATAACATTTACAACATTACGTACAGCCCCGTTTTTGACGAAGAAGGAAAGGTATATGCCATTCTGGATATTGCCGTGGACGTTACAGGCGAGGCAAAAGTAAAGCAGGCTCTCAAAGAAAGTCAGCATATTTTACAGTCGATGATCGACTTAGCCGAACTTGGTACTTATACGGTTGATTTAGCTAGTCAGAAGTTAGTGAAATCACCCAAAGTAGCCAGTTGGTATGGTCTTCCTGAAGTGACAGATGTGTTTGCTTCCCTGGATGTCATTATCGAAAGTGATCGGGATCGTGTATTTCAAATCTATAAAGACGCATTACTCCCCGGCTCAAGCGGTTTTTATCGGGTGGAATACACCATCATTCATTCCCAGACTAGTCAAAGGAGAATTTTGCAAACCGTAGGACAGGTCAGGAGAAATTTAGAAGGACAGCCTACGCACGTAGATGGACTGATCAGGGATGTAACCAGTCATTACGAGGCGAAGGCTGCTTTGGAATTTCTGGTGCAGGAAAGAACGGAAGAACTGGAAGCGACCAATGAAGAATTAACCTCCTCTAATGAAAATCTTGCGGAGCTTAACGAGCAATTGATACGCTCAAATGAGAGCCTGGAGCAGTTTGCTTACGTAGCCAGCCATGATTTACAGGAACCCCTCCGAAAAATTCAACAATTCAGTGACCTGCTAAGCCTGCGTCACCGGGCTAGTTTAGCAGAAGATAATCGCCTGCTGGACCGGATTCAGGAGTCGGCCCAGCGAATGAGTAACTTAATTAACGATCTGTTGACCTTCTCTCAATTATCGACTGGCAAGAGTAACCGGGAGCGGGTTAATCTGTCGTCGGTGTTAAATCAGGTCATGGATACCCTATCGGTAGCCATTGAAGAAAGCAAAGCATCCATTGAAGTTATGGCGTTGCCGGAGATTCAGGGAGATCAAAGGCAGTTTGAACAGTTATTCCAAAACTTGATTTCCAACGCCCTGAAGTTTAGCAGTAAGGATATTCTTGGCAATGCTACGGTCCCTTCTATACGTGTTAGTTACCAAAGCCTTGCCACTAATCAGTTACCCTTCAATCCTGAAAACAGGGACAAGTATGCTCGTTACCATCAGATCGTTATTGAGGACAATGGCATTGGCTTTGAAGAAACCTACGCTGAACGAATTTTTGGGGTCTTTCAACGGCTTCATAGCAAGAATGTGTTCGCAGGAACCGGGGTTGGGCTGGCGATTTGTCAGAAAGTAGTAACGAACCACGATGGTATGATTGTGGCCCAGGGGACACCCAATCAGGGAGCGAAGTTTTACATCTATTTGCCTGAATTTTAAAATCTTAGCTAGTTTAAGCGATCGCTCAGGCTCATAGTAATGCAAGTTGTAGTTTTTGAAACCTTCACAGGGAAGGCAAACGCGTTCCGTTGCTCAAGAGGATAGATTCATTCTGTCCTCTCGAACGCAGTGAGAAACCTTCTATAGAATGGACGTTGCTAGGGTTAATAAAGTTTCCTGATGGAGCAACAAGGCCGCAAAGTTCATAACGTCCTTCGCTCTGGAAGACGGATTATGATGGTGAAGTAACTATTAGTGGTAAATACCAATAGTGGTAAATACCAACGGTGCTCCTGGGTTTCATTTGGGGCTATTCAGCCTGAGGTTATCCTGTTGGAGTTGTTACCAAAATAGTTTTAAAACAAATAACCCCGGAGGGGTTGAATACGAATAGCCCCGGATGAAATCCGAGGAAGAAAACGGATAAAAATCAGAAATCTCAATCCATTGAATCTCAAGCCATTGACAAACCACAAAACCTTCCTAAAACCAAGTAAGCCCGCAAAGGTCATAAGGTCCTTCGCTTCGCTCTGGATGACCGCTACTTCTCTGCTCTGTCCTCCCGAATGAAGAGAAAGACCTTCTATAGGCTGGGACGGATTAAGGATTCGGAAATTTTCCATAACCAAATCCGTTCATTCTGAATGACGCTGAGATTATTGAGTAAAAACTCAGCTCATCCCCTCAACTTTAGGTATCTCAATCTACCTTAATTATAGGATTGACTGCCATTAACGTATAGTCTACATTTACAATGTATTTGTTACGGGCATGAGCGTTATACGTCCATGCGGGTGGGACAGGTTTTTACTTTGTCGGGTTTGAACCTGCTTTGTCAGTTAGTTTGATAGGGGGATACTACAGATTAGCTGACAAAGTTCCTGCCTACGTACCCCGTAACTGATTAGATAACCGCTTGTGTATACTAAAGGCTTGTTAAGTTAATACTGGACAAGCCTTTTTCATGAGGCAAAGCCAGCTTTTTCTGCTGGTAGCAGCCACTTGCTTCATGATTGTATTGCATAGCCTAGGTTAGTGCTGCCAGCGAAAAAGCTGGCAGCGGTAGCGGATTTTGCCGTTAGTGATTATCAGCCAAAAAGCTGGCCGGACTACACTGACAGTGGTAGAAAAAACCATCCGGTTTTTGTTGAATTAATAAGTAAGTTATGTTGCAACCAACGTGGCCCGACCAGCTTTTTCTGCTGATAGCAGCCACTTGCTTCATGATTGTATTGCATAGCCTGGGTTAGTGCTGCCAGCGAAAAAAGCTGGCAGTGGTAGCGGATTTTGCCGTTAGTGATTACTAGCCAAAAAGCTGGTAGCAATGAATCGCCTCATGAATATAGCTTTCACCTATGTATCGCATAACGTATAGGTATTGTCGTTATCATTCTGCGATTTCCTGATACTGGTATTATTTTTTATGGTAAAGTTGAGGAATACGCTCGTGACTCCTTCGACAACCTACTGAAATCTAATACACTATTTTAGGATGAACTTAAAGAAAATAGGAAAGTACAATGGCCTGTCTATTGTGCTAATTGTGATTACCTTATTGACATTGACCGCTCATTTATTAACGGGCTGGAATGACTATAATCAGGAGCGGGAAGAGTACCACTTAGCGGCTCTGTCTTTCGGTGAATACCTTTTTACCGGGCATTGTGTAGAATCTGTTTTTGAAAACTGGGAAAGCGAATTTCTACAAATGGGCCTTTACGTGGTATTGACCGTCACTTTATACCAAAGAGGCTCCTCCGAATCCAAAGACCCTGACGCTTCTGAAGAGGTAGATCGAGAGCCTGACCCCAATCGCAAAAATGCTCCCTGGGCCGTTCGTCGGGGGGGATGGGCACTCAAGTTATATCAGCATTCGCTGAGTCTGGCTTTTTTTATTCTTTTCGGTTTGTCATTTTTCCTGCATGCATTAGGCGGAGTCAGGCAGCATAATGCAGAAGAAAGCATGAAAGGATCGTCCGAAGTGTTGAGTTTGGGGGAATTTATGGGGACGAGCGAATTCTGGTTCCAATCGTTTCAAAACTGGCAGAGCGAATTTTTGTCGGTACTATCTATCGTTGTTCTTTCTATTTTCCTGCGACAAAAGGGTTCTCCGGAATCCAAACCCGTGGATGCACCGCATTCGGAAACGGGTAATTAAATGAATCATGAAAAAGTTATTCATCGGGCTGATGCTCACGCTGAGCAGCATGAGTCTGCATGCCCAGCAGACCATTTTTAACGTACCATCCTCGGACATTACCCCGCAACATAAAATCCTGGCTCAACAGCAGATTGATCTGAATCGGGAGCAATTTCGCTCCATGACTACTGTTAACTACGGGTTAGGAAAGCACTGGGAAGTCGGGTTCAACCTCTATAATGTGATGCGTCAGGATCATCACTGGATCCGTAATGACACCACCACGCAAATTCCCTACGCTCCCCTGCTCTTGGTAAATGCTCAGAAAATTGTGGAGATTAATGAGCACTGGCAGGCAGGAGTGGGCTTGCAGACCGGAGCGAATCTGAACGGAACCCGGCCTGCTTCCTGGGTAGGTTTTTTCTATGCTAACGTAGAAGGACATTTTCACGAAGATCATTATCAGGTGGTTGCTGGGACGTATACGGGGAATGCCCGTTTTCTGGGTGAAGGACCGAACGTAGGCTTTCATGCAGGATTTGATGCGGGGATTTTTTATCAGAAATTTCACCTGCTCGGTGACTGGGCCAGTAATGCCCACGATTACGGACAACTCGTATTAGGAGCAGAAGTTTACCTGACGCAGCACCTTCCGCTTGCGGTAGGATGGCGGCGTTCTAATAAGGACGGAAGTCAGGCGTTGGTGGTGCAGCTAACCTATACGCCTAAGTAAAAAGAATTAGGCTTGATGTCAGAAGTATTGATCGATGAATGATTCGTGAGTGCCTATTATCCAACCCTTTAGTAAACAAGAATATGAACGAGCTGAACACACCAAAGCCACTCCACGAACGAGCAAGTTCGCGGGATGGTGCTAATGTAAGTATTTGGCAGCCAGGTTTTCAACCGGCTCCCCCAAAGGAGTACTCCAGCCAGAATGAAGTTTTTGACGTACTGATTGTGGGGGGTGGCATTACCGGATTAACGGCGGCGGTGCAATTGCAGGAGCTGGGAAAAGCAGTAGTAATAGCCGAATCGCATACCATCGGTTATGGAACCACGGGCGGAACGAGTGCCCACATTAATACGTTTGCCGATACTACCTATGCGGAAGTGGAGCAGGATTTTGGTAAGGAATCCGCCCAGTTATTTGCGAAAGCCATCCAGGAAGCCGTTACTACGATCAAAACGAATGCAGCAACCTATCGCATGGATTGTGATCTGGAATCTAAAGATGCTTATGTCTATGCCGAAGATGAATCTCAGCGGAAAGAACTCGATAGCCTGTATGAAAGTGCCTTGCGGGCGGGAGTAGAGGCCCATACCGTTTCGCAGTCTCCTTTGAACATACCTGCGTTGAAGGTAATTCACTTTCCGCACCAAGCTCAGTTTCATCCATTAAAATACATAGGTGGCCTGCGAAAAGTGTTTGAAGCTTTGGGGGGCATGGTGCTGGAACACACCAGAATTGAGGAAATTGAACAGGAAAATGATCTTCATAAGGCTCGAAGTGGGGATCAGATGATTCAGGCCAAAGCCGTTATTTATGCTACGCACATTCCTCCCGGGGGCATCAATGCCTTACATTTTCTGAATGCCCCTTACCGAAGTTATGTGTTGGCCGTAACTTTAGAAGATGAAAAGTATCCCGATGCTTTAATCTACGACATGCAGGAGCCCTATCATTATTTTCGGTCGCACGTGATTGAGGGGCAACGGTATTTATTAATTGGCGGCAATGATCATAAAACAGGCCATGACGACCCTCAGGCGGCTTTTGAAGCGTTAGAACATTACACCCGTCAGCACTTTAAAGTCAAAGAAGTTGCCTATCAATGGTCTTCGCAATACTTCGTTCCCTCAGACGGCTTACCTTACATTGGGAAAATGCCGGGAAGTCCAGCGGGCATTTATACAGCAACGGGTTACAATGGGAATGGCATGATTCTAGGTACCATTGCAGGTAAGATCCTGAGTGATTTAATCGCTGGGAAAGACAATGCTTACGCCGATTTATTTGATCCCCGTCGAGTAAAACCGTTAGCGATAACGCCTGAAGCAGTCAAAGAAAACGTTGACGTAGCCTATCATTTCATTGCGGATCGATTGTCTACGGAAGAGTTGGATTCCCTGAAAGAAGTGCCCTTCGACACGGGAATGATTGCCAAAATCAGCGGTAAAAAGGTAGCCGTTTACAAAAGCCCTACCGGAGAGATTCATACCCTGAGTCCCGTTTGCCCACACGCCCATTGCTTTGTAAACTGGAATGAGTCCGAGAAAAGCTGGGACTGCCCCTGCCACGGAGCCCGGTTTTCACCGCAAGGGGAAGTATTAACAGGCCCCGCCCGAAAAGATTTGGAAAAGCTAAACCTTCCTTAAGTAAACGATAGGATTGATTCCATACGTCAAAGAGCAGTGTTCACCAGCACTGCTCTTTTGCATGAGTAGTAAAAACAGCTAGTAACGTATATAGATGAGAGTAAGTTATACTTTACCTGCGTTCAACCTTTGACTTTGAACGGACATTAGATAAAACACAGAATAAGCAAATCTCTACTTCCCATTGGCTACCTATTTCCTCACTTTTAAATTCGTTGCCTAAATCCTGGCAAAATTGCTGACGGATTCATCAGGGTATACGCAAAGAAATGGCTCCCCTAAATCAAGGGGTATTCCGATCCTCAAAATCTGGTAATGTATTAAAAAAAGAAGAATTAATTATTTGTAATGTTCTGATAGTTAGTGCTTTATGTTTATTTGATAGTAGGTTTTATGCCGTCCTAGCAGTTTATTAGATCCTTCAAATGGCATATTTATTTTCGTTAATGCTGTGCTTATTATGCCCGTAGCTACGGAGATTCATTCGGTACTACCCACCAAGTTCACCTGCACTATATTATTCTGATTGGAAAGCAAATCTAAATTCAGTACTAAAGGCGTGGGCCAGATGTATAGAACTGGTCTGCATTCTCTAGCACTTGCTAATGGACCAATAAGTCCGATTTTGATTCACTGGTGATGACGGGTGAAGTAGTTACTTACACAGTTCTAATGATCGTTTATGAACCATCAAATGAAAGCTGCTCTTAAAACAGCAAAGGGAGATTTCGAAGTAACGGATGTAGATAGACCTAAAATTCCCAAGCCCGACTGGGTGCTGGCCCGCGTGCGGGTGGCTGGCATTTGCGGCACAGACCTGCGGCACTGGAAGAAAGAAGAACCGGAGCTAGTGCATAAAATTATGGGTCATGAATTGGCGGGCGAGGTGATTGAAGTAGGGAGCGAGGTGACAAACGTGAAGCCCGGCGACCGGGTGGTTATAGAAACGGTGCTGGGCGATGATACCTGCGACTGGTGCAAAATTCAGCAGTATAACCTCTGCCCTCATTTGTACGAGGTGCGGATGGAGACGGTATCCCGGGCGTTTGCTGCTTACGTGGTAGGCCCGGCGAAGAAATTCTACAAACTGCCTGACCACGTTAGTTTTGAAGAAGCCACCTTGCTGGATACTTTCTCGGTTTGCATGCACGCCATTCAGCTCAGTGGAATCAAAATCAATGATACAGTGGCCGTTATCGGAGCCGGGCCGATTGGCTTAGGGCAATTACAACTTGCCAAAGCCTGCGGAGCCGATGTCATCGTCACGGATATTGTTGAATCTTCATTGGACTTGGCCCGGGAACTGGGAGCGGATTTGGTCATAAACAGTCAGAAAGAAGACGCCTATCAAAAAGTAATGGAGTTTACCCATAATCGTGGCGTAGATATCGCTTTTGAGTGTGCCGGCGGACCTTCCATTGCTACGACTATTGCTCAGGCTACCACCTTTACCCGCATTGGGGGGAAAGTACTGATGGTCGGGGGCTTTGATCCGGGCACTACGCCGCTTGAACTCGAATGGCAACGCATCCAGATGTCAGAAATCAAGTTAATACCGAGTGCCAGTTACGCTTATTGGGGGATTTACCCGGAGATGCAAATGTGTCTTGATTTGCTGGCGAAGGGGAAACTCAATGCTGAAAAGCTCATTACTCATCGCTTCTCGCTGGATGCCATTAATGAAGCGTTTGAAACGGCACAGGATAAACAAAAGACTCACGCCGTATTTGTAGCCCTGACGATTTAATACACTGCCCTGAGAAGTCACTCTCAGGGTTTCCTTTACCCAGTTAACGACTTGCGTGGACAAGTTTGATCGTATTTGTAATGGACCAGTTGACTCAAACATTAAATGATACGCCTGAAAAAATAGCTTTGTTTCTGGCTAAAGAACTAAAAGATTTGTTACAGGCAGTGCCCGCCTTTCGGGCGATCCGCAGGGCTTTTCCGCAAGCTCAGATTTGTCTCATCAGTTTTCCTGAATACCAGGAAGTAGGTCAGCGATATGCGGCCTATGTGGATGAGTTTATCCCTTTCCCCGGCCATCCGGGTTTATCTGGTCGGAAGGTAAAGGCAAGTGAAGTGGTTCATTTTTTCTGTGCTATGCAGCAGCGGAAATGGGACGTCCTTCTTTCGCTGCAAGAGCATGGAAGTACCGTTAACCACATGCTTATGTTAGCGGGAGCAAAACTTACGGCGGGCTATTTTGAGGCCTCAATAGCCGAAATGTATGAGGCCGATGATCGGTTCTTTATACCTTTTGCTCTGACTGCGTCCAGTAATAGTTCTCCGCTACAACTCGTCGCGTCACTGGGTATTCCGGTAGAAAACGATGCGGTTGAATTTCCGCTTTTTGCTGAAGATGAAGGGAAGGCTCGGCAAGCCTGGCCGGAATGGCAACAGAAATCCTTTATCTGCATTCACCCGGATGGAGACACGTCGCATCAATGGCCAGCCTCCCATTACGCCTGGCTTACCCGTAAGCTGGCCTCTGAGGGTTACCCGACGGTTCTAACGGGTTTACATGGCCGACAGCGAACCCTGGAAGAAGTCAAGCGTCTGGTGAAAGATGGAGAGGAACCCGCTCCAGTCATCATCGATCAAACGGACTTAGGTAGTCTGGGCTGGATCATCAAGCAGTCTTCCCTACTGGTCAGTAATAATTGTGCAGTCACTCAAATGGCGAAGGCCTTACAGGTGCCCAGCGTGGTTATTACGAATGATTGGAAACCGGAGCAATCGGAAAAGCATGTGGTCCTATCAGAGCAGGCTGCCGTTAATCTCAATACGGTTATCAGTACGTTGATGAATCTTTTAAAAGATAACTAATCAATTTGTCTCGGAAAAGATAGAAGCCGTGCTTGAATAGCTAAGTTACTGCTATTCAAGCACGGCTTCTATCGCCGTTGGTAGTTAAACTAGAATAAGGTTTCTTTTACTTTTTCAATGAAGCCGTCAGGGCCAGCTGCCATCTGCTCCTGTTGAGCGTAACCTTCGGGTACGGGCGGAGCCAATTGGGGTTCCTGCCCCATAGGCTGAGCATGTTGATAGGTAAACTCGCCCTTTCCATCAATCGAAGGACCCGATGCCCAACGGGCAGCGGGAGCCTCAGGACGATTAATATCCGTTGAGATGAACGTATATGCAAACTCGTTTGGCTGACTGGTCATCGGGAACGAATTGGGAATAGGTAAGGCATTCTGCACGCCGCCGAGATCTTCCAGAACGGCCAGCCACTGGTTTTGGTGCATGGTATCACGGGCAATGAGGAAGGACAGCATATCTTTCATCCCGGCATCATCCGTTGCTTCATAAAGTCGGGTTGCTAACACCCGGCCTGTCGACTCCGCCATTACGTTGGCGTACATGTCTGCCGCCAGGTTACCACTACCCACTACCCAGGAGCCATTAAAAGGAACCCCGTTGCTATCAACCGCCATCGCCGCCAGCCCCGCAGACAGGTAATGGCGAGGGTCCATTCCCCCCATGATACCCGATAAAATGGGGCTTTCTCCTACCATCTGATCTTTTAGGTCATTCGTTGCACCTTCCAGATTCAGAGCCACTGCCGTTGCCAGCATTTCAATGTGGGCCATTTCTTCCGTACCCGTTTCCAGAAGCATGTCCTTATACTTTTGCGGACCCCGGCTGCCCCAGGATTGAAAGAGGTATTGCAGACATACCCGGATTTCTCCTTCAATGCCGCCAATAGCCTGTTGTAACAAACGAGCAAAAGCTGGATTAGGACGATCCACCCGAACCGTATACTGGAGTTTTTTGTCGTGATAAAACATAACAAGTAGTGTTATAATAAGTATGTATAAAAAATACGAACAGCATATTTTATTAAAACTATATTCCATTCGCTGGTTGGTAATGTCGTGTCTATATTTAGGAAATTATGAAGACCAATATCCCCAAATATATAGAGTAATTATTTCTATATTGTATTCTGGTTTTTATCTGGTTATATCATTTATTGAGTAAATACTTTTACTGCTGAACTCCCTAATTTTAAGGGTTATTGTATGGATAGGTTTTTTGATGATAATTCTTGTATAAATTCTTGGGTATAGAGTATTTTAATAAATAGATTACTTATTATCAGATATTTAACGGTTAATTGTGGCTGGTGGTTATTCCATCCTATAACACAGATTTTAAAGTTTGTTTTATTTATTAATGGCATAACTATTTTGAAAAATTTATTGCTACATAAATATTATTCAGTACTCTTTATTTTTCAATTAGGCTTGCAGTAATTTAAAAAATATAACGCTCTGTTATGTTTTTAAGTGAACCCTTTATTTGAATCTATTATGAATTCAATTCATGATTATTCTTTTGAAAAAGAGCGTCTGGAACCTATCATTAGAGGATCTGGTAAAGTAAACATCGGCTCTACGGAACGAATGGTTTCCGCTTTCGGTGGAGCTCTTCTTACCACGTATGCCTTTCGCAAACCTCTGAATCGCTGGGCTGTATTGGGAGCAGGGGCTTACCTGCTTTTTCGGGGCTTATCCGGGTTTTGTCCCGTGAATAAAGTCGTGGGACGAAATACCGCTGAAAGCAATCCAAAGCCATTGACCATTAAGCGAAGTTTGACCATTAATCGGCCCCGAGCGGACGTGTATGCCTACTGGCGGCAGTTAGAAAACCTACCCAGTTTTATGCAGCATCTGAGTCGGGTTACGGTCCTGGACTCGCGTCGTTCGCACTGGGAGGCACCTTTGCCGGGCGGGGTAGGGTTCATTGAATGGGATGCCGACATTACCGGCGAAACGGAGGGAGAATGGCTTCGCTGGCAATCGGTTGCAGAGGCCAGTGTAGATCACGTGGGTGAGGTATACTTTGCCGATGCACCCGGCAATCGGGGCACGGAAGTACACGTACACATTACCTACCAACCACCCGTGGGTTACGTAGGGCACGCTCTGGCGGGTTGGCTTAACCCTGCTTTTGAGCAAATGGTCAAGGAAGATATTCGTCGGTTTAAACAATTCTTTGAAACGGGAGAATTGCCTGTTAGCGAAGCTCATCCGTCCGGAAAGTCCGTGACGGGTTCACCATCTACCTATCAAACTGCCTATGAAAGCCCTCTGTTATAACGGTGTTCGGGACTTAAGAGTCGAAACGATTCCTGATCCTCAACTTATTAATCCCCACGATGCCATTGTTCGCGTCCACATGTCTTCCGTGTGCGGGTCGGACTTGCACCTCATTAATGGCTATGTCCCAACGGTAATGGCGGGGGATGTATTAGGCCACGAATTTATGGGGGAGATTGTGGAAGTAGGTCCTGAAGTAACAAAAGCTAAAGAAAGGTGATCGGGTTGTCGTCGGTTCGGTGATTGCCTGTGGTGAATGTCAGCACTGTCAGGAACAGACCTACTCTTTATGCGACAATACCAATCCGAATGCTCATCTGTTAGAGAAAATGTATGGAGATTCGGTAGCGGCCATTTTTGGGTATTCTCATGCTTTCGGCGGGTATGCTGGTAGCCATGCCGAGTACATCCGTGTGCCTTTTGCCGATCAGGGAGCCTTTTTAGTGCCGGAAGGACTTTCAGACGAATCCGTTGTTTTTTGTTCCGATGCCTTTCCTACGGGCTTCATGGCCGCTGATATGGCCGGTATAAAACCAGGCATGGTGGTGGCAGTATGGGGATGCGGCGGCGTAGGTCAAATGGCCATACAGAGTGCACGTATATTAGGGGCCGAACGCATCATTGCTATTGACGGTCACCCCGAACGACTTCGCATTGCCCAGGCTCACGCCGGAGCTACGCATTTGCTCAATTACCGGGAAGTGAATATTCAGGAAGCCCTGAAAGAGTTAACGGGCGGTCGAGGCCCTGACGTATGTATAGATGCGGTAGGAATGGAAGCCTTTGGCGAAGGACCCGGCTATTACTACGACCGCGTGAAGCAATGGGTGCGGCTGGAGAATGATCGGCCTATTGTTTTAAGGGAAGCCATCATGGCTTGCCGCAAAGGCGGAACGGTGTCCATCGTTGGTGTTTATAGTGGTTTCGTTGATAAAATTCCCATGGGAGCGGCCATGAATAAAGCACTGACTTTCAAGATGGGACAAATGCACGCTCAGAAATACATTCCCCGCTTGCTGGAATACGTACGTGACGGCAAAGTAGATCCATCGTACCTTATTACGCATCAGGTAGGACTGGAAGAAGGCCAGAAAGCCTATGACCTGTTTTACGAAAAACGCGATCACTGCATGCGGGCCGTTTTTACTCCTTAAGCTTTTGATTCATGATTGATCTCCTGTCCAGCCTTTAATCCTATCTGCTCTTTAGTATGAAACGTATCCAACGCTCAGGATCTACCTTTTTTGATGATAAAAAGATGGTAGGTTCAATCGATGATTTCGCTGAAAAGGTTCTGGAATTACTAGCCACAGCCGAAGACTTTCAAAAACCTTCCTTACCACTGGCCGAAGATACCTGGGCTGGCGTAATGCGAGACACCCAGAATGCCTATTATGCGGTTTTCGCTTCGGGGCAGGGAACACCGTATTTCACGGAAGTTCAATACCTGCCCTTTAGCGAAGCCGATGCCCCGGATCTGTGGGCAGAAATTCAAAAGTACGCTTAGAAGTCTTTGATTAGTAGCCGTTTATTTCATCGTCGTTTTGAAATAAACAAGAAGATTTCTGCTAAACCTAATAAACGTATGACAAGTACCACCGTCTCTACTACCTCCGGCGTCTCCCAGTGGGCCGCCGGTATACAAGCCGTATTCGAAAGTGAAAATCAGCAAGTGCTGGCTTTCCCTTATAGTAAGGGAAAATGGACCTATCTGGTCGATACTAATTCACTCTGGATCATTTATGCTTATCCCGAAGGCCCGCAGTTTGCCATTCGGGCCTGTTTTGATCCGCAAGGTTTTGAATCCTGTCAGATCACCGAATATACAACGGAGCGGATCTGCTTTACGATCCAGGGAAGTTTAGGGCTTTTTCAGGTAAGCTTTGCCATCATTGATCCCGAAAAAGGACTTGTACGCTACACGAATCAGCTAAAGACGCGTCAGAAATTATTTTTAAGTGCCTTACCCAGAGACCTTTATCCGCAGTCGGAGGTCGATGTGAAAATTGCTCAGAAAGGACCGGCTGTCGGGTTACTTTATTTTGATCTACCGGGGGCCGGCAGTGCCCTGTACATACAGAATTTTACCTCGTTAAATCCCTATTTTGAGTCATCGCACACCGAGCCTACTAACTGCGTGGGAGGAGAATGGCCGGAACTAGGCTTTGCCTTACCTCCTAGTCAAACCCCTTTGAAAGCCGATCAGACGTATCTGCTTTCGGATGCATTTCTGGTGATTAATCAGGCTTCGGAAGCTACACAACTGGCAAAACCGCTGGAGTTTATTGAATCCTTAGCTCTTATTTATGACCAGTTACCTAAACCCCTAACCAGTTATGTAGACTGGCCGGGTCGAGCTCAGCGAACCCTGATAAGCTTAAACCGTTCGAAGGCTTGTAAACAGATTATCAATCAACAGGTATACCTCAATGCGTACGTAGATTCGTATGAGAAGCCACCGGAAAGTATGGTTCAATTGGCCATTCTGATTCCTTTACTGGAGTACGAACAATGGAAGCAAACCACCTCTTACGCTCTATCTCAGGATTTGATGCGGAGTATACCTACGTTTTTTAAGAAAGAACTAAAGGTGCTTACCCGCTGGCTTCCCGGCGTAAAATTCAAGAAACCCGACGAAGAGCTAAGTGAGGAGGAAAAACCTGAAATCATTGATTCCTGGTATCTGTTGCATATATTAATAAACACGGGGCGATTAGCAAGTTTTGGGCATGAAGCCGCTCATTCCATTTTTTTTGAATCGTTATCTTACCTGATAAAAGCCGCTCACCATTTCAATTATGAATGGCCGGTTTTCTATTACATGAAGGATTTCTCGGTGATGAAAGCCGAAACCGAGCCGGGAGCCGGCGGTGAGCATGATGTGCCGGGTCTATACATACACGTAATGCTTCAGGCTTATGAGTTTACGAAAGAAGAAATCTACCTTGAAGAAGCAGAAAAATCGGCCCAGCGACTACTAAACTTGGAGTTCAGTCTGCTGTATCAGTCTAATAATACCATCATGAGCGGAGTAGCCCTGGCCCGGCTCTGGAAGATCACTAATAATCGAACCTATCTCGAACTGAGTTACCTCTGTGTAGCGAATATACTGGCCAAGATGTGGTTATGGGAATGTGACTTCGGGTATGGGAAAGACTATTCCATATTTATGGGGCTGTCGCCTCTGCGAGACGCCGAATATATCTCTTCTTACGAAGAAGCGGAATCGCTGGCGGCGTTAACCGCTTATGTCAAGGAAGTGCATCAGGTAGCTCCCCGCGAGTTGAATTACTTACTGGCCGAATACGGCAAATATCTTCTGCACCGGGGCCAGTTTTTTTACCCTGATCAGACTCCTCCGGCTCTGATTTGCATGCAACCGAAAGAAGGGACTACCATGCGGAACCTGAGTATTCCCATTGAAGATTTGCGGAGTGGCTGGCAACAATCAGGACAGGTAGGCCAGGAAGTGTATGGAGCAGCAATGGCTTTTGTCTTAACTAGCTACGCTTACCACTCTTTCCCGAAAGTTCCCTTTCAAATCTTTGTGGAATATCCCGTTTTCCGGGCCGATTTTCTGAGTGAATCATCCAAAGAAGGAAAAGTAACGCTGGTGATCGGTGGTAGCGACCTGGGTACTTGCAAACTTCGCCTTTTATCGCCTAAAGGAATTCTACCTTATACCCAATGCCTGGTGGGTGAAGACAAGAACGAAGTTACGCCTTGTAACGAAGATCACGCCCACACCTTTCGGGAATATGAATTACGCGGTGGAACAGAAGTAACCCTTACGTATTGGAGCTAAAAACGAATGCATTATGAACACCATCGAACCTACTTCTCTGGAAGGAAAACGCATCCTGATTACCGGCGGAACTACGGGCATTGGCCGGGCGACGGCTGTCTTATTAGCCGCTCAGGGTGCCAACGTACTCATTGTAGGACGTCATGAAAATGAACTAAAGGAAACCTTACAGGCCATTCAAGAAAGCGGCCATTCGGCCCATGGTTGCGTAGCAGACGTCAGTATGCCCCGGGCCATCGAACTTGTCTTTAAAAAAGTGGACAGCCAGCTAGGGGGGATTGATGTGCTGATTAACAATGCGGCCTTGGCGGCCAGCGGAATCATGGAGGAGGAAAACTGGCGGTATGTGATCGAAACCAACCTCATGGGTTACCTGGCTTGCAGCAGAGAAGCGATCAAACGGATGAAGGAAACAGGGGCCGGACATCTGGTTTACATAGGTTCCATGAGTGCAGATGTGCGGGAAGAAGGCAGCTCGGTTTACGTGGCTACCAAAGCTGGCATTCAGGGTTTTACGGAAAGCCTTCGAAAAGAAGTAAATCCCCTGGGTATAAAAGTAAGTCTGATTGAACCCGGAGCCGTAGCTACGCCCATGCAGCCCGCTTCCGAGGAAGAGCAAAAGCAGAAACAGCAGGAACTAGAGATGTTACACGCCGATGACATTGCCCAGGCGGTAGGGTTTGTCCTGAGTCAACCGTTACGCAGTGATATCGTTAACCTACAGATCAGACCTCACCTTCAGCTTATTTAAAAGCTGGTAAACCATGATTAGCCATGAAAACAATATTCTTATTTATCCTGGTCACTAGTGCGGGCCTGGCCTACGGGCAGCAGCATGACCAGCGAGCCAATCAAATGGCCAAGCCTGGCCCTCGTTCCATGAAGGCCACGTACGACACCACGGGTCAGTTAGGGGGACGGAAACGGGTACCCATGGATGGGAAGAAAGACATTGTTCAGAACATCAATAATTCCCATTTGTTCTATATGTTCATGTCGGCCATTCGGGGAGTGGGATTGGTACAAACGCTACAGGGACCGGGGCCTTACACGGTCTTTGCTCCTTCCGATTCTGCTTTTTATGGATCTACTCACGTTTCAAAATTACTGGAGGAAAATCAGGCCGTCGATCTGAGGAAGGTAATGTCTCTGCACATTGTTCCCGGTAAATTTACAACGCAACAACTCCGTCAGGCCATTGCAAAGGGAAATGGCGTAGCCAGATTAAAAACCATTTCCGACGAAATAGTAATGGTAGTAGAGAAAAATAAGCAACTTATTTTCACGGATAAAAAAGGAACGCAGGCGATTATTAACTTACCGGATCAAATGCAGAAAAATGGTATTATTCACGTAGTAAACGCCGTTTTATTGCCCTAAGTAGAATTACTTTAAAGGTAAGATTATTTTGATAGTAAAGCTTAATATAGACTAGAAGGGATTAACTCAAGGATTTAGTTTTTATTGAGTTAATCCCTTCTGTTTTAATTTAAGATCCACCAATGATAGACAATGGGAACTTAATGTAAATCCATTTTTTATCTTCGATAGCCAGCCTAGCATTCAATAATGTACTTAAAATTCTGACCATGTATAAGCTTAGTTTTTGACGAGAGGAAAGGTTAGCAGTGAACTCAAAAGTATCACCCATCTTACTTAGTATTTTTTCTCTATTATCAAAGGAAATTACAGATTCTGAAAACTGAATATTTAAAGTCCAGCTATTTTCTTCGATTGCGGAGGCGTAAGAAATACTCACTGACCCCTTAGGCATTTGTAATAAAATGAACTGTAAAGTTCTGTGCAAAATGGTACTTAGTTTTTCTACGTCAGTTACTGCCAGTAACGAATCGGGACCGTAGGTGTGAATAGCAAGCGTTGGCTTATTAACTTGGACTTCTGCTACTACTTCTTTAATTACCTGGGCCACATTGGTTGAAGACAGATGTAAAGGTTTCTTTCCTACATTACAAAACTCAAAGAGCTCATTTAACACAAGTTGAATTTCCTTTACATTCCGTTGTAAAACTTCATTGAAAATCTGTCGTTGAGATTCGCTGATGTCTGCGGTACCTAATAAAACGGATGCTCCACTAATGGCTCCCAAATTACCCCGCGTATCATGAATGAATGCCCGCAAAATGCCAATCTGTTCATCCGTTAAAGTCGATTGATTAAAAAAATTAGAAGAATTTTGAGTCATGGTTTCCGCACAAACCTGTAAGGTTTCTTCAATCCATTCTTCAATCAAAGTCATAACCGTTTGACGAAATTCCCAGCGTTGATTAGTTTCTTCCGAGCTTTGCGAAGAAGCGTAGGATTCTAGTTCACGCATAATGACTTTCTGTAGATGATGTAACTGACGGATAAAAGACTGGCAGGTATTGATACTCCTCTTTTCAGGCGGAATTAAACTTTTCATTACTAAAGAAGAAGTAATAGGTGCTTTCGATGGAAGCTGAGTAAGACGAGCCACTAATTCTCCCATGATGAACTGTAAATTAAAATGATTAACTAGGTGACTAAACTGAGAATCTTGCAAGCATGTTTCATGCCAGGCGTCTACAATTTCATGCTGACGGCTAATAATATACGAAAGCTGTTTTTCGAATGATGGTTGCATGGTGTAAAAGAAAAATCAATAGCCTCGATGAATTCAAAGTATTGATTTAATCCATGAGTATAGCCACTGTTACTTTTGTCAAAAAGTTGTTCCCTATAGCTACACTGAACCTGGAAGGTTTTAAGAGTAAAAGACTGTTGGAAAAAATGTAATGATTACCAGAAATTCTCCTGGTTAAGATGAAGCAGTGTACTGATTTCATGAATCACTTCCTTAATGGGTTGAGATTCTTTGAGGATGTGCACTGATTTTGAACGGGATTCATGAAACTGAAGCTGATGTCCGCGGGTGCTCAGCCAGACGCTGGGTACGTCCAGATGAACGGCGAGCTGAGCCATGTCTGTATCATCACCGATGACTAATGAGGATTGATTGATTAAATAGGCCAGGTTGCTCCAGCATAAGTTTTCCCGTAAAAAGCTGAACGTTGGAGACTCAATGTGTTGGCAAATTTCCAGAATACTGGTTTGCTTTTTCTCATTAGCAATAAAAACGAGACTATATCCATGATCAGCCAATAAGTAGGCAATCATGGTATAATAACACATAGGCCAGGTTTGCACCGCCGGATTTTCCATATGAATGCATACGAATGGGTGCTGGAAAAGTTCAGGGTACAATTGGGTAAAGGCCCGTTTATCTGATTCAGTCGAAGGAAATTGGAATCCATTGGGACTGGCCGGAATGCCCAGTGAATTCAATAGATGCGTTTGTACACACTCTTTAGCAAGAGCGGGTTTTAACGACAGTACTAAGGTATGCTTAAATGGACAAGCACTTTCCAGGGAATACCTCACTAAAAGTCTTGGATTCCAGAGTTCAAGCCACTTATCTACAGAAGGTTTGTTCGAATCAATTTGAATGATCACGTCCCATTGCTGCTGTTGCATGGCTTCTGTAAACCAGCTGAAATTCAAATGAGAATGGTTATGGTTCGCGTAGTTAGGGCAGTTGATGTATTCATTCACTACCCCTGAAAATCGCTTTACCAGTTCTTTGGAATCTTTCGAAGAAATCCAGACCAATGTTGCTTCAGGAAAACTGGATTTAAGTGATCTGAACAGTCGAATGTCGTTTGGCAGATCAGCCATGGAAGCGGTTTTGAATACCCCTATCTTCTTGGGAGTATACCCTAGAATTGAAGTAATGCTGTTCATAGCGGAGTGGTTGGATAATATCTTTTTAATAAGTCAAGAGTAGAATGGATGACGTGAAATACACCCTATTCACTTTAAAAAATAATTCAATAACATTATGAAGTTCGTGTAATAAGTATAACCGCCAGTTATTTATTTAAAAGCCCCACAATGTTATTGAATTGCAACAAAGATGGGATTTAAATTATTATATAAAAATAACGTAATGGGTCCTATTTCATCCCCCTAAATTTGGGGGGATGAAATAGGACCCATTAACCTAAAGAGTCAAAGCACTACTGAATAAAGTTAAATAAATATTAATAAATTAATTACGATGTGTACCTTTACTTAATTCTTGCTAACACTCCTAGATATACGTTCCCTTTATGACTATAGCAATTATCGATGAACACACCGTTATTGGAGAGTCATTAAAGATAATTTTATCAACCTATTATACGGATGCCCTGATTACTTATTACCTGAAAACAGCTGATTTTTTGGGGGATACGGGACGCGGTGAAGTAGATGTGATTATCCTGGATTTGTTAATGCCTGAACAGGCCGGTCTGGACTTCATGGTCGAGTACCGAAAAGAATTTGATTCTAGTAAGTTTATTATTGTCTCGGCTCTCAATGATGCGAATACGATTCGTTATGCATTGCGGTTGGGAGCCGATGCTTACGTTTCAAAAGATGAATCACTCGTGGAGATCAAACGGGCTATCGATAGTGTAATGCTTAATAGTCAATACTTAAGCACTAATATTCGAAAAAGCCTGGTAGATCATATTCTGGTAGATGAGAAAATAGTATTTCACCTGACTCCGCGAGAGCGACAAGTGTTGAACCAGGTATGCAACGGATTCACGATTAAGGAAACGGCATATCACTTAAAAATAAGTGTTCATACTGCCCAGGAACATTATAAGAATATTATGAAAAAGTTTAAAGTAAATCGGACGGTTGATTTGATTGTATTTGCCATTAAACATGGGTTATATTATGTGAATTGATAAGAATAGGTTTTAATGATGATGGTAGGTAATAAGTTATTTATCTAATTATTATCATCGTTTGTAAGCTTAGTTAGAAGTAATTATATTCTAGTTAAACCTAATTAATTAATGTACTACTTCTGATTTATTTTGACCAATAAGGAATGCTTTTTTACAGCTTTGATTAGAAAAAATAATAAGCTTATGAAATTCATCCTGCCTGGTTTATTTATTATTGCTACGGTTTTTTCCTGCGGCGGAAAAAATACATCTTCTAACGTAGAATCTCCTGGTAAAGAAAAAACAGGAAAAGATAAAGCTCTGGAAATAGGAGCTGATTTATTACAGGATAAAAAACCGTTGAAAGCATTGAATATGTATCTAAATGGCTTTCATTTTTACAATGGTAATATGAAAGGCCAGATGGAAGCTCATCATTACTGCCATCAGGTAAATGATGAATTAATTCAGTGCATTATTTATGATGGTAACGATGCCGATGCTAAAATTATGGGTATTGAATACATCGTTTCTGAACGGATTTTTAAATCTCTGCCTCAGGAAGAGCGTAAGCTCTGGCATAGTCATCGCTATGAAGTTAAGTCGGGAAGTCTGATAGCACCGGGCATTCCTCAGGCAGCCGAGCATGAGCTGATGGAGAAACTCGTGACTACTTACGGAAAGACTTTCCATACTTGGCACACCGACAAAGATCTGGTATTGCCCATGGGACATCCGATGGTAATGATGGGCTTCACAGAAGAAGGGCAACTGGAAGACAGCCTGCTAACCCAGAGGGATCAACGTTTTGGCATTTCAACTGCCGAAAAGAAACAAAACCGAGAGGATATTCCTGTTTCGCCCATTTTGCCCGGGGCCGATGCCTGGAAAAAAAATCAGATCAAGCAGTTAACCATTACTGATGACTACAAAGGTGTATTATCTCATCACTAGTCTTAGAAGACGGCAGTAACACTGAGCGTCGCGGACGAGCAGTTGGAATTACCCTGGAGCGAGATCCCATCTCGTTTCTGCGATAACGGCAGGTTCCTACTTGCCGTTATTCTCATAGCGAAGGGCCTTATTACTCTCACAATCGCTCGGCTCTGGCCGGTAGGCGGCGAATTGATAACTGGTCCCGGTACTTCTTTCCTTAACAAAAAGACACTTTCTACCATCGGCCAGAGGCCTTCCCGACTAGATCGTCACTCGGCTAGAGCCGAGCGACTGCGGAACAATAAGGCCCTTCAATGGTAGAGACGCAACTTCATCGCGTCTGGCCAGGAGATGGAAATAAGCTGAAGGTAACAAAGCCACAGGACTAGCTTTACTCTTTTGTCATGCAGGGCAAAGCGAAAAACCTTACTTCGCATTGGATACCACTTCTTACGTGAGCATTAATTAGCTTCTAGTCAAGTTCGTTCCATTCCAAGGAAGGCTTCTCCCTTGGTTCGAGCGGACAGGGGCAGAAGTGCGTTTATGCCCTTTCTTCTTCAAATAAACGTCATTAGTAATCATCCCTAATGAGCCATGAAGAGAGTTCGTTTAACCGCACTTCTTCTATTCCCTTTAGAAACGTCTCTAAACCTAAAAATTAAGTATGCCTCATACACGCTATTCAATGGCTCGGCTGATTACGCGAGTTAGTTACCTCCGCTCATTCGTTATTGCTGCCCTGTTAGGTTTGTTAACCTCTTGTGCCGTAAAGGCACCGAAGATCCTGGCCTACGTAGATGCTAACATCGGAACCGCCCACAGCCGTTGGTTTTTTTATACACCCGCCGCTCTGCCGCATGGGATGGCCAAACTGGCTCCTTCCACCAATGGGCACTATGGCAATAAGCAGGGCTGGGAAGCAGTAGGTTACGATACCCGGCATGAGTCCATTGAAGGGTTTGTGCATTTTCATGAGTGGCAGGTGGGTGGGGTGAGTTTTATGCCGACTACGGGTGAATTAAAGGTGAAGCCCGGCGAGCTGGAAAGCCCGGACACTGGCTATCGATCCAGATTTGATCGAAAAAATCAGGTAGCAGAGCCTGGTTACTATAAGGTTTTATTGGAAGATTCCCGCATCACCGCCGAATTGACGGCAACTACTCATGTGGGTTTTCATCGGTATACGTTTCCTAAACACGAACAGTCAAGAATCATTTTAGACGTCGGACATGTACAGGGAGAAAGCGGGGAAGTCAGAAAGGCCGAGGTTCGCATGATAGATGATACCCATTTTGAGGGATTGGTGACCACCTACCCCAAATACGTAAGAACCTACGATCCTAACGGGCAGGTGTCGATGTATTTCTGGGGAGAAGTGAGTAAAAAGCCTACCGCTGTGGGAGCCTTCACGGACTCGGGCATTCAACGGAAGAGTCAAAGAGCTACCGGAAAGGGAGTCGGGCTTTTTCTGGAATACGCCACTACTGAAAAAGAAGCTATTGAAGTGAAAGTAGGATTATCGTACACCTCCATTGCGAATGCAAAGGCTAATTTCACGGCGGAAGCTTCGGGACTTTCTTTCGAAACCGCTCGTCAAAGAGCCAGAAATACATGGCAGGCTGAATTAGGTAAGATCGTTGTGGAAGGCAGTGAAACGAACAAGGTAAAATTCTACACGGGTCTGTTTCATGCCCTGCTCGGTCGGGGAGTTGCCAATGATGTGAACGGCTCTTTTCCCCGTCACGATGGTACCGTAGGGCAGTTACCCCGCGATAAAAACGGAACATTCAGTCATAACTTTTACAATACCGATGCCATTTGGGGAGCTTACTGGAATCTGACGCAACTATGGGCTCTTTCATATCCCGAGCGTTACAGCGATTTTGTGCATACCCAGCTAGAAGTTTACAAGGAACGGGGCTGGTTTGGTGATGGAATCGTCAACAGTAACTTCGTTTCGGGGGTCGGGACTAATTTTGTAGGGCTGGCCATTGCCGGAGCTTATCAGTCGGGTATACGCGACTACGATACCCAGTTGGCGTATCAGGCCATTAAGGCGAATGAACTGCTGGGACGAAACCGACCCGTCGGAGCGGGCAAGCGGGATGTAGAGACCTTTGTGAAATGCGGATACGTACCTTACCTTGACGAAGACCAGACCGATTCGACGGGTTCACACTTTTCTGCTTCTCATACCCTGGAATATAGCTTCAGTACTTTTGCCGCCGCCCAACTGGCCAAAGCTTTGGGTAAAGAACAGGATTATCAGCAATTGATAAAGCTCTCCAATGGCTGGAGACGGCTTTATGATCCGAAACTGAAACTGATTCGACCGAAAAAGGCCGATGGAACGTTCATCGAGGCTTTTGATCCCTACCAACCCTGGCGGGGATTTCAGGAAGGCAATGCCGTGCAATACACCTTTTTTGTGCCACAAAATCCGAAAGCTCTGATTGAAACCATTGGAAAAGAAGAATTCAATAACCGACTCGACAGCATTTTTACGACGGCTCAGAAAAATGCGTTTGGAGGTGGGAAAGAAATCGATGCCTTCGCGGGAATCAAGTCCATGTATAACCATGGTAACCAGCCTAACCTGCACAGTAGCTGGCTTTTTAACTTTTCAGAGAAACCCTGGCTCACTCAAAAATGGACGCGTGCCATCTGCGACGAGTTTTACGGCACGGAACCTATTCACGGCTATGGCTACGGACAGGACGAGGATCAGGGGCAATTGGGGTCGTGGTACGTAATGGCCTCTCTGGGCTTATTCGACGTCAAAGGGTTTACGGACCGAAGACCCATTATTGAGCTGGGAAGCCCCGCTTTTGATCGGGCAACTATCCGACTAGGGAATGGGAAACAGTTACGTGTGGTAGCCCGCCAGAATTCTGCTGAACACGTATATGTACAATCGGCTACTTTCAATGGTAAACCGTTAACCAATTGCTGGCTCTATCGGGATGAGCTGATGCAGGGTGGGACCTTAGTGTTTGTCATGGGGAGCCAACCTAACAAAAATTGGGGTACCGCAACGCCGCCGCCTTCGGTTCAGTAAGAGCAAAAACGACTCAAGTTTAGACAAAGGCTCAGGAATAGAGCTCAAACCTTATCTAGTCCTCACTACATAACTTTATGCTTCACCCCCGGTTATGTAGTGAGGTAGGAGGGTTTGACTGGTATAGCCTGATAAAAAATGATTCGTTATTTATTTCTGATGTTTTGCTGCCTGGGAGGGCAGGCTTATGGACAATCGTATACAAATGAAGTACGACACCGGGCGGTATTCTGGACGGAATTAAACTACGTTTATAAGACTTCGGGAAAGTGGAGTTTTCAACTGGATCATCAGTATCGACGGCAGGCCGACGACAATGGCCGGGATTTACAGGTGTTCCGACACCCCCTCTTGCAGGTGTTCCGGCCCTGGGTTAATTACCAACTTTCAAACCCCGTTCGAGTATCGCTTTCTCCCATTGGGTTATGGTGGAACTGAGGTAAAGTCAACCAGTATCAGCCTATAACCTTTTTTCAGGAAATTCGCATAATTCCCCAATTACAAATCACCAAACCTTTAAAGAAGGGGGAATTTATCCAACGTTATCGGGCAGAATTCCGCTGGCCTTCCCACACCGATACCCTGGCTACTTCCTACATATTTCTCTCTGATGGCGAATCGCAGGAAGTATTAGCCGATCGCTTTAACGTTCGGTTGCGGGGCATGGCTCGCTGGATTAACCCCTTTCACGAACAATGGTATACCCATCTCAGTGTGGAGCCTATGGTCGTGATTTCCCCATCAGTTACTCACTTTGATCAAAACCGAACGTACCTGGCCATCGGCAGATCCATTAGGAAGAACCTCCGCGTTGAACTTGGCTACTTAAACCAGTTCGCCATCCAGCGTATACCTAACGACCAGTTACGCACCTACCGCTTCAACCATGCCATCCATGTGTTTGTATACCTGGAAAACGTGCGTAAGCATTAAAAAGCACCGTTAGTGATGGTTGAAAGCTAATTTGTAGAGGGTATGACATCTTACGAACAGTACTTACAACCAGGAGTCGTTCATCAGTATTAATGCCTACGTATTCGGCGTTATTTGATCTTTAGTAAAGAATGTAAAACGCGTATGAGTTCAGAAAGATAGTTTCCTGTTACTTTTGCACAGTTTTTTACTATTAATCATTTTATAGTATTTTTTTATTTACCTACGCCATGGCAAAACCTACTGTACTGATCGTAGAGGATAATCCCGAATATCAGGAACTATTAAAACTAGGTTTCGAAAGAAGCCGTCCCGCTTTTCAGTTTGAGTTTTGTTCTTCAGCTGAGCAGGCCCAGCAGTATCTGGAGCAGCCTATTTACCGCCCTTTATTAATTCTGCTGGATTATGATCTTCCGGGAATTAATGGCCTTGAGTTACTTTCTCAGCTCAAAGAATCGCCCCGGTATAACCACGTACCGGTGCTGATGTTTTCTATGTTTACCACCGATGAGTTAATGACCAAGGCTTACAAACTGGGAGTTAACGCCTATCTAAGCAAGCCCGAAGACCTCAGTGGAATGCTTAGCTTTTGGTCCGCACTAACCATGTTCTGGTCCCACAGTGCTCAGGTTCCGCGTATTAATGACTAATTCTGATTCTAATTGTTAAGTGAGAGTGAATAGGCAATTTAATTGTCGGCTTGCTCTTTGGTAATGACTTATTATTACTATACCTTTGATTACTTCAGTTAAAGTATCTGGGGAAGAACTTTACGCTTTTTTATAGAAAAATAGAGGTATGTACTTATGAATACTAGAAGAATCTTGAAATCTCTTAGTCATTGGTAAAGACGGTCCGGCTCATTCGTGTGCTTCGTAAACTGATTACGCAAGTAGACTTTGTACTTCCTACCTGATTTTATAAAAAACAGAAATCTTGTTTTGAGCATAAGTACAGCAATGGTTTATACCTTGTTAAAAGGTGCTGAAGTGGAAAGCTTCACAAAGCAATGGGGGATGGCCCTTAAATAGATAAATGAAAAGATCTGTTTTGTGGTTGATTCATTCCATTAATGACCCTGATTGCCCTAAGTTTCTTAAAAAAATTTCATCTAAATACGTTAAAGCGTTAACCAAACTTCATCATTGGATAGGATATAGGTCCCAACGCCGGCATTCTAATTCATTAAATATCAAGTAATTGCTTTATGCCAAGAAGTTCATTTTTAATAGTATCCGCAGAAGATGACGAAGATGATCGTTTCTTGCTTAGGGAATCTTTTGATGAATCACCCCGGAATTTTACCCTGGAATTTGCCAAGAACGGTGAAGAAGCCTGGGAATTATTAACGCAGGTGGGTAAATGGCCTTCGTTGTTATTACTCGATATTAATATGCCAGGTCTGAATGGTATGGCCTTGCTCGAACGAATTAGAAAAGACGAAAAACTTAAGACTTTACCCATTCTGATGTTAACTACTTCGGATGATCAGGTAATCATTGATAGAGCTTATCGTCTGGGAGCCAATGGATACGTGGTTAAACCCAGCAGTTTCGAAGACTTAAAACACTTCTGGAGTAGCGTACAAAGCTTTTGGTTACAGGCAACGCACTTGCCCGACAAGCCTATGTAAGTTACTGAAGTAGATAATTGATTAAAGGAGAGGCCCGGCGGATACGATTCGCCGGGCTTCTCCTTTGTTCGGGGAAAGTGTTATGCGTAATATTAATTTCTTTTGGCTATACGAAAGAATCTATTATTTGAGATCAACTGTTTTAAGTGAAAAATTTAGAATAATAAAATTTATATTTATTGTAATACAACGCGATAGTCAGTTTGAGGTTTTTGTAGGTCTTTTTTCTGCATAACGCGTAAGATATACCGCCCCCTAGGAAATTTTTGAACGTCTAAAACCATAGCATTATCTGAGTTTTTTGATCCGGGTTTCGACATGATTACTTTTTGTGAAACTTCATCAATTAACTCTACCTGATCTGGAAGCGATTTCCCAGAGTTATCGAATTGAATATTAACAGTTTCTCGGGCTGGATTAGGATAAACTGAATAACTCGAAAAACCGGAATAGCAATCGTTAATGCAAATGGTTACTCCACTAGTAGCAGAGCCAAAACAATTACTAGCATTAACAGTCAGACCGTAGCAGTCATTTACATACGAATTAAAATACAGCGTACCATTACCATAATCAGTTGTATAAGCAGACCCTATATTACCACTATAGCTCCAAACATAATTTTGAGCCTTGGGGTGAGTAGCATGTAAAGTTAATCCATAACCACAACTCATACTATTTGGTGCATTTTGGCCAAAATCATCTTTGATTGAAATATCAGCAGTAGGGGGGCTAGCGATTACTTTAACGGAGTTGCTGTTAGGAGTAGTGATGTTACATAATGAAGAATAAGCAGCTACGAAAACAGTACCATCGGAAGTGCCGTTAATTGTTGCTGAATTACCACTGGTAGAAACAATATTTGCACCTCCTGTTTTGCCCCAAATATAAGATGTTGCATTGTTAGATGTGGCTGTAATTGTCTTATTACTACATACGATGAGATCATTTGAATTAATGACAGGCGTAGTTGGTATATTCCTTGTCACATTTGTTTGCTTCTGTTTGGTAACAAAACCTTGATCTGTACGTTTTGCAGTAAATGTAACAGGCCCACCCGTATTTAGAGAAGGAGTTACATTGATAGAAGTACTACCTTGTCCACTATTGATAGTCCAGCCACTGGGTATGGACCAGGCGTAGTTAACATTGGCATTTACAGGAAATTGTGTCTGTACAGGTGTTGTTGAAAATGTAAGTGTTGAAGTGCCACAATTAATGATTGAGTTAGTAGGCAACGTAGAACCGTTTAACTGGATCGGGTTCCCTTCTCCAATATAGCGAATGTTTACATTTAACTCTCGCTCGATGCCTTCCCCTATAGGACAAGTGACACCGTTCTCTTTTTTCTCTATTCTGACTTTTAATTTTCCAGAATCCGTTGTATTGTCCCATTGAATAAAAATAGTGTTATTACCTACAATTGTGGGATTACTATTCCCCGTAAACTGTTTACCTTTCGTAATTGTATATGTAAACTTACAGTTGATAGAAGAGTAGCCCACCTCAGTACCTGAAGAATTTCGTTGAACTAATTTATACTCAATTCCCGTGCCGCTATTTTCCTGAGGTGGGGCACTAGTCTGATATTAAGGGTCAACGGCTTCCAGGTTATAGGTCTGACCTAAACCAGAAAATGGAAGAAATAAAAGCGATGGGATGAGTTTGTAAAGGTGAGATTTCATGGTGATTAGAGTTTAAAATGTTAATGCAACAGTTAGGTACTGAAAAGGAGTAAAGTCGAAATTCCATTCCTGTGTACTATCCACACGTCCATTGGGAGAAAGGCTTATATTTTTATTATATACACCTCTTAAATGCGTTTCTGTCATAATTGCTAAATCCTTTGTAGCTTGAAAGTGAATTCCTATAAAAGTGCTCAACTCTTTAGTATTGGTTCTCTGTTTGTAATAAATAGTTTGGCTATTGGTATCGTTTGACCCACCATATCCCCAAATCATATCGACACCTTTTATAAAATAGAACTTTGAATTTATTGTTTTTCTATGTTCAATGCCTATACTTGGCCTAATCGAAAATGATGATATTCTAGTAGTAGCATTATCAAACTTTGTTAGTCGGTAATATCCCCCTAATCCAGCTCTCGCAAATAGGGATTGATTGATTGATTTTTTTACTAGTATAGACATGTCATCCCCTTTTAGCAGATAACTTATCCCACGCAAATTTAAATGCACCTCCCAATTGTTTTGTGCATAAGCGATGGTGGAGATCATCATGAAATAAATGCTCAGGACAAATTTATTTCTTAATAGATTTTTCATTAGTTTGATAGGTTTATTATGAAATAAGTTTACAGGATAGCCATAACAGATTTGCTGTTTGTGAAATAACACAAACAATTATCTGATTATAAATAATAAGTTATTCTTAGGTTTATTATGAAGAATAATAAGTTCTTAGTTTGTAAAGATGATCTTTACAAATCATTCCTTGATATAGATAGGAGGTTTGGTTAAAGTGTTCTTTATCTAAATTGAATTATTTGATGTAAATATAATAATATAGTAATATCATGTACTTGCTCTGCGTTTTTTTTTGAAAATTTAATTTGAACGGGTATTAAGGTACGTTGAGTAGTAGATTTATAGAAAAATGTATAAGTGAATTAGAAAATATTTGTATTCTGATTTTATTATCAACCAGTAGTTGTGTTTAAATAAGTATTACTAAAAATATGGAGGAGTAAAAAGGGGGTAGTTGATAAGTGAAGTAATCGTATTAAATCAGTATTGAAGCACTTGCAATGCATTATAGTATACATAAAAGTTTTATAATTATAGTTATGTTAAGTATAAAATGCTTAACTTGTTCAAGGAACAGGTTAATATAAACTAGCCTATTACTACAGATCACGGAATGCTTTAGAATTCAAAATAGAAATTGGATTAAACTCATCTAATGATTCTTTTGTATAAATTACTTCAAAATTTCTAACATCTACATAGTCATTATACTCTTCACTAGTATTAATAACTATGCCTCCTAGTAAAAAAATGCGTTCACAGCTAAATTCATTTACACTCATGGCTATAATCTTTTTGAGCTGAGAATCGATCACTTTATAAGTGAATTCGGTAATGGATTTCTTAGGATTTTCTGAATAGATGATGTCATGCTTATAGGGCATTAAGGACTGTTCGAGCTGATATTGCTGGGTATCGTAATATACATTTTGCGGCGTATACAGATCCGCTTCTTGAGTAATCTGAAAGCGTTCGAGAGCCAACATTAAAGCCCCACAGCTATTGGTAAGCCTTTTCTGACCAATCCTTCTCATTCTTCCCAGTTCCCCTTCATCGGTGATCCCAATATGAGGGCCGTAGAATACAAAGGCGTCGCCACCATCAGGGATATGATGAGAAAAAGCTACCATTCCCGTAAATCCGGCATAGGGTAAACCCCCGAGTCCCCCCATGGTAAAGGGGCGGCTTAGAACTCGCCTGAAGTCAGTCGATACATTCACATCATCAGAGCATACTGAAGTAGCAAAAAGCATCCTCCCCAGATCTGTTTGATATTCTTTTTCTAAGAGGGATAAATATTTTTCCGTGACTTCGGTGCCCGTTTTTGCATTCGGATAATGCTGAATTACTTTATCTCTGATCAGCATAAATTGGATCTTGATGTTAGTATTTTTATTTAACTTACCTAGAAAGCAGGACTCTCCTACCGATCTCAATGATCTTAAAACAAAGGTATTCTATTTGCAACATTGTTGCAAATAGAATACCTTTGGAAACGGACCAAACGAGTTCTATGCTTTCTTTTTTAATATGTAAACAGTTATTCGTTGGGCTTACACTAGTAGTATAAGAACTTATTCTCCTCAATAGCATCTTATTTCGGTTTATCCACTACTCCCTGCTTTACACCAATTTTACTCAGCAATAAGAAAGATAAATGCTTTTTGCAACAATGTTGCAAAAAGCATTTATCTTTGTCAGGTCCTCCTAATCAAGACAAGAGAAGGCTTTATCTGAACCGAAATTATATGAAGGTATTCTCTTGGCTAAGGAGTACGGATAATTTTTTGATGTGGAAATCAGAAAACAACCCGAAAGGTTGCCTTAGAACAGTATTCCTTTTAGGGATACTGTTTTTCATTTAATTATATGCAAGGAAGGTAAACTAAGTACCATTGAAAATCTATTTTAATAATCCTGTCAACCAATGACCACTCTGCTCAGTCAAGGACTTGTGATCGGTATTCGCTTCACTTTCTCTCTACCTAGGAAAATCTTGTCGTCATACCCCACTGCTCTCAGTACCTGATGGAATGTATCCCTTGAAAAGGATTAGCCTTGGTCACTGAACGTCATCCCAAGAACTTTGAGGACTACGATCTCATATTCTGCAAACCTCAGGTCTTCATACTAACTGTTTTTCCCATTTTATTTTATACGTACTAATTTCATGAAACGAAGGGATTTTTTTCGTCAAAGCTCCTTGGCCGCCCTAGGCACAGCCCTTACGGATGCCTCTATTCCGAGATTAACTCGTTCTTCTCAGCAAGCCAAAAACATTGTGTTTATGGTCAGCGACGGGATGAGTCAGGGGGCTTTAAACCTGACCGATTTATACCTTAATCGGAAAGAAGGAAGGGGTAGTCATTGGATTAACTTATACCGGGAGAACCGGATCAAACGAGCTTTAATGGATACGGCATCGGCAAGTTCTCTGGTAACGGATTCTGCTGCGGCAAGTTCCGCCTGGGGAGGGGGCGTTCGGGTTCCCAATGGCTCATTAAACGTAGGGGCTCGGGGTGAAATCTATCAACCTATTTTGCAAAAGTTTAAGGCAGCAGGAAAAAAGGTTGGTTGCGTAACAACTGTTCCCATTACCCATGCAACACCGGCTGGTTTTTGCGTAACAAGCAAGAGTCGAAATGGCATGGAAGACATTGCTTTACAATATTTGGATCTTCGTTTCGATGTCATGATGGGTGGAGGAACGGAGCTTTTTGATAAAGACACTCGAAAAGATAAACGAGATCTTTTTCAGGAATTTCATGACAAAGGGTTTCAAGTGGCAAAAAATAGAAACGAACTGGCCAATTTAAAAAACCATAGTCCTGTTCTAGGCATATTTCATCCTGACGCATTACCCTATACGTTAGATCGAATGCAGGATGCAGCCTTGAGCGTACGCATTCCAACGTTAAAAGAAATGACTGAGAAAGCCTTGGCTCTACTTACTACCTCTCGTGAAGGATTTGTATTACAAATTGAAAGTGGAAAAGTAGACTGGGCAGCTCATGCCAATGATATTGCTTCGTTACTTTACGAGCAAATGGCTTTTGATGAAGCCTTAAAAGTAGTATTAGACTTCGCTGAAAAAGATCAAAATACACTGATCATTATTACAACCGATCATGGCAATAGTAATCCAGGCCTCATTGCCGGCAGTAAGGCTAATCAACATTTTGATCTGCTCCAAACCTTTACGCATACCAATGACTGGATTCTCAATCAACTCTCTAAAAGCGATACACCTGCTCAGGTCATTGATCGTTTTAGAGCTTTTCAAAACTGGGTATTAACTCCTGCTGAGGCTAAAAGTCTATTGGAAAGCTATACTCATTTGGACGAAACGGGTATTTATAATGCCCGTCAATTACCTTTTCAAAAGCTAGCTCAAATGCAATTCGCTCATACCTCGGTAGGTTGGGCGGGCAAAGATCACTCGGCCGACTTTGTCGAGCTAGCGATGCTGGGCCCAGGAAGTGAAGCCTTGCCCGCTTTTGTTAAGAATACGGATTTACATTTCTTCATGCTGAAGGCTACGGGAGTTTGTGCTCAGTAAGGATAAGGCCAGCTCGGAGCTACGGCTCGCTGGCCTTAGAACTATTTATTCCCACTTGATTTGAACTTCTCCCAAGGAGCTGTCCAATAATTGAATCCCTTGGTTAGCTAATTCCGCTCTGATTTGATCGGAAAGGGAGTAGTTCTTTTCTTGTCTAGCTTTGTTCCGAAGGTTTATTAAAATATCAAGTATTGAGGCCAGCCGCTCATCCGCCTGGGATTCGGGCAAAAGACCTAACACATTAGTAACATAGGCATGGTAGGTATTTTTAAGCTGTTCAACTGTTGCCAATGCAGGTCTAAGCTGATCGTTCTTCGAAATTTTGTTCATCCAAGAATTTAGTTCAAGCAGAACACTAATCGTGCTTGCGGTATTAAAATCGTGATCCATCTCCTGTTTGCACCGCTGGCAAAGTGTTAGTATTTCCTGATCTATCTCATTGCTACCCTGATCTTCATTGCTACGAAGTTGAGGTAGGAGTGCAAGCCCGTTCATGAGTTTCTTATAAACGCTTTCTGCAGCCTTTAGGGCTTGGTTAGAAAAATCTAAGGGACTCGAGTAATGGGCTAGTAACATCAACACGCGTAAAGTCATCGGACTATACGCTTTTTCGAGCAGAAAATGATCTCCTGAGAATAGTTCTTGCAGGGTGATAAAATTTCCTTTGGATTTAGCCATTTTCTGGCCTTCCAGAGTAACTAGATTATTATGCATCCAATAGTTCACTGGAGCTTGATGAAAGGCTGCGTAACTTTGGACAATTTCAGATTCGTGATGAGGAAATTTCAGATCCAAGCCACCGCCATGAATATCGAAAGGAAGTCCTAAATATTTAGTACTCATGGCGGTACATTCAATATGCCAACCTGGGAACCCCCAACTCCAGGGAGATTCCCATTTCATAAGGTGTTCAGGTCCTGCTTTTTTCCAGAGAGCAAAATCGGCAGGATGTTTTTTCTCCTGTTGATTTGATAAATTTCGAGATCCGTTTCGTGCTTCTTCTATGTTTCTTCCTGTCAACTGACCGTAGGGATAGATATGAGTGTAAGCATGTAGATCAAAATAAACAGAGCCTTCTACCTCATAAGCAAATCCATTTGCTAGAATTTCTTTTATAATTTGAATTTGTTCAAGGATATGTCCAGAGGCTACGGGCTCAATGGAGGGCTCCGTTACATTCAAAGATCGCATCGCCTTTCGATAGCTATTCGTGTATCGCTGTGCTACCTCCATGGGTTCAAGTGCTTCGAGACGGGCACGTTTGAGAATTTTATCTTCTCCTTGTTCCGCCTGTTCATCTTCCAAATGACCTACATCAGTGATGTTACGCACGTAACGAACCTGATATCCTAGGTAAGTGAGGTAACGGTAAACAGTGTCGAAAGTAATAGCGGAGCGGGCATGTCCCAAATGAGGATCGCCGTATACGGTTGGACCACAGACGTACATACCCACCTTACCAGGCAGTAAAGGAATAAACCGTTCTTTTTTTCGACTTAGACTATTGTAAATCACCAATTCCGATTCCATATCTTTTTACACCGAATCAATAAGTTGAAAAAACTCTTTCCGAATTGCCTGCTGTTTGAATTGCCCCCCAAATTCGAGGGTAATGGTGCGACTAGTTGCATCTTTTACACCCCGCGTTGAAACGCATAAATGCTCAGCTTCGACGACTACGATCACGTTCTCGGTTTGTAGAATATCCTTTAACTCCGTAAAAATTTGCAAGCATAATCGTTCTTGTACCTGGGGTCGGCGGGCATAATAATCCACCAAACGATTAATTTTGGAAAGGCCGATTACGTGGGGCCCGGCTATGTAGCCGACATGAGCTTTCCCGATAATGGGCATGAAGTGGTGTTCACAGGCCGAATGAAAGGTAATATCCCGCTCGATAAGCATTTTTTCATAGCCATACGAATTATGAAAAATTGAAACGGAAGGTTTGCACGTAGGATTCAGGCCGTAGAATAGCTCTTTTACGTACATTTTAGCGACTCGGTAAGGTGTACCTTTTAAACTATCATCGGTAAGATCCAATCCAAGCTCTTCCATAATCGCTTTAAAATGTCCTTCAATAGCTTCGATTTTGCTCGTATCGGATTTTTCGAAAGCATCAGGACGAAGGGGGGTACGAATCGAGTGCATCCGGTGCAACTCCCCCTCTAATTCATAGACTTCTTTTTCTTTATTCATGCGTCCATTATTCTTCTAAAAAGTAAAGTCGATGCGTATCTAAACAAAGGTTCCGATAAAAACACGCTTTTCGGTTTTGACCCAATCGATTAAAGGTATGGCAGACCCCACCCTCGTCTAACGTTACCTGATAGACGAGTGCGTCCTGATCACAATCAATCAGGATATGATCTACGTGCAAAGTATTTCCCGAGGTTTCCCCTTTTACCCAGAGCATTTGCCGAGATGTACTCCAAAAAGCTGCTTTTCGATGAGTAAGCGTATAGGAAAAAGCTTCTTTATTGACCCAGGCCATCATTAAGATTTGACCAGTAGTCGTTTCCTGAATCACTACGGGTAAGAGACCATCCCGTTTTTCAAACTGTAAATCCAGTTCCTGGGATTCTTCCAATAGATCATTATTCATTTTCTAACTTAACATCAGTTTTTGTTAGTCCGTTAGCAAAGGTTGGCCTTAAAATGCGTTCAATGGTTTGATGTTGTAACCCAATTCCAATAAAAACCATTTGCGAAAGCCGTTGATCTGAATCCCAAGAGCCTATCGCCTCTAAGGTTAGACGCTGACCCGTCGACTGTAATAAAAACTTTTCCGAGCGGCCTTTAACTTGAACAAATCCTTTAATTCGGTATACTTGTTTGTAATACAACATCAGGGTTACCGTCAAAGCATGCAGCAGCTCCCGTTCGTCGAAGGCTAAAAGTGTACTAAAAGAGGTCGTGCTGATTTGATGAGAAAACCTTCCTAATAAAGACCATTTTGGCTTAGGTATAACGATTCTTGTTTGCGACTTCTCCAGTAATTCAAAATTAAACTGGCCATCTTCTGTGGTAACAAAATCCGCAAAGGGATTCATGGAATTTAAAATCTTTTGTAAAGAGGAGAGGTACGTGGGATCAACTAAACCTATTTTATTGATAATCAATACATCTGAACCAATGATTTGACGGTGTAATTCGCTAGTTTGCTTTAGATAATCTTCTACCGTCTCCGCATCAATTACACAAAGGACTCTTTTTAACTCAAAAACTTTACTAACATCTTCCCGTTTAAAGATAGACGCTACATTTCCAGGATCCGCAATACCCGTCGTTTCGATAAATAAATTCTCCGACGGCAACTCCGACTGAGCTAATTCAGTGAGAACATCATATAGATCTTCATCGAGGGAACAGCAAATACAGCCGTTACTTAATTCAACAACTTGACTAAGTTGTTGATTAATCAAGCTCCCATCAATAGAGATGTCTCCAAATTCGTTTTCAATGACAGTAACACGAGATCCTTTTAAAGAAGAGAGTAAGTGATTCAGTATGGTTGTTTTCCCCGAGCCAAGAAAACCAGTTAATATATATACTTGGATACGTGGTTTATTTGACATACATAACACTGACGCTTGATGCATGATCAAGCGTACTTAAAAGATTGAAGATTACTAATGATTTACAAAAATGAAGTTACTTTTTGTTACCTATACGTGCTTTTGCTGACACTGCTGACACGTCCCCTCCAGAAGAAACTGTGCTTCTTCAATTTTAAACCCATCCAATAACTGACGGTAACTGGAAGGAAGCTCGGGTAGACTGCTAATTTGCTGACAGGCTTTACATTTAAAATGAGGTTGTAAACGATCTTTCTCGGACCGTGTTTCGTAGTAGTAGATGCGAATACCTTCAAAATCAATGATGCATTGAAGTAGTCCCGCCTCTAGTAAATCCTGTAAGCACCGATAAACGCTTACCCGATCCATTTTTAATTCGAATGATTTAAACAGATCCGTATTGGAAAAACCTTTATTAGTAGATATAAAGCAATCCAATACTTTTTGTCGGTTCTGCGTAGGTTTGATTCCCTTTTCTTCTAGCAAAGACTTACAAGATACCATTAGTAAACGAGCTTAGCTGACAAAGTCCTGATAAAGTAAACTGGCCTGGATGCCTTGATTGCTCTGGTATTTTCCACTTTGATAAGGTTCAAAGGGGGTAGTTATTTCGTGATAATAAATTTGACAGATATCAATGCCGGAATAAATCCGAATGGGTTGAACGCAAAACATTTCAAGCGTCCAGTAGCCGTCAAATCCTACATCCCCAAAGCCCGCCGTGATGTGCACAAAGAGACCTAACCTACCTATCGAAGAACGTCCCTCTAGCATGGGGACCAAACCTTGAGTTCGTGTTCGCTCAATGGTTCGTCCTAAATACAATCGGTGTGGCTCTAAAATAAATCCTTCCGCTGGAATGGTTAATGAATGATAAGCATTGACCTTTTTCATATCCAGAACCTGCTCTTCATACACTAGTAATTCTGAATGAAGCGATAGATTGTAGCTATTGGGGTTTAACTTGTGTTCATCGAAGGGTTCAATGAAAATCTCACTACCCATCTTCTCCTTAATACTTAACCCACTTAAAATCATAAGCTCTTTATTTATAAGTGGATAGTAGCTAAATCAGCTTCAGCTACTATCCAAGGTATCTATTACTCTTCCCATTTTGGGAAAGGATCCCTAAAACGAACACCTGCTTCCATTTGCCGAATTTCTGCCGCGGTGCAAAGGCAGCTTTCCAGCTCCCGGATGATTTGCTCTTTGGGTAAGTCCTGCCCAATAATCACCAGTTCGTTCATGCGATCCCCAAACTCAGGATGCCAGCGTTTGCGAATGAGTAGCTCATTTTCCAGATAAGCTGGGTAATACAAACGTTCTTTTTCGGGAATGGCCGCCCACCAGGTTCCTGCGGGTTCCGCTCGCAGCGATCCCCCCGCCTGTCCCCAGCTCAGAGCCTTCGTCGGACGTGAAGCCAGCCAGAATAAGCCTTTCGACCGAATGACTCCCGCAGGCCATTCTTCGGAAATATAGTCCCAGAACCGCTGCGGATGCAGAGGCCTCGAATCCCGGAAAACGAACGAGCTGATGCCGTATTCCTCCGTTTCGGGCGTATGGTGACCCTTTTCCAGCTCTGCAATCCAGTTCTCTGATTCCGCCGACTCTTCGAAATTAAACAGTCCGGTATTCAGGATTTGTTCGGGTTCGACGTGTCCGAAGCTAGCTTCCACAATTCGGGCCTGTGGATTGAGTTTATGTAAAATAGCCTTCAATTCACCCAGCCGTTCGGGGCTTACCAAATCCGTTTTATTCAGGACAATCACGTTCGCAAATTCAATCTGATCGGTCAACAGGTTCACAATTGTACGCGTATCTTCCGGGTCGTCCTGATTCAGCTTCCGACTCCGAACGGTATCGATTGAGCCAAAGTCTTTGGCAAAATTGAAGGCATCTACTACCGTCACCAGCGTGTCTAGCTTACTGTATTGGGATAGATCGATTCCCATCTGGTCATCCACGTAGCTAAAAGTCTGAGCTACGGGTAAAGGCTCAGAAATCCCAGTGGATTCAATCAGCAAATAATCAAACCGCTCTTCACGGGCCAGCTTCTCCACTTCAATCATCAAATCTTCCCGAAGTGTACAGCAAATGCAGCCATTTGACATTTCCACCAGCTTCTCTTCGGTCCGCGAAAGGGCATTTTGCGAAGCCACCGTCTGGGCATCTACGTTCACCTCGCTCATGTCATTGACAATCACGGCCACCTTTAACCCATGTTTGTGATGAAGAATGTAATTCAGCAAACTGGTTTTTCCGGCTCCTAAAAAGCCACTTAAAACGGTAACAGGAAGTTTTCTCATCGGATCAGCAATTTTTCGCTCGACTTATTAAATGCAACGTTGTTGCAAATATAAGATTAAATGCAACAATGTTGCAAATATGACGAAAAGTAACACCCTTATAGCCGTACTTTTAAGTAAAGAGTACCTATGGTTAAAGATTGATTGGTGAATTATTGGGGTTAACTATCGGGTTGTAAGTCTATTAGTCAGGCTCCAAGGGTGCGTGTAAGGGGATGTAGAAACAGGAAATTCCCTTGAGGCAGCCGTGGTACAGTTCCCAGCTTACAATCAAGGTATCCTTACTAATCAAGAGGGCCAACTCTACTAACCATTTAATTACTAAGTTATAAAACTTCTGAAAAAATGGGCTTTAAGATCATACTCTTGTCCACTTTCATTTTCATGTCTATAAGCATAACTTGATAGTTATTTATACTAAATTCAGTAGTCTTCATTCTATCATAAAACTTTAATTATGTTAAGTAAAACAACAGTGCTCCTGCTATCGTAAATAGTAGGAATAGCTAAGCCCAATCGTTGAACAGCCTTCTGAGAAGCAGGATTTCTCCCGTGTGATAAGAGGTATGATCAATGATTAATACGGCCTCTTTGAACAGATGCTGGCCGTCACCGTAAGGAAAGGCAGTAAACAGATGATTGCGATTGGCTCTCAAGAGATCGATAAATCGACTCCGGTCATCCTTGATTTGCTGAAGCGAGGTTTGCCACTGCTGTTCGCTGATTTCTGGTGTAGGATTGGGCCAGTACTCTTCCGGCCATTGGGGCGACTGGTGAGCCGAAGAAGTACTGAATTCTACAATATCCCACTGAGTAATGCGAATATGTTCTACCAATTGCCAGATACTATAAGGCAATTCACCGTAGATTTTTGTACGATAGACCGGATTTAGATTCGCAACTGCATCCTCAAAAGTAACATGAGCATTACTTCCTTCCAGATTATCTATGAGATTGTTAAGGATATATTCAGGGCTATAATTCATAGGAATAGTAGATAAGGATTAGAAATAATATATGTTATAAATAGATATACCAATAAGATGAGCGTAATTGCTAAAAATTTGTAAATAATTATTATAACGTAACAATAACGTTACAAAAACTATTTATATTTACGCCAGATTTTTACCTCAACTGATCGTACTATGCCACGTTTATCAAGAGAAGGTTTTAAACATAACGCTAAAGTATTCGAGAAGACCTGTCAATGGTGTGGAACGCCGTTCTTTGCTTCTCGGTCAACCGCCAAATTCTGTTCGTCTACCTGCCGGGCTTATTCGCATCAGGCGGATACATTGGATACAGCTGCACCCTGGCAGGAAACTGATCGTACGGTTGATGCCCTTCTCCACCAGATTGCTTTTCTTAAATCACAGGTTGAATCGCTTTCACGGGATAATCATGAATTGCGGAAAGCTCTAGAGGAATTCAAAAAAGCAGAATAGGTTAACCCTCCTACCCTACTCATCAATGAACCAAAAAATAGGGCTGAGCTACTAACTTGAAGTAGCTCAGCCTGAAGATTGGCTATTCTGTCATAACGCGATCCAGTTCGATGGCGGCGGTAATCAGAGCCAAGTGCGTGAGTGCCTGCGGGTAATTGCCTAACTGCTCGCCCCGTTTACTGATCTGCTCCGAGAACAGACCCAAGCTGTTGGAATAACCGAGAATCTTCTCGAAGAAGTTACTGGCCCGCTCTACTTGTCCGCCTTTAGCCAGACATTCGACAAACCAGAACGAACACATCGTAAAGGTTCCTTCTTCTCCGTCCAGACCGTCAATGTTCGATTCTGCATTGTTATAGCGGTAAATCAGAACATCCAGTTTTAACTCTCGCTCAATGGCCTGAAGCGTTTTCTGCCAACGCGGCTCATTCGAAGTAATAAACTGAACCGCTGGCATTAATAAAACGGAAGCATCCAGTTCATGGCCGCCTTTATACTGCACGAATGACTGCTTTTCTTCCGACCAGAATTCATTATACACGTAATCGTAGATTTCATTACGGGTGTGATACCACTTTTCACGCGGGTAGGGAAACGAACGTTCTTCGCCAATTTTAATAGCCCGGTCTAAGGCTACCCAACACATCATAAAAGAGTGTAGAAACTCCCGCTCCTTGCCACGAATTTCCCACATGCCATGATCGGGCGTTTGCCAATGGTCACATACGTATTCGACTTCAACCGATAGTTTTTGCCAGAATTCGTAGGTTAAGTGTCCGCCATATTTATTGAAAAGATAAATCGTGTCGATTAATTCTCCATAAATATCCATTTGCTTCTGATCTACGGCTCCATTTCCAATCAATACAGGTTTTGAATCCTTGTATCCTTTGAAATGCTTGAGCTCCACTTCATCATCAGGCCGTGTTCCATCCACCTTATACATCAGTTGCAACGGTTCGTCAAGGCAATGCGTTTCCACCCAATGCATAAACGTGCGGGCTTCGTCGATGAACCCCAGCCGAAGGAAAGCAAACATGGTAAAGGCAGAATCCCGAATCCAGCAGTAGCGGTAATCCCAATTTCGCTCACCGCCCAGCGTTTCGGGCAGGGCAAACGTAGGAGCAGCCACAACCGAGCCGTACTGATGCGAAGAAAGAAGCTTCAATGTAATGGCTGACCGAATGACCATTTCCCGCCAGCGACCTTTGTATGTACATTTCTGCGTCCATTCTTTCCAGAAATGGTGGGTATCATCGTAATGGCTTTTACAGAAATCCGTTACTCCATCCGTGATTTCATCGTTTCCATCGCAAAGGATAAAACACTGCGTTTCACCTTCTTTGAGTGTAAAAAGGGTAATTACATCATTTTCTTCAAGCTTCATCTCAATGTCACTGTAGAGATGAAGAATCTGATCATTTTCTGCCGTAAACTTCACTCCTTTTTCAACGAACTCAGTACGATGCTCGCTCTGGGAATAGTTAAAGCGGGGCCGACAGGTAAGTTTGAATTCTACATTACCCCGCACGGCGGTTACTTTCCGAATCAGAGTCATCCGGGAACCTTCCTCGTGGACGGGCATGAAATCGGCTACTTCCGCAATGCCATAATCCGAAAAAAATCGGGTTACTAAAATCGCCGTATCCGTTAAGTAAATCTGTTTATAAGATAGGTCATTCAGGGTTGGGATGATCGAGAAATTTCCCCCTTTTTCGGCATCCAGCATGGCCGTAAAAACCGAGGGTGAATCAAAGCGGGGCAAACACAAAAAGTCGATAGATCCGTAGTGGGAGACCAGAGCGGCGGTATTCATATTACCAATCACGCCATATTGATCAATAGTAGCTTGCGTCATAGGGATGAATAAATGGGTCGTTAACCGGGTGGGTTAATTATTGAGTGTTTATTCCTTTAAAAGGATCATGCGAGCTCCCCCCGTTTTTGGGTATTCTCATTGAATTCTAATTTCCTTTTCTCAGGAAAATCCCCTGAAATGCAGTCCTTCCTTTACCTTCGTAACTTCTCTCTAAATCTGATTTATGATGTGTCGATTTATTACCTCCGTACTGGCCATACTACTTACGGCCAGTGCCTTAATGGCTCAATCGCCGAAGAGCTGGCCTGCCGATTTCCCCTGGTGGAAAATCAATAATCTTCGCACCATTCAGTTCAATTTACCCGCCACCGAGGCGGCCACTTTGAACGCCGATTCTGTCGTTGCTGACCTGAAACGCTGCTTCGCCAATACGTTGATTATTAACATCGGCGGCATCATGGCTTTCTATCCCACGCAACTGGATTTTCATTACCGTAACCCGTACCTGCGTTCAGAAACGGTAATGAAAGACATCATTGACCAATGTCACCTTGCCGGTATTAAGGTTATGGTTCGGTTTGATTTTAGTCGTATTCACGAAAGCATTTTCAAGGCTCACCCAGACTGGTGTTACCTTTCTCCCAAAGGCGAGCGGGTGTACAATACGGACATGGTAGTAGTTTCGATCAATGCTCCTTACGTCCAGCAAAAGGCGTTTGATATTATTGCGGAAGTACTGGATACGTTTCCCATCGACGGAATTTTCCTGAACATGCCGGGTTACCAGGTGAATAATCCTTACGAAGGGGTATATCATGGCATTGATCAGAATGAGCACGACCAGAAACGATTTGCGGAGTACAGTAAAGGGCTCGCCCTGCCCACGAAAGAGGACAAGACCGATCCGGTTTTTCAGAAGTATTTAGCCTTTAAGCAATACACCGTTGAAGACTGGACCAAACGCCTGCATGAGCTGATCAAATCCAAAAATGAAAACGTAGCTCTTTGCACGTATATGGATGAGTATGTAGACATCATCCGCCATGAATCACAGACGAATAGCCTGCCTTATTGGCCTTACTCCGCTTCTGATAATGTGAATAACGCTATTCATACCTTTCCCCATCACACCATCAGTAATGCCAGTATCCAGCAGATTTCGTTTCAATCGCGGTATAATGCGGTGGAGCCCAACGAGGTAAGGATTCGATTGTATGAAAACATCGCCAATGGGTCAGGACTCGATTTAAGTATGATGGGCGATATGCAGGATTATGAAGACGAGCGAAACTATAAAGTAATACGGGAAGTCTACGGGTTTCATAAAGCCCATGAAAAGTACTTTGGAAGGTATAAAACCACCGCCAAAATTGCTCTGATTGCACCGGGCTCCTGGCCCAGCGGCTTACCCATGCAGGAGTATCGGGGCATTCAGCTCATGCTGAAGGAAGCCCATTTGTCTTATGACATCATCGAGGATGCTCAGCTTCAGAAGCGAGCGGAAGATTTGAAGAAATATGCCTTGATCCTTTTGCCAGATATTACCTTTTTGCCCGCCGCCTCGGTGGAAGTGCTAAAAGAACTCAGTCGCAACGGCACTCATTTAGTGGCTACGAACCGGAGTTTATCCGATCACCCGGAAGCACTAAGGGAATTATTTGGAGCGAAAACGACTCAGATGGAAACCGAAGGAAGCGGTTATTACCTCACTCCCGTTCATCAACCCATGTTCAGGCGGCTGGCGGGTCAGAAAATGATCATGTGGAAGTTCAATCTGGGAAAATACGATTGGACGGAACAGACGCAAAAACAATTACCCATACTCGCTAAAGGTCGCCCAGGTCCACCCGAAATCATTGGCGGCCACGATTCTACGGGTTATTACGCTT
Source organism: Siphonobacter sp. SORGH_AS_1065 (assembly GCF_030818595.1). NCBI lineage: Bacteria > Pseudomonadati > Bacteroidota > Cytophagia > Cytophagales > Cytophagaceae > Siphonobacter > Siphonobacter sp. SORGH_AS_1065. Next base: position 217,792 of record NZ_JAUTAM010000008.1, read on the forward strand.
TAGGGTTACATCCTTACGGAAAAGCCGTCAATGCTCTGTTACCTGTTAACCTGGGAAGACTCTATTACCTGCACGGTTATCAGGAGCATAAAAACATTTTACTCGATCTTATTGATCATTTAGACCCTCATTTGAGTAAGGCTATCCAAACCAATGCTCCAGATCGGGTTGAAGTGATACTTCAGGAATTTACGGAAAACACCCCTGCGGCTCTCACCAAAAAAACGACGGACGGGCTGATTTTACACCTGGTTAACCTGACGGGTTTCAGCGGAAATACCTACTTCGAACCTTTACCCGTCCGAAATCTGACGTTCCGCCTAAAGGCATCTTTCAAACCTTCCAAAATCCAGCAACTTGGAAAAAGTAAGGCCATTCCTTTTACGTATACAAATGATACCGTTCAATTTGTGTTACCTGAACTAGAGGCATTTACGGGTATTATCCTCACAAAATAACAAAAGTCCCCCGGTTGTTCGGGGGACTTTTTACACAAAGGTTGAAGGCTGAATAGTACAAGCAGTACTTACCTTATTATACCCCAATAGCGACGGAGGTTATCATAAAAAATAGGTAATAGAAAATTGTTTTCTTTAATTAACTAGTAATCAGTAAGTTAACATATTAAATAATAGTACATCAACCTGCCTCAATAAAATAGGCATCCTTTTTTTTAGCATCCGCTCTGCTCCCACACGGGCGGCCCGCACTATCTATGAAAAAGGATGAGATTCATCTAAGCGACTGGGAACGAATTCTCTGGGGAATGGCCCCACCAGAATTCTTCATTGAAGTACTGTTCCGTACTTTATTCATTTACCTCTTCTTATTGATCATCATGCGTTTTCTCGGGAAACGCATGAATGGGCAACTTTCCATCACGGAAATGGCCGTAATGCTAACTACAGGGGCCATCATCTCTCCCTCCATGCAGGCTCCAGATCGGGGAATTGCCCTGGGAATATTTGCCATGATCTGTGCTCTGGTGTATCAACGGCTGACGACTCTCTGGGGGTTTAATAACAAGAAGATCGAAAAAATCATGCAGGGCACGGTGAGCGTTCTGGTGATTGACGGGGTTATTCAGGTGGATAGCCTGGCGGGCAACCGCGTTTCCCGGCAACAGCTTTTTACGGAACTTCGCCGAAAAAGTGTGTATAATCTGGGACAGGCGAAACGGGTGTACCTCGAAGCTTCGGGTTTATTCAGCATTTATGAGCGAAAAGAAGCCCTACCCGGTCTGTCTACCTTACCTCCCAATGTAGCCGACGAAGAAATACACAACATTCAGAACGTGCTGGATGATACCGTTGCCTGTAGCTTTTGTGGACAGAGTGTGCCTAAATCAGAGAAATCCAACCCTTGCCCCACCTGCCAATCCAGCGATTGGGCAGATGCCGTTTTATAGACTTTCGCCATGAAACCCGAAGATATACACATTACCGACTGGATGCGGATTCTGATGGGCGAGCTGCCCGTGGATTATTTTTTCGAAATCCTGCTCCGCATGGCTTTCACGTACCTGCTGCTCATGGTATCCATGCGTTTCATGGGTCGGCGAATGGCTTCTCAGATGAACCGTAACGAAATGGCAGCCCTGACCTCCCTGGCTGCGGCTATCGGTATGCCGGTGTTATCCCCGGACCGGGGCTTGTTACCGGCGGTGGCCATCGCCATTATCATCGTATTGGGGCAACGGCTAATTGCCCGAATTGCTTCGCGTAATGAACGCTTTGAAGCCATTACGCAGGATGAAATCGATATTCTGGTACAGAATGGCATCCTAAATCTGGAGCAGATGAGAAGAAGTCGCATTACCCGCGAACGCCTCTTTGCCCAACTTCGCTCGGAAGGGCTTTTACATCTGGGTCAGGTTCGACGACTCTATCTGGAAGCAAACGGCAAGTTTACGCTGATTAAGGAAGAGCCTCCCATTCCTGGGCTTTCCGTAATCCCTAACTGGGACAAAAAGTTAGTAGATGAGCAGAAAAAATCAGAGGACATTATGGTGTGTAAAAACTGCGGGAACCACATGCCCGAGAAATCTACTACGGAAGATAAATGTCCCCAGTGTGGAGATCAGAACTGGTTACCACCCATCGAGACGGAAGAATAGTTTTTTTACGATAAGGCTCAAAACAACCTTTGAATGAAATGACTCCGTACGGAATGGCCTCCCAATCTCAAGTGAAAAGTCAGCAACTATGGTGGCAATCGGGTATAATTTACCAAATCTATCCCCGCTCTTTTCAGGATAGCAATGCCGACGGAATTGGTGATTTGCAAGGTGTCATTAATCGGCTGGATTATTTAAAATGGCTGGGTATCCAGGCCGTATGGCTTTCCCCTATTTATCCTTCACCGATGGCCGACTATGGCTACGACATATCTGATTACCAGGGAATTCATCCCATTTTTGGATCAATGGACGATTTTGACCAATTACTGGAAGAAGTGCACCGGCGGGGTATGAAACTGATTCTTGACCTTGTCCCTAATCATACTTCTGATCAGCACCCCTGGTTTCTGGAATCGAAATCTTCCCGAGATAACCCCAAACGCGACTGGTACATCTGGAAAGATGCATTACCCGATGGTTCGGAACCGAATAACTGGCTTGCTATGTTCGGGGGCACCGCCTGGGAATGGGACGAAACCACTCAGCAGTATTACTACCACGCGTTTTTAAAAGAACAGCCTGATCTGAACTGGCGAAACCCCGAGGTGCGGGAAGCCATGATGAATGTCATGCACTACTGGCTGAAAAAAGGCATTGACGGCTTTCGGGTAGATGTGATGTGGCACATGGTGAAGGACGCTCATTTCCGTAATAATCCGATTAACCCTGACTATCAGCCGCATCAGGCTACGGTCGATCAGTTATTAGCGGTGTACTCTACCGACCAGCCCGAAGTACACGACATCGTTCGCCAGATGCGGGAAGTACTGGACGCTTACGAGGAGCGAATGATGATCGGTGAAATCTATCTGCCCGTTCATAAACTGGTGACTTATTACGGGGAAAACGGCTCGGGAGCCCATTTACCCTTTAACTTCCAGCTCCTTAACCTCCCCTGGAATGCTACTCAATTGGCGGCAGCCATCAGTCAGTACGAAGGAGCCTTACCCGAATACGGCTGGCCAAACTGGGTGCTGGGGAACCACGATCAACCCCGCATTACCAGCCGCGTAGGCTTGCAACAGGCTCGGGTAGCGGCGTTGTTACTGCTGACGTTACGGGGTACACCGACCATTTATTACGGAGACGAAATTGGTATGCAGGATGTTCCGATTCCGTTTTCAGAAGTACAGGACCCACAAGGGCTGAACATGCCCGATAAAAACCTCAGCCGGGATCCTGCCCGAACGCCGATGCAGTGGAATGCCTCCACCTACGCTGGATTTAGTTCCGAAAAACCCTGGCTTCGGCTTTCCAGTACCTATCGACGTCTAAATGTGGAATCAGAGAAAGACAACCCTTTCTCCATGTTAACCCTCTATAAAAGACTGATTGACCTGCGACAGAAAGAACTTTCTTTTACCGCTGGTGATTACATTCCGGTTTATTCAGATCAACAGATTCTGGCCTATAAGCGAACGCATGAAAATGCTCCGGCTTTTCTGATCGTACTAAACCTGACACACCGCCCCGCTTATTTCAAACCCGAACACGATGCGTTTAAGGGAACCATCGTCCTCTCCACCCTTCCCGAAGAAGAAGGACAGGAGGTAGACAGCTACTTTGCTCTCAGCGGCGATCAGGGAATTATTATTCGTTTACATTAACGCCTTACTTTTTATTCCTTTACCTTACCATAATCAATTCTTCAACTGTTTCCTATGAAAAAAGTAGGCTCTCATTATCAAGGCAATGGCTCGTGTACCTTTACGGTCTGGGCTCCCGAGAAAGAGCAGATGATGCTGGAGTTAGTGCATCCGAAAGAAGAAATTCTGCCCATGACTAAATCCCGATCTGGTTATTTTGAGCTCACTCTTTCGGAAATTGAACCCGGTGCCCGTTACTTTTTCCGTCCTGAAAATAAGCATCATTACCCCGATCCTGCTTCTCAATTTCAGCCCGAAGGCGTTCATGGTCCTTCCGAAGTCATTAACCATCGTACTTACCAATGGCAGGATCAAACCTGGAAAGGGGTGCCTTTTCCGGAGGTGATTCTGTATGAATTACACGTTGGTACCTTTACGCCGGAAGGCACCTTCGAAGCCATTATCCCACGACTGAAAGAATTAAAAGCTTTTGGCGTTAATGCCATCGAGATTATGCCCATCGCCCAATTCCCTGGCGGTCGCAATTGGGGGTATGACGGCGTGTTTCTGTATGCCGTTCAAAATACGTACGGCGGGCCGGAGGGTTTCAAAAAACTGGTGGATGCCTGCCACGCGGAAGGCATTGCCGTCTACCTCGATGTGGTGTATAATCACGTGGGTCCCGAAGGAAATTACCTGGAAGAATTTGGCCCTTACCACACCGACAAATACTGTACGCCCTGGGGAGGAGCCATGAATCTGGACGGTGCCTGGAGTGATGCCGTCAAAGAATTCTTTATTTTGAATGCCCTATACTGGATTGAAGAATTCCACGTAGATGGCCTGCGATTTGACGCCATTCACACTATTTTCGATCAAAGTGCGGTTAACTTCTGGCAATTGCTTCACGAGAAAGTTCATGAACTGGAGCTACGCCTGGGTCGATTGGTTGTACTCATTGCCGAAAGTGATTTGAATGACCCGAAAGTATTAAAATCGGTAGATACGGGTGGCTGGGGCTTCACGGCTCAGTGGTTTGACGATTTTCATCATTCCCTCTATTCCATCATTGATGAAAAAGAAGGACTGAAACGTTACCCTGATTTTGGCCGGATGGACCAGCTAGCCAAAGCCTATACCGATGGTTTTGTGCACAGTGGAGAATTCAATAAGGTCCGCAAACGAAGATTTGGAGCCTCCTCCGTTAGTTTACCCGGGCACCAGTTTATCGCGTTTATTGATAACCACGATCAGGCGGGAAACCGACTCCTCGGCGAACGATTGTCGATGTTACTAAGTGCAGATCGACTCAAAGTAGCCGCTGCCGCCATGATGCTGAGCCCCTGCGTTCCGATGTTGTTCATGGGCGAGGAATATGCCGCCCAAACGCCTTTTTTATACTTCATCAGTCATTCCAAGCCGGAATTAATTGAAATGGTACAGAAGGGTCGTAAAGAAGACTTCAAATCATTCAATGAAGGGAAACAGCAAGTACCGCCCGATCCTCAGGATGAAAAAACCTTTCAGGATTCGGTATTGAACTGGGATCAGCGAAAAGAAGGGAAACATCAGCAAATGCTTGAGTGGTATCAGGCTCTGATTCAGCTTCGTAAAACCCAGCCCATTCTTCAAAACTTCAGCCGGAGTTCTACCCAGGTACAAACCATTGATGAATCTGGCTTTGTGTTAATTCGTCAGAATTCATCGGGTACGCATTACCTGACTGCCTTTTTTAATCTGTCCGATCAGCAAGTAGAGGCAAAGGTTCCGCATAGATGCGAACAATGGGATTTGCTTGTTCACTCCTACGAAACTCGTTTTAGTGAATCCACGCATGAAAAGACTTTCCCAGAAAACGTATATGCTAATACGTCAATACAATTATTACCCTGGAGCGTGGCAGTATACATGGGTGAATCCCTAGAAACAAACTAGAAACTTTTTGGTAAGTTCGCTGAGGTCATACCCATTTTTCCTCAATTTTCTACAATTATGATTGACGCGGTTATTGCCACTAGTTTTTTAACTAATAAAGTGTACTTAGGAAATGCCTGTTATAACGTAATCAACCAAACAAGGCTAATCTTATAGTCAACTTAAACTATACGAAACCCAACGAATGAAGTCCACTACTACTTACCCTGGCTCTCCTTTTCCGCTAGGGGCAACATATGATGGTGAAGGTGTAAACTTTGCCATTTTTGCAGAAAATGCCACAGCAATTGATTTATGTCTGTTTGATGAAATTTCTGGTCAGTCTGAAACTACTACCATTCCTTTACTGGAACGAGCCTATCACATCTGGCACGTTTACATTCCAGGACTAAAACCCGGACAATTGTACGGCTATCGGGTAGACGGTCCCTATGAACCTGAAAACGGTCACCGATTCAATCGTAACAAATTATTAATCGATCCCTATACGAAGGCTTTAGCGGGTACCGTCGAATGGAACGAGTCACTTTTCTCGTACCAAATGGGCGAAGAAGACCTGACTTTCAGTGAGAGTGACAGTGCTCCTTACGTGCCTAAATCAGTGGTTATTGACACGAATTTCGACTGGGAAGACGATACGTTCCCCAAGATTCCTTACAACCACACGATTGTTTACGAAACGCACGTAAAAGGCTTTACGCAGTTACATCCCGAAATTCCCGAAGAAATCCGGGGTACTTACGCAGCCCTGGGACATCCTGTTACCATCAAATACCTGAAAGAACTGGGTGTCACCGCGGTAGAGTTAATGCCCATTCACTCGTTCATTAACGACAGCCATCTGATTGAAAAAGGGCTGAAGAATTACTGGGGTTATAACTCCATCGGGTTCTTCTCTCCTGACGCAGAATACTCCAGTTCAGGGGTACGCGGCGAGCAGGTTACCGAGTTCAAAACGATGGTGAAAGAGCTTCACAAGGCCGGCATTGAAGTAATTCTTGACGTCGTATATAACCATACGGCAGAAGGTAACGAAAAAGGTCCAACGCTCTCGTTCAAAGGTATCGACAATGCGGCTTATTACCGTTTGCACGAAGGTCGTTACTACAATGATTACACGGGTACGGGTAATACGCTCAACGTGATGCAACCTAACGTTCTGCGTTTAATCATGGACAGCCTTCGTTACTGGGTTCAGGAGATGCACGTAGATGGGTTCCGCTTTGATTTAGCCTCAACGCTGGCTCGTGGTTTACACGACGTTGATAAACTGAATTCTTTCTTTGACGTCATCTATCAAGACCCTATCATCTCGCAGTCAAAACTCATCGCAGAACCCTGGGATGTAGGTGAAGGCGGTTATCAGGTGGGTAAGTTCCCTCCCGGCTGGGCCGAATGGAATGGCATGTACCGGGATTGCGTGCGTGATTACTGGAGAGGTGCAGACAGTAAGCTCGGCGAATTTGCCAGCCGCTTCCTGGGCAGCCCTGATTTATACCGTGAAGATTACCGCAGCCCAACGGCAAGTATCAACTTCATTACCGCTCATGACGGCTTTACCCTCAACGATCTGGTTTGTTACAATGACAAACATAACGAAGCCAATGGTGAGGATAATAATGACGGAGAAAGCCATAACCGCTCCTGGAACTGTGGCGTTGAAGGCCCAACGGATGACGAAGAAATCAATAAGTTACGTCAACAGCAAAAACGTAATTTCCTGACCACGCTTTTCCTCTCGCAAGGGGTAGCGATGTTGGTGGCTGGGGATGAGTTTGGCCGTACGCAGGGAGGTAACAACAACGCCTACTGCCAGGACAACGAAATTTCCTGGCTCCACTGGGATAACCAGGATGTGGACCTGCTGGAATACACCAAGAAAATCATCAAGTTTAGCCAGGATCACCCCGTATTCTGCCGTAGAGGCTGGTTTAAAGGTCAGCCCGTTCAGGGAACAGATCGCGAGGATATTGCTTGGTTCCTGCCCGACGGCAACGAAATGAGTGATGAAGACTGGCAAAACGGTTACGCTAAATCACTGGGCGTGTATTTGAGTGGTCACGCTATTAAGTCGGTCAGTGACAAAGGTGAACGAATTCTTGACGACAGTTTTTACGTGCTTTTCAACGCTCACTATGAACCCATTGAATACCAGATTCCATCAAAAAAATGGGGCGGTAACTGGGTGAAAGTGGTGGATAGCTACAACAACTACGTCGATGAGAATGGAGAAAAATACGATAACGGAGAAAAGATAACCGTAGAAGGCCGATCAGTCGTTGTACTGAAAAGCCCGCTTTCGACTCATTAACCATGAAAGAAATAGACCTGAGTGCTCGCAGCCTTGGGGTGAATTTCAATCAGGCAGGAGAGGCCCACATTGTGGTGTGGGCCCCCCTGCTTGAATCAGTAGAAATTTATCTGGACCAAACACGGACGATGTATCCGTTACAGAAAGATAAATTTGGCTATTGGGAATTAACCACCCCTGAATTAAAACCTGGCGATTTATATCAGTTTGTTCTCAACGACGGTCGCCACGTTCCCGATCCGGCTTCCATCAGCCAGCCTTACGGCGTCCACGGATCTTCCAGAGCTCTCGACATTGGCTCGTATGACTGGACCGACCAGTCCTGGAAAAACCCAAACCTCGAAGATTACATTTTCTACGAACTTCACGTCGGTACGTTTTCAGAAGCAGGCACCTTTGCTGGCGTTGAATCCAAACTGGATTACCTGGTTGATTTAGGCATAACGGCCATTGAATTGATGCCGGTTGCTCAATTTCCTGGTAAACGGAACTGGGGTTATGATGGAGTATATCCCTTTGCCGTTCAGGATTCTTACGGTGGAGCTGAAGGCTTAAAGCATTTGGTTAATGCCTGTCACGAAAAAGGCATTGCCGTCGTTTTGGACGTAGTCTATAACCACATGGGGCCAGATGGAAACTACTTCTCTTTATACGGCCCTTACTTTACCAAGCAATACCTGACGCCTTGGGGCGAAGCTATCAATTTCGATGATGAATGGAGCGATGGCGTTCGCGACTACTTCATCGAAAACGCATTGATGTGGTTCCGCGATTTTCATATCGATGGGTTAAGGCTTGATGCGGTTCATGCCATTCGGGATTTTAGTCCGGTGCATATTCTGAAAGAAATCAAGCAATACGTGAATGAGCTTTCCCAGCAAACGGGCCGAAATCATTACCTGATCGTAGAGATGGAGTTAAACGATACGCGGTTCATTAACTCGTTTGAAAAGGGAGGTTACGGCATGGACGCCCAGTGGAGTGATGAATTTCATCATGCCCTTCGGGTATCAGCCGGAGGCGAGCGTACGGGCTATTACGCCGACATGGACGGAACGGCAGCCTTTGCCAAAGCCTACCAGAATGCTTACGTACACACAGGAGAATACACCTTCCGAAGAAATAAAACGTTTGGTACCCCAACGGACCCGTTCCCGAGTCATCAGTTCGTGGTTTTTTCTCAAAACCACGATCACATCGGAAACCGCATGAATGGAGATCGGTCGAGTCAGTTGACGAATTTCGAGATGCTGAAGTTAATGGCTGGCTCCGTAATCACAAGTCCATTTTTACCCTTGCTATTCATGGGCGAAGAATGGGCAGAATCCCGGCCCTTCCTCTACTTTACCGATCATACCGACCCGGAACTTTCAACGGCGGTTCGCGAAGGAAGAAAGCGGGAGTTCGCAGCCTTTCATGGCGAAGGAGAAGCCCCCGACCCTACCATTCAGGATACGTTCGATCAGTCTAAACTTGAGTGGGGCTTACAGCAGGATCACATTCATCACACGCTTTACAACTATTACAAGCAGCTCATCCAGATTCGCAAGGACCATGCCCTGATTCGCAAAGCAGATCGACGGAATATGGAGGTTACGGTCGACGAAGCCAAAGATGTCATCGTCGTGCGTCGCTGGGAAGGTCCGCAACAGCTTTTGATTTGCATGAATTTTTCTTCTGATCCTTACGTCATTACCGTTTCTGATCAGGCTCCCATTTGGAAAAAATGTCTTGATTCTGCGGACCCTCAATGGGGTGGCGAGAAAGCTTCTCCCGATGAACTTCAGGCCCGTAGCGAATTAACTCTTCAACCCGAATCGATTTTAATTTATTCCCATGAATAACCCCATCGCCACGTACCGCTTTCAGTTTCATAAGGACTTTTCGCTGAAAGAATTCGAAGCGATTATTCCTTACCTGAAAAAACTGGGCGTTAGCACGATTTATGCTTCGCCCATTTTTGAATCCACACCCGGCAGCACGCACGGGTACGACGGGCTCAATCCGCATCGCATTAACCCGGAAATCGGTAATGAAGCAGATTTTGAACGCATTTCTCAGGAAATTCACGAAGAAGGTTTCCAGTGGTTACAGGATATTGTGCCGAACCACATGGCCTATAGCCCGGCTAACCTCTGGATCTGGGACGTATTTCAAAAAGGCAAACGTTCGGTCTATGCCGATTTTTTCGACATTGACTGGGACAACCCGGTAAGTCCCGGGCAGATCATGGCCCCCTTTCTGGGCGATACGCTGGAAAAGGTAATCCAGGAAAATCAGTTGCAATTGGCCTATCGCCGAGGTCAACTGGTTTGGAATTTATACGACGAATCAGAATTCCCGGTTAATCCTGCCAGTTACGCCAGTATTCTGGAGAAGATTCCGGCGGCAAAAACGTTACTTGATTCGCTCCAAAAACTCGAAGACATTACGGACAATGGTTTGTATGGCGTTCAGTTGAGTGAATTATTACTTCAGCCTTTGCAGGAAGATGGAGAGCTCGTGGCCGCCATTGAAGCCCAGTTGAAAAAGATTAACCAGTCAAAGGAACAGTTGCTAGAACTGGCTAAAAACCAGTTCTTTCGACTTTGTCATTATGCCGAAACAGATAAGCAAATCAACTTCCGCCGCTTTTTTACGGTAAATGGTTTGATCTGTTTGAATATTCAGAAGCCTGAAGTTTTTGAGCATTTTCATAAATACATTCAAACACTGGTAGATACGGGTGTTTTTCAGGGCTTACGCATTGACCACATCGATGGCTTGTATGACCCCAGCAGTTACCTCGAACAACTTCGGGATTTAGCCGGACCGAAAACGTACATTACCGTTGAGAAAATTCTGGAACCCGGCGAAAAACTGAATGAAAGCTGGCCAATTCAGGGAAATACGGGGTATGATTTTCTTTCATACGTCAATAATCTGTTCACGAATAAGGCCGCTGAGAAACCTTTTACGAAGTATTACCAACGGCTCACGGGTGATCAGACGCTTACGCAGGAACAGATTCACCAGAAAAAAGCCATGATCCTCCTCGACCACATGGGCGGGGAACTGGATAACCTGGTGCGTTTGTATGAGAGCCTGAACTTGCCGATGCTAGAAAAAGAGGCATTGAAAGACAGCATTGCTCTTTACCTCATTCATTGCCCGGTATATCGCTATTACGGAAATGCCTGGCCGCTGGGGGAAGAAGAACAGCAAGCCAACAAAGAAATTTTCAAGGCTATTCGTAAAAAGTATCCCGAGAAAAAAACCTCGATTAGTGCCTTCGAAAAGACGTTGGCCCTGGAAGAAGCGTTGCCTTTTTACCAACGCTGCATGCAGTTCTCCGGGCCTCTCATGGCGAAAGGTGTGGAAGACACGTTGTTGTATACCTATACCCGTTTCATCGGGCATAATGAAGTGGGTGATTCGGTTGAGGAATTTGGGATTACCTCCGAACACTACCACGAGTTAATGCAGGATCGGCAGGAACATTGGCCCCTGTCCTTGAATGGTACCTCAACCCACGATACGAAACGCGGGGAAGATGTACGGGCCAGACTCAACGCCCTGACGGATTTGCCAGAACTATGGATTGAAACCGTTAGTAACTGGTTTTCTATGCACCCGCAAACGAAACTGGAACCGAACGATCAATACCTGATTTACCAGACAGTTGTAGGAGCTCATCCCATGCCCGGTCAGGACGAAGATGATTTCGAAAACCGTTTGCACGAATACTTACCTAAGGCTCTGCGGGAAGGAAAAGTGAATTCTGGCTGGACGCAACCGAATGAAAATTACGAGCAGGCAGCCAAGGATTTTGCGTCTTCCTTACTCAACAAATCCAGCGATTTTTATAAGACCTTCGAAGGATTTCATCGCAGCGTTTGCGATTGGGGCATTGTCAATTCACTTTCGCAAACCTTACTGAAATTCACTTCGCCCGGTGTTCCTGACGTATATCAGGGAACGGAACTTTGGGATTTAAGTCTGGTAGATCCTGATAACCGCCGTCCGGTTGACTATTCATTACGGGAACAATACCTGAATGACATCGAGTCGCTCGATTGGCGGGCTTTATGGCAGCACCGCTATTCGGGCCAAATCAAGCTTTGGTTAACGCATGCGTTATTTCAGGAACGCAAAGAAAACGTCGATACTTTCACCGAGGGACTTTATCTGCCCTTAACAGTTGAAGGTACCTACAAGGATCACGTGCTGGCTTTTGCCCGTCGGTACAAGCAAAACTGGTACGTCGTGGCGGTTCCGCTGCACGCGGCTCAGATTGGCTCCATTCATGAAGTACTGGAAATTGACTGGAAAGACACCCGCGTGATTATTCCCGAAGACGCTCCTCAAAACTGGCAAAACCTGCTGGGTTCGGCGTCCCTCACTTCTGAGTGGCTCGTTCAGGATTTATTCAGTGAGTTACCGCTGGCCTTACTCAAAGGTCAGCCCGACATTCGGGATCGTTCGGCGGGGTTATTATTGGCAGTCACTTCATTGCCCTCTGCTTTCGGGGTAGGCGATTTAGGACCTGAGGCGTATAAATTCGCTGATTTTCTGAGCAAGAGTAAACAGACGTACTGGCAGTTATTACCGCTTAACCCAACCGGAGCAGACCAGGGTTTTTCGCCGTACAGTTCCATTTCCAGCCGGGCCGGTAACCCCATGCTGATTAGCCCTGAGCTATTACAGGCCGAGGGCTTATTGGGTGATTTATCGGAATACCGAATTATGGAAACGCCCGAGGCGGATTTTGAGCAGGCTCTGGCATTGAAGCATCAATTGCTGGAACAGGCCTATGCCCAGTACCAAAAACGGCCTTTACTGAAACGAGAGTTTGAAAATTTTTGCCAAAACGAAGCCGAATGGCTGGATGATTTTGTGCTGTATGTAGTCATCAAGCAACAACAAGATCATAAGCCCTGGCACGAATGGTCCGAGTCCTTTAAACTTCGCGACGCGGTTACCCTACAACAATTCCGGGAAGAACAGGCGGAGGCTCTGGTTTATCAGCAATGGATTCAGTTTATTTTCTTCCGGCAGTGGCATCAGCTTCGGCGATACAGTAACATTCGGAATGTGAAGCTCTTTGGGGACTTACCCTTTTATCCGAGTTATGATTCGGTAGACGTCTGGGCTAATCCTGAGATTTTCCATCTCGACGAAGAGCGGAATATGACCTGTGTAGCGGGCGTACCACCGGACTATTTCAACGAAGATGGTCAACGCTGGGGCATGCCCATTTATCGCTGGGATGTTCTGAAAGCCCGAAAATACGACTGGTGGCTCAATCGAATCAGCAAGAATATGGAACTGTACGACTTGCTGAGGCTCGACCACTTCCGGGCTTTTGCCAGTTACTGGGAAGTTCCCGCTCAGGAAAAATCGGCTAAAAATGGCGAATGGAAACCCGGGCCCGGTACTGCGTTCTTTGACGTGCTTCGGGAAAAACTCGGCAGTCTTCCTCTCGTAGCAGAAGACCTCGGCGATATCGGAACGGACGTGTACGAACTCCGCGATGCCTGTGTGCTACCGGGGATGCGAGTGCTGCATTTTGCATTCAGCGAAGACATGCCTTACTCGGTGAACATCGTGCATAATCATTCTCCCTTAAGCATTGCCTATACGGGAACCCATGATAATAATACGACCAAAGGCTGGTACCGCAACGATTTAAGCCCCGATGACCATCGCCGACTGGAAGAATACCTGGGTGGACCTTTAAAAGAAGAAACCATTCACTTTGTTCTCATTCGCATGGTGTATTCGTCGGTAGCTCAAACCGCCATACTTCCCGTACAGGATGTGTTGGGACTAGACGAATCCGCCCGTATGAACACGCCAGCCGGGAACGAAGCGTGCTGGAAATGGCGATTAATTCCCGGCCAATTAACGGAAGCTCATCAGCGACAATTGAAAAAATGGGCTGAAACTTACCATCGCGGGTAACTTTTGAAAACCAAGAAGGGGTTCATTCGATTTTGAATGAACCTCTTCTTGGTTTTATGAGAATCCTTATCTCCGCGGTCGCTCAGCTTTGCCCAACAATTACGGAAGGTAGAAAGCTTACCAACATAGGAACGAAGCCGACTACTAAGTAAGGTCTTTCGCTTCGCTCTGGATGACAGGAAAGAAAGTATTCCGCAGTCGCTCGGCTCTGCCGAGTGACCGCATAGCGGTAGGCCTCTGGCCGTCTGAGGCTAAGAAATTTACTAAAAAGCAAAAGATTTGCCTAACCTAAAATGCTTTGACTGCCATCGGCCAGAGGCCTGCACTCCGCTTTGTCGCTCGGCAGGGCCAAGCGACTGCGGTAGGAAAATAGAAAACTTGCCCACAAGAAACAAAGCCAACCACTAAGTAAGGTCCTTCGCTTCGCTCTGGATGACGGGCTGCATTGTAAGTAATAGCCTAGGCAACCTGAGCTTTTTCACTGGACTTCTGCGTTTCAGGAACGCCCAGCCAGACGAGGATAAGAGCGGCGAGGGCAATGGCGGCGAGGACCAGAAAAACCGTTTGAAAATTACTCCGTTGAAGTAAAAAGCCCGCAAACGCATTACTTAACGAAGCTCCTAGCCCCACCGCCGTAGCAATGGCTCCCTGAACGGTGTTAAATAAACCAGACCCCTGCGTTAAATCCGATACGATGAGAATGGATAATACGCCAAAAATTCCGGCTCCAACCCCATCCAAAATCTGAATGCATACCAGTAATACTTCATCGCTGGTAAGAGTATAGAGTACGCCTCGAATCGGCAAAACCAGAAAAGCGATCAGTAACAACCGTTTGCGGCCCGACGAAGCCTTCTTCCCCACCCAGGCACTGACGGGAATCATGACAACTTGTGCAACGATGATACAGGCCGACATATACAGTGAGGCTCCTCCAGCATCGGCTTTCAGGGAGAGACGCTGCCCCAGTAAGGGTAACATAGCAGCATTAGCAAAATGAAACAACACACAAGCCAAAGCAAAAAGCAACAGAGAAGGCTTGGCCAATAATGATTTCCATGGGCTTGCCTCGCTCTCGTTGGCTTCCCCACTGCCGCGGGCTAGCTCGTCATTGATCTCTTCGCTCTTGATTTGCCAGATACTTAAGCTGCTTAAAACGGACATCAGGGCCAACAACACGAAAATTCCCTTACTGCTTAGAAAGTAACCAATCGTACCCGCCAGCAAAGCCGCTACGACATTACCCGCATGATTAAACGTTTCGTTGCGACCAATACGGGCATCCAGAGCCTGATGGCCCACCAGTCCAAGCGTGATCGCGGCCACGGCGGGTGTAAACCAGGCAGCAGAAATGCCCATTAACACCTGACTACCCATAATGACGGGGTAACTGGGCAGCAGGATGGTAAGCAGAGCGGCCACGGCCATTAAACCGGAAGCCAGTATCGTAAACAACTTTTTTCGTGTCGTACGATCCACCAGTATCCCAGCGGGCGTTTGCATTACTACGGTTGTAATACCCATTACGGACATGGCAATGCCAATGTCCTGAGGCTTCCATTTTAAGCTGACCATCAGATAAATAGCCAGATAAGGGCCCATACCATCGCGAACGTCGGCGAGTAGAAAATTGGCTTTGTCCAGTGCCGACAAACTTTGCCGGGAAGGCTGCGGAGTAACGGTAGAAGAGCTTACCATTTCTTGAAAATGAAAAACACCGCAATTACTAAAAAGACAAACCCAACGGCATGGTTCCAGGCCAGTCGATCCGTTTTAAACAGATATACCGTCATCAGCGTAAACACCGTCAGGGAGACTACTTCCTGAATGATTTTCAATTGGAAGAGAGAAAAGGGCCCTCCCGTCTCGTCCGAGCCAATGCGGTTGGCAGGCACCTGGAATACGTATTCAAAGAAGGCTAAGCCCCAGCTCAGGGCAATGATGCCGAATAAAGATAGTTTCGCCAGTTGGGGCCATTGCTTTACCTGCAAATGTCCGTACCAGGCCAGCGTCATAAAGGCATTTGAAATGGTTAATAGAGCAATACAAGCTAATCCTTTCATGGTTCAAGTTTTGAGTTTGTATACTGAACTCTTTTTCTCAGCCATCCGCCAGCGGAAATGCGTATTTTAATTCATTTTTAAGCTCGCTATTTCTACGTTATCACTAAATAACCAGCTAACTATCAAACCATTAATATCCTTACCAAACGTTTATTACTAAGACAAAAGGCCTTCCCCAATGGGAAAGGCCTTTTCATACTCAAAACAAGCAGTACTTTAAAACTGAAGGGCATACCGTAACGAAACACTCCGGCCGGGCATGTTATAACCGCGTTTTTCGTAGTAGTTTTCGTCTGTTAGGTTATTGAGTAACAAAGTCAGTGTGTGCTTTTTCTCAAGCGTATACGCAGCCACCAGATCAACCACCATGAATGGCGTATACTCAATTTCCGGATTCAAGGCATCTGTATAATCAATGTCGCGGCGGGTACCGACATAGCGGCCCGTTAATCGCAGACGCAGGTTTTTACGGTTATCAAATTCCAGTCCGTAATTGACATTGGTTTTCGCTACATTGGCAATCATCCGTTCCGTCCGGGATTCATCCGTTCCGACAATTACCTCCTGAGCTTTGAACATCGTTGTCAGGTTACCAAAAAGACGAAGGGCGTGTTTCTGATTATAACCAAAGTCATAACCCGCCTCCGCTTCCAGACCGTTTATATCCGAATCGGCGGCATTAATAAACGTAGTTCTCGAAACAATCACATCCCCATTGCCAAGCGGCTCATTTACCGTCCGTACGACGCGAGCAATGCGGTTTTTCACCTGAGTAGAGAAATACGTTGCATTAGCGTAGAAACCCTGATGCTGGTAATCCACCCCCACATCCCAGCTCCAGCTACTTTCATTCGCTAAGTCAGGGTTTCCGCTGGTTACGGCAATTTTCCCGGCGGTGGTTCGGGCTTCAGAATACCCCGCTACATTGTAAGCATCGGGGGTTACAAAGGCACGCCCTACAGTCGCTTTGATTCTTAAATGCTGAGGCAACTGATAGGTCACCCCCAGGTTAGGACTCAGGAAGGGATTGGTTTTCTTCCCCGCCCGGTACGACGTTAATAAAGGGGTTTGCTTGACATCAAAAGTAATCTGATCCCAACGCAGGCCGGGTTGGATCGTTAGTTTATCAACGTTCAGCGTTGCCTGGGCGTAAAAAGCCGAAGAAATCAGAGCATAATCGGGCTGCGTGGGAGCACGCTCGGTTGTAGCATCACTCCAGCGGCGACCCTGCGTCGAGGCATTGGTATAATCATAACCCAGCACCAGCGAATGCTGTCCTAACTTCCACACATCTTTCACCTGTAAACCCGACCAGGCATTTGCCGTGCGATTCGAGCGGTAAGGGATGACGGGTTTACCGGAAGCATTCAGGGTATAGTTATTATTCGCCTCATCGGCAGTAAACACCTTCAGGCTAGGCTGGTGAGCACCGATTTGTCCGGTTAAGGAAGCTTCCAGCGAAGCCCGCTCAACATCCTTACTGCTGGCTTCCGTAATTCCGTAAGCAATGTCACCGGGGGATTGAACATTGCGAGCCTGGAATCTTTCGCCGCGAACGTCTACCCGCCAGTTTTCCGCAATCTGGTATCCTAATCGCAACGCTCCTGAATAATACCGCAATTGGGTGTAGGGCCGCGTCTGGCCATCGTCGCGACGATCATCTACTTCTTCACTCGTACCCTTGGCGTAATACTTCACGGCGTTTTTAAAACCGAACGCATTTCGTAGCCAGTTGTCTTTCCCGATTTTGTAATCTTTTCCCCGTTCAAAATAAGCGAAGGATAAATCGTAATCGAGTTTGCTGGTCAGGTTACCCCCCGAAGAAAAACCAGCCTGAAGCGTTTGAAAACTACCATATTCGGCAAAAGCGTTTCCGGTAGGCGTTCCCTTCGAACGACGGGTAATCACGTTAATCACCCCTCCCATGGCCTGTGAACCGTATAAGGCCGAAGCAGGACCTTTCAGAACTTCAATGTGGTCGATGGCTGATAACTGAATCGTGGAAAGATTCGTCGCTCCCGCCGGACGACCGTCAATGAGTAATAACGTCCGCTGATTCAAGCCCGAAAACTGCGGACGGAACCCACGGATTCCCACCCCCGAGGAAAGGTTCGGATACTGAATCACCTGTACGCCCGCCGTTTTTTTAACTAGGTCAGTCAGATCGTTCGCAGGTGTTAAGTCCAGATCCGTCCGATTAATCAGTTTTAACGTTTGGGGAATGCGATCCAGTCGGGTTTCGGAACGGGTAGCCGTTACCACCACCGGATTAAGATTGCGGCTGGAATCAGCCGGAGTTTGAGCTAAAGCCTGGTGAGCCAGCAGAGCCAGTCCCAGCGAATAAGGCGTAAAACGCATGTAAAAATATATAAAATGAAAAAGGGGAAAAAAGTGCTAAGGGTTACTGAAAAGATTCGTAAAGGGTTACGAATCCAATGAGGATGGAGAAAATACCTACGGCATAATTGATGATTACCAGGGCTTTCTCGGCCCGCTGCACGACCTGCTTCAGCGAAAAAGCCAGAATGCAACCGTACAAAGTCATCGCTACGATAATGCCGAGGCTTTGCAGAATGATAATCCAGACGGCGGTGCTGGCATCTTTGGCCGCCAGGGTCAACGCTACGGTACAGGCTCCTCCCGTTCCGGCCAATCCGTGGATCATGCCTACTCCGAAGGAACGGCTGATTTTGGCCTCTTCCGGCGTTTGAATGGGTGCCGGAACAAAATTTCGCCGGATGGCTACTACCCCCAGCCAGATCATTAAAGGGCCCACCAGAAACTCCACGTAGGAAGCCACCTCTTCCGAGATCTGGGATTTCAGCAGCAGAATCAGACAGGCAAAGAGAATCAGCGTAAAGGAATGCCCCAAAGCCCAGTGCGAAGACCGCCAGATGACTCGCCAAAGCTGGCCTTTTTTTCTTTCACTGGCCAACACGGAAACGGCGGCCATGTGATCGGGTTCAAAGGAATGTTGTATCCCCAACACCAGCGAATCGAGTAATAAAGGATTGATCATTTGTTTCCCTTTTAAATGTATACACGGGAAACAGGACAGAGGTGGAAACACCTCCTAAGCATTTGAAGCCTCCTGCCTTTCTTCCCGAAAGCATGAATGGTATGTTCAACAGGCAGGTCTTCTGGCTCTTTCCACTCCAAACGCCTTCCCCCAGCACGCTGGAGTGGCATTGATGTTTAGAGTTTACTTAGTTGTCCGTTTTTAGTTTGCCGTTTTCAGTTAGTAGTAAACTAATTGAAAACCGTAAACGGCAAACTGTAAACTAAGTAGAAATTACAGCAGCGGGTACTGCTCCGGGATTGCACCGGATTCCCTTTTAAGCTTCTTCTGACGGGCAGAAAAGGCACCAATTGAGCCGCGAAAGTACGATTATTTTTAAGGTTCAGACCTTACCTGGAAAATTTATTATTGAATGTAAATCCATAAACGGCTGAATTATACCCTACTTTTGTCCCCTCATTCAAGTTCTTTACTTCATTTTTCCACGGAAAAAGGTTCTGCTTAACTGCAGATTAATAGGGAATCGTGTGCAAATCACGAACTGTCGTGCAACTGTAAGTTCCGGTAACGTTTTGAGTTTAAGGTTTTGAGTTTAGGGTTCGTTTGTTAACTCTAAACCCAAAACTCAAAACCCAAAACCTACAACTCCTTTACAATAAAGCCACTGTATCGTTACGATATGGGAAGGCGTCTGGGAGGGGACGAGTCAGGAGACCTGCCTTTATTCTTAGCTGATCATGCTTTCACGGGTTAGAGCGTCGTCAAAGGGGAGTTTATGGATGGTAGGCACAGACGTGCATGCACCGTCGCGTCTATACGTAAACTCTACTGACTTCTTCTGTTTCCCTGATTTCTGATTGACTGGAAGGTAAGCCGAGAGCTTTTAACCTTTTTGTTAAAAGTTATGCTCCCCACTTCTACTTCACGATTGAGTAGTAAAATCATTTTATCTACCCTGGCATTTATTCTTAGCGTCTGCCTAAAGGGTTACGCTCAACAAAAAAACGGTTCACTCGAAGGCCGCGTTGAAACCGAAAAACAAGAACCCTTACCCGGCATTTCCATTCGCCTGGAGGCCACTACTTTTGGCGTTACCACGGATGCCGAGGGTAGTTTTCAGCTACTAAACATTCCTACCGGTACTTATACGCTAACCATCAGTGGGGTGGGTTATGAAGCATATCAAACTCAGGTAACGGTGAAAGCCGGCGAACGTCTGCCACTACGTTATCAGCTCAATCAAAAAACGCACGAGCTCTCGTTAGTAACCATTACCAGTCAGCGAAACCGTTCGTTTTCAGCCCTTAACAAAATCGACGTTCCCATTCGTGATTTGCCTTTGTCAGTCAGTTCAGTTACGGTCAAAACCATCGAACAACGCGGCATTGACGATCTGGGCGATGCCATGAAAAATACCACGGGTGTGCGTTCCAATAATACCTACGGTGGTTTTCAACACTTTACCATTCGGGGTTTCAGCAACTTTGTGTTATTGGTGGACGGTGTTCGCGATGAGCGGCATAACATCTCCACCAGTGCACCCAACACCAACCTCGCCAATGTCGAACGGATCGAAGTTTTAAAAGGCCCCGCTTCGGTACTTTTTGGGCACTCGGCTTTAGGGGGTATCATTAACATCGTTCGTAAACAACCCACGGCTGATTTCAGAGCCAATTTTTCGGCCAGCTACGGGAGCTTTAATACCCGCCGCATGCGGGCCGGAGCGGGTGGTTCCATCAACACCCAACTTCGTTACCGCATGGATTTTGGCGTGTCTGATACCGACGGATTTCGGCAGGCGGGTGTGGCTACCAATAATGCGTACGTAGCTTTGGAATATACGCCCACCAGCAAAGATTACTTTTATCTTGCCGTGGGAGCCAACAAGGATGTTTACCGAACCGATTCAGGCATTCCAGTACTGGCAGGCGGGGCTCTGGTACCCGGCATGGATGTCACGACTCGCTATAATGATCCTGCTGATTTTCTAAAACACACACGGACGGATTTCCAGCTTCGTTACGTGCGGGAGTTAACGCCCCACCTGAAACTCTCGAATCAGCTTTCCTATTCGGATGATAACATTGACTATTTCTCAACGGAAGAATTAAGCCTCAATTCCCGACTCGATTCCATTACCCGCTCGTTCCCCTATTACTTCAATCACCTGACCAAACCCCTCCAAAACCAGTTGGAGTTAACCTATGACTGGAATACAGGCAAAATTTCGCAGAAAGTATTGTTGGGCTATTCGCTGAACTATCTGGACCGAAAAACGTACAACGGTACAATTGATGGGCCCGGCAAGTTTGCTAAAATTCCAGTTGTCAACCCTATCGAAAACCAGGGCTACCTCAACTATTACGATACTTACTACCGGGCTACGATAGAAACGGTTCACGGCATTTATCTACAGGATTTCATCCGTTTTTCCGAGAAAATCAAAGCCTTAATCGGATTACGTTACGACCTCTTCAAAGGAGATTATTATACCGATCAGGTGGATCGGGAACGTCACGTCACCTCTTACGGGGCCACCTCAACCATTGCTCGTAATGCCCTGACGTATCGACTAGGGCTGGTGTATCAACCCATTGAACCATTGTCGGTATACGCTTCTTATTCAACTTACTTCAAGCCTTCCCGTCGCGTGGCCCCCAACGGCGAGACCTTCGATCCCGAAACGGGTTATCAGGCGGAAGTGGGTTCCCGACTGGAATTATCTTCCAGGTTTTCGGCCACTGCCTCCATTTACTACATGCGGAAAGATAATCAGGTGGAAAGTTTGTCCGGTGGTATCTTCAAACGCATAGGTTCAGCAGAATCAAAAGGGGTTGAAATAGAAGCTCAGGGTAATCCAGTCGCCGGACTTGATCTTACGGCAGGTTATACCTTCACGCAGGCTCAATATTTACCTTTTGCCAGTGCCGAGGTAAATTCCGTTGCCGGAAACGCGGCTATTCTCGCTCCCAAACACTTGGTGAATGCCTGGATTAATTACAGCGTTCAGCAAACGACTTTGAAAGGCTTAAATGCCGGAGCAGGCTTTAACTTCCAGAGCAAGGCCTTCGCGAACGCTGCCAATACGTACCAATTACCCGCTTACAAAACGGTTGATGCGGCCCTGGGTTACCAGATGAGCCGGGTAGGTATTCGGGCCAATGTGAATAACCTGTTCAACGAACGTTACTTTACAAACGTAATTCTAACCCGGCAGTTTTATCCCGGAGCTACCCGACATTACCTACTCACGATTAGTTATCAACTCTAAACTCTTAAGCCGCTGGTCTGAAAATCAGCGTTTTTTGCCATGTTCTGTGAAAAGATTTACTAAAGCGGTACGGCTGATTCATCGGTATCTCGGGTTTGCCCTGAGCCTGATTTTTCTCATCTGGTTTCTGTCGGGAATCATGATGATGTACGTGTCGTATCCCACCCTAAAATCCCATCAGAAGCTTCAGCAAACGGCCAAGATAGATTGGAGTACCTGTCTGCTTACTCCGGCAGAAGTTCTGGAAAAAGCAGGGCTCAGTGATTCTATCAAATCTATCCGTCTGGGCATGGTATTGAATCGTCCGGTCTACCGGATCATTACTTTACAAAACTGTCACCTGAGTCTTTACGCTGATTCCGCTACCGTTCTGCCCTACGGGAATGAAGCCTTAGCCCGTAAATTAGCACAAAACTGGACAAAAGCGGAAGTCAGGCAAGTCGAAAAACTAACCCAAATTGATCAGTGGATGGCTGCCCACCGCTACCAGGGCTATCTGCCTGAAGTGTATCGACTGAAAATGAACGACGGTGCGTATGTCTACGTTTCCCCTTTTTCAAATGAAGTCGTGCAAAGTGTTACGGCTCGTCAACGCTTCCTGGCCTGGCTGGGCCCCATTCCGCACTGGATCTATCCGACTTTTTTGATCCGGCAACGGCCCGTCTGGAGTCAGGTAGTCATCTGGATTTCGGTAGTGGGCTGCGTAATGTGCCTGGCTGGCATTGGGATGGGCTTCCTTCGTTTTACACGAAAAAATCCCGATTCACTGGCTTTTAGTCCTTACAAAAAACGCTGGTTTCGCTGGCATCATTATACCGGATTTATCTTTGGCTTTTTCGCTTTCACCTGGGTTCTGAGCGGATTATTTTCCATGAGTCCCTGGAACTGGGCCCCTTCCAGCCGACTTTCTCTCAAAGAAACCGGGCAGTGGATGGGCGGTCCGCTTAACCCTACACTCTTCACGGTTACTCCCGCCCATGCTTTTCAGAAGTTGTCGAAGGATTTAACGATCAAAGAAATTCAGTTGATTCAATTCAACGGTAAGCCCTATTACCTGGCTTTTCAGGACGACCATCATACCCGACTTCTGTTAGCGAATCAGACGGGAGCAGATCCCTTTGAACGTTTTGATTCAGGGGCAATCGAGCAAAGCATTCGTACCTTGCATCCCCAAAGCCCGGTATTGGAAACAAAAATTCTTACTGCTTACGATGATTACTATTACTCGAAAAACGGAGAAAAACGATTACCGATTTTACGAGTAAAACTGGACACCCCGGAACAAATCTGGTATTACGTAGATTTAAAAACGAGTCAGGTAGTCTATAAACATCAAAACCTGACCCGGCTCGAACGCTGGCTCTATCACGGTTTGCACAGCCTGGATTTTAGCTTTCTATTCTACCGCCGACCGCTTTGGGATATTACGCTCATCGTCTTATTACTCGGGGGCATGGCTACCAGTAGTACGGGTTTGGTCTTAACCTGGAAATGGCTGAAACGAAAGATTTCAAAAGCCAGAAAGGCATTAACCAGTAGTTCTAAAAACACTGTTGATAAGTCAGTTATCAATTCTAACTAAAGTAGCACTTGAGTATAATGAACGTGACACACTTCATGATTGCGGCTCCCTCCAGCGGCTCCGGAAAGACTACTCTGACGCTGGGGTTACTCCGCGTGCTGAGGCAACGGGGTTACCGCGTTCAACCTTTCAAATGTGGCCCGGATTACATTGACTCGCGTCATCACGCTACGGCAGCCGGAAAAACCAGCCTGAATCTGGATACCTTTCTTTCTTCAGAAGCTCACGTAAAGGAGTTATATACCCGATACGCCAGCCCGTCGGACATCGCCGTAAGTGAAGCCGTCATGGGCCTTTTTGATGGATCGGATCGGATGCAAAACAGCAGTGCTCACCTGGCTACCTTACTTAATATTCCCATCATTCTCGTCGTAAATGCCAAAGCCATGGCCTATTCGGCGGCTCCGCTTTTGTACGGATATAAACACTTTAAACCCGAAATTCAGATCGCAGGGGTCATTTTCAATAACGTCAATACCCCAACGCATTACCAGTTTTTGAAGGAAGCCAGTGAAGACGTGGGCATTGAAGTGCTCGGCTATTTACCGTCAAACCCCGATTTTGAGATTCCCTCGCGGCATTTGGGTTTACATATTTCTTCGGAAACCGATTACGAAGCCATTATTCAACGCATCGCCGATGCCCTTCCGCAAACGGTTCAGGTAGATCGGTTACTGGAACTATGCAACCGTGAAATTTCCACTCTCCAACGGAGCAGCGGACGGCCATTCAAACACTTTCGAATGGCCGTAGCTCAGGATGAGGCTTTTTCGTTTTATTACCCCGCCAATCTCGAGGCGTTGAAACCATGGGCTGATCTTACCTTTTTCAGTCCGCTTGAGGATGCCGTTTTACCCGAAACGGATTTTCTGTATTTGCCCGGCGGTTATCCTGAACTACATGCCCAAAAGTTAAGTGAAAACCGTTCGATGCTGGAAAGCATTCGTGCCTACAGTGAAAACGGAGGAACCACTTATGCCGAATGCGGAGGGTTGATGTATTTGGGAAAAAGGATGACCAACGATGCCAATCAAACGTTTGACATGGTCGGTCTTTTCCCTTACCAGACGACCATGCAAAACCGAAAGTTAACGCTGGGGTATCGCCGGATGCACTGGAAAGGCCGGGAATTTCGGGGGCATGAATTTCATTATTCCAAGATTCAGGAAGATGAATCGTTACCTTCGGTTGCGACGATCACCTCGGCGAAAGGAGCCCCCGTAACTACCAAACTTTTTCAGTATCAGAATACATTAGCTACTTACGCTCATATCTACTGGGCGGAGCAGCCCGAATTTATCATGGACTGGCTTGAGCAATCGGGCCGCCTCACTACTAGCCATGTCTGAAATCAAGCGGCAGCGGGTCATGCGACCCGATGGCAAAGCCATTAATATCGTCCAGCGACGCGGACATTTATCCTATTGTTACAACGCCTGCTGTTGCGGTCGCACCGACCGGGGGTATGCCCCGGTGCTGGTGGACGTGTATAAGGAAGAATGGCTTCGCCGGAAAATGCGTAACAAGGTGCACCTAACCAAAGGCGGCTGCCTCGGCCCCTGCACGCTGGCCAACGTAGCGACCTTGCTATTCGACGGACATTCTGTGTGGTTTCATTCGATTAACAGCGAATGGCACATCCGGGCAATTTTTGATTACATCGATTCGATGATTGCGGCGGATCGGTTCTTAACGCCCCCGGCTGAAATCAGCGAATTTGTATTTCAATATTATACCTGGAAGGGTTCGGAGACCTCAACGCTGCTGGGTATTACGCCATCCCCCACGGACGGAATCGTCTTTCTCACGCACGCGGATACCGACTTATTAACCCTGAGTCGGGCGATGCAGGATTTATCCGATGATTTTCCGAAGACCCTGGGTATGAGTTTGCTCGCCATCAAAAGCGAAGCCCACATGGCTCAGTTACTGGAACGGGAAATTGGAGCGGCTCAAATTATTATCGTTCGGATTCACGGTCGCCCCAGTAGTATTCCGGGCTTTGGTGAACTGGTTAAACGGGCCAAAGAGCACCATCAACACCTGATCGTTATTAGTGGAACGGGCGATTTAAACCCAGAATTTGCGGCGATTTCGAGCGTTTCTCCTGCCATTCAACAGGACGTATTAGCGTATATACAGGCGGGAGGTTATGCTAACTTAACGTCCCTGTTGTACTACGTTGCCGATCATTTATTAATGACAGGTTTTGGATCGGAAGCTCCATTGACCCTGCCCGAACACGGCATTTACCATCCAGAATTACCCGAAAATGCGGAATGGAGTGACTGGCAGCGGTATTATCAGCCTCAGCTTCCTACCATCGGTATTACCTTCTATCGTTCCCACTGGATCAGTGGAAACACGTCTTTTGTTGATGCCCTGATTCGTTCGCTGGAAGAAAAGTCAGTGAATGTATTACCCATTTATACCTCTTCCTTAAAAACGGTAAACCCTGAAACCCGACAACCTTATGCCTTTGATTTTTTTAATCAGGGCGTTCGGATTGATGCCCTGATTAACACGGTTTCCTACGCCATGACAGACGTGCGGGCAACGGGTAATAAGCCGCAGGAAAGTTTACTGGCTCTGGATGTACCCATTCTTCAGGCCATTACCAGCGGCATGGGTCGCATTCCCTGGGAGTTATCCAGCCGCGGGTTAAGCCCCTTGGATACGGCCATGAACGTAGCCATTCCCGAATTTGACGGGCGAATCATTACCGTTCCGCTTTCATTCAAGGAAAAAAATAAGGAAGTAACGCATTACGAGCCCGTCGAAAACCGGGTGGAACGCATCACGGGACTTGCCTACCGAATGGCCCGGCTTCGTTACATCCCGAACCCTCAGAAGAAAATTGCGTTTATTTTTACGAATTCCAACAGCAAGGCTTCCCAGATCGGAAATGCGGTAGGACTAGATGCTCCGGTCTCCTTAATGCAGATGCTGGAAGCGATGCTGGCGGAAGGGTATCGCGTGGATAATCTTCCAGAAAGTGGCACTCAGCTCATTCATGAATTAATTGACCGCTGTTCGTACGATGAAACCTACTTAACGCCCGAACAACTTTCCCGGGCCATTGCCCGCATTCCGGCCAAAACCTACGAAGGTTGGTTTAAAGAGTTACCCGAAGCGTTGCAGCAGAAAATGCTAAAGCAGTGGGGACCCCCACCGGGTGAAACGTACGTTCACGAGGGCTGTATTTCTCTGGCGGGTATTGATCTCGGCCACGTGGTGGTGTTATTGCAACCGCCCCGGGGGTACGGCATGGACCCGGATGCCATTTACCACCAGCCCGATTTACCCCCCACGCATCATTACTACGCAGCTTACCGCTGGATCAGAGAAAGTTACCGGGCCGACGCCATCGTTCACGTAGGGAAACACGGCACATTAGAATGGTTACCCGGCAAGGGCATTGGTCTTTCCGAAAACTGTTTCCCCGATGCCATTCTGGGCGATATGCCCCTGTTTTACCCCTTCATCATTAATGATCCCGGCGAAGGCTCGCAGGCCAAGCGACGGGCTCACGCGGTGGTGGTAGATCACCTGACGCCCCCCATGACTTCGGCAGATAGCTACGGCGAGCTGGCTCAGTTAACGCAGTTGGTCGATGAATATTATCAGGTAGAAACGCTCGATCCGGCCAAGCTGCCTTTGCTGCAACGGCAAATCTGGGAGTTAATTCAACAGACCAATTTGCAGGCGGATCTTTCTGCGATGCTCAGCCGCGATCACGGCGATCATAAACACGAATGGGACGATGAGCTAACCCCGGAAGGCGTGCCGGTGACGCTGACGGAAATGGCAGGTAAGGACATTGCCCACCTCATCGAAGACATTGACGGATACTTGTGTGAACTGGGGGCCGCCCAAATTCGAAACGGACTGCATACGCTCGGACAAATGCCGCAGGGCGAGGCTCTGGTTGATATGCTGCAATCCATGACGCGGCTTTCCAATCTGGATTACCCATCCCTGCCCGACACCATCGCCCGGATTTTTGATTTGCCTGATTTACATCAGCCTAAAGGGCAGCGATTACCCAGCGTTCGGGCTGATTTTCAGACCTTAGCCAGCCGACCCATCATCACGCTTTCCGATGCCCTTGAAACCATTGACGAGCTAGGGAAGCATCTGTTTTCGCTGCTGGCCAAGTATCATTTTCAGCCTTCCCGCATTGATCAGGTATTGAGCGAAACGTTTTTAAAAGACGCTTCCAGCTTGCAGTCACTGAGGCCCATTTTAGTATACGTTTGTACAAAACTAATTCCCAACCTGGCTCAGACCGAAAACGAGATTCATCACTTGTTACATGGACTCTCAGGTGGTTACATTCCTGCTGGACCTAGTGGGGCTCCCACCAGGGGCATGGCTCATATTCTGCCCACGGGACGCAATTTTTACGCTGTAGACCCACGAGCCCTGCCCTCACAGGCGGCCTGGGAGGTAGGTCAGCAACTGGCCCGCGAAGTACTGGATCGGCATAAAAAAGAAACGGGCACGTATCCTGAAAGTGTGGGGATCAGCATTTGGGGCACCAGTGCGATGCGAACCCACGGCGATGATGTAGCCGAAGTATTGGCTCTGCTCGGCGTTCGTCCCATCTGGCAGGCTGAAAGTAGGCAGATTACTTCGGTAGAAGTCATTCCCATCGAAGCATTAGGGCGTCCCCGAATTGATGTAACGACCCGGATCAGTGGATTTTTCCGGGATGCTTTTCCGCATTTGATTGAGTTAATCGACGAGGCCGTCCAGCAGGTTATTGCTCTGGATGAGTCAGATGAGCAGAATTTTGTTCGTAAACATTACCTCCGCGATTTAGCCGAGCTTTCCGAACTGCCCATTGAAGAAGCCGAAGAGCGGGCCAGCTTCCGCATTTTTGGAGCGGCTCCGGGGAGTTACGGAGCCGGAATATTACCCCTGATTAACGAAAAAAACTGGCAAACCGATGCCGACTTTGCTCAGGCTTATGTGAACTGGGGGGGCTTCGCGTACGGTAAAAGTGCTCAGGGAGTGGACGCCCGACAGGAATTTCAACAACGACTCAGCACCGTTCAGGTGGCCTTACATAACCAGGATAACCGCGAACACGATATTTTCGATAGTGACGATTACCTGCAATTTCATGGCGGAATGATTGCCACCATTCGTAGCCTGACGGGTCAGCAGCCGAAGCATTATTTTGGTGACTCCCAGAATCCAGCCCAGCCCGTCGTGCGGGATTTGAAAGAAGAAACCCTGCGGGTGTTCCGTTCGCGAGTGGTTAATCCGAAATGGCTGGAAAGCATTCAGCGGCACGGCTATAAAGGCGGGCTGGAGTTAACAGCTACGGTGGATTACCTCTTTGGATACGATGCCACGGCTCAGGTCATGGAAGACTGGATGTACGAAAAAGTGGCCGAAACCTACGCTCTTGATCCCGGATTACAGCATTTTTTTGAACAAAGTAATCCCTGGGCTCTCAATGCCATTACCGAACGACTACTCGAAGCCGCCAAACGCGAACTCTGGGAAAACCCCAATCCTGAAACCTTACAGGCCTTGCAACAGATGTATCTGAAGAGTGAAAGTTTATTAGAGGTGCGGTCGGAGTAAATTTGTTGGACTATTGGCCAGCATTCGCAACCGTGTTGTGGATGCTGGCCAATAGTATTTACCATGCGGTAGCGTCGCAGATGCTGTTCCCCTGAATCCGCGTTGGAAACGCGGACTAATCTTGTAACCAGT
This sequence comes from Siphonobacter sp. SORGH_AS_1065, assembly GCF_030818595.1. NCBI lineage: Bacteria > Pseudomonadati > Bacteroidota > Cytophagia > Cytophagales > Cytophagaceae > Siphonobacter > Siphonobacter sp. SORGH_AS_1065. The sequence continues at coordinate 247,411 of NZ_JAUTAM010000008.1, forward strand.
TTTTGTCAACTATTGTACAAAACCAAGAGCGATCTACCATTTTTTCCTATTCTTTCACTAGAAATGGCATTTTGTAAACAATGGGGAAACATTGCACGTCAATAATTCAATGTAACATAACAGATCATTAATATCTAAAAAATGTTGTCTGGGGATATTTGGGCCGTAGTATAAACATGCATATACCATGGTCAATCTCCCCAAATTTTTATTAATCTTTATTCTGTTTATTGCTCATTTTTCCAGTGCTCAAACCAATTTGGCGGGTGTTGCTGGAAAAATAACGACTCAGGACGGCAAGCCCCTGGATAAGGCTACCGTACAGATTAAAAATGAGTCTACTGGTTTTAAGACCGCTACCATTTCAAATGAGAAAGGTGAGTTTCTCATGAAGGAATTGCCCCTGGGTTCTCCTTATTCCGTTACGGTTCAGTACGTAGGAATGGCGACCCAGACACAAACTGGATTTTCACTCAACCAGGGGGACCTTTTACAGCTTTCCTTCCAGTTGGCAGAAAAGACGGAACAGTTGCAAGATGTAGTTATTTCTGCAACTTCTTTAGGAAACAAGATCGAAAACATCGGGACAGCCACGGCGGTAACGGCCAAGGACATCAATCGACTGCCCGTCAACGGACGTAACTTCAGTACTCTTTCAGACCTTTCTCCCTTAAGTACGGGTAATAGCTTGGGTGGGCAACTAGGCTCTGCTACCAATTACACCATTGATGGTATGGCTGCGAGGGGAACCATTGCCGGGGGGCAAACTGCCGGAGCCTACAGCATTACGATGGAAGCGGTACGGGAATTTCAAGTGGTTACGAATCAATATGACGTTACGTATGGCAATGCAGGGGGTGGTACCATTAGTACCGTTACCAAATCGGGTACTAACACCCTCAGCGGGAGTGCCTTTACCTTCTTAAGAACCAATGGACTTGCAAGCCGCTACGGATTGAATGGACAGCCTCGAAACTATCCTTTCCATACGTCTCAGTACGGATTCTCGCTGGGTGGTCCTATCGTCAAAGATAAAGCTCACTTCTTTGTGGCCTGGGATCGTCAGGAAAGTACCTTACCTCTATTGATTGCTCCGATTCAAACCACAGCCGATGTTCTGCGGTACAACATTACCCAGGCCACAGAAGATCAGTTTTTAAAGATTGCCCGTAGCAAATACGGCGTTGGCAATGCTCCGCAATTTGGTCAGTTTAACCGCTTCAAAAATACCCATGCCCTGTTTGGTCGTATTGACTGGCAGCTCAACTCCAAAAACCTGCTGACGATTCGTAATAACTTCATTTACGATATGGATAACCAGTCGGACGGCGATAACACTACTATTAACCTCTATGAAGTATACAGTACCCGTAAGAGTATGACGAACAGTTTGATGGGTTCATTGCGAACAACCATCAATACGAAAGTGACGAACGAGTTGAAGTTGCAACATTTTTGGGAGTATAACCAAATGTTTGCCAATCCCCAGTTACCCTCGGATAACATTCCGAGAGCAACGGTTGGTAATATTGCATCAGTTAACCCGAGTGACACTACCAAATTCTTGTATACCAACGTTCAGCTCGGTGGTCAACGCTATGGAGGTGATTATTTCAATAACCACCTGATCCAGCTCGTAAACAATTTGTATGTAAATACTAACAAATTCAACTTTACGTTTGGAGCGGGTCTGACCTATACCAAACAGAATTCGATTTACGGTAGTGAAACCAATGGTCGTTTCTGGTTTACTGGTTTAACAGCCTTCAATAATCTGGCCCCTTATCGCTTTACGCGGGACGTATATCTGAATAACAATCATAACATCATCTTCGATATTCTTTGTCCCAATGTATACGCTCAGGCACAAACGACGATCAGACCGGGTCTGGACATCACCGCTGGGATTCGTATCGACTATACTGACTATCTGACTCGGGCTAACTTTAATCAGACGGTATTCAACACGCTGGGCTTACGCACCGATAATAAACTAACCACGCTTCAGGTACAACCTCGCGTACAGGCTACCTGGGACATCCATCAAAACGGTAAAGATATCATCCGTGTCGGCGGTGGTATTTTAGGATCGGCGTTGAACCCTTACTCTATGATTAACAATATGTTATTCGATGGTAGTAAGATCGTAAGTATCGACGTAACCGGAAATCTGGTTCCTACCCCCGATTTTCCTGCCTACCGTAAAAATCCCGCTTCGGCTCCGGGCGTCGACTTAGTCAATAACACCAGTGTTCCGAAACTCTACACCATTAACATGAATGGTAAGGATGCTAAAGTACCAACGGTATACAAAATCAACGGTTCGTATAGCCACTTCTTTACTCGCAATTTCCGCATGAGTATCGCTGGTTACATGTCTTTTGCTCGTAATAACTACACGTATATCGACAAAAACATGGTAGACCAGCCTTTCTTCACCTTATCACAGGAAGGAAATCGTCCAGTGTATGTTCCTGCATCTAGCATTAACACTTCAAACGGCTCTCAGAACTGGACGCTAGGCCGCAAAACAGACCAAGTGGGTCGTATTCTGGAACTGGAAAGCTTAGGGAAGGTAAATCAGGCTGCATTAGTAGTGGATGCGAACTACAAATACTACAAGGACGGCGAAATCGCAGCCTCGTATACCTGGAACCAGACGATGGATAATACTTCGTACAACGGAAACGTAGCTAATACGGCCACCTTGGTTCAGTACACGGCTGGCGATCCCCGTACATTGAACAAAATGAATTATTCGGACAACCATTTCAGAAATAAGGTAGTCGTATACGGAAATACCCCTTCGTTCTATGGCTTTAACCTGGGCGTTCGCTTCTCAGGATTCAGCGGCACTCGTTACTCGATGATTGTTAACGGTAACATCAACGGTGACTTCGTAGAAACGAACGATTTAGCTTTTGTTTTTGATCCTAACAAAGCCGAAACTCCCCAATACTTAAAAGACGGAATTAATGCTATTTTAAATAACCCCAAGGTGGAGAATAGCATGAAGGATTACATCCGCAATAGCTTCGGTAAAGTTGCCGAACGCAATGGTGGCGTTAACCCCTTCTATGGAACTGTTGACATGCGTTTGACTTACAAAATGAAAACGTTCCAGAAACAATACGTGGAGCTTTCCTGCGACCTGTTTAACGTGGCTAACATGCTGAAGAGAGATTGGGGCGTTAACCACGCTTTAGGAGCTACTGCCTTATTATCCCGTGCTGGATTTGACCCCACTAACAACAATTACAAATACGCAGTGAATACCAACGCCGGGGTATCTAACCTAAGCGGCAACCCTTATCAGTTCCAGTTGGGTGCCAGATATGGTTTCTAGAACTATACTCTAAGGTAATTAACTTATTTTCAACAAAAGGCTGCCCGGAATTCGGGCAGCCTTTTGTTTGGTATTTCTATGCCTTCGATTGATAGATTTTACTCCAATCTAGTCGCTATTTAATATAAACTTGAAAGGTACTAATAAGATGGAGAGAGTCTTTTCCAACTTTAGAATATGTGCTGCCAGCGAAAAAGCTGGCAACGGCCACGATGGCAGTAGCTCGTTTGACTATTTTAGTATTAAAAATATTTCTTGTAAAGCGGTAGAAACTACTACTCATATTAGTTTCTAACTGAAGGCAGTTAGGTGCCGCCGCTGCCAGCGTGGCCTGGCCAGCTTTTTCGCTGGCAGCATAAACATATGATGGAGTAAGCCTCTTCCAAATTAAGAACATGTGCTGACAGCAGATTTTTGAGCTATACGAGTGAAGCACTCCATAGAGACCATCCAGCCTCAATATCTTCTAAAACAGACCAGGTTTTGAAGGTAGCTAACTAACAAAAAGTATAAGGAATGATGGGTAAGGCCCTTTCTTTCTCCCTAAATAAAAGAGTTGCGTTTTTTCTATTACAAACGCTCATCCCGCGTATAATCCTCCACGGCAATAACTTTCACCAGATCGTAATACCTGGGGAATAAAGGATTTAAAACGACATTATATTCCTGCGGTAAAACGGCACTTCTTACTTTGAAGCCGAGGTATTCTTTTGCTTTTAAAATCCTATCGCCCTGATGTTTCAATGCCAGATTTTCGGTCATCCGCCAGTCGATAGGTAATGCTTCGTCCTGAACTTCGTAAAGTTGAGCAGAGTCGTCAATTTCGATGGTCATGATAAAGAGGTTTGGTGGCAGTTCGGAGTCATCCACGTGCACCAATAATTCCAGCATAGCCAACGCCCGGCTTTCGCTGGTATATAATGCGAAAACGCCTTCGTTGTTCCAGCGACCACCGAACAATGAGGCCCCTAAGCCGCTTAGATCATTAGCTCGCTCCTTCTTTTTTGCGATTCGATAAACAATCATGAATACTACGAATACACTCCTTCCTCGATTCGTCCCAGAATTTGGTTGACCAGTTTAATGCCCGTAGGCGTATTCAGTAAATCAAAAGGCCTTTGTCCGCTCAGGGCTTTATTTTCCTTATGCAACCAGCGGTTGAGTTTGTCAGGATCTTCGAAAAGGGTGAGGCCCAGAGCGATGGTATGGGCAATTTCAATGGAAAGAGAGGAGACGAGCGTATTCAACACGTCCGTTTTCTTTTTCCGGGCCAGCGTTTTATAAGAAAGGTTCAGCAGTTCGGCCATGTCTTTCATGGGAATGTCCAACACATCAGCCAGGTGTTCGAGTGATGCTTTAGGAATGCCTTTTTCGCTGGCCGTCAGAAAATCCAGCCCGGAAACGGGTTCGTTTTCCATAAAATGCGTACTTCCTAAAATCAACCAGGTAATGGTATTGGCAGGAGCTTTTTGCCGGACCATCTCCGTTACTATTCCCAAATTCCAGCCGGAGTCAGGCGTTACCGAAACCATTGATGTTTTCATAGAATGGACATTTGACTCAAATATATGGAAAAATGTCCATTCGCTACTATGCAATAATAAAAAGGTCTGAAAATCAATTAGAAATTGACTTTCAGACCTTCAGTACTTAACAATAATAGAAATGTTATTTCAGTGGCGTAGCCAGATTAACGAAGTAAATACGGTTTCGGTCTACTTTACCAGTAGCAGGTAATATCTTGGCCGCAAAACCGTTGGCACCGTTATCAATGACACCGAAATCATCGTCATTGGAAATAGCCAACGTACTATTGCCAATCAAAGCAAGACCTTCGGCTTTGTCGTGCGGATACACGGGGTTGATCTGAGCCAGCAAATCCAGCACCAGCGTTTTCGTAACGGGCGTAATACCCGCACTTTGCAAACCAGCCGTGTTCTTAAGTTGCTCTACCGTTTGCCCGTTATAGAGTTTTCCATTTTCACCATTGGCAGGATCAGAAATGTCCGTAGCTCCGGCCAGATCAAATTTGAATACTTTCTTGAACTTAGCTGGTTTGGCTGGATCTCCGCCGTAATTACCGTCCCGCTCCAGAGCCAGGAAGGTCGTATTCGTAATGGCTGCTACTTCACTGCAACCCGTCAGGCTGGAATTTTCCATGACGTAAGCATACTGATGAGTTTCTCCGCTAGTAATATCGAAAGTTAATACCCGCAGAATGGTTCCCCCCGAAACTGCCGAAGAAGAAGGGTTATACAGAGGCGATTGCATTAATCCTACCAGCGTTTTGCCATCGGGAGTAATCGTCAGACCTTCCATACCGCGATTGGGACGGCGTTTAGCCAATACCTTGGGCAGGACACGGCCTCCCGTTCCTGAACCGAAGGGGTTAATACGTTCAATCGTTTTTCCCGAAGCGTCGAAGTGAACAAGGTGAGGGCCGTATTCATCACTAACCCAGAACGAGCCATCAGCCGCCCGCACGAGTCCTTCCGAATCCAGTCCATCGGAGTCTGGGTTTAAGGTTTTACCCGTTAAATCCAGGGGTGTTTCGCCCGTGCTACCCTGACCAGAAGGGTTAGGAAGTCCCGTCAGAAGCTGACCAGCGGCATTTTTCAGAAGAATGGTTTCAAGTAATACCAATTTATCTCCGTCCCGTCGGAACTTGCCAATTTGTGGTGTAAAATCAGCTTTGCCAAAAATAATGGAGTTAGCCGCTACACCTCCTGAGTTCGGCCCCCGGTCGGTTAACAGATAAAAAATATTGGGATCATTGGGATCAGTAGCCAGAGCCGAACCGAAACCGCCGTTATAAATCACGGTACCGTTAGGAGCCGTGGCCAGTATTTTAGGGTCAGAGGCTTCCGCAAAAAGGGGGAAACCAGCTGGAGGAAAAACGTGATCGGTACAGGCTGCAACCGCTAACAGCAGAGCCCCTGCCGTTAGAAAAGAAGGTACATATGGAAGCTTCATGGGATAGTAAGAAGTTAGGCCACAAAGCTAGGAGTGAGAATATTACGGAATCATGATATTATACGAGGTAATGTTATAAAAATGTGAAGGTTTTTATACCTTCGTTTTGATACGGAACCAAGGATATTTATAGTAGGTAATGCCAGCAAAAAAATAGAGCATCGACATTCATACGTTAGAAAAAGGAAGGTTTTATAGTGTATTTTGATGATCAATTAGTAAACTTTAAACCCCATCCAACCCAGTATTGTAATGATGAAGAAAGGCCTTATCTTTTTCTGTTCTGTAGCTATAATCGCTGTTATCTACTGGCGTTACCCATCGAAACCTGCTATAGACCATTTTACTATTATTGAAGCTGGGATTGAGCATCTTTTCAGGCATCAAAAATTTTCGCCAGAGTTTTACCGTCATCCGCTACAAATTGTAAAATCTTTTTACTTAAGTCATCAAAACGGGAAACGTCTCAACCGGAAGCCTTACTATCTGATTGACAAAGCTCCTTGCTCCAACGAACGAGATTGGCAACATCCTTTGCCTTATCTGGAAATCTGGGGCATCGTGCCGCTAGCAGATCAGGCGATTCGTTTACAGCTTTTTTTCAATTCTATTGGAAAATGTTATACCCTGGATTTGTACGAAGAAAACCATCAATGGAAAGTAAGAAATAGTAATTATGCTAATATAAAAATGGGATGTTAGACGAATGATGCCAGCGAAAAAGCTGGCATCGGCTAGGCTGAAGTAGTTGGGGTTGTCTCTTCTCACTGTCATCAGAGCGAAGGACCTTACTTATGCTTTTGCAAACTTGCCTGGGTTAGTAACTCCATTCCCTTTTCTCTCGCAGTCGCTCGGCTCTAGCCGAGTGACTACCTAGCTCCAGGCCTCTGGCCGGTAGCATGCAAACCCCTAACTAGTTACAAAACAACTTTCCCAAACAAAACAGGCTGACTAATACCGGCCAGAAGCCTACCCTACTACAGCGTCACTCGGCTAGAGCCGAGCGACTCCCGGGGTGGATATGAAGCGTTAGACGAATGATGCCAGCGGAAAAGCTGGCATCGGCTGGGCTGAAGTAGTTGGGGTTGTCTATTCTCACTGTCATCCACAGCGAAGGACCTTACTTATGCTTTTGCAAACTTATCCGGGGTAGTAACCCCCTTTCCATTCCGAACAAGTTTTCTTCTCAAGTAAGGAGCCTCTGGCAGACCATGAGTAACCTGTGGTCTGCCAGAGGCTCCTTACTTGAGTTAATCCAGCTTTTCTACCGTGACGTTTTTAAAACTTCCCTTTCCACCTTCCGTGAACAAACTTACCGTTCCGTCTTTTTTAGTGGGGAAAACGTGGTCAGTAATTACGGCTTCGCCATCGTTAATGTATACTTCAACCATCGAGGCATCTACGAGGATGTGTAGCTTAACGGTTCCATTTTTAAGTTTCACCGGAGCTTCTTCCACGCTAGCAAAAGTCGGATTAAAATCCACTTTGCCTGACTTCCGACGATCAAACTGTACTTTACCATCTACATACCGAATAATCGTTTCTTCGTCACCTGATTTATAAAGCTTTAACCCTATTTCTTTGGCTTGCTCCGGAAGCAGCTCTGCTTTAATTTCCAGCCGTTCGCCCGTGGCTTTACCAAGAACCTTTTCGTTACTGGTTAAGGTTAGCGTTTTTACTGATTCCAGTGGCGTGCGTTTTAGCTTGGCTAAGGCCAGGTAAGGTTTCTGAATCAGAATTAAGCCTTTGGGCGTACGTTTGAGCGAAATTTCGCGGGGTAAAGTCATACTGCCCCGAAAAGGACTTGTAGGAATTTCCTTGGCGTACGTCCAGTTGAGAGCCCAGCCCAACGTAATGGGTTTGGTCTGCGATTTGGGCAAGTTATTAAATTCAATGGCCGCGTAATAGTCCTTGCCGTAATCAATACTATTACCCCATCCTGCCCGAGCTGGTTTTGGATTATCCTTATCCAGCGTGAAGGTTTTTCCGTCGTAATTACCCACAAAGTATTGCATCCCCACGAAGCCTTCCACCTGATGGCCCGAAGAAATATACAACACCCATTTTTTCTTACCAGGTTCATTTTCAATGGGGACTTCCATCAGGGCAGGGCACTCCCAGATTTTAGAAACGTCCCCCTGTTTGCCAAATTCTCCCGTCTTGGTCCAGCTTTTCAGATCTTTGGATTCGTAGAACATTGCGGTGTGAATATCCGGCTTCACCACCGACATCACCCATTTTTTCTGCGGCTCATACCAGAATACGTTCGGGTCGCGGAAGGACGGCGTGCCTAGTGTCAAGACTGGATTTTTAGCGTATTGGGTCCAGGTTCGGCCTTTATCTGTACTGTAAGCCAGATTCTGATGTTGCTCTAGTTCTTCGCCCTTGGCGTGCACGTGTCCGGTGTAAATGGCCACCATACAATCTTTGGTACCCGGAGGGCATACCTGACTTTTGTTACCATAATCAATGACAGCACTTCCCGAGAAAATCATGGTTTGGCTTTTGCCGTCGGGATTATCAAATTCGGGAATCGCGAGGGGTAAATGCTCCCAGTGAATCAAATCTTTGCTAATGGCGTGACCCCAGCTCATATGTCCCCAGGTGTCGCCAAAAGGATTGTACTGGTAAAAAAGGTGATACTCGCCTTCGTAATATAAAAGACCATTCGGATCATTTGTCCAATTCTTCTCTGGAGTAAAGTGAAAGGCTGGACGATACGCTTCAGTTGGCGTTTGGGCCTGTGAATAAGTAGCCGTCATGGCAGCTAGCAAACTCAGCAATAATTTCTTTTTCATAATAAAAGGTTAAAAGTCTGCTGAATGGATTAGACCATTAAGCAGACTCGCACTAAGGTAAATTAATAGCCTGGATTTTGAATATACAGACCTTTGGTAAAATTGATTTCACGCTGTGGAATAGGCAGGTACTCATCACGGCCCGCCGTAAAACTGGCTCCACTCAAGAAGGAATGTCTGGTTTTTTCTTTAGCCAGATAGTTATTCAGCGTTTCTGCGGCAATGCCCCAGCGAACCAGATCAAAGAAGCGAGGACTTTCCAGAGCAAATTCCAGTCGGCGTTCCCATTGCAAAGCCCGACGGGCATACGACTGAGTCCAGCCCGAAGCATCGTATGTTTTAATCAGATATTTGGATGGATCACTACCGTCGGCTTTCTTGGTGCGGCCCGTACTGGCGGCGGCCCGGGTTCTGATTTTGTTAATCAGCGGACGAGCTAACTCGGGTTGACCCAGTTCAATGTATGCTTCGGCCTGCCAGAGTAATACATCGGCGTAACGAATGACATCCACATTCTTTGCTACACCAATGAACGGCCCCTGCTTTTTAAAGAATTGACTCGTCGCCAATTGCTGTTCTTTCATACTCTGAAAATAGCCGTATACTCCCGGATCGCGAACCCAACTGTTGCTGTAAGGTAAGCTGGCGTTATACTTGTATGGGTGACCATCAATACCAATCGAGTGATCCACGCGGGGGTCTACCGTGGCCGTTTTGAAATCAATTTCGGTGGCATTAAACGAATCAAACTTGGGCAAACCATTAGCGTCCGTTCCGAAGGCATTAGCTAAATTCTGACTGGGCTGGTGAAAGCCGCAGCAACCGTACTGAGGTGCTCCGTGCGGATAATTGAGCCCGTTTTCAGTATTCAAACGTCCCAGCGTAGTTCCGTCATTGATGGAAAACTGAATTGCAAAAACGGATTCAATGCCATTATCAAATTCGGGCAGAAAGTTCTGAGCAAAGTCAGAATGGAGGTCATACTTGCCCGAACTGATTACTTTCTGGGTTAATTCTACTACCTGCTGTAAATGCGTACGATTAATGTTCGTAACCTGATGTTTGTCATTCTGTTCGTAGGCCTGATACAGTCGAGTCTTGGCCAGGTAAGCCGCCGCAGCGTACTGGTTGGCACGACCCGGCTGGCTTTGCGAAACGGGCAGGTTATCCAGAGCATATTGGAAATCAGTAGCAATTTTATCCCACAAGGCATCATTCGTACCCTGGCGGTTAGAAGTGGCCAAGATTTGGTCGTTACTCAACGTTTCATCGACGTAGGGAATGTTCTTGAAGAGCATTTTCAGCATAAAGTGTGAATGCCCCCGCAGGAAACGCAATTCCGCCAGACGCGTCTTTTTCGATGGAAAATCCGTGTCGGATAAATTAGTCAGCGAGCGAATGCCTACGTTGGCCCTTGAAATGGCCTTATAGTAATTCTCCCAGGTTAAGGGGTGATAAAACCCGCCGCCCTGCTGAGCCTGCGTGAGGTTATACTGCTCGTAGAAGTTAATATCCTGCAAGTCAGCAACGCCGCCGCCGCCTTTATACGCATCGTCCGAACGAACACTGCCGTACACCCACATGCTAGCAATGGGACCAATCATATCGGCATTGCCAATACCCGCGTAGGCAGCAGTAACCAGAGCCTCGGCGTTGGAAGCGGACGTTACTTGGTCGGAAGAGAGCGTGCCCTTGGGCTGATACTCCAGAAAATTATTGCAGGAGGAAACCAGAGCGATTCCTGAAGCAAAAAGTATGGTGCGAAAAATAGTTTTCATAACAAATGAAGCGGTTTAGAAGGATACATTTAAACCAAACGTATAAGCACGGGGTACGGGAATGGCGTCCAGCGTGGTGCGTTCGGGATCAGGGCCCTGGAAGCTTTTGCTTTTGATCCAGAACAGGTTTTCTCCCATTACGTAGAGTCGAACACTACCTAAGCCCCAGCCTTCCACGGTAGTCTTGGGTAACGTGTAACCAAGCTGAGCATTCCGTATTTTGAAATACGAAGTGTTTACATTGAAATAATCCGAACTCCGCGTTTCATCATTGCCGTCCGACAGAGTCAAGGCAGGAACCGTTGAGGTGGGGTTCTGAGGTGTCCAGGCTCTGAAAACACCGGGGCCTACGTTATCACGTCCACGAATGAAGTCATTGTAGAAGGTATACGGATCAAAACCCGTGCGACCCGCAATACCCGATCCGAAGAGGGAGAAATCGAAGTTTTTATACCCCAAATCAATGCGGGCACTGTATTCCAGACCCGGTAAGGTAGTTCCGAAAAACTCCTGATCCAGAGCGTTAATAACCCCGTCGTTGTTGAGATCCCGGTAACGAATCCGACCCGGAGCAGCACCTACCTGTTTGGCGTGGCCGTCTACTTCCGACTGACTCTGGAAAATGCCATCCGTGCGATAACCAAACAAATCTAACTGGGAATGACCAATGATGGTAGTCACGGCATTACCTGCAAATGCGGAACGAACCTCTTCGGGAAGCACCGTGATTTTATCGCGGAAGCGGCTGAAGTTTGCGAAAACGCTATAGGTAAAGTCCCCCACGGGCTTGCCGTTATAACCCAGCGATAATTCGAAACCCTTGTTGGTTTTAGTGGCTCCATTTACGAACCGCAACTGACCTTCGCCCACTGCTGATGCAACGGGAGGTTTGATAAGGATGTCTCGCGTTTCACGACTGAATACGTCTAATGATCCGTAAAGGCTTCCATTCAGGAAAGCAAAATCCAGACCGACGTTAAGCTCATCCGTCGTTTCCCACTTGAGAGCCGTGTTTGCACCCTGAGTCTGCACGAATCCCGAAGGTAAGGTACCGCTCTTGGAGCCATTCAAATCATAGGCCGTTCCGACGTTCCAGTATTGGTCAAAGAAGGCGTCATGGCCATTGGTTACCTGTGAAGCCAGCGTTCCGTAACGTGATTCGAATAAGCCAAAGCGAGCTAAGTCCCCAATATCCTGATTACCAATTCGTCCGACGCCCGCCCGTAACTTCAGGTTACTAAACAGCTTGGAATTAGCCAGAAACGCTTCGCGGTCAATCCGCCAGCCAATGGAAGCGGCAGGAAAAAAGCCGTATCGGTTCTGAGATCCGAAGCGGGAAGATCCATCCCGGCGAAGGGTTAAGGCTGCCAGGTAACGATCACTAAAGGCATAATCGAGTCGGGCGAACTGTGAGAGTAACCGACTGCCCGTAGACGTGCCCATGCTGCTGGCATTTCCCGAAGCCGCACTCAGCACAAAGTAATCTTCCGTTTGCACGGCAAAGTTTTCGCGATAGGACACCAGGGTTTCCTGATCATCTTTAATGGCCTCAACCCCTACCAGGGCATTTATTTTATGCGAACCAAAAGCCAGACTGTACCGCAAGGTATTCGTCCAGGTCAGGCTTAAAAACTTGGTATTCGTCAGCGTCATGTTATTGAGCGACCGCGAAATAAACCCTTCCGTAAACGATTGCTCGATATTTTTAAACGAGTAACCGGAATTATCCATGCCCACCGATGAACGGAAAATCAGGTTATTAACGGGCTCGATCTCCGCATAAACATTACCAAACAAAAAGGGTCGTCTGATTTTATCCCAGCGGTTAATGTATTGCATATGCAAGGGGTTATTCCGATCCGAATAACCAGAACCTAGTGGACCCGCATACTCACCCGTCGTGGTATAAACCGGAATGGTAGGAGCCAGGGTAACGGCTAATCCCGGCACTCTAGCTCCACCTAAATCAGTTGCCACGGGTGTTTCTTTGGAAGTCGTGGCTTGAAGGTTCACTCCAAACTTGAATCGTCCGTCCCATTTGCTAGTCATGGCATTAACGCGGCCCGTTATACGTTCATAATCGGTAAAGCGTAACATACCCGAATTTTTCAGGTAACTCAGGTTAACGGCAATGGAAGAGTTTGACGTTCCGCTGGAAATCGTCAAATCCTGATTCGTCACAACCCCCGTTTTGTATACTTCTTTTTGCCAGTCGGTATTTCCTGCCGGAACGTTCGTATTGCCGCCTACATAAGGTTTCACCGTTACACTGTTCAGCACTGGGTTATTAAAATCACGATTCCAGTCAAACGAATAGATGTCTCCGTAACCCGAAGCCGGGTCCACTTTATCATTTACCGAAGCCTGCCACAAAGCTCGTCCCCGATCAACGGAATTCAGCATTTTGAAACGTTCAGGTTTCTCAGATTGGGTAGTAATGCTACTATTCAGTTGCACGTGTACTTTTCCATCCGTACCAGCTCCGTTTTTAGTGGTAACAATGATCACTCCATTGGAAGCCCGGGAACCATAAATCGATGCAGAAGAAGCGTCTTTCAGCACCTGAACCGATTGAATAACACTGGCATTCAAACTCTGAAAAACCTGACTCCGTTTGGTAGGCACGCCATCAATAATGTATAGAGGATCATTATTACCTAGCGTATTCGCCCCACGAATCAGGATTCGGCTGCTCTCCCCCGAAGGTGTTCCCGTTTTCTCAATGTATAAACCCGGTACGCGGCCCTGCAACGCCTGCATGGGGTTACCAGAACTGGTATTTTTGATGGTAGCGACTTCCACTACCGCTACCGCACCCGTCAAGTCTTCTTTTTTGGAAGAGGTATAGCCCAGCACCACCACTTCTGACAGTTGCTGGCCTTCCACCATAGCAACGGAAACATTGGTTAACCCGGAAACTGGTACATCTTGAGTAGTATAACCAATGTACGAAACCTTGATAGTGGTTACAGTAGCGGGAATATTTAACGAAAATTTTCCCTGTGCATCAGTCGTCGTTCCAGCGGTGCTTCCCACTCCAAGAATGCTGGCTCCCACGAGAGCTTCATTGGTTTTGGCATCGGTCACTGTTCCCGTCAATACTCGCTGAGCAAAGGCCAGTTGCGAACTGAGGAACAGCCATAAAAATAGAAGATTCTTCATAGCTATTAATGGTTAGAGTAAGGAGTAAAGTCGTTAGGGATGAGTAAAGGGAGATACACCTTTTCCCTGGAGGGTGTAAACACAGGGCATACCAAGCCCAGGCACGTGCGGCACGTGCGGAGTAACAGATTCATAGGATTAGAAGTAGTTAAGTAACTGTTTAGGGTTTTGTTAAAGCATTAATGGATGACTAAGGTTTTGTCCATTTGTTCCAGGCTGGTTCCTTTCGTTTCGGGCATGATTCGCCAAACGAAAATTAGCTGTAGAAACATCATGATGGCAAAGAAGGAAAAGGTGTGTCCACCGCCCAGTTGTTCGGATAAGTACGGGAACGTGAAGGCAATGAGAGCCGCCATAAACCAGTGGGTAAAACTGCCCAGAGCCTGGCCTTTGGCACGAACACTGTTCGGAAAAATTTCGGAGATAAACACCCAGATCACGGCTCCCTGTGAGAAAGCGAAGAAAGCAATGTACACGAATAGGTAATAAGGAACGGCGTCGAATTGCTGGGTATAAAAAGCTCTCGCAACGAGTGCCAGCGTACCAATCACGCCGAAAGATCCGATAAGCATCAGGGTACGGCGACCAAAGCGATCAATGAAATTCATGGCCAGTAACGTAAAGCAGAAGTTTACCAGCCCGATTCCGGTGGTTGAAAGCAGGGAAGAACTTTTCTCAAAGCCAGCCATTTCGAAAATTCGCGGAGCGTAATAGATGATCGCATTGATACCCGAAACCTGATTAAAGAAGGCAAATACCACGGCCAGAAAGACGGGAAAGCGGTTCGATTTTGCCCAGAGGTTTTCTGATTGTTCGCTATTCGCAAATTGACTGGCTTCGATGGCGATTACATCTTCTCTGAACGTGTCGGGGTTAATGATCTGCAAAATTTTGCGGGCTTCTTCCACTTTACCCAACTTAGTAATCAACCAACGTGGACTTTCGGGAACGCCGAGTAATAACAACAAGAACAGTAAAGAGGGAACCGCCTGTACGCCCAGCATCCAACGCCAGGCATTTTCACCGATGCCTTCAAATGCGTAGTTGGAAAGATAGGCTACCAGAATTCCAAACACCACGTTGGTTTGAAACAAAGCAACCATCCGGCCCCGGGAACGGGCTGGTGAAATTTCGGAGATATATAAAGGAGCGGTAACAGAGGAGGCCCCTACGCCCAAACCGCCCAGAAAACGGAAAAATAAGAAAGGTAACCAGGTAGGTGACAAGGCCGCCCCCAGAGAGGAAATCAAATACAAAGCCGCTACCCCCAATAAGGTTTTGCGACGACCCAGACGATCCGAAGGAATGCCTCCTAACAAGGCTCCTACAACTGTCCCAATTAAAGCGATGGAAACGGTGAGACCGTGTTCGAAGACATTAAGGTTCCAGATTACCTGAATGGCTCGCTCGGCACCCGAGATGACAGCCGTATCAAAACCGAAGAGAAAACCTCCTAATGCAATGACAATTGACCAGAGAAAGACTTTTTTCATACGAGGAATTTTTCAACAAATCTGCCCGCTTTATTCCTTTCGATAATTAAATCCAATCTCAAAATAATTAAACTTTGATACTTCCCGACCATTTCCAGTTAAAAGGCTCAAAAACAGAACTATTGTATTATTTTTATATTAAATTGACTTGCAAAGTATTTCAATCACGTTACCTACCTTTCAATTTTGTTACATGATCAATTTTTCTGGTGCAAATTTTTAAAGTCAGAGGGTGAAATATTGTATTTGGCTTTAAAGGCCGTTGAAAAATAAGTGGGAGATGAAAAGCCTACCTGATAGGCTACCTCCGCAATGGTGATGCTTTGGGTGGCTAATAATTCACGGGCTTTGGTTAAGCGAATGTTCTGAATGAAATCAGTAACGCCGCAATCCAGCAGAGCTTTGACTTTTCGATAAAGCTGCACGCGGGAAAGCCCCATGTCCCGAGCTAGTTCCTCCACACTTAACTCCGATCGATTCACATTTCTCTCGACCAGAGCCCCCAGCTCCTGAATAAATTTGCGATCTACTTTTTGAGAAGCAGGTACGGTGGTGTCAATTGATAACTCCCGACGAAAATGCTCCCTCACAAGCTGGCGGTTTCTCAACAGGGTTTTTAAACTTTCCAATAAGAACGTTGGGTCGAAAGGCTTGGTTAGATAAAGATCGGCACCCGCCTGCACGCCTTCCAGTTGCTGTTCCTGAGCCGTTCGGGCTGTTAACAGCACAATAGGAATATGCGACGTTCGCCAATCCTGCTTTAAAGTATCTACCAGATTCACGCCCGAAGTGCCGGGCATCATCACATCCGAAACAATAAGATCGGGTAAGGCATCCATTGCCGTATTCAGGCCACTTGAACCATCGGCAGCTTCCAGAACCTGGAAGTGAGGTTTAAGTTTCCGAGTCAGAAACGTTCGCAATTCCAGATTATCTTCAATCAGCAATACACTGGCGGCCTGAGGATTGGACGTGCTTTCCACTTCAGGAACTAATTCGCCCGTAGTCCAGTCAGGATCTGCCACTGAAGGCTCGGGTAATACTTCATCCTGAGCATAGACGGGCTTTCCGGCGGGTAAACTGATTTCAAAGCTACTGCCTTTACCCAACTGACTCCGAACACCAATGGTCCCGTGATGAAGCTGAATCAATTCTTTTGCCAGGGCCAAACCAATACCCGAACCCACACTAGCGGATTCGTTCCCCTGATAAAACCATTCAAAGACGCGTTTTTGCTGTTCTTCACTCAGGCCCGGCCCGGTATCTTCAACCGTTAATCGAATGGTATCATCCGTAGACTGCGTTTGCAGGACGATCGTTATACTTCCATGATCCGGCGTAAACTTGAATGCGTTTGACACCAGGTTAACAATTACCTTATCAAGCAGATTTGCGTCGAACCAGGCATTGATTAGGGAGTCTGCGGGTAGAAACCGCAAGTGTATACCTCGCTGCTGGGCCGTTTTTTCAAAAGCTTGAAGTAACGTTCGGGTAAAACTCACCAGATCATACTGTGCAACCCGCAAGGGCATTTTGCCCACTTCGATTTTCCGAAAATCAATAAGCTGGTTAATCAGTTTTAACAACCAGCGGGCATTTCGCTGAATAACTTCCAGGTCTTTCCGTTGGTTGCTTCCTGCCGGAGCCGCGGCTAATAACTCATCAATCGGACTTAAAATCAGGGTTAGTGGCGTTCGGAGCTCGTGCGAGAAGTTGGTAAAAAAGCCCAGTTTGGCCTCCGTGGATTGCCGGGCCTGTTCGGCCAATTCCGAAATCGTATTTCGTTGAGCCGATATTTCTTCGTTCTGGTTTTTCAGTTGCTGAGTAATCCGGCGGTTGGAACGTAAAGATTTATACGCAATCCCGGCGAACACTACCGCCGTTAATAAGGACGCACCTAAAATGTATAAAACCGTCTGCTGACTATCATAAAGCCGATTTTGTTCTTCAATACGGACTTGCTGCTTCTGGATGTCCTGCCGCTGATCGACGATTTTCTCGGACTGCTGTTTGAGAATATGGACATTTGAAGAATCGATGACCAGCGTACCCAGGATGTTTTCTTTGGCATAAGGTTCATTATCCAGAATTTTCAGGGCTGTTCGAATGGCTTCTTCCCCACCCGTAGGATATAACAAAGTCGCCTTGAATATGCCATCTTCCACAAATTGAAGGCCGCCTTTGGGGCCTGACAGCCCGTCTACGCCTACAATCTTTACCTGATGCTCAATGCCTAAAGCTTTACAAACCTGATAAGCCCCCAAAGCCATTCGGTCATTCTGAGCGAAAATCAGATTAACATCGGGATTCTTTTTCAGCACTTCCGGCAGACGTTTCATGACGTAAGGACGTTCCCAGTCCCCATTTAAACTAGGCATTAACTCTATGCCCGGGTATTTTCGAAGAGCTTCCGAAAACGCCTGATGTCGTTCGCTGGCCGCCGAAGCACTGGGTGTTCCGGTAATCTCTAATACCTTACCCCGCTTTTGCAGCAGTTCTCCCACATATAACCCCGCCGTTTGACCAATTTGTAGGTTGTCTCCGCCTACATAAGCCGTAAATAGTTTAGAGTTAGTCCGCCGATCTACAATAATAACTGGAATGCCCTGGTTAAAAACCTCTTCTACGACGGGGGTAATGGGTTGAGCCTCGTTAGGCGAAATAATAAGTAAGTCGATCTTGGAAGCCACCAGCTCCCGGATCTGCTGAATCTGAAGCTGGCTATCGTCATGAGCATCTTTCATCAGTAGCTTTACCTGCGGGTGAAAGCTCAGCTCTTTTTCCATTCCCTCCAACATGGCTTTTCGCCAGTCGTCCCCATGGGTGCACTGGGCAAAACCGATGGTATAGGGCTTTTCTTTTTCAGCAGTAGAGCACCCTACTATAAAAACAAAACTCAGGAAAAGAATAACTTGGGAGAACGTACGCACGTTTTTTCATGATTTTAATCATACAAAGTAAGAATAAATCCTGAAAAAAGTAACTACGCTGAGTCTACTTGTTCAACCAAACAAAACGGGAGCTGCTCCTGATTGGAACAGCTCCCATTTCTATACTTCCATGAAGACCTAGCGATTGAAAACGCGGGCGAATAATTTCTTTTCCTTTTTCCAGAAAAAATCAAACTGTCCGAGAATAAAACCGTAGAATAACAGCAATAATTGATAGGTAGGAAAAATGAAAACAATGTAGGTAACCGTCTTGAGCCAGAGCGGCGTTTCGTCAGTGTAGTTAAGCAACCAGAAAAGTCCTTTGCGACACCAAACCACGGAGCTACCCGCAAATGTAAATACAGCCAGAATGGCCCAGAGTTGTGTCATCGAGTCTAGCTCCCACTTCTCTTTTAGCCGATCTTTCCAATTCATGCTGCCTTAATTAATGGTTAGTAAACAATGCTGCAAATATACCTCATCTGGTTTTGAAACGAATCGATTCATTTAATCATTTCGTTAAAAGCGGTCTAAAATGTGTAATTGAAGACTTTGATACGAATCGGAAGGCGTTTCCTCCCTTGGCTTTGCTAGGGCTGACAGGCTTATGACAGCGGTAGATGGAACCTGCATGATCGTAGGAATGAGATGGAATCTCGCACCAGTGGGGTAGTAAAGTTTCTTAACACCCTCGCAATCGCTCGGCTCTAGCCGATGTTAGCAAGCCTGTTTTTGCTGGTGTAAGATGTTCTCTGACTCTCTACTATCTCGCATCCTACCGGCCAGAGGCCTAGAGCTAAGTAGTCACTCGGCCAGAGCCGAGCGACTGCGGGAACAACCCCAGCGGGGTTGAATATGGATAGCCCCGGATGAAATCCGGGGAAGCAACATAAACTTTCCCAAGACCAAGTAAGGTCGCAAAGGTCATAAGATCCTTCGCTTCTCTCTGGATGACAGACGCTGATGATACAGTATTGATGAATCATTCAGGTATGAGCCTAAGTTATCATTACTAACCATGTCCCCGGATTTCATCCGGGGAAACAACATTGATTAAGTAATCTCTTAACGATAAAAAACATCAGTTCACCCGTCCTTTTTCCTCTTCAGCGGTATCTACCTTACCTCGCTTCCTGCTTTCTTTTCCAAATCGATACGTAAAGGCTAATCCTATCCGACGGGTATCCATCCGCATTTCGTGGTATTGATCGGCCTGTCGTAAACTTTGAATGTAATCCCGTTGAATCCAGGTTCGGAATACATCCTCGGCATTGACCCGGATGCTGGCCTTATCCTTCCAAAGTTTCTTCTGAACACCCGCATTGAGGCTATACCGTGACTTTAAGTGTACCTGCCCATTAATACTCGGCCCGGAGTACATCGCACTTAATTCGGCACTCCAGCTTTTTGTGATTTTAAACTGGTTTTGCAGATTGATCCGTCCCGTTAATAACTGGGAATCTACTTTTTCACCGTACAAAACAGTATTCATTATCGAAAGGCGAACCAGTGACCCGGAAAGGTTGGCCATCCACCACGAAGCAGGGTTAAGGTTCAAATACGGATTTAAAGACATCAACTGGCCAATGGCGACGTTGGCAGAACGAGAAATGAAAATATCGCCCTGAGCTTCCGTAGACTCAAAGAAAATATCCCGGAATCGGCTGTATTGGGCACTCAGTCCCCAGCTTTGCTTATGCTGGAATTTGAGTTCCACTTGCTGTATAAAGGCGGGTTTGAGATTAGGGTTTCCCGTTGAATACGAGTAATTATCCCGGTAAAATAAAAAGGGATTCAATTGGTTATAACCCGGTCGGTTAATACGACGACTGGCACTTAAAATCAGCGAGTTGGCCCCCGTGCTATCCAGTTTATAACTCAGGTATGCATTCGGAAACAGGCTGATATAATTTCTTGAAAAACGGCTTTCTTCCCACTCTCGATTCGCCAATTGATGGCCGCTCATCAGCGTTTGTTCCAGGCGTAACCCACCCTGCATTTGCCAGCGACCTAGCGTTTTTCTGGCATTCAGGTAAGCCGCCGCAATTCGCTCATCATAAATAAAGTGATTCGACTTCCGGTCATCCACCAATAACTGATTATCAACCATCCGCAAATAATGATAATCATTATCATTACGAATAAAACTCCACTTAGCCCCTGCCTCAATCAACCCTTTAGGGAGTGGATAGGTATAATCCGTTTTAGCGGAATAAATGGATAAAAAAGCAGGCAACTGGTACTGGAAACTCGCCTGATAAAAATTATCAATTTTCTGATTTTCAATACTTTGAAAGGCCTGCGTATGGTAGGTAATGTAGTTCACATCCGCCGAGAGCTCATGCCCTTTGGTATTAAACTGATGCAATACATGCAGGTTAGTACCCAGATTATATCGGTCTGAAGTACCCGTTACCGATCCCCTGCCCGTCGAATCGAGCTGAGTACTAAAACTGTTACTCGAATAGGTTAATCCTTCTCGTTTGGGATTATTCGTGTAGTTAATTAAAAAACCAAGACTTGTTTTCGGGGATAACGTATAGTCTAATCCCAGACGAGCCATAAAGGCATGTCCCCGCAACCAGCTTCGGTTTTGTAATTGTACCTTTTGTATGGGATTACCCGCTTCATCCGTGATGGTTCGATCAAAACATTCACGGCTTTGATTCGCATCTTTCGAATAAGACAAAGTACTCGTCAGGCTGACTTTTTTCTGATTGTAATTTAACGATACACTGTGGTTCATTCGCGTCGTCCAGCCCTGATTATAGCCCAGAGCAGCGTTGCCGTTCATCCCTTTCAATCGGTTTTTCTTGAGTCGAATATTAATAATTGCTCCGCCAGCGGCATCATACTTCGTAGACGGATTGGTCATTAACTCCAGCCGATCCAGGGTTCCGCCGGGTAACGATTTCAGGTAATCCAGCAGATCTCGGCCTGACAAATACGTCGGTCTTCCATCCACGTAGACCGTTACTCTGCTCATTCCGTTCAGGCGAATCGTTCCATCCTGATCTACACTTACTCCGGGCGTTTTTTCCAGAATATCCAGCGAATGGCTGCTGGCACTACCCAGCATCGCATCCACGTTAATGATCGTTTTATCAAGTTCGTGCTCCATTAAAGGGCGTTTTCCTGCCACCGTAACTTCCTTCAACTCCGTTGATTTTGCAGGTTTCAAAGTAATGATAAATCCATTAACCGACTTCGAAAGCTGTATGCTTTGCTGAAGGGTTTCGTAAGAAAGAGCGGTCACTAAAACCTGGTAATGACCCGCAGGTAGTCCAGCCCATTGAAATGAGCCATCGGCAGAGGCGTTCGTTCCCTTCAATACTAATGAATCTTTCATTAATCGAAGCGTTGCTCCCGGAATGGCTTGTTGCTGAGCATCTAGCACCTTTCCCCTGAACTGAAAAGTGGAATCCTGAGACCAGGAAGTAAAAGGCCAAAAAGCAAGAAATAAAAATAGATATCTCATGTGACGATAAAGTGAATGATTTTCGTCAGCGAAAGTGTATATCTATGGGGGCTATCAGAAATTTCAGGGCCAGACAGCCGCTCTCATAGGTCGAAAGACTGTTTTCGGCGGATTAACCCATTCAAAAGTCATTTTAAAGATTTCGTCAGGCATTCGACGGTGTATGTCAGGAAAGTTTACTTTAGAAAATAGGGTAACTGAATTTTGATTCCGAATTTGCAAAATCAGCATATGGAACATAAGAATGTCATTTCGGGTCTATACGAACCTAGTCCCCGCGTACTTGCCATAATTGCAGGCAGTATTGTTTTTATCATCTTTCTCCTCACGGAACGGTTTTATGATCGCCTATTACAGGGAAGATACGAAGATTTAGTCGCCGTCCTGACAGGATGCTGTTTTGTGGGGGGTATTTTTCTGGGACGAATTCTATCTCAGTTATGGACGGGCTCTAATGCTCCTGTTTCTAATCGTCGTTTGATGAAATTACTGCTTAGCATTTTCCTATTAGTAATGTTCATCATTGCGGTACTATCATTACCCCTTCTGCCCGGCCTAGCCAGTCTGATTTTCCTGTTACCACCTTTTCTGGCTCTAAGTATCTGTATTGGTTTATTCATCAAGCAAGTACGAACCGGGTTAAGATATCAGTTAGCCGCCGTTCAGATTACAGCTGAGCAAAGCCAGAATGAATTGCAATTACTGCAATCGCAGCTCAGTCCGCATTTTTTATTTAATACCTTGAATAACCTCTATGGACTTTCCATAGCTGAGCCGGGTAAGGTGCCCCCGCTTATCCTGCAACTTTCCGATTTACTACGGTACTCTATATACGAAGCGAAAGAATTGTGGGTCCCTTTATCGGATGAGCTGGTTTATATTCATAACTACATAGAGTTTGAACGCATTCGCCTGGGTGAACGGCTGGACCTTACGCTAGCGATGGAGCATATTCCCCCGAATTTGAAAATTGCTCCGATGTTACTGATTGTTTTCGTAGAAAACGCCTTCAAGCATTCCAAAAACACAACAGACCCTAAAATTAAAATCGAAATAGAACTTAAACTTTGGGGAAATACGGTTTTGTTTTCCATCAAGAATACGTACGACGCCGATCAAAAACTCAATAATGAGATGAATAAACACAGTGGTTTAGGTTTGGAGAATGTCATGAAGCGGTTACAACTCTTATACCCAGAAACCTATGAACTTTCCATTGATTCACAGGATGGTTGGTATAAAGTTATGTTGCAGCTGAGGATGAAGTAGCAGTTGTTAGTTGTTAGTTGTTAGTTGTTAGTTGTTAGTTGTTAGTTGTTAGTTGTTAGTTGTTAGTTGTTTATCAAATAAATTTATTTTTCAAAAAATAGTTTCTACGCCGCTGCCAGCTTTTTCGCTGGCAGCACTAACTTAGGCTATGAGGTTCTATTAGGTGAGATAAGGAGTTGCTACCAGCGAAAAAAGCTGGTAGCGGCATGACCGAACTAAACTACTTTTTCAGCGAAACTGGAGGTATTTGGCTGCTACTGCTAACGTGGTACAGCCATATTTTTTACGATAATAGTAACTAACAGCAAAAGCTGGTCAGGCCACGTTGGTAGCGGCATGACCAAACTAAACTACCTTTTCAGCGAAACTGAATGGATTTGGCTACCGTTTAGTAAGTTAGCCGTTGTTTACAAACTATCTTTTATTACTTGACTGATTCCGTTTTATGCGAGTGGCGAAATGTCTTATTGTGGATGATGAACCCATTGCCCGGCAAATCATCCAGACCTATTGTGAGCATTTGCCGCAGGTACAGGTGATCGGGAGTTGTGGAAATGCCCTGGAAGCCAAGGCTTTTTTGCAGCGGGAAGACGTTGATATTTTATTTCTGGATATCAATATGCCCGTTTTAAGTGGCATCGCATTTTTAAAAACCTTACGAACTACTCCTCAGGTTATTTTTACTACAGCCTATAAAGAATACGCGGTAGACGCCTTTGATCTGGCCGCTTGTGATTATTTGCTAAAACCCTTTTCGCTGGAAAGATTCATTGTTGCCATTGATAAGGCCACGGAACGTTTACGTCCGATTGCCCCCATTGAAATGCCTAAGACTGAAGATTTTGTTTTTATAAAATCGGAAGGACGGATATATAAAGTCAGGTATGAAGATGTGTTATATGCCGAAGCTAATGGAAATTACACGAAGATTATTACACATCATCAGACCTTATTGAGTAGCATGACGTTCACCCATGCCGAAGAACTCTTCTCAAACGCTCTTTTCCTGCGAATTCATCGTTCTTTTCTCATCAATAAAGCTCAGATCTCGCACATTGAAGGAAATCGGGTCTTTATTCATCACTTCGAAATTCCCATTGGGAGTAGTTACCGAGAACAATTCCTGAAAGACGTAGGCTTATAAAAAAAGAGCCGCCAAGATCGTTGACAGCTCTTTTTTGCGAGTCGTTACCTACTCGTCATCTTCTTTATCGTGACCTTCCAGTTTCACTAATTTGTTGTAAATACCTAATAACAGGAAAGGTGCTGCCCATTGGCCTACAAATAAGGCGGTGTGTTTATGTCCAGCAATTTTCAGACCTAATGAAGCTCCCATAGAAGCCAGTGAAGCCCAAAGAAAAACGTCTGAAGGTAATTTTGCGGTTTGTTCTTCAATTGCGGTTGCGACGGGTCCCTCTTTATGTTCGGGATTGAAATCCTTAGCCATAATAACGTAAGTTGAGTTGGTTTTAAAATAGATTACCCCGCTTTAGAGTAAAGAAACATTCCAGCCCTCGAAAATGTACTTCTGCACTACCAGAAAGGCTGTTTAGGTACATTGGTACCAGATAGTGAGACATATTTTTCACAGTAGTAAATTCCTACCTAGGCTATGAATCGGTAATCAGGGCTTATCATCGCAAAAGATATTGAACTCTGATCTTCAATTATATTTCCTTTAATTGGTAAGCCATTAGACAATGATTATTTTTGAAGCTTCACTTATATTCCCTTTAGCTATTCATGGGTTCATATACGTTCAGTAAGAAAATAAATAATTCGGTCCTTCCTATAACTTTTATTTATCTATTAATTCCGACTATTCTTTTTACTACTTTCTGGACTAAGCCCACAGTAGCAATATTTGCAGATTTAATTTTATTATTCGGAGCTTTTCTTGCACTATGGAATTACACATCTGTTTGGAAAGAAAAACAGGTTTCTCTCAGTCCTGCAACGTTATTTAGTTCATTCATTAGTTCCCTAATTTTTACCTACGTTAGTGGGGCTGGCGAGTTTATTAATCAATTTTACGATTACCTTTTACATAATGCAAAATTCAACTTACTTACTGTAGATGATTGGCCCATTTATAACCCTAATCGAAAGGTTTATATGTGCTATTACCTGGGTTACTATTTAGTTCCATCGGGTTTAGGAAAATGGTTTGGTTTAGATTCGGTGAAATATATTTCTTTCGCCTGGCTGTGGTTTGGTTTATTTTTAAGTTTACTCTGGATTCATCAGATTTTCAGGTCGTTTAATTTATTCAAGCGGACGGTTGCTACGTTCATGATCTGGTCGGGAGCTTATGTGGCGGTGATGATTCCCGTATTAGAAAAACTCTTTGATAAACCCTCCTTTCTGGGAAGTAACAGTGTTTTTATTGGTCGCGGCGAAATGATGCTTCATTATTCTTCCATCCTTAAAAGTGTGGTTGAAGGGCCGCAGCACGCCATTACAGCTATTCTGGGCGGAGCTCTATTTATGGCACTGGGCTGCACTAGTGCGAGTGTGGGCATTTTCAGCCTCTTTACCATTGGTAGCTTATTCTGGAGTCCTTTTGTTAGCATTGGCTTGGCTCCTTTCACGCTTTATACCTACTACCTTTATGTGACGGAAAGAGGCTTTATTGCTTTTATGAAAAAGCAGCTTCCCATGCTTGTGATGATGCTCATTGGTTTTTTGCCACTCGTATTATACACCCTGGGGTCATCCGCAACGCAGATGGATAGTAACCGATTTTTTACCCATACTACTGCTTCCTACCCCATTTTACTCTATGGCCTTTTTATAGTAGTATCCGCCGGAATCTGGATTCTTTTCTTTCGCAAAAGGTTATTTGAACTTGATGCAGCCATGGTCTGTATCTCTTACGGTACTTTATCTGTGCTGGCTTTGTTTCAGATAGGCTACTTTAATGACCTGAACAATAGAGCCAGTGTACCCTCCTTATTTATTATTGGTATAAGTATTATTCATCTCATTTTAAAATCATCCTTTAACCGTCCTGTCAATTATTTATTACTGGCTGGACTAGCCTTCTGGTTGTTAAATACGGCTAGTATTTTTACGTATCTTTATCAAACATTCATTACCGTTAATAAAGCTCCTGAAAATACTATTTCGAATCCTTATAATCGTCATACTAATAATGACTATTATGATTATATGGAAATTTTATATCCTATGAATAGCCAGGAAGTCATTAAACAGTATTCGCTAAATTCTGAAAGTATATTTCAAAAATACCTACTTAGGAAGTCTGAAAATGATAATTAGCAAGAGTTCCATTCGGGGGCCTCTCTCTACAACAGTGGTGGCATTTTGACCCAGATTTTTCATTATTTTGCCCGGAACGTTTATTTCTCTAGTTGTAGCATTTGAAGTTCCCTTAATTATTTAATGCTATGAAACAAGACGAAATAAACGCGAAAAAGGCGGCAAGCCCCAATGGGCTTACCGACCAATCTATCAAAGGAAATAGTGGAGTTTCTGCTGAAGTACCTTTAAAAGATGCACCTCCGGTGGATCGAATCGATGAGGAATATACGGATGGTGATGAATTAGATGCTCCCGTTCGTCAAAACAATCCTAATCGAAATTACGACAAGCCGGATTTAGATAAACCGCCCTATAGTTAACCAAGTAAGCGACGTAGAGACCTACGTCGCTTTTTTATTATGCTACGAGACACTGTCTAAAAATTTATAATCGTCGTCCTCTGCCAGCAGGGCTATTAACTTCCCCAAAGTTTTAAGCTTTGGGGAAGTTAATAGCCCTTGCAGTAAGCCTCTGGCCGTCTGTGGAAAAGAAATAGACTGCGGGGGGAACGAGATGGAATCTCGCTCCAGTCGTGCTCATCCGCATTTCCAACGCGGACTAACGAAGTTTCCTAAGGCCAAGTAACCTGTCAAAACCCATAAGGTCCTTCGCTTCGCTCTGGATGACAGATCTGGGGATAAATGAACACCTCCTAACTATTCTCCGCAGTCGCTCGGCTCTGCCGAGTGACCTCTGGCCGTCTCAGGCAAAGAAATCTACCACAAAGCGAAAGGCTTGTCTAACCTAAAAAGCTTTGCCTACCATAGGCCAGAGGCCTGCATTCCATTTCGTCACTCGGCAGAGCCGAGCGACTGCGAGGGTATGTCGCCCAACTACACAAGATACTTTGCTTCGCTCTGGATGACAGATCTGGGTATAAACCACTTCTCCATCTCTTTCTTTTTCACTCTACTAGGGCTTCGCTGGAATCCTCCGTACCTTCGCGGCTCAATTGCGTTATTATCTTTCCACTAGTCATGAAAACGGAGGCATTTAAAACTTTACGATTAGCATTTCCCATTATTATCGGAGAATTGGCTCAGATGGTGCTGCACATCATTGATACCGCGATGGTCGGAGCCATTAGTTATAAACAATTAGCAGCCGCAGCTCTGGTTCTGAATACCGTCAACATTCCGTTTGTCATTGGTATTGGGATGACTATTTCTGTTTCGCAGATGGTGTCGCTGGCTCATGGTCGTCATGATAGTCAGCAGGTTTCACATTACCTCTACAATGGCTTCATTCTTTGTACCTTAACGGCTCTGCTCATTTCTCTGACGCTCTTCTTCGGGAACCATATTCTGTTTTATTTCAAACAGGACCCAGAGGTAGTAGCACTGGCGTTGCCCTTCATGAAACTCATGGGATTGTCTATTATTCCGATGTTGTTATTCATGACGCTCAAGCAATTCACCGATGGACTAGAGCTTACCCGCACGGCCATGTTTTTCTCGCTGTCGGCCCTGCCCATCAATGCCTTTCTAAACTGGTTACTCATCTATGGTAACTTAGGTTTTCCCCGACTTGAACTCATCGGAGCAGGCTGGGCGACGCTGATTACGCGGACTTTAATTTTCATCGCCATTACGCTTTATGTCATCTATCATCCTAATTTTCGGAAATACATGGCGGTTCGTAAATCACAGTGGTATCTGAGCGGAACTACCATGCGGGAATTGTTGCACATTGGCATTCCCAGCAGTTTACAGATTGGCATGGAAGCTGGAGCTTTTGCCGTTTCCGGAATTATTATCGGAACGATCAGTGCCATCGCTCAGGCCGCTCACCAGATTGCCCTGAGCTGTGCTTCCTTTACATTCATGGTATCCATGGGCTTAGCCCAGGCCGGGTCGATTCGGGTAAGTAACTCCCTGGGACGTTCCAACTGGCCACTCATTGCCACCATCGGTAAGAGTACGCTGGTAACAGCCCTAATCTATGGAACACTTTGTGCCGTTGGGTTCGTTCTGCTCCGCGATCAGTTGCCAACTTTCTTTAACAAGAACACAGAAGTATTACAGCTTGCTAGCTTATTATTACTTTTTGCCGCCGTTTTCCAGATTTCTGACAGTACGCAGGCCATCGGAGCCGGGTTATTGCGGGGCATTAAAGACGTGCAGGTGCCTACCGTTATCATTGCTATTGCCTATTGGGTGGTGGGCTTACCGTTGGGTTATTGGTTCGCTTTCCACGGCCACATGGGTGCTTCGGGGATGTGGCTGGGTTTCATTAGTGGACTTACTTTTGCTTCCGTCTTTCTGTTATTTCGCTTTTTAAAATTGTCGAAGAAGAATAATACGGTCGTAGCGGCCTGATGTATAATTAAGAAAGCGTGGGAGAGAAGTCTCTCCCACGCTTTCAATGCCTATATTAAAAAAATTCATCCTTCGGTAGGGGAAAGACCGTTTGAGATGTCATCCTAGCAGACCATCAAACCATGAATGACAAAAAAGGGGCGGAGACCTTGACAGATCAGCAATTTCTGGAGGCCATTCGAATGGGCAATGAACGCACGTTTGAGCTGTTATTTCGACAACACTATTCCCCTTTATGCCAATACGGATTTTCGTTTTTAAAAGACTGGGATGATGCCGAGGAGGTCGTGCAGGCCATGTTTCTGGCTTTCTGGGAAAAACGCGATTCACTAGTCATTACGACTTCGCTGAAATCCTACCTCTACCGGGCCGTTCATAATCGCTGTCTGAACCGAATTAAACATCTATCCGTTCAGGCAGAGTATCAGAGTTATGTGCAAGCCGACGGTTCCGATGTTTACCAAAGTCCGGTGCAGGAATTAATGGCCTCCGAACTGGATATTCAGTTACAGCGGGCCATCGAACGATTGCCCGAGCAGTGCCGACTGATTTTTATGATGAGTCGTTTTGAAGAATTAAAGTATCAAGAAATCGCCGATCAGTTGGGCTTATCCATTAAAACGGTTGAAAATCAGATCGGGAAAGCCCTGCGAATCTTGCGGACCGAATTAGCGGATTATTTACCCTTACTCCTTTTACTAGGCATTCATGTGTATGACTAACCATTACGATTTTTAACCACCCTTCCCAACATGGCTAATCAGGATAGTATAGATGATAGCCTACTCGGAAAATACCTGGCTGGCGAAACCAACGAGGCTGAAACTGAGCAGGTTCAGCAGTGGCTGTTAAGACACAACCCTACCAACGGGGAAAACCATCAGCGGGAATTTGACCGTCTACAGCAAATCTGGGAGTCGAGTGCCGTACTCAAAAGTCCCGCCGCCGCGGTGGATACGGAAGCAGCCTGGCATAGCGTCAAAAGCAAACTTGGCCTTCCTGCCGTTCAAACGCTCGACATAGCATCGGAAGCTAAAGTAATTCCGATTAAACGTAGAAATTTCTGGCCCGCCGCCGCTGCCATTCTGGTAGTTTTCGGATTATGCTGGTTTATGTTTAATCCATTCGGACAAGCTCCCCAGCAGGTAGCTACAGCAACTGAACAGGCTTTGGAGCAACACTTACCCGATGGCAGTACGGTGTTACTTAACCGGGGCAGTCAGTTGACGTATCCCCAACGTTTTGAAAAAGGTCAGCGGGTAGTTCAACTAAAAGGCGAAGGCTTTTTTGACATCACGCCCAATCCTTCGCAACCGTTTATTATTGAAGCGAATGGCACAACGGTGCGGGTGGTTGGGACTTCATTCAGTGTTCGGGCTTATAATTCCAACGTCAGAGTAGCCGTTCGAACGGGAAAAGTACTTTTTACAGCAATGAAGAAAGAAGTTTCTCTTGTTAAAAATCAGCAGGCTTCCTTTGACTCGGCTTCGCACACCATTGAAACCACAGCCCATCTGAATCCGAACGTTTTTGCCTATAAGACAGGCAAGCTAATTTTTGAAAAAACGCCTTTGTCGGAAGTGATTGAAACGCTTCGGGAAGTATACCAGGCAGATATTCAGTTAGCTAACGATCGGCTTAAGCACTGTCAGTTGAACGTCCCATTCGACACTAAAGACAGTCTGGACACAATTCTTAAAGTAATTGCGGATTCTTTCCAGTTACACATTCGTCAAAACGGAAATCAGATTATTCTGGACGGCACGGGTTGTTAATGTTAACATTTTCAGTAACCAAAGAAGCCGATGCTTGCAGCATCGGCTTCTTTGGTTATACCCCTATTTTATCCCTGTGGTCTTGTGCTCTACAGCGGTCGAAACTTCTAGTTATATACCCACAAAAGAGCCCTTACAATAATTCACATCCGATTTAATACTAAATTTTATTTGGGTAAGATGCGTTCATAAACAGATTTATTACCCTGAACCTCAACCCCAAACAGCTCTACATACTGAACTTTGGGAATCAGGAAAGAATTCGGATCGAGCTGCACGAAAATCTTTTGCAGGTAAGACTTCTTTCCATCAATCGTAGCCAGAGCAACTGCTTTTCCCTCATTCACTTCCACACGAAAAGCTCGGTCCTTAAAAGCA
Organism: Siphonobacter sp. SORGH_AS_1065; assembly: GCF_030818595.1. Classification (NCBI taxonomy): domain Bacteria; kingdom Pseudomonadati; phylum Bacteroidota; class Cytophagia; order Cytophagales; family Cytophagaceae; genus Siphonobacter; species Siphonobacter sp. SORGH_AS_1065. Next base: position 278,433 of record NZ_JAUTAM010000008.1, read on the forward strand.
TTGATCTTTACTGAATACGTATCCGCACTGGTTTTGGTATGTGTGTATCCATACGCCAATTTCCATTGAATTTTGGATAGGCTTTCGCGTTGGCCCTGTTCTTCATGACGAATCCAGTAAACATCAATCGGTTTCTCAGGATTAAGTTTTTGGTTTGCTCCAATGTTTGCGTCGTACATAACCGTGTTAGAGTTACGACTCAACTGAAGCGAAAACAACTGTTTGGATATGGCCAGAGGAGGCTTTCCGTCCGCCCGGGCTGTGAATGAATTGACCAGCGAAAAGGTTATCAATACAAGTGGAATCAGTGCAAACTTAACCATAAGCTTTCCTGTAATAACTGTTGATTATGAATGTTTAAAGAGCATAACATTTCGGTTTTTCTGTCACGATTCTTCTTCCTTTGTTTCCATAACCGAAGTACCTGACCCTATGACCACTGACTCTGCCTTATCCCCTATTAAAAGTAGATATTTTTTATTTTTATTCAATGAAGATATTTCTTAGATTTTTACAAAATTTTCAAAACTACCTCACATGCCTCTAAATCGTCGTGAATTTCTTAAGCAAGCGGGCTTTCTGACCGCTCAAGCCGGCCTTCTTTCGTCTTTACCGGTCTGGGCCGTTTCGCCCGGTTCTGCTTTTCCCCGAACAACTCCCGAAGCTCAGGGGGTTTCTTCGGAAGGCCTGCTAAACTTCATTCAAACCGTTGAAAATGAAAAACTCAACCTACACAGTTTGATGATTTTGAGGAAAGGTAAAGTAATCGCCGAAGGCTGGTGGAAACCCTATCAGGCCGATCTTAAACATACGTTATACTCGCTCAGTAAAAGCTTTACTTCTACGGCCATTGGTTTTGCGGTGAGCGAAAAACGACTTCGGGTGGAAGACAAAATTCTTTCCTTTTTTCCTGATAAAGCTCCCACCAGTGTTAGTGCTAACCTAGCCGCCATGCGGGTGAAAGATTTATTAACCATGTCAACGGGCCATGATAAGGATACAACTGGACCCATTTCACAAACCGATGATTGGGTAAAGGCCTTTTTTGAACAACCCGTTCAGCACCAGCCGGGGACCTTCTACTTCTATAACAGCGGAGCGACTTACATGCTCTCGGCCCTGATCGAAAAGTTAACGGGAGAAAAACTGCTGGATTACCTGACACCTCGGTTATTCAAACCCCTAGACATTACCGGAGCCGACTGGGAAATTGACCCTAGAGGGATTAATACCGGAGGTTGGGGATTGAGACTCCGCACCGAGGACATTGCCAAATTTGGACAACTGTACTTGCAGGAAGGCAAATGGCAGGGTAAACAACTAATACCGGCCGATTGGATTAAGGAAGCGACCCAGGCTCAGGTGGAATCCAAAGGAGGCAATCAGCCCAAAGAAAGTAACGACTGGTTACAGGGATACGGGTATCAATTCTGGCGATGCCGGCATAATGCCTATCGGGGCGACGGGGCTTTCGGCCAGTTTTGTATCGTCATTCCTGAAAAAGAAATGGTGGTGGTAACGACCAGTGAAAGTGGTAACATGCAAGGCATTCTGAATGCGGTTTGGAATCATATTCTTCCCGCCGTTGGGCAATCGGGATCGGCTGGAGTACAGCAGGAATTAAAGAAAAAACTTACTTCGCTGGCATTACCCCTTACGCCGGGTTCGCCCACTTCTCCATTAGCGGCTACCCTTAGCGGTAAGAAAATTTCAGTCGAGTCGAATGCTCAGGGCATCAGTCAGGTTCAGTTAAATTTTCATGGAAAAGATTTTACGTTAATGCTGAAAGACGGTACTCGTGAACATCGCATTGAAGGAGGGATTGGCTATTGGAAGTTAGGCTCTACCAGCCTGCCCCTAACTGCCCTGAAGTTAACCCGTTCTACCTTACCTAAAGAGTTACCAACCCGCTTGGCAACCAGTGGAGCCTGGAGTGATGAGCAAACGTTTTTGATTACCCTCCGCTACATCGAATCGGCTCATTATGATACATTGCGTGTCCACATCGAAGGCGATAAGGTCACCCTTAAATTCCGCCGCAGTCTTTCCATTATTGACAACATCGAAGATAAACGCCCGGTTCTGGAAGGAAGATTGGCTTAGGTTAGGATTACGAATCTGACTTGGACTGCTTTAAGATATAAAGCCGAAAAAGCACACCCCTAATAATACAGTTGCCGTTAGTGTAGTGATGTTTAAATGCTTATTGAATTCCGCTGCCAGCGGAAAAGCTGGTCGGGTCAAACTGGCGGCAATAATTGTTAGGACAACAGCTACCCCAGTAATGCCGCTGCCAGGCTTTGCTGGCAGCATGAGCTCCTACTAAACTCAAAACCCGACATCGAACCTATTTTAATTATCCCCAAGCAATGCTGCCAGCAGAAAGGCTGGCAGCGGCTACATTAGCTAGAAAGCTATAGCTGGAAGATCTTCAATAGCAGAGTTATCTAGTGCCGCTACCAGCCCTTTTGCTGGCAGCCTGAGCCACTAGTAAACCCAAAAAACTAACATCAAACCTATTTTGATTATCCCAAAAACAAAGCTGCCAGCTTTTCAGCTGGCAGCAATAGGGCAAATCGATACTCTTCAAAATAACTCAGTTATGCTCAGCGTATTTCTTGAAATTATCCAGAATACGCTGCCAGCCTTCCTGCTGCATGGCGACTGGATTCGTAGTCTCTGCGTCGAACGTTTCTACCACTAGCGTCTGATCGCCTTTGGCTGAGAAAGTAATGGTCACCGTACGCTCATCTCCAAGCACATAGGCAATCAGCGACTGAGGAATTACCTCGGTATACGTTCCACTAAAGTCAAAACCAAAGCTGCCGTCTTTTGCTTGCATGCGGGATGAAAACGTACCGCCCGTACGCAAATCGTTCGTTGCCTGCGTTGTATGCCAGTCTTCAGAAGCCGTGTTCCATTGCATCATATGTTCGGGTTCGCTCCATAGTTTCCATACTTTTTCAACGGGTGCGTTAATGAGCGTTTCGGTGGTTATCTTCTCAAAAGTTGCCATAGGTTTGTGTCGTTTGATACGACAAACCTAACCTTGTCGAAGATGCTGAAAGTGCCAAAGTTGAGGCGATTTGTGACAATCACCCCTATTAGCTTTTTTTCGCAGTAGCCACAATAACGATTCCGCCCAGCACCAGCAATCCACCGATATAAGGCGGCCAGTTAACAGATTCTTTTTTATCGGCTGAGATTTCGATTGGTCCTACATCAACCACTTTTTCTTTTTTGGTGTACGAAAATCCGGTCCAGATGACCATAATGGCTCCGATTACGATAAGCCCAATTCCTAATCCTTTCATAGTGTTGAAGTTTTAGAATTGTACTCAAAAATCGAATGCCAGCTTAGTTGAAACATGATTCGCTATCTCTTTTCAGTAACCTCCCTCTAGTCGTACTTCTACGATATACCCCTGCATTCGTTGAAAAAAACATTAGCAATGACTGCATAAACTACCTTCCATTTTTCACTAGACAGAAAAAGGAAAGCAGAAAATTTTCACATAAATCGTGAGTTTTATAAGTACACGGTCTACATCGATTGTTTTAAAACAGACCAGAACGCCTCCTGACTATATAGCACATTCCCCGCTTTCAAAACTTAAAAACTCATTATATTCGGCAGCTTAATAAGCGATTTTCGGGAATCCCCATGTACATTCAAGATTTGTTACCCCGCCCCTAATCCTAATTTTTCCATTTTCCCCTCATCTCATTAACGAATGACGCCTCCTTCACAAGCCCAGTGGTTCGGCCATCCGAAAGGTCTTTTTGTCCTTTTTATGACCGAACTTTGGGAACGATTCAGTTACTACGGCATGCGTGCCATTCTGGTTCTATACCTCACCGCTTCAGTTACCGGTGCGAACCCCGGACTCGGCTGGACCAATGTTGAAGCACTTACTTTCTATGGCTGGTACGGCTTTAGCGTCTACATGGCCAGTTTGCCCGGCGGCTACCTCGCCGATCGCTTTTTAGGGCAGAAAAAAACCGTTTTAATTGGAGCGTTACTGCTGGCATTAGGGCATTTAACATTAGCCTTTCAGAACATGCAGGCCTTTTACGGCGGTATTTTCCTGATTGTACTCGGTGTAGGCTTGCTGAAACCTAATATTTCGACGATGGTAGGTGGGTTATACGCTCAACATGATATACGTCGGGATAAGGGATTTACAATTTTTTACATCGGCATTAACCTGGGGGCGGCATTTGCTCCGATTCTGGTGGGCTGGGTGGCCTACCAATACGGCTGGCACTACGGCTTTGCTCTGGCGGGCATTGGTATGTTGTTAAGCCTGATTCTCTACGCTCAGGGTCAAAAGCATCTGGTGGGTGTGGGTGATTTTCTCGGGAAAAGTACCCAAGCAGAAGATCGGGCCAAACTTCGTCAGCCACTGACTCAAGTCGAAAAAGACCGCATCTGGGTGTTGTTACTTTCTTTCCTGATTGTGGTTACGTTCTGGGGAGCTTACGAACAGGCCGGAGGATTAATGAACCTTTATGCCGAGCAAAAAACCAATCGTCACTTATTGGGCATGGAAATTCCGGCTTCCTGGTTTCAGTCCTTAACGGGCTTTTTTGTTATTTCACTCGGTACATTGATTGCTAATTTCTGGACTCGCCGGGCTTTGAAAGGCAAAGAAAGTTCGTCATTAGCGAAAATGGCCATTGGTACCATGATTATGGGTTCCGGCTTTTTCTTCATGACCGCCGCCGCTCTGCAGTACGAGCAAATGGGTCAGGCTGCCATGTACTGGCTCATTCTGGCTTATTTATTTCACGTAATAGGCGAGCTTTCTTCGTCTCCCGTAGCGTTATCTTTCATCACCAAACTGGCTCCGGCTCAATATGCTTCGATCATCATGGGAGCCTACTGGGCGGCAACCGGACTCGGCGAGAAGCTGGCGGGTATGATTGGAGCGTATTCTGAACACTGGGGCGAGCTTCAGACCTTCACGGGCATTGCCATTTTCTGTATACTTTTTGGCGGATTAATTCTCTTGTTACTCAAACCACTCAAACGCCTCACACACGGGGCCGACGATGATACCTTAATAGAGTCCTGACTCAGAAAACCTCCCAAATTCGCCGATTTGGGAGGTTTTTACTTTACAGCGGCATTATTTTGAAACTAAGGCTATTCGTTTATCATATAAAAAGCGTATTTCATACAATATTTTCAACTTAATGAACCCAAAGTCCACGGTTTCAATTATTATTCCAATTGCCATGAATTAATAGTCCTGCTAATGGATACCCATTTGAATCTCCCCGAAATTCCCGCTCATCCGATGGACCTTCGGTTATCTTTCAAGCCTTTTATTAAGTACTTAACGCAACGAAAGGCTACTATTCCCGCCGGCGACGTGCAGTCGCAAGTGGTTGATTATTTACTGGAACAACTAAATCCACTTATCCCCGCCGACTCTATTGAGGAAACCTATACGCCCGATCAGCTTGAAGCCATTGCCCAGTTACTGAAGTTAAGCGTGTTACCCATCGTGGGTACGGAGCGGGAAATTCCCTATGCCTTTGGACTCCCCATCCCACTGGAGCTTTTTCACGCTTCGGATACCTTCATCCAATACATTACCCCTGCTTTGGAAATGGGGAATGAAGAACATAAAAATCCCACGGATAAGCTTCGCTACTTTTATCAGCTGATTCTGGAAAACTGTTATACTATTCGGTTTATAAAGGAGTTAACTCCATCCATATCCTTTCAGAAAACGGAACGTGGCATTACGAAATATTACCGACTAAAGGTAAATGTCAATTTCGTAGAGCCACAGTATTATCAATCTGAATTACCCCCGCTGCAAAATGAGTGGGTGGAGTTTGCGAAAGGGTACCGCTCTTTCGAGCAAATGACTTCTACCCTACCTCTTCATTTGTTTACACTCTCTGGTTTTTGTGTGTTTCTGGTGGAAGACATTACGGAAGAAAGTTCCTTACAGCAGTTGAAAGAGGTTTTTATCCATTTACAAACGGATTCCGAAGAACTTATTTATAACCGTTTCGAGAAAGCCTTACGTGACTTGTGCGGTCTTCCTGACATTCATATCGGGTTGATGCCTTTCTTTAAGGTAAACGATACGTACGTTTTTCATCCGCAGTTTAGTAACCGAAGCGTTTTCTTCACGCAAATTCGAACGTGCGAACAGCACGGTGATTTACTTCAACAGCCTGACATTCAGAAAACCATTGCTCAGCGATTAAAGCAGCACGATCATCCACACCTGTTTTGCGATTTAAATCAATTTGCTGAACCAGAGTTACGATTACTGCATAACAACGGATTAAAAAGTTTCATGCTTTATCCCATTAAAGCAGGCGATGAATTGATTGGAGTTATTGAAATGGCTTCCGAAAACGCCGACTCACTGGGAGAAGAAGTCCTCTTTAAAGTTGAGAAAGTAGTGCCACTAGTGCGGGAGTTACTGTTGTTTCAGATTAATGAATTCAACAAAAACGTGGATCGGTTAATCCGACAGCGGTTTACGTCCCTGCAACCTGCGGTGGAGTGGAAATTCAATGAAGTAGCCTGGCAATACCTGAAAGCGGGGAACCGCAAGCCTACTCAGCCAGAACTTGCCCGCGTCCGTTTTCCGCAGGTATATCCACTTTACGGAGCCGTTGACATTCGAAACTCTTCCAGTGAACGTCACCGGGCCGTTCGGCACGATTTGAGCCAGCAATTATCCGGCGTTGAGCAATTGCTGGAAAAAGTAAGAGAGCGGGAGTATCGCCACGAGGCTTTGCTGGAATGGAATAAGCATTATCAGAATGTACTGCTACTAGACCTTAGTCCTGATGATGAAGAGAGTATTACTTTGTTTTTGATTCAGCAGGTAAGCCCCTATTTACGGCATTTGCAGCAATCTCAGAAAGAACTTCAGGAGCCAATTGAATCTTACTTCAGGCAAACCGATCCGCAGAGCGGGATTTTTCACCGAGCTCAGCGAGATTACGAACAAAGTCTGGACTGGATCAACTCGACCGTTAACAGTTACATCGAACAGGAAGAACAAAAACTTCAGTCGGTCTATCCGCATTACTTCGAAAAGTACCGGACGGACGGCATGGAATATAATATCTATGTCGGTCAGTCCATTGCTCCAAAAACCCCTTTTGTAGCGGATGATCTGCGTCGGCTTCGTTTGTGGCAATTAACGTCCATGATCGAAATGGCTCAGTTAACCCATCGCTTACTACCGCATCTGCCCCTTCCTTTGCAAACCACGCAGTTGATCCTGGCCCATGCTCAACCCGTTGCCATTAGTTTCCGCGAAGACGAGCATCGTTTTGATGTAGAAGGTTCGTACAGCATTCGTTACGAAGTTATTAAAAAACGGATCGATAAAGCCGTGGTTTTGGGCAGTGGAGAACGCCTGACGCAGCCCGACCAGATTGCTCTGGTGTACATGAATCAGCAGGAAATTTCGGATTTTTTACCGCTGATTCATCAGTTACAGGAGAAAAATCAGATTGCGGCTGAAATTGAATACCTTGAACTTGAACCCGTTCAGGGACTAGTAGGCCTGAAAGCCATTCGACTTCGAATCCAGTATACAAACTCGGCCCCGGTGCAGGATTTACAACTGGAACAGGTCAGACTATAACATCAGATAATGAACGGATGAATACCTTCCTGAACTTATATAAATTAATAGCATTCTTAGGATTAGCTTTCTTCCTTTCATCGGGCCTTACCTACGCTCAGCAGACCAGACCTGATTCGGTTCGGCATCGGTTGGTATTAATTGGTGATGCGGGGCGGTTATACAAGGGGAAAAATCCGGTGGTAGATGCCGTTCGCAATCGGTATTCCTTTGACGATCTACATACGACACTTTTGTATCTGGGAGATAACGTATATCCCAGAGGTTTATCTGATTCAAGCTCGCCGGATTATGATTCACTAACAACGATTTTGCGGTACCAGGCTGCCTTAGGGCTCAACAAATCGTCTCAGGTTCTATTCATTCCAGGTAACCACGACTGGAGCAAAGATCACGCCGACGGATGGGAAAAAATCAAACGGCAGGGCCAGTGGCTTGACAGTTTGCACGCTCCCAATATACAGCTCTTGCCCAAAGGCGGCTGCCCCGGACCGGAACTGGTGAACCTCAATGATCATCTGGTATTGATTATTATTGATACCCAATGGTGGTTACACCCTAACGAAAAGCCGGGGAAAGAATCGGATTGTGCCTGTAAAACCCAGGATGAAGTGGTCGCCCGACTTTCGGAACTGGTTTACCTGAATAAAGATAAAGGTATTATTCTGGCTACGCACCAGCCCTTTCGTAGTTATGGCATTCACGGAGGTTACTATACGCTAAAGCAACATATTTTTCCGCTGACGGATATAAACCCCAAGCTTTACATTCCTTTACCCCTCATCGGTTCCATCTATCCGATTGCCCGGGGTGTGTTTGGAACGGTTCAGGATTTACCCAACCCTATTTACAAACACATGGCCCAAGTGCTGGAAAAGGCCCTGGAGCCCGCCCCCAACGTCGTGTTTGTCTCAGGACACGACCATGCCCTCCAACACATCGTTGATCATAATCGGAATTTCATTGTCAGTGGGTCAGGCATCAATCGGGAACGGGTAAAAAAGGGTAAGAAAGCTTCATTCGTGAGTGGCGAATGGGGTTATGTCGTTCTTGATGAATTAACGGATGGCCGCGTTCGGTCAGATTTTTATACGGTTAATGAAGCCGCCGAGGCTACGCTGGCTCACTCGGCTACACTTTTCAGAATTAACTTGACAACGCCATCAAATTCTACTCGAACGCCCACCCAAACCTGGCCTGATTCGGTTCACGTTTCTATCGCGTCGGATTACGATAAAGTCAGCAGATTTCATCGGCTTCTTTTTGGCGAAAATTACCGAAAAACCTGGGCTACGCCCGTTTCCTTTCCGGTTTTTGACATTAACAAGGTGGAGGGTGGATTTATGATTCTCCAACGCGGCGGCGGCCAGCAAACGAAATCGTTACGGCTGAAAGACGCTTCCGGTAAAGAATGGGTTTTGCGAACCATCCAGAAAGCCCCCGAAAAAGCCCTTCCCGATTACCTCCGCCAAACCGTTGCCCGCGATGTCATCCAGGATCAAATTTCGGCGGCTTTTCCCTTTGCTCCGCTGGTAGTTCCAGTTCTGGCCGAGGCGGCGGCGGTACCACATGCCCACCCACGGCTCTTTTTTGTGCCCGATGATCCAGCCCTGGGCATGTATGGCGTTGACTTTGCCAATACCGTTTGCTTGCTGGAGGAACGCAATCCTGATTCGGACAAAAGCGTAAGTACGCCGAAATTGCTGGAAGCTTTACAGAAAGACAATGATAATCAGGTTGACCAACAAGCCGTTTTGGAGGCTCGACTCCTGGATTTATTGATAGGCGACTGGGATCGGCACGAGGATCAATGGCGTTGGATTAGTCATAAAACTAAAAACGGGAAAGTCTATCAGCCCGTCCCCCGTGACCGCGATCAGGTCTTTTTCAAGTCTGATGGTTTATTCCCGTATATCGCTTCCCGTTCGTGGATTCAGCCCAAATTTCAGGGTTTTCGGGAAAATCTGTCCAACGTGAACGGTTTCATGTACAATGCCCGTTACTTTGATCGGCTCTTTCTGAATAACTTAAGTCAGGCCGATTGGGAAAAGACGATTGCCAAGCTTCAATCGGCCTGGAGCGATGCGGTGTTTGAAAAAGCCATCCAGACCTTGCCCGATCCTATTCGCCGGCAATCGGGTGATGAAATTTTAAAAACGCTCAAAGCCCGCCGGGATCGCCTGCAAAAGTATGGCCTTACCTATTATCGTTTTTTAGCCAAAGAAGTAGACATTGCCGCTTCGGATAAGATGGAGCGTTTCAGTATTGAACACCAGAATGACGGCAAAATAGCTCTTCACATTTTCAAGATTGGCAAAGACAGTACGCTTAAACAGCAACTTTATTCCCGCCTTTTTGACCCCAAACAAACCCGCGAAATTCGCGTGTATGGACAGGCGGGCAACGATCAGTTTATAGTGACGGGAAAATCATCCCGAAAAATAAAAATACGCATGATCGGCGGACCGGGTTCGGATCGGTATCAGGTGAACGAAAGCAAAAAATCTGAAAATCTGATTTATGACCTTTCCACGGAAAATAATACGTTCCCGAGCAGTCAAAACGCTCAGATTCATACCTCGACTTCGGCCAGTATTAACCACTTCGATACGCACGCCTTTCAGTACGATCGACTCGCTCCCTTAGCTTCAGCGGGCTTTAACGTGGACGATGGCGTTTTGCTTGGGGCCGGATTTCAGTTGACGAAGCATCATTTCCGCAAGGCTCCCTATGTCTCCATGAATCGGTTGTTAATCAGTCATGCCCTGGCCACCAACGCTACCGCCATTAAATACGACGGAATTTTCACCAACGTACTTGGGAAAAATGATCTCTGGATTAATGCTATTTTGCGAGCCCCGGATAACGTTACCAACTTTTTTGGCATTGGAAATGAAACGGCCTATGATAAAAATCGCCGCATCCGATACTACCGGACGCGTTACGACTTGAGCACGGTTGCCGTTACCTTAAAACGAAACCTGAGTCAGCAGGTACAGGTTACGGCTGGCCCGGTTTTTCAGTATTTCAACGTAGATCTTGAAGACAACAGAGGCCGCTTTCTGGAAGATTATCTAAACACCTTACCTGAAAACCGAACCTTTTTGCGGCAACAGGCCTACGCTGGGTTTCAGGCCTCGTTTTTAATTGATAATCGGAATCACCCCACCCTGCCTACCCGGGGACTGCACTGGGACACGCGGGCAACCACGTTGCAGGGTTTTGGTAATGACCGCAATCATTTGAGTCAGTTTACGACGGATCTTAGTATTCATGCCAGTTTCAGCCAAAAGGCCCGATTTGTGATTGTGAATCGTTTGGGCGGAGGATTAACGTACGGAAACCCAGCCTTTTATCAGTTACAGTACCTCGGTGGACAAGATAACCTTCGCGGTTTTCGAAAGTACCGTTTTGCCGGAGATAAAATGGTCTATCATAATATCGAACTGCGAACGAAGCTTTTTGATTTCAACTCCTATTTATTCCCGGGAACGGTTGGTTTGACCCTCTTCAATGACGTAGGTCGCGTATGGGCCAGGAATGAAACCTCCCAAAAATGGCACGATGGTTACGGAGCCGGGCTGTATATTTCACCAGCTCAACTCCTGATTTTTAATGCCTCTGTGGCTTTTTCCAACGAAGGTGCGTTACCGTATGCTTCGCTGGGTTTCCGTTTTTAAGCATAAACCTTTTACCTTACCAAAAAAATTGATGTAATGATGGAGTTGGATCTTTCTCAGGTTGAAGCACATGTCGTTCAGACGTATCAGGATCGAGTGGTCCCTGAGCTGGTCTATCATACCCTAACGCATACACGGGAAGTCGTAGCAGCGGTGCATACCCTCAGTCAGCATTATCAGTTGAGTACAGAACCTTATCAGATCGTGATGGCAGCCGCGTGGTTTCATGATTTGGGTTACCTCTATGGTTCAGCCGCCGAGCATGAACAGAAAAGTGCTGAACTGGCCGCCGATTATCTGAACAAGAAAGGCTTTAGTGACTCTTTCATAGCTCAGGTTCGGGCCTGCATTTTAGCCACCCGGATGCCTCAAAAACCGAATACTTTGCTTGAAGAAATCATCTGCGATGCCGATCTGTGTCACCTGGCTAGTGCTGATTACAAAGAAAAATCGAAACTGCTACGGCAGGAAGTAGAATTACTGAAGGGCTATACGCTTTCGGGAGCAGACTGGCGAACAGCGAATATACTGTTTTTTCAGAATCACCAGTATTTCACCCACTACGCCCGCAGCATCTACCAGTCGGGTAAAACCGCCAACCTTGAACGCTTACTGGAAAAACAGGATAAAAAAGAGCAAACAGAAGTTCCTGAAAAAAAGAAAAAGAAAGATAACCCCGAACGTGGCATCGAAACGATGTTCCGCACTACCTCTTCCAATCACCTTCGACTGAGTGAAATTGCGGATAGTAAAGCGAACATCATGATTTCCGTCAATTCGATCATGGTGTCGGTTGTGGTGTCGGTGCTTTCGCATCGTCTTGAAAATCACCCTTCTTTGATTCCCCCTACGGCTCTGTTTTTATCAACGGCAGTCCTTACCATCATTTTTTCCGTACTGGCAACGCGACCTAACGTTACGCAGGGGACCTTTAGCCGGGAAGACATTGAGCAGCAAAAAGCGAATTTGCTATTCTTCGGCAACTTTTATAACATGAGTCTTAAAGATTACGAACACGGTATCTCGGCCATGATGCATAATTCCGATTTTTTATACGGCAGTATGACTCGTGATATTTATTATCTGGGTGTGGTTTTAGGTAAGAAATATAAGCTTCTTCGCATTGCCTATAACATATTTATGTTTGGTTTTGTGGCATCCATTCTGGCCTACTTGTACGTGTTTCTGTTCATTGATGAAGCGTAGAATGAATGCACAAAACTTAGTTTTATCTATGCTAATAAGCTAATTATTAGCCGATTCAGTTCATCAATGAAAAAATACATTGTAAGCGTTACAAAATTTAATAGATAGCCTGTTGGCCTTGCCTTCTTAACTGAATTGAAAAGTGTAAAGCAGCCCCTTCAGGTTCCTGAATACCTGAAATTGATGAAAACACAGAACAAGCCTTACCGGGTTTTCGCTGAAAGTTTACAAGTAGGGAAAATTCAGGAGGTTTCGGCTGATACAAGTTTTGAAGTCTTTTATATCAACGATAATAAGTAATGAATAGCATAACGAATCACCGTTATTTGTTAGTAGTTCAAAGGCGTATAGGTATACTAGTTCAAAACCTAATCTCTCGGTGTTTTTGTAAAATACATCCTGTGAATTAATTACGGTCAGGCCTCTGTTTTAATAGTGATCCATTTTTATTACTTTACACATTCATCTGATCTATGCTAATCACTAATTGATGTGATATAGGTCTACATAAGTCAGAAAATTAGCAAATGAAAATAGAGTTAATAAGATTAAGTGTATTTTTGTCCAGTTAGTAAATAATTACTATTCCCATTTTGGGTCCTACTACCCTACTACCCCGCTCTTATAAATTTATGTCTAGCTCCTTTGTTATTCTGGTTGTTGAAGATGATGATGATGACCGCCTCTTGCTCGAAACAGCCATGCATAAGTCCAAGTTGAACTGCCAACTGGCTTTTGCCCGGGATGGAGAAAATGCCCTTGACATGCTGGAAACGATGGAGACGCCTCCAGCCCTGATTATAACTGACTTGAACATGCCTTTCATGGACGGCATGGAGTTTGTACGGGAACTCAAGAACTCTTCCAGCTGGTCTAAAATACCCGTAATCATGCTATCTACCACCACGACTGAGTCTACGATCCGACAGGCTTACGACAATGGAGTCAGTAGTTTTATCAGCAAACCTCCTACGTTTGAAGGTTTACAGCAAGTCTGGCAACAATTATATAAATCATGGGTGATGCCGACTCAGGGTAGTTAACAGCTTACGCTGGTAGATATACGTGGAAGGTAGCTCCTTTATTTACTTCGCTCTCCGCGTAAATCGCTCCACCGTGATTCTCTACTACACGCTGACAAATAGCCAGGCCAATACCCGTACCTGCAAATTCCTGTTTACTGTGCAGGCGTTCGAATACCCCAAAAATTCGGCTGGCGTACTTAGAATCAAAACCAACCCCTTCATCTTTTACGCGTATCAGATGATAGCATTCCGCTTTAGCAGTAGGTTTAAGTGATTTTGGAAAATCCTTTTCCAGTACTAATTCAGCCGCAATACTAATACGGGGCATCTGGTCTCTTTTGGTGAATTTCAGAGCATTCGAAATCAAATTCTGAAAGAGCTGTCCCAGTTGCATCGCATCTCCTCTGACCGTGGGCAAAGGTTCAATACTGATGATGGCACCAGACTGTTCAATGGTGAGTTCCAGCGTTTCCAGGACTGAGGTGATGATTTGCTGCAACGAAATGGTGTTAAACTCATCGGAAGGAGATATGAGCCGCGAATAAGCAAGCAGATCATTAATTAAGGTTGACATCTGCTCTCCAGCTTTATACATCCTCGAAAGCATCATCAGTCCCGATTCATCGAATTGCTGCTCGTACTTCTGACTGAGTAAAGAACTAAAGGTCTGAATTTTTCGAAGGGGTTCCTGTAAATCATGGCTAGCCACATAAGCAAATTGCTGTAACCGGTCATTTGCCCGTTGCAATTGCTTATTCAATTCCTGCAACTCTTCGTTAGAACTTACCAATTCTTCATTGGTTGCCTCCAGTTCCTCCGTGCGGAATTTCACCACCTGCTCCAGATGTTCGGAAAGGTCACGGTATTGAGCCTCCCGTTCTTCCACCTGTTGCCGGATCCGAACCTGGTCAGTTATTTCAATGACCGCAACAATTACACCCGTATTTTCTCCGATTTCATTTTTGAGTACGGAGCAGGTATAGTGGTAATAACCGGTATAGGGTTGCCCAAACCGAATCAGTTCCTGTTTTTCTTCGGGTTGAATATACGTTTCTCCCGTTGCCAAAACCTGCCGCAATCGACCCATAAGGGAGGTAACCGTCAGTTCAGGCACGACTTCCATGAATGTTTTCCCAATAATGGATCGGTCCCGGCCCAGAAGCGTTAACATGCTTTCATTCACCATCTGAATGACCATATTTTCGCCCATAAATACACATTTGGCAACTGGCGAACTATGAAATATCTGTTGAGAAAATGCTTCACTGATTTCCAATTGCTGCTGGCTTACCACGGTTTGCGTAGTTTCGGTGCAGTTAACCAATACTCCTACAGGATGATTTTCCTCATCATAGATTGGACTATAACCGAAGGTCCAATAGGAATCGAGTAAAGTGCCGTATCGATAATGTGGTATGAGCAGATTTTCCATATACACCCCCTCACCCTCCAACACCTGATCAATCAGAGGCTTAATAATCCCCCAGGATTCAGGCCAGCACTGATAAGCACTTTTCCCAAGAAAATGGGGATGCCGACCACCGGCAACCAGCAGATCCCGGTAGGCATCATTATAAAATTGAATAAGTTCTTTACCCCACCACACAAACATGGGGACTTTGGCATGTAAAATGAGCGGGATAATCGTTTTAAGACTGGAAGGCCACTGATCGGGCGTCTGCAACGGACAACTGGACCAGTCATAGGTTCGAATTAACTCTCCCATTTCCCCCCCGCCCTGCAAAAAGGCATAGGTCGGTAGGTCTTCATATATATTTTCCATGTATTCAGACACTGTACTTTAATAAGGTTGATCGTGTTGGATAAAATGCTAAAAATATGAACCAGCTCAGGTAGGTTCCCCTATCAAGGCTGTCCATAATTAGCAATAAGTACTTAAATAACCACATTAAATTTAAACTCAACTATATAATTTTTTATTTTAAATGAATTTTTTACATAAATAGCCTAAGAAAATGTAGGTTGCTTCTCATGATTACCTCTTGATGTAGCACTCATTAATATAGGATTTAATTTTCAATAATAGAAAAGGAGCACTGTTTCCAAATGCTCCTTTTTGTGTTATCGAAAAATACTCAGACTACTTTTTAGAGATTCGATACAGTTTCCCCTGATCCGTAATCGCGTACAAAGCTCCGTCTTTACCTTGGGTAATGTCCCGGAACCGCTGGCCTTCTTTCTCAAGGAGGCGTTCTTCGCCAACGACTTTGTTATTTTCAATCACCAGTCGGGCAATGTGTGTACTGCTCAATCCGCTGATGAAAAGATTATTTTTCCACTCAGGAATAGCATCACCCGTATAGAAGGTAATTCCACTGGGAGAAACGACGGGGTCCCAGTAATAAACAGGCTGTTCGAGCCCTTCTTTTTGCTGGATACCTTCGCCTACTTTGGGTCCGGCGTACTCGATCCCGTACGTGATTGTAGGCCAGCCGTAGTTTTTACCCGGCTCGATGCGGTTCAATTCGTCGCCACCCCGAGGACCGAATTCGGTTTCCCAAAGATCACCCGTAACCGGGTGGAATGCCAGCCCCTGTACGTTACGGTGACCGTATGAATAAATCTCAGGTTTAGCATCCGCTTTTCCTTCGAAGGGGTTTCCAGCCACGGCTTTCCCGTCTTTAGTAATTTTCAGGACTTTCCCCAGACTTGAATTCAGAAATTGAGCCTGCGGACGCGTAACGGTATCTGAACGCTCACCAGTGCTGACCACGAGATTTCCATCTTTGTCAATCAGAATGCGTCCTCCATAGTGTAAATCGCCTTTATAGGCGGGGGTAGCCCGGTAGATAACCGTTGCTCCTTCAATCTTTTTCTCGTCAGCCGAAAGCTTTCCTTTCGCTACAGCCGTCAGATTACCGTCAGGGCGTTTTTCAGAAAACACCCAGTAAATCATGCGATTTTGCTCAAAATCGGGGTCTACCCGAATACCCAGCAAACCACCCTGGCCATCAGGATTAACAGTTGGAATCCCCGTAATAGGTTCGCTCAGTTCACCCGTCACTTTGGCAATACGCATCGTCCCTGATTTCTCAGTAATGATGAGTCGACCATCGGGCAGGCTGGTAATACCCCAGGGATTTTTCAGGCCATCACTAATGGCTTTTGATTCGTAAGGGGTTGAAGTTTTGACACCCGCAATACGCGTTTGTCCTTCGAAAGCCGGTTTGTAAGCTGAGTTAGGCTCCTTGGTTTCAACGGGGGCCAACGTACTATCGGCAGAACCTTCGTGCGAAGGCTTTTTTTCTGAACAGGAAGCCAGGGCTACGGCGGCAGCCAATAGAGTCAGGATAGGTTTAGTCATTTTTTTAAGGGCGTGATCTACGTTCAAAAACAAAACTATGAAACGCCTAGGCTTGTTTTCAAGCGAAAATCAGGCATAAAGGAGTGTAGAAAATAGAACTACTAAAGTAACACAACAGAATTAAAGCCGGGTTCATCAATGGAAGTAAGCTCTATCATTCTTTGATTTTCATAAAGCTTTTCTACCTTGCAAAGCTTTTCATAAATCGCGTACAAACAATTGAAATTCAGAGTTTTAGTTATCAATTAATAAACTTTTACTTTAGAATTAAAATTCTACCAATTCTTGACTACAAGTTACCTAATCAATAAAACCAAAGTGACAAGCTGTCACTTTGTCCCTTTGGTTAACTTATTCTTTTATATGGAACGTATTACTTCCTGGTTTTAGAGGGTAACTCTTTCCTTTCCAGATGAATTCTCCTTGGATAGAAGTCTGAATAATCATCTGCCATTCCGACTCCTGTAGTTCGTAGGACACCGTAATGGGACCTCGGGAATGCGGGATGGTCCCCGATGCTTTTTTCAG
Organism: Siphonobacter sp. SORGH_AS_1065; assembly: GCF_030818595.1. Classification (NCBI taxonomy): domain Bacteria; kingdom Pseudomonadati; phylum Bacteroidota; class Cytophagia; order Cytophagales; family Cytophagaceae; genus Siphonobacter; species Siphonobacter sp. SORGH_AS_1065. Next base: position 295,831 of record NZ_JAUTAM010000008.1, read on the forward strand.
GTTACCCAAATGGGGCTCAATTTTTACTTCACTAAATCCCGGAGACTGGCTATCAATGCCTAAAACCGTTCGATATAACTCAATATTAGGACTGGAGCCCCAGGCATGACAATCCGAGCGAGACTCGTTAATATCTGACATTTCGGCCCAGGTTGTTAGTCCCATGGACAGGTTTTCACGCCATTTTCCCAACCATTGCAGATACTCATTCCCCAAGCCAGCCCGAATACAGGCCTGATGCAAATAGTACTTGAAATAGATGGAGGCAGGAGCTAGGTTATGGTCCTGTAACAGGCGTTGAGCCAGGTCTTTTGCCTCCGCTCCGGTTACAACCCCAGTCAAAATCGCCAGTGCATTACTATGCTGGGAAAATCGGTCTTTTTCCATTCGATCCGCAAAAAGCTTCCGTCGAGGCTCCCAATATTTTTGCTTAACAGACGCTTTTAATACTTCAGCCTGCTTAACATACCGACGACTGATTTCCTCATAACCTAATTCCCTTTCCAGCTCAGCCGCTGCCTGATAAGCCCATAGTAACTGTAAATCCACCACACAGGAGCTCCCATCCTTGCTTTTCGGAGCGACGCCATCATTCCAGTCGCTGGCCGTTACCCAATCCGTAAACACCCAATAAGGCAGACCCGTTAATGAACCGTCTGGCTGTTGATACTGCTGGAAATAGGCAAGAATCTGGCGTACGCCGTTCAGTTTAGCTTTGATAAAAGCCTGATCGTTCCCATACTTCCAGTAATCATGCAGCATCCCGATATACCACAAGGAGAAGGTAGGAATGTACTGCGGCGTGTAAGAAGGATGGCGACTGAGGGTAACTCCCTCCGGCTGTCGGGATTGATCCATTTGACTAAGAGCCTGCTTTACTAGTCGGTCATCACCTGTATTATAAAGCGAAATCAAAGCCTGAATGCGGGCGTCGCCGATGTATTGCAACTGCTCATAATACGGACAATCCATATACGTTTCTACCGCACAAAGGCGAGCGGTGTGCCATCCTACTTTGATAATCTGCGATAATTCAGGCTGGTCACTTTCAAAATGGGCCTGATAGGTAAACGGGTAACCCGTAAACACACTGCTAAAATCCTCCAGAATAAGCGGTTCGTCTTTGGTAATGACCTTCACTTCGACGTAACGAAAAGTCCGCCACTGAAGGGTAGTAAAGCGTTGTGCCGGACTTCCATCCGCCAATAAGCTATCTTTCCTTCCTATGATCACTTTCCCCTCTACCTCATTTCGATTGCCTTTGACGGGAAATTTCGAATATAGAGCTTCAGTATAGTGCAAGGTGATCGACGCATCTTTTCCACCCTGAAAAGAAAGAACGGGATAAGCATTGGTCAACTCTCCCTGATCAAACAACAACGTTGCAGTGGAGTGGGCAGGAATGGTTAAGGCGGAGACTTTCGCCGGGTAACCTTCGGGAATTCTGACACCAGCCGCCCGACGAATCTGAGCAAAACGCTGCGGCTTGAGTTCCATTTCGGGAATGGTCGCCGGGGTTAACATCCAGCCACTGACCGTCCCAAAACCGCCTTTCACATCTTTAGGCACACCCGGCATGAGTAATCGGGCAGCAGCCCAGCGGCTGTCATCAAAATCAGCGTTTCTCCAGTTTCTAAGGGCTGAATTCATCTTTACAAATTCGCCCGGACCTGCTACGTAATACGCCTGCATTTTCACTGGAATGGGCTGATAATCTGTCTGCTGAAACGTTTTCCAGGTTTCGTTCGTGTTAATTCCGGCCTCGCTCGCAGTGTTCCCCTGAATAATCAATCCCGTTCGAAGCGAAATCTGGGCCTCGGGTCGGAATTCTCCTTCATTCCAAACCTCCGCCGCAATGAGGTTATCTCCGTCTTTCAGAAGACCTGAAATATCCAGCGTTTGGTAATGCCAGTGCTGCAAATCGCCCCGAATGGGCCCCATGGAAGCAAGGTTACCGTTTACATAAAGCTTGTAACGGTTATCCGCAGAAATATGAATTATATATTGCTCGGGCCGGATGGGTAACCGAAGCGTTTTCCGAAACAGATAGACCCCGTAACCCTGAGGAGAAATACTGGCAGGAGAAATCCAGTGAGCCGCCCAGGGTTTTTCCAGAATATCGGGATGAATGGACTGAGCCAAACCAGACGTTGCAAGCATAGTAAACCAGACGTAAAGAATCCAGATTTTTACATTCATGTGCGTACCCTTTGAATCAACCTCCTTAGTTCTGACGTAGAAAAAAACGAAGGGCTTCTACGTGTACATCAATGTCATGGGGGTAATCGTGTTTCCCGCCAATTACTTTCAATAAAATCACATCTGGTTTATTTCGGGCCTGATACGAATATTTTTCAATCGTTCGGCCATCGTTTGGGTCCGTATCGGGAAGTTTTTCCAGCTTGGGTTTTCCCTGATAACCCGCCAAATCAGCCCAGTAAGCCAAGGATCGTTCGGTGGAACGTACCCGGCCCATGTTCATAGCTGGTCCTAAGTCAACGACCCCGCCCTGGTAAGGGTTTACATTATCTTCTGTCCCGTTGATAATCATAATCGGGACCGCCTTACCCGCCGGTACGCAGTCCATGTTATCCGTATCGGGTAAATTGGCGATAATGGCCGTAACCGCCCGAAATTGTTCAGGCATGGTTAAAGCCAGTTTGTAAGCCATGTGTCCACCCCCTGAAGTACCCACCGCAAAAACACGCTTGGGATTAACTCCGTATTTTTTTTTGAAATAGCCGATCATGCCCGCAAAGAACGCCTGCTCGTTCACGTCTTCCTTATTGGCCAGAGCCGGAGACGCTTTACGGCATTCGTTCCAGTAGCGTTTATAGCCGCTGGGATAGACCACTAAAGTGTGGGAAGCTTTTGCTTCTTTTTCCATCGCCTCGGTCGAACGCATCATGTCGCGACCATTTCCTCCTGATCCGTGCATGACGAAAACCAGATTTTGAGGTTTTTCGGTGGTGGCAGGTTTATTGAAGTAAAAGGTCCGGTAATTTCCTTCAATTTGAAGCGAATCGCTCATGACCTGAGCTCGTAAGCTTTGCAAACTAACTAACGTAAAGAAACAAAAAAGTGAAAATCGACTGAACATGTTTCAAGAGGTTTAGTAGAAATGATGCAACGAATATCGGACCAGCGGGACACAATAATCCCAAAAGAATTGAAATCTTTAGTATTTCTACGGAATTGCAGAGGTGAATACCGAATCTTGTTTATCAAAGACAAAGGGGTTCCTGTTATGCTTTCACTCCCTTCGTTCGGCAGGTGTTTGTATTCCTACCACCTATTATTTCGCGTTAGTAACGCAAACGTCTCTCCTCTTACCTTTCGACTCTCAACTGGTGATGATTTCAGAAGCCAGGACTCGCACCAGATTCCGACGATTATCAATTTTAGAAGATCCTTTAACCGATTGGGCATTTTCTTATAGAAAAAATTCTATAAGGAAGATCATATAACTTTTCTCCTGAAGTTTGTATTTCTTGCAGGAAAATTAGCATCACTCCAACTGCATTTTCTGGCTTCGCCTATGAAATATATTTACTTATTTTTTCTACTCTTTACCCATGCTGCATTTGCCCAAAATCTAACGCAAACCGTACGTGGTCGCGTGGTAGACGCCGAAACCAAATCTGCCTTGCCCGGAGCAAGCTTTCGAGTCATGCACGACTCCAGCTCGGGGGCTGGTGTCATTACCGACCCGGAAGGATACTTCAAATTGACCAATATACCCGTTGGCCGTCGCTCTTTTAGGGTTTCCTGCGTGGGCTATAACACCAAACAAATCAGCAACTTGATTGTAGTAAGCGGCAAAGAAACTGTTTTAGCCATTGAGCTGGAAAGTAATACCCAACAATTGCGAGAAGTACGGGTAAGTGGCCGAACCACGCCCAAAAATGAGATGGCCTTACTCAGCTCTCAACCTTTTTCAGTGGAAGAAACGGGGCGTTATGCCGCCAGCCGGGATGATCCCGCCCGGATGGCTTCCAACTTCGCGGGCGTACAGGGTTCTGACGACTCGCGTAATGATATTGTCATTCGGGGTAACTCTCCGCAGGGCTTGCTTTGGCGGCTGGAAGGCGTTAACATTCCTAATCCCAGCCATTTTGTCATTCCGGGCAGCCAGGGCGGTTCGGTTACCATGCTGAATAGTAAAACCCTGGGAAATTCTGAATTTTTTACCGGAGCCTTTCCCGCTGAATACGGCAATGCCTTGGCGGGTGTCTTTGACCTGAGCCTTCGCTCGGGTAATAATGAAAAAACAGAAGGAACACTTCAGGCAGGTCTTTTAGGCTTGGAGGGAGTGCTGGAAGGGCCTATTTCCCGGAAAAATCGTTCTTCCTTTCTGGTAGCCTATCGTTATTCTACACTTGATGTTTTTCAGAAATTAGGTATTCAGATTGGCACTTCTGCCGTACCTAACTATCAGGATTTAACCTTCAAACTCAATTTCCCGACGGCTAAAGCCGGAACGTTCTCGGTGTTTGGGATAGGAGGCACCAGTGCTATTAACATTGTTGTTTCGAAGAATGAGGATTTGCAGGAAGATTTATATGCCGACAAAGACCGTGATCAGTACTTCCGTTCATCGAGTTATACCGTCGGCGTGAAACACGACTTCCCGATTAATGCAACGACCTATCTGCGAACCATCTTTTCGCACAGTCGCCTGCGAAGCTGGGCTAATCACGACCTGATTGATTACACGGCCTCTGGACAGATGATAGGGAAGCACTACAGCATGGGGTATGATTTCAAAGATGCCCGCAGTTCCATTAATTTAATCTTAACTAAAAAATTAACTTCCTCAACTACCCTTAAAACGGGTGTTTTTCTGGATCGGTTTGGTTACAGTGACGTTGATAGCATTTTACGGGAACAGCCACGTTTTCCGGTTTCTTACTGGGAACGACGCTGGGATTACGCTACCTCGGCCTGGCTTGTGCAGCCCTTTGCTCAGGTAAAAGTGAAAGCCAGCGAACGATTAACCGTTACCGCCGGAATAAACGCTTTAGTTTATACGTTAAACTCCAATTCCAAAGGGCTTGATCCCAGAGCGGGACTTCAGTATACCTTCAATGATAAAGAATCGCTGAGTTTAGCCTACGGCATGCACCATCAGACGCAGGCGAGTTATACTTACTTTATTCAAAAACCGCTGGGGAATCAATATTCACGTTATAACGAAAATATGGGGCTAACCCGCAATCAGCATTGGGTATTAGGGTATAATCGTCGCCTGAGTGAAACCTGGCACCTGAAAGCCGAAACTTATTACCAGCGATTGGCTAAGATTCCGGTTTCCGTTCTTTCGACTTCTTCGTTTTCTTTACTCAATCAGGGCTCTACTTTTAGCAGAGCCTTCCCGGATTCTCTCGAAAATACGGGCGTGGGTTATAATGTCGGCGTTGAGTTAACCCTTGAAAAGCAGTTTAGTAAGAATTATTACGCACTGTTTACGGCTTCGCTATACGATTCAAAATACCGGGCGAATGATCAGGTCTGGCGAAATACAGATTATAACAGTCGCTTTGCCCTTAATGCCCTGGCGGGCGGCGAATGGCCCGTGGGCAAACGCAAACGTACGACGTTACTGGCAGGCGGAAAAGTAACCTGGGCCGGAGGTCGACGTTATGGACCGCTGAATGTAGAGGCTTCACTTTTGCAACGTGAGGTCGTTTTTCAGGATGCTTTGCGTAATACCCAGCAATTTCCCAATTACTTTCGAATGGATCTGAAATTAGGTTTCCGAAAAAACGCCTTAGGGCTTAATCATGAGCTCGGCATTGATCTCATCAACATCAGCGGCAGAAAAAATGTGCTGGGCGTTACCTTCGTCCCAATCCCCGGAGCAGCTCCTTCGGAGAGTTATTTAAAGCGGCAGTATCAATTGGGCTTTTTACCGCTGTTTTACTACAAAGTTGACTTCTAATGATCCTTTCCACACCTAAGCTCTTATCGCCATTAATGTTTAATTCAATGGTTGTAAAACAGAGCTTATTACCGTTTAAAACCGTCAAATAAATTCATTTCAATTGTAAAAGATCAAGTTGATTTACTCCCTTTCTGATAAGCATAGCCCATCAATAATTTTGTGTTTATTTAATAAGTACCTAGCCTAGTATTGAGAATAGCCCACTTCGAGAGAATCGTTAGAGGAACTGTTTGGTATATAATTGCCTCCCCGGATTCCATCCGGGGCTATCCAGCCTGGGGCTACTAATATTGAACCCCGCTGGGGTTATTGTTAAAATTGTAACAATAGTTTTACGAAAAATAATTCTGATAGGGTTAAACATGGATAGTCTGGGTCTATCCAGACCGGGTCTGGATGGACCCGGATGACAATCCGGGGACACGGTTAGCATTTAAGGTCATTTCATACCAGAAGGATTATATCATCAATCAGCGTCTGTCATTCAGAGCGAAGCGAAGAATCTTATGACCTTTTTCGAGCTTGTTGTATCATCCGGTAACTTGAATACATTAACCCTGCCTCATTCTACAGAAGGTCTCTCTCTTCGTTCGAGATGACAAGCGGAAAACGTTAGCTCATAGCCTATCCTTCGCTTAGAGCCAATCGAAAAATCCACTGGTGGGAGATTCCATCTCGTTCCTACGATACGGCAGGTGGAACCTGCCGTATGGATAAGGGGCTTCTCATTCCGCGAGTAAGTTACGCGAACCGTCCGGGAAGTCCCGGTAAAAATCCGGCCGTTGCGGGTCTAATGATTTACCAAACCGACCACGAACCAGGTTTCTATGCGTACCATGAGAATGCCTGGGAAAAACTGGTTCGTCAATCTGAAATAACCACCCCCAGTTACTTTTCAGGCTTAAGAGTTAACCCTGAAAGTATTACATTGACAGGCTCTAACTTTGCCATAACTCCTATTGCCTTTGATTCCTTAATGTATTCAAAAGACATCCAGATTCCTGAGGATAAAACCTCAATTAAAGTAATCAAAGGAGGTATTTATCAGATCACCTATTCTATTACGCCTAGCTCATCAACAGGTCATTTTTTTACGCATATTGTTATCAATAATAGCATTGCACGTCAGTATTCCACTATGGGTTTGAGTTCTCGATTAAATACTAGCGGAAATCACATGATCAGACTGGCGGCTAACTCAACGGTTAAGCTTGCTTTAGGAACAGGAATTATTCCCATCAGCGGTTCGGTCCACTTTATGGTGCGGGTTTCACGTCGCTTCACTTATGTTGGTTAGAATCGATTGATTAAAGTACATATACTTATGAGTATATCAAAAATTAATTAATATTTGATTATATGCATATGTCTACAATCATTTCAATATGAATAAAAAAATATATCAATTTTTTAACTATTGATAAACTAGCAAAATAAATAATCTATAAATACGTCTAAGCCGTCTTTTTTTAACGGATAAATAGTGACTTTAATGTCTTGAATATTAAAGTCACTATTTATTTTTGTAACCCACTAAGTATTTGCCGCCACTTCTAATGAAAAAATTAGTACTGTCCTTGTGCCTTCTTTGGGCATTTGGAAACGCTTCTGCACAAGTATCTGCTTCCGCATCCCCCATGCCTAAAAATTTTTGTAATGAGTTTGTCAGAACCGTTGCCAGCGGATATATTAAACTAGCTGACTTTCAAATCTTTGATCAGGATCAGAACCCCATTTATCTTACGATCAGGAAGAATAAAAACGAATACATATGGTATTTGAAGTTACCTGCTCTGGGTTGCATCAAATCAACGGATAAAGCCTATTTCGTTTTTGAAGGAGGGAGTCAGTATTCGCTTAAAATGATGGATAAGATGGATTGTAAAGGAAACGTATCCTATGACTTATCGGAACGAGAAAATCAACCCATCCTGGTCGCTTTTTTAACGAAAAGACTAACGCAGTACCGGCTTTACTCGGAACATCAATCATTCGTATCTGTCATCCCTCAACAGACCGCAGATAACATCCTTGGTGTCTTCAAATGCATGGGTTGGTAAGCGGGCTGTAAATTAGTTGCTTGTTTTTAAAACCCATCTAGCTTCGTCATCCAAACTAGCTCGCTCTAGTGAGTAGTTGACAGGAAGACCTGATCCTTGCGAAAACCTCTTCATGCAAGTGGATTTTCCCCTTTTAATGAATAGATTGCTCATCCATTGAGTAGCTTTTTTTGAATAACTTATTCGGGAAGCTATGATTAGTAATGATTCAGACATTATTGATGCCGTCATTTCCATTCTGAATTTCGGTTTCATTTACTCTAATTATCCATTTGATGAAAAACACGCGTCGTACCTTTCTTGCTAGTTCTCTTACCCTGGCCGCTGGAACTGCCGCAACGATGGCCGCCCCCGTTCCTACGGAGAAAGCCAAATATCCCCTCGTTCACCACGTTTTCTTCTGGCTTAAAAACCCAGGTTCCGTCGCTGATCGTGATAAGATCATTGCGGGTTTGAAAAGCTTGAGAAAAATTGAAGCGATTAAGGAATTACGCATTGGAATCGTGGCAAATACGGAAAAACGCGATGTAGTAGACCAAAGCTGGGCAGTTTCTGAACTTATGTTTTTTGAAAATGAGAAAGATCAGGCCAGCTACCAGACGCACCCCATTCACCAGCAATTCATCAAAGATTGCAGTGCCCTCTGGGACAAAGTAGTGGTTTACGATGCGATTGATGTATAAAGAAAAAGGCTCGGGATTTTGAAATTCCGAGCCTTTTTTACGCATTCACTTTTTACTCAGTCACTAAAGTAACTATACTTTGGGGAGCGATAGACAAGTCCGACGAGGAAACCTTCGCCACAGCCATATCCTGCGATGGAGAAGTAGTATAACTTTTCGAAAACTTCAGTGAGGCAGGCTTATCAAGCTGTAGTTTAAATGCTTCGCTGGAAGGATTAATGACCACCAGAACGACTTTACCATTCTTGTTTTTATAAGCCGAAACCAGCACCTCTTCCTGATTCGTTTCCGTCGATGCTTTGATTCGAGTGGCCTGAGGACGGATGAAACGGCTGTATTGGCCTAATGCCCAAAGCATTTTGGAGTCGTAATACTTGCCTTCTTTCTCATTCCGATCCACGTAGACTAATCCATCTTTGTAATCGTAACAGCTTAATGCCAACCACCAGTGCCAGGCCGAGGCCTGAGCGTTTACCAGGTCATTATGGATCACTTTAGCAATGTATAAAGCCGGAGTGATTCCTAAATCACGGCCCTGGGCATTGAGTTCTCCTTCGTTATCCCCCAGAATACAATACTCTGACATCCAGTAACCAACGTCGGGTTTAAGTGCCGCAGCCAACTGTTTTCTTTTCTCGACAGCCTTAGCATAAGGCGAAGTTGTGAAGTAACTATGTCCTGAAATGGCAGGGACCAGATTCGGCAGGTTACCCACGTAATTGGCTGAGCCTTTCGTAAAAAAATCCGCGATCTGGTTTTGGCGTCCTTTTCGGTTATGCTCCGAATACAGGTAATCAATCTGTCCGGCCTCAGCGATGGAGATTTTTGTAGGCAGTTTAGCCTTCAGCAAAGCCTTACTTAATGATCGGGTAATGCCCGCAATATCCGTATTAAAGAAAGGTGTTCCTTCCTGTCCTCCGTCGCTCCAGTCCCACTGCGGTTCATTCACGGGACTTATGTACTGAAAAAGAACCCCCGTTTTCTTTTTCACTCCTTTGATGGTTCCGGCTAGAAAATCGGCGAACTTATCGAAGTTGGCAGGATCTAAATTAGGCTGCTTGTTGGTAGCAAAGCCCTTATGATTTTTGGTTAACTGAACCGGCGGACTGTTGGTGAAAGCCAGAAAGGACTGAACGCCGCGTTTCTTAGCCGCTTCCAGCAACCAGAGTTGCCCCTGTTGTTTGTTCCAGTTGTAGCTTCCATCATCCTGTAAGAAGCCTTCGGCCCTACGCCATTCGTCCCGGATACCGCTTTCTTTTCCCTGCTCGGCAGTGCCGGCCCCGATGTTGAATCGCCAGAGCGAAAGACCAATGCCCTTGGGTTGACCCGTAGCCGTAGTTTCCGTTGAAAAAAGTAAATCAGCAATGGCTTCTTTCTGAGTCGCAGGCCAGTTCCCTATGAATTGTCCAGACCAGGCATCCGAAGCTCCGAAGTGCTCCACCACCTGATAACGCTGGTTAGGATCAATCTGAATGCGAATAGACTTTTCCTGCTGAGCAAAAGCGACGTTACCGCTTAAAAATAATCCGAGGATGGGTATAACAATACGTTTCATGAGGGGATGAGAAGAAAGGTTTGATGAAAAAATCCCGGTGAAGTTACCTCCACCGGGACAAAGAAAGATTAATACCCGGGATTTTGCTCCAGTTTGTTATTGGAAGCCTGAATTTCAGCCCGTGGAATGGGTAACCAGTATTGCTTGTCGGTAAAAGCACGACCGGTTAAGGCTACTTTCTTACTGTAGGTATAATTCGTACCGCTCTTATTGATGTCAATGCCGTAAGCAGGAACATTCTCTACGGTTGAAGCCGTCTTCCAGCGACGAACGTCATAGAAACGATGCTCTTCGAAAGCTAATTCGATCCGGCGTTCATTGCGAATTCGCTCCCGCATCTGAGCCTGCGTCAGCCCCGTTGGTAAAGCAGGCATGCCTACGCCCGTCCGCTGACGGACGGCATTAACGGCTGCGTAAACCGAGGCATCCGGGCCGCTGGCTTCGTTTTGTGCTTCGGCGTAATTAAGCAGGATTTCGGCATAACGGAAGTAAATCCAGGTCTGCGTTCCGGCAACGTCCCAGGGGTTATCAATCGGCAGGTTATCATTCATGAATTTCTTCAGGTAATAACCCGTCTTAGACGTATTCCAGTTAGATGGGCCATCCTTGCTGTCTTTTCCGCCAGGCGTGAACGTCTGAACCGTGCTGTTGCGGTAAGGAGCGTCGTTATAGAGAATCGTCGCATAAAAACGAGGATCGCGGTTGGCATACGGACGGCTAGGATTATAGCTCGTATTGGCATCCGTAATACGGGTTCCGTCCATCATTTCATAGTCATCCACCAGGTTTTGCAAAGGCACGTTACCACCCCAGGCATTGTAACTATTCGGGCCATTCGAAATTTCCAGACACACGTGGCGGGCTCCCTGAGCGTATACCCGGCTGAAAATAATCTCCGAGTTATCGTTCGTTAAAAACAGGTTACCGTAGCCTCCGGTGTATAAACTATACTTGCCTAAGTCCATTACCGCTTTGGCAGCCGAAGCAGCCGAAGCCCAGGTGGCGGCATTTTCATACAAGGGACTGGCTCCGTATAAAAGTAATCGTGACTTGAGGGCCAGAGCGGCACCTTTAGTAGCCCGACCTAAAGCCCAGCTTCCGTCATTCGACAAGGGTAAGTCAGCGGCAGCGGCATCTAACTCGGCTACGGCATAATCAATACCTGCTTTAATGGAAGAGCGATTGAACAGCTCCTGACTGGTCAGGTCATCGCTAATCTGGAAAACTTTGTCGCCTACCAGTACGGCCTTACCATAGTTACGAATCAGATCATGGTAGCGGAAAGCCCGGATGAAACGAAGTTCGGCTTTGATCTGGCGTTTACGAGCTGCCGACATCGGTAACTGCTCAATGTTCGCCAGGGCGTAGTTAATTTCCCGAATACTGCGGTAACTCCGGCTCCAGAACGTTCCGGCGATACCCGTGTTTTCAGGAGCGATTTGTCCCCGCTGAATGAGCCAGGTATTATCATCGTTATTATAGATGGATTCATCCGTCAGCGACGACCACATGGCGTACTCGAACCCCCGACCAAAACCCGGAGGCGTTCCTTCGGCTTCCTTATCAGTCAGGCGAACCCCCATGTAACGATTCACCACATAGGCCTCAAAAAGGACAGAATCCGATAGAATAGCCGCATCCGAAACCCGATCCGTAGGAACGATACTTAGAAAATCCTGTTTACACGAGCTTACCATCGACCCCAGAGCCAGTAATGCCGCTAACAGTTTGGTTGATTTTATATTTTTCATGATCAATCTCAATTAGAACTTAATGTTAACACCCAGATTCACGATTCGCTGTTGAGGATAGAATTGTCCGCTACGGTTATCTCCCTCGGGATCATAATCCTTCACTTTCGTGATCGTGAAGAGGTTAAAGGCACTAGCGTACACGCGGAGCGATGAAATTTTGATTTTAGACAATACGTCCTGCGGAAGCGTATACCCTAACTCGACGTTTTTCAAACGAACGAACGATGCATCGTTGAACCAGAACGTGCTGGGATACAAGCCCCCGTTGATCGAAGAAGAAGCCCGGGAATCAGCACGAGGATAGCTGCCGTCGGGGTTATTGGGGCTCCAGCGGTTATTTGCCCAGCTACTGTAGAAGTTACCCACCTGACCTGATTCGGGTAAGACGAACTGACGAACCATCGTTTGACCCGAGAATACCATCGAAAGATCAAAAGCTTTGTAGCCGCCGTTCAGCACCAGACCGAACGTTAATAAAGGTACGTTACCGTATTTTGTACGAACCTGATCATCTGCCGTGATTTTTCCATCGCCGTTGTAATCTTCGATGATTAAATCACCCAACTGTGCTCCTGACAGGTGTGGATAACGATCCAGATCGGCCTGGGTACGGAAAATGCCGAGGTAACGGTATAATAACTCCGTATTCAAGGGCCCACCCGTCTGACGTTGATACGGCAATAAGCCGGGAGCTTCGTCCATGTTTATGATTTTGCTCTTCGCATACGTGGCATTACCTGAAATGCTATAACGGAAGGGACCCGAGTGGCTGTAGGTTAACGAACCCTCAACCCCGCTGCTATTGACTCTACCGAAGTTTTGATCAGGTAATAATCGATCTGAACCGTAAGGGTTTACGATACCCGTAACCCCTGGAATAGAACCATTACGAGCCGCCAGAATGTCCGAACGCTGCTGATTGAAGTAAATGAATTCCAGACTAAAGTTTTTCAGGAACGTTGCGTTAATACCAATATCCAGTTTTTTCGCCGTCTCCCAGGTAATCTGAGGGTTCGCCAGTTTCGTTAAATCAATACCCGTAGTGATGATGTTAGCACCCGTTACATACTGGTTATTGAAACTGTAGTTGTTGTAATATTGGAACTGAGCTACGTTATCATTACCCAGCGTTCCGTATGACGCACGAATTTTCAAGTCGTCAATGAAATTTACGCTGTTCCTGAACCAGTCTTCCTGAGAAATCCGGTAACCAGCAGATACCGAGGGGAAGAAACCGTACTGCTTTCCTACGGGGAAATTGGACGAACCGTCCACCCGGGCCTGCACTTCAGCCAGGTATTTCTCGTCGAAGTTATAAGCCACACGACCGATGTAACTCTTACGGGTAAAGTTTACGCTGCTTCCCGAGTTATTCTTGTCGGTAGCGGCAGCCCCCCCCTGCGAAAGTTCGGGCGTAGAAGCCGTGGGGAAGTTAATCCGGCTGGCTCCCATCAGAATGTCGTTGCGGCGGTTTTGCTCATAAGCCACAAACGCATTTACATTGTGTTTGCCCAGTTGACGCACATAGTTCAAACGAAGGTGCTGGGTCAAGTTGGTAATGTTCGTTTGCGACTGAGTCAGGGAAGGTTTGCCTGCCGAACCACCCGCCACGACGGGCTGATAAGTATTGCTCGTACTGTTGTAATTATACAACGTGTAAGGAATGCTGAACGTACGGGAGAAATTGAACGATTTGTCCGCTGAATAGAAGCCTTCCAGCGACAGTCCTTCTACGAAGGGGAGGTTATAACTTGCCCGTAAAATACCGTTGAAAATCGACGTGGGGTTATTCGTAGTTCCACCCATAGCTGTACCCAGCACGGCAGGGTTACTGTTTTCCACACCCGTTGAATAATATCCATTAGGGTATTGATCAATCACCGTTGGGTAAGCCCGATAAATGGAGCGGAAGGTATTGCCCGCCGAAGAAACGGGGAATTTCCGATCTTCCTGACGACCTGAAAGCATCAGACTTACTTTGAAATCTTTCGTAACGTTCGCGTCAATGTTTGAACGGAAGTTATACTGCTTGTACTTCGTTGCTCCATTGCGGTATAAAGCATCCTGATAAATTGTACCCAGCGAAACGTAATACTTCACGTTTTCCGTACCGCCATTAATGGACAGGCTTTGCTGATTTTGGGGAGCAACAGGCTTCAAAGCCACCTTTTGCCAGTTGGTATTGGGGTAATTGATCGGATCTGAACCGTTACGGAATTTTTCAATTTGCTCGGCTGAATAAAACTGGTTCATGCCCCCCGACGGATTGTTATAATAATCAATCTCGTTCATAATCGTGGCGAAAGTCGCGGCATCGGCCATTTTAGGCAAACGCGTAGGTGACGAAAAGCCCTGATTGAAACTGTAGGAAATTACAGGCTTACCCGTGGTTCCTCGTTTGGTCGTTACCAGAATAACCCCGTTAGCTGCCCGCGAACCGTAAACCGCCGCCGAAGCATCTTTCAAGATGGAAATACTTTCGACATCGTTCGGGTCCAGACGATCCAGACCGCCTACCTGACCGGGAATTCCATCCACTACGATCAGTACGTCGCTGTTACCCGTTGTGGCAAAACCACGAATTTTATAGCTTGATCCGTCATAACCCGGCTCGCCGCCCCGGTTGTTGGCTACGAAACCCGAGAAACGACCCGCCAGTGAGTTCGAAAGGTTAGGCTGGGGACTTTTCACAATGTCCGCTCCTTTTACTTCCGAAACCGATCCGGTTAAGGTTGCTTTTTTCTGCGTGCCGTAACCTACGACCACCACTTCATTCAATGTCTCGTTATTAGCGGTTAGAGAAACGTCAACCTGACTGCGATTGGCGATCCCCACTTCCTGACTGATGTATCCTACATAACTAACCACGATTGTAGTGGCGTTCGCAGGTACATTCAGAGTGTACTTACCCTCATTATCGGTTGTTGTACCCTGGGTAGTGCCTTTGACTACTACCGTGGCACCAGGTAAAGGCTGCCCGTCGGACGAGCTAATTACTCCACGAATCTGAGTAGTCTGAGCAAAACTCTGAACGGAGCTAATGCCGATCAGGAGCAGGAGCAATAACTGCTTCACTGGATTACTCAGCACGCCTCTGAAGGGTTGAGGCAGCACCCATTTTTCAAGAAAAAGTTTTTCCATAAACGGATTTAAAATAGAACTAATGATTAGGATAAAATAGGAATCAACAGGCCGTAGTTTCTCTGCTGTGGCTGGGATCAGCACAGGTTATACTTCTTCATCTCATGGAAATGGAGAAAAACGGAGTGGGATTCGTTCTATAATTTAACCGAACAAAACTAGGATTATTTGAACAGCACTATAGGGGGACAATCTCACATTTGATGGGGGGTAATTCATTAAAAAGGGTCATTTCCCATAAAAAATTGACCATTTCGGTGATTTACTCCCCCATTTCGGGCCTTACCCTTTGAAGAATTGCTGGCCGAGTGTCTGGTTTTCGTGGAAGGCTTTTCGGTATTTTTTGACGTACTCTGAAGGGTTCATCCCGAAAAGTTTATGAAACTGTTCCCGGAAATATTTTGCATCATTCATACCGACCTGATAGGCCGCTTCGGCAATAGTAATATCCGTACTTAGCAGCAATTGAGCCGCTTTTCTCAGGCGGATAAAGCGAATGAATTCATTAATGGATTTTCCGGAAATGGATTTGATTCGATTGTACAACGTGGACTGACTCAAGCCAATTTCAGCGGACAGCACTTTTGTATTAAAGCCCGAATCCATCACGTGTCGTTCTACAATCTGGATGCAATCCTGAAGGAATTCTTTATACTCTGGCGAGACTTTGAAAGAACTGGATTGAAGCGTGATTTCATTATAAAAGAAACTTCGTAAGTCCTTCCGGTTTTTCAGAATGGAGGCAATCTGAGCTAACAATAGACTAGGCTCGAAAGGCTTTCGCAGGAAAGCATCGGCCCGCTCTTCCATGCTTTGCAGTTCAATTTCCTGCCGCGAGCTTGCCGTTAACAGGATCAGAGGAATGTGACTCAAACTCGCTTCTGATTTAAGCTGATGGCATAATTCCAAACCGGACATTCCGGCCATCATTACATCACTAATGATCAGATCGGGTTGGTATTGATGAGCCTCCGCAAGGGCTTCCTCTCCACTGCCACATTCAATAATGCGATACTGATCTTCGAGTAACTGACGCAAATACGTTCGGATGTCTTCTTCATCGTCCACCAGTACTAGCGTATCTTTTTCCTGAGCGAGTTCAGAAATCATCCCTTTAGCCGGGATGAGCGGAGCTGGAAGCCATTCGAGGTTTTCCGCTCCCGAAAGTTCTTCCAAAAATACCGAAGGCTGGTTTTGGGAAACGGGACTAAGCGGAGCCACTTCTTTCTTACGAAGTGTGATAAAAAACGAAGTCCCCTTGCCTTTCTCCGACTGATAGGTAATCGTACCGCCGTGTTTTTCAACGTAATTTTTAGTCAGGTATAACCCAATCCCAAACCCGGCTTTGCTGGCTCTGTTTTCTGTTTTTTGCTGTTGAAAAAGCTGAAAAATATCCGCAGCCGACTGCTGATCAATGCCTATGCCTGAATCTTCTACGCTTAGGATCACCTGTTTTTCTTTTTCCCGGATCACTACCTGGACAGAGCCCCCCGCTGGTGTAAATTTTAAAGCATTGGAAATCAGATTAAATAAGGCAATTTCCAGTTTCTCACGGTCGCAGGAAATTTCCAGATTTTCATTTTCGCAGGTGTAGGTATACGTGATCTGGTGCATCTCGGCCTGATGCAGAAAGCACTGAAAAACTTCATTACCCATTTCGTAGAGATTCACCGACGAAAGTTTCAGTTGATCCGTTTCCAGTTCTACTTTCTGAAAGAGTAACAACTGATCCATCATACTCAGCAGACGGCGGGCATTGCGGTAAATCAGCGTGAGGTGCGACTGCTCCTTTCCCTCCGGCCGATTGGCCAAAAGTTCTTTTACGGGGTTAATAATCAGGGTTAAAGGCGTTCGGCATTCGTGCGAAATGTAGGTAAAAAACGAAAGTCTTTTTTCGTGCAGCTCCTTCTCTTTCCGGGCTTCTAACTGAGCCAGTTGCACTTCGTAGGTCAATCTCGTCTGTTTCAACCGATACCGCTGATACCCGTACAAAACTAGCACCAAACCTAAAGCATAGCCCGCATAAGCCCACCAGGATTGATACCAAGGCGGCAGAATCTGAATGGGCAGGCTTACGTAATCCTCAAACCAGACCCCATCCTGATTGGCTACTTTAACCTTGAAAACATAATTGCCTGCGGGCAAGTAACGGTACGTAACTGAGCGTTCCTGATCGGTATAATACCAGTCTTTGTCCAGCCCTTCCAGTTGATAAGCGAAACGCGTGTTTTCAGGATAGGCGTAATTGAGTGAAGAAAACTGAATCGTGAAGACGGCTTGGGAAGGGTCTAATACGATGGATTGTTTACCCGCATATTCCTCCATCGGTGTGCTCCCTTTTCCACCCTGTTTATCAAACACCTGAAGTCCCGTAATCATGGCTTTGGGATGGTAACCCGAAGGTTTAATGCGACCGGGCTGGAAGGAATTCCAGCCTTCCGTTCCTCCAAAAAACATCAGATCTTTCTGGGCATCATAAAGGCTCGATCCGGGATTAAATTGTCCCCTTTGCAGGTTATTCTGCTGATCAAAATTCTGTATCCTACGGTCTTTCAACCGAACACTGGAAAGGCCTTTGTTGGTACTCACCCAGGCTACCTGAGCTGCGTCTATTTGAATGGAATTAATAACATTGCTCGGCAGACCATTGGTATCATTGAACCAATCCATCTTTTGATTGACCACGTCATAGACTAGTAACCCATCGCCTTCGGTCCCAATCCATAACCGGCCCGACGCATCAAGGGCCAGCGAAATGACGATGCGGTTTGAGATAAAATACGAATCGGTGGATTGATTGAAAAAGGCCTTGAATTGCTTCGTCTGAACATCCAGGTAATTCAACCCGCCCCCATAGGTTCCAATCCAGAGATTTCCTTTTGCATCTTCCACAATAGCCCTGACATCGTTGGCATTAATGCTACTGTTAGAAGGTTTAAAATGCTGAAACTGACCTGTTTTCTGGTTGAGCAAGCTTAGCCCTCCGCCATTCGTGCCCACCCAGAGTTGTTTCTGCCGATCCTGATAAATTACCCGCACGTCGTTTTTTTCCAGACTACCGGGATTGTCAGCCTGATGAGCATATTGCTGAAAAGAATCGGATTGAGGATGATACCGGAAGAGTCCTTTGGAGTACGTACCAAACCAGAGGTTATTTTCCCGATCCCGATGGGCAGCAATCACCGCCCCATCTTTTAAATCACCCGCCTGATTTCCAGGCACGTAATGTTTAATTATTTCACCATTGGGGTTACTTTTAAAAATACCGCCCCCGTCTGTTCCCAGCCATAGTTTCCCCTCCTTGTCCTGACACATGCCATAAAAACGCATGAAATTTTCACCTTTGGCCGGACTGGTTCGCTGGGTATGCAGGGCAAATTTTTCAGGCTCATGTCCGATTAGATAGACGCCATCACCGTAAGTACCTACCCATACATTTTCATCCCGGTCAATGAAAAGCGATTGTACCGAACGCCCGGTGATGGGTGACTGGTTTGAAGCCTTTACCCGTTCCAGCCGCAACGCTTCGGGCCGTCGGGGCTGGCTTAAATCAATTCGGTATAAACCGCCTTCCTGCACGCCAATCAGAAGCTGATGCTGCCGGGTTTCTACGAAAGAGAGAAAAATTTCGCTGCCCGAGTCGGTGGGTAAATTGAGCTTATAAAATCGGGACTCATTGCGTTTGAATAACACCAGCCCTTTGGCCGTAGCAATCCAGATATTCTGCTGATGATCTTCAAAAATTCGGTGAACCCGGGCTTTAGGAACCTGACTGTAATCGAGGTACGCTTTCTTCAATCTTCGCTGAGCGTCAATCTGGTACAAATCAATGCCCCCCTCGCGAGTGCCCAGCCAAAGTAACCCTTTCGAATCTTCGAATACGTTTAAGATCGCATTCGTCGAAAGTCCTGCTAAGGTTTTCTGAGTATAATAGGTAAATCGATGGTCGTTGACGTGAAAAGAGGCAAAACCCGATCCATTCAGCGAAAGCCATAGATTCCCGTCTTTGGTCTGCGAGATGTCACTAATATCACTGCTCTTCTCCCCTGCTTCGGGCTGCGGATGGTAACGCCTGAATTGCCCTTCCGTTTCAATAAACTCGTTCAAACCGTCCCTCGAAGAAATCCAGAGGGTTCCGTGACGATCTTTAAAAATGCTTTTGATGTAATTTCCGGCAATCGTATTGGTCTGAGCAGAAGAATGCCTGAAAACCTGAAAAGACGTTCCATTGAATCGATTCAGACCATCGCTGGTAGCAAACCACATCTGCCCCTGATTATCCTGTAGAATACTGTTTACCACTCCTAGCGACAAGCCGTCTTTAAGCGAATAATTTAGCACCCGACCTGAATGGGGCTCTTCCGCCCGCATTATTAAAGGCAAGAGCAACAGAATAACCAAGGCAAGTAAGCTCGTGAACGTTATGCGTCCTTCCCTGCCCCTCATTTGATATTTTTTATTACTTATCCGTATCATCTAAACGAAGACTTTCGGCAATGACCGAAGTAAGTCCGAGAAAAAATAGCCTTAAAATTAAGCAATTTTATGTAGAATGATCGTAAGAACTCTAGAGAGGCTAGCTTACCTTCTTATTCCCAATCAATTAGACTTAGGAAGCAACCATTGAATGTAATAAACTCACTGGCAAACAAAATACACTAAGTAATTTAAGCTATTAATAAAGACATAATTGCTTACTAGATGAATTAGATTGTTTCTTATAAATAGTAACAATTTGAACCTTCAATTCATTAAACGATACTGCTAAACTGTAGATTATATAAATCAGGGGTTTTAAGTTTAGTCATCGTTATCTAAGTATTTACAATTAAACCTTAAGTAAGATAAACGTTATGTTTTTGGCTTACCTAGATAATTTTTAGGCAGATTTAAGAAACTATTTAGAATCGTTGAATCCTATCCTTATGCCGTGGTTGGTGAGACACCAACCACTGTTTGCGAGCAAAGCGAAGGAGCTTATGACTTTTTGCGGCCTTATTTGATCTTGGGGAAATTGCTTCCCCGGATTTCATCCGGGGACATTCCAGCATTCCCTCCCGCAGTCGCTCGGCTCTGCCGAGTGACGAATGAATAGCTAGGCCTCTGGCCGATGGTAGTCAAAGCTTTTTAAATTAGGCGAGCTCTTTAGCGTTCTGTCGTTTTATTTGCCTCAGACGGCCAGAGGCCTACTGCTAGGTAGTCACTCGGCAGAGCCGAGCGACTGCGAGAAACTGACATTACATTAAAAGTAGGTAGGCTCTCTTCCGTTCGAGAGGGCGTAGGTGGAAGCGTTTACAATGCGATCTGTCATCCAGAGCGAAGCGAAGGAGATTATGACCTTTTGCGGCCTTACTTGATCTTGGGGAAATTGCTTTCCCGGATGAAATCCGGGGCTATCCAGCCTGGGGCTATCCGTGTTTAACTCCTCCGGGGTTGTTGTTTATGCCGTGGCTGGTGAGGCACCAGTCATGGTATGGAAAGCTAGACGCGACTTGATTACGTCTCTACGAAAAAATGATGATACATACTGAAAGTAATGGCTCTCGACAAAAGCAGACCTAAAGCAGAACTTTTCCACACCAAATCCGACTAAAAACAATACAAGGAAGGCTTTCTATGGGGCAGAAAACCTCCCTTGCATGCGTATTCAATTCTGCTGCAAGCAGTATCACTTGGCTCCTTTTTTCAACTGATCCAATTTATGAGCATATTCGAACTCAAAATCAGTACCTTTCGTCATTGTTGCTGCTTTCTGAGCCGATTCAATAGCTTCTTTTTTCTTTCCTAATTTGGAATAAATTTGAGCTTTCAGAGAATGAATCCAGAAGGCGTTAGGGTTTACTGCCAGCGTTTTGTCCGCGTAGGTGATGGCATCTTCTAACTTGTAATTCACTTCATTGAAATAACCCGCTGCGGCCTGGTAGGGAGGATTACTTCCCTTCAGTTCCTTTTCCAGGTAAGCAATGATTTTCTCCTGGTTATCCGCCACAATCTTCACGGGGACTTTTACATTTTCCCAACGAATATTCAGCGTTAAAGACGAGCTGGTAATATCATTTAAATCAATCGTAAACGTTTCGTAATTTTCTTTGGAAACAACGGGCTTAACGGTAACTTTTGCTACGTCTTTCGCCGCATCAAAAAACTGCTCGCCCTTGCTTTGAAGGCCGCTGTTCAGAATAACCGTCCAACTGTCTTTTCCGGGAATGGTGTATAAGCTATACGCACCCGCCGCCACTTTCTGACCGCCGAAGATAACGTCCTCACCAAACGTGATTTTCGTCAAAGCATTGGCTCCGGTTCTCCAGCTTTTACCGTAAGGGATCATTTCACCGAATACTTTACGACCTCTCATCGAAGGACGAGAATATTCCAGCTCGATTTTAGACGTAGCAAATTGTTGGGTCAGGCTGATTTTAGGGCTTGCAGAAGGTAACTTCATATCCTGAGCCATCGCCGCTGTTGATAATAAACAGGCACTGGCCAGACAGATAATAACTTTTTTCATAATGAATTATAAAGATGTTTTGCAATCAAGAGATGAAACTGACTTCAGCTCATTCGTCCGCAAATTACATCCAGTAACTTCCAGAAAAAAATGCTTGAGCATCCCCAAGAGCAGGTGAAAGTGCTATTTCATTCTTCGTCCATAAGCTACGGAATCGTTGATGCCCTATAAAGTCTGCATAAAAACGACCATTGTTTTTTTAGCTACTTTGACTAATTTGGCCAATTGCCAAAGCGAAAGTTTTAACAAGCCATCCCATGCATTTGAATAAAAATATCCTATCACAAATTCAGTCCATTATTGCCAATGCCCAGCAAAAAGCCATACGCAGTGTGGACTTTGAGCGAGTGCTGATGTACTGGCATATTGGAAAAGTAATAGTTGAGGAAGAGCAGCAGGGCGAAGACCGGGCTACTTACCGGACCTTTTTGATAAAATCCATATCCGATACTTTTCAACCCCAATTTGGGACCGGATTTTCAGTGCGACAGTTAGAGATGAATCGGCAGTTTTACCGTACGTTCCCAATTACGAACGCACTGCGTTCGCAATTCAGTTGGACTCATTACAGGTTACTTATTCGTATTGATAATCAAGACAAAAGAGAATTTTATATAGCAGAAGCTGAAAAAAACAATTGGACGGCAAGGCAACTCGAACGCCAGATCAACAGTCAGTTATTTGAGCGACTTTTGTTGAGCAATGACGTACAGGCCGTTTTGGCCGTAGCCCGAAATGAAAAACAACCCACCGATGCCAAAGAGATCATTAAAGACCCAATGGTTCTGGAGTTTTTAGGGCTTAAAAGAGAAGCATCGTATTACGAAAAAGACCTGGAAACGGCTATCATTACCCACTTGCAGGATTTTATTTTAGAACTGGGTAATGGCTTTGCTTTTGTAGCCCGGCAAAAAAGAATCCATATCGACGGGGATGAGTATTTTGTGGATTTGGTATTTTACAACCGCTTGTTACAATGTTTCGTAGTGATTGAAATAAAGACTCAAAAACTCACGCATCAGGATTTAGGGCAATTGCAGATGTACGTAAATTATTACGACCGCTACGAAAAACAGGAGTTTGAAAATCCCACCATCGGCATTTTGCTTTGCACCGATAAAAATGATGCAATGGTCAAAATATCTTTGCCTGAAAGTAACAAAACCATCATTACCAGTAAATACCAACTCTATTTACCTACCGAGCAGCAATTGCTGGAAGAAGTGAAGAAAGAAATCGAAAAATTGGATAACATTTGATTAGCAATACAAGCTTACCCCAGACCAGCACCACCGCAGAACCCTTCGAATAGAACAATTAACTATTGCTTTCGGGAAGCAAATTCAGCCTGATTGCGAGGGTGAAATAGCTCTGTCTGGCTCTGGAGAAAAATATTACATGTTCATAGCATTGTTCCCTAAATATGGGTTATAGCTCTGAAATAACGGGTACACAAGATTTTATCGACATGTACTATCCTTTAGTTTTAGAAAAATGAGGCATCGAATTGTGATTTCTGGAGGACCGGGGGCGGGGAAAACTACCTTAATTGACGCTTTGCAAAAACAGGGGTATGCCACTTCCGCAGAAGTTTCCCGTCGGTTAATTCGCCAGCAAGTGGAGCTTCAATCTGACTTAGTTCCCTGGAAAAATTTGGAAGGCTTTGCCCGGCTGGCTCTGGAGGCCATGATTACGGATTTCGAAAACAGTCCTTCCGAGCTAACCTTTTTTGATCGCGGCATTCCCGATATCATTGCTTACCTGGAAGTTGGCGGCTTACCGGTCTCCAAAGATTTCCTGAAAGCTGCTCGGCGTTATCGGTACCATAACCAGGTAGTTATGACACCACCCTGGCTGGAAATTTACGTAAACGACGACGAACGCTGGCAAAGTTTTCAGGAAGCACAGGAGCTTTATCAGGCCATCGCCAGCGTTTACAAAACCTGCGGGTATGAGTTACTGGAATTATCCAAAGGTCCAGTAAATGAGCGAGTTACTTTCATCACCTCTGCTCTGACAGGACTTCTTTCCGTTGAAGCCTTTCCCGCCCGTTAATTCTTCGTAGATTTGCCCCTTCATTCATACATGAAGGTATGCCTCCTGCATAAGGAAGGGATTTAAAAGGGAATTCGGTGTAAACCCGAAACAGTCTCCGCTGCTGTAAATTCCAGTTGAGTTGAATGAGTTTTGAGTATAGAGTTTTGTGTTGATTCTGTCAAAGGCCAGACTAACTCAAAACCCAAAACTCAAAACCCTACACACAAAACTTCCAAACACACATCCACTGAGCCTAGCTTGGGAAGGAGTTTGGGAGGGAATGAGTCAGAAGACCTGCCTTGATGGTTAACCCCCGACAGCTTTCGGATGAAAAGCTGGTACGAACCATGATGCATTATTCTATTTTTTCCAGCCGGGAAACAATGACCCGGTGGGCTTTCGGTTTGCTGATTAGCCTGGGCTGTATGGCAGGCTTTACGCAATGCAGTACTACTTCTTCCGTCTCTGAACAAGGCGACATTTCAGTTAAACAGGATTACTTTCCCGAAAAAGTAAAACTTAGCCACGCCAGAGGCTTCCGCATTCAATACCGACCCAACTATAAAGTAGTCGATATTCTCAGCCCCTTTGAAAAATCCACGGATACCGCTCGTTACATCCTCTTGCAACGCGGTACGCCCCGGCCCAAAGGGTATGCAGATCGGCAGATTATTGAAATTCCCCTCCGAACCATGGTCGGGATGTCTTCACTCCACATTGGTTTGCTGAGTTTTCTCTCGGCAGAAGACGTATTAATTGGACTGGGCGATTTGAAATACGTATCATCACCCAAAGTCATTGAACGGATTAATGAAAAGAAAATTACGCAGGTCGGCAAAGATCAGACACTTAACGAAGAGGTTCTGGTAGCATTAAAACCCGATCTGGTAATGACCGTAGGGCAACCTAATGCCCGCATGGATCGGTACCAGACCCTGAACGCAGCAGGCGTGCCGGTGTTAATCAACTCCGAATGGGTAGAAAATACGCCGCTGGGACGGGCAGAATGGGTAAAACTGATGGCGGCTTTGCTGAATAAAGAAGCATTGGTTAATCAGAAATTCGCTGAGGTTGAAAAAGAATACAAACGCCTGGCGGGCCTGACTAAAAACCTAAAAAACAAGCCCAGCATTATCACGGGTACGAGTTATAAAGATGCCTGGTATGTTCCGAACGGAGATAGCTATATGGCTCAGTTTTTTCGGGACGCGGGCACTACCTATCACTGGGACAAAGTCAAGGCAACGGGAAGCTTACCTCTCAATTTTGAAGCCGTTTATCCCATTGGTTTGAAAGCGGATTACTGGTTGAATGTCGGCATTAGCGGTCGAGATACGAAGAAAGACATTCTTGATAAAGATAGCCGTTACGGAGATTTTAAGGCTTTCAAAACGGGTCAACTCTATAACTACAGCAAACGGACCAATGCTCGTGGATCGAATGATTACTGGGAGTCGGGAGCGGTTAATCCGCATCTGATTTTATCCGACCTGATTAAGATTCTGCACCCGGAGCTTTTACCCGATTACGAGCTGTATTACTACAAAAAACTGCAATGACCCGACCGCTGTTATTCAGCCTGCTGATTCTGCTGAGCGTGGTGTGTTTCGTAGTAAACCTTACGCTTGGTTCGGTATCGATTCCAGCCAGGGAAGTGGCCCGTATTCTCTTTACCCAACAATCTGAACAAACGGCCTGGCTTTTCATTATTGAAAAAATTCGTTTGCCTAAAGCCCTTACCGCCGTATTGGTGGGCTGGGGACTGTCGGTAAGTGGGTTACAAATGCAAACCTTATTCCGAAACCCACTCGCGGGACCTTCGGAACTGGGCATTACCGCCGGGGCTGGGCTGGGGGTGGCAGCTATTATGTTAGGTAGCGGAAGTGTAACGAGTTTATATGCCATTCGTCAGTTAGGGATTTCAGGCAGTTGGCTGATTGTATTCATGGCCTCGCTGGGTTCAGCAATGGTGTTATTACTAGTCTTGTCAATTGCCGGACGGATACGTGATCATGTCGTCTTGCTCATTGTTGGTGTGATGGTGGGAACCATCACGATTTCCATCATTAGCATCTGGCAGTATTTCAGTCAACCCGAACAATTGCAGGAATACCTGCTCTGGACGTTTGGCTCGTTGGGCGGTGTGGTAGATTATCATCTGCTTGTGCTTTCTACCGTGGTGATTTTCGGATTAATACTCGCCTTTGCTTCGTCCAAGGCTTTGAATAGTTTATTACTCGGCGAAGCGTATGCCCGTAGTATGGGCTTAACCGTAGGCCGGGCCCGCACCATCATTCTGGCCAGTACCAGCATTCTCACAGGAAGTATCACAGCCTTTTGCGGACCCATCGGCTTTATTGGGATTGCCGTACCACACCTAACCCGCTCGTTGCTGGGCACTTCCAATCACCGCATTCTCATCCCGGCCAGTGGATTAATCGGTAGTATCTTAATGCTGGTTTGCGATAGCATTGCTCAGTTACCCGGCACCCAGTCGGTTTTACCAATCAATGTTGTTACTTCTTTGCTTGGGGCTCCGGTCGTGATTTGGATGATTGTTAGTCGTCATAACCTCAGAGCTTCTTTCTCATGAGTGCAGACCTGTTATTACATACCCGTCACTTAAGCATCGGTTATGGCAATCATCGGGTGGCGGGACCCTTATCCGTTCAGCTCAAGGCAGGGCAACTCGTGTGTTTACTCGGGCCCAATGGAGCCGGAAAATCCACGCTCATGCGAACCCTTTCGGGCTTACAAAATGCCTTAGAGGGGGACGTATATCTAGGAGATAAACGACTTTCTCATATTCCGCCGACTGAACTGGCTAAAAAATTAAGTCTGGTCTTAACCGAACGGGTCGAAGCGGGTCATTTGACCGTTGGTGAACTGGTCGCTCTGGGTCGGACGCCTTATACCAACTGGCTCGGAAGCTTAACTTCAGCGGATCAGGAGCGAGTTCAATGGGCTCTGGCACTAACAGGCACTCAGTCGTTCATAAACAGACGCTTACCTCAGTTAAGCGATGGCGAGCGTCAAAAAGTAATGCTGGCTCGTGCCCTGGCTCAGGACACGGATTTGATTTTACTGGATGAACCCA
The DNA here is from genome assembly GCF_030818595.1 of Siphonobacter sp. SORGH_AS_1065. NCBI lineage: Bacteria > Pseudomonadati > Bacteroidota > Cytophagia > Cytophagales > Cytophagaceae > Siphonobacter > Siphonobacter sp. SORGH_AS_1065. Next base: position 322,610 of record NZ_JAUTAM010000008.1, read on the forward strand.
CGGCTCATCTCGATTTACCCAGCCGCGTGGAACTGATGCGGTTGTTACACGAACTGGCCCGACAAACCCGGAAAGCTATTTTGCTCTCTACGCACGAACTGGACCTGGCCCTTCAGGCAGCGGATGAATTATGGCTTTTGGGAGCTAAAGGAGAATTTGAGCACGGCGTTCCCGAAGATTTAGTCCTCAACGGGTCCTTCGAGCGAACGTTCGCTGCTTCTGGTTTTGCGTTTGACCGTACCACCGGAACGTTTCAAATGTATCCGGCTCCAACGGGACCAGCCTTGGGTTTACAGGGTAATTCAGCCGCTTACTTCTGGACGCGAAGGGCCTTGTCACGTGAAGGGTATCAAATTCAGGCATCGGCCAGACATTCCGTTCAAGTTACCAACGAAGGATGGTTTATTGATGAACAAACCTTCGTTACTTCTATTCACGATTTATTACAGGAACTTTCCAATCGGTATTCATACCGCACTGACAATGAAGATTTACACAAAAAAAGGAGATAAAGGCACGACGGGATTATTTGGCGGCAGCCGGGTTGATAAAGACAATGTTCGCGTGGAATGCATTGGAACGTTGGATGAAGTCAACTCAACTATTGGTTTGTTACGGGTGAAACTGGGCAATGAACATGCCTGGCAAAGCAATCTTCATAAGATTCAGAAGGACATGATGGACATGATGTCGCATCTGGCTCGCCCTTCGGATGCGAAAAAAGAAAACAAGAATCCTATGCCCGTAGACGGAGCCGAATTTTGCGAAAACTGGATTGATGAACTGGAGGCGGCGATGACTTCTCCTTCGGATTACTTCCTGTTACCCGGCGGGAATGAAGTGTCGGCCCTATGCCACATGATTCGTACGCAAATGCGTCGGGGCGAACGCCGACTGGTTTCCCTGATTAAAACGGATGAGGTTCACGAGGCCATTCCAGCCTATATTAATCGTTTGTCCGATCTGTTTTTTACCCTGGCCCGGGCCGAGATGGATCAGGCGGGAGTGGCCGAGGAGAAATGGCAATTATTCCTTTACAAACGTTTTAAATCTGCCGAATGATCCTTTATATCTCGGGAGGAGCCCGCAGCGGCAAGAGCCGTTACGCCCAGTTGCGGGCTAAGGCTTGGTCAGAAAATCCCGTTTACGTAGCCACGGCTAAAATTTGGGATGATGAATTTGCCGAACGGGTCCAGCGACACCAGCAGGAACGCGGTCCTGAATGGACCAGTCTGGAAGCCGAGAAAAATCTTGCCGGACTGCCCCTGGCTCATCGGGTCGTGGTAATTGATTGTGTTACCTTATGGTTAACCAATTTATTCATGGACCATGACAGCCACCTTGAATCAACCTTAGCTGCTTTCAAAGCTGAGATTGATGCTCTGTTACAAATTCCTGCAACGCTGATCATCATATCCAATGAAATTGGGATGGGCTTACACGCCGAAACGGCTCTAGGTCGCCAATTCACTGATTTACAAGGCTGGGCCAATCAATACGTAGCGGAGAAAGCGTCAGAAGCTATCTTCATGGTTTCAGGGTTACCATTGGTTTTGAAGGAATAAATCATTAACTTCTTTCAGAATTTCAACCTTTAGACTATGCTCGTACGCGACTGTGTCGCGGATGCCTGAGAAAAGCGTCTGCGACGTTCAGCGTTATAGACGCTCTTCTTTCCAATCCGGCTTGGAAACGAGGACTAATAGTTGAACGAAGAGCGTTTTAAAGTAACATCCTCTTTTAGTAGAGACGCGACTTTATCGCGTCTTGCTGGGGAATGGGAGTATATTGAATGTAGCCTTTATTGCCTCTTACCCCAGACGCGATAAAGTCGCGTCTCTACCTTAATTTGTATTTCGATATCCCTCCCGCAGTGTCCCCGGATTTCATCCGGGGAAGCAACCAAGTAAAGCCTCTAGCAGTCGCTCGGCTCTAGCCGAGTGACTGCGGGAGTCCCTGGATTTCATCCGGGTCCATCCAGACCGGGGCTACCTATATTAAATCCCGCTGGGGTTGTTGTTCAAATCGTATTATGACAAATAACCCCGGAGGGGTTAAACACGAGTAGCCCCGGATGAAATCCTGGGAAGCAGCCGCCAAAGATCATAAGGTCCTTCGCTCCGCTCTGGATGACAGATCAGGGTATAAACGAAAGCCTCCAACGGTGTTTGCATCCGTACGAACGCCTACTTACGCTCTTCCTTTTTATTGAAAATGTCTTTGTCAGACAACCTATAAAGACCAGCCTAAAATTTTTAAGACTATACATGATACCTTATTATTCAATCACCTGTAAGTCCAAGGCGAGCCAATACCCCTAAAGTCCTCAGCCATTTCTTCGGTTGCCTCTGAAAATCAATCAGACTAAGATTTGCCGGAAGTAAGGTTCGTAGCGGAAAAACAGGTCTTCCTAATTACTGAACCTACTACTGTGAATTGATGCGTCCTTTCCTACCTGGGTTCAGCAAGCGTCTGATAACAAACGCAAAAAACAGAATCGACTCACTTAAATCCGGCGAGCGGGTTTATCCGTTCCCTACTACTTACGATGAAAAGAATTTTGCTCTTTGGTTATTTCATGCTGGTAACGCTGAGTCTGGCAGCTCAGCAAAAAAGTCCCATCCAGGCCATCACCTACACCATAGCTCAGGACGGCAGCGGCGATTTCAAAACGATTCAGGAAGGCGTGAACTCCTTCCGAGATCATATGCAGGTACGGGTTACTTTGCTGGTGAAGAACGGTATTTACCCTGAAAAGCTAGTCATTCCATCCTGGAAACCTACTATTCACATCAAGGGAGAAAGTAAAGAAGGGGTGATTATTACGGACGATGATTTTTCGGGAAAAGATTATCCAAAGGGTAAAGACGCAACGGGCAATGCTAAGTTCAGCACGTATACTTCTTACACTGTTCTTGTGGACGCTCCCGACATTATTTTGGAGAACCTAACGATTCGAAATACTGCCGGACGCGTCGGTCAGGCGGTTGCCTTACACGTCGAAGGCGACCGCTTTGTTTGCAGAAATTGTATTTTATTGGGTAATCAGGATACGCTGTACGCGGCTCGTGAAGGCAGTCGACAGTATTACCAAAATTGCCACATCGAAGGCACTACTGACTTCATTTTTGGTAAATCAATTGCCGTTTTTCAAACCTGCCGTATTAAAAGCCTCTCAGATTCATACATCACCGCCGCTGCGACGCCAGCTTATCAAACCTACGGATTTGTATTTCTGGACTGCGAATTGATCTCCGATCCAGCGGCGAAAAAAGTATATCTGGGCCGACCCTGGAGACCCTGGGCAAAGACGGTTTTCATTCGCACGAAAATGGGTGCACACATCGTACCCGAAGGTTGGAACAATTGGGAGAATGCGGAAAATGAGAAAACCGTTTTATACGCCGAGTATGAAAGTCGGGGCACGGAAGTAACGAACCGCGTTAAATGGGCAAAAACGCTGACGGCTAAAGAAGCAAAGACGTATACACCTGAACGTATTCTGGCTGGTAACGATCAATGGAGACCCTGATACTTTTGTGGAATCTACTAGCCCAAGCAAAACGAAGGGCTTACGTACCTTTATCTAACTTCCCCAAAATTTAAAACTTTTGGGAAGTTAGACACTAACCCTTGCTGCCAGATTCTATCGGTAAAGGTTTCGTAAGTCGCATGAAGGTCCGACGATTGTAAACTTTAGAGTCTTTCTTGCAGGTTAATACATTTTCTGAGCAGGTCTACCATAAAAAACACCCGCTCAGAAAATTGTTAATCTTCAATCCAGGTCAGTTTATCGATAATGGGTTTTCGAACGGCAGGTTTCGTGATTCCATCAAATCGTCCCATATAAAACAGTCCTACGCACTTTTCATTAGGCTTGAGTTCTAAAAAGGCCCCGAGCTTATCCAGATTTCCGGGTGTGCTCCAGTATGAACCAATTCTCATGGCCGAAGCGGTCAGCCACATGTTTTGAACGGCACAAGCTACGGCAGCCAGCTCTTCCCATTCCGGTACTTTTTCGGGATGTAACTCCATATTGATGGCAATCACAGCAGCCGAACGCAACGCTTTTTGGCGAGTACCCTCGTATTTCGCTTCTGAAAAACTTTCAGGCGTCGTCTGACTACGATAGGTTTCCCCTAAAAAATCCGCTAGTTTATAGAGTCCATTACCTCTGAAAATAGTAAACCGCCAGGGTTCGGTCAATCGGTGCGTTGGAGCGTAATTGGCGTTTTCCAGAATCATTTCAATTTCCTGAATGGAAATTTCTTCGCTGGTATAACTCGGAGGAAAAATACTGCGACGGTTACGAATGACTTCGTTAAGTACTTCGAGTGACAGGGTCATAATTTTTAAATGTATGATAGTAGATAAGTGATCCGTATGCTCGCTGGCTCCATTATTAAGCTTCAAAAAAATAATCCCTTCATTAGTTCCAACGGTACATAAGGCCTTCCAAAGTTTAGACTATAATTTCCTTTCCATCCTTTATACTTTTAGAAATATACTGCATCAAGTTGAGTCTCCTTTGTTGCTGAATCCTCATTTCCGTCAGTCGGCAGATTTCTATTTAGTCAGTGCAGTCTTACTGATAAACTTCCCTTGCTCCTACCCCAGGTATAGGACGTTAATAGGGTAGGCTATCACTGGACAAACATGGTGAAGACACTACCCCTAAGTGATAGCCCAGATGGGTAAGCAAAAGTCCTGATGGATCTAATCAGGACACGTTTAATTCTAGGTAGTATCCTAAAGCTACAGGCGTAAATCTGTGTTTTTATACTCAAAAACCTTAAGGCGAAGCAGACCCCGTATTAAGTAAAAGATACGCCGCCTAAACCCTGTTTAGAATTAGATTATATTACCCTAATGCACGGAATCATGAGATTTGAGGGTAAAAGCAGGGTTTTCAAACCTTTCAGCAGAAAAAAGAAATGGTACTTGGTCGGTATAGGGACTATTGACTAAATCGGACCTTCTTTTTGACGAAAAAAACGCCCCCTGCTCTGCCCTCACTCCTCTACTTTTGAACTATTCCAATTTTTTTTATTCCCCCCTAGGCCGTTCACTCAAGAATCAAGGTCCGAAACAATGAGAATTATGTTTCAAAAACGTTTACCACTAAAAGGGCTACTTTTTACCGGAGTAACGCTTTTGTCAGGTGCATTGCCTGGAAACCGGCAGGTTTCGGCAATGCACCTGCCTTTACATGCCTATGAAAATCCTGCTTCGCCCCTATCACCCTCGCAGGTCGTCACTACCATCTCCGGCACGGTACAAGACGAAAAAGGGAACGTATTAGCCGGGGCAACCATCTCCGTAAAAGGAGTGCCGAATCTGGGAACTACCACTGACGGCAACGGTCGGTTTAGTTTACGTATACCAGATAACGTTAAAGACCCGGTTCTGGTCATTTCCTACATTGGTTTTCAATCGCAGGCGGTAGCCATTGGCAACAAGACCAATCTTACCATTCAACTGGAGTCTGATCATAAAGCACTCAATGAAGTCGTTGTTGTCGGTTTCGGTCAGCAGAAACTTCCGACCGTTACGGGTGAAATCAGCGTTGTCGATAGCAAAGCCCTGCTGCAAACTCCAGTGGCCAACATTACCAACATGCTGATTGGACGGGCGGCTGGTATTAGCGGTATCCAGAACAGTGGTGAGCCTGGACAAAATGCCACGACCATTCGGATTCGGGGGATATCTACACTAAACGGCTCCGATCCACTCATCGTAATCGACGGGATTCAACAGCCTACCGAACAGCCGTATACGGTACTGAACGCCATGGATCCCAACGAAATTGATAACATCAGTGTACTTAAGGATGCTTCTGCTACGGCAGTATTCGGTATTCGTGGAGCAAACGGAGTAATCATCGTTACCACCAAACGTGGTCGGACCAATCGTCCTCAATTTAGTTTCTCAACGAATCAGGCCTTTACCAGAGCCTCTTCCCTATTCGAAACGCTCAATTCTTATGAGTTTGGATTGCTTCGCAACGAAGCCGTTCGAAATGCTCAGGCTTCGGGTGATAACAGTTACAACCAGCTTCTGTTCTCGAACGACGAACTCTGGAAGTTTCAGAATAACCGGGATTATACCCCCGCCGAGGTAAATGCCATGAACCTCACGGCTGACCAGAAACAAGCTCTGCTGAATAGTCCGGCTCTGTACTACACGAGCAATAACTATTACAAGGAGCAATTCGGCGGCGTAGGTCGGCAGCAACAGTATAACCTGAACGTATCGGGCGGCACCAACCGGGTAAAGTACTTCGTCTCGCTGGGAAATTTCCAACAGGCAGGTATTCTGAACAACACAAAATACGGAGGATCAAATACCAATCCTTATTTCAATCGGTACAACTTCCGGTCTAACGTTGATATCGACGTATTTAAGAATTTCCAGGTATCGTTCAACATGGCCGGTCAGACTTCCATCGCCAGAGTACCCGGAGCTGGTAACTCTTCCGGAGACTTTGGAAACCGCTATCAGAACATCATTCAGAGTATTCTGGAAAACAGCCCCTTCTCTGGCCCAGGTATCGTAGATGGGCGTTTGGTAACGGGCTTCGTAGGATTACCCGGCGATCCAACCAATCCCGTTGGCAGTAAGGGAGGAGGAGGATATACGCCTCTCACTCAACTCCTTACGGCGGGAACACGTACCATGTATACCACTACCCTGACCAGTAACTTCGTGGTGAAACATACGATGGGTTACATCACGCCGGGTCTGAGCTCGCGGGTATCGGTTGCGTATGATGATAGCTACACGAAAGGATTTGCCAAAACGGTTAGCATTCCACAGTTCAGTGCCATGCGAAACCCATCCGATCCAGCCAATCTGATTTTTATCGGTGGGCAGATCAGTCCTACGTCCACGGCTGATAACGTGGGTAATGGGTCCTGGAATAAACTGTATCTGGAAGCTGCAATTGATTACAATCACAGTTTTGGAGATCATACGGTTACGGGTTTGATCCTTGGAAACGCCCAGCGGTTTACGGCCAACGGACAGGGTTACAACACTCCTTCTGGTCTGATGGGTCTGGTCGGACGGGTTACGTATAATTTCAAAGAACGTTACCTGTTTGAGTTTAACATGGGCTTCAACGGTAGTGAGCAGTTTGCTCCGGGTAGACGATTCGGGTATTTCCCCTCCGTTTCGCCCGGTTGGATTTTGTCCAACGAATCGTTTTTCCCTAAAAACGATCTAGTTACCTGGGTAAAATTCCGGGGTTCGTACGGAGAAGTAGGCAACGACCAGTTAGGTGGCCGTCGCTACTTATACCTGCCTAACACCTGGGCTTACAACGGTCGGGGTTATTACTTCGGCAGAAGCGATGGGTCCAGTGCCAACCCCTACTTCAGCGGGGCTCAGGAAACGGCCTTAGGAAATCCGGCCATTACCTGGGAACGTGCCCGGAAAACGAACTTGGCTGCTGAATTCCGGTTCCTGAAGGATCGTCTGACCGTAAACACGGCCTTATTCTGGGAAAATCGGAACAACATTCTGGTATCCCTGGGAACGATTCCCGGTACCTATGGTGTGCCTGACTGGAACGTACCTCCGGCTAACGTAGGACGGGTTAGTAACCGCGGCTATGAACTCTTCGGCGAATGGAACGATAAAGTAGGAGCCGTTCAGTACTTTGTCAGAGGAACCTTCTCCTATGCTCGTAACCGAATTGACTATCGGGCGGAAGCTCCCTACCCTTACCCCTGGATGAACTCGACTGGGTATTCCATCGGCCAGTATAAAGGGCTGCGGACGGATGGCTTCTACAACACGCAGGAAGAACTCAGCAATCGCCCCTACAATACGTTTGGCGGTAATCAGGCAAAATTGGGAGATATCAAATTCCGTGACATTAACGGCGATGGTATCCTCAACAATCAGGATCTGGTGCCCATCGGCTATTCTAACCTGCCACGGGTAGCGTATAACTTTTCCGTAGGTCTTTCCTACAAAGGTTTTGATATCAACGCTCTGTTCATTGGTACAAAACAGGGGTCTTTCCCTCAGTATGGGTATATCCTCAGCACGCCTTTCGCCAAAAACGTAGGTGCCGTGATGCAATATGCCTATGACGGACGCTGGACTCCTGAAAAATATGCCGCAGGACAGCCCATTTATTACCCTACCATCTCTTTCAGTGGCGGTCAGTCTAATAACAACCAGTTGAGTGATTTCTGGCTCAAGTCAAATGATTTCACTCGCTTGAAAAACCTTGAAGTCGGCTATACATTCCAGCAGAATAACTCTTTCCTGAAAGCCACGCATTTGCAGGGGGTACGCTTGTACGTAAATGGCAACAACCTCTTTACGTGGGGTTCCCACCTCATCAATGGAATTGATCCCGAACAGGCTGATACGGGCAAAAACTCCATGGGATACCTCTACCCGTTGACTCGCACTTTCAATATCGGAGCAAGTATCCAATTCTAAGTTCATTTCAGAAGCATATGAAACTCAATATCATCGTATTAGCCCTGTTTGGCTTGCTTTTTAGTGCCTGTCAGGATGACTTTCTGCAGCTACCTATTTCGAGTGCTACCACGGTTGACTCCGTCTTTTCCACGACCGTTAAGGCACAGTCGGCTATTGCGGAAGCTTACCAGAAGAACCTTTCTCAGGGCTTACCTTATCAGGGTTTCTGGAATTCCATGATTCACGAAAACCTGACGGGAGGACTTAACTACGGTTTTGCCTGGACCATTTCACAGGGAATCATCATTACCGGGATGAATGCCAATGGCAGCAGTCAGGATATGGATGGCTTCAACTACAACTATACGACTATTCGCCAGGCCTGTCTCGTCAAAGAAAACATCGATAAGGTTCGGGATATGTCTGCGGCGGATAAAGCAATGGTAAAAGCCGAAATGAAGGCCCTGTTGGCGTATCGCTACGGCCAGATGTTAACCATCTGGGGTGGTGTACCGTTAGTTTCCAGAAGTTTCCAGGCCGCTGAAGATCTGACCGTTCCCCGGAGTTCTGTTAAAGCCGTGCTCGATTCCGTTGTCTCCTGGTGTGATCAGGCAGCGGAGGTGTTGCCCGCCAAGTGGCCAGACACCTTTTCGGGCCGAATGACCAAAGCGGCGGCTCTGTCGATCAAAGCCAAAGCCTTAATGTACGCGGCAAGACCTTTGTTCAATACCGGAACGCCTTATCTGGATTTCGGCGTAAACAATGCATTGATTTGCCTGGGTAATAATGACCCCTCACGCTGGACAACCGCTGCTCAGGCTGCCGAAGCTGCCCTGGCAGAGGCTGAAAACAACGGTGGCTTCCGTCTTATTAATACAGGGAATCCTCTGGATGATTATGGCACCGCTACTTCTACCCCCGGTAATGCGGAAGTAATTCTGGCCTACAAGTCGAACGAAAGCTGGCAAATGAATACGTTCTATAACGTGCACAACTGGCAGGCCTACGGAAACGTCTTACTGACTACTCAGTTGGAAGCCTATTACAAGCAGGATGGGACGGACCAGAGCTGGCCAACAATGGGCAGCGATCCCTTACCTTTCTCAGACTATCTGAGCAAAATGAAGGATATGGAAGCCCGTTTTAAAGCCTGTTTTCAACCCTGGCAAATGGATGCCTGGAACAATCCTGGCGATAACTCCTGGAGCAATCAGAATACGTTCCAGTGGGAATTGACGGGTTGTGCCCGATCAACCAAGTTTTATTACAAGGCTGGTTCCAGAGGCTGGTTTGAGTTTCCTATTTTCCGGGTTGCTTCCCTGTATTTAAGTGCGGCTGAAGCCTATAACGAATCAGGCCAGACCGCGAAAGCTCTGGAACGACTCAATAAAGTTCACCAGCGTGCCGGTTTACCCGCCATTACGGTAACCAATCAGGCCGCTTTACGGAAGATCATCCAACGCGAATGGGCGGCAGAATTCTTCGCGGAAAATTACCGTCTTCAGGATATTAAACACTGGAAACTCGAAAACATCGGATCAGGTATCATTGGTGGCTCCATCCGAACCTTTGCTTTCAATAATGGAAACGGTGCCAAGATGACGGGCAATACCAATTACCAGAGCAAAATCGAATACCAGGGTTTCTGGGCTCCCCGCCAGTATCTGAATCCCTTCCCTCAATACGAGGTTAACAAAGCCATTATTGTTCAAAATCCAGGGTATTAGGCCTGATTAACGTATTTACTCTAGATGAAAAACCACCTATACGTCAATAAACGGACCGCCTGGCTATTCGCATTAGTGCTTGGGAGTACGTGTTTAAACGCAAACTCACAGCAATTAGATAGTCTTAAGGCAACACCGCTCTTTGCTCCGGGCATGAGCCAGTCTAATCCATTTCTTACCTCATCCACAGGGTCGTTAATCTCTTCTTCCGTTTCTGGAACAACGATTGCCAAGACCCCCGTGCCTAATATCACCAATGCCCTCTATGGTCGTTTACAGGGTTTAATTGTACGCCAGAATTCTGGCGAGCCAGGGTATGATGCTGCAACTCTCAACATTCGCGGACTGGGTACCTATGACAATTCTGATCTGGTAATCTGCGTAGACGGATTCATTACTACCTCCTCGTATTTCCAGTACCTGTCTCCCAGCGAAATTGAAAGCATCACGGTATTGAAAGATCCCGCTTCGCTGGCTGCCTTTGGTATGAAAGGAGCGAATGGGGTTCTGTGGATTATGACCAAGCGGGGAAGGATCAGCAAACCCCAGATTCAATTCAACCTTGTTACTGGTTTGCAGCAGGCTTTGCGGATCAACAAGCCCTACGGATCCTACGATTACGCTCGTCTCTATAATCAGGCCATAAGCAATGACAACTATGCCCTGAATAATAATACGTTCGTGTGGTCACCCAAGTATACCGATGCCCAACTTCAGGCTTATCAGAACGGCACATCCCCTTCGGTAGACTGGTATGCGGAGACGTTGAAGAAGTATGGTCGATACCAAAATGCCAATCTGTCGTTTACCGGTGGGGATCAGGTTTCTAAGTATGCCGTCATACTCGACTACATGAAACAAACGGGTCTGTACAATGTACCTACGTCGGCAACTACTTCTAATGCCCAAATTCAGCGATTTAATCTTCGAACCAATCTTGATTTTAAATTCTTCAAGATCTTTGAAGCAAGAGTTGATTTGGGTGGACGTATCGAAGATCGTCAATATCCCAACTATAATGGTCCGAAGTTGTGGCGGAATCTGGCATCGTATCCTTCCAACATTTATCAGGTGAGGGATGGTAATACCCAAAACTGGTCAGGAACGTCTCTGTTTCCCGATAACCCCGTAGCCTCTCTGTTAGCCCTGGGCCGCATTGCAACGCACGATCGTACCTTACAGGCAAACTTCAACCTGAAGGAAAATCTGGACTTCATTACCCCAGGTTTATCCATTGGGCAGGCCATTTCTTTCAACACCTGGACGCGGAATACCCTCGGTCGGACCGCTTCTTATGCCCGGTTTAATAATGGCGTAAATACTACAACCGATAAGGCTACGGATATCGCGTCGATTGGCTCGTCTCCCACGAACCAGTACAACTGGCAACAGATAACGCTAAACGCCGCGTACAAGCGTTCCGTAGGAAAACATGCCTTGTCGGCAGATCTCAATTATTTCCTCAGTGATTACATGCTGGATTGGAATATCAATGCGAGTGGACTGAATACCGGTAATAACATTTTCTATCATTACCAAAACCTGGGTGGTCAATTCCAGTATTCGTATGATGATAAGTATTTACTTGCGTTATCTGCCGGATACAGTGGTTCTGATAATTATGCTCCGGGAAATCGCTGGGCGTTCTATCCCGCCCTTTCGTTAGGCTGGGTAGTATCTAAAGAAGATTTTCTGGCTCAGAATAAGGCCATTACCTTTCTCAAGGTTCGGGCATCAGCAGGCCAATCAGGCTTCGATCAGTCTAATCAGGGCCGATACCTGTACCAGCAATACTTTACGGGAAGCGGCACCTACTACACGGGTAATAATGGTCTGAATAACAATAGCGGAATTGCTCCATCCTATGCGGCCAATCCTGAGATCCGTGCTGAACGTAATACGGGTTATAACGTAGGGGTAGACCTTCAGTTGTGGAATAAGCTTTCGCTTACGGCAGATGGCTTCTTCAATAAGCGAACAGGTATTGTGACAGTAGATTATACCTTACCAGGTGTGTTTGGAGCCAACCCACCCTATCGTAACCTGGGAATCGTTTCCAACAAAGGCTTTGAGCTCGCCCTGAACTTTACAGATAAGGTAGGTGATGTAAAGTATCATTTGAACGCCATGACCCTGTATGCCCATAACCAGGTCAAGCAAATGGGTGAAGTTGCTCCAGTGAATGCATTCAGCCGACTGACGGGTCAGCGAATTCAGACGACGCTGGGACTGCAAGCCGTTGGATTTTATGACATAACTGATTTCAATGCAGATGGAACTCTTAAATCGGGGATTGCCCAGCCAACCTTTGGTAGTGTACAACCCGGTGATATACGGTATAAGGACACTGACGGGAACGGAAAAGTAGATCTGAATGATGTCTCACCCATGAAGTATACTTCCTTACCCGAATGGACGTACGCATTCGACGCTGGACTTTCATACAAGAATTTCGACTTTTCCATCTTGTTCCAGGGAGCAGCTCATCGGAGTATAAATCTGTTGAATTCCAGTCAGGCTGTTGCATTTGTCGACAACACCAATGTATACCCAACTGCCGGACAAGCCTGGGCTTATTATCCCGATCAAGGTATCGATACCAGAGCTACGGCTACCTATCCCAGATTTACGACCAAAGCCAATATGAATAACTATTTGAATTCAACTTTCTGGATGAAAAACGGTAGTTTCCTACGGGTAAGAAATATTGAAATTGGTTATACACTGCCCAGCCAGTTGTTGCATAAAATTCATCTGGAAAACGTGCGGATCTATGTTAATGCCACGAATCCTTTTACGTGGTCTTACTTAAGCAAGCACTATAACATCGACCCAGAAACCATCTCTGGCTACGCAGGTCTGAAAACGTACAATACTGGCATCACTTTAAGTTTCTAAGAAACGCATGAAAACCTTATCTATCCTTTTCTCCATAGGGGTACTGGGGCTACTCGTCGGTTGCCAGAAAGAATTTCTGGATACCCGAATCGATACATCCCAAACTCAGGAGACACTTTCGTCTAACTATTCGACACTGTTCTCCTACGCCAACGCTCCGTATACTTATTTGCGGAATGAGTTTGCCATTCTCGATAACAATTTGTTTGCTCCAGTTTCTGATGAGGCCGTCCAAACCTCTCCGGGAAGTTCGCTTGCTTTGCTCTTTAATAATGGCAGTTGGAATGCCCTATCCAATCCGGATAATTACTATTCTAGTTATTACTCCGGTATTCGGGCCGCAAACTTTTTCCTGGAAAACTCCACAGACTATAAAGCTCGCCTAGCGATCAATCGCGATACCATTTCGGTGAATGGCAAAACCAATTACCAGAACGATGTCCTGAACATCGGCTGGTATCGGGCCGAAGCACGGGTGCTCAGAGCCTGGTATTACGCTGAGCTAATCAAACGCTACGGAGGCGTTCCTCTAGTGACGCGTACGCTGGGTTTGCAGGATAATATGAACCTGCCCAGAGCTAGTTATGACGAAGTCGTTTCATTCATTGTCAATGACCTGGATCGCTACAAAGACAGCTTGCAGGTTAACTGGAAAACGTCTTCTTTCACCAACAATGATGGACGGGTTAGCAAAGGCATGGCCCTGGCTCTCAAAGCTCGTACGTTACTGTACGCGGCTAGCCCACTACACAATTCGTCGGGTGACGTATCCAAGTGGAAAGCAGCGGCAGCAGCGGCCAATGATGTGCTGGTTTTTGCCGCTGGAGCGGGCCAGTATAGTCTGGATAATAGCTACCGGGATTACTTCCTGAAAAATAACACCCTCACCAGTAAGGAAACCATCTGGGCGATTCGTTACCCCGCCAATAGCGATCTGGAGCGGAAGAATTATCCGATTGCTACCGCTGGAGGTGCTAGTGGCATTACACCTACGCAGGACCTGGTGAACGCCTACGAATACAAAGGCAAGCCTGACTCTCTCAATCCGTATGCCAATCGCGATCCCCGCCTGGCACTTACCGTCGTTACGAACAACAGTAGCTGGAATGGCCGAACCATTGACCAGTCAGCCGGGGGAACCGACGATATGCGAAAAACCAACGCGAGTCGCACGGGCTACTACCTCAAGAAGTTTCTGGCCGATGGTCTGAATCTGGTACAAGGCCAGACCGTTGTTCACAACTGGCCTGTCTTCAGGTATGCAGATGTGCTGCTCATGTACGCGGAAGCCATGAATGAAGCCTACGGTCCGGACAATGCCAATGGATATACCTTAACGGCCCGCCAGGCTCTCAATCAGGTGCGGAGTCGTTCAGGAGTGGGTATGCCTGATGTAACGGTTACCAGCACTTCAGATTTTCGTTCCGCTGTTCGCCGGGAGCGTCAGGTGGAATTAGCCTTTGAAAATCATCGTTACTGGGACCTCCTTCGCTGGAAACAGGCTGGTTCGGTTCTCAATAGCCCTGTCAAAGGGGTGGCGGTAAGTAAAACAGGCGGAACCTTTACGTATAATACTATCGTCGTTGAAAATCGGGTATTCGATGCCAGCAAAATGTATCTGTACCCCATTCCTCAAGTCGAGATCAATAAATCTAGTGGTGTCTTGAATCAAAATCCGGGCTGGTAATACGCCTGGAGCCATTCATCGAATAACGTATGAAACTACTATCCTTCATTCGCCTCGGGGTACTTTTATTTCTGGTGGGCATGATCAGCTCCTGTGAAAAAGAGAACCTCTATGACTATGGGATTTCAAAAATTTACATGCCTCAGGCAGTAAATCAATCCGGCGGAGTCAACATCAATTATGTAGTTCCGGTTGGAACGGATTCATCTACCTTCAATTATACCCTGAATGCGGAGCAGCAGAAACTCAATGTTATTCTCGGTGTCAGTCTTTCGGGAATCAACCGTACCAGCTACTCGGTTGACTTGAAGGTAGACACGGATACCATCCAGCAACTCATTACCAACAAAACGCTGGATGCCAATACGATTCTCATGCCTGCCTCCATGTACACGTTACCGAAGAGTATTCGGGTCGCTGGGGACAGTATTTCCAAGACTTTTTACCTGACGCTAAACATCAATGAGTTGAAAAAGGCAGATTATTCGGGTAAAAAGCTAGCTCTGGCTGTTGGTCTGGCGAATCCTACACCGTTCGGACTGAGTGCAACTGCCAGTAAAACCATTGTGCTTGTGGATGTAGATGCTCTGGTAATTGGACCAGCAGTGGAAGTTACCAGCAAGTACATCAAAAACCCAGGTAATCCGTTTGTTACCTCAGCCATGGATCCGGGAGGACGTTGGGGTACGCTGGCCGATTGGGTAGCCAGCAGCGGAGCCCTGAGCCATAACGGCGTAGGTGGCTTTTCTAAGGATGGGGATGGACCAACTATGGATATGGAATCAGGTTGGGGTTCTCCGCTTATCAAAAATGGAAAACTTTACCAGACCATCACATTACCCGCCGGGACCTATGCTTTTGACCCCTCCCCCTGGGTTTGGCAGGGAACGAAAGATGTATCGTACGTAGTCGTAGCTCCTAATGCCAGCACTTTGCCTGACTATGCCGACATCGCAACCAGTACATCCGTCTTATCTGCTACATTCGATAAACCGAGGGTTACGTTCAAACTAAACGCCACCACTAAAGTAACGGTTGGCGTAGTAGTTAACTATGTACAGGATCAGCAGGGATTCAAAACGAAAGCCGTGCACCTTTACTCGTATCCTAAACACTTGTAATTTCTATGGTACACAACAGATTACTCGCACTAACGATGATGCTTGGACTTACCCTCCTGGGAAGGGCTCAGGCCCAAACCAAGCAGTTGGTAATCAAACCAGGCGAGCGTTGGCTTGACAATCATGGAGAAGTCATCAACGCTCATGGTGGTGGACTGCTGTTTTCCAAGGGCACCTATTACTGGTTTGGTGAAAAACGCGGGAAAACGGCATCAGAAGGGGTAAATGTCTATTCATCGAAAGACCTTTCCCACTGGAAAAACGAAGGATTAGCTTTGAGTCAGTCTACCGATCCTTCGAGTGATATTACCGTGGGTTGCCTCATGGAAAGACCCAAGGTCATCTATAACCCTAAAACGAAGCAGTACGTCATGTGGTTTCACCTGGAACTGGCTGGAAAGGGATACGATGCCGCCCGGGCCGGTGTTGCCGTTAGTGAAAAACCTACGGGGCCGTACCGATTCCTATCCAGTTTTCGTCCCAATGGAAACATGTCGAGGGATATGACGCTGTTCGTGGATGAGGATGGTTCGGCTTACCATATGTATTCTTCGCAGGATAACTATGATTTGCGAGTGGTAAAACTAACCGACGACTATCTGGGTGCCACTACGCAGGATTCTCTGTTGTTCAGTGCACACCGGGAAGCTCCGGCTATTTTCAAGCGAAATAATCGGTATTACCTCATCACCAGCGGATGCACCGGATGGGCACCGAATGCAGCTAGCGTCCACGAAGCCTCTTCCATCTATGGTCCCTGGAAACTAGTGGGCGATCCGATGCAGGGACCTGCCGCAAAGACGACGTTCGGTGGGCAGTCTACGTATGTACAACCGATTCATGGCAAACCCGACGCTTTCCTATTCATGGCTGACCGATGGAATCCACAGGATTTAAAAGACAGTCGATACCTATGGTTACCCATATCCTTTGAAAACGATCGGCCTGTCATCCGATGGGCCGATCAATGGGAGTTGAACGTAAGCAGTAAAGGCCGTTAATAAGGTCTTTCGAATGAGGTTTAACCTCCGTATCGAGTCATAAGGGAAGGGCTGATCCTGTTACAGGGTTGGCCCTTCCCTCATTTTATTTAAAACAATCACCGATTGAGAACGGGAAGACCCTTAAGTCTCTAGGTTTCACTTTGAATGATAGGTTTGGGTTTTAAACGAACCTTTTCCTTCTGGCCTCTCGACTGAAGTAAGAGACCTGCTGTCCAATGAGTTAGTAATAGGACTAGTAATTTTTCCCAAAGCCAAGTAATAAGCCTAAGATGACAACGAGAGCTAGAACCTGCCGTTGTTGTAGGAACGAGATTCCATCTCGCTCCAGAGGTACCGCCCTAAAACCAAAGTAAGGTCGCAAGGGAATAAGGTCCTTCGCTTCGCTCTGGATGACAGAGCGGCATAGTAATCACTATTACTGTCGTATGCAATTATGTTGCGGATGGATGAGCTGTGTAGGTTTCCTAACGCGAACACCTGCTAAATGGCCCCAGTAAGCCATTCATTCCCATGCCTGCTTTCCGTCGATTCTATAATAATAATCTCACTATTTGTAATCTTTCTAAATAGTATCTAGCTTTGACGAAAATTCATTCCTCTTGGCGAACTCCATCCATCCATCCGTATGCTTTAGCGACATCTGCCAGTTTGAGCAGATTTATAATCGCTATTGGAAAAAGATGTACGATCTGGCCCGTTACTACACTCAGAATTCAGATCAGGCAGAGGAGATTGTTCAGGATATTTTTAAATCTCTTTGGGAACGAAAGGATACCTTAATCATTAATGGTCCTCTGGAACATTACCTTTTCCGGTGCGTAAAACTGAAAATTGCGGAGCATTACCGCCAGGAAGCCCTTCGCCAAAAACACCAAAACCAGCTCCTCCAGACGTTACCCGCAGAAGACCTGACCACCGAAAATCAGGTATTATCTAATGAACTTAGTCGCCGACTCGAGGAATTGACCGTTCAGTTGCCCCACCAGTCGCGTCGGGTTTTTGAGTTAAGCCGGAACCAGGGCCTTAGTAATCGCCAGATTGCAGCAGAGCTTTCTCTTTCTGAAAAAACAATTGAAAATTACCTGACCCGAGCGTTACACTTTCTTCGCAAGCAGCTCGCCGATTACCTCCACAAGTAAGCATGCTGATAATTAAAAAATATTTTCTTTTCCATAGGGGGGAATCTTCGTCTCGTGCAACTATTCAAAAAAGGCACGTATGCACGTAACTCCCGATTTGCTGAAAAGATACTATCAAGGGTTGGCAACCTTTGCTGAACAGCAGGCCGTTGAAGACTGGCTTCGGGAAGAACATGCCTTTGTCGATGTACCGGAATCATACATTCGTTCTGCTACAGAAGAAACCGAAATTCGGAAACGACTTTGGCAAAAAATCTTCGATAATCCCCCTCGTCTGACGCTATTTACCCCTGCTTATCAATCGTTAGGTGCCTTTACAAAAGCAGTAATCGCGGCGAGTATCCTGATTCTGATGGGATATGTAGGTTTTATTGAAAGTAATGCGATCAGCATTCACAATCAGCAGTTGACCGCTCAGACGATCCAACTGGAAGGATTGAAGGTTGTCGTAGAACCCGGCAGTCGCTGTGAAATCCGGGAAAGTATTTTTCAGGACTCTCCTCTGATTGAATTTAGCGGAGCCGTTTCCATCACTGCGGAATCCGAGGTGAGCAAGGCTCGTCACTTCTGGCTGGAACAGGAAGCCAGTACCCATCGGCAGGAATTTTATCTGAGAAAAGGACAGACTTTCCTCGCCATGACAGACAATGTATTTAACCTGATTACGGCCACGACGGACGAACTCAATGATGAAATTCCCCGTCCGTTTAGTTTACGACTGATTGACCGTTTTCATTTATAAAAAAGGTCGTGTAGTTCGAGCTACACGACCGGGTAACCCCGTAAAACAGGGTTAGCTTTTACCGTTTGGCAACTAGTAAAGCAATGCAAGTTAAAAAATTCTTGCTGATTGGGATTCTTTTGTCCTTATCTTCTTTGGGATGGACGCAATCCAGCCAGCCCCGAATGATTTGGGGGCGGGTTCAATCGGTATCGGGACAGCCCTTATCTGGTCTTCATATTCGTCTTCAGGAACTTCAGCGAAGTACCCGAACGGATGATCAGGGTTTGTTTTCTTTCCCTTCTATTCCATCAGGAACGTACACCCTTCACGCTTCTGGTGTGGGGTATCGAGCTTATCAGCAGGTGCTCAAATTTCCAAGAACGGATACGCTTCAACTTATACTCAGCGAGCAGGCTCAGGACTTAAAGAACGTAACCGTTAGTGGTAAGTCAGAAATGAAACGCGTGGTGCAGCAAGGCTTTTCGGTGGAGGCCATCGATGCCGTTCGTGTTCAAAACCGCACCATTGCGATGAATCGCCTGTTGGATCAAACCATGGGGCTTCAGGTTCGGGAAACGGGCGGCACGGGTTCGGACTTTACCTATTCCATTCATGGACTTTCGGGTAAGGCGGTTAAGTTTTTCCTGGATGGGATACCCATGGAAAGCTTCGGATCTTCTTACCGGATTAATAACCTTCCCATTAACCTAGTTGATCGGATCGAAGTCTACAAAGGCGTTACCCCTATCGAATTGGGGAGTGATGCTTTAGGTGGGGCAGTGAATATCATCCGTCGGCAGGATGTCAATCAATACCTGGATGCCTCGTATAGTATAGGTTCCTTTCGCACCCATCAGGCTGCCCTAAATGGCCGTTATCGTCATCCTTCAAGTGGTTTTACCTGGGTCGGTCAGGCTTCGTACTCGTCTTCAGCCAATACCTACAAAGTCTGGGGACCGACCATCGAAATCGCAGGCGATGACGGTCGGCCCTTACCCAATGTTGGGAAATTAAGGCGATTCAATGACGATTTTCAATCCATCAACGCTCGGTTCGAAGTAGGGTTTACTCAGGTTAAATGGGCCGATCAGCTTCTGTTAAGCCTTACGGGTTCCAATCTGGAAAAAGGCATTCAGACGGGTCGTACGATGGCATTTGTCTACGGTAAGGTTCGGTATAAAGAATCTTTCCTGATGCCTGGGTTGACTTTCGCCAAGAAAAATTTTCTAACCCAGGGTCTTTCCGTTAAAGCTTCCGCCCTTTTTAATCGGCTTACCGGCATGACCATTGATACCAGTTCCCAGAAGTATAACTGGCTGGGAAAGGTAATTGCTTCGAATGTAAATGGAGAACTCGGAGGCATTCGTTCACAAAAGTCCCGATATACCTTCAATGATCGCACGGCTCTGGTTACCCTGAATGCTACTTATTCACTGGCAGCCCATCATACACTTCGTTTCAATTATACCGGACAATCTACTCGACGCACTGGTATGGATGCTCTGGCTACGGCAGAATGGACTATTCCTTTTCGCGAGCCTCAGCATTTGAACAAGCAAATCTCCGCTTTGTCGTATGAGCTTACTTCAACGAAAGCCGACAAAAGTCTGACCCTTTTTGCGAAGCATTATCACTATTCTGCCCGTACAAATCTTTATGATTACCAGGGTTCCAGCCAGAAACAACTCATCGCTAATTACCAGCATAACCAGACCTGGGGTTTTGGCCTGGCCGCCCGCACTTTTCTTACCCCTACCACCTTACTAAAGGCTTCCACTGAAAATGCCACTCGCCTACCCGAAGCCGCAGAATTACTAGGAGACGGTAACACCATTTTGAATGCCGTTAACCTCAAGCCTGAACGCAGTTTCAATGTCAACACTTCTTTACAGAAACAGTATCGATGGAAGTTACACCAGCTAGACTGGTCCACAGGCTTGTTTTACCGATTTACCCGCGATTTAATCTGGCTGGGGGAAGCTGATCTTTTTGGCACCGCTCGTTACGAAAACCTCAATCGCATTCAGAGTGCGGGGATTGAAACAGAAGCTCGATATAGATACAACCAATGGCTATCATTAACGGCTAACGTCACGTATCAGGATCTTCGGAACAAACTGAAACACACCTCTACCGGAGCCCGCAACATCGTCTATAATGATCGGCTTCGAAACACCCCTTATCTGCTGGCCAATGCCGAAGCGGAGGTTACCAAACGGGATTTTCTCCAGAAAGGCTCTTCGCTATCGGTTTACGTGAGTACCCATTACGTACCTCAATACTTTTTAGGGTGGCCCAGTCTGGGTGCCAGGGCTACCAAAAAGGTAATTCCCACGCAATTTGTTCAGGATGCCGGAGTGAATTATACCACGCCCAGCCGACGGTATACGCTGGGTCTTGATTGCCGGAATCTGGGTGATCGACAGGTATACGACAATTATCTGCTCCAAAAGCCGGGCCGGTTTATTAGCCTCAAAATCAGATATTTCATCAGTAAGTAAGTTTCAATAATTCAAAAATCCATGATCACCCGTTTTCGAAAAACCTCGTTTCTATCCGTCTTACTGCTTTCGGTAGGCCTGGCCGTTTATCTCTTTTCCTGTAAAAAAGAAGAAAACGTTACCCCCGATGGCCCTCAGCATTTTACCATTGCTAGCTGGACTCAGGATTTGCAATACGTAGCCGCCACGCCTTCGCTGATGGAAGGGTCGCTGTCCTTTAAAGGCAAAGGCCTGGAAGCCAATGGTTCCCGCTATCTCTGGCATAAGCAATATGTGTATCTGATGAATCTTCCCGAAAAGAAATTCATTCAGTACGAAATGGGTAAAGATGGCAGCATTCAGCAAAAAGCCTATCTGTTAACTGATGGTATTGTCCCCAACTACTTCCAGTCGCTCAACATTGTAGACGATAACACCTTGCTGGTACTGGGTGCCATGGACTCGGGAAACAACGGAAAAATCGGCTGGGCACTGATCAATATCGCCGACTTCAGAGTAACCAGCAAGGGCACCCTTCAGGTCCCTTTCGATGCTAGTAAACCAGGAGTAGAGTTTTTCCCCGGTAAAGGTTACGTTGACAATGGTAAGTTTATTCTCGGTGGTTACTTCTACGATAACGCGGGCAAATCTTTCGTCGTGGATGGCGTTCGGGCACTGGTTTATGACTATCCTTCCATGAACAACATGAAGGTTATTCAAACCAAAGCTACTGCTGGTGGAATTGGGTATGATTACCTCTCCACGTTGGATAAAGACGAAGACGGCAACCATTATTTTGTGGTGAGTGCAGGGAAATTCTGGACGGGTTTGGGTGGAAAATCAGGAATCGTTCGTATTAAAAAAGGGGAATCTGATTTTGATAAGGATTACTTTTTCGATGTAACAACTCCGCTGGGCAAGCAAGCCTGTCTGATGGGACTTAATTACGTGAGCAATGGCATCGCTTTCGGAACCGTGCAATTTGAGGAAATGATGACTTCCATTCGTGATCGATACAAAAACATTGCTCAGGTGGTGAAGCTTGATTTAAAAAATCAGAAAGTTACGCTTATGAACTCCCCCCTGAGTCCGGTAGGTATGGTGCGGTCGCCGCTGGTTTATAACGGCAAATATTATACCTCTATCGCTCCGATTAACGCCGAAGCGTTCATCTATGAGTTCGATCCGGCGGGAGATGCCAATGGATTCAAGAAAGGCATAAGCTTAGATGGTGGCGGCTATGTACAGATTCAACTCATCGCCCCCCACCCTACTAAGTAGCCCATAACTACTGAAACAATAGTGAGAGTTTCTATCTCGTTGCTACGATAAGGCAGGTGAGAACCTGCCTTTACACCTTCAAGCCTGTCCTCCAGAGTCAAGTAAGAAACCTCATCTCTCCTGATTTGCGGTTCGAATGTTGTTTTTAACTACTCGACTTGTTTAAATTAATGCAGATTAAATCTTAGTACGAATTATAAAAAATGACATTACCTAGTAGGTTCTAGCATGGTTATTTTGTGATTAATGATGTAACCTAACACTGGTTCTTATCAAATCTTCAATTACTCATAATAGTTATGGAAAACATCCTTGGTATTTCTGCTGAAAATCGTGCTGTCGTTGCCCATCAGCTTGACAAATTATTAGCTGACGAATTTGTCCTTTATACTAAAACCCTGAATGCTCACTGGAATCTGGAAGGCATAGACTTCCATTCTGTGCATTTATATTTCGAAGAATTATATAAACAGTCTGCCGAAATCGTAGATGAGGTAGCTGAGCGTATTCGTCAATTAGGACATTATGCTCCCGGTACGCTGAAAAACTTCCTCGACCTTACCCACCTCACCGAAAAAGATGGAGGCGGTAACGATAGTCGTAGCCTGATCGCGAAATTGCTGGCGGATCATGAAAGCATTATCGAATTCATCCGGGGTAACATCAAGGAATTCGATGAAGCTCATAAAGACGCAGGTACCTCCGACTGGGTAACGGGCGTGATGGAAACCCACGAAAAAATCGCCTGGATGCTGCGTGCTCACCTGAAGTAATCTCTATAAATTATACTACTAAAAACCCCCATGAAGATCTACGTTCTTCATGGGGGTTTTTATTTGATTAATGTTGATAGTACTCTAAAAACAGAATGAGGTTTACATAGTTTGTACTTATAATAAGTTTAAATATTTATTTATATAGGCTATCATTTGACAAACCGCGTTGTTTAACGCTTATTTTAGGTAAAAAACAGTGAAAGATTTCCCATACTCGTGTTGAATAGCTCTCCTTTATAAACTCGGTACTTACGTGAAAATATCTAATGAACATTGATAATCAAAGGTGGTATGCCCTTTCTGCCTTGCGACATTATCTTAGTATTTGCCTGATTTGTTTGCCTGCACTTATCTTTTTCAGTTGCCAATGGACCTCTACGGATCGGGTGGATCACCCGAAACAGTGGCAGGCCTGGTTTGATCAGGTAGATAGTCTGGCCCGTCAAAAAGGCGTGCTCTATTCCATTCATTTGCTTGATTCATTAATGCAAACGCTACCCCAGCCAGGTGCAGGAGATCGAATCAAACATCTGAAAATTTTACGTCAACTGTATCAGAAAGATTCTAACTATTCCAAACAGGCTAGAAAAGCTACGGATGAGCTGCTTTCTTTATTTAAATCACCTGACGTTCAGAAAAAATACCCCAGAGACTATGCCGACGCTTTACTTTTTAAAGGTGATGACTTACTTCAGCAACGACGGTATTCGGAAGTTTATCCCTACTATTTTGAGGGAAAACTGGTATTGATTGAAGCGGGTGAAACCTGTGAGTTGAGTAAATATTCCAGGCGTATCGCTATGGTTTCCTATGGGGACAAAAAGTACCATCAGGCGATTGAGTACTACAAAAAGGAATTCGAGGAATTACAGAATTGCCAGCCGGATGCAGGTTTTGAATTAACCTTTGTAGAGAAACAGGGCAGTCTGGATAATATCGGTTTGAGTTATCGCCAGTTGGGTGATCTGGACAGTGCCCTCTATTACTATGACCGGGCGTTGGCGTATATCCGGCAGGAGGAAAAAAATTACCCCAACCAGCAGCAGTTCATGTCGCTGGCCAAGGTAGTGGTGATGAGTAATCAGGCGGATGCCTATATGGCTAAAAAAGATTACAGCCGAGCCGAAACAATGCTTATAGCCTGCATTGATACTAATTACAGGCTAGATTCAGACATTGAGAACGCTCAATTGTCACAACTTAGTTTAATTAAACTGTACCTTAAAAACAAAGCCTACCCCAAGGTTCATAAGGAACTTCAAAGACTAGCGGAGTCACTGTTACGTTACCCCAGCCGTGAGGTCAGTTTTGAATATCAGAAAATGAGCGGTCAGTATCAGTATGAACAGAAAAATTACGAGACCGCCGCTCACCATCTGATGACTTATATCGGTTACAGGGATGAAAATGAGCGGGAGGAACGCAAAGGATTAAGACTAGACATCAGCCGAAGCATGGCCCAGACCGAGCGGGACTATGAGATTGCTCTGAACAAACAACGGGCTCGGTTGCAGGAATTATCGCTCGCCATCATCCTTCTGGTTACCCTAACAATTCTGAGTATTGCTTTTCTGGTCTACCGAAACTGGAAAAATGCCCAGCGTAACGTTGCTGAGCTAACCTTACTTAATGAAGAAATTGCCCGGCAAAATACAGTAATGATAGATACTGTGAAGGCCCTGGAAGAAAGTCAGCAGCAGAACCAGCAGATGATGAAAATTGTGGCACACGACCTCCGAAACCCTATTGGAGCCGTACATTCCGCCACTCAGCTCTTGTTGTATGACGGACATTACACCGAAGAGCAACTTGAATTACTCAACCTGATTCAGACCGCCTCCATGAATGCCACCAGCCTGATTAGCCAATTGTTACAGGTGAACATGAACGCGAATCAGGATATTCAGAAAGAAGAAGTTCAGCTTCGTGAGCTATTAAGTTCCAGCGTTAATATGCTGCGTCATAAAGCAGACGATAAACAGCAGATCATTTCCCTGAACACACCGGAGGTAACCATTCGGGCTGACCGGGAAAAAGTGTTTCGGGTGATTGGGAACTTGCTGGGAAATGCCATTAAGTTTAGTGACGTGGGTGAAACCATTCACATAACGGTTGAGGAACTCCCGCATGATGTTATCATTTCCGTGCAGGATCGGGGCATTGGCATTCCTGAATCTTTACAGAAGCATATTTTCGAGTTCTTCACTACCGCCAAACGAGCGGGCACCTCAGGGGAGCAGCCTTTTGGCTTAGGCCTCGCCATTTGCCGACAAATAGTAATGGCTCACGGAGGACAAATCTGGTTTAACAGTATTGAGAATCAGGGCACCCAGTTTTTCGTAAAGTTACCCAAAGCGTAGATACTGAACAGCAAAACCCGGTAACGTTGAGGTTACCGGGTTTTTTCTATCGAAAGTAAAAATGCCTAGAAACTGTAACGGGCTCCCAACTGAATCTGGTAAGGATTACCGGAGGGATTGACCACACCCGCCGTATTTACCCGGTAGTTAAATCGTTGAGCGGTCCGGTCGAAGCCAGGAATGGCAGCATTTCCATTGGCCGCGGGTACGCCTAAACCGTATAAGGTCTGATTTCCAAACGTCTTCGTAACTCCCCAATTCTTATTCAGTAGGTTAGCGAAGTTAAATACGTCGGCAGAGATTTCCAGAGCGTGGTTTTTGTAGAGCTTGAATTTCTTGTTGGCCCGTACATCAAACGTACCAAAGAAACCATTGATGCCCCCGTTACGCTCGGCAATTTTACCTTCGTATTTGAGAATATAATCCTTGATGCTTTGACTTGCGTCTGGGTTATCCAAAATGGACTGAAGACCCGCACGCACGTTCTGGGGAACTTCTCCATTGGAACGGTTGAAGATAAATGCCAGATCGTTGGTACCTACGAAGTCGCCGTTATTATTGGCACCCGAAAGCATGGAGTAACGCGTACCCCCAATACCTGAGTAACGAACACCAATCGTAATGCCCAGGAACGAAGGAGAAGTCGCCGCTAATACTACTTTGCTACGGAAATGGTTATCTGAATAAGTCATTCGACTCAAATCCCGTGGATCATCTTTCACAGGTAATGAAAGCGTTGCCGTGTTGGCTACGTTACCATTGTAGGAAGTATTATCACGAGCATCATTCCAGGTGTAGCTCAGCGTAATTTCTCCGTCTTTGAAGTATTGATACGTTGCGTCGGCAACAAAAGCAAACTGATTTACTTTTCCCTGACTGTTTAATTCCAGCACGCGACCCAATTTCTTGCTGATCCGTCCTTCTAACCAGTCGGGTACTCCAGACTCAGGCATGGTGCTCAAAGGTACGTACACGCCCCGGTTATCTTCATTCGCTAAACGGAAGAGAGGATCAGCCACCATGTTACGATCAACGTACATGTAGTTGTTACGTCCCAATGACATATATCCAGCGATTCCTACGCGAAACTTGTCCGTAATGAAGTGGCTATAGGAAATGTTTGCTTTGTACAATACCGGAATACGAGCGTCTGGAGCATTCGTGTTAATGGTCGGTAACTGGAACTGAGCCAGACTTGGAATGCTTGAGAAGTTGTTACGGTAGGCGTTAAAGTCTGGTGTTGGGATATTCGGAGAACGTACATCCACCGTCGCCAGGTGTTTTCCATCAAACGTCAGGTTATTAATCACCATGTAGTTATTGATGTCAGAGGCGAAAATACCGGCTCCAAAACGGACGAAGTCTTTATGATTTTCATTGACATCCCAGGTAAACTGAGCCCGGGGCTGCACCACGAAAGCCTTCAGTTTATGATCCGTACGGATGCCCAGCTCGTCAAACACAGTCTGGTTGAAAGGTGATGAAGGGTAATAGGTATAATCCAAACGCAAACCAGCCGTCATGTTTAGCCCCCGAGCTAACTTCGTCTCCATCTGTCCATAAATACCAGCGTTTAAGGTATTCCCGGTTACGCCCCAATCACTCATCAAAGGTACTTCCCGGTAATAGCGGTAGGGCTTGAGATCGTTAAAATTCTGTAAAGCCGTTGTCCCTGCCTGGGTATCCACGTTATAATGGAAGCGTCCATTGACTTCACTACCATACACCGAATAGGCGTTCGTATACATCAGGTCCAGTCCGAAGGTGTATTGAACCTTATCCGTGTTATAGTAAAGGTTATCAACCAGTTGAATAACGTTGTTCTTGAAAGATTCCTGAGCAAACCGGTGCCCGCCCATCTGAATGGCCGTCGTTACAGTTCTTCCGTCGCTTAACTTGGATGGAACGTTTTCAACAATGGCCCGAGGAATGTTAGCCGCCGGTAACTGATCGCCAGGGCTACTTTTCTGATAGGTATATAAATGCTGTACTTTTAATTCATTCGTAATTTTAGGATTCAGCGAACTACGCAGCGTCGCCAGAAAACTGTTATCCCAGTTCAGGTCATTCCCGTAGGACTCATACAGGTTGATGGCCGTATTATCAGCCAATCCCAGTTTGTTCAGATCGTAAGTAAAGTTATTACGAACCGTCAAGAGGTGCTTGTTATTGATTTGCCAGTCAATGCGGGCAAAAGCAGCGTCTGAACCACGTTTTTTATCGAACGTACCGTATTGACGACCCGTTCTGGACATGCCGTATTTATTCTGGGCAATGGCAATGTATTGATCCAGTGTAGCCGTTGTTACGTTGAAACGGTTTTCATCCGCGGGAGACTGAATGTCGGCAATTACCAGCGGACGTGAGTCTTGTTGGTGATCCCAAACGAGGAAGAAGTGTAATTTATCTTTAATGATCGGACCGCCTAATGAAAAACCATACTGATTCGTCGAGAAAGGAACATTCCGACGGTTACCACGAATGTCATACGGGCTCGACAGCCAGTTGGCCCGGGTATAATTAAAGATACTTCCCGTAAATTTGTTTGTACCCGATTTGGTTACCGCACTGACGGTACCACCCCCGGCCCGGCCGAAAGTTACGTCGTACTGGTTAGTCACTACTTTAAATTCCCGAACGGCTTCAATCGAGATCGAATAAGGAGCACCGCTTCGGCTAGTGGTAGCACCCGCAGAAGTCGGGTTCTTTGCGGTCATCCCGTCAATCGTATAGTTCGTGGAAGAGCCTAACTGACCCGACAGGTTACTTCCCCGGCTCAGGGGAGACAAATCCGTTAATGAAGTAAAATTTCGGCCATTGACGGGTAACGCTAGCATGGCTTTGGCAGAAACAGCCGTTGCCGTACCAATGTCTTCAATTTTATTTTTCAGACCAGAAGCCACCACCTGAACTACTTCCAGGCTTTGCTCTTTCTCCTGAACGGTCAGGTTTACACGCACAGCGTCGCCCTGGTTTAGCATGTATCCCGAGCGTTTTTGCTCGCCATATCCTACGAAGGTTGCACTCACGTCGTAAGGACCACCCAGGGGTAGTTCTTTGAAGGAATATTCCCCTTTCGCATTCGTAACCGTTCCGGTCGTAAAACCCGTAGAGAGGTTTTTGATCGTTACTGTTGCCCCGGGTAGAGGCATATTTTCTTTTTCTGAGATAACCCCGGAGATCGAGGCCTGAGTAGTTTGGGCAAGCAGAGGCTGGCAAAACCAGCACGAGCCCCACACGAGTAATAGGACAGCAAATAAACTGTTTTTCATATAGCGGGAATTTGAAAGAAATTTCCCGCAAAGAGACTACAGCAATATGACCTAGGTGTTAAGGCCGCATTACGAAATAAGATAATAATTACACATATTATATTAACTAAAGAGATAGTTAACTTAGCAAATCTCAACTATCTCTTTACATTGAGTTAATGTTCACTATTAGCGAAAAAAAGTATACTTTCAGGAAACAAGTTCTCGAAGGTAGCAAGAGACGTTTTGTGGAGTGATACGGTATTTGCCCCCGCAGTCGCTCGGCTCTAGCCGAGTGACGATGTAGTCTGGTAGGCCTCTGGCCGATGGCTGCAAGCTTGTTTTTGTTTGGGAAAGATAGTTCTGTGGCCCGCTGATCGTCGCACCATACCGGCCAGAAGTCTATAGCCAGTTGTTAGAGCCGAACGACTGCGGGGGACAATAAATGTTTTAAAGACAAAGCTAGATTCTTACTCACGGAACCAACTTTCGGTTTTCCTTAATCTTAAACACATCTGCTAAGGCCCGCTTGGCGGCGTGATACCCGCACATGCCATGCACGCCCCCGCCCGGTGGCGTGGAAGAAGAGCAGATGTATAACCCTTTTCTGGAAGTACGGTAGGGCGACAGTCGCAGGGCCGGACGGGTAAATAACTGACCAATGTCCAGAATTCCGCCATTAATATCACCACCGATGTAGTTAGGATTATACGCTTCCATTTCGGCGGTATTAAACGTATGGCGGGCCAGAATCCGGTCTTTGAAACCCGGAGCAAAGCGTTCGATCTGATTTTCGATTACTGCCGTACGATCCAGCGTAGAACCGTGCGGAACGTGGCAATAGCCCCAAGCCGTGTGTTTTCCTTCGGGTGCCCGCGAAGCGTCATATTGACTTTGCTGAGCCAGTAGCACAAAAGGGTTATCGGGGTGTTTGCCTTCGGAACTTAGTTTTTCCGTATGCGTAATTTCTTCAAGTGTATTACCTAGATGAAGCGTTCCGGCTTTTCGGCATTCGGCATTTTTAAAAGGAATCGGTTCATCCAATGCCCAGTCTACTTTAAATACACCCATGCCGTAACGATACCGACTCAACTGATTTCGATACAAAGACGAAAATTCGTGTCCCGCAATTTTCAAAAGCTGCTTTGGTGTAATATCGAATAAAACGGCATGACTCGAAGGAAGCTGCTTCAGAGAAGTAACATAGAAATTGGTTTTGATCTTTCCGCCAATCGATTCAAAGTAAGCTCCCAATGCCTTGGCAATGGATGCTGAGCCTCCTTTGGGAATGGGCCAGCCGCGTAAATGTCCCGCCGTCAACAATACCAGACCAATCGCCGACGTCGTCCAGTTACTCAAGGGTTGAATAGCATGAGCGGCCATTCCGGCCAGTAACCCCCTCCCCTGCTGACTTTTAAAGAGTCTGCTAAACCAGGTGGCCGGAGGTAAAGCGTGTAAACCGAAACGGGCAAAATCAAAGGGATGCGAAGGGAAACCTAAAGGACCGAGGGTATCGACGGCAATTTTTGGCCATACTTTTGTAAGAAAACGGGCCATGGTTTCATAACGCTCCTGATCTTCTGCTAACGTCTCAGCCGTTTTTTCAATGGAATGATAGAGAACTGCGGGGTTACCCTGATCAAAAGGATGAGCCGCCGCCACTTCAGGATACACGTATTCCAGACCGAATTTTTCGAGCGGTAAGGTATTGAAGAACGGCGAGCCTGCCGCCAGGGGATGAATGGCCGAGCAAATGTCATGTTTAAAACCGGGCAGGGTTAACTCCTGCGTGCGAAGCCCGCCCCCAATCGTCGATTTTCCTTCCACCACCAGAACCGAAAGTCCCGCTTCCTGCAAGGTAATCGCTGCCGCCAGTCCATTCGGCCCTGAACCCACCACTACCGCATCGAAATCTCTTTTTGTCATGTCTTAATTTTCCTTACCCATTACTCAAAAGAACCCGGCCATCGGGCTTTAAAACCCAGCCCGTAATGGGATTAAAATGATAGCCCCCCTTACTTCCCCGGGCAGCGGCTAATGCTTTGTAGGTCGGTTGCTGGTAACCCGTTTCATCCGTTACCCGGCTTTGAATTTCCGTTTCGCGACCATCCCATTGCCAAAGGTAACGAAAGCCCGTATGAGCTTTGTCCAGCACAGTACCGCTGAGTTGAGCCGGATTCCAGCTTTTCCCGGCATCGGTACTGATTTCCACTTGCTGCACTTTTCCCCTTCCGCTCCAGGCTATGCCCCGAATTTCGATCCAGCCTTTTTGCACCTGAGCCGGATAGGCTGGAAAAGTAATGATGGAACGGGCGTCGATGTCAAAACTAAAGTAGCGGATTTTCCCATCTTTTACGGGTTCGGTATACTTAGAGGTTTCCTCACGAGTCATGTACGGAGCATCCGAAAGCTCAATTCTCCGTAACCATTTGATACTCATGTTTCCTTCGTAGCCGGGTAGGAATAATCGGAAAGGATAGCCCTGCTCGGGACGAATCGCTTCGCCATTCTGAGCGTAAACAATCATGGCATCGTCCCACCCTTTCTGTACGGGAATACTACGGGTCATCACTGCCGCATCCGAACCTTCGGCTAAAAACCAGGTTGCTTTCGGGTTCACGCCTACCTGTCGGAAAATCGTGGAAAGCATGACGCCCGTCCATTCGCTCTGGCTGGTTAGGCCACAAATATCCTGGGGGCTTAGTTTTTCGCTGCCCGAACGGAAGTTGCCCGAACATTCCAGAAAACAGATGCGGGAAACCGAAGGAAAACGTTTTAAATCTGCCAAGGTGAGCACGAGGGGTTTTTCTACCATCCCGTGAATCACTAACTCATGTTTGGCCGGATCAATGGCTGGAACGCCGTTGTGGTTTCGCTCAAAGTGTAAATCTGAGGGAGTGATGGTGCCGAACAAATCCTGTAAAGGCGTTCTTGACGAGATATCCGAAGGTTTTTTAACAAGTTTCTCGAATGCCGAACGAGTACCGACCTGCCCCGGCGGAACACCCGGTATTTTAGTAGGGTCTGTTAACTCCGCTTGTGTAACAGCAGCCTGAACGGCACTGGCAAAGGGAGCTTCGGCTAAAACTACGGCGGCAGCGGCAGCTCCACCGAGCAATTTCCGTCGGCTAACCTTGGTTTGCAGCAGCGTAGGTTTTTCTCCGGGTATTACTTTCATGACGTACTAGCGAATAATAGGCCCACCCCTACGATCATCGAGGATGTACCTTTTCAGGGCGGGCATCTGAACTGCCGGAAGCGTTTGAGCGTTCAGTTCGGTTCCGGGTTTGATTACCCGATTGGCTTCGAGCAGGAAGGCAGTTAAACTGTATACTTCCTCGTCCGTCAGCGTTCCGGGCTGATTAAAAGGCATGGCCCGGCGAATGTAATCGAACACCGTCGTGGCGTAAGGCCAGTAATTCCCAATGGCTTTTCCTTGAGATGAATCGGTCGAAACTAATCGGTCATTCGGCCCTTCCACGCCCGTCACACCATGACAGGCCGCACATTTCTGAGCAAAAATGGATTTTCCCTTTTGAGCCGTCCCCGAACCTTTAGGTAAACCCTTGCCATCGGGTCTTATGTCGATGTCCCAGCGTTGAATATCCGCCGGAGTGGCCAGGCGACCGAAATTGAAAATAGTATCTGATGTGAACACTCCCCCAGACGATGGCTTTGAAAAAGATCCAAAGCCACTCGCCCATCCAAGGATCAGTATCGACAAGGTAATTTTGAAAACTGCGTTCATACATTAATCGTACTTACCCGCTTTTAAAGTACTTTCCGAGAGAGCATACTTGCGATTCACCCGATCTAACACCACCTGAATGGAATCTTTGTTTTCGTCAATGCCCTTTAAAATCACCCGGTTCCCACCGTTAATGGCTGAGTAATGTAAAATCATGCGTTTACGAAGGGGAGCCTGAGCTTTCACGGTGCCGTTGTTACTCTGATCCCAGCCCACGAATTTGGTGCTTTCCTTTCCGGGTTCCTCGGCCTCGGTAACCATGCCGCGAGTCCGGCGGGTTGAACGGGCCAACGGATGTATTTTTTCGTCTTCCGAACCAATGATTTTACGAGTCTCCGCCGAAATCCAGGGATCTTCTGCGGGTTTTTCCTTCCGATCCGAACGAGCCGCTTTTCCTTCAATCTCACGGGTTTCGCGGTTTTGTCGTCCCCGGTTTTTATCCTGTAAATACAGCACTTTATTCACGGTATCGGCTTCGTAATAAAAGACGCGTTGCCCTCCCGCTACGCCCGTTAACTCAAAGGTTCGGTTAATGTCCCGCATGGGCGAGCCGCCGCCATTGGATAAATCCAGATCAACCGGACGGTTGACTTTAAAGGTCAGAGAGGTCCATTTCTCGAACGTAACCTGTTGCCATCGAACGCTGTCTAGAGGAGAATAAGGAATAACCTGATTGTTAACCTTGAATTCGGTTACGTTGTAATTACCCCGTAACTCCGAAATGCCTTTTAAAGCGGGTTGTTTATAAGGATCGTAGAGGAAGTTTACGCCTTGTAAATAGAAGAACCAAACGATGAACACGCCGATTACACCCGTTTTCAAAAGCACTCGACTCCATTGCTGCCAGGGTTTATTGAACGTGGGGTAATAATGTACGGGAATGGTTAATCGCTCTTTAATCAGCAGGTTATAAACCTTTGGAATGTCATAAATCAGTAAAAAAGCCGACAGTAACACGAAGTAAGAACTGTACACGTGAACGCCGCCGTCGTATTCAAAGTTGACAAAAACGATGTCGGCCAAGGCTCCAAAGAGTAATACAGCCCCCCAGAAGGTAGTAGCCCGGAAGAACAACAGGGCTCCAGCCAGCACTTCCACCACTCCGGCGAAGACCTCATACCAGGGCACAATACCGATGGATAGCCAGTAAATTTTCTGAAGCGTTAGATCACCAAAATCCGTATTAAGCACGCCCAGCGAAGGGTAAGGCAGTTGCGTAGGGAACAGTTTAGTATACCCAAAACCGATGATGCCAATGCCAGCCCGGTAACGTACCACAACACGAAGCCAGTAATAGAGCAGATTATATTCTTTGGGTTGCGGCTTTTTACGTTCGGCAATGACGGTCCAAATACCGCCAACCACTACCGCAAAAATCAGAGTAATCACCCAGGTAGCATAACCGTTTAGGGTACTGCCAAAGATTTTATTACCAAAAATATTGAGTCCTGAACCGAAACGGGCGATGTCGTAAAGATCCCGGTAATGCAGGCTGGTCCAGTCGAAGGTAAACAGGTCCTTGTACCAACCCGGATCATTCGGCAGTGAAATGCTCACAAAAAACACGAAAGCAACCCGGAACAGGAATTTCGTTAGCTTCGACCAGGGCTTGGGTGAAGCGGGCTGTTCAACCCAATTGACCTGCGACGTGGGGGTTTCCAGAGGGAAAGATGACATGGCGTTTAGAGTTTAAGGCCTTTCCGACGACCGACTTTTTTAGCTTCATGAATCAGGTATTTCTTATCCAACCGATCCAATACGACCCGGATCGAATCCCGATTTTCATTCAATCCCGACAGTATGATCTGATTAGCTGATGGACGCTCGTAATGCAACACCAGTGTTTCGGTTTTATAATGGCTGTTCTTGTTGTTCAGGTGAAGCGTCTGATGTTCCGTATCAATTTGATAGGAATAATAATGCCGCCCTATCGAGCCCGTGGACTCGTAATTGCGAAGGGAATCCTCGGCGAAAATTTCTTCCGTATTCAGTGAATCAATCAACACCGGACGGTTGGAGCGAACGCTCAGCGTAGCCCATTTTTCAAAAACCACGTCTTTCCACCGGAGCGAATCGGTTTTGGAATAGGGTAACTCATTCCCATTTACTTTAAAACTGCTCACATTATACACGCCCGCTGCCTGAGTTAAGCCCGGTTGTTGGGGATACTGATACGGGCCTTTTTGGTGACTCGCATAGGTTTGGTAACCGTAGAAAAAAACGAAGAAGATGATAAACCCAGCTTTAGCCAGGAGTCGGCCCGTCCGTTGCCAGTGTTCCGAGAATACGGGTTGGAAACGGTTGGGTACGGTTGCCCTTTCCAGAGATAACAGATTGAACAGACGGATGGCATCGAAAGAAAACAGGAACAGAGCCAGACTAATCAGATAAAGGCTATACACGTATTCGCCCCCCTCGTAAGCCAGATTAGAGAAAAAGACGTTTCCGGTGAAAGGCAAAATGATGAGCGTAGCAATGGTTGCCGTTTTACGATGCAACAGCAGTAAACCGCCCACGATTTCCACTAAACCCAAGAACGATTCATAGGTAGGAACAACACCCAGACTGATGGAAAACAGCTTCCAGGCCGAAAAATCGCCGTAGTTCGTATTCAGGTGACTCAGCGAAGGCAACGGCGACTGTTCCGGGAAAAACTTAAGGAATCCATACGCCAGAATACCCACGGCCAAGCGGTAACGCACCAACACGCGAAGCCAGTAATAGAGTCGATTATACTCTCTGGAAGTTTTATCCAGGGCCGTCCAGATGATTGAACCAACTACCGCGATACCAGCGACGATACCCCAATTGAGAAAACTGTCTGCTCCACTAATGAATTTAGGACTGTACCGCGAAAGGTAAAAAATCTCCCGATAGCCTAAACGATCCCAACTCAAGAGCTGAGCGTAATACTTGTAATCCAGCGGAACAACCTGAATGAAAAAATAAATAAAAACAAACCGGAAGAGAATTTTCTCTGCTTCAGTCCATTGGGACGATGACACTTCAAGCGTAGCTGCCATAGCGATTGGGATTAATAACCTTCGTTTTGAACAAGTGCTTTGTCTACAAGTAACTGGTCAATGGGTAAGGGCAGAACGTAGCGGTTAGGGTCGGTTACGCCTAGTACGGCTCCCGCCCGGTTCGTGCGAACAAGGTCAAACCAGCGATGCGGTTCCAGGGCAAATTCCAGCCGGCGTTCGTTTTCGATAGCCAGTAATAAAGCATCGGCAGTAGTGGCAGTGGTCGCGGTTAAACCCGCCCGATCCCGAACCGCGTTGAGATCACTAGCCGCCTGGGTTAGCTTATTCTGCTGCGTCCGGGCCTCGGCCCGAATGAGGTACTGTTCAGCAATGCGTAAGACGTACGAAGGATCTGAACCGGGGTTGCGGTAATACAGATTGCCGTACCAACGATTCTGGTTATCCTTCGCAATTAAGGTGTTACGGTTTCCTGCTACAGAGGCATCATTGAGCAAGGTTACCAGAGCGTCGCTCGGTGCCCACTGACGGGTGCCACCATTCGTTTGCGGTTGCCACTGCCCCCGGTGAGCATTAATTTCGGTAGTTCCGTTATAGAAAATCTCAAAAATGGATTCCTGGGTACCGCGAACGTTATTCGCAAAAAAGGCACTGTAAGGTTTAATCAGACTATAAGTGGTTGTTTCACCGATCAATTTGGTGGCATACGCTTCCGCCTGAGCCCAGTCTTTCTGATAGAGATAATACCGGGCTTTTAAGGCCCAAACCGTTTTCTGCGTAGCCCGGTACCGATCCACCGTATTAGTTAACAAAGGCTCAGCAGCGTCCAGATCTTTAAGGACCTGAGCGTACGTTTCAGCCTGGGTGCTACGGGCAATACCCCGGTTATCCGTCGGACGAACCGTAGGCTGCGTAATGAGCGGAACGCCACCCCAGATACGAGCTAGGTCGAAATAAGCTAGTGCCCGAATGAAGTAAGCTTCGCCGATGTACTGTTTTTTCAGGGCATCCGTCAGCGTAGGATCGGTTACTTCATTAACCTTCACAATAACGTTATTAGCCCGGTTAATGGTTTGATAAATAGCAGTCCAGACACCGCTGACCATGCCATTATCGGCGTTTACCCGGTGGTTAATAAATTCCTGCACAATCGACTGCGAGCCCGTCCACTGCACATTATCACCCGACAAATAACCGATGGCCTGAAAGTTGGTCCCATAGTAATTACTGCCAGCCAGAGCACTGTATACGCCACGAACGGCGGTTTCAGCAGAAGATTTATCGGTAATGGTCACGGCATCCGAAATGGATTCCTTGGGTTTCACGTCCAGAAACTTCTGGCAAGACGCTAAAGCCGTGATACTGAATAACGTAATAAGATAGGTATGTACTTTCATGGATGTCATTTATAAGGTCACGTTAATACCCAGTTGCAAACCCACGGGCTGGGGTGGCGTACCGAGATCAATCCCCTGCTGGTTTTGATCACTGCTGGCACTTGATTCGGGGTCGAGACCCGTGTATTTTGTCCAGAGCCAGAGATTACTGCCCGCCGCGTAGAGTCTCAGGGTTTCGAGACCTGCTTTTTTCGACCAGTTTTTCGGGAACGTATACCCCACGGTGAGCGAACGTAGTCGTAAGAACGAGCCGTCTTCCAGCCAACGACTTCCGCCGTCCCGGTAATTATTCACATTTACGCCATCAGGACGAGGCACGTCAGTAATATCGCCGGGTTTCTGCCAGCGAGCATTGTTACTCGCGAAAATCACGCGAGCGGCATCGCGGGCTCCCCCACCCTCGCCAAAGAATTTGTTATGATTGTAGATTTTATTCCCGTACGAAAACGAGAAGAACAGATTCACATCAAAATTTTTGTAAGTCAGGTTATTGGTCAATCCACCGAAGAGCTTAGGCCAGATGCTACCGAGAATCTGACGGTCAGCCGTAGTAATTTTTCCATCTTTGTTTACGTCTTCATACACCACATTACCCGTCTGCGGATCGACGTATAACTGCTTGTATACCCAGAAGGAATACAACGGCGAACCCTGTTGTTGAAGAATCAGATCACGACTGCCATACCGTAAAGGCGTTTCGAGTTTCTCGATGTTATTGACGTTACGAGCCAAATTCAGACTCGTGGTCCATTTCAATTCCGGCGTTCGAATATTCACCGATTGCAAGGCTACTTCAAAACCTTTGTTACTGATTTCAGCGGCATTACTCCAATACGTGCTAAAACCAGTAGTACTGGGAAGCGTTAGCAGTAATAGTCCATTCGTAGTGTACTTATTATACACGTTAAATTCAGCCGATAACCGTCCGTCAAGCAAGGACGCATCCAGACCCACGTTCCATTGCCGGGTTTTTTCCCACTGCAAATCGGGGTTGCCTAACTGCTGGGGAGCGATCCCGGGATTTCCCTGATACGAAGCTCCACCGGTCCACAATCCCTGTGCGGCGAAATTACCAATACCGTTCTGGTTACCCGTTATCCCGTAACTAGCCCGTAATTTCAAATCACTCAGCACCGGTACGCTCTTCAAAAACTCTTCCTGACTGATTCGCCACGCAGCTCCGACGGATGGGAAGTAGCCCCATTTCCGGTCATTGCCGAAACGCGAAGAACCATCGGCCCGAACGCTGGCATTGACCAGGTATTTTCCAGCGTAATTATAATCGGCTTTGGCAAAGAAGGAAGCCAGGGTGTTCTTACTCCAGCTCTGCGAACCAGCCGTGGTAGAGGCCGAAGAAATCTGGGTAAAGGCATTGTTGGCAAAACCACGACCTTCGGCGTAAGTACGTTTCAGTACATCGCTTTGCAAGCTATTCCCTACTAAAAGTCCAAAACCGTGTTTACCGACTGTTTTGCGATAAGCCAGCGTTTGTTCATTTAACAGACTGGAGAATTGCGTCTGTGAAGAAGTCGCTAAACCCGAAGGACTTCCCGCAATGAGCAGGTTGTTCCAGTATTCAGATTCGTCGTAACCGTTATAGTCAACCCCGAAACTCGTGCGGAACTTTAAGCCGGGTAACAATTCAGCTTCGCCGTAGAGGTTACCAATGTAACGCAGGCTGATGGAGTGAACGTCATAATTCTCAAGCAGTAGCGTTAGGTTATCAAAACCTGCCCGGCCTACCAGTACGCCATTTTCATACGGAGAAAGATACGTAGGCGTATGTAAGGCCGCTTGCAGCAATCCACCTTGTGGGCCATCCCCGGCCCGGGCCTGATTGCGGTACGTTCGACTCAGAATGTTACTCACCCCTACCTGCACTTTGTCATTTACCTTCTGATCGAGGTTAATCTTAAAGCTGGCTCGTTCGAAGTTGATGGGCTTAATGATGGCTTCCTGCTGGGTATAACTTCCGCCAATGTAATAGCGGGTATCGTTAGTACCTCCCGCCAGCGAGAGATCATAGTTTTGCAGATGGGCCGTTCGAAAAAGTTCACCTAATCGATCATACGTTTTTTGCTCTTCGGGTAAGCCCCGACCGCCTTCACTGACGGGCCGGAAGGGACGATTTGCTTCGGTACGATTGAGTGAGGGCGTATCTTTTCCGGTATTAATCCACCATTCGTTAACTAATTGAGCGTGTTCGGGGCCAGTGGTCAAGTCCCAAAGCCGTGCGGCCTTATTCCAGCCCGTCGAAGCGTTGAAACTAATCTTTGGTTTCTGATCGAACTTACCTCTTTTGGTGGTAATCAGGATTACCCCATTGGCCCCGCGAGAACCATACAGAGCCGTTGCCTCGGCATCTTTCAGAACCTCAATACTTTCAATGTCATTAGGATTGATGTCGGCGATGGGAGACGTGGCTTTCCCACCTGTCCCGATGGACTGCAAACTGGTATTGTTGATAAAAACGCCATCTACGACGTACAGAGGATCATTATCGGCATTAATTGAAGTCGCTCCGCGAACACGAATATTTACCGTTTCGCCGGGAACGCCCGTATTACTGGAAATCTGAACGCCGGGAATTTTACCCTGTAGCTGGGCATCGAAACTTCCCGTCGGTATATTTTTTGTTTCTGAAGGATCAATCTTGCTAATTGAGCCAATCAGATTTTTACGCTCCTGAGTACCGTACCCTACGACGATAACCTCACTCAACTGACTTTGCTCAGGCACTAACTGAATCCGTAGATTCGTCTGATTACCAACCACAATTTCCTGGGTTTTATACCCGATGAATGAGATAATTAATCGCGTAGAAACTTCGGTGTTGGGTATTTGAAATTCCCCATTGGCATTCGTCGTGACTCCCTTCGAAGAGCCTTTGATCTGAATATTTACTCCAGGGATACCACTGCCATTCTCATCGAGCACTTTTCCGTTAATCTGAATGCGGGGCTGGGAATATACGTAGGCATGGGTTTCAGGAGGTCGGGCCGCAAGCCCACTACTCAGGCTGAGTCCTCCTGCAATAAGGGTTAACCTCCATGATAAGGGTACGGAAGACAGGTAAGGTTTCATCAAAATCTTGCTCTTCAAATGGTTTTCAATAACATATTAATTACTAGTAGATATATAGAATAAATAGACTATATATCTAAGACTTCAACAAACTTTCCAAGGCATGAGCAAAGTATCAGGCGGAATTTGCTCAGTCTTTGAGGTTTATAAGATGATTATCCTATTAAAGTGTACGCAGAACCAAAGATCGAGGCAAAGGTAGAAGGGCATTTTTTAAATACAAGTATAATCTATAGATTTTGTAGACTAAAAATCGATTTTATGCGATTACATGACCTATTGTCTGTTTATGATTTGTACTTCAGAAATAGTTATTCAATCTATGCATACGTACGGTAGCTAATCATCGCCATGTGAGCCAAACCAAAGCCCCACAACTAACGATATAAACTATACGTTAGTTGTGGGGCTTTGGATGAGAAGCGAAATGCTTATAATTCTTTTACTCGCATGTTTCGGAATTTTACGACTGATCCATGTCCCAGAAAACCGATGTGGCCGGATGTTCTTTTCAGTCCGGGGTGTTCTTTATGATCCGGCGTGCCTTCTTTGGTGGCTTCAACGGTGTCACCATCCAGGATGGTCACTCCATTCAGGACGACCTTTACACGCGTGCCTTTCAGCGTAACTTCTTCGGAGTTCCATTCGCCTACGGGTTTCATCGCCTCCCGCTTCGCCGGGATGATCCCGTACACGGAACCGTGGTATTGGTACGGTTGCAGGTTTTTATACTCGAAAGCATCATTATCCAGAATCTGAAGTTCCATGCCGGTATACGCCGCATCTCCCTCAAGCGGTGCCCGCACCCCCAGACCATTATTGGCTCCCGGGGTTAGCTGAAAATCAAAACGGAATACAAAATCAGCGTATTCATCTTTGGTGTACAGATTTCCCTGGCCTTTACCCGAAGGGCGAATCACAAGGTTTCCTTCTTCGATGATATAATCCTGCTTGTTACCCGTCCACTGCTCCAGATTGGAACCATCAAACAGGGTTTTAAAGCCTTCTTTCTTTTCCTCCTCTTTCAACCCATACAGTTCGGGCATGATGGAAAGATGTTTCCGCAATTCTTCCTGTAAAGTACTGGAAATGAAAGGAAAGGTTTTGGAAATGAGTTCACGGTCTTTAAACGTGCATAATTCAGGAAGATCCAGCGATAACTCGGCTACGGTTGTGGCGGCTGTTTTCTGAAGTTCTTTTGTTTCCAGAAATGTACTGGCCAAATACAAGGCCGCCGGATAATCCACTTGAGCCAATTCTTTCAGAACTACCCGTTTCTGTTCCGTAGTCGATGCTTTTTCCATCGCCTGCTTCAAAAGATGGAATTTATCAGCCGCAGAATAGTCTGATTTACTAACTCGCTCTATAAAAGCCGTAAATGCCGCTTTACTTGCCTTCTCCAGCACGATCTGCTCCGCAGCCAACCTCGTCTGCCCTTTCGATGATTTAATAAGCTCCAGAACGTTTTTCTCTGCTCCGGTCTGCTTTGGGTTCTCGCCTGCCCGCTTTAGCCACAACAGATACGCATTCGTTGCCTCGCTGGGATCGTACTCGTAATGAACCTTTGAAGCCTGAGCCAGCAAAAGGGGCTGAGCCGAGGGGAAGCCCAGATTTGCCAGTCCATACAGTGCCAGTTTTCTCACGTTCAAATCCGGGCTTTTAGCCCATTTGAGAAAGAGGGGCTGAGCCGTCTGGATTCGCATTTTCCCAGCCGCCTCAAGCACCGCTAGTTGAGCGGCTCCTTTTGAGGCTGGTAAAGCTGAAGCAATGGCTTTCTGAGCGGCGGGCGTGTTAATACTGACTAAAGCTCGAGCAACAGGATCGGCCAAACGTTCATCACTCAGGTAAGTAGCCAGTGTAGGTACGGTCTCGTCTTTACCCACCAGTTGTAATTGGGTAATGAGAAAAGCTTGTGCCTCAGGATCTTTACTGGCTTTCAGAGCTTTCTGATAAGCCAGAGAACTGCGTAGACGATCTGCCGGGTGATTACCTTTGGCCACGTAAGCCGAGTAACTCCATAATGCATATTCTGCCCGGCTATGGTCGCCGGGTTGATTTAATCCTGCAACCAGTTCAAGAATTCCGGCTTCTCCTGACTTATTGAGTTCTGTCAAAGCCGAACGCAAATGCTCCGCATCTGCGGCGGGAAACTGATCCAGCGTTGTTTCTATTTTATCACTTTGAGCCCAGGCTACGGAAGGAAATACCAGACTGAAGAGTAACCACGTTTTTTTCATGATTGAGAGCGATTTACGAACGAACATCTATGAATCCATAACCCAGGGTGCCCGCATGGGCTGATCAATGAGGCGATTAGCGGCTTCATCATCAATAAATTCCTGACGATCAGGATCGAATTTGAGTGAACGCCCTAACCGTAAAGCCACAATGCCCATGTTAATAAGCGTACAGGACCGATAGCCATTCTGTTCGTTCAGGGCAAAAGGTTTGCGTTCCCGAACCGACTCCAGAAAATCCGTTACCTGTGGGACCGGATCTGGAAAGGCGTCCAGCTTTTTCTTCAAATCAGGAATATCCGATTTGAATTCGGGATACAATTTCCCCTTCGGTCCTTCGATGTAAGGGATGCCTTCGTCCTTCCCTTCTCCATCAAGAATAATTTTACAGCCATCCGCATACGTGTATTCAATTCTTCGCCAGGTACCTACAGCCTCGGGATGCTGCTGAGGAGCATCAATTTCGACGCTGATTGGGCTTTCGTTATCTTTTCCCAGAAAATACTGAATTGGGTCCAGGTAATGCTGCCCCATATCGCCCAGCCCTCCCCCATCGTAATCCCAATACCCGCGAAAGGTGCCATGCACCCGGTGAGCATTGTAAGGCTTATAGGGTGCCGGACCAAGCCAGGCATTATAATCCAATTCGCTGGGGACGGGTTGCTTTTCCAGATTGGTTTTACCCACCCAGTAAAATTTCCAGTCAAACCCCGTGTGTTTACTAACAGTAACTTTTAACGGCCAACCGAGTAATCCACTTTCAACCAGTTTTTTAATGGGACGCACGGTAGTTTTCATCCCGTAAAACGTGGATTCGAACCGAAACCAGGTATTCAGGCGAAACATACGACCGTATTGTTCCACGGCTTCCTTGACCCGTTTGCCTTCGCCAATGGTTCGGGTCATGGGTTTTTCACACCAGATGTCTTTCCCGGCTCGTGCGGCATCTATAGCCATCAGGCCGTGCCAGTGCGGCGGCGTAGCAATATGAACAATATCGACTTCGGGTAACTGAATCAGTTCCCGGTAATCTTTGAACGTTTTAATTCCTGCTCCACCAGCCAGTTCTAGCCCTTGTTTCAGGTGGGTTTCATCCACATCGCAAAGAGCGACTACGCGAGTGCCTGCGTAAGGAATATGCCCTCTCCCCATCCCTCCCAAACCAATAATTCCTTTTGTTAACTGATCACTCGGAGCCAGAAACCCCTTGCCCAAAACGTGACGGGGAACAATACTAAACAATGACAATGCAGCCGCAGACTTGATGAAACTCCGGCGTGTTTGCAAAGTAGTCATAGAGGTCAAGGTTTGTTACAAAAACGCATACGAGCTGGTAAGGTAATGAAATGTACTTCCTGATAAAAATTCAAGCAGATAGTTTGATTTCCATTTCCTTTAGCCTGGGTAAATATTTCTTTTCGAGAACGCTCAGTTCATCCTGACAATAGGTACGGGCTAACTCCCAAACGGCGGTGGCAAACAGCATTTTTTCCTTGTAGTTCTGCTCATCCGTCATTTTAGGATCGTACGAAAACGGAACCGTCTTTTTGGCTTGCTGAAACAATTCCATCCGTAAACCCGGGCGAATGGATAAGAAGTCGCGAATGAGTTCATACTGCTTTTCGTACCATTGGCTTTTCAGGCGATCCAGCTCATCCTGAATCGCTTTCCGGTCTAGTTGAGGAGCTTGAGTAACCGTCTTAGGTGCCTCTGCCCCACCGAATAAGGGCGGAGACAGAATGAGCGTATTCAGATACCCTCCAATATTCTGGATAGACGAGTTTTTCTTTCGGGTCTGTTTCAGCGTGGTTTGAATGCTGGTACGAATGTGTTCAATTGATGACTTACTCAGCCACTGCAAAACGGTCTGATCCGAAACGTAGTTTTTGACCAATGCGTAGATTTCATCGAAATACGGTACCAGAGGAACTTCCTCAGCGTACGGAATCTCCTCTGGTTCTTCGACTTTGGTCGGTTTACTGATTTTCAGAAAAGGCTTACCCGGCGAC
Organism: Siphonobacter sp. SORGH_AS_1065; assembly: GCF_030818595.1. NCBI lineage: Bacteria > Pseudomonadati > Bacteroidota > Cytophagia > Cytophagales > Cytophagaceae > Siphonobacter > Siphonobacter sp. SORGH_AS_1065. The sequence continues at coordinate 366,953 of NZ_JAUTAM010000008.1, forward strand.
TGGCTTGCGTCGTTTTTAGTGATGTTATAAAAACGAATCGCGACTACCGCATTAGATTTCAGTTTAACGGGTAACTCGTAAGGATAATTCTTGGCCTGTACCCCTTCGTATTCAAACCGAATATCGGTGTACTTACGCAGGTCTTCCTTTGCCTTCTCCAGCACCCGATCCCGAAAGTGACCGTAGAGTTTATATTCTTCTTCCATACCCAGCATGGCTTTCAACTCCTGCAATTCAATGGTTCTCTCCCCTAGTTTTTCGTACTGCTTGAGTAGCTCATAAATCCGAACGGTATAAGGGCTGGACAAATCGAGAATGTTTGCCATTTCGTATACAAGATACCGTTCTTTCAGCTCAATCAGAAAGGGTTTTAAGTCAGGGTGAAAGGATACCTTCAGATAAACCCGGTCGTCGTCGAGTCGTTTTGACTGCACAATTTTCCGATGCACATCGTCAGGCGTTTTTATACCCCCAATGATGGGTGTTTCCAGCGTTTCGTACACGCCTTCTGTTTTTACTTTGAGTTTGATGATTTTACTCATCAATCCCCTGGCCCCTTCTTTCAGGTCATCATAGGTTCTTCCGTCCTTGCGAAGGCCGAAATCCTGAATAATGTCCCGAAAGAAGATTTTATACTCCTTGAAGTCGCTATCTTCCCAATCAATCATGGAAATCATTTTGGCAAACACACGGGTTTCCCAAATCGTAAATTTGTAATGAGCTTCCACCAGAGCGTTAGATTTACGAATCAGAACGACGGTGTTGTTTCGCTTTTTCTTACGGACATTTTTACGAGTAACAGGCTTTTTATCCACTTCCAGACGCGATTAAAGGACTTACATCAGAGGTTTAGGGAAGCGATCTCAATAAGTATCACAGATTCCACGTCTGCAAGGTAATAAACTTGCGTGATTTTTGTGATACTTATTCGTGCATTTTGTGATAGTTGCACGTGCATTTTGTGATACTTAGACGTGGAATCTGTGATAGTTCATCCCAAAATGTGTTCATAACACATTGATAATGAATGATTTACAAACTGAATTTTTAAGGGAAATATATATAAATAATATATAAAAAACAGTCAAACAGAAATTGATGATGATTTTTTGAATTTTTTGAAGGGTTTTTAAAGGTGAAATGAAGAAAAAAGTAAATGTTGAAATGGAGCTTATGATTGGAAAATAGAATGGAAGTGTTTTTGTGATACTTAAATATTCAGGTTCCGAGCACGTGCAAATTGTGATAGTTTCGAACTTAATGTATGTAAACTATTTATAATCAGTACTTTAAATAGGTATTTACAAGATGACAATCGTACAATAGCTATCTCGCATCCTATAAACTATCACAATTTGTGAGTGCCCTCTACCAAACTTTCCCACGTGGTTTTAGTGATAGACTTGCTGGGGTCTCCTAGCCATGTTTATTAACTATCACAATTTGTTAGAGATAATCATCTGTAAATCAATGGAATGACTCATATGGTTTAGATTGTTAGGAAGTTTATAGAGATTAAACTATCACAAATTGTGAATTCTGTACGGAAGGCAGTGGCGGATAGTGAATGAAATGCTAGGAACAAAAACTATCACAATATGTTAGCAGTAATATCTTTAGAATGAGGAAGTTAAGGTCTAATAATAATACATGATCAATAAGGGCTTTGTTACTTCTCTTTTTACCCAAACTATCACACATTGTTTTTTCAATGTATTGAATATTAGATAGTTAATTAATATTTATGTTAACGATTTAGATTAGTTTTAGTGAAAATAGCACGCTTGAAGTTTCTAATTCATTTGTCACAAATTGTGATAGTTGCTCTATTTCTTAGCCTTACTCCCTGTTTACCAGCTAATGAGTAATGTTTTGTTTTTCAGGATGCTTTCTAAGATTATACCTGCTCCTCAATCCTAACGGTTTATTTTCCAGACATTCAATAGTCAGCTTTGAAAGGCTTACAAATTTTACTCACAATTTGTGATAGTTCGCCTACCTCCTACTCGCTTCGGAACAACAGTTATTGAATCAATTAATTATTAGGAGAGTTATTAACCTGATGGGAAGACTCATGAATAGAAAGAGAATACGAAACGTATCTATCACAAATTGCCCTCAATAATTAGGGAGAGTCACCAACGAAAAAAGTAATGAATTTACTTATTTAAGTATATGAGTAAGATTGTGTTTTTATCTGAACTATATTATAAAAAATGCCTTACGGCTTTGTCGTATTTATACTAATAACTCAACTCAGATTTACCCTGATGTTTGTACTTGAAATGAAAGTGATGGGCACTAGCTATTTAATCTATAACTCAATTCATAGCGGCTTAACCTTGAGTCACCGATGTACTAAGGAAGCCTTACCTTTTGTATGGACATCGTTCCCATAAACTAATATAGGAGCCTTACCTTATCTACTATTCAGCAAAGGATGGGCTTCACTATTAGTCCAATTAGTCTGGGACAACAACTGGTGACAAACGCATACCAACCAAGTGAATGGTCCATCATTCTTGCCATTGACTAATTGTATGCATACTGATAATGTTGCTTTCAATCCTGAGTTAATCACCGCTCTACTTATCCATAATTTTTGAAAGATTTAAAAAATCAGTCACTGCTCTTAGCCAACCAAAGAGACACGCTGTCCCTTTGGTTTTGTGTTTTTCAAAATCATAAAAGGCTATCTAAAATTTATACTTGTAGAAGCCAACTGCGAATCATGGCTTCTGAAACCTTCACGGATAGAGAATAGCAAAGTAGGTAAGCTTCATTTTAGATCGCAGACTTGAGAGCCTAACGGCAGGTGGGAACGTGCCGTTAGATAGGGACGAGATGGAATCTCGCAACAGCTGGTCGTAATTCGTCTCTACGCTTTCAAAACCAAAATTTGGGTTAAACTGGGTTTACAATTTTACAGATTCGTAAATAGAAAATTGTAGTCACTCGGCTAGAACCGATCGACTGCGGGAAACCAAGCGAAGAAGCTGAGGGCCTTTTGTGGCTTTACTTGGTGTAGGGATAATTTTTGGTTGGTGCATGTTGCTTCCCCGGATTACATCCGGGGCTATCCAGCCTGGGGCTATCCGTGTTTAACCCCTCCAGGGCTATTTTCCATAAGACGATTTGAATAACAACCCCAGCGGGGTTCAATATCAATAGCCCCGGATGTAATCCGGGAACACGATTGCGGGCGGTTAGCTCTGCGTTATAAACTAAATTTTCCAACTATCATCTCTAACATGGTAAGAAACCTTCTGTAGAAGGGGACGACGCTACGAGTTAGTAACGTTTCTGCATAACCCAAGACGTTCCCAAAGGGAAGGAGGCTCTGGTTTTCCAATTAGATGGAAACGCTGCTTTTAAAGGTACTTCGTAGAAAAAAAACAATGAATGAAAAGACAAAGGGACAACGTGTCACTTTGTGTCTACTGAGCCCATGATACAAAAAGAACAGACGGTTTCTTTGATGCTGTAGAGAAGCAAATAATCGATGCAAAAAGCAAAGTGACAGCTTGTCCCTTTGTCTTATAACAAGCTAATAAAAAAAGCAAAGTGACAGCCTGTCACTTTGCTTTTAGGGACTAAGATGTGAAAACCAAAGGGACAAGCTGTCACTTTGGTTGGAGTAAATTTTGGAACTGCTGAATGCGTTGAACCAAAGTCTCGCAAATTTCTTTAGTTAACGGACCAGAAGCTAAAGTCTTGATTTCCAATTGTAATTGTCGACGTTCAGTCACATCTTCTGAAAAAGGAGACGCGGAAATGGCGTTCTGAACCTCTTCAGGTGTATTGAATAATTGCTTCGTTTTAACCTTTGAAATGGCATTAATACTAGCTTTGGGAAGCTTCTGTTTACCCGAAAGAATATCGCTTTTAAACTCAGTCGTAAGCTTTTCCAAACCTGCTGCAAAGTCTCCGTCCCGCTTGATGGTTCGACTACTTACGCCATATTCCTTCCCGAGATTAACCGAAATATTTTCCTGCTCGGGGGAATATTGATTACCTCCCCGTACATTTTTCTGCTGTAAATACCGAAGTCCACGCAGGTAAGAAGCTTGCTCAGGAGTCAGATTACGACGGCCCAATTGGTGGTCAATCATGTAATCCTTCACCTCAGCCATAGACCCGAAATGAACCAGATTAATCCGAAAATCCAGGTGATGAGTCTGAACAATGGAGAAACGGTTATGGCCGTCAATCAGAATATAAACGGGCAATGACTGTTCGTCAATCCCGGCAATGGAAGTAGTCGTTTCCCAAATCGTCACCGGGTCCTTTACGCCATGTTTCAGAATGTTCTGTTCGAGCTGCTGAAGCTCGTCGGGCGTAAGGGGTGGAATCAGCTCTTTTAATTCCTGAAGAATCGTAATCTGACTTTTAATATGTTCTTCGGAAGACAAAATGGAAGGTTTCAGATTCGTCGTCTTTTCCTTCATTAAATTCATGAAGTCTTTTTTAGCCATATTAAAGAGCGATTAGTTCAGTTGCCAGCTTATCATACTGTTGCCAGGAAACCGATTTGGGTGAATAGGTATATAGGTCTTCTTTCGCCACCTGCGACTGCTTAATGACGGTTGAGACTTCAATAATGGAGTTATAGATTGGGAAGTTTTTGTAATTCTCCCGAATATGAGACATCATGCTCTTGTGCACACTCTGGTTTTTATGAACCATGGTAAACACGATGCCTTTTACCGTAAGCGTAGGATTGATGTAGGTTCGAATTTCAGCGATTCGGTTAAATAAACTCTCTACGCCGTGATACGCACTGGCTTCGGGCTGAATAGGAACGACACAGGAAGTAGAAGCAACCAACGAACAGGTAGTGCAGATACCGAGGCTGGGAGGGCAGTCAATCAGAATATAGTCGAAATGCTCACGGACTTCTTCCAGTTTTAACGCCAAACGCCGATCCGCCCCAATGGCATTCGCCAGTTCTGACTCTTTATACGCCATGCGTATATCAGAAGGCGTTAGATATAAGGTATCTGTAATTGGGATGAGTGGAAGGGGAGAGTTATGCAACAGAGCATCGATGATTTGCTCCTGTGGATCGTGCACACCGAAACACTGGGATAGGTTACCCTGTGAATCCATATCAATAAGTAACACCCGATTGCCGAGCAAACTCAGAGCTTTGCCAAGGTTAATAACCGTTGTTGTTTTTCCGACACCACCTTTGTGATTGACTATGGAAATAACCTGAGCTTTATTAACCTGATCGTCGGAATAACCGTATTTCCGCAGAGCTGTATCCAAGGCCTGTAAATGTTTAGCTGGAATATCGTTCTGTTCAGAAAGAGCTTTGTGAAGAGTTTTTGAAGGAATTCCCGCTTCTTTTTCGATTTGGGATAAATTTAAAGCGGGTTTAGATTTTAAAAACCGGATCGCTTTTTCAGGCGTAAGCATAGGCTTTAAGGATAAAATTTTCTCTATGACAAATATAGAAAGAACTTTTTTTATCCAAAATTATAGAGCCTTTCAATTGATTTATTTGAAACAATAGATCCTGCATTAGTGAGGAATCTATGAAAAAGAAGATTTCAATTTTACTGTGAATGACAGAATCGGAAGTATAACGGCAGGTAGAAACCTGCCGTTATACTTCCGATTCTGTCATCTCGAACGAAGGGAGAGACCTTCTATTGGAATGGGACGGGGCTAGCTTAGTGAAGTTACCGCCTGCCCCCAAAAGTCATAAGATTCTTCGCTCTGAATGACAGTTTTTGAGATATAAACGAACGCCCTAAAGAGTTCCTTCCTGCGTTCGGGAAACCAGCCTATCAACGACCGCTTAAATGTTTACGGATTCTAAATTTTAAACACTGGTATTCGATACGCGGAGCAAAGCTTGTTCGTCAGTCAGATCCAGTCGCAACGGAGTTATCGAAACCAGGTTATTTTCAACTGCCCAACGATCGGTGCCTTCTTCGGCAGGCTCCAGCGGAGATACCGTAAACCAGTAATGTTTACGGCCCATAGGGTCAACCCCCGGAACCACATGGCCATCGTATTGGCGAACGGATTGCCGCGTCCAAACCAAATCCGTAGGGTTAGGGGGGAAGTTGATGTTAATAAGATTCGATAGGTTGTCTTCTAATGCCAGGGCAATGGCTTTTTCAACAAAAGGAGCCAGAGCATCAAAATCCGGGTCAGCATTACCTACGGGTGTACTGAGGGCAATGCCTTTCAGGCCAAACAAAGCCGCTTGTTTCGCTGCTGCCAGTGTTCCCGAGTGCCACATGGAGTTACCCAGGTTAGGACCCATATTAATACCCGAGAGGATTACATCCACGTCCGCGTACAGGTGCGTGCCCAGAGCGACACAGTCGGCAGGGGTGCCGTTAACCCGATGAGCAGAGATATTTTCACCGAAAGAATTCGTCGATTTTTTTATAGTTAAGGGTCGCGAATGCGTAACGGCATGACCCATCGAAGACTGTTCAACATCAGGAGCAACGACATATACTTCGCCAAATTTGGTAGCGATTCGGGCTAGAGCCGCAATGCCTGGACTATAAATCCCGTCGTCATTAGTGACTAAAATTCGCATAACAGTAATGATTAGTGAGTTTTGAATGCAGTAGGATTGCATGCAAGAAAACCAGGGCAGGGGAGAAGTGAGTAGATTTGAGGAGCCTTTTCTACTTCTTTTTAACGAATACAGATATTTCAGAGATTGTTTTCAAATGGTTCATTAGCTATTAATGGCTTTACCTAAAGAATCAGTACTCAGCACCACTATATACTTCAGACGATGACTCTGGCTATAAAAACTATAAAACTCATTCACAATCCGTCCGCAGGGGAAGAGGAGCATTCGGAAAGGCAACTAATTCAAACGATCGAAAACGAAGGCTATCATTGTGAGTACTCTTCGGCCAAAGATGAAGACTGGCCCCAACATCTGCCCTCTGCAACCGATCTATTGGTGGTAGCCGGAGGCGACGGCACTGTTCGAAGCGTGGCTAAAGAATTGGTATTAAACGGAAGCGTTCCCACCTCTATTCCTTTTACGGTATTACCACTCGGTACTGCTAATAACATTGCAAAAACGCTGGGAGCAATGGAAGATACCAAAGACCTTATCAAATCCTGGAAAGAAAAAGTCCCGAAAAGTTTTGATGTGGGTTTGATCAGGGGGTTAGCGGAAGAACATTTCTTCATTGAAGCCTTTGGCTGTGGACTATTTCCACGATTGATGCAGGTAATGAAAACGGTAGAAAAACCGGAGAAGCCGGAAGAAGAACTCAATTTTGCCTTGACCGTTTTGTATGAATTAATCATGACAGCCGAAGCTCGGGATTGTCAGTTGCAGGTGGATGGTCAGGATTATTCCGGAAAATATATCCTTCTGGAAATCATGAATATCAAATCTATTGGCCCCAATCTGGCCTTGGCTCCTTATTCAGAATTTGGCGATGGATGGTTTGAGCTGATTCGTATCAGTGAAGAAGAAAAAGAAGCGTTCGGAAAATACATCCTGAGTTTATGCGATGGTTCAGAAAAAACATTTCCTTTTCCAGCCATTAAAGGACGTCATTTCAGGATTCGCTGGGATGGGCCACACGTACACGCCGATGATGAGATCCTGGAAAATGTTCCAGAAGTAACGCTAGCGATAGAGAATCAGAAAGGTTACCTGAACGTATTAGCCTAAAAAAGGCGAACTCTCCGAAAGAGTTCGCCTTTTTTACTAATGAGCCTAGACATCTCCGTACACCGTGGAATCTTCTCTATCTTTATTTTGAAAACTATACATGAGATAAATCAGAAATGGCAGGATGAATAGACTTCCCAATACTAAAGCCCAACCTAGAGCAACAATGGTTTTGTCGTCACCCTTATGCTCTAAGAGCGACAGGTAACCTCCCTTTTTGAGTAAAATGATATTAGGGAAATGCTGATAGGTCGCCACAAAGAGAATCATCATTACCTGAAACCCAGCTAATATTCGAAGGATATTATTAAATCCTTTACGGGCAAAAAACCAGAGTGTCATGACTGAAATGGTTGCCGCTGCTACGCCCAGGATTCCCCAAATCTCTCCGAATACCCATTGAATCAGAGGAATGTTCTCCCAATAAGCGGCGGTAAACACAATAACTCCACAAGCAACGGCGGCCCAGTTCATCATCCACGCCTTCGCCATAAAACGCTGCCGCTCTTCTGGTGTTTCGGTTTCTCCAATTAAATAAATCGAGGCCAGATAGCCGCAAATGGCTACGGTAAACAGCCCGACAGCCACCGGAAAAGGGTGAAGCCAACTGAAAATGTAAGCGTCCAGAAAAGAAGTAGCATTCGGGTCGATATGACGTGAAACGCTGCTCCCGGCAATAATACCCAGAAATAGAGGAGTAATGAGGCTGGAAACGGCGAAAATTCGATTGTAAATATGCTGCATATCATCCACTACGGCGTCGTAATGCCGAAAAGTGAAAGCCGTCCCCCGGGCAATGATTCCCAATAGCATGATGGTTAATGGAATGTGCAGATTAACCGACATGGTGGTGTAGATGGCCGGGAAGCCCACGAATAAAATCACAATGGCAATGATGAGCCACATGTGATTAGCCTCCCAAATAGGACCGATGGCCCGATACAAGATCTTACGGGTTTGGGTTCGGTTTTTGGAAGAGGTAAATAACTCAATAATCCCAGCTCCAAAATCAGCTCCGCCTAGTAATAAATAGAGTAAGATAGCTGCCCACAAAAAAACAATCACGACGTATAACATAACCGACAGTGTTAATAGGAGAATGTTGGATTTAGTTACTAATCAGCTAGTTTAATGAGCTTCTTTAATACCCGTGGGGAGATCGTACAGCGTATCAACCATTTTAATCTGTCGGTAGAGCATGAATAAGGTAACCAAAGCCAGCGAGACGTAAACGCCCGTAAAGAGATAGAAGGAATAGGCAATACCAGGCATAGGGGTAACGGCATCGGCGGTTCGCATCACTCCGTGAATAATCCAGGGTTGGCGGCCCACTTCCGTAACCGTCCATCCGGCTTCTACGGCGATGAAACCAATGGGCGTAGCCCAGGCAAACAGCTTGAGTAACCAGTTGCGTTTCAGCCAGTCTTTTTTGATGAACAGAGCCGTTCCGAAAAGCAAGGCAATCAACATCATGACCATTCCTAGACCTACCATGATTTGAAAGGCATAATGTGTGATGCCAATGGGAGGCTGATCCTGAAGCGGAATCTGATCCAATCCTTTTACTTCGGCATCCACGTCACCATGGGCCATAAAACTGAGTAATCCCGGAATTTTTACTGCATAATCAACTTTCTGGTTTTCAGGGTCAGGAATGCCACCTACGATGAGCGATGCTCTTTTTTCGGTTTTAAAATGAGACTCCATTGCTGCCAGCTTGGCCGGTTGACGTTTGGCGACGTCTTTCGCTGAAAAATCTCCACTTAAAGGCTGAAGAAGAGCAGCTACGCACCCAAAAATGGCGGCTATCTGGAAGGACTGGCGATGAAACAAAACGTTTTTCTTACGAAGAATCATCAAGGCATGAACGCCAGCCACTGCAAAACCCGTCGCTGCAAAGGCGGCCAGACACATGTGCAGGGCTTGTGAAAACCAGGCTGCATTGAACATGGCTTTGATCGGATCGATGTTCAGGTATTGGCCATTGACGTAATCAAAACCCGCTGGACTGTTCATCCAGGCGTTCGCTGAAACGACTAAAATTCCTGATAATAGCCCACTGATGCCTACGATAACCCCCGTAATCCAGTGAAACCAGGGGTTAAATCGACCCCAGCCGTACAGGAAAAAGCCCAAAGCGATGGCTTCAATGAAAAAGGCAGTTCCCTCCAGCGAGAAGGGCATCCCGAAAATGGGCCCGGCGTGCTTCATGAACGTAGGCCAGAGTAAGCCTAACTCGAAGGATAAGACCGTACCGGAAACCGCACCTACGGCAAAGAAAATGGCTACTCCTTTACTCCAGGCTCGGGTAATGTTCTGGTAAACTATATGGTGGGTCTGGAGCCAGAGGTAATGCGAAACGGCCATAAAAAACAGGCATGACCATGCCAATACAGGAGAAAACAATATGAAAGCCCAGCGATAGGGCCATTTGGGAACGGGCGGCGATGAAATCATCCATAGGCGTAGTCATTCACTGATTCATACTCGATTTTTGGAGAAATATAAGGGATCGGGAAGAGGTTATGAAAATAAATAAGGATAGTATTACTTAATCCGGCGATTGTTCAAAGCGGCTACCCAGGTGGTACGATTACATGTAGGGCAAACGTGCAGACTATCTTGAGGCGTTAACTCTTTTACGTTTCCGCAGAATGTACAGGCATAAGTGCCGATTCGGGGAATGCTTTGCGTTCTTTGGTTGAATATCTCGGGCAATAGCGGCAGCCCGGGTTTTACTTCGTCTTCTTCAAAGAAAAAGATACTTACCTGTCCATTGGTTTCAATGTACGCTCGGCGGACCTGACCCAAATGCTCGATACTGTTCACCCGTAGTTCCATGAAGAATTCATCCTGACCCAAATCTTCCTTATCAAAACTGTCAATGGTAAACTGTCCATTTTCTACAATCAGAAGAGCTTCCCCTTCAATAATCTTCTCCATCTTGATGGACTTAGCTGCCAGTCGGGTAAGACCTCGGTAGACGAGAATAACGACGCTAAAAACAATTAATGCGGGCAGTATACCTACATCGTGATAAAACATCGGATCACCCGCGGCTGAACCCAGCCCGACAATCAGCACGAGTTCCATAATGGAAAGTTGCCGGACGGCCCGCTTACCCGTAGCCCGCATACTGACGAAAATAACGATAAACATGAGAAGCGTCCGGATGGTCACTTCCAGTAAAAACTGACCCGGTAAATCACCTAGTAATATGCGGGCCCAATCGTTAATTTCATAGTCGTTCATGGTACTGTTAATACCCTTGCTGATGACTAAATGTTTAGGAAAGTTATGGAATTCCCCTCATTATGAAATATAAATGTCGAGTAATGACGGATTCGCTTAAAATTCGGTTTTGACCCGTATTTTTGAAGGCTTGTAAATATTCTAATTATGGCTAAGCCTTCTTCTGCCTTAATCTTCATTTTTCTAACCTTACTGATTGATGTAACGGGTTTAGGGATTATTATTCCGGTTTTTCCGAAATTAATTGAAGAACTCATTCACGGGGATATTAGCCAGGCCTCGCTCTATAGCGGCTGGCTTACGTTTGCCTATGCGATCATGCAATTTATGTTCGCTCCGATTTTGGGTAACCTGAGTGACCGATTTGGCAGACGTCCGGTGTTGCTGGCCTCATTAATTGGCTTCGGACTGGATTATATTCTTCAGGGGTTTGCTCCAACGATTACCTGGCTGTTCATAGGAAGAATTCTGGCGGGCGTAACCGGAGCCAGTTTTACCACGGCCAGTGCATTCATTGCTGACGTAAGCACACCCGAAAACAGAGCTCAGAATTTCGGATTGGTAGGGGCCGCTTTCGGAGCAGGATTTATTCTCGGACCCGCCATTGGAGCTTTTCTGGGAGATTTTGGTACCAGAGTTCCGTTTTTTGTTGCCGCCGGATTTTCATTACTGAATGCACTGTACGGCTTTTTCGTACTGCCTGAATCTTTGAAACCTGAAAATCGGCGATCCTTCGACTGGAAACGGGCTAACCCCGTAGGCTCTTTAGTCCAGCTTCGTAAATACCCGATTATCGTTAGTTTAACAGCTTCGCTGGTTTGTATTTACATTGCCGGGCATTCCACACAAAGCACCTGGACGTTTTACACCATCGAGAAATTTAACTGGTCCGAACGCTGGATTGGCCTTTCGCTTTCCTGTGTGGGCCTCTGCATGGGGCTGGTTCAGGGAATATTAACCCGTGTGATCATCCCCAAGCTGGGTACCCGAAATTCCGTTTTTGTCGGAATGGGGTTTTATGTAATCGGCTTTATTTGTTTTGCTTTTGCCAGTCAGGGTTGGATGATGCTGGCTTTTACCGTTCCCTATTCCCTCGGGGGCATTGCAGGTCCGGCATTACAGGGGATTATTTCCGGGCAGGTTCCGCCTAACGAGCAGGGTGAATTACAGGGAGCCTTGACCAGCCTAATGAGTGCGACTTCTATCGTAGGGCCGCCATTCATGACGAGCCTTTTTTCGCACTTTACCAAACCCGGGGCAGCTACTCACTTCCCCGGAGCACCCTTTCTTGCCGGAGCTTTACTGGCACTATTAAGTATGTTCTTTGCGGCCCGCACGTTTCGTCGTCTTCCTGAAGAATAATCAGGAACGAACTTTAACGTGACTTTGAATAACCTGTAATAAGGTTTCGGGTTTGAAGGGCTTTATTACTATGTCGTTCATTCCCGAGATTTTGACTTTATCCTCGATTTCAGGAATCAGATTAGCCGTTAGAGCGATGACAGGAATGGTATATCCTCGCTGACGGATGTGACGGGTAGCTTCGTATCCATCCATGATGGGCATTTGTAAATCCATCAATACCAGCGAGGGTAACTTCTCTTCCATTTTGTTCAGGGCTTGTTGTCCGTCGGATGCCGTTTCTACCTGGGCTCCCCAGCGTTTCAGAATTCCCCGGGCTGCCAGAATATTCATGGGCTGATCGTCTACCAACAGAATGTGAAGGCCTAGCAATGGCTGAACAGGCGTTTCCACCACCTGGGTTTCCACGACGCTAATCGGATCTCCTTTCTTGAGCCATTGGATGTAAAAAAATTGAGAACCTTCTCCCGGAGTGCTAATGAGTTGTAATTCGACAGACTGTAACTCCAGAATATGCTTGCAGATGGCTAAACCAAGCCCGGTTCCACCAAAGCTACGAGTCATCGAAGAATCTGCCTGGGTAAATCGCTCAAAAATAAGTTTCTGTTTAGCGGGATCAATGCCAATGCCCGTATCCGTAACCGAAAACTTTAGTTGAACGTCGGTATCCGTTTCACTCATCATTTCTATTCCGAGTGTTACGCTGCCTTTCTGAGTGAATTTCAGGGCGTTATGGGTCAGGTTATTCAGAACCTGTGTTGTACGGGTAGGATCGCCCAAGAGCAGATTTTTTAGCTTAGGGTCAATGGAAGTCGTTAGTGTGTTCTGTTTTTCCTGAGCGTAGGTCTGATAACTGGCAATGCAGTTGCGGGCAATGAGGGTGGCGTCAAACGGAATGCTTTCAAACGTAACCTTTCCGGCTTCAATTTTATTGAAATCCAGAATGTCATTAATGATGTTCAGCAGATTATTGGCTGAAAACAACATTACATCCAGGTGCTGCTTCTGGTCGCTTCGGGGTTGATCGCCCAGTAACAAATACGTCATACCAATTACCGAGTTGAGGGGCGTTCGGATTTCGTGACTCATCGTACTGAGGAACTCACTTTTGGCTTTTAAACCTTCTTCTGCCTGCGATTTCGCCTGTTTTAAGGCAAAGGCAAACCGGAAAGAAAGGATCAGGGACTGCAAAAAGAAAAAAGCTATATAGCCTACAAACAACAGAAACTTTTTAGGGGTAATGATTCCGAAATAATGTAAATTAATGATTACAAAAACCACGAGTAGAATTCCGGTACTCATCAAGGCATAAGTAGCTCCCGGACGCTGGTTTCTGGCTGCCTTCAGGTAGATATAAATCGCATAACCTACGTACAGAAACGTCAGAAGTAAGAATTGATTGATGAGCTGAGTGAAGATGACCGGAGACAGAATCAATACTCCAAGGGCCATTGCTAGACAAATACCTCTCATAGCTTTCATTACGGGATGATACACGTCTTCAGGATACAAACGGCGGGTGTATTCGACGAAAGCAGCGATAGATAAATATAGCGTCAGGTATTCCATATGAATGGAAAAACTCCAGCTCAGATTGGGGAAAAGGGTATGCAGGACATGTAAGTCAGAACCCACGATTCGGTAGCTGTAAAAAATGCTGAACAGGGCAAAATACAGAATGGCTTTATCATGTTTGCCGAACCCAAAAAGCCCCAGGAAAAATAGTCCGCCCATGAAAAGGCAGCCTGCCAATACGAAATCCAGAGCTTTATCCTTTTCAAAAGAAGAGACAATCAACTGAGCATCTCCCAGTTCCATTTCTCGATAGGAGCCCCCCTTAGAGTGATGAAAATTAGCGATTTCCAATAAAATTTGTAGCGAATCTCCGGGAAAATCAGGCAATACCTGAGCCTGGGGCGACCAATAGGGAATGGTAGTTTCTTTCGAAGTTCCTGGTCGGCCACTACTCATCACCACCTGACCATTTACGGAGATTTGATAAGCAGTATAGCAGTCAGGAATAAATAAAGCTAGTGGCGGTCGTTGGTGGGGGAGTAATACGGTCAATTCATAGGTGGCATACCCCTGAGCCGGAACAGGTTTGCCTTTCCAGGTACTGTTATTAAAAAGCTTGGGAAAACGAATGGGTTCACTCTCTCCAGCAGGATGCTGTGGAATAAGTAACTGATGCCAGTACCATTTCCACTCTCCTCCCAAGGCAATCTCCTGATTTTTCAAATTGGTTTGGCGAAGATCCAGAATACCCTTACGAGGCTCAGGCAAAGCCCAGGCCGAGTGACTCAGCACTAGTAAAATGGAAAGAAAATATAGAAAAGATCGTTTCATTGACAAAAAATAACATTATACATTGGCGGTTGTAAATGCTTGTAAGTCAGTATTTATAATCTAATCAGATCATCAACAGGCGTATCGAGACATATCTATTAGGAATTGATAGATATACATACGTATGACTGTTTTAATCGATCCTGACTATTCACATAGCTCAAACCGACCGGGTGTAGGTAGTGTTTACTTAAGAAATTATACTAAAAACATAGGATGAAAAAAAAAGCGATAGGTAGTAATAAAAAGTTTTAATAAAGCTGAAGATTATTGGGAAGCGGATGAGGAAGATCCTTCCTCACCGTAGCTAGTGGAATGAACCACTAGGGAGTATCATTAAAATAGACCATTGAGATCTGCTTGATGAAGTTTAGTAAAGATGAGGGCATTTAAAAAACAATAGGTAATCAGCAGCGGACCTCACGGCCCCGTTACCTGCACTGTTACTTCGTAAAGCTTGATTAAAGCTTATAATATAAATCTATAAACTTAAGGGTTTACCATTTAATATCCAAAGGGTCGTTCTTTATTAGGGGTTACTTTGGAGCTAATACATGCATTACCACGTTCGAATGCTGAAAATCCGGCAGACTGCGGTTTTAAATAAAGTACATTTTTTGACCTTAAGAAAAATTAATACTTTCCTCAGATCATCCTTAGATGGGTACGGTAGGTTTGCTAGCGTAATCAAATTATTACTGTTATGAAACGCAACAACCCAATCCCATTTCTGCTTTTACTGGTCGGACTAACCGCCACGTTTACTGCTCAGGCACAACCCCCTGTTGGTCCCAGACCCGGCGGCCCTGGTCCAATGGCTCTGGCTGGTCCTCGTCCTCCGCAAACACCCGGCATTGTAGCCCTAACCAATTTGTCGGGTACGATTCAGCAATTTACCGCCAATGACGAATCTATTCTGGATGGATTTACGCTGAATACAGATTCAAAAACAGTGGCAGTTCGGTTTCCTGCTCACCTGGGTCAGGCTATTCAGGCCGCTGGAAAACCAGGAAGTAAGCTGACCGTAACCGGCGTATCTGAGGTTACCCCCGAAGGGGTAGAGGTTTTCCGTCTGGTGAGTTTAACCAATGGACAAACGGTAGTGAATGATGCCCCACCCGCAGCCCCGGCGGTACTTCCCACACCAAAGTCGATTAGTGTGAAAGGAAAAGTAATCGATTATCAATTAGACCTACAAGGACAGGCTACTGGACTGAAAATGAGTGACCAGATGCTCGTAAAGGTGCCCCCTCACATTGCGTCTCAACTCCTGACGATTGCTCCTAAAGGAAGTACGATTTCGGTGGATGGCTATGTACGCCCGATTGGAGAAGGACAGGTTCAATTAACCAAGCAAACCGTCGTTGAGGCTTCAACAATCACAGTTAACGGACAGTCCTACTTAGTCCGCTAGTAGTAAAACAGTGAAGCTTCTCATTCTTGATAAGATTCATCGGATTCACGTTACAGGACCAACGTGAATCCGATGAATTTTACGTGTATATTATTACTCAGGCTGCTCTCATTCATGAATCAGAGTAGGCTGAAACTCGCTTTTAATTGAAGTTGGCTTTAGCCTTTTTAAAGGAGATTTCAGCCCGAAACGTATTATCTTTTGCGGCTAGCGTGAGGGAGCCCCCCATCAACCGAATAATCTGATGGCTGATCCAGAGACCTAAGCCATACCCGTCATGTCGGCTATCGACCTGATAAAACTCTCGGGTCAACCGATCAGGATCTGGAATGGGAACATTTGTCAGGTTAGTTATTGACCAGATAATTAGTTCATTGTCAGTAGAAATGCGTAGATCGAGCTGGGTATTGGGCTGGGCGTATTTAACCGCATTGTCCAGTAAATTCAATAATACATTCGTTAACTTATCCAGATCGGCCTGAATGGTGAAGGAGGGGGTGGTATCATCCAAATGAATCGCCAGGTAAAGCTGCCGCTGATTGATGGATGAGTGATACCGCTCCATCAGATGCAGCGTCAGGTCATCCAGTTCAATGGGTTCGGGGCGAAGTTGCAGCGTACCGGCACGCAATTGACTCATCGCCAGTAAATCATCTACCAGGCGACTCAATCGACGTAACTCCGATAGTTGACTAGCTAAAAAACGGCGATCCTCATCTTGAGTTGCTTCCCGCTGGGCCACTTCAATTTCAGTACGTAAAATGCTGAGTGGGGTACGTAATTCGTGTGAAGCCGCCGCAAAAAAGTTATGCTGGGTATCGATAGCCTGCCGAATGCGAGCGAGCATATCGTTAATCGTATCAGCTAATTCCTGTAATTCGTCATTAGAGTTTGGCGTTGGAATGGGGGTAACCTCGTCGGCCAGATTGACGGAACGAGCCGATTTAATGATCGTTTTCAGCGGTTGTAACAGCCAGCCACTCAACCACCAGGCTCCCAGCCCGGATAGGATCATACTCAGTAGTAAAGAACTAATGAGTAACCAGCCAATGGACAGGAGTTGATGAGCCAGAGGCTGGTTGCTGTGCCCAACAACAGTGGTTAGTTTTCCGTAGCCGCCTTCAACGCTTCGAACGTAACGAGCCAGTTGAAACGTATCTGATTGAAAGACAGCCTTACTACCCAGATTAGGGGCAGAAGCGGGAAATGTCGGAGACTGATAGAGCCGTCTGGCGACTCCCCCGGTGGTGTACCAGAGTGATATAACTTCCCCCCGGTCCGGCAAGGGAATGACCAGCGGGTAGAGAGATGTCCTTTCGGATAGCCGGGTTGCCCGGTCGGTTAAGGACCGATTTTCCTGCTGAATCAATACTTTTTTTACTTCGTAGAACACGTAGGTAGCGGCTCCGGCAAATCCCAGGAAAAAAGTAATCCCGAATACCAGACCTATTTTTAATCGAATGCTCTGAACGGGCCTTATCAATGCCATAGATTTAGTTCGTTTCAAGCTTCCCCCGGAGTCGGTATCCAACCCCCACGACCGTTTCGAGCAAAGGAATCGAAAACCCCCGGTCAATCTTTTTGCGAAGCTGGTGCACATGAACTTCCACGACATTACTACCCCGGTCAAAATCCGACTCCCATACTTTTTCGGTTAACTGTGCCTTCGTGATGACCCGCCCGGCCTGACGCATCAACTGCTCCAGCAATTGATATTCGCGGGGGGTTAAGGCAATCGATTGGCCCGCCCGACTTACCTGCCGACTGGCAAGATCCATCGTCAGATCTTCGACTCTCCACACGGGAAGTCTGCTTCCAGCATGATTACGTTGAACCGTTCGAATGCGAGCTAATAGTTCGTCAAGTTCGAAGGGTTTACGCAGATAATCGACTGCCCCCAAATCCAGTCCTTCAACTACGTGCTTGGACTGATTGAGGGCACTCAGGATCATCACGGGGACTTCAATGCCAAAGGCCCGCAGCGTACGCAGTACATCGAAACCAGTTGTACCAGGTAACATCAGATCTAGCAAAATCAAATCATATCCCCCAACTGCGGCCATTTCCAGACCCGTCGCCGCTGATAAGGCTATGTCTACCGTGTAACCAGCCTGCCGAAGTCCTTTTTGCAGGTGTAGGACTAATTTTTCTTCGTCGTCGATCAGCAATATTTTCATTAAAGTGCAAACGTTTGGCCGTGAATGGTTAAAGAAGTCGGGTGTAATAAAGGGCGGCCCGTCCGATTAACAAAGCCATTAGACATTCGCTCGAATCCGGTAACTCTCAACCGTTGGGCTCCCACGAGCAGAGCACTAATTTGTTCGGACTGGTGAGGTTTTAATTCGATTAAGTATTTGTTGGTTAGTAATGCTATTAATCGGCCCTGCTCATCGTGCATTTGTCCTACCACTGGTCCCTCTGACTGAACCAGCGGCCCTGATTGAGGTAGGGGAGAAGGGAGATCAGAGATCGATAAGGTGGTTTTTAAACGTTGATTTTGCAACCGAATTAAGCGAAAGGCCGGAATAACGGACTGATTCTTCCGTGTGGGTTTAGCTAGAACGGGTCCGGGGTGCGGTGGTCCATTAGGGCTGGGATCAAGATCAACCTTAACCTGTTGTCCGATTGCCGCTTGTCGGCGAATCCGGGCGGCTGTGTGAGGTGGAAAAAATACATCCACTTCACTCCCTTTTGAAGGCTTCAGGCGAAGCCCGTTATAATCACCAATCTGGTTATATAAGTAGTCAAGTACCCGACCCGAAACGGACGTAACGGTTTGAGCCTCCGCCTCTCCCAGCATGATAAGCAGTAAAAAACAGGTCAGAAAAAATGACACGAATTTCCGACAGGTATTTACAAGTGGGCGGGGTTGAAAAAACATTTGATGAAGTGTCTTTTATAGAATAGTTAATGAAAGGCTAAATATCGAACGAAAATTAGTGTACCTGGTGAGCTATTCAAAGCACTGATGACTTGTCAAATCTTCTTTAATGAGCTTGAATGAGATACCTACTCTAAATGCTATTTTCATAAGCGTAATAGTAATCTGATGATTGGCATAAGGGTTATGCCGGGTATTAACGCTCTTGAACCGGGTGAATGTTCACTAGCCAACTAAAAAGGGTTGGTACTTGCGGCGAGAACCCTGCCAGAAATAAGATTCTTTTCATAGCTAAAAGTTTAGAATAGAACATGACTTTGTTAGTTTGGTGCTCAGAAGGGTTACTGAAAATACATTATACACGAAATAGGCTTCCTCTAAAAGGGGAAGCCTATCAACCTATTAAACTAAATAAAATAAAACGCGTTGAGATTCAATTACTTCTTTGAAACAGTCAGTGAGTTAATCCACCTGGCTACTTTTAAAGCATCTTCTTTGGGCACCTGCGGCATGGGAGACATCGGAGGGTAGCCGGGCCAGTGCGAAGGGTCCGGTTTGTGGATTAAAGCCACGATTTGCTCGGGCTTGTATTTTTTCCTGGCTACTTCTTTATACGCGGGGCCTACCACTCGGGTATCTATCTGATGACAAGTTAGACAGGCGTGTTTTTGTAAAATCTTTTCTACGTCGGCGGGTGGTTTGCTTTGGGCAGCGGCGGGTAGACTGCTGAATAAACCAATGACAAGAATAAATCGGATGTTCATGCTATTTTAATTAGTTAGGAAACTCTTTTTTCAAAAGGGCGATGGCTTCAATGGTCTGTTGGGTGCCTTCGTCAGAAGTCCCATCAAACAGTCCCCTGACGTGACCATTAGGGTCCACGAGTATAAAGTGACCACTGTGAATGTAACCACCGGGTTGTGTGGAATCCTGCTGTGCGGTAATCAGGTAATGTTTCTCACCTAGTTCGTAAATCTTTTTCCGATCCCCGGTTACAAACTGCCAGCGGGTATCCACGACTCCCAAATCATGGGCATATCGCTTTAAGATGGCGGGGGTATCATGATCGGGATCAATGGTGTGCGAAAGCAGTTGGATCGTAGTAGCTTTATAGACCTTTAACAGATTGCGTTTCATGATCGGGCAGATCGTGGGACACGTGGTAAAGAAAAAATCAGCTACGTAGATTTTCCCCTTCAGATCGCGTTGCCTTACCGTATCGCCGTTTTGATTAACGAAGCTAAAATCAGGAATGCTGGGATATACCTGCGTAAGTTTACCATTCACCTCAACCTCGTGAGGAGTACCCAATAGGGGGAGTTTCGCCTCTTCTGATTGGCAGGAAGGTAGAAGGCCCATTAGAAAAACGTAAAGTAGCTTTCTCATGGTCGAAAAGTTTGAGCGTCCGTAATACTCTTCTGCATTTGATCCCTCACCGTTTCAATGGCTTTTTTCTGGTTTTGCAGATACAGATCGGCCTGTTTTGCCTCTAGTTTGGTTAATGTATCGGCGTTGTATTCGTGCATCCAGTGCATCATGGCCTGATCAGCCCCTTTGAGGTTAGCAATCAGGCGTTGTAGCTGGCTTTGACGAGATATTAACGCGGAATCAGCGGGATGGGCTGCCAACAAGCTATCCGTCTGTGTCAGCTCTAGTGTTAGGGTTTCCTGCAAGTCCATAAGCTCACTCATGCGGGGCATAATGCTGTCATGAATAGCCATGACTTCATCTTTCAAAGCCGTCTTCTTTTCCGAGCAACTGCTTAGAAACAAGCCTCCGATTAAGATGATAAAGAAGAAAATAGTTTTCATTAGAAAAGTATAAAAATGGATTCTGAAATTCGGATGGTTCGAAAGGTCCCGTCCGTAAGAATTTATGATCAAATAAGGATATCCTGCGGCTCCAGCAGGCTCGCGATTAGAACGCTCCGTTTTGCACCGGGATGTTCCTGATTTCTTCCACTAGCGTACGGTAATGGTTAACTTATAAGCATATACGTACCCTATGTTCGGGAGAATCCCGAACAGGAAGAATAAGCACAGACAGTAGGGACGTTTAAGGCCTGGGGGGACGGAAAAGGCCGTTTTTTTCAGCCGAAGGAAAGAAACGATGATAGAAAAAAGGGAACGGTACTGCCGTAGATTCGAAGTCCGGGGCTTCGAAGGTAAACTGCCAGTGGCTAAGTTGGTCAGGGACTTCCAGAACCTGCGTTAGTAAACGCTGACTAGCTTCTTTTTCCTGCGATTCCTGAGTGGCTTTGAGTTTTTTAGCCAGGTAACACTTGCCATCGCAGTGTAGCTCGGGTCGGTTTCTGTTTTCGCAGTAATATTTAATAATATAGTCTTTACGAAGTTCAAAGTCCATCAAAATCGCAGGCACCACCAAGGCCCTCACTAGCAATAAGCCAGTCAGAAAAATGACGCTAATGGATTTAACAAATGGACTCATAGCTCTTATTTTAAAGCATCGTTATCTTTTTAGTAATGGACGTGGCTTGAAAGCAGGGCTAACCTGAGCTTTTGCGGGTTTTCTCAAACGTCGCCACCCGAGTAAAAAGCCTGTTATTGAAAGCAGTCCAGGGGTTAATCCTATGATTACGTAAAGCACCTTAACGGGCAGACCACCGTAGTTACCTACGTGCAGGGGAAAGAAAGTGGCTTCGATTCGCTCTCCTACTGACTTATCCTGCAAACGTGAAATTCGGGTGATCTTACCCGTTTGCTGATCTATTTTTACGTTATTACCAGCCCCCCAAAGTTTCCACTGATTAGGGGTATAACCTCTAACTTCAAATGTACGGGTGGGTTGAGTGGGTAAATACACATAGCTTGGTTGGAGTCCGGGGAACGCTTTCAGAGCCTGTTTTAACATCTGATCGGGAGAGGCAGCCATCAGCGTATTCGGTTGGGTAGGAACCGTTTCTCCCCGCCAGGTTTTAGCTTCAAATGCAAAGAGATTCATGTAAAAACCCGTAAAGAAAATAATGGCGTTCAGAAGCAGAGACCATACGCCAACGATTCGGTGCAGATCGGAACTGATGGTTCGCCAGTTTTTTCGGTTAATCCTGATTCTGAAAGAAAGTACTTTCCAAAACATTTTCCGGTAAACGATGACTCCCGTTAGTAACGAAAGCAGCATGGTTAGTCCGAAAATGGCGGTCAGAGCCGCCCCGGGAATCCCCAACTGAAAGCTGAAATGAAATTGTAATAACCACTCGATGAAGCTGGGCGTAAACGAACGGGAAGGGCCTTCTCTCAGAATGGCTCCCGAATAAGGGTCAAATGAAATCAGACCCAGATCATACGTAAACAGGCGGGCATCGTTATAGTAAATTCTAAAATTATAAGCCTGATCAGGACCTGCTTCTGGGTTAAGCCAGGCAATGCCATCCAGATCACCGTACTTGTCAACGATGGTATGGTAACACCGGGAAAGTCGATCAGGAGCCAGCGTTTTGCCTTGGCTGGAAACCTGTAACAGTTCTTGGTTAGCCCAATGATCCAGTTCATGACGGAAGACGAGCACGGAACCACTCAGGCCCAGCAGCAGCAGGAAAATGCCACTAACAAATCCCAGCCAGCTATGAAGGGTGAAGGTGAGGCGAGTGAGTTTTCCTTTATTCATACATTTAACGTTTTAACTCGTTTGATCGTACTTCATCAGCTTCAACGTAGAGATTACTCCCAGAGAACGCTACATTGAATTTAAGTTCTTGTAATGGTTTACTAATCTATGGTTCGGCTGTAAAATGTTGGCTATCAGTCTGTCAACTAACAACTACTTACCTTACCAGAGCTGATAGCTAAGGGCTGCCCGGAAATTGAAAGGATCACCCAAACCTGCCGTCGTCGTACTAGAGCGGCTACCCGTGAAGTAATGCTGATTAGTAAGGTTATAGGCATTAACCTGGAGTAAATACCGGCTCCGCTGGTAGGAAAGGGCTGCATCAAAAACGGTGTAAGCGGGAAAAATGAAATGTTGATTGCTCAAAAGTCCCACCTGATCGCCCACGTAGCGAACCCCTGCCGCCAATCCTAGTCCTTTCAGGGCTTTGGAGGAAAATGTATACTTAGCCCAGCCATTCATCAGGTGGCGGGGAGCATTAGCAAAGCGATCTCCCTTTTTTCCGTAGCTGCTGGTACTCACCAACACGTGATCATTGAATGCATATCCGGCAATCAGATGTATCGGCCCCAGGCTACCCGTCAGGGAGAATTCCGCTCCCCGGCTTCGGGTACCGTCGATAGCAGCCTGACGGTGTGAGTTTTCCGGCGTTGGAGCTGCCGTCAGAATATTGGCGTAATTAATCTGATAGAGGGATAAGGTAGCGGAGAGGCGTTCCTGAATCAAATCCGCTTTCGAACCCACTTCAAACTGAGTGGATTGACGAGTAGGGAAGGGGCCGCCTGCGAGGGCATTCGTTGACGTTTGAGGGTTGAACGATTTTAAGTAAGTGCCATAAATGGATACGTTTGGAACAGGTAAGTACACGAGGCCAACCCGGGGAATCCATCCTGAAGCCTGTAAAGTATCTCCTTGCTTATTATCTCGGTCGGATAGCGGCGTCTCCTTCCCCTGGTACGAATCATACCGAAGCGAAAGTAATACCTTCACCCGTTCCCCCAGGCTTATCTGATCCTGAAGGTAAGCACCCATCAAGTTTGTAATTCGCTTATTATCATCAGCTTCAATCGCAGGAACTGAGGCATCGGGCACACTACCCGAGTAGTCTGGATGAAGGATTGAAATTCGGGTGGAATTTTTATACTGGTAATCATTCTTCGTCCAGCCGTAGCGGTTATAATCCACTCCTACAACTACCTGATGAGCGATAGCTCCCGTTTTAGCAGTATAGCTGGCAAAGGCTGTGGTTTGTAAACTAAAGCGATCCGTTTGCCAGTCCTGATACCCCCGACTAATGGAATCATTTCGGATTCGGCCTCTCGGAATATGATCCGTGAAGTCCAACACGTTTCGAACGGCCCGTTCCACCACAGTCAGTTTCAATTGATCTGTCAGCTGATGGGTAAAGCTTAGCGTAGCAGAAGCGTTGTGCGTGCGTCCGTAATCCGTCGGACTTTGAATCGTCAGGTGATTGGGGTAATAGTTAAAATCAAAGCTGCCATCGGGCCGGGTATAAATGTAGCTTCCGTTATCGTACTGATGGACAGCCTTCTGATAAGCATAATTAAGCTCCAGATGAAGCGAGCTGCGGGTATTAATCAGATACGTCAGGGAAGGAGCTACAAACAGATTTTCTTTGTCCTGATAATCCCTGAAACTTTTCGAGCGGTCATAGCCAATAATGGCCCGGTAAAGTAACTTCTGATTGGTAGAAAGAGGGCCGGTAAAATCGAGGGCTACCCGACGAAAAGCCCAGCTACCCAGCGAAAGATCCGCACGGGCTTTTTTCTGAGCCAGTGGTTTTTTAGTAATGAAGTTAACCACTCCTCCCGGCGAACCTTCACTAAATAAAGCTCCTGAGGGACCCCGCAAAAGCTCTACGGACTCAATGTTGTAAAGCAGCGGTTGCTGGCTCCAGAGAAACAGATTCCCCCGAATGCCATTGTAGAGTAAAAAGCTGGCGTCGTTAGGCGAATAAGCCGTAAAGCCCCGTATTTGAAAAGAACCGTTGCCGTTATTGGCTTTCATGCCCGTAAAGGTGCCCGCAATGTCATTAAGGGTAAAGGCCTGCCGATCCTGAAGTACCTGAGCATTTACTACCTGCACGGATTGCGGAGTAGCTAGCAACGGCTGCTCCAGACGGGTAGAGGTAGCGGAGGCAAGTACCTGATATTGGCTTTTAGCTGCACTGACAATGACCTCCTTTAATTCCTGTCGGCTCTCTGACAGTTGCAGATTAAGAAAAGGATTCTTACCGGGTCGGATCGTGAGATTTTGGGTATGAGCCCGGTAACCTATGTTCGATACGATCAGTACGTAAGTCCCCGCAGGAATGCCGGTGATACTGAAATGACCATCCGAATCGGTTTGAGTACCAAGCGTAGTAGGTTGAAAGGAAAGGGAAGCCCCCGCCAGAGGTTCATTTTCAAAGGTAACCAGGCGACCCTTTAGGGTTCCCGATTGAGCGTAAGCGGGTGCCAGCCCTACACAAAGGCAAAGAAAAACGAGTAAATGGAATTTCATGGACTAGAATAAAAGCAATGGGTTGATTACCTGAAAAGGAATCAACGACTTAAGAAAGGGAAAGAAAAGAGGCTGTCAGACGTACAAGGGAGCATTCCAGACCAAGCGAAGGCCCGAAAGTATTTCCTTAATGATTTTTAGCCATGAGGATAGAAAGCTCACGGATATTCTAAAAAACGTACGGAATGCAGCATTGAAATTAGCCTAGCTGTGGGGGGCGGAAGATGTCAGTAGGCAGACTGGAAGGGAAGAAACAGAGGTAAGTAAAGGTACTATTAATCGGTTCGGATGAAACTGTAGGGCAGTGAAAGGTAATATGGGTTTGGGTAAGTTGAGCCGGAACCTCCAGTAACTGACTCAGCAGTCGCCCGCTGGCTTCTTTTTCCTCCGAGTCCTGAGCAGCTTTTAATTTTTTAGCCAAGTAACATTTGCCATCACAATGCAATTGGGGCTTGTCCCGATTGACACATAATTCGCTGGCAATGTAATCGTGCCGAAGCTCAAAGTCCATCAGAATCAAAGGTACCATAAGCGTCCTCAACAGCAGTAAGCCAGTGAAGAAAACAACGCTAATGGATTTGAAAAGTGGACTCATACCCGCAAAAGTAAGTACCAAATCGGGTAGGGAGGTGATTTTATCTTAAAATTCTTTCGTCTTATAGGTTAGGGAAGTGTCTTCTTGGAAGCCCGTTGAAAAAAACGATAATCCAAGTTTTCTCTTGGTTTGGGATGAACGTTTCGTTTCGGGATGAGCCAGTGGCCACTGGTGCGAGATTCCCTCTCGTTCCTATCAATAATGGCAGGTTCCCATCTGCCGTTAGGCTCCACGTCTGTGGTCTAGAGCGAAGAAGCGTATTACTTAATATAAACGTGTTGGAATATGTCGTTTCAGGCATATGTCAGTCAGCAAAAGACCCGCTTCACAAGCAGGAAAGAACCTTGTCTGAGGGGTAACCTATGCTTTTCCGGTCAGCTATACAGGCGTGTCCCTTCGTATTAACTGACTAGAAATTGGATTAACTTATCATGAAGAAATGCCTGATTGAGTAAAGATTTTTGGGTAATCACTAGCCATAATCAGGGAGGAGATGCTCAGAAAAGCCGGACAAGCCTGCTTTGCAAATGATAGTATTTTACAACAGATACGAGGAAAGCTGGACGTAATAGGGGTAGATTTTCGTCAAATAAAGTGTCAATTTTGTCAATTTGTCGCTTTTGGTATTACTAATGAGATAATTAGATTTCTTTTGTTAAGAAACCTTATGTTGATGCATATGCAGGAATGGTAACAGTCTGGGCTTTTAAAGTACTAAGGAAGTTGATTTCACGAAAACAGGGTATATATAACCCTTAATATTCTAATAGTGAAGAAAACCGTTTGTACTATCACTGAGGCCGTGTTTCTAAACCTGTTTTACCCTTTGATTTTTTAGTATGATAAAGCTTACCGTACCGCTGGTTACTGCCGCTCTTTTTTTAGGAGTTGCTGCACTTAAAATGTCTACTCCGTCTCAGGTTCCCCAGCGGAGCATGACGACCAGTTCTGATACCCTCTTGAAAGGAGTAAGCTGGCCGAAAGAATTGGACTTGACCTATTTTTCTGGCCCGAATTTAACTCCCAGTCCAGCCTGTCTGGCAGTTGCTCCAACCGGAGAGGTGTACGTGGGAGTTGACAAAATGGGTTCACTTGGGAAAGAACCCGGCAAAGGAAGTATCGTCCAGCTCGTCGATTCAAATAATGATGGCAAGGTAGATAAACACACCGTTTTTGCGGAAGTAAACAACCCCCGTGGTATTCTGATCGAAGGCGACAAAGTATACGTGCTTCATGCGGCTTTCTCCCCCGAAACCGGTTTGGCTACGGGGATGAATCTGGTGGTTTTTGAAGATAAAAATCAGGACGGTGTCGCTGACGGTCCGTCAAAAATGTTGATTGAACACATCAGTAATGCTGCGTATATCCGTAACCGGGGTGTAGACCACGCTACGAACGGAATCCGCATGGGTATTGATGGTTGGATTTATATCGCTGTGGGGGATTTTGGCTTCCACAATGCTACCGACCGTTCAGGTAAAAAACTGACCATGTTGGGTGGCGGCATCGTTCGGGTAAGACCAGACGGCACAGAAATGGAGATTTTCTCCCACGGTACGCGTAACATTTATGATGTCGCTATTGACCCTTACATGAATGTGTTCACGCGGGATAACACCAATGACGGCGGCGGTTGGAATATTCGTTTCTCTCACCATTTACAATCGGGTGAGTACGGGTATCCGGTCTTTTTCCAGAATTTTACGGAAGAGATCATCCCTGCTCTGGTGGACTTAGGTGGCGGTTCGGGTACGGGCTCGTTCTTTATTGACGATGAAACCTGGCCTGAGCGTTACAACCAGGTGCCTTTAATGGCCGACTGGGGTCGTAACTTTCTTTTCATTCACCGCGTGAAGCCCGATAAGGCGACTTTTACGCAACAGGAAGAAGAATTCATCAAGTTACCTCAAATCACGGATGTGGATCTGGATGCTTCGGGCCGGGCGTATTTAGCGGCCTGGGACGGTGCGGGTTACTCGGGTAATCCCGGCAAAGGCTATGTCGTTCGGGTTGTTCCCAAAGACTGGAAGTATAAGGCTTTCCACGATTTAAGAAAAGCGAGCATTTCAGACGTCGTAGCTCAGCTCAAAGCGGGTAGTAACGTGGCTCGTCTGGCTGCTCAGCAGGAATTAATCAACCGCAAAGCAGCTCAGGAAGCAAATCCGATGATTACAAAAATCATTTCGGATACCAAGGAGAAATTATCGAGTCGGGTAGCGGCGTTGTTCACCTATGCTCAGTTAAACGGAGCGGCTGGTATTAACCAACTGGTAACGTATACCAATGACGCCGATCTGCGTGAATATGCCTTGAAAGCCCTTTCTGACCGCAAAGCCTGGGCCGCTCAGGTCCCCCTCGATCCATTCCTGAAAGCCTTGAACGATGCTTCTCCCCGCGTGCAGACGGCAGCGATTATTGGTATCGGACGTTTAGGTAAACCCGAAGCGGCTACGGCTCTTCTGAAAACCAAAGTTCCCGCTTCTTTTGTCGCTCCGGCGAAAGGTACCGAAGGACCACACGCGACGCCGAATTCGGCCATTGTACCTCCACACTTAGCCGTTCGTGCTCTGGTTAACTTACAGGCAGTGGATGCTTGCGTAGCGGCCATTGGTACAGATGAGTCCACGCTGGCTTTATGGGCCCTGCGTTACATGCACTCGCCAAAAGCCGTAAACGGGTTGATTCAGGCGTATCAGAAGAGCAACGATCCGGCTTTGAAGAAGCAAATTCTCCAGACAGTTGCTCGTCTGTACCACAAAGAAGCTCCTTACGATGCTAGTTGGTGGTGGAGTACGCGTCCCGATACACATGGACCTTACTACAAAGCGATCACCTGGGAATCTTCCCCAGCCATCAAAACCTTCCTGACGCAGGAATGGAAAAAGTCTTCAGACAAACAGGCGTATGCGGATCTGAATGCGAAGTTACGTTTAGGTATTTCTGAATTTGGTGGCGAAGAAGTCGCGGCTGTGAAAGAAGAACCTAAGGTTGATTTAGAGAAAATCAAGAATAAAAAAGGGCAGGTAGGCGAATCTTCGATTGAAGACGTAATGCTGGCGATTGCTCAATTGAAAGGAGATCCTTCGAAGGGTAAAACGCTCTTTACCAATCAGGGTTGTATTGCCTGCCATAGCCTGAGCAAAACAGAACCGATGAAAGGACCTTTCATGGGACAAATCGGCTCGATCATGACGCGGGAGCAAATTGCCGAATCAATCCTGAAGCCTAATGCTTCTATTTCCCAGGGCTTCTCGACGGTCATGATTACCGCAAAAGGCAAGAAGAGCTACATGGGCTTTGTAACGGAAGAAAACCCAACCCGCGTAATCATGCGTGACATCACGGGAACGGTGTATACCATCAAGACTTCGGATATTCTAAGTCGTAAGGAAATGGAAAATTCCATGATGCCTTCTGGACTGGCCAATGCTCTGTCTTACGAAGAATTTGCATCTTTAGTTACTTTCCTTTCGCAACAGAAAAAATAAGTCTCTAAGCGTATTAGTAGATTACCGGGCGGTATCAGATAGGTTCTGATACCGCTTTTTTGATTTAAACTTACCAGCTTTTGCTAGCACTGCCGCCGCTTCCATGACCGTTTTTCGGTTTAATTCAGTCAATAAATGATTGAACGAATCCATCTTTGCCAGTGATAACAAACCTGCCGGATTATTCACAAATCCGGTACCCATCTCTTTAGGGTTAGGAATATCTTCCACGGAAGAAAAGGTTTAGGCTTGAATAGAAAATGAGCAGATACCTACCAGTAATTCTAATTAGAGAATTTGGCTTACCTTTTTGCCAATAGCAAAGAATGAACGCTATAAAGTAGAGCGAGTCAGAAATCATGAAGGCTGGTTGAATTACCTATGGAAAAAAGAGGCTAGTGGTTTAGCGAAAATAGGCTCAAAAAATAAGGCTCCTTCATAGATAGAGCTTTGTATCATTATTTGTCATTAATAAAATATAAGTAGATATAATCTACTTAATAGGTATAAATTAATATTATTGAAATTTTATTAAGTACCTTAATTCGTATAAGGCTATATATTTCTAATAACATATTAGAAAAAATTAATTATCAATCTACAAATTACTTATGTAATATAGGAAATCATTAAATATTAATTAATTACTACGACTTTAATTATAGCCTTTACATCTATTAAATATATCTATTTGTCGTATTTTTACTATGACGTATATACATAATAAGATATCATTGTATCAGTTTTAACACTATAAACTATAATAAAATATTTATGAAATTTTCCCTTGTAAGGCAAATGTCTTACTTACTTATCTTATCAGTTTTTGGGATAAGTATTTTCTTTTCTTGTAAACAAATTCTTCCATTAAACGAATTTGAAAATTCTCTAAATGCAAAATTTTCAATTAGTGAAGCTAAAGGTATATATACAAAAAAGTTTTCTGGTATAAGGACTAACTCTAATAGAAAGGATTTTGGTTCTCCTGCATGGGAAATGGCCAATGAATATGAATATTCAGATGGTTCTGGTTTTGTACAAGTATTACTTAAAAGTAAGCCACTGAAATTAAGTACTGTTGATATAACAAGAGATACAACAGGAAAGAATACAAAATCTACTACTTTTTCTACTTTTCCTAGATATCTAATTATCTATCAAGACAAATCAGGGAATACCATTTTTCGAGTCATGGAAATGGTATCAACAGAGCATGATTATCACGTATCTGGCTATAACTTCACTGGTGAAATTAGATATTATGATTTTGAAACTGCTAATCTTTTAGATGGGTTTGAAGTAAAACAAGGGAAAAAAATTAAATTTTTTCGTACAGAATTAGGCAGGGATTTACTTGCTAATACTGGAGGAAGAATCAGTAACTGGAATTATAAACAATTTTTAAAATGTTATTATCAAGGAAGGTATCAAAACTCAGAAATTGACCCAGATGCCCTAGCAATTGGGACAAGTATTTTAAAAGATGTTAGTGACCATTGTCCAGGGATTTGGCATGGATTTGATAACTGGGGACAAATAACATGGTTCTTTTCTTTCTCAGAATATGTATGGGAAGCAGTATATGAAGAACCAGGTTCGCCAGCACCACCACCAGGAAGCGGCTATGTACCTGGTGGCCCTAATCCAAACCCAGCACCTATTTCTCCTAAAAATCCATGTGAAATGGCTCAAAAATTGGCAGCAGATGCTCATTGGAGACTTTATATGATGGATTTGAAGCAAAACTTAGGTAAAATTTATGAAGTTGCTTATGCGTTTAGTAATGGAGGAAGTACTCCATTGGCTTCTGAAGGAAGTCCAGGCGATAGATATGTGCAAATCAACTATAATCCACCACTTGATGGAGTAATACATTCCCATTATCACGATTATAGATCAACTTCTGTTTTCTCTGCAGGTGATCTACTGTTTATTGCTCATATGTATAAAAAAGGACATATGAGCAATCCTGAAAATTTTTACCTAGGCGTTGTTACCCCCTGGGGATCATATATTGTAATTGTGGATGATCTAACAAAGTTTCAAGCTTGGGTAAATTATGTTTCACCGGCTAATAATACTTTAATTACTGAAAGGGCTTTTGAAGAAGGTTATACCAATGAGCCATTTAATATAAATCACCATTATAACGGTGCAGAAAATGAAAAGAAATTGGCTAATTATCTGAAAATTTCACAAAGTGGAATGAAATTATTTAAAGGTAATGATTATTTTAATAATTTTTCACCCATTTCCACGGATAATAATATGAATGTTATTCCGTCACCTTGTCACTAAAAAGTCATTTCTAAAATAAGCTTTTATGAAAAAAATCATCTTACTTAGCATTCTATTCGCTTTTATTTTTAAGTTCAATAATTCATTTAGTCAATCTTCACTAAGATTAAACTCGACTTATAAGTCAGATAATGCAAATAAGCATGTTGGTGAGTGGAAATGGAGTAATGGATCAGAAACTTTTAAAATTTATCTATTCAAAGATATTATGACACAACCTGGAAATATTAAGGTTGAAGTCTTGAATGGCTATCATAGCTTTGAGAAAGATGGAAAAGTCATAGATTCTTCTTATGAATTTATAAAGTCTAGCCCTAAAGAGCAAAAATCTACCTTAACTCTTTCTCTTCCTGAAAAAGATAAGACTGGCAATGTTTTGACAGGTATTATATATTTTGGATATATTGAAAGATCATATGCAATAACTCTTCAATTAGATGCACACACACATACATTTCGGGCAGAACTTGAGCCTATGGATGGAATGAGTGCTTCAACTGGATCTTCCACTAGAAGATTAGTAACACCAATTAAAGTTCCCTCTAATTTTGAATTAAAGAAAACGAAATAAATGAATAAAGACAAAGCCTGTAACGTTGACAGGCTTTGTCTTCATATTAATATTTTAAGTTATATAATCTTACGGAATAAAGAACATCAATTTATCTAGGAATAATCAATTTTATCGAATTTACCTAATGATTTTGACGATAAGCCGCTTCTACCAAATGGACTTTTTCAGGTTATAGGCTTTTATTAAGTAATTATTGAGATTCCTTCTATTATAAGGAATTTCCTAAATATTTTGACTGAATTTACATAATTGTTACCTGTAGATTCATATTTAAATTAGCGTATTTGTACATGGGTAAGAATACTTATTTTCTATTTCTACTACTTGTTTCGATAAGCTAGAAACCATAAAAAAGCCTTTCCAAAAAGAAAGGCCTTTTTATTACTCTAATAATTTAAGCGTAATGATCTTGTCAGAATTAAATAGATCATCGATACTTCTATGGGTAGGGTAGTGAAATTTACAAAGCCATCAATGTTTTAAGATCACTCTTCTCCAAACCATTTGTAAGCTTTTCTTAAAGAAGCTTATTCGAAAAAAATAACAATTTAAGGTTTAGAAATCCCTGCATGAAGGAACGTCAGAAACTCGGTTATGTCATAGTTAGCTCCCTGGGGCTTAACCCGAGGTTTTTCAGTAATCGGATCTAATAACACGTAATAGGGCTGGGAGTTAGCCTGAAAACGGGTAGCCTGTAGCGTACTCCATTTCTTACCGATGGTTTTGATTTCTTTACCATTGATAACCGTTTGTTCGGCAGGAGCTAACTCCGTTTTATCATCCACGTAAAGCTGTAAAAGAATGTACTTTTCCCGGATGGTCTGGAGTACCGCCGGATCAGGCCAGACGGTAGCTTCCATTTTTCGACAGTTTACACAAGCATGTCCCGTAAAATCAATCAGGAGGGGTTTGCCCGTTTTCCGGGCTTCCGCCAAAGCTTCGTCGTAGTCGAAATAGGCATTCAGTCCCAACGGAGCGTGGAATAAATCGCTGTATTTGTGTTTCTCGTGAAAAACGGGAGCACTACCCGAATTTCCAGCCAGACTGGCCGAGTAAAGATCAAAGTCCTGCGTTTGCTGGGGAGGTAGAAAAGCAGCAATGGCTTTGAGGGGAGCCCCCCAAAGTCCGGGAACCATATACAGCGAGAAACTGAGCGAAATCACGGCTAAAAAGAAACGGGGCACCGAAAGGCTTACCAGTGCTGAGTCGTGAGCAAAGCGGAGTTTACCCAGCAGATAGAATCCTAAAATAGCGAAAAGGATGATCCAGAGGACGAGGAACACTTCCCGGTCGAACCACTGCCAGTGATAGGCCAGATCAACGTTGGAAAGGAATTTAAGAGCCAGAGCCAGTTCCAGAATACCCAGGGTTACTTTCACGGAATTCAGCCAACCGCCCGATTTAGGCAGGGATTTGAGAGCGGAAGGAAACAGCGAAAACAAGGTAAACGGCAACGCCAGAGCCAATGCAAAGCCAAACATGCCGATGGCCGGGCCTAGCAATGCTCCCTGAGCGGCGGCCTGCACCAGCAGCGTGCCAATGATGGGCCCGGTGCAGGAGAAAGAAACCAGCGAAAGGGTGGTTGCCATGAAAAAGATACCCAGCAAACCGCCCTGATCAGCTTTCTGATCCATCTTATTCGCCCAACTACTGGGCAGCATAAGTTCGAAGGCACCCAGAAAGGAAGCCGCGAAAACGACAAGCAAAAGAAAGAAGGCGAAGTTGAAAAGGCCGTTTGTAGAGAGGTTATTGAGAGCATCGGCTCCAAACAGCACCGTAATCAATAAGCCTAGTGAAACATAGATAACGATGATGGACAGACCATAGAGCAGGGCATTTCGAATACCAGAGGAGCGGGATTCCGCCTGCTTGGTAAAGAAGCTAACCGTCATGGGCAATAGCGGAAAAATGCAGGGCATGAAGATGGCGGCCAGTCCCCCCAGCAATCCCGCTACAAAGGTTACCCATAAAGATTCTTCTTCGGGTTTGGGAGATTCGTTCGCCTGAACGACTGGTAACTCGTAAGCCTGTGCCGTGTCCACAGACGCTGACTTCGAACCGATAGTGATAGAATCGCTGACCAGCGATTGGCTAGCTTGCGGAATGGAATCTCTGGCAGGTTTTGTCGGAGTTACGGCTGCTACGGGTTCACTGAGCCCCTGCACGGGAATATCAAACGCTACTTCTTCGGGAGGTAAACAGCGTTCGTCGTCACAAGCCATGAATTCCAACTTGCCGGAAACCGTGGCTTTATTTCCCGTAAGTTTGATTTTTTGCGTGAATAGGGCCTGATTTTCAAACCAGCTAATATCCATTTGAAAGGTCTTATCAAAGCCTTTCACCACGTTTGACTTTTCATCAACCTTACCCACCAGGGTATATTCCTTGCTTGGATTGAAAACAAAAGAGGTAGCCACGGGGCCTCCATCGGCCAAATGCTGGGAGTAAATGTGCCAGTGCCGGGAGATTTTAGCCTGAAAGGTTAATACGGCTTCCGTAGGGGAGGTGGCCTTCGCTTTGAAGTCCCAGGTAACGGGGTTAAATAGCTGAGCCTGGCAATAAGGGCACAACAAAACCAGTAAAAAGAATAAGCTTCTTTTCATGTCTACTATCAATTCAAAAAGTGATGGCTAGAACAAAGCCGGGTGAGTAGCTAAACGAGGCATAGGTCGATAGCCCGAGAACGTAATGACCGGACTCAGGTAATCTTCTTTAAGGGGTTCGGTTTTTACTAA
Organism: Siphonobacter sp. SORGH_AS_1065; assembly: GCF_030818595.1. Lineage (NCBI taxonomy): Bacteria > Pseudomonadati > Bacteroidota > Cytophagia > Cytophagales > Cytophagaceae > Siphonobacter > Siphonobacter sp. SORGH_AS_1065. The sequence goes on from NZ_JAUTAM010000008.1 coordinate 401,717, forward strand.
ATCCGTGCTCAGGTATTTCTTGTTACTATCGCAGAGGATGGTTACCACGCAGGAATTGATACCTAGCTGCTGTTGCAGCCGAATGGCACCAATCACATTAGCACCGGAGGAAATGCCAACGGCCAGACCGAGTTCTCTGGATAATTTCTGAGCCATCAAAATGGCATCTCCATCGTGAGCCTGCACTACTGCATCCAGTCGATCGAGTTGAACGATGGCGGGAATAAACTCATCCGAAATCCCCTGAATCCGGTGAGAGCCTACTTTATAACCCGTCGTCAGCGTAGGGGATTCGGCGGGCTCTAGAGGGTGAATGCGGATCGACGAATCTCGCTCCTTCAAATAGTTGCTAATACCCATAACGGTACCGCCCGTACCTACGCCCGCT
>NZ_JAUTAM010000009.1:0-82879 GCF_030818595.1 Siphonobacter sp. SORGH_AS_1065
CCATGAAGGCACAAACACAGTAAAACGGGGACAGTTAATTTCAGATACTAATGAGGGAAAGATACGAGTGCTCATGGGTTCTACTGAAAAGCTGGGTACCGGAGTAAATGCTCAAAAGCATATGGTAGCAATGCATCACCTGGACGTACCATGGAAGCCTTCCGATTTTGAGCAGCGTGTAGGCCGGGGATCACGTAGTGGAAATGAAGTGGCCAGGGATCATTTTGGTAACGAAGTTAAAAACTTTGTCTACGCCGTTGAAAATAGTCTCGATAACTTCATGTTTAACCTGCTGCAGAATAAAGCCTTATTCATATCGCAGATCAAAAATAGCAACATTGGGGTTCGGCAAATTGATGAAGGAGGATTGGACGAACAGAATGGCATGAACTTCTCGGAGTATGTAGCCTTGCTTTCAGGAAATAAGGATCTGCTTGAAAAGGCCAAAATTGAAAAGCAGATTACTTCTCTGGAGAGTGAGAGAAATACCTTTGCTTTAGACGCTTCTAAGCAAACTGAGAAATTTGGGCGGCTTGAATCGGATCTCCCTAAAAGCAAAGCTACCTTACTAGCTCTTCAGGAAGATTTAAAGCTGGCCCAACCCTATTTGGAATCCGCTGGTGCTGCCAAACAATCTATACTTCAACAATCACCTGAGGAGTTAGGCCGGATCATGCTGCATGTCCATCAACAGAAGTATCCTGAAGGGAAAAAAGTGGTCACCCTTAAAGGTGGTTTTGTGTTACAGGTAACCACGGAGAGGGACTTAGATTTAGAATATAATAAGTGGACCATAAAGTCACCAAACGGAATCTCCTACACTCATAATCATGGCAATCTTCAAGCCATCAAAGCTGAAACAGCGGGTCTATACCCCGAGAAGGCTTTGAGTAAACTCCCCGATTTAGTTGCAAAACAAGCTAACCGAGTCGCTACTCTGGAGAAAGATATTCAGGAACTCAGAACTCAGATCAGTAAACCCTGGCCCAAGCAGGAAAAGCTGGATCATTTAAGGCTGGAGCTGAAGCAAATTGAGGCAACTCTAACTAAATCGTTGGCAACCTCCGGCGACGGGGTTACAGTTCAAGAAAAGGCTGTTAAACAGGAGAACTCAAGTGCTTTAGAATCTGAAAAGCCAAAAGTAAATCGTTTAAAATTATAGTATTAACTAATACACATAAAGACTCCTGATTTCTTAAGTAATTACCTTATTCCTTATCTGTATATATGTTATGCTATTTATTATATGATGATGCATTTTATTATAAATATAGGTATATATTTTTGAATTATTCCAACTACACGTACTGTTTCGGTGTCTAATTAATAGATCATTAACAGAACCTCTTATGAAACGTAATACTGCTTTCCTGACCCTTATAGGGCTATTTTTCCTATTGTGCACATCTTCTAGTTGCCACAAAGAGGATAAAGAATTAACAAACTTCACTACACTTGAATTAGGCTACGGCCAAACAAAAACACTATCCTTATCTGGGCAATCTCTCAGTGTCAAATTTATTGACTTGAAAGAAGAAAGGTGTGCGGATTGTACTATATGTTACAAACCTAATGGCATCTATGCTGACGTAATACTGGAGGTTAATAATACACCTCAAACCTTACGTGTGAGGACTTGTACACTTACTGAGGAAATATCTTGGGAGCAGGTTCAGAAGGATCGCAATGTAAGTAGTATAAATTCAACTATTCTGGCAGGAGTTGTTAAATTAACACCTAGTGATACATCACTGGTAAAAGGTAGCTATTCTACAAAAATTATCTTTAACTATTAAATTCTAACCTCTAAATCTACTTTTATGAAAGTATTTTATCTTTTTACTGCTCTTGCAGTTGCTAGCTTGGCATGGTCAGCAAATGGTCAAACATGTGGAACAAACCCAAATGTTCCTAACAATGATTTTGGAGCATCAAGTAGTTATGCTGATCCTACGAATGATTGTGAAATTAGAGTAAACGTGTTTATTCACCTTGTCGGGCGATCTGATGGTTCAAATCGTCCTAGTAGCTCTCACGCCTATAATATTGCCTATAAACTTGGAACATCATTTAGTCCTTGGAAAATAACCATTGACTATCTAGGGTATGATGAAATAAATAGTGATACATATGGTTTACCTAACAGTTTGACATTATTTAATTACACTAACCTTTTTAGTGTAAATGCTCATTCAAACGCAATAGACATTTATGTAGTCCCACAAGGAACTACCACATTCGGAGCTGCTGCGGCAGCTATACCAAGCAAAGCTTTAGTTGTACCCTTAGATTTAGCTGTTAATGCTAGCGGCTTTCCAACAGAAGTAACATCTCATGAATTAGGTCATTGTTTTAATCTATTTCATACCTTTCATGGAACTGCTGAAGGAGGGTCAACGCCAGAACTAGCTAATGGCTCAAATAATACAACTGCTGGAGATTTTATTCCTGATACTCCAGCTGATCCAGTTAATACAATTGGAGCATGTGTAAATAACTGTTCGTATTCTCCTAATTGGTTACAGTGTAATACTACGGATGCAAACGGTCACTCTTATGCTGCTGATCTAACTAATATCATGTCTTACGGTCCAATTAACTGCTTATCCCATTACACACCTCATCAAGCTCACAGAATGAGAACGGCACTAAGAAATGCTTCAGTGCTAGCAGGTGTAAGAACCCTAGCCTCAAGTGCGTTCGATAACAATGCGATTACGGTTGACAATGTTCGTGTTACTTCTACTCCTGTCTTTGTTAGTCCCGGCAGTCACTCCGTTCGCTTAAACACTTTTGGTAACTTACAAAGTATATCATGGAGTGCAAACCCTTCCTGGATACCCATTTATACATTGGGTGCTCAATGCGATTTCACCATTAGTAGCGGTCAGAGTCTAACGTTAAATGTTACTGCAACAACAAGTTGTGGGGGGCCGCAATCACGTTCAATTTCATTTTCAGTGCCTTACTCTTACAAAGTATACCCTAACACTGCAACCAATGTTCTGAATGTAGAGTTTGAAAAGGTTGAATATGAAGAAGGTTTACCTGATGAAGTGGCCCTCATTAGTGAACGTTCGCAGAAAATTGTGAGATCAGTAAAAGTTAGAGAGGCATTTAGAAATAAGAATCTCGAAAATCAGAGCAAAGTAGTGTTTGATGTGAAAAATTTAGCTAGAGGGCGATATTACCTAAAAGTCAATAGTGATCACCTTAGGAACAGTGAATCATCTACCACTCGAATTTTATTAGTTGAGTAACTTTAAATTACGTAATGGATAGGAGATTGTTAAACGAAGGGTTGCCGGATTCATTACCTGCCAACCAAAGTACTGATTTCCAAATACTTAACAAAATTTGCAAAAAATTAAGCCCTGCATAAGCAGGGCTTAAAAAGAGCTGTTTTATCCACAAAGCAGCAGTGTTTATATGAATAGTGCTCTTTTATTTACTAGACTAGTGACGTATTCGTGGACGCACACTCTCTTTAAGTTCTTCCCCTACTTTGATAGGGGCTGGTAATTTATTTTCTTTATTCAGTTCTTGGTTCTGTTTTGTTTCAGTCTTCGTTTGGGAATTATGAATTTGTTCAGAAATTGTATTTTTCCGAGTTTCCCCTATGATTCCTCCATCCTTCCCCACTGTAACGACTAATTCTTGTCCTTTAACAGTTACAGGACTTGGTAACTGATGAGTGTTATATAATATATTTAGTTGGTCTGGAGTTAGAGCCTTATAAATATCTCTTGCTGTAATTTTATCATCTTCTTTCGTATTAGACAAATTCATATGGTTTTTTAATAAACTTACTTCTGTTACCCCATTTTTGCTGGCAGCAGATAGTTTTAGCCACAAGCTGTCTAAATTTACAATTTCCCCCTTTGAGAGCGATTCTTTTTGTTCAACTGTCAATAGTGTTCCATTAATTTTTGCTGGAATTTTAAAATCCTCTATATTTCTGCTAATAATCTGATTATCAGAAAACATAGACACAATATGCTCCTTGCCATTTATAGGAATTAAACCAGGCAGCTCGCGGAATTTTGTAAGAGTTGAATGTTGCTCTTCTGTGAGTTGCTGTTGTACCTCATTTATTGCAACCGAACTTTGAGTGTTAATCTGATTATCTAATGGAGGTATTACTTGGCTTTGTGGTTTCTGGTTTACTTCTTCAGTTTCCTTATTTGAAATAATGGGGCTGTTTGGCTTTATCAACTCCTCGCTTGATATTTTTTGACGATAATTAATCATCCCACTTACTTCTGCAATTCCTGTAGGCTGGCTAGCCGAAAGTTTTACATTTATAACCTTATGACTATCTGAATTTTGGAGTTCTACTACCTTACCCTTTGCTAGTGTATCTTTTTGTTCAGGTGTAAGAGGTATCCCTTCAATCTTCGTTGGAATTTTAAATTCATCTAAAGGCTTTGTTACTAGCTTATTATTAGAAGAAACGGATACGACATGAGTTTTGCCATTTGCCTGGATAAGACCATTCATTTCCTTATGAGTCGATAGTGCTTTGTATTCCTCAGGCGTAAAGGTCTGGCCATAAATACTTTGCGGTAACTTATTCTCTTGTAGGCTCCTTGGTTTACCATTCTCTTGGCTTATTACTAAATCCTTGAGTCCTTTTTGAAGGCCATCTAGAATTCCACCTAAAATTGGATCAACTTGCTTGATTTCATGGCCAGATATGGGTATCAATTTGTCTAATCCATTTATAATACTTTGAGAACCTTTCTGATTATTCTCTTTTGTCTGAATGGAGCTAGTATCAAGCTTTACATTCTGACCTGTGAAAGATTCAAGTATATTATTCTTTGCCTGTTCTAAAAAGTTCAACTTCTTAGTCTGATCCATTTTCTCAGGAAAAGTGATCTCTGGATAAATCTGAGGGGATTCTTTACTAAGAAGCAGTTTAATTGCCCGAGTGATGTCAGGTTCTATGAGTGATTCTATCTGTTGCTTCTGTTGGCTTGTAATCTGGAAAATTTGGTCATACCGTGGCACTTCTCCTTTGTCATTAGCTTGAGTCAACTCAGCAATATTCTTCCGAATATGAATTTCTTGACCGCTTATTCCCAAATAATGCAGATCATCCGTACTGGATGGATAGTTATCCTTTACTACTGCATATGCCTTTTGGGCGTCTCTTTCATCTGTATAAACTTGAATGTTCCGTTGACCTGGCTCTTTTCCTTTCTCTGTAAGTATGTATAAGGGCCTTTGGTCAATAGTATCATCTCCTTTACCCTGAATAAAAAGCTTATCGAAATTTAACGATTGCTGAGCTGCTTTACCGGTAGCAAAGCTTGCCTTATCTAAGGGAGTAATATTGATAAAATCCAGTTTTAAAAAATCTTCTCTAGTTAGACCGTAGAACTTAGCTTGTTGATTTTTGGCACTTTCTCTTAACTCATTTTCCAATTCCTTATTTATTGGAACAAGTTGCTCAGCCTGTTTCTGAGCTAATGATTGAGTTTCATTGAGTGGCATATGGATTCGCGATTAGTTAGTAACTGAGCAAGTCAAAAAATAACAATAAATATCTATTTGTAACTATTATTTTGTAATAATAAATAATTACAAGTGATTTATATCAGATATTTATACAAATAATATACACAAATAGATATTTTATATGAAAGTAATACTTGCCGAAAAGCCCTCTGTAGCGAAAGAGATTGCGAACTTTCTAAACGCCAACGTTAGAAAAGATGGGTGGTTTGAAGGGGATACTTATGTAGTGACATGGGCATTTGGTCACTTAGCTGGAATTGCACCTCCGGAGGAACACGGATTCTCAAAGTCTTGGTCTCTTGGTGAATTGCCAATAATTCCTACGTCCTTTAAAGTTATACCTATAGGTGATGATTCTGCTTTAAAACAGTTTCATACTATAAAAAGCTTACTTGAAAGAGCTTCAGAAATTGTTTGTGCAACTGATGCTGGCCAAGAAGGAGAGTTAATTTTTCGTTTTATTCTGCATTGCACAAACGCAAAAGCTCCCGTAAAACGGTTATGGGTATCGAGTCTAACGAAAGAAGGAATCGCAAAAGCATTTAACAATCTCCGGCCCTCTGGTGAATATGACAATCTATTTTTGGCAGCAAAGGCCAGAAGTGAAGCAGATTGGCTAGTAGGGATGAATTTGACCAGGGGTTTAACTTTATCGAAGGCAAAAGACGGGAAGATTCTGACTGTTGGAAGAGTACAAACCCCTACCCTATCCATGATCTGTTCACGTTATCTTGAGCATGTCAACTTCAAAAAGACCAACTACTTCGTGCCGATGCTTGAACTTCAGCACTCAGGAAAAACCTTTTGGGCTAAGCATCAACAACAGTTCACTTCAGTAGAAGCCTCAGATCATGTAGTCAACGTAATTAATCAGATTACTACCATTATCTGTAATGAGGCTAGTACAAAGAGAGAAGTGGAAAATCCACCAACTCTTTTTGATTTGACTGCTTTGCAAATCATGGCTAACAACCGGCTCGGTTTAACAGCAGATCAAACCCTTATTGCAGCCCAAAAGCTATATGAAGCCAAGTTAATTACTTACCCCAGAACTGATAGTTGTTATCTAAGTACGGACATGGAGGCGGACGTGAGACGTATACTTTTAACCTTAGTTCATCAATATCCGCAAGCAGGAGCCATATGCTCACAACGAGTAAGTCAGCGTGTATTTAATGATGAAAAAATTACCGACCACCATGCGATCATTCCAACTTCCACAAGATCTGCTATTACGCTTACCGGATCAGACAAACAGATTTTCGAATTAATTATTGAGCGATTTCTACAAGCCTTATCATTTGAGTGTCTTAGAGATAAAACGTCTCTATCTTTTTTAAGTAATGGCCATCTATTCACTTCATCGGGATCAGTAATAGTTCAGCCTGGTTGGCGATCCATAGAATCGGTCAGGTCAAAGGCAGAGCTGGACGAAAGCAAAGAAGATGGCGATTCAAAAGATTTACCACCGGTAAATAAAGGTGATACTTGTCTAATCGTTCAAGCAGTAACAAAAAAAGGAACTACTATTCCTCCTGACCTTTTAAAGGATTCAACACTTCTTAGGCAAATGGAAACGGCTGGAAAATTAGTGATAGGCGATACACTGACTACAGAACAAAAGAAGTTTGGGCTGGGTACTCCGGCTACAAGAGCAAATATTCTAAATCTGCTGATCAGTCGCCAATTTGTGGTTCGTGAGGGTAAAAAACTAATTCCAACTCCTTTAGGTCTATCTGTGTATAATCTAGTAAAGGATTTTCCAATAAGCAATCCCGAGGAAACCGGAAAGTGGGAATACTTACTATCACAAATACAGGATGGACAGATAAGCTATCAAACATTCATGTCAGGTATTGCATCTTTCACTCGTGAAGCTTTTACTGCCATAACTAGTCAGCAACAACAACTGAAAAGTACAAGTACTCAGCTAAAGAGCATCACCTGCCCTATTTGTCAAAAAGGTCAAATTCTTTTAAAGAAAAGTTTTTGGGGTTGTAGTGAGTACTCTAAAGGGTGCAAATTTTCAATCTCGGCTGAGATTGCCAGCAAGAAGCTTACTGAGGCACAAATTAAAAAGCTCTGCGAAAAGGGGAAGACTGATGTCATTAAGGGTTTCTACTCTTCTAAGACAAATACTACCTTCGATGCAGCTTTAGAGATAAAGGGTGATAAAGTATACTTTTCATTCTAACGCCATTATATTGTCAAATATCAACTTAATTAATTTCACTTGACAATATGAAATCAATTTATGAACCTGTTTAGTTTTTTTATTTTTAGAAATCTTACGAAAGAAAATGATAAAGAAGGCCATAAAATGTAAGGTCTTCCAGTTGCGAACCGAAAACTCAAAGTGTACCCATATCTAGCCAAGCATTCGACCTTTCAATGGCCACCCGATCCGCATATAAGGCATCATCGAGCACATGTTGACCCGGCTCATAAGCTACGAATAAACCATTATGTGTGTTAGGCCGCACATTCAAGACGATTTGCTGAACTTCGCAGGCGGCTCGCAACTCATCGGCATCAAAGCCCACATCAGCCTTTAGAAAAAACCCCGCTCCGGCCTTTAGGTTTCAGATAGATGCCAGACTCTTTCTCGATCAGGAAATCCGAGCTGCCCACTAGAAAGGATGAAATTTCGCCGATCATACCCCATTATCTGGCGACAGAACAGAACAAGAGGCTTTTATGGCATGATGGCCGACCTTTAAGGACGGCCATCATGCCAGAGTTTGTTCATAGTCCACTTCAATTACTCTCCCGTACAGAAACCTCCCTACAAATGCTTTGCAAGCCATTCCCACTGCTCATTGGTTAACCACCCAGCATATTCACCTTTGTTCACTTTACTAACAAAGAGGCTGTCATTTTTATCGATTTGCTTACTTAATCGATCGTTCAATTGTACAGCAGTCTCTGTTGTCCAAACCAACTAGGTGGAGTCCATAATGTGAGAATACTCTCCGGTTTCTTTTATTGCAGCCCAAAGGCCTTCATAATTTTGACCTGCCTTGTTCAGATCATAGGAAACAGAACAAACAGCCATTAAAATAAAATTTGGTACAAACCATTCGGTACAAAATTTTATTCTACCCATACCCTCGTACAGTTTTCTGTCATTTTGTCTTGCTCCTTACAGTTGCATTTTTCTACTGACCATTAGCCTATACGTTAAGAATTATTATAATTTTTCTTATCCGCTAGGTTACATTTTATCGTCTTGATTGATATATGGATGATTTCGGTGAAATAGCCGGGTCGATAGGTGATCTCGCTGAAAATCAGCATCTTTAAGTAAACACTAGTTCTGGTACTTTTTTAAACCAACCAAAACTTATGAAATTCTCTACCTGCCTGACAATCCTGTCATGTTTCCTGCTCCTCCCTTTTTTGTCCAACGCCCAATCCAACCAAAGTTTAATTATAGCCCCACAATCGGAAATCACCTACCGCGTATCCGTTCGATCCGATCAGCAACTACGTTTATCTGCACGGGTAAGTGCTGTAACAAAAAGACGGGGCCTGTCTGACGTTCGCGTGTCGGCAGGCTTACCCATTATTCTGCCGACTGCCACACCCTCCGGTGGAGAGACAAAGAAAACTCATTCAGGTGTATCCGTTTGGGTACCTGCTCTCCAACTCAGCAAATACAAGGGGCATGGCTACCTGAAGATTTCGGGGTTCGCACCATCTGGTGCAAGGATACAAAGTAAGTCGGCAATGGCCAGACTGAACTCGAAAGGCGGTGAATTGCGGATCGATATGCTCCATCCGAACGCCGGCGACGTAGAAATCACCGTTGGCAATACTGGGAAAACACCCATGAAAGTGGACGACCTTCAAATGAATGCGACGAGCAGCTCGAAAATCATAAAGCGCTCCGGTAACGAAACAGCCAATTTTACCATGCCCGCGGGCCAGCCTGACGGCGATTGTTCAACCTGGTGGTCGGCCTGTGAATGCTGGACAGCCTGTGACCCGTATAATACAGGCGGTACTTTTGGTATTCCGGTAATCGTTGTTGGTTCCGGAGGTAGTGGTAGTGGATCTGGGAGTGGCAGCGGAACTGGTGGGGGAGGAACCGGTACGGGAGGCAGTAGTGGCGGCGGTGGCGGCGGTGGAGATGGTAGTGACGGAGGCACAGGTGCCGCGATTGAAGATGTTCCAGAAAAACAGTTGCGATCCTTCATCGCCCGAAAATTTAATTGCTCAACCTCAGTACCGTTGTATGTAAACGTCGGTGATAGTCCCAATCTGACGAAATTAGGTGTGACCGTTAATCCAGACGGAGATTACCAAAATACCATAACCGGAACGAATACATTAGCAATAGCAAACCCAATGGGAACATCAACAGGAGCCCTTATTGGCATGACTATAAATGTCTCCCCCATTGTTTCGGCAAATGCATCTGATTGTGAGAAATTTGTCATCTATGGACACGAAATGATCCATATCATGCACTATACTGAACACTGGGCCGAAGCAAAAGCGAATAGTAACCTGTTTGATAAGTGTACAGAGTATGCAGCTTACAAGTGGACACTTGACGCCATCGCAGCAGCTCCTTGTACGTCCGCCCTTCTCACGCAAATAAAGAATACGGCGAATTCGGTTCTTGCTGATGCAAACCAGACACAGAACTGCAACTGGAACTATAACTATTCCTGTATTCCTAAACGGTAGTCTAGCATGAAGCCTCGATTTGTGAAATTCTTATTTGCTCCCCTTGTACTGATTTCAACGCTTGCTGCAGGGCAGTACCCCTTATCTGCACAATACATGTGGAATACGGGACTTGTTAGGGAGAAAGGATCTGAAGGCGAGATTTATAGATATTTCGTGATGGAAATACATTCAGATGCGACGTTTGAACTCCGCGTGTGTATGGTTCCTAAAGGCAGTACGCGAGTTGCGTACGACCCTCTCGCAGCAGGGTCTGTTTTAGCAAAAGGGGATACCTTGCTATTGACGGACACGTTGGGAATCAAGCCTGGTGCTTATTTTAATGTATTAAGCCAGAAGAAAATGGCCTTCGTCCAAGGCAAGGAATCTGGCAGGATAATCACCTCTGACCCCCTGCTAGCGGGTAATCATTTCTACCAAACCATGTATTTCTATCCCGAAGGACAAAAATGGAAGTACGGAGGCAGAGATCCGGAAGGCAGAAAGCACAATTGGTGGGCAATCTACGCACGGGATGGAACGCCAATTCATTGGACTCAGTATGATCATGGGGTTATTTTGAAGGAAAAATAGATTCTAAGAAATGATAGACAAGGGAGATGCCAGCATGCCGACAACTCCCCTGTCCCGCCAAACGGATTGGGACGCGGTCGGTTGAAGGCGGCTTCTCTTAGCAGACTCGCTGCTTGCTCATCCAGTCGATGATCCTCACTGGTTCATTCCACACGCCAGTTGGCCTGCATTTCAATCGCCGTTTTCCGCTGCCATTCCCAGATCGGGTTCGTCGGTTTGGCCGGCTGAAATCCTGGCGGGTTGTAAAGTTTGGGCTTCTCAAACGTTCTTGGCGTCCGGTCAAGCTGTTTGTCGATATACTCGATCTTTGTCCGGGCCTCGCTGACGATGTATTCGTAGCCTTCCGGAAACGGATATTCTTCCTTTTCCTCCCTGTCTTTTTTCATGTTCGTAGGGATTTAATTTTCTTGAAATATCCTCCGGTTTTGATAGAATAAGTCTGCATGTCATATAAGGATGGGAGGCGACGATGGACTTTGACGAACACCTGCTGGTCAACGTATTCAACGGCGACAGGGACCGGTTCGAAGCAGCGAAAGCACTCGTTATCGCCAAAAGCCGGAAAGACACCGTCACCTGGCAAACGCTCATTACCGATGCTCCTTATCAGAACCAGACACTCAACCTGGAATCCATCGAAGCTTACACCGGACTTGCGTACCGGCTCGAAAACGTGAGCTTCTCCCCTTTCCTCTCGTTCTTAGTCTGGAAGAAGTAGGCCAGTGCCCATACGATTTGGTCTACCTGGCCCGTATGACACTGAAATGATCCAGTAACGCTTTTCGCTGACCTGTCGGAACGGGAATCCGGTGCTGAACATACTCGACTTCGGGAGCGGAGTAAGCACTTACGAGATAAGATTTGAGAGTGCTTTTTTCCACTTGTACGGGATTTGCACAACGACTTTAGGAATCTGTCCCATTTAGAGGGCAATTCGCCAAACGTCCCTAGTTTGATATTTATTATCCTTTTACTAGGGTGAGTTGACAATTAAGCCAATAAAATAAAAGCTGAAGCTAGATAAATGAAAGCAGCAAAACAGACGGCTGTTTTCTCATACCGAGTCGATACCCGTCGATACTGTTTTAATCGGTTAAAGTAACGCTCCACTTTATGGCGATCTTTGTACAAATTCTTGTCAACAGGCCGCAGGACTAACCTATTCTTTTTAGCGGGAATTCATTGGGTTAACCAATCCAATAAGGTATTGGAATCATACCCTCAATCAGCTATGACCGCACCGGTTTTATACTCAGCTAATAAGTTTTTCACTTGCTTGATGTCAGCCTGTTGGCCTACGCTTAGAATAATATTCATGGGATTACCCAGAGCATCCACAACCGCATAACGGCATTGATAAAGAGTCGGTTATCGGTAGCTGACCGCCCCACATCTCCGATTTTGCCCGGTAGTAAAGCAGCGATTCGTTCCCATTGTTGATCTGTAATATCGTAGCGACGCATCAAGCAATTGTACTCATTATCGAGGGGGCTACCTAATTGTCAACACACCCTAATTTTCTTTATATGCATCCTTGATGTATAAAGCCATTAAGCGAAAATCCTTATGGTTACATATATCAAGGGAGACTAATTACATCGCTCCCTATCAAAAATTAGTCTTCGTTAAGCCTATTGAAAGTAAGAGCAGTAAAACAAAGGGCCGTGTAAAGCCCTTTGTTTTACTGCTCTTACTTATTTTTTACTATTCAAGATACGCTGATCAATCAAATCCGTAAACGACTTACGATAAGATTCTCCTAAAGGAATGCTAGCAAAGTTACTCTGACGTCGAATGATTATAAGATCTTTTTCTATAGTATGGACCTTATTCAAAGCAATTACGTACTGTTTGTGAACTCGTGAGAATTGATCTGGGGGCAGCTTGCTTTCTACCTCGCTAATGGAGAGAATGGTATTAATTCGATCATTTTCAGTGTAGATTGATATATTATTTCTTTCACTTTGAATATAACATATATCCTCATATCTAAGGCTTTGCAGCTTACCATCGGCTTTAATGAAGATGTAATCTGAATCGAAACCTTTGCCCTCGTTCTTGAGTGAGTGCTGAACCCTTTGGACCCCTTGCAAAAAGCGGTCAAATGAGAAAGGCTTATGTAAAAAGTCAGCTACATTTAATTCATACCCATTCAACGCGTATTTGGCATAGGCAGTCGTGACAATGAACTTCAAATGTTCGCCACTCATGATTTTGATAAAATCAATTCCATCAATCTCGTAATTCGGCATCTCTATATCAATAAAGACCAAATCAACTGGCGTTTCCTTTAAGTACTTAATAGCTTCAGTAGGATTTGTAAATGAGCCCCTTAGAATCAAGTAAGGTACTTTCATTATAAATTTTTGCAGGTGCTCAACTGCAAAGTCTTCATCATCAATAACTATACAGGAAATATTCATACTGCTTCGGCCCTTCTCTAGGATGTCATCTGGTTGGGTACTTTCAGATAACAAGTAAATGATAGTTCGTCCATGTCCACTTTGAAACTATGGTTTGACGGGTATGTTAATGATAGTCTTTGCCTGATATTCTCAAGACCTACATGCGTTGAATCCACAGAAGGCCTAGTACTCCGCTTATTACGCATGTTAAACTCAAAACTTTCCTCCGAACACTCCATCTTGATAGAAAGAGGAAACATTGGATCATTAGTAATTCCATGCTTAAACGCATTTTCCACCAAACTTATTAAAATAAATGGTATTATTTGAGTATTTTGTACATTTCCATTTAAGTATAAATCCACAAATAGCTCTTTGTGCCTCAGTTTATGTAACTCTATATATTTCTCAATGTATTTAACTTCCTCCAGAAGGGGTACAAATTCAGAGTTCTCTTTGAGGCTATATCTCATGATATCTGAAACCTTAAGGATTGCTTCCGCTAATTCTTCAGAATAGCTACAGCTCTTTGCATAAAGGAAGTGTAGTGTATTATATAGAAAATGAGGATTTAATTGGGATCTGAGAAAATTGACTTCAGACTTAAGTTGAGACTGCTTCAATAGCATTTTTTGCTCTTCCTCAAGATTTTTCTCTCGCTCTCGATCTAATTCAGTTTGATTAAACGCTTCGATGGCTGCCTGAATATCACTTGTAGCCTCTGGAATCATTTTAATTATGTCATGAGAAATTCCCGTAAAGAAATATGCGGTAAAGAATGCTATCAGTATAAAGACGACCCACATATTAAAATACCGAAAAACGGTAGGGGGGTTTAAGCCTTCGTTGCGAAGAATCTGTTGCCGTTTTAAGGCTTCAGGATTTTTAATTTCAAGGGCATGCTCGTAACGTATTGCTTCTTCTCTGGTCAGATAGTGATACCTGTAATCGAAGCCGATACGATTAGAAACATAAAACAGAACAACCATCACCACCAAAAACCATATAAAAGCCGGTTTTCTACCTAATAAAATCGCTACCAAAACAATTAAACTGTGACCAAAAGCAAAGTCACCCATTATAGAATCATAGGACGGGTTACCTACACCAAGCATTAATAGACTGGACATGAATAATAAGACCAGCATACTAGCATACCTTAAAGCAATGTCCAATTTGCTATCCGCCTTTGTAATAATTCCTAAAACGACCTCTTTTCCGCGGATGATACTATAACTATATAAGGCTGAAATAAAGTTGATTAGCCCCACAATGACATACACAACCCCTAAAAGTGTAGCAGGTACAAAATAACCATTACTTAGTTTCTCACTAGTTACATAGAATAAGCAGAGAATTATGTAGCAACAATTAAGTGACAATAGTAATTTACGCTGGGTCTTATCGAAAGGTTGTAGTAATTGACTACGCAGTTTCTCCAAAGGGCTTGTAATAAGGCTCGATGTTTTTTCCATTGTGTATGAAATCAAGTAAAATCAAAGGAAGAAATGTAAACGGGCACTTGGCTAAGCTGCTGTAATTGTTCTTCGGTTAACAGATTACCTTTAATCATAACATGCGTAGTTACCCCCCCCTGAAAGCCGCTGAGTAAGCCCATCTTTCCTTTAAACAGCTCCTGAATTGGATTTTTTTCATCTGCTTGTACTAGAGCTGTATACAATTTGAAATGGGCCAATAGGCTTTCTAATAATAGTGGTACCAGATCCTCTCTGCCTTTTTTATAGAAAATGCCTTCTAATGCTAGAAATGAATAAGTTGGTTGAAAGAGCCTTCTCAACCCAGGCACTTTAGGAAACAGATTCATCATTAGCTTCCCTACAAAGCCAGGCATCTGTTTAAATTTCCATGTTACTGGGTTTGCCTGTACACCTGCCATGTATTCTTCTCCCTCTTTCAATACGAAATAGTTATCCTGATAGCCAATTTTTCCAAACGTTTGTAGACCATAATGGGAATAGAAGCTTTCGACTTCATTCATGAGTTTTGGCTCTTCTAAAGGATATGCCTGTACAAACCTTCGATCCTTGGAAGGGAACATTCGTCTAAATACACAAGTTTTCAGTTGTGCTATAGACTTAAAATCCAGCTTTTTAGATAGGGCTATTGACCGAGTGTTCTTTCCCTCGATGTAGGAGTACAGTAGATACGGGAATTTGCAGCTATCCTTTACAAATGCTACGGCTACGTTTTTGAGGAGCTGTCCATAACCATTCCCTTGACTGCTTTCGGCAACTGCTAAATATCTACCATAAAATCCTTCTATTTCCCATGGGCACTGAATGGTTCGTTGGTCCAAACAGTAAATCCCCTGTAATGTGCCGTCTACGTATAGATGGAAAAATAAAGGATTGTACAAAAGTCCAATTTTCCTTTCCTGGCCAGTTTGCTGATATCGGATTCCCTTTGTTCCGTATAGAGTACTTTGCAATAGATCAATAGCCGGTGGATCTGCTATCGGTTTTACAATGATCTTTAGTTGTTGAACTGGGTCACTGAGCAATACCTTTTCCTTAGTTAAGATGTCTTTGTTTTGTGGGGACATGAATCAGGTTATCGTTATTACTTCTATATAAGATTCCTTTTCTAGTTTAATCAGAGTTAATGGGCTAGATACAATAAATATATTTTAAAAAGCGAGAGGCAAAAAACAAGGCTTGGGCAGAGAGGCATCCATTCAGCATCTATGAAGTGATTCGTCCTCTATTGTGGCTATAATGTCCTTTGAAAAGGGGGGTTAAGCATAGGCTAATTTTATTTATTTTTTTTTCTTACCACTTTAGCATCATAAATCAATCCACTGCATTCCTATGGTATCATCATTATGCACCCATTCAAATGCCTTAGAAGAAGTAAGTTCATTTGAATCCCTGCTGCCTAAAAAAAGCAATCTTCAAATCAATTCGGAGGTTGAAAATGAAGCCCTACGTTACTTGCTGGAAATAGCACCTGTATTGATCTCCACACTACGTGAAGTTGCATCAAATCCTGATTTTGATAGGACTCGCGTCAAAAGTGTTGTTAATAGTATAAATCTACAAACTCAAATACTCCTCTTAAATTCTGACTTTGGAGAAGCTAGCTTAAGTGTTCTTGTTGCATAACGAGTAATCAAAAAAGGAGAGACGTGCTTGTCTCTCCTTTTTTACAACCGAGGTTTCGGTCGTTTTACTGGTTTATCTATATCCTGAATAGAAGGTGGGTCAGCCACTTCTACGCTTGAACTCTGCTTGTCTGAAATGGTACGATCAGTAGTCTTCCCCCCCGCTTGGTTAATACTTTTTGCGTAACTGAAAGTTGATAATTCAAGTAATGTCTGCACATCAGCCTTAGTGACATTCAAAGTATTTCTTTTTTGAACGTGTGGAATCTCACCAAGTTCGTAGGAAATACTCGATTTTTTCTGCTGTATTTCTTTAAGATCTTCGTTGAAATCCTTATTTAAGGGTCGAACGATCTTAAAGATTTCTGCCTGAGCATTTTGAGAAGAAATAGACACTAATTCTTTTTGTACTAGTAACAGATTCTTTTCCTCCTTTGGAAATACGATAGCAATTTGACTGCTGATCCCAGGATCAGATTTTAGGACTTCAACGGATGCTGACTTGCTTAAACCTTCAGGCACATAACTATTGATCCGCGAAGCTATACGGTCTGCTACTCCGATCAATTCAGCGATAGGCCGATCCGCCTCTAACGTCAGTACAAATTCTTTGGGTTTTGTGATTGCTTCTGCATCATTTATTTCCCGCTCTCTCACAATAGATCGAATACGCAGCTCCTGAGGGATAGCTGGATGTTGGATTCCTCCCAGTAATAAAATATTAAATTTCATTCCCTCTTTCTCATTATCCATCCCAAGCAAAACCTGATTTGGTTGTACTTCTTTGATAATTCGATTCAGATACTCAATCTGTTTATGAGAAGGTTGTCCTCCCGTAGAGATGTACATCCGATTCTCGTCAGTAGCTGGTGGACTGATTTGATGAAATGATATAGCATCGATAGGGTTTTCAGTTACTACGATTCGTTGAACTTGTAAAGGGTGAAGAGCCTTAGTTAATTCATCCAATTGATTACCTGCAACCGTAACTTTATTGTAGGGAACTTCTCTGCCGACCTTAGCTGGATCATTGAAATAAAAGGTGAATTTTTCAACGTCGTTATCCTGATTCTTGAGCAAAACCCCCTTCGTACCTTTAGGCAGAGTTATGTCCACAGGTTCCCCACTATTATTTTTAAGCTGAAATTTCAAGTCACTTTTGGTACGTAATACTGGATTCGAAATCCACAATCCATCACGTCTTTCTCCTGCCGGGAAGCCCTTGAAATTTGCATTTCTAAGGATGAGCGTAGTAATACCATACTCATTCCGCATGGGGAATGCGGTGTTATGAACTTCAACACTTTGCTTTGTCGAGAGATTAAACCCTTTCGAATCAACGATTTGCTTATAAAACTCAGGACTATAGATCGTTGGCAATGCTAATGCCCGTTGCTTTACCAGGTATGCCGGGTTATTAAGAACAGTTCTCACCTGGTAGTTTTCCTGAAGTTCTTTTAGTCGAATCTGAGCGAATTCCTGATCAGTTAAATGACTAGTAGCATGAGACGTAGACTTTTTGTAGTGGTCAGAGACCGCTACGGGAACGGCCTTCTTATAATTTTCAATACCACCCAAATACTGGATTAAATACTGGTTGACTGCTGCATAGTTGTTTTTGTATACCCATGTCAAGAAGTCAATGGGTCCACCGCGACGAGAATTGGTTTGATCCAGAAAGAAAGGAAGTCGGCCTCCATCATTGTTTGGATACATAACTACCTTGGTATCTCCATTCGTAAAAGTTTGACTCCGAGAAGATCCTATTAACCCTTTAGCGGGGATATGTTTAAATCCTGAATCTGTTAGAAGCCGGTATGGATCAAGTTGTGGGGCTACTTCATTCCAATTGATGGCTACTGGCTTTCTGACCTGATTAGTTTGATGGCGGTCTTGAAGTAGTTGTGGGTATTTACCCTCCAGGAGTTGAATATCAGCCCCCTTTTTAGGTGTCTGTAACAGTGTACGATACAGATCATTTTCATTGAGGACAGGAACGGCTATTAAACCAGCACCTAATATTTTTTTATTCTTATAGATGTGATTGAAAAAATCAGGGTGTAAACCAGGAGCTGAGTTATAGATTTCTACCTGTTTAGAATGAGGTCCCACTGTCAGTAACGGCTTTTCAGTCCGGGTATAGAACTTATTTTGTTCTAAAGGCAGGATCTTATTAACAAGCTTAAAAGCGTCCTGTAGCTTTTGATAGTTTCCCTCCGTGGGATTTACCCAAAGCTTAATAGTATTGAAGTACCTACTATCCACGTATTTCCGTAAAGCGAAATCCGAAAATGCTATGTATTCTACCCCCCCTAAATTGAGTGTAGAAAGTACTTTCTTCTGCGTATCAGAAGTAAGGTCCGTCATAAGGGAAAAGTTATGTCTAGTACCAATATTCATGTGTTCAAACAGTTAATGAGGTGAAAGACTTACTTTTCCTTTGACATTGGTCCCACCCATTCTGCATTGAACTCTTCACTATCAGGCAGCAGCTTGGTATGAGTCTTATTTCCTTTTAGAATAATGTCTTCGTTAAGAACGAAGCTGTCCCATTCTCCATTTTTGACCTCTAGACTCTCTAAACCACATTCTAGGTTATGAATTCGTAGCACTAGGTCTTCTCTGTCTTCTCTTGTATAGCTTTCCCACTCCTCTGGGTTTTCTAAGGCGACCTGAGGAATAGGAGTGTTATCTTCTGTCAATACAATCATAAGTGGCTTGCCCATAATCTCATTAAATATTATTTAGGTCAATGTGTGCTATTTCTTTTAGTCGCTCTAGAACGATCTGAAGTGACGGTTTGTGCAGACGATCAACCGGAATAAAGTGTAAATGTAATCCATCATAGAAGCCCAACTGTAGCGGAAACAGAGAATCAATAATTTGGTATAAAATTGATTGTTGTCCTTCAGTCAGCCCGATGTGTTTGGATGTATTCGCAATTATCTCCTCTAAAAATGAAGGGTAACGTTCTATGGCATCAGCTACTTTCAAAAGTATGGCCATATCTACATCCAGCCTTTCTTCTTCGCACTGTTCAAGAACAGCTTTAAGTCCTGAAACAGTATTCTCATCTGAAATTCTTCGGTCAATGATACGCTTGAGCATTAAGCCTGGCTTCTGCTCATGTATATTAGTTTCCTCCCTTACATTGAGTCGAATATCTGGAATAGCAGGTAATACCCCTGATAGCATTTTAACTTTAATTTGGTCGATACCGACAACTTCAGATTTGAAAACTACCTTTAAGCTTGTATGATCATCTACATCAATCTGCGAATATACAGGTAGAAGATTCTTGAGTCGATTAATTTGAGCTGGCTCAAGCTTCTTTAAATTCAATATTTGATGTAGGTTTATAATTTCGATATCCCTCTCATAACGTTCTACGCTGCTGGCATCATCCAACTCCTGATTGATCTCATTTACTTCTTCATTTACGAAGTAATTTTCGTAATCATCTTGATTTTCAAAGGTTTGTTTTTCCTTTTCTTCAAAATGAACTACGTTAAGATCATTTAAGTACAGCATATGTAAATCATCTCTTCTTTTCCAAGCAGCTTTTGTTTCTTCAGTGCTGAGATTCTGAAGATAGTCTCGAAAAGACCGATTAAAATCCTCCTGAGGTGATAACTGATCAAAGAATTGTTTATGCTTCTCGTATAAACTTTCTAAAAGAGTGGAAACATGCTGTTCTTGCTCATTTTGAATAAGCTGATTTTTCCTTAGCAATTTATGATGATTGTAAAGCTCTTCCCTAGCATTCCAGAGTTTGTCATTATCTGTTTGAGGTATAGTTTTTCCATAATCTATTAGAGCTTGAAAGGATTCTAGCTCAGCAGGTAAAGAAGAGAAGAAAACTGAGTGTTGTAGATACAATTCCGATATACGATCCATAACTAAAATACAAAATTATTATCAATAGATATTTTAATATTAAAAATGCTTATTTTTACTTTATAAATCTAATTTATGAGCAAAAAATATCTACACATAGTCTTTTTATTGAGTTTTTCTCAGGTAATTGCCTCTTCTCCAGTAAGAACGGTATCTGATTCTTCTAAGCAGCAACCATCACTATTGTGGGCACGCACCACAATTATGAAAAGCTGGGAAAGATTTAATGAAAAAGAAATGCTTCAGTATTATATCAAATGTCCAGATCCGGTATTGAAGAGTTACTTTCCAGCAATATTACCACTGGTTCTAGAGGAAGGAGATATGAACCTGTCTTCGAGCTTTGGCTTTAGAGTTCACCCCATAGACGGTCATATTCGTAAACATTTAGGAGTTGACCTTACGGCTTCCAAAGGTCAGCCCGTGTATGCAACGCTAAGAGGCATAGTTCAGACTGGATACCAATCCGGCTATGGTTTATATGTAAAAATTTCTAATCAATTTTATTCAATTATTCTTGCTCACCTCTCTTCGATCATAGTTAAAACAGGGGATGTTGCATTACCTTATACCTGTATTGGCCAGGTGGGTTCCTCTGGAAAATCAACTGGTAATCACCTACATTACGAGGTACGATTTAAAGGTCAACCAACTGATCCTGGCCAATATATGTTTTTAAATTACCAATAGGCAACGCACTATCTATCTTCAATCTTCTCCCTCATTCAGATTAGAAATCTCGTCAAGCACTGTATCACTAATCGTTTGTTTATCAAACACTTCGTTTATATCGAACCCATTTTGACGCAAGAATACAAGTAATCGCCATAAACGTAGCTGAGTAATTTTTCCTTCAAAAATGCGTTGTGTTGCATTCTGTGGCAAGCCCATATACTTCGCTATATGAGAAATCTTTGGTTTAGTCGTACCTTTCAGGAAAGGTTGAATTCGCTCCATTAATTGTTTCTCCCAATACTCCAGGGCTGCCTTTAGGCTCTCTTCGTCTTCCTGCTGGGTAGTTAAAAGTTTTTTCATGTTTCCCTATCAATTCCACCATTGCTTTGTGTAAAAATAAAGGAATTAAAGCCATAGATGGAAATAAACTCAATTATCTATAGCTTACCTCCCTGTAAAGTGAGACTTAGGTAAGAAATGAAAAAGGAGTTACAAGTTTCTCTTGCAACTCCTTTAAGTAGGTCATGTATTATATCACTTTAATACTGGTTTCTGACGAAGAGGCTCATTTTCAAGCAAATACTTTATATCTGACTGTATTTTTAAAAAATTCTTCTTGAGCACTAAGTCTATAATCTTCTTTTCACTAAGTCCTTCCCGCTCTTGATCTGTTAGCATTTCTGAAAAATCGTAAATGGTAGGAATTTGTACCTTTTCGCCTGGCACAACGTCTCTTACAACTTCTGCGTGAAACATATTCTGAGATAAATCAAACTCATTTTCTTCTGCCACAACACCTACAAAATGGCCTTGTTTTAATTTACCGATTTTATCAGGAGGAACTACATCTTGCAACTGGGTACTAAACTGGATACTGGTATCGTGTTTAGAATGGGTATGCGTTTCCTTGAGCTGGTTAGTTTTACCCATTAAAGACGTCATATGCTTAGCCGATTCACCCGTTACATTACCTGCTATAACATTAGCACAGAGATGCTTAATCACTTCTGCCTGTTCTTTACCATAGTCGCGATTCAATTGAGTAAAATCCTGAATCCCCAATACGATAGCTACTTTATTACTTCTAGCCACGGCCATTAAGTTATCTAATCCTCTAAAGAACATTGTAGGCAATTCATCAACAGCCAATATGCATGGGTTTTTATCAGGTTGATTCAGAATGGTTGCAATCTTGTTCATATAAAGACTCAAGGCTGCACCATAAATATTTTTCCGCTGATCGTTATTACCGAGGCAAATAATTTTAGGGTTTTCCGGCGAGTTAATGTCGAGTGTGAAATCGCTTTCGCTCATAACCCAGTACAGAGTTTGAGACGTGAGCCTAGACAAAGCTAACCGAGCGGAAGCAACCTGACCTTCCAACTGTTCTACTGCCCCTTTCTTATGAGCGGAAAGAAACATCTGTACATAGTTGAAAATCTCTGGATACTCATTTAAACGAGAGAAAAGCTCATCATAATCCAGGTTAATGAATTCTATAAGGTGAGGAAGTGAACAGATATGAGCTAACGGGCTTTCTTCTGGCTTGGAGCCCTGGCTACCATCCAATTTCCACTTCTCCAGTTCTTCTTCATACTGCTCACGGTATTTGACCGAAACTTGCCGCAAATACCAAATACAGGAGGTAACTAATGCTATGGGAGAAGCCACGAAAAACTCACCTTCCTTTTTAATCCAGTCTTTCACCAGATTAGTCAACATATTATAAGAAGCCTCGGAAGCGTCCAGAATATCAGGTAGATAAATGGGATCTAATGGATTACAACGATGGCTTTTGGTTACATCATCAAAATTGATCACGCAAAACTCTGGAACTTTGGCGATATCTTTCTGATGACGTAATAGTGACCATAAGGAAAATGAAGTCAATACCGGAAACTTAAAGTCATATACAACTGCTGAGAACCCCTGCCCTATAGATTGATCAATGGCTGGCTCAATGAAAGAAAAAGTCTTTCCTGAACCTGGCTTCCCCATCACCAATACACCCCGAAATGGATTCAGAACGTTAATATACCCAGCAACACGCTTTTTTTCATACCTAAAAAAGCTTCTATAATTGTAAGAATACTGGTTACCGATCTTGCGAGTTTCCTGCGGAAATGTTTCATTTTCATCATTAAACAAATCTTCCTGAAGATCATTGGCCATCAACCTTTTGTATAGGGTCACTCCCTTGATGAAGAGTACCTGACCTAAACTATGACAGACTAAATACAAAAGAAAGAATATCTCATTAGTCTCGATCAGTAGACGATACATATAGCATGCACCGGTAGCCAAGATCACTAACAGAACCCCAACTACTAAATGACCGATGACAGAGTCTTTACTAATACCAGGTCTTTTAACACCTTTAATCCCTAAACTGAACATTATCAGTAGCCCTGATACGATCCCCAGTACAATAAAAGGATTAAAAGCCCAGCTCATTCGATATAGAAAGAAGTCATAAGTACTTTCTGCTACCGATTGGCCAAGCTTGGACAGCTTGGGATGAATGAAGTTCATCCCAATTAAAGCGTAATGAAGAAGACTAATTGCAACCGCAGATAGTAAAAACCAATAGTGTTGCGTTAAGGATGAATCCTTTTCTTTGGAGGTAAGCATGCCTATTTCTTTCGTTTGGGCCCGCGTTTTTGCTTTTGATCGGGGGGCCGTTTAGCTGGATTTTTTTCAATAATTTCATGATTTACAAGTCCCATTAAATATTGTCCAAGAGTAAGACGCTCCCAATACAAAATATCTTTGAGGCGTTCATACTGTGATTCTGGTAGGTCGAACCGTACACTAATGGTTTTCTCTATCCTATTTGCAATTTCCTCATTAGTGGATAATTGGGATTCGGAAGTAGAAAGAAGTGTTTTAGTTGGAGCTATATCTTTTAAAAGAGGTATCTCTATTTTCTTAGGTTTAGCCATTGCCTATTTTTAATTTTTCCAAAACCTCACTGGCTAATGCTTTATAATCAGCAGCACCATTTGCCTTTTCTTCGAAAACGAAGATGTCTTTACCCATTAGCTGGGCTGCGGATAGAGCTGAATTATCTCTAATATATGTAGAAAGTACCATTTCTCCCAATTGTTCATGAGTCTTATCAATAATTTGTTTACTCAAGTTACGGTTGCTTTTAGGGTTGAAACGAGTAGCTAAAACCCAGCCATTTTTTAAAAAGCTATTAACTTCTTTGATTTCGTCAGCGAATTGAACAAATTTTGCTAATCCTTCATAAGCATAGGCTTCTGCTTCTAAAGGAATTAAATATCGATCTGATGCACACAAAGCTAATCGTGTTAAATCACCAATAGCAGGCGGGCAATCGATGATTACATAGTCATAAAAATCCGATATTTTTTTAAGTTTAATACGAAAAGTAAAAGGAAAATTACCCAATTGTTTAATAGCTCCTTCCTTATTTACTAAAAAACCGCTAGCTGGTAATAAATCCACATTTTCAGATACTTCTTTTTTTACGATTTTATCAAAATCATCTCCTAAAATGAAATCTCCACAATCTAGTACAACACCTGATTTGATTCCTGCTCCACTTGTCAAATTAGCTTGAGGATCTAAATCGCATATTAATACTCTCTTTTTGAAGTAACGGCCTAGAGCGGCTGCTAGATTTTGAGCTGTAGTTGTTTTACCAACGCCGCCTTTATTATTGGCTACTGCAATTGTAATCATTGTCTTGGGTGTTTTTTCAGATGGTAAAGTAAATGTAAAAAAATATAATTAAATATAATTTTTTTATAAAATACACAATCAATTGATTATCAATAATTTAATAATATAAATAGGTCAACTAAGTTCATTAGGTTAAGTGGGTCAACTAGGTCAATAAAATTATTTCCCTTATTTTGCCAACAAAAATTCGGTAACTCAAAATACTGTACTATGAAACTCACTACTCAGGAGATCTTGGATCGACTACCCAAGGAAATTTTAGATTCTTTAGAGCAAGTCAGAAAGAAATACTCAACCAAAAATACTCTGACTGAATTGGCTCACTTTATAGCTACCGATTTCGAGTCTAGAGATATGTATTTTGGTGAAGATTTTATCAATGATATTAAAATCAAACAGGCCTTACACCTTTTAACTACTAGTCACCCAGAATACATCTCTTACGATGAATTTAAAAAGACTGGCAAAATTAGAAGCAGCGAGGAAGATGTTGAAGGTAAACTTGGTCCTTTAAATTTTGATTTATTAGTTCCACCTAAGAAGGAATCACTTAATAAAGTAAGTAGTGACTCAGAAGTATCAATAAATCGGCAAAAAATACCAACAGAATCACAACAAACGCAGATTGATCAACCAGAAAGTAACTCTGATAAATCTTCAAAAAAAGCATCTAACAAATCAAGCAAAACAGATAATAAAACACTCAATAGTACTAGTAAATTAAGGAATACACCATTAGAAGATAGTGTAGTTGTTAGAATCCATGTACCTTTAGAAGACTATTCTTTATTAACGTTACTAGCTAGAAAAGAAGGGCTTACAGTTCCTGCTTACTTCCTCAATTTATACCAGAATGATTCGAAATTTCAAAAGGTTAAACACTTACTAAATCAATAGTACAAAAGGGTGAGGCTTTTTTCTCACCCTTTATATTACACTCCCCTACTCCGCCGTGGTCTAGTTTGCCGTAAAGCTTTTGCAATTTTTGCCATATCAGATTCTTCTTCACCATAAACCCTCTTGGGATGGATATCAGGTTCAAAATCGGAAGTGAGATTACGCAGTCGATCATGAATTGTCACTTCACTGAGGTCTTCAGCAATTGGTATCAGGGTCTGATCAACTCTTCCGAATCTATTTAAGAGAGATTGGGCAGAATATTCGTTCCCTAAATAACTCCCAGGAACTTGAACAAAGGCATGCTCGTCTTTAGGATTTTGAATCAAAAAGGAAATCCCCAGAATATTCCCGTTCGAATCAATCCCAACTGGAGGGATGACAACTTTGATACCATGACGGTTCAATTCCTCACTGAAATGAGTCAATACTGCAAACTTATCTATGTAAGAATCCGTTTTGCCCATAGGTGGCATTTTGGCAACTACTGAGTCGATGGTCAGCCTTAATGAAGAGACTTGCTGAAAATCCTCCATTTTCAGTATCCTAGTCGTTGGAGAGACAGTATCAGTAATAGTGTGTTTCCCCTGAGTTTCTTTGGCAATCTGTTTAATAAACGTGGGGAGATCCCTTGCTGTAAATTTTCCTAGGGGCATAGCAGTAATAAGTTTATTAAGCAAGTCACTATGCTCGTTGACCTTAGAGTAACCCTTTAGAGTTTGAAATTTAAGTACAGGTCTAACGCCTTCCTCTCTAATGGCATTTTTGTATAACTGCCAAATAGAAGAGAACTTATCCCCGGCGGCTCCCTCTGATTCACTTGTCTGTATTTTTTGTTTAGGTGATATGCAATCCCTCAATATGAACTCTATAGCTTCTCGATTTGATACACCTAAATCAACACCATTAGTTAAGAGGGTCTGGTGAAATAGTGTCCAAGATGATAAAAAGCTCATCGAGGTTTGTTTGTGATTTTCATTAACTAACCTAAGCCCATCTCTGACTACTTGATGTGAATCTTTAGGTATTAGTTTCCATAAGTTCGACTCATTTATAATTCTCGATGCTTTCTCGTAGGCTTCCTGTTTTGGCTGATTAAATCTTCCAGCCATAATGGTAGATTCTACCTGAGATAACGTTAAAGCCTTAGCTGTTAATGCATTCTTATTTACTAATACTAACTTATCATTAAATGAAAAATCATGTAAATGAATAGGGCGTGCAGAATTTAACACTGCTTGTGATAAAATAGAATCGAATTGAGTCGTAATAAAATTAGTTTTAATTTGATCTTTTATACCATTTAAAGAATATTCCCTAGAAACATCACTTCCTTTAATAATTACGGGTTCCTTTCCATCTAGTAAGTAGAAACTAATACCTCTCTCCATTCTTACACCTATCCGATTTTTCTCCATCTCTCTTACAAAATCTTTAATACTTGTACAGAAAGGTATCGTAGAATCAATAATTGGTTTGATCTTCCTTATTACATTAATTTCAATTGTTGATTTAATACTTTCGTAAGAGTAATTTTTACTTAGATCCGATTCATTTACTGCAATATGGCCTTGGTGGCTATTACGAAAGACTAATCCCACCTTTGAATACAGATTATACCCATTTGCGTTCATTAGCTCTTTCAGTTCGTTTAATGAAGTTACCTTTCCAATTCCTTCTTTTAAAATATATTCAATTTCAGCTATACGTCTTTGTTTTTCATTAAAATTTTTCGGAAAAATATCAGGTATGTGAATCTTCCAACTTTTCTCAAGGGCTTCCGAAAATTCAACTAATGGCCCTTTACTGTCAAGTACCATTTGAACCTCTTGATGTAATTGCTTTACTTGTTCATAATCTTCCAGAGGTTTCAGTCCATACTTTTTCTCCATCTGTCTGCAAAAATCTTCATTCTTGCGATAGTTCATTTTATCAGTCGCAGTGTTTTTTCCCGTGGAAAGGTCAATTCGGTTGGCAATGATATGGACATGAGAATGAGCTGTATCGTTATGGCGAATTGCTAAGAGTTGGTTATCGGCAAACCCATATTTCTCGGCAAAATCTTTCACGATTGCTCGCATGAGATTGTTATCTATTTTGTCGTCTGGATGAAAGCTCAGGGTTTGATGCCATAAAAACTTATTTGTTTTGGTATTCATTTTCGCAACCTTATTGAACTCATTAGCTAGTGCGTTGGGATTAACAATACCACTCTTCAAATCTCTCATCTGAGCAGTGGAAAACCCTTGGTGATAGATTAATTCCCCACGAAGTACATGTTCTTTTTTTTTGTACTTTTCCAAGCCATCTAGTTTCTCTTGCATGCAGTAAGCTATCAACCCCGCTGCCCCCTTACCCAGACCTGTTTTACCAATCATAGTTCTGGTTCTATCTTATTATAATTACCGATCACCTGAGTCTCAGAAATCATTTCTTGAAAGATTCTTTTTAACTCATCGAGCTCAGCAGACTCTTTTTTTCCAAGTTTACCCTCTTGTATGGCAACTTGGGATAATCCAATTATTAAGCTTTCACCTGTCCTAACCAAAGCTTCAAGATTTTGTATATTATCTGCCTTTCGCAATCCTTGAGTAACATATATCTCGGTTTGCTCTATAGTTCTGACAAGACCAATTTCTGCGTCAAATAAATAACTTTTCTCCTCTGAAGTAATTTCTTTTTCTTTCCAGGCCATGACTTGAAGCAGTCCTGTTGATCTCCTTAGATCACGTAAAACTTCTAAAACCTCCTGAGGAAATAGCTTCGGAACAGGAACCCTGATGGGCTGTTTCAGCAACAGAGTGCGAAAAATATCAGCTGTAGATAATCCTGATTTTTCTTTTAATTTCTCTAGTAACCTAATCTCCTTTCGATTGAATCTTATATCAGTAACCCGATAAGACCGTATTTCATCTGGCGGAAGAAGCTTTCGCCCTCCCTTCGCTCGGTTTGCTGAGCCCATGGATTTAGGCTTCTTCTTTCTTCTCTTATCCGATTTTAGTTCTTCTTCATTTTTACTTCCTTTTTGCGGCATAGCATCTATCAATGGGGGTTGTTAAAAATCATCAATTCATTTACGAATTATTACTCTTGAGCTGCTAGCGAATGTAACTCTCACTAAACAAGCCTGTAAGTGAGGAAAAGTGGTTTTTGTCCGGACAAAAACATGGCTTGCTACCAAACTCTACCCAAAATGAATAATGTCTTTTTTAGTTTAATTTGGCCATTTTTCATTTGTGTAAATGGATCATCATACATTCTGCTTTCATTCTTCAGCCTTTCCCTTGAATCGTATTTTGTTCAAACTGAATAAGATTTACTCCTACCCCAATTAACCTATTTGTCTTATCTAACCTGTTTATATCAATTAACCTATTTGACCCACTTGACCTATTTGATCAGTTTGTATAAATTAACCTATTTAATTTAATTAACCTTTAAAATACAGTTACCCCACTTACATACCCTATTCTAAGTATTTACTTTAGTTAACCCAGTTAGTCTAGTCAACCTACTTAACCCATATAATCTAGTCAACCCACTTGACCTACTTATCCAAATGAACCCATTTAACCTAACTAGTATATTAGGTTCAGTTAACCTACTTAGCCCACATGACCTATATTTTGAGATTAAATATATTTAATTATAATTTTATATATTTATTTTGTAGCTATCTAAGATTATTTACATTTCAAACATATTTCACATTCACCTTTCTTTATGAAAACAATAGCTGTCTATACTACAAAGGGAGGGGTAGGAAAATCAACCCTAACACTTACCCTCGCCTCCGAGCTCTCTTATACTCATAACCTATCAACCAGAGTTCTTGATTACGATCCTTCCCAGCTTAGTTGCTTGAAAATTAGGAGTAAAGAGGTAGAATGGATTAATCAACCAGATTTTGGAAAATTCAAAGAAAATAGATTGCCAAACTATATACTCAATAAGCTGAAATTAGGACCTCACTACCCTATAACTAAGATTCCCGCAAAACGCCTACCCCAATGGGTACAGGCATTTAAGGTAAAGGCGGAAGAGAATCATGAGGATATGTACCTTCTAATTGATGGCTCTTCTGGGTTTGGAGAAGGCAACGCCGAACCACTCCTAGATTTCTTCTCTGAACTTGATTATCTTTTTATTCCTATTGAATTGTCTCCAATAGTACTAGAGGGTACAATGACCTTTTTAAAATGGCTTTTTGAAAATCCAGACCAACTACCTAAGCTTAAACATATCTACCTGTTTTGGAACCGTTTCAGAGTTGAAAAATCTGCCAACTATCAAAGTGCTCAACCCAAAGTATTGAGCTATAGGGATAAATTCTTTCCTGATTTCCCTATACCAGTATCCTTCATGAATTGTAATATCAAGAGCACAGTGACTGTGGACATAGGGAAAACTGTAACATCATTAGGAAGTCTACTCCAATATGACCAAGCAGGCCTGGCAGATTGGACAAGAGAGATATATAAAATAATCCATACGTAGATATTTTGTTATAGATATTTCAAAGGTACATAAAAATAAGAGGCTTTAAAATAAAAAATATCTATATATAGTGTTTTTATTTTTGATATTATCATTTTTTGCTACATCTTTAGGGGCATAAACAGCGTTTTACTCTAGGTGTAGCTAAAATGAAACTAACTGATTTCCTATTCTATGTCGGGGGGCCGGTGGTACTGAGCCATTGGTCCTATGTCTTTTACTTTTCTAAAAAAACGGGTAGAAGATCAGCTCCGACTCCCACAATGGCTAAAAAGTCAGTTGACCAGTCAACATCTTCCTCATTATTAGCTGCCAACTCCCAGAAGAGAAATGCACAGGTTTCAGTCGTACCAGAAGCCAGTACTTTTAAGGACACCCCTATTGAAGACCAAGAGCCACCGCATGGTTTACCCCTAGTACCAGATCCGCCGATTACTGATTCCTACTCAGTTAACTCGGAAGAAGATCAGACGAGACTAGTTGCCGCTGTGTTAGCCCAAACACCCCAAAGCCCATATCAAAAAGTAATAGAAGATACATCTATACCATCACCTAAAGAATTGCTAGTAGAATTTAACGAGGACATTCCTATAGAAATAAGTCAACTAGCGGGTAAAGACTTAATTGAAATAATAACTAAAATAAAAGCGAACATAGCTAATCCAATAGAAAAGGAATTACTACTAACCTTAGCCACGACTCCTTCACAAGATCATGAAATAATATTTGAAAAAATATTTTCAAATATTATTGATGATGAACAATCATCTTTTTTAAAAGACTTAATGAATGATGCATTTTAACAAAAAACATCTAATCTAAAATCAATTTTACAATTTAAAATACAATGCTTATGTTAAAGTTATCCCAAAAACAAATAATCGTTCTCTTCGTAGTATTTATTGCTTCAAATTTTGCGATTCATGCTTACAGTCAATCAGCTGAATTGTCAACCTTAACAACTCAGCTTAATCAAACTAACACTGGCATACGTGCCATGTATACTACTATTCGTAACCTAATCTTTGTTATATGCGGAGTGGTAGCTTTGGTAGTACTACCTTCAAAATACCAAAAAATGAATTCAGGTGATCCTGACGCAGGCAAGTCTATGCTTAACTGGGGTGGCGGTATCCTCTTTGTAGCTGCTGCTGCATATTTAATTCAAGTAATTTTCTTTACAAATTAGTGAATGAGTAAAAAAATAATATTAAAAGGGAGATTATTAATCATTCTCTCCCTTTTAACAGCACAAGCTAACGCCCAAATAACAAGTTATTTATTAAAAAAAACAGGTTTTACAAATGGAGGATTCGATACCATTTTGAACTTTGTTTTTTTAATGGTTGGAGTTCTGAGTATGTTTTACATAGTGCCAACTTTTAGAAAATACTTGCAAGGCGACTCGGAAGCAGGAAGAAGGGCAATCAACTTTGGTTTAAGTATATTACTTTGTTTAACCCTTATGATGATTGTCAAATTACTTTACCAAGATAGCCAAACAATTATTTCTGTACATATTGGTAAAACATTGTCTACTTCTAGCGGCATGATTTCAGATCAAAAAGACGCTATTTCTAAGCTTGTTTTTGTGATCATTGGTATAATAGCATTCATGGTTCTTCCGAATAAATACAAAAGTTTGCAGGAAGGTGACTTTGACGCAGGAAAACAATTGATTACATGGGGATTATCATTATTTGCTGTGGCCGTTTTAAACTTCTTTATTAGTCACTATTACTTCAATTAATATGAGCCTTAACATATTAGCCTTATCTCTTATTTCTGATTTTACAAAAAATTATGTTCTAAAAGAAAAAAGAGGACTAATCTTACTAATTACTTTTTGCTGCTTAGCAGTTGCAGGTTTTGCAATTATTCGATTAGTCAAAGAATATCAATCCGGGAGTCCAACTTTCACTGATAAGCTTTATAAATGGGGATTAGGGATCGTGTTTCTGTTTGTGGCACCTAATATTTTCTCAATGATGGTATTGCGGGCTCCAGTTACCTCAGTCATACTCTCTGATGGACAACAAAGCTACTCCTCCTTTACAGAACAGGACTCAGCAACTATCAGTAATCCAGATATGTCTAGGTGGATAGATGCAAAACACGTCGAGACTTGGGGCTATGGCGGAGAGTCAGCTACTAAAGCGATGCCGTTATCTCCAGAACTAAAAGATACGCAAACTCAAAAGTTTTACACTCCCGAGGAAATAGATAACCGATACGGTCAAGAGTTTGGCGAGTTGCCTCCTGTTAACTTCTAATCATGCAAGAGCTCTTTTATATACAAAACGACCTACTGTTTGGCTTTCAGGTTGTCTGCTTTCTAGCAATGCTTATTGCGATTGCTAGAATTAGTATCAGACTATTCAGAGGTGAAGAAGTTGATGCTTACCTAATTAACCTACTGGTGGGTTGTGGAGCAGTACTCGGATTTTCATATATGATCGGATACTTCAAACCTTAGAATACATGAATGAATATGAAGTAATCAAAGGGACAGAAAATGAAATTGAGTTTCAAGGCCTTAAGGGTATCTACGTATGGGGTACGTTAATTGGGGTTGCGGGTGTAGTATTTCTAGGGATCATTTTGTTTATGATCCTTCCCCAAGCTCATCTAGTCTTATTTATCACTGTTGGGGGGATTGCTGCTATTTTCTATTTCGCTTTCAAATTCAATTCAACGTATGGTCGGTGGGGTTACCAAAGAAAAAAAATAAAGGATGGGCTTCCTAGCCATGTAATTGTGAGACGTCCGAAGAGCCTTAGACGATAAGAACATACCCTGAAAAGCGAGCATTATCTATGAAAGTAAAGAAAATTGAAGACGTAATGCCCATACTTGCCCTGGAGAATGGCATGTATGTGAGTAAGAATGCCGACTTGACTTGTGCCTATGAACTAATCCTTCCAGAGGTTTACACTCAGGCAGAAAGTGATTATGATGCCATGCATGATGTTTTCATTCGGGCACTTTCTCAGCTTCCAGTCAATACCATTGTTCATAAACAAGATTGGTACATTGAAGAACGTTATGAACCTGATTATCAACAGTACCGTGGTTCAAGCTTGATGATTTCTGTCTCAAATGAACGTCATTTTGCGGAGCGACCTTTCATTAAGCATAAATGTTTGCTATTCATTACTCGACCAATGGACAGGCTCCAGAAGCGGTTGTCTTCAGCTACTTCTTTAATATCCCCTCGTATGATTCCACGCGAATATACCCATGGTGATATTGATGTTAAACATAGGGAAGTTTGTACTCAGTTTGTTCAGGCTTTAGCAGACTCTAAATTATTTCAAGTTCGAAAGTTGACGGATGAAGAGATGGACTATTCTACTAGTACCACCTCAATTCTTCAAAATTATCTTTCTCTTTCATTGGATGATATTTCTATTACTGATTTAGAGATACAGGATTTTAAAGTAGGGGGTAAGTACTGCTCCGTAACTACTGTTTCTGAATTAGAAGAGTTTCCTAATCGGTTGATTTCTAATGCTACTATTGACAAGTATACCGTAGGAGATTATTCAATTCCCAGTAGTTTGGGCTATCGGGTAGGACTGGGGCTGCCTTTTAACCATATCTATAATCAAATTTTTTACATAGAAGATACCCCGGCCTTCATTAAGCAACTTGAAAAAGAATCT
This sequence comes from Siphonobacter sp. SORGH_AS_1065, assembly GCF_030818595.1. Lineage (NCBI taxonomy): Bacteria > Pseudomonadati > Bacteroidota > Cytophagia > Cytophagales > Cytophagaceae > Siphonobacter > Siphonobacter sp. SORGH_AS_1065. The sequence continues at coordinate 33,657 of NZ_JAUTAM010000009.1, forward strand.
AACCGGATGAAGTCCTTTGCTAAGTATTCTGATCAGAATACTTACAATATGGACATCAAGAAATATTTCATTCAAAAACAGGTTGAGTTAGGCCAACCTGTCGTGCGAGTACACTGCAATGTTCTTACCTGGCATCCTGATCGGGAAAAAATGATGGAGCAGCGTGGTCAGGTAAATGCCGCCTTTAGTCGATCTGGATTCACTGCCCGTTCTGCGATACAGGATGCCCCTTCTATTTACTGGTCTTGTATACCTGGTGCGGCTGGTGAGATTGGTTATGATAATCTAGCAGCCCTTTTTGTGGAAGAAAGTGCTTGTTTGCTGGCCCTTGAAAGAAATTATAATGATTTGATGTATTCTAATCAGGGAGTAAGGTTAGCAGATAGAGATGGAAAACCCTTGATGGTTGACATTTTCATGGAACCCATGAATCGACAGATTATCAGTAACCGTAACGCTATGATTGTTGGACCCTCGGGAAGCGGTAAATCCTTTTTTGCTAACCAGTTGCTTCATTACCATATTGAGCAGGGTTGCCATGTAATGATTGTAGATACGGGTAATTCGTATCGACGTTTATGCTCTCAACACTCTGGGGTATACATCACCTATGATAAATCAAGCCCCCTGTCATTCAACCCCTTTTATTTCGATGGTGAGTTTGATCTAGACGATGATACGATTACCAGTATCATTGATTTGATTCTAACGCTTTGGAAAGCTCAAGACTCTGACGTTAAAAATGCTTCGACAGTAGCCGTCGAAAAAATGGTTCATGGGTATTACAAATATTTGGCAAAGCAGGTAGACCCTGAGTATCCATGCTTTGACAGCTTCTTCAAATATGTCACTGAGGGTGAGTTCCAAAAAGCATATAAGTTTAAAAAGGAAGATTTTGATCTAGAAAACTTCAAGTTTATTATGGATCGATTCGTTTCAGGCAGTCATTTTGGTCACCTAATGAATGCTGATCGAAACTCGATGACTAATCAGTTATTCCGTGAAAAGTTTGTCGTTTTTGAGCTAGATAATATCAAAGATAACGTCACCCTTTTTACCACTACCTCTATGATTATCATGAATTTATATGTACGTAAGCTCCTGAAACTCAAAAAATATGAAGAAGAAAAAGGGCTCAAAGACATATTTAAAATGCTTGTTATTGAGGAAGCTTGGAAAGCTTTAGCTGATCCTCGTTTTGCAACATTCCTAAAATGGGTGGCAAAAACTGCTCGTAAACACTATGGAGGTCTGATCTCTGTTACCCAAGAGCCTCAGGATCTTCAATCAGAACTAGTAAAGGATGCCATCATCAATAATGCGGCTGTAAAAATCCTTTTGGACTTCCGTCGCTACAAAAATCAGTCAGAAGTCATTCAATCACTCTTAGGTCTATCAGATGAAGAAATCGCTGGTTTACTTTCTGTAAACATGGCTAATGATTCAAAGGCTGGTAAATACAAAGAGGTTTTTATCAGCTGGCAAGGCTTATGGAAGGTATATAGAAATGAAGTATCACCTGAAGCCTATGCAAGTTATACCACTGAAAAACCAGATGTATCGGCTATTGAACAATTAGTCACTGAAAGGGGAAGTCTTGAACAAGCCATTTCAGCCTTTGCCAGGGGTGAACGGCCACGTAAGCAAATACTACAATCGTAACACTATAATGTAAACTAAGGGACCTATGGAAAAATTACTATATCTATTGTTGGGCCTTTGCATTATCTCATGTCATAAAAAGCAGCAAGGAACTGATCAAGCACACAGCAACTTGAACAGTTCGTTACCTAAATCTGCTCAAGTAGAAATGCCTGAAGCAACTAAAACTTTGCCAGAAGGGGCTCTAAAGTTTATCGGTTCCTTCCAAGCTTATGAAATGATTGGCCGTTCTGGAAAACTTAAGAAACTGAATATAGATTCTGGTGATGCTATAACTAATACCTTCAAGCCATCTAGTACTAAGGAAGGTTTCTATTTAAGTTACTATCGAGATCCGAGTATCAATCAAGAGCCATCAACAGTATTGTACTTCTACGATGCAGAGCATGACTGCATGAGTACTCGTCGCAATGATGACCAATCTTCCTGGATGGAAGTACGGTTTGAAAATGGTACTCTGATTCAGGAGGATAAGTCATTCCTACCTCAGAAAAATAGAACTGTCATTCACTATAAAAAATTTGATCATGCTTCTACAAGTCGTTAGCATGTACGATGCGATCAATTCAATGCTCGCACCAGCCTATGAAACCTCGAAAGGGTTTATGCAGATTGGGGCATTTACAACGGTCGCTCGGGCTGTAGGGATGATAGGTGCAACTGTATACATATTCAGCCGGATTATCGGCCCAATTGCTAGGGGAGAAGAAATCGATTACTTCCCACTGTTTCGGCCTTTCGTTCTTCTTGTTGCAATTACAGGATCCAACCAAATCTGTAACTCACTGAACACGATTTTCGCAGACATAGAACGTGGATCTTCCATAAATGGGACTATGGTAACCGAACGAGCAAAACTCAATGAGCTCATGGAAACCAGGGATGATCGTTATGCAGCCTACATGAAAGCTGAGCGTGACCGACGACTTGAGGAATACGCAAAAGAAAGTTCTGATAATGTGCTTGTTGAGTGGGGTCAATCCGCTTGGCGAACCATTCGTGATGGAGTATCCGATTCGCTGGATGGTGTACAAGAAATGTTAGTTAAGGGGACTGTTTACTTTTTTGACGGTTTAGGAATGTTAGGTTATTTCTGCATTATCCTATTTTCTCTGTTTACCACCACAATGCTTGGTTTTATTGCTCCATTGGCATTTGCCTTTGCAATTTTCGATGTGTACTCCAATAATGCCGCTGAATGGTTTGCTAAGTATATACATGCAAAGTTGATGGTCTTGCTTTGTAAAGCATATACCATATTCTGCTATCGTTTAATGATGCCTTTTGTAATAAGTTCTTTGGAGTGGGAAACAGGGCAAACATTCTTGTACTTGGTAGTGGTACTAGTTAGCCTTATTGGATATACCATGCTTCCTAGCTGGTCATCTATGGCTCTTGCCGTTGGTGGTATGACTTCAATGAGCAGTTCTGCAACAAGTAAAGCCGGGGGATTAGCTGGAGCCGTAACGCGGAGTGGTGCAGGAGGTGCTGCGGGTGGTATTCGCTTCCTTGGAGGGGCAGGAGCCGCAGTTGCGTCAGGAGCAAAAAGTACAGGGAGGTTCTTAGGAAGAATTGGAAAAAGTACAGCTAAATAAAAAATAATGGCACTCGAATCTTTAAAAAACCTAGAAACTACTTTTCAACGCAATCGCTCGATTGCTCTAATCGTCGTGCTGGCCTCTGTCGGCTTAGCGATGTTCTCTATCTGGAATGCCCAAACAACACAAACTGCATCGCAGCAAAGAATTTACATTTTAAACAATGGTGCTGCTGTAGAAGCCTTAGCTTCTACAGTTCAGGACAATCGAGAGGCAGAAGCTAAATTTCATCTCAATCGCTACCACGAATTAATATTCAACATTTCTCCTGATCAAAAGTCGATTGAAGCAAATGCCCAGAAGGCTTTTTTCTTAGGAGATGAATCGGTTAAGATCCCCTTCGATCTTTGGCAAGAGAGTAATTACTACACAAACATTATTAATGGGAACATGATTCAGAAGTTTCAGCAAGATAGTATAGCTCTCAATATGCGGGTTTTTCCTTATAAAGCTATGGTATATGGAAAGATCACGGTAACACGGCCATCTGGTGAAACCATTAAATCACTCGTTTCCAGTTGTGACTTGGTTGACATCAACCGATCGGTGAATAATCCTAATGGTTTTTTGATGAAGAATTATACAGTACTGAAAAACGAGCTTATTTCCACTCGATAAATCCAACCACCTATGAAAAAACTTTTAATAGTACTCGGTACCGTTACGAGCTTATTGGTTGCTAGTACATTTTCCTCCAATGCTCAGTTTATCGTCAATGATCCGCTCAACCAAATAGTCAACACTGTTAGCCAAACAGTCCATTTTGCTTCCAAGCTGATCAACAGCCAGGAATTTAAACACTTTCTGGCGATTGCAGATAAACTTAAAAGGCTAAAGTCAGGTCTTCAAGATTTTCAACGTATACAAGAAACCGTTAGATCAACTCAACGATCTCTTGAATATTATCAGAAATTCATGTGGATTGCTGGAAAAGATAAACATTTCACAGCGACAGACCTAGCAACTATTCATCGCAATGCGGGTGTCATGACTAAGGCCCATGCTAGTCTAATTGATGATATTTCTAAAATGGTCAAGCAAAACGTTTTAGAGATGAATGACGCAGAACGTTCCCAATTGATCATGAAAATCTATCAGGAATCTATGAATCGTGAAGCGGCCATCCGTAGCTTCATGGATGGCTTAGAGCGATTATCTCTTCAACGTGCCAGCACAACGAAAGATAAAATAGCCACTATGAAAATGTACAGAATCAAAAATGATATCCAAGTCGCTTCTAATTCAAGTATAGAATGGCAAAACGGCTATACAGCTAAGTATGAGGAAGTTGATTATGACGAGAACTCTACAAACTCGTTAGCACAAAACTCTTCAAATTCTGCCACTCAAGCAGGTCAACAAGCATTTAGCAATTCAGTCCAAGGCAGACAAATGGCCGCTCAAAATATACTTTCAGATCCACGTCCTACACGTCCAGAAGCACCTAGCCCGTTAGCTCTTGATTTTTGGAATAATCCTAAGCGATTGGAAGAATATAATAATCAATTAAGATACTATGATGAGCTTGTTGCTGCCTGGAATAGTAAGCATTCAAAGGATATAGCATCCTTGGGGTCTGATATGGTAAATTTTATTTTAAATAAACCTAACGGCATATCCGACGCAGATTGGCAAACGATTGTAATGGGGAGAATTAAGTAGAATGAAAAATGACCCACAAAAAATACAGTCTTTTCCACGGCGAAAAGGATGGTTAAAAAGGCTATATAGAAAGCTCGAGTTGACATTCGGCAAAGGCCTGAAAAATTGGGAAAAGCGAGTAGGCATAAGGAAAAGAAGCCGTATCCTACTCTCCATTCTATGTTTACCGATAGCTTATGCCATCTATCTTCTGGTAACTGCAATTTTAATCTTTTTGTAGATGAAAAGTAATTCCGATAAGAATCGGTTTATCAAGGAAGCACTTGATAAACCTTGGGTATCTGTTGTCTTAGTAGTGGTATTATCTGTCATTGGCATAGGAAGCGGCCTTTTAGAAAACGACTTAAATGGCAGTTCTTCCTCTGATCAGGTAGTCACGAAATCTACCAAAGAAACCCTTTCAACTGCTCTCCCAAGCCCATCGGCAAAGTCCTTTTCTCAAAGAAAATACGAAGGCAGTGGGATGTCTATCTCTAATGGATCAGGTTTAACGAATCTAGATTCATTATCTCAGAACTCAGTAAATACTTTATCTACAACTGTTACTCCGCAGACTGAATCAAGCTCTTATGATAAGGCTCGGAAAATGCAGGCAGCTTCGTCAAATGCTGCCTATACTGATGCTGAACTAGAGAAATTAAACCGTCAGGTAAATGGCAGAATGCCAGGCGATCCATACAGATATGCATCTAAAGGAAGTATAGTGCGAGCAAGTCAAGAGCAGGCAGGACGTCAAATGATGGCTAACCATCAGAATATCCGAAGCATTGGCAAACCTGCTGCACTTTCTCCAGAGGAATTAGCCAGGCGACAAGAAATGGCTAATGACTTTAAAAGAGCTCAGGCGATGGAAGATCAGGCGGAACGTCTTTTAAGTGATGTTCACAGCGGAAAATATAATCGCCAGGCAGCTCCTGCGGATTACAATCCATACCCAACAACTCAGGCGAATTCTAATCCTCAAATAAGAGATAAAGTACAAACGGAAACTAACATTCCTATAACTACAGTTCAGCAACAGAAGTACGCAGATGGACTCTACACCGCCGCTACTCAAGAAAAATCTACTAATGGTTTCTTCGGCTTTAAAGGCCAGAAGAAAGTTCCCACTACCATTCAGGCTAATCCAATGCCTAATACCATTACGGCTGTTGTACACGGAGATGCAGACGCAATTACTATTACAAATGGTACCACCGTTCGACTTCGCTTATTAGAAGACGTAATGGTTGGAGGCTATATATTACCTAAAAATTCAATTATCTCCGGTGTTTGTCAAGTCTCAGGTGAGCGGGTAAATATTACAGTGAATGCTGTCCGAATTGATAATACTATTCTTCCTATCATTCTCCGAGCATACGATGTAGACGGGATAGCTGGGCTCTACGTACCAAACCTGGCTATGAAGAATCAAATTGCTGAAGTTGGCTCGCAGGCAGTGAATGGGGGCGGCTTTCAGATGCCTTACATGATACCCAATGGAGGAAACGTCGGACAGATGATGGTAGGACAAGCCGCAGCTCAAGGCATCAGTTCAGTTATGAATGGTGCACGAGCCCTTGCTTCTAATCGTATCTCACGAGTGAAAGTAACGATTCGTCCTAACTATCGTGTGTTCTTACGGGCACAACAACAAAATAACTCCTCCAACTGATTTATAAAAAGACTCGTTTTTATGAAAACATTCTATTGGCTGGCTTTGATTAGTATTATTACTGCGACTCCAGTTTTATCTCAAAAACTAATTGCTACAGGTGGTATTAAAAGCGTAAAGAAAACGCCAGTTAAAGCCACAAACAGTGGAGTTACAAAAATTGTCCCCATTAAAAAAGCAAGCACTCTACCTGATACAATTATTCCAGAGGCATCAACTGTAGATGTAACATTGGCTCCTCCAACTAATCCCTTTATTTTCCCAATTGCTAAAAAATCAGTTCGGGGGGTGTATCCGATCCAGGCTTCCTATACAAAAACAGTCCATATTATTTTTCCACGTAAGGTCAGCTATATAGACCTTGGGTCAAGTGGTTTGATCGCTGATAAGGCGGATGAATCTGAAAACATTCTACGTATCAAGGCTAATGAAAAAGGCTTTACGGAAACCACATTGGCTGTTATTACTGACGAAGGGCGTTTCTATAGTTTCCTAGTTAATTATAATGAGCACCCAGACATTTTAAGCCTAGCAATGACAGGTCAAGTAGAACTTGATGAAGAAATGATTAAAAAATATGGCATTCAGGGTGCTGGTGCTGCTAGACCAGTGGATTTAGCTACCCTTGGAGGCCTAGAAATTTCTTCTGAGGATCTCGAAGCAATGGCGACTAAAGTCCTGAAAAAGAAGGGGTTTATTCGTGACGTAGGTACGAATAAACTAAAAATGGAATTTAAACTGGATGGTATCTATGTGAAACAAAAAATCATGTTCATCACCATCGAAATTGAAAATAACTCTGAAATAGACTACGATGTTGATTTCTTCAAATTCTTCCTTAAAGATCGGGATGTAACTAAACGAATGGCTTCCCAAGAAATTGAAGTGGTTCCACAAACTCGATTTCCAATGCCAAAGCAATCCGTATCGATTCCACACCGTACCAGCACGAAAGTTTGTTTCCCTTTCCAGTTAATCACATTTGGAGAAGATAAGCTACTTGAATGCCAGATGTATGAGAGTAAGGGGGGACGACACCTCCGATTTGAATTTGGCAACCAGACAATTTTACGAGCAAAAGGTTTATGAAATACTGGTTCTTAGCAACACTGGTAATGTTGGGAGTGACCAGCCAGGCACAAATTCACAATCGGCAGCAACGGTTTGTAGAAATAGGTGGAGGGTTTGTAGACGGTTTAAGTATTCAGAAGACTAATAATCAAGGCTACTCCTTTCAATTTCACTTAGGAAAATTCGGTAAGAAAGAAGGGATCTGGCAATTTGGGGCTACTGGGCAACGAATGTATTATCCCATCAACGTGGATGCAATCTCTATACTATCAACAGTTGACAATTATCTACTTGAGGGGAGCTTCCTGCCTGTCTTATTTAAAACGAATGATCGTACCTTTTATCTACATGCTCTTTTAGGAGCCTTTGTTGGCTATGAAAGAGTACAAGACGCAGGAAAAAGAGTTGGTGACGTAACCGTTGTGTCCAAAAGTGCCTTCGTTTTTGGCAGTATTCCGGGCTTGCAAGCGGAATTAAACTTGAGTCGCAGGATAGCCATTACTGGCAAAGTTCAAGGGTATTACATGACCGAAATGTCAACTGTTCAGAATTTCCACGTAAGAGCTGGGATAGGTCTCCGCTATAATTATTTCAAAAGCCGATGAGAAAGCTATCTATTTTAATTACAGGAATGTTGATGACCTTATTTGCCTGTACTGGAAATATAGAAGTACGTCCAGAGAATTCACAAGCAGGTTCAAATGACTCAATTACAACAGACCTCAATGTACAGGTAAGAGGACCTCTAGAGTATTCAGTAATAGACAAGGTAACATTCCAGCTTTACATGAGTCCTTTGGGCCAATCAGTTAAGAATCAACAGTTTAATCTAGTTATTAATGCAAAATTGGATGGGAACATTAAGGTTGGTTCAAAATGGTACCGACTTGGTGATTATATCCCCATAAGTTTAGATTCTTTAAATCAAGATAAGGAGTTGAAGGTGATTTTTTCTCCTTTAAAGCAGCCTGCTGCTGGTGACTATGATTTTACTTTCAATGTAAAGGATAAAAAATCAGAGGGAAAGGAAAGAAGTGTTTCTAAAACCATCAGCTTCTACAATTTGCCAGACTTCAACTTCAAGGTAAGAAAATCCGGCGGGGGATCTGATACATTAGCTACTGGTGACACACTAAGGTTGGAATTGTATTTAAACCAACTTACAAAAAACATAGAGACTGGTTATCAGTTAGTTATCAGCTTAGATGATCTGGATGGAGTTATTCTATTCAACAACACACTGTATCGAAGTGGTGATATTGTTCAAGTTTTTTATAAAGGGCTTGGACCTCAGACTTGGCCTATGGGCATATATGTCAGGGATGGCACATTAAACCGAAAGACATCTTACAATCTACAATTTTCGATTCAAGATGAGCAGCTCCAGAAAAAATCCTTTGCCTTCAACGTTCTAGCCAAATAATACGACGGCAGGTTCTGTATCAAAATTTTACAAAGTCCCTATATAGTTAATTTAAAAAACATCCTTAATTGAGGATGTTTTTTTTGTTCATGATCGTATAATTAAACCCGATTTCTTGAAGCGATTGTGAATACGGCTTGTCTACTAAAATCATCTATATCCGCTTGAGAAGCTCCTCTGTTTAGCATTCGATCTGTAATAACGTTAGAAATATTGACCAAGTAACTTTGTTCCTGTGGTGTGAATGGTTGATTTCTAACTTTCTCAAGGGCAGTTATTGAATTTAATACATCTTGACCTTCGTACACCTGTTTTAGCCTTCGATCAACAATTTCTCGACTAAATATTCTTATGTTATCAACTAGGCTAGAGTCGCTGGCCAGTTGTTTCAAGTTTTCTAAAATTTGACCGTACTGTTTATTATGAGCATGTATATCTACAAATCGTGCTTGACCTGGTGTATTGATCATCCCCTGCTCAAACCGAGCATAAATGCCTAGTCGAGAAACGCGTTCGTTTACACCCAATGCTGCTATTTCTGTAATATAACCTTTACTTTTAAATAAGGCCATTGTCGTACCAATGGCTATATGATCTCCTGCCAATGTGCCATCTATAATAACGTTATATCCATTACTTGCAGCGGCTTCCATGATTAGTCGGCTTATTTTGGCCGTATCTGGCTGGACTAAAACACTTGCTCTTTTAGGATCTGCATGGAGAGCTTCTGAATATTTCGGATGGCTGATTCTAATACTATCTGAATTAATAACCACGGTATTACCCTTCTGTTCCTGATAGATGTTGTTAGCTAATAGGGTTTTACCGCTACCTGATTGCCCAGCTAGAAAAGTTACCTTTGGATTTAGTAAATCTTTTTCTACACCAGGTAAGAATATCATCGCATACTGTTCAGACATGAATGTTTTTAACTGATCAGGACTAAGTAGATAGGGCTTTTGGTCGTCTTTGATAGGTGGGACATTCATAATTAGTTGAAGAGAGCATTGAAAGGTGGAAGAGACGAAGAATCTATTGCTGCTGCTTTCTCCAGTGTCAAGAAAATGTTTTGTAGCTTTTCCTTAAGCTCTTGAGCTCCCTGAACCCCAAGAGTAAGGTAGTCAGTAGACACTCTTAGATGAGCAATTTTTTGAAGGGTATCTAGTTTTTGCTCTTGGTTTACAGTTGAAGCTGAATAAATGGCAATTAATCGATTATATAATTCATTAATTGCTTCAGATTCTTCAAAAAGCCCCATTAATAGAGGATCTGTGGAATTATAACATTCATTCATAGATATTTTGTTTATTTTAAATGCTAAATTAGTTATCAATTGGTACTATTTAAAATAAAATATACATTTGTAGATATTTTTTATAAAAAAGATCATGTCGCATAATTTCTCAGTCATAATGGAAAGGTAAGTCAAGAATCAGTTTATTATTTTAATATAAAATACTGTAAATCAATGTAATATGAAAAAAAATCATGTTGCATAAGCGGAGCTATGTGAAAAAGATCATATTGCATAAGGTCGTATTGTTTGGCATTTCAACCAAATTATAAAATATAAATGCTTTATAATCAATTAATTACATAATGTCATATAATCTAAAATTGTGTTTTTTGGGGTCAAAAAAGATCATCATGCATAAGGTGCAGCGGTAAATTTAGGAACCATTAATTAGTAAGTTGTTCATTATCAAAAGTTTAAAGAGACATGTTTAAGTTTTAGTCTATAGAGTTTGGACTAAAAAAGATCATATTGCATAAGGTGTGGGATGAAATGTACGTCTAGTATTGTTAATAACTAATTTTTTAGTTTGACTTATTTTTTTAAGACTTGTCTAGATTACGCTCTATTTTTTGATTTAAGCTCATTTTGTTAGGTAGTTGACTCCGTCTGTATACCTCAAGTAAAAAAGTCTCTCATAAGGAATTTATGAAAGTCTGTGGATAGAGAACATAAGCTGAAGTTGAGTCACTTTCAAAATTTTAGCGTGCGGCGTAGCCGACGCAGGCCGACGAAGTGCGTTGGACAATCAATTGATAATAATTGTTTCAATAATCAATTGATTGATTGCTATAACTAAATATATAATGTAGACTACTGTAAATGAGATGATTAACTAATGATAAAAGATCATATTGCATAAGGTAAAAGATCATATTGCATAAGGTAAAAGATCATATTGCATAAGGTAGACACATTTAAAAAGATCATATTGCATAAGGTAAAAGATCATATTGCATAAGGTAAGCATATAAAAAAATCTTCAAAAAAAATCATGATCTTTTACGATGATATTATTATACCGTCCTATATTTGAGTATCTAAACGCTTTATCTATGGATCACGAAAAGAAGAGTCTGGTTCGTATCAGTAATACACTAAACTTAACTCGACAGGAGTTTCTTGCTGCTGAAAAACATATTGTCTTAGTCACTTTGCTACATCTTAAGGAGAAGCAGGGTCAGGGATTGGAAATAGATATTAATGACAACAGATCTTTAGAGGTTAGTTTTCCAGCTTCCGCTTTAAAAGAAACGAATCGAAATAGGATAAAAGCTGCATTAGACCGTATCACAAGTAGAAAGATCTATTTTGATGAGTCAAGCCCCGGCCGTGACTATTTTGGAAATATGGTTCCATTTATTCTTGCTGAATATACGGCACAGAATGGAGTCGCGGCCAAAGTTAATGTCCATTTAAATCCAAGAGCGAAGAAGTTATTTCTGGAACTTTCGCATGGATATTCAACCTTGGATCTCCAGGCTGTTCTTAATATGAAAAGTAGTTATTCAATTCGTATGTACGAATTGTTAATGGCTAAAGCTTATAAGGAGCCTTGGACTGTTGAAGTTGATGAACTTAAAAACCTACTTAACATAGAGCCAGGTAGTTATAAAATTTTTACACTGTTTGAAACCCGGATTTTACAATTTGCCCAAAAGGAGCTTGCAGAGTATTGTCATATCTTTCTTGAATGGAGTATTGCTGCTAAAAACCGTAAGAAGATTACGGCCATAACCTTGACGATCAAAAATACAGCAGATGTTGAAAAAGCTGAGCTCGTTGAGCAGACACAATCAGCAATAAACCATGTGCTTTCTTTACCAGAGGAAGCTGCTGCTGCTAAGGTTCGTGCCGTTGCCGCGAGTACCTATAATCTTACAAGTGACCAGGTTAATTGGATTTTAGCGACAAATGATAGAGTGGAAAACTTTATCCGAGTAGATCTAATTATTCATAGTATGGTTGCGAAAAACAAGGCACCTAAGGATTTAACAAAATACATGGCTAAAAGCTTAGGGCTCCATAAGGTTAAGTTTAGTAAGTATTAGAAATTTTACAAGTCTTTCGACAAGAGCGTATTCAAAAACAAGTTTTAATAACGTAATTATATCGTTATTAAAACTTGTTTCCGAATTATCAATATAGCTGCATTTATACAATCAACAGCTACAAACTTCTTGGTTGGATTAGCAACTACAAAATCTTTATTAGCTATTAGATACTCTCCTTCGCCTAAATTGCTGAAAAAGGTAAATGTGATCGCACTTCCCGAAAAATCTCCGTGATTTCCACCATTTCCAGTAGTAGTAGCTGTAATCACACTAATGGTTCTATTCGTTCCAGGTTCAGGCGTAGTTACTTATGAGGAATTCCTCTTTATGTATGTTCTATTGCCTAAACTCCATGTGCTCTCAGGCTCTATTTCTTTTTTTGAGCTTCTACATGAAAGAGTAAGTAAAGCAACTGATAGTCTCGGTTCCAACCACGAAGACAAGTTCGACAAATTTTAGTATGCTGCAAAATCTGGTTTTCGCTGATTAAACCGATTCGGTACGCCTCAATTAGTCGCCAGCGGAAGGCAACATGTTTAGGACTTTTCTCACGATCTAGAATAGAGTTGACGGTCATGTTTTTAAAGATTCACTGTCAAGCTCTTTTAGGGGTATACATTCTGTTGCATAATCAATCGTTATGTTAAGTACTACAGAATGGAAGACAAAAACAAATGCTGTCTGACAGCTGTAAGCAAAAGGTGAGTTCAGTAAACAGCCTTACAAGTTGAATGCAGAGTGAGGCTGTTATTTCAACTAAATTTATTTGCGGCTGTCCCGACTAATCCGTAAGAATTTCTTGCCAACAAGATTAAATAGTGGGACATCAACTGCAAACGTAAATCCTACTAGGAACGATTCCGGGCTATAAATATCGATTAGTTCCTTCACGTAAGCACCCACTGAATCTTTGATAATCTTACGTAACGGAGGTACTCGTTGAGCGCCAAAACCAATTGAGAATGGACTATTGTTTATGCTCCAAATGTATCAGAACTTGCCAAGAAATTTGAGATTGAGAAGATGGTAACCAGTAAAATGACTATGCTGGGCTATTCTCAATTTATTGAGGCAGAACAAGAGTATCAAAAGGTTAAGAAAAGTAGGAACCATATTTTTTGGTACCAGCTTTATAAGGGGCCTTCCAGCATTAAGAAATTAGCAGAGCACTTAGGTGAATCCGCCGTCTATGAAATGTACCATGGGGGGCATTCGGCCAGTATTCATGGAACCAGAGTAATGCACGGCCTTTATAATAAGCCTGCTGAAGGAATGACTGAATTTGTTCAGATTAGATATGGCCGAGATACTCGAGAAGTTACCAAAGAGGCTTTAACTTTCTCATTTTCAATATATAACCTTTATCTACAGAATCGAATACCCGAGAAAAGAAAAGAATTTATAGATCTATATTTGTTGCTAAGAGATGATTATCTTAGTATATAACGTGAATACAGGAATGCTTCAGTTCAATTCAGCATGATCCAAGCATAGAAGTTACTTTAAAGCATGGATAAACGATCAGAAGCCATGCTTTAAAGTAACGGCACCTTACCTACCTTTTAAGGCGTAAGGCTTGATAAGAGATTCTACAGGTAAGCGTAATAGCTCACTGAATTTACGAATCATCGTCAGCGAAAGAGCTTGCTTATAGTGCAGTACTTTACTGACGGTTGAATCGTCTCCGTACGCACGAGCCAGATCCGCTGGTTTGTAGCCAAAATCTTCCATCCGGATTTTAATCAGCTCAACGGGATCAGAATCAGGTAGGTAGTCTTCTACCAGCTTTTGCTCATAATCACTGATCAAACGCACCAGAAGCCGTTTCTCTTTATGCTCGATGCTTCCCGGCTCGGCATACTTAATCTCCTGATAACGAGTCATCGCAGCCTCGTAATCAGTTTCACTTTCAATAAGAAACCATTGTTGGTTAGTCATCTTTTTCTTTCGTTAGATGGTTAGAGCATCTATACGATCATATTCTGCATGTGTGCCGACAAATCGAATTTCGACTTCCTGATCGACGAAATTAATTTCAGCCACGAGTCTATAACTATTTCCTTTAATCGTAAAGCGTGCCCGTTTGGCGTTTATAATTTTTGCTTTGGGAAAATCTTGTAGTATATCCAGGGTTTTAGTCCATTGAGCCTGGTTAACAATTCTATTCCATTCTTTTAAGCTTTTAGCAGCATCATTGTGTTTGGCCCCAAACTCTACCAATTTCTTGGCTCCGATAATGTCCATCTGATAAACAGATTTAAGTTATTCTTCATGTTTCATCGCAGTTTAACGTTTGACTGCCAGTTCGAAAAAGGTGACCCCTTAACGGTCGTAATGAATAGTAAGCGATAGTTTTAGGCAAATATACCAATATCCGGGTAATTTACCCGGATATTGGTATATTTTTTTCTATCACTAAAGATACGTCTGATAATCAGTCCATGTCCCAATAATAGTGCTCTTGCTAAGTTGCTCTTTCACCGACTATAATATTGATACTAAAAGCAGTAATCCATCTACCTAATTCCTTCTTTAGAATCCGGAAATTTGTAAGGACGTTACGATTCTTCATTCTTAAGCATTGCATCGCTAACGATGGGTAGATCTGCTTGAAAGCAGGAATAGCCAAGAAATTCAATGTTCTATTCCTTACTCACTAAAGCAGTATTCATTAGTGGTGACCCAAATCCATTTTCAAATGAAAGCTATGAAACTTCTGGCAACTGCCCTTGTATCCTCCCTAAAAATGAATTCTTCCGCACAAACGAATCAAAAGACCGCAATTCAAAACCCATTCGGATTAGTGTATCAAGGGGCCATTACCGAAAATGTCAAAGGACAGGGCAATATTCATCCGGTTCGCTATCAACTAATTCAAGTTGCGAGATTAGTGTGGGTTAGGCGTAAGCCCATCTAAGCTGAAGGCAAAAACGAATAAAAATAATAAGTTTTGCGTAAGTCCTTTTCCAGCTCTTTACTAGCTAGCAGGTGATGACCCGTTACTTCATACAAACCAATCGTTTCCTGCCACTGCTTTTCTGGTGTTGAGTTATGCTCAATGGCAATGTATACAAAGTCAACAGGCCGGCCTTTGAAATGGTCTTTTAATGCTTCCGTATAGGTAAATACCTGCCGGCAGGGGCCGCACCAACTGCCCCATAAATCAATATACAGAACTTTTCCTCGATACCTACGAAGCAATGAATCTAGCGTTGTGATTTGCTCCGCATTTGTAGCAAAATGAATGTCAGGCCATCCTGCTTTTGTTTTAACCCTGCTAGTGAGATAAGGCTTCATGGCTTTTTCTACTGGAAGTCGGTAGAAACTAGTGGGATAGCGTTTCATGAAGTCCTGATAGGCCTCATATTGGTATTCAAGATCTCCCTGAGAGATACCTTTGATCAAAAAGGAAGCCATGGCCCGTTCTAAAGCCAGACCTTTTAGGCTATGATTGAATACCCTGTATTCCTAATACCGTTCTCCTTTTTGACGAATCTCCTGATTAACCTCCTTAAAAGGCTTTTGAAAGATAGATTCTGCTAGGTAAATTGTCAGTACCCCGTTTCTCAGACAGATATTTGTTGGTTAATTTCCTTTTTCACCAGCGATTCTTTCCATTCAAATGGCGTCAAATTGCCGAGCCCTTCGTGTGGTCGTCGCTGATTATATTCTTCAATCCATTCCGCTGTTCATTGCCTGACCTGATCTAGATCGAAGAACCAATAGGCGTCTAATACTGCTTCTCGGTAGAGCCTGTTAAATCGTTCGATATAGCCGTTTTGAGTTGGCTTACCAGGCTGTATATACCTAGTTTCAATCCCTTTCTCCTCACACCAGATCGTAAATCTTTCGAGGTGAATTCCGGTCCGTTATCCGATCGGATGGTTTTTGGAAAACCTCCGCTTTCCCCGACCCGATTTAGGGTTCGGATGATTCGCTTTGAAGAAAGTGACGTATCGACTTCTATGCTCAGAGCTTCCCGCGAGCAATCGTCGATAATATTGAACGTGCGAAACTTACGATTGCCAATCAGACTATCGCTCATGAAATCGACGCTCCAAACTTCGTTTACCTGCTCAGGCTGAATTAAAGGTTGCCTGACCCGATCAGGTAATGGCCGTTTTCCCTTTCGCCGCTTATTCAGCTTCAAAGCTTGATACATGCGGTGAACTCGCTTATGATTCCACGGCTTACCAGATCTGTGCAGGTAGGCAAAAAGCTTCCTGAAAACCATATCAGGGATGTTTGAAGGCCAAGTCTTGAAGCGGAATCATCTTTCTTACTGCTGTAATAGTATTGCGAACGAACAAGGTTAACGATTTTACAGGCTCTGCTCACAGCGATGTCGTGCTCTCCAACAATCACCTCTGTCGATTCCCTTTTGCGGCAGAGCCCAGCCCTTTTTTGCGAAGATCTCCTTCAAAATTTGGTTGTCCAGGCTTAGATCGGCAAACATCTTCTTCAACCGGGAATTCTCCTGCTCCAAATCTTGGAGACGTTTTACATCGGAAGCTTCCATTCCAGCATACCGGCTCTTCCAATTCTAAAAAGTGGCCTCAGAAATGCCATGTTGCCGGCAAATCTCCTTAGTCGGCATGCCAGCTTCCTGCTGTTTAAGGATCGAAACAATCTGCGTCTCCGTGAATCTCGTCTTTTTCATCAGTTTAAAATTAAGGTTTATTCTCTAATTTCAAACTGTCTGTCGTTTCGGGACACTTACAAAATGAACATAGGTAAACTCATACCTCTAGAAATATTTGGTGGTGGCTTAACTGCGTTGAATTAGGTATCTTCGTGAATGGTCTTAGAAGCTGTCGTCTGCAAGCACTGTGGACAAACCAAACACGTCAAACGCTATGGTACTACCCGCGCTGGTACTCAACGCTACCGATGCTATGATTGCGGTCGAACCTTTGTGCAAACCTATACCCACAAGGCCCGTGACCCATTAGTCAAAGAACAAATCACTCAGATGGTACTCAACGGGGCAGGGGTACGGGATACCGCTCGCGTCTTAGGCGTTAACCGGAACACAGTTAGCACTCAGTTTAAAAAAAAGTAATGAAGTGATTCATGTCAACCCCTTATACGTCGATAGAGGATTGAAAATGAGCCTCAAAGTCGATGAGATGTGGGCATACGTGGGTAGTAAAAAACAACCCCGCTGGCTGTGGTGGGTGGAGGATGCCGTAACGGGCGAGATCATTGCCTTTGTTTTTGGACGACGGACTCATCAAACTTTCCGTCAGCTACTGCGTCTATTAGAGCAGGCTAAAATCGAAGTGATCAGGTGGATAACGGACTCTTGGTGGACCTACTTTGATTGTTTAGATCAACGATTACGTTTCGTCCGTAAAGCGGCCTTACAAACGCTGGAACGTAAGCATCTTACGCTTCGAACACGCCTAAAGCGACTGACCCGCCGAACCATTTGCTTCTCTAAGTCAGTGGCGGTCCATGATACGACAATCGGCCTGTTTATTAATCAGTTTTTCTTCGCCGATAAACGCAATTAAGCCACTACCAAATATTTTAATACGGATAATTTCGATAAATAAAATAGACGTATGCAACCTCAGCATTCGAAATTGCATCAATAATATAATTAAATTAAATAATCAAACTAACATAACCATGAATAAATATTTGATTATACTAATTATATTAGGCTTTTCTAAAATCGCTACTGCTCAAAAAGTGGAAAAGCTCACGCCTCATGAGATTTATGAAGATATAGATAGCTTAGTAAGCTATTTAGAGAAAATTCACCCAGATCCGTATGGCAAATACTCAAAGCTAGAATTTTATAATGATTTAAATCAATTAAAAAATAAGATTAAAATAGATTATACTATTAGAGATTTTTACATAAAAATAGCCCCATTGCTGACAAAACTAATGGACGGTCACATAGATTTAAAAATAAAAAATTATTACAATAAAAATAACTCATTGGTATTTCCATATGTTTTCAAACTAAGCACAAAAAAACCATACATAATATATTTAAAAAATCAATCAAAATTTAACAATCCCTTACATGATAATACTGAGATATTAAGTATAAATGAAATACCATCTAAAAAAATAGTTCAAGATATTATTAACATAATAACAGGAGAAAACAAAGAATTTAGAGCTGAATTTGGAGCAAAAGATTTGCATATGTATCTTGATTTATTATACGGATTTAAATATAAATACAAATTTAGTTACGTGTGGAATGGAAAAAAATATTCAACTCAATTATTAAGTGTAGATAAAAATGAGATAGGAATTTTACAAAAAAAACCTAGCTTAGAAAAACAATTCAAAAACTATACGTTAAGTTTACAATCAGACAATATTGGTATCATTGATATAAAAAGTTTTGAATGGAATAATGCAAAATCGTTTATAGACTCTACATTTAAAATAATTAAAGAAAAAAATATTCAAAATGTCATAATAAACTTGATAGATAATACTGGAGGTGATTCTGATGTAGGAGATGAATTCTTAAAATATATATTAGATATTCCCTTTAAACAATATGATAAAGTGATTTCAAAAAATAGTTACTATGTTAAACAAAGACTTATTAATCAATTAAGTGGCAAAGTACCTACAGAAGAACAAATAAATTTCCTAAAAAAAAGAAATGGATCTATTGATACATTTCTTTTAGATAAAATAGATCCTATCATTGAAAATGACTATCATTATAAAGGAAAAATTTTCGTATTAGTAAATAAACAAACTTATTCATCAGCAGCAGATTTTGCTCAGTGTATAAAATATTATAATAGAGGAATAATTGTAGGTGAAGAAACTGGAGGGTTAATAAAAAGTTATGGTGATATTGTAACAGTTAAACTACCTAATAGCAAGTTGGATTTGACTGTGTCAAGTAAATTATATTATAATGTAGGAGCTAAAGATGACAGCTGGGAGGGAGTAATTCCGAATATAATATCGACAAAAAATAATGCTCTAAATAAAGTTTTACAGATAATAAAAAAAAGTAAATAACAATACTATTGGAAGGTATTCTAATATATAGCATTGATATTGATTTAATATATAATTAATATCCAATGCTATGTGAATAATAAATTCGTAATAAGTATTTGAAAAATATTAAATATTTGGCCAAAACACTAATTACTTACTAAAATGAGTTTTTCCGTTAAAGATTTTTTCAAGCCTATTGATAATCATGACGATTCATCACTATATAACTATGAAATGGTAGAGCCATACATAAAACTTGCTGAAACATTTTCTAAGCTAATAAATAACAGTATATACTTAATTGATTACAAGAAAAAAGGGTTTCTGTATGTGTCAGATAATAGTCTATTTTTATGTGGCAAAACAGCCAAACAAGTTGAACAACTAGGCTATAGTTTTTACATAAATAATGTGCCATATGATGATTTAAATTTGTTATTAAAAATAAATGAAATAGGATTTAACTTCTTTAAAAAAATACAAATAGAAGAAAGATTAAATTATTCAATATCATATGATTTCCGTCTTAAACAAACTAATACTAATACGATTTTAATAAATCACAAGTTAGCACCTATTACATTAGATAAGAATGGAAACATATGGATTGCAATATGCATCGTAACCCCTTCTTCAAATCGGACATCCGGAAACATCGTCATAAAAAATTCAACAGATGATAAAAGATATGAATATGATATGAACACAAATGAGTGGCGAGAAATTAGTTCAGTAAAATTAACTAGCCAAGAAAAGCAAATTTTGTTACTAGCAATACAAGGATACACTATTGATGGAATCGCAGATCTTAGTTACATAACTATCGATACTGTTAAATTCCACAGAAAAAATATACTTAAAAAACTAAAAGTATGCAATATCTCTGAAGCAATATATAACGCAATTAATTTAGGTCTGATATAAACTAATAATAAAACTCATAATATATAATCATAGTTTTAAAACCCATTCGTCGAAGCAATTTTAATCGAAAACGACAAAAAGTTACAGACATACATTTCAGCCTCTATTGCTCTAGATGTAGCGAATTTATCCTTGGTTCTATAAATTTACCCATTTGTAAAAATGCATGCATTTCAAGAAATAAATAAATCAAAAGTGCCTTTCTTCTAGCCCCTTTTGGTTATCGTGCCTCACATAAACAACACTACTTTGGGTGGGACGCCAATCTGATACAAACTCCAAGTATTACTTACTCACCAAAGAATCCTGTTTCGGTTAAAATTAATTCAGCTCACATACACGATGTACATTTTCTAGATCAATTTAAACATATACAACTTGCTAATTATCTGATTGTTGCAGATAAGGAATACCTTTCTTCAACCTAACAAGAGCTACTATTGCAAAAGAAACAAATTAGGGTCATCACACCTATGAAAGCCAATATGAAAACAAGAATGAGGTATTGGAATGCTGGCTTTCGCCGGATTCGTAAACGCACTAATACTTTTTTTCTCAGATATATGATCACTTTTCAATATAAAAAATATCGCCAGGCATCGCATGCAAAATCTCTGGATGGACTTTGTGCCGAATTTTGTTCAAAATTAGTAGTGTTGTTGTTACACAATTCATTAATCTCTAAAAATAAATCCACTAATCATTTCAAACATGCTTTAGCTTGCTAAACCCACAACGGATTCAGTCTAATATTTTTAATAAGTATGAGTACTTCCACTAATAAGGCACTCAAAAAATTTATATTAAAAAATTAAATGTATTGTAAATACATAAATGCGTAAAAGTATTAATAAATTACAATTTTATAGGATGATAAAGTTTATTCTTTAAACTACCTATTTTGCGAGAAATAGGTCTATATTTCATTGTACCTTGAGATAAGGAGCCGTAATGATTACTTTCACTTGTATAAAATCTATTTTGAAATCCTTCACTTACGAAATGGCCACTACCACCGAAATCGAGTATTTTATAATTACCTAAGTATAACATTGTAGGTAACAATACCTCATAATGCCCTTTCCATCCAATTTTATGAATATTATAAATATAGCTTAAAGCATTATTAGAAATTCTATAGATAGGATTGAAAGATCTCAACCTAATTTCAAGAGGTATTTCAAAGCTATCATGTTCCAAGGTTTCCCACCAATACCAGTAGGGCTCTTGTATATAGCTTCGAATATGTGAACTTAAAAAGTCAAAATGTGTAAAATTATTAAATGTATTAAATAATAAGCTCCAATTACCAGAAAAACGCACATCATCTTCAATGAGCCAATAAGACTCATAATCAGGGTAATCTAAAAAAAATTTAAGTAAAGCTAAATGAGTATTACCAGGAACAAATTTTTCACCCAAAGGTTGAATATTTAAGTCATCCCAAACACACGTTCCAAATATGTAAATATTTCTTTTATAATCAGATGAATAAATATATTTGCTAATATCAGTATTACTAAGGATAAATATATCTATAGATGATCTGAGATGTTTATTTATTTCATCATAAAGTTTAAAAGAAATATCATTGAGATCTCTAGTCAATATTAAGATAATTTGATTTTTAGCCATATAATTGATTTATTTAAATTTTATTATGTGATATAAGATGGATTAATATAATTGATAATATTAAATATTATTGAAGCATTATAATACATGTCAAACTTTCTAGCAAATAAATTTTCTGAACTAATAACTCTCATGTAATCAGAATTGTCAAATATACGAGGATAGTGAGGTCCGCTAGTCCAATCGATAAGTCTATAATTATTACTGATACCACTATCTATAGGTAATAAATTTAAAATTATAGTATGAAAAAAAGTTTCATCTGGTATAAAAGTATAACGAAAAAAATGTAAAATATTAGGAAATTTCTCAATAAATGTAAATATGTTCTTTGCACAATCAGGTGTAATAATCCACCATTGCGAACCACCATATATTTTTTTAAAACAACTAGGGAAAGTACGGCAAAAATTATAACTACGCTGTTTATAAACAAATTCTGCTGAAGTTTCGTAGTTAATATAGTCATTGAACCAATAATATTTAACTCTATCCAATCCTCCTAATTCACCCCAACATTTATTTGGCAATTCAAAATATTCTAGATAATATTCATAGTTATTTTTTTCTAAATATTTATGAATATATTTATTATTTTTTATTGGGAGATCCATTCCGCTTAATAATACTATATGACTAAAATATTGCTTACTTTTTGAAATAATTGCCAAAGCTTCTAGGGTTACCTCAACCATTGAAAAGCCACCCCAGCTAATTTTGGTTGAAGAGTTAATAATACAAAATTTATTAGAAGTGACATTAGATTTAAAAGAGTTAATTAATTTATAATTATGAGATTTATAATCTATACATATATAACAGAAATCATCAGTATCTAAAGTTAATAGATCAACGAGTATAGCTAACTGGTTAAAGTTAGTATGAGCTATTATTAAGTAAGCTATTCTAGTCATTTCTTAGACTAATTATAAAATAAATATGCTTCCTCCCAAGGTAAATAATCATGATTTATATTTTCTAACAGTATGAGGCCTATCCCTGAAAGACCGCCGAGACCAATGTTACAAAATATATTAATATCTTTATTACTGGCAATTACATTTTGGTTAACTAAATCTACCAATAAATTATGAAAGTATAATTTACTAGCATATGTACTATAATCATAATGTTCGAGAATACTTATAAATTTGCAACACAAAATTTTATTTTTAATTGAAAAAGGATAATCAAAAATGTTAGAGGTACAAAATTGATTTATTAGTATATTTAATTTTTCAGTAACTTTATCAAAGTTATTGAAAGTGTTATTAATATATTCTTTAAAATATATTAATAACACTTTAATTTTTAAAATATTTATTAACAATTTAATATCTGTTATCAAGGCTATATTTTCTAAATTTTTAAAGCATAAATTAAACAGATCAAATTTTAGCTGATCTTCTTTGTATGTATATATTTTTGAAAACCTAAGTTTATATATAAAAAACAAAGCTTTAGTTGCAAAATCATAGCTTGTATTGATATTATAAAAATTGGCAGTACTATTTTTATAATCTATTTCTTCTAAAACATAAGCTAATGATTCAATAATATTAAACTTCAATGCATCATTTTTACAACTTATCAATCTTTCATGTAAATAAGCTCCTTTATAAATCAAACTATTTAAGTCTGAACTAAAACTAGTTTGTATTTTACTGCAAATATGGTGTTCAATATTATTCAGCATATGATCTAAATCAAGATCGATAAGGTTATTGTTAACTAAATGACAAAGAAGCCACCCATTTATTAATACGGTATCATAATCATTACTTGACTTAGCTTTCAAAAGTTGTTTAAATACATCTAGCCCTAGATCAATAGCTTTAGGAAACAAAGTGTCATTATTATTGTATTTCAAATAATACATTTCAAGCAATAAAACTCCTAAACTACCATGGGAAAAATTATTGCATAAGGATAACGGGGCATGTGAAATTCTACTAAGTAAAATTTCTAATTGATTTGTACAATCTTTGATGTGAGTTATTTCTTCCATTTTTCTATTTCATTTTGTAATTCATTTGGAGATAAAGCAATGACATCTAGTTGTACTCTCATTAATTTACAATACTCGATTAATGAAGAGTACTCAGAATTATTGTTAACTTCGTGATAGAGATGATATAGGTGTCCTGAATTAATCCAAGCGGCCTTATGCCCTAGAATTTCCATTCTTCTTACTCGTTCAATGTCCTCTGGACCCCATTTTATAAAAGCTTCATTCTCTTTACCACAATCGATGTATGTTTGCCTATCAAGAACAACTGCTCCCCCACATGATTTTTCTCTAACTGTATAAGTCTGTTTAGTATACAATAACTGTATATCTAACTTTTTTCTAAAAAAATCGAGTTGATATTTATCATGGACCATTTTAAAACATCCATCATATGGAATAACTATTTTATTCTTGCCTTCTCGGATTAATTCAATAGCTTGAAATAATTGTTCAGGAGAGATTATTACATCAGCATCTTGAAGGATTATGATATCTGTAGTAGCGATATCAATCATCATATTATTATATTTAGTTCTATGAAAATCTTCAGAATTATCTTCTATGAAAATATATTCAGTACATTGAGGTAATTTTAATATATCTATATGCTGAAACGTGTCAGCTTCAATGATTATAATATTTGTATTAAAATATTTATTTATGAAAGATATAATTGTATATAAGTTATTGAGCCTATCATTTGAATCAATTCTAATAGGTATTAGAAAAGTAACATCTTTAACTTTATATTTTAAGTCATCTAAATATTCTTTAATAATTTGTACATATTTTATAGAACACTTATCATTTCTCACATAATCTAATGATACAGTGAAGGGCGTAGAATAAACAAAATCACCTTTATAAAAATACTGCCATGAATCTAACGTATCTAAACCCGCATTGTGTAAAATTTTTACGTCATTCCATCTTGTTAAATCGTCATTAGGCCAACAAAAATCCAATTCATCGGATATTAATATATCAATATCATTTTTTAAAGCAAGCCACAAAATCGCCCACATATCTGCACACCATTCTAACACATTATTATAATACTGTTCACTTAGCATATTTTCTTTTACAAAAATATGTATATAACGTTTCTTGTTATATTGTAAATGATTGTATAAGATTTCACTATAAAGCTCAACTTCATTCCAAAATTCATAATTAAGTTTTTTAAAAAGATATTGAGCTCCACCACTTGAACTATTATTTTTTAAAATAAGATCAAGTGGAATATTAAGACATTCTAGCATTTCGTCCAGTACAATCTTACCTGCTTTTAAAATTGACTCCGGAGAAGTGTATTTTAAGGTATTAGAAACATACCATTTATCATCCCTTAAAAGCTCGTCAAAATTTGGAAGTTCTCTAAATACAATATCAGCATCATGGTAAAAAATTGATTCTGATTCTAATTCGGGAAACTTATCAAAATGTTTTTTTATAATATGGGGTCTTATACCAGGAATATAATTCCTTTGAATTCTGTTATCAGGATAAAAGAAAATAGATGCACGCGCAAATATTGGATCAAAATTATCCTGATATATAGGATTTATACCCTCGGTAGGATCATATCCTATTAGAACATGTATGTTTTGACTAGAAATTCCTAATTTATTTATATTAAATAAAAATACTTGAATCTGCCACTTCATGTATAAAGAATCAGGCTGTGCACTTAGAAAAATCATGATATTAAAGTTTTACAGATTGAATTAATTTATTTATTAAACTTTCATAATATAGAGTTAAACCTAAATCACCAATCTCGTCAATTTTCGAACATTTGTGACAATATATAAACATATGATTATCTATATAACGAATTGAATCTACTGGTATAATTACATACTTATCATAAATATTATTGCTGTATACCTTTACGTAATTCATACATTTATAGTTATTAACAATCTTAATTGATTTAGTATTAATTTTAAGAAAATAAGTAGAATCATATGATTCCATTTGATATTTAACTATTATATTTTTTGGTAATTCAATAAAGTATAAAAATGTTATTAGGAAAGATATTAAAGCTATTATAACTAAATAAATAGTAAAAATATTTTTTTTTGAAAACTTCCCTATAACATTATATTCAATAATATTTTTCATATGATTTGTAAACTAAAATTGATTTTATATAAGTAATAGAACTTTCAATAAAAAAACTTAATTATAATAGACTTACTGCGAGTTTATTTTCAATTAATTAGATAAAGATTCCATAAATCAGCAGATGCTCCAAAATCGTAATTAATGTAGGACTCAGATTCAAACAATTTCTATCTAATAACACGCGATATCGCTTGACTTTACTGATCACATGCTCAATAATTACTCACTGCTTAGCCTGAATTTTATTGTATTTTTTAATCATTATTCAACAAAGTCAACGCTACTTTTTTACCATATTTTTTTTTGTGCAGAATATGTAATTCCGCACAAAATAGTCGTTTAATAACCCATGAAAACCACTGTCAACGCTTAGACGAATGCCTTCAAATCAATCAAATGCGGGCGCAAATTCTTGATGTATCATGATACTTTCTTGGATAGTACCTACTAATGAAGAGTATTTTGCAAGACTTATTGCTCATCATCAACTCTTTGTTGGTATGTCTTTTTTACATGAATAATAATCGGTTTGTACTTGAGTATGCGTAGGTCAATGAGTATGCTCTCTACCCTTAAAATAATTTCCATTTATCTCAAAACACACGATTTAAATACATTCACATTAGTAAAATTCCAGTAAGGCTAAATTCCTTGTCGGCCAAGCGTATATTCTAGTAGCTTGAGAAGTTGTTCATATGTTATATCACATAGTTCCGCTGATCATTAGATCCCCTCCCTATGAATCAGTAATGCTAAACTATCGCAACTCAGATTATTTTTAGTTGAAATAGCACAAAACAGAGCATCTTCATAAGTTTTAACAACAAACACCCTCATTTCTTTGCACTATGTCTTGCATCCGATACCCACTTTAAAAAACTCGTATATCTCTTTAAAATGCTTCGTCAATAATAAAAATTGTACCTCATTTAATCCAGTCGATACCTACCATTGTAGCTCATTTCTTATTTGCCGATAATCCACATGATATTTTTTATTTAAATATACTCTATAAGAGTATTTAATATATAATATGGCTATAAATATCTCATAATCAAACAACAACAAATCTATTATATATAATTACGCTTTTAAAAAATAACATATATTAATTAGTATTACTAAGTATATATGTAAATCTAGCTATCCAATTCTAGTTGATTTTTAACTAAATTATAATAATGACCTTTCAAATTAACTAGAGTAACATGATTTCCTTTTTCAACTATTTGACCTTCTTTCATAACTATAATTTGATGAGCAGATTTAACTGTACTTAACCTGTGAGCAATAACAACTACAGTCCGATTTATAAAAAAATCATTAAGTTTTTTCATTATATCAGATTCATTATTTGCATCTAAATTACTTGTAGCTTCGTCAAAAAAAATATAGCTAGGATTCCGATATATTGCTCTTGCAATTAAGATACGTTGTTTTTGCCCTCCACTAAGACCAGATCCGTTTGAACCTATTTTAGTATCATATTTAAGGGGCTTCTCTTTTACGAATGAGTCAACATTTGAAATTGAAACTGCTTCTTCCAATTTATCTAAATCAACAGTATCATTACCAAGAATAATATTTTGCAGTATAGAATCATTAAATATATAACCTTCTTGCATAATTACACCACAAAGTTTACGCCATAAATCAATATCCAACTCACTTAATGGAATACTACCAATACTAATATTTCCAGATGTAGGTTTATAGTATCCTAAAAGTAATTTAAGTAACGTTGATTTACCACTACCGCTTTCCCCAACTATAGCAGTAACAGTACCTCTATTAATTTTCACATTAATATTTTTAAGAATCATTTTAGATTTTGGACCCTCATATTGAAATGAAACATTATCTATACTTATATTACCATAATATTCATGTCCGCTAATCCCAGAATGTATTAATTTTTCTTGATTTTCATTTTTAATAGAATGTATTTCATTCATTCGCCGAATACTTAAAGTAGCATCTTGAGCAAGTTTAATAAATGATATGAGTTGCTCAATAGGGCCTGAAGTTTGACCAACTATATATGAGATACTTAGTAACATTCCTAACGTAATGTCATTATTTATAACAGATTTAGCAGCAATATATGTAATTATAATGTTCTTTATATGATTTAATAATACATATCCTATTCTCTGATAGTTTTCTATATTCATTCCTTTTAAACCAAGATAAAAAATATTAGCTTGTAGTATCTGCCAAGACTTTATCTTTATTAATTCAGCACCATATAATTTAATTTCTTGCATTCCAAATATTATCTCGTTTAATAAGTCTTTATTGTCTTTATTTAATTTAAATTGCTTATAATTTATATTTTTTCTCTCACCCTGAAAAAGAAATACCCAAAAAATGGACATTGAAGTCAAAATCCAAAAATATAGTGAAATTTGCTTGCTGTAAAGTATTAATATTATAGATAATATAATGATATTAATTACAGAAAAAAATGTTATTATTGAGCTACTAGTTAAAAACTCTTCTACCTTTTTATGATCGTTTATCCTTTGTGTAATGTCACCTGCAGTTTTACTATCAAAATATCTTATTGGTAAACATAAAAGTTTATTAAGAAAGTCTGATATTATCCCTAAACTAATTCTAGTATTAACATGTATAAGTATCCAATTTTGTATAAATTGAATTATTAATGAACTAATATATAAAAATACTTGTGAGTACAAAATTAAATTAACTATGTCAATATTTTTAGAATTCACTCCATAGTCTACTAATATTTGTGTCATAAATGGCGTAAGTAAAGAAAATATACTTGAGATTGCCATTAATAAAATTAGTTGTATTAATAAAGAACTATTATGCTTTAAGTATTTAAAAATATAATTTAGATCTATAGTTTCTCCTTTAGTATGTAAATAATTACTAAATTGATCATTAGGTTCTAGCAATAATGCGATTCCTAAACTATCATCTCCTGGGCACCAGTTATTTTTAAAATCTTTTTCTTTTATTTCAATTATACCATAAGCAGGGTCTGCAATTTTATAATATAATACATCACCTCTTAAATTTTTTTTTACCTTATATAGAACTACATAGTGATTACTATTCCAATGTAAAATACACGGTAACGGACAATCACTAACAAGATTTTGCTCAGTTAATTTTACCCTAAATGTGCTCATCCCAATATTCTCTGCTGCATAACTTAGATTTAATAAGCTGCATCCTTCACGACCTACAAATATTATATTTCTTAAAAAAGGTAATTCATATCTTTTGCCATAGTAAGATGAAATCATATTTAGGCATGCGGCTCCGCAGTCCATAGCATCAAATTGACGACAAAAAACTAATTTTTTTTTAAAAAACATACTCTTATTAAGCTAGTTTATTAAGTCTTTACTATGCATAAATTCAAGAAGCATCCTATCCTTCATATTATATTTAAATGAAGGACAAGCATTCGTATCAGTGGCCCAATGGATAGGACAGCTTCCTCCACATACAGGTAATAAATTACATTTTTTGCATGGGCTTTTGCTGGTATCATTTATGATATCATTATTCCAGTTTTTTAATGGAGTTTTTTTAATATCTTCATCAAAATTATTATCTAAATGTCCTATTTCAAAGTCTGTTTTGGCGAATATTGGGGTATATGGTACTTCCCAACATGTTGATACATTACCATATGCATCGTAAACCTCAGAATGATTCTTTACAGCACTACATACTACTTTAGATCGATTTGGCAAAATATCGGTGTCAAAACCTAATTTAATTAACTTAATTAACCAATCTATTTCTAATACTGAAAAATCATTTTTTTCAACTCCATTTATATTTTCAATATCATTATCTCCCCAATTATGTATTGGTATCAAATAAAAACTAATTTTATCTTGCAACTTCTCTTTATCTAATAAATTTATAAATTCATCAAGTCCATCTACATTATTTTTATCAACATTACTTCTAATTAACATATTAATATTTCTATCTTTATAATCAAAATCATTTACAATTGACAGTAAATTATTAAATATAATTGTGAATGTAGGACCTTTTTCTTTTTTTGTATATCTATTAAGATCATGATATTTATCAATTCCATCAATAGTAATCTGAAATGTACTAATTTTACATTCTTCATTAAGCCTTTTAAATATATCATTTTTTAGACTTAAACCATTGGTAACCATACTAGCTCTATAGTTTATATCTAAATTATCACATATAACAATTAATTCTCTACTTATATTATATATGTGATTTAAAGCCATCAATGGTTCTGCACCATACCAAGTTAAGGATAAGTTTTTGCATGAAGATTCAAATATTTTCCTCTTTATTCTTTGAATTAATTTGATTTGAATTTCATCACTCATATATTGTTTTGTGTGCTGTTGACCACAATAATGGCATCCTAGCTGGCATGATGCTCCTGGTTGTATAACTATACTTAATGTATCGCTATTTGATATAGCTTCTTTGTTTTGATTCAACACAAATTCAAGTTCATTTTGGTTTTCAGGCACTATAGCTTCAGCTTGCAAAAGGCTTATGAAAGTTTCTTTAGGAAGTAATTCTAAACTATTGTTTATAAAACTTTTATATGAATCATCATTTAGGAATAATAATGTTCCTGTCCTTGTAGCAAACAATAGTCTACCATAATTTTCGTTATTCAAACTTATTGAATCAGTTGTCTCTATGTAAAAAGACTTTTTGTATTTTATCATAATAATAGATATATAATTGTTATACATTAATTTCAACTAAAGAACTATAGATAGAGGCTGTCTAAATACTTAACAGCCCCTATCAAGCAATTAATTTTTGATTTTCGAACAGCCTAATTTGACTGTACAATCTTCATCAAAAGCATTACTTCCTGCGCCACCTTTAATAAGTTCTGATGATTTCTCGTCAAGTGATTTGATATCATTTCTCTCTTCACTCATAACCTTATTAAAAAGGTCTTGTAAATTCCTATTTTTCATAATATTAAGAATAGTTAGATGGTTCACTTTATTCATTGGGAACCATTCAATGCTACATAATTAATGCTATGTAGAGCATATTGAAGCCTTTAATGATAATGGCCACTTTCACTTCAGACTTACAATTTTTTTATTAATTTATTCTACTTTTTTCTGATTGATTACTAGTTGTGTTTTTTAGCCGTATTGATTTACTACTGCCAAATTTGTATGAGAAAGTAATCCTAGCTGATCTAGTCCCTGCATACCCACCATAATCTTGCCTTATATTGTTTACAGTACTTGTAAAATATACCTTATTGCTTTTTATTATGTCCGTAAAACTTAAACCTATAACTATTTTTTTATTATAAATAAGAGATTTAATACCCGCATCTATACTATAGTAGCTTTTTACTTTATCAATACCATCTACTTGAGGTAACTGATACCAAAAATCAATATTACACAATAGTGTTTTTGATTTATTTATAGAATAATTATTACTAGATGAAATATAAGCACTCCAGCCGGATATGGTATTGAATAAATCCTTATTACTAGAAAGTGTTTTATTATGAAATAAGATAAACTGAGAATTAATTTCAATTTTATTAAATAACATTTTATTAACGGATTCAGCAACTCCAAAACTTACAGAACTAAAGATATTTTTTTGCAAGATACCTACCACATTGGTTCTAGTGTCTGGTATACCAATTTGGTCAAATCCATTATTTACATAACTTATAAAAAATTGTGATTGTAACCAGTCGTTTAATGAGTGCTGTATTTCAATATTGTTACTAAATGAAGGTTGTAAGAGTGGATTACCCTCCGAATATAAAAAGGGATTAATATATAATCTAAAAGGATTCAATCTTGAATATTGTGGTCTATTTATTCTTTTACTATATGATATACTCAAAAATTGATCTTTAAAATTTTTAAAAACAAAATATACAGTTGGGAAAATTTTAAAATATTTATTGGTAGATTTTTGATTCAACGTACTCGAAAAGCCTTCAGTTTGAGTGTTTTCTGCTCTTATTCCTATTTTAATATCGAAATACTTAAACTCTTTTTTTGCATCCATAAATACTGCTTGAGTAAATTCTTTATATTTGAACTCATAAGAACGAGTTGAGTCAAATTTATAAATTCCATCATTAATTGTTTGATATATTGAAGAACTATTATTATTTATATTTGAAATTTTTGCACCCATAGAAACATCTATGTCTTTGAATTTTGATATAAATTCTGTCTGAATGGAATAAATATCTATATTTTGTGGGGTAATTTGATGAGATTCAGGGTATAAATTATTAATTAATTGTCCTTTAATTATGCTATTACTTATAAATATTTGCTCTTGCTTATTATTAAATGAAAAATAATCAAAATCTGTTATAAATTTACTTTTTAACGAATCTATTTTAAATTCATTATGTATATTCAATGATTGACTAAAACTTTTATTAGGAGTAGAAGATACAGTATTAATTATTGAATCTAAAATATTTTTATAACTAATAATTTCCGTATTAGAGTTTGATATTTTTCTATTATTTGAGTTAGAAAAAGTGTATTGTAAGCCTAACAATATTTTTTTATTCATTGCATAGTCCAACCCTAAACTACCTCCTATATTTTGATCTTTAATGGACGTATTCGTTTTATCTTGCCAAAAATTATTTACATAATATATGTTCTTCTCCTTAATTAGTAAATTTCTGTTATCGCTTACATTAATATTTATATTTGCTACGATCTTATTATTCGAGTATGATGAATTAATCCCAGCATTTTTAGAATTATAGTAACGAAATATACTTCCCATCCTTATGTTATTATAAAAACCTTTCAATCTGTTTTTTTTTGTAACAATATTTAAAATACCAGAATTTCCTTCTGCATCATATTTTGATGGTGGATTAGTTATAACTTCAATTTTTTGTAATTCATCGGCTGGTATGGATTTTAGATAGTTTACTAAATCTTCCCCTGATAATCTTACGATTCTATCATTTATAAAAATTCTTACTGAAGACTTGCCTATTAATGATATTGAATTATTTGATGTTACTTTTACTCCTGGTGTCTTAGATAAAGCATCTAATGCGTCTCCCCCAATTAGAGATATATTATTTCCTACATTAAATATTAATCTATCTACTTTCCTTTCTATAGTTCTTTTTGAAGCAGTAATATTGACTTCATTTAAATTAGTGCTAATCAAAATTTCTTCCATTTTTACGTACACAGTAGTATCCCCATTAATATTTATATTATTTATTTTTTTTGTTAAATTTTCACAACTTATAATTAGATCGTATATCCCATTAGTTACATTTATAATAAAACTACCTGTAGTATCTGTAATTGCTTTAGATACAATTTGATTAGTTTTATATAAATAAACGTTACAATGTTCTATCTTATTTTTATCATATATTATTTTCCCATTTAATAGACTTTGTGCTTGGCTTACATTAACATTAAGTATTAGCACAATAAATAACATGTATTCTTTAGTCGAATATTTTTTTTTCATTTGTTCAAGTTAGGTTATTTGTATTGCGATAATAGTATAGATTATTATTCTTAGTTAATATTTTCATTAATATTTTATTAAATCTACATAAATCAATATAATAACATAAGTTATGTCTTAATCATTTATAAATTATCATTGATTAAATGTCAATATTTATAATGATTATCCTACAGAAATTTTTATTTTTTTTATAAAAACTACACTTTTGTGACTTACAACTACACAAAAGTGTAGTTGTGTGCTTTTACTATAACATAACTTATTGTGTTATAGTAGCAGAGTCTGAGTAAATAAAAATTACATTAGCTTGAAATTCAGTAAATTAGACTAACGACAGACTAATTCACCAATCAAGCTAATGCACGATATCAAACGTAATTTTGACAAAGTTTTTAAACGATCAAATCGCTAGAATTACCCATTTTTGATCTAAAAGATAATCTCACTAAGCCAGGTCCTGCTCCTAAATTTTTAGACATAGAAATTATTACCTTGAGCTTAATCTCTGGTTGGATAGTAAAAACTGGCTTTTCACTAAAATTCGTTCAGATTATCAGGCTGCTTTTCCAAATATTTTGAGAGATCTCGCTATAACCCTAGAAAACGAATGGGTAATGGCTCAAAAGCGTTGATAGGAAAAAAAGAAGTGGTTAATAAAAAGACCGGTGATTGTATCATGTACTAAAACCGATTTGGAAAAGCAGATAGTTTTGCGAGCTAAACGTTTAAAACGCATTCGCAATGTGAGATGCTTAC
Organism: Siphonobacter sp. SORGH_AS_1065; assembly: GCF_030818595.1. Classification (NCBI taxonomy): domain Bacteria; kingdom Pseudomonadati; phylum Bacteroidota; class Cytophagia; order Cytophagales; family Cytophagaceae; genus Siphonobacter; species Siphonobacter sp. SORGH_AS_1065. Next base: position 68,051 of record NZ_JAUTAM010000009.1, read on the forward strand.
GCTCTAGTGACTGCATTAAGGCTTTATTTTCAATCCTGAGTCGTTGATCCAGACAGTCATAGTAGGCCGGGGCGGCCATCCGCCACCAAGCATCGGTAATCCACTTTCTAACCCTGATTTTGGCTTGATTTAATAAAGCTTGCAGTTCACGAAAGGTTTGATGAGTGCGTCGCCCAAAAACGAAAGCAACGATTTGGCCACTAGTATGATCTTCTGCCCACCATAGCCACCTGGGCCGCTTTTTACTGCCTACGAAGCTCCAGCTTTCATCCACTTTAATCATAATAGTCCGATTGTAAAAAGCGGGATTGACAAAAATGACTTGGTCACTTTTCTTTTAAATTGCTACTGACAGTATTACGACTGATTTTCAGAACGCGGGCGGTGTCACGCACCCCGCTACCGTTAAGCACCAGTTCGCTAATGCGGGCTTTTCTGCTGGATCGTGAGCTTGATAAGTATAGCTTTCCACGAACGTACGGCCACAGTCGTAGCAGCGGTAGCGTTGAGTATCCCCTCGGGTGGTCCCATAACGTTTGACATGTGCACTTTGGCCGCCGTGCCGACAGATAATTGCTTTTAAAACCATCCGCAAAGATGGTTAATCAACACATCTGTGCCATTACCAACGAATGTTGTTTAATGCCATTGATTTAGTCAGAAAAACCTAGGTCAACGGTTTCTATAGTTTGAAGATTATTTTATCATTGATTCACTGCCTTTACCAGTATGTAAAATTACCAGGGAAAAACGAAATCGAGTTTATAAAGAAACACTTGAAACATTGCCAGAAAAAGGATACGGTGCTCTTCATAAGTACTATTTTTATGGCTATAAGTTGCGGGATTTGTTCGGTTAGCGGGGTTTTTCACTCTCCCCAAAGCTAACGTACATGATAGTACGTTTTTAGTTTAAATAACCCATAAGCTGTCTAAATGTGTATTAATTGGTAACAAATACTATCTGTCTTCTTTTCTTCCCTAAAGTTGGCTTTATCAGCGAGGGCTTAAATTACCATGGAAACACCCCAAATATTCAATCAGAAAGGTTCTCGAAAATAGCCTTGGCTTTTTAGAAAAGCTCGCAAACGTATTGAAACTTTATATGCTCAGTTAGCCGATTAGTTTATGTTACAAAGAGCGTATGGCAAGTCTTTTTTAGGGCTTAAATGCGTCTACTCATAAAATTACGACCTTACCTTTGATTCAATATTATCCATAGTAAGCGTATTGGCATCGGGCAGATCACAAGCTACGAAATCAACACCTGAATCTCCCAGCATCATCACAAAAGCCACATTCCGGCTTAGCCGGTCAAGCTTGACCGACTTATTTGGTACGTAGCCTTCGCCTTTACGCTTCGAGACTATTTCTTTGCTACTTCATATTGGAGTCCAATACGCTGCCGTTGTATCATGGTTACCATGCCTTAATACCAAAGGAAGTAATAGCGGATCGAACTAAGAAAGCTCTGGCCGAGAAAAGAAACAGGGCTAAGTGCTGGAAACTCCGGCAAAGCTGATGTAGCAGGCTAAACGCAAAGGGACGTTCCGAGTGAGTCGATCCTATTTTGCAATGAGCTAAGGTTGCCCCATGAATTTTACAATAAGCGAGGCTTCCTAAAGTTGGGGCCTGTCATTCTTCTTTCCCGACTCGATGTCGATGAAGCTAGTCAGAACCTCATCTTTGGATCAAGTGAAATTTTCGACGGCCTGTTTTGGTGCTTCGAGACCGAGACCGGACCTGCTTCTAGGTAGAGACTCGGAAGTAAGCGACAAAGCTTCGCTATATATTTTAAATTAATTTAATAAATAAGTGTTTCAAAGATGATTTTTTATAAAAAATATAAAAATTACAAAGCATGATGGTTCCTTTGTAAAATGTTATAAATCGTAGATTTATCATGCTCTCCCCGTGGAACAGGTAACTTTTATTCATTTTCCTCTTTTGTCACTTTGTCATGTTACAGGCCTACGTTACCTATTTCCAGGTTTCCAACCAACGTCAAGGTCGGTCAGGTTTATGACCCTAGGCTCAACAAGCGGCTTTGGATACATTCTTAAAAATAGGGGAGAAGAGATTCGGCAGTTTACCGATATTGAGTTGAGCCGCAAGAATGACGTTTCCCAGCTTCAGGCCACCATTGATTGTTGCAAATTACAGGAAGCCACCTAGCTAATTGCAAGACTCCGAAACATCGTCTTTGTCTATACTCTTCAAGATTCCAGAGTAAACTTCATGTGCTGTGATATGCCGCGAGCTAACACGCTAACCATTGGTATCCTGGCTACGATGGTTCAGCATGAGCGGGAGCTAATTGCCGATCGAATTAAGAAAGCCCTAATGGAGAATAAGAAAACGGATCAATCTAAATGAAAGAGGACGTGGTATAGTTATTATAATACTCATATAAATCAAAACAATCAGAAAGCAAGAGCTTTTGTTAAGAATTTTAAAACTTCAGTTAGATCTGAGCAGAGAGTGATAATAGATAAAGACGGCTTTGTTGCATAGCTCATGAAACATGCATTTTCAGACTCCAATAGCCTTCTCCATAGGTCGACATAGACAACGCAAGTACCTTTTATGGGATAATTTCACGGTTACGAGTGCAACTATAGGTAGGTTTTACTCGGTTTATATTACTACCAAAGTACCTATGTAGCAAAGCCCTTATAAATTATTGGCCTGTGCATTAGTTCTTAATAAAGGCTATTTCTTTTTTGGCGAAAAAAGCCTTCACTAAGTTAGGCTGCTCTTTTTCAAGCCATTTGATTTGCTCAAGAATCGCTACAGTGAGGTCTTTTAAACAGCCAAACACTTGACTCTTCAAACTACCTTTTAGATGGCCCCAGACCAACTCCGTGGGATTTAGTTCCGGACTATAAGTCGGTAAACGTTCTAGATGAACTCGATTAGCACGTGCCTGCAAAAAAGTTTTAACCTCTTGACTGGGATGGATCGCTGCTCCATCCCAGATGACCAGCAAATTCCGTTTACGATAACGGCCACAAAGTTTACTCAGGAACCAGGCAATGTCCGCACCAGTAAAAGGTTCATCTTGGCCCGCTACATAAATCCGACCATTAGGGGCAATGACGGCAATTAAACTTAAATGGGTTCGGCCCGCTTGCTCAAGTAGCACGGGAGTTTGCCCTTTGGGTCCCCAGCTATGAGCCAGCAAGGGCAATAAATAACAAGCACATTCATCAATGTAGATAATTACTCGCTGCTGCTCACTGGCTTTTTTTGAGCTCGGGTAAGCGTTGCTCTCGCCACTCTTGGACAGCGTTGCGATCTTGTTGATGAGCTTTGCGTTGCGGTTTCTGGATGCTCCAACCTGCTTTCTTGAGTAAACGCCCCACTTGGGAAGGATCGTAACTCACGCCAAAGCGTTTTTTTATAACTTCATTAACCCTAGGGCGTGTCCAGACATATCCCCTTAAAGCCATGATGTTCAGGGCCCTTGGTGAGTTGGCCAACTAGCTCAGTAAGCTGCTCAGAGCTTAATCGGGCAGGGGCTCCCGTACGTTTGCCTTCCTACAAGGCATCTGCTCCCTGTTGGCGATACTTTTTCAGGGTCTGGCTTACCCAACCTTGGGTTAAACCGAATGCCTGAGCAGATTGCCATCTGCTTCCATCCTATCTCGTTGAGTTCTACACAGCGTCGGCGAAGAGATTCATAGTTCCTTTGTTTGTAGCTTGACATCGTAACTCCAAGTTACAATTATTATAGACTTTTTCACCAATCAATAATAAAAAAGTGATCACACAACTGTGAGAAAAAAGTCTCGAATTTTTTTCGAATACGCTGACATGTATTCGACCATAAGCTGCATTCCTTTTTCATATTTACACGAACAGGCGTGATTAGTGCAATATTATGGGTAGTTAATAATTCTTGACGATGTTTTAAAGATAGATATGCTTTGTCTGCAATAATCTGGCAATTAGATAATTGCATTGATTTTAATTGTTCTAGGAAATGTACATCATGCCCATGAGCAGAATTGATTTCCACGGCAGTAGTAACCCCAGTATCGGTTAATATAACCTACAACTTATACCCGCAGCGGCGGCGGCCAAAATAAGAGCACTTATGAGAGGCATGATATCTGTGCGAAGGCGGTATGTCATTATTTTTATTAGCTGTTTTGTTTCTGTAAACCCTCACCTGATGACATAAGGGTAAAGGCATAGAATCGAGTATGAAAATGGAATTATTCAGGCTAATTTGTTTGGCAATAGATTGAGCTACCCGTGAGATGTAGGTTTGTAATTTTCTGCATCTTCGATTATAAGTACTACGATGAAAAAGAGTAGAAAACCAATTTGGATAATCACTTTTTAGCACAGAGAATAGAGTGTTTTTCGAAGTAATTTGTAAGATCTCTGCTGTGATTGACAAGGTAACGATCTCAAAATCAGAAGTTTTGGTTGGTTTACCATAAACTAGAAGATTGTCTCCTTTTCTTAGCTTCCATTTTAGTGAACTTCTGCAGATTTGAAAAATCTTGTCGTAATTAGTTTTTAGGTTGTACTTTCTTAAGAAAACGTCAGATACTTCTCTTAAGTTACTGTTTATCAGCAGTATGTACAACCTATTTTTCGTTATATAATATATGCACAACGGGTTTATAATACTAATTTACATAAGAGATTTAGGAGAAATAGAGATTGTCATAAAATAGAATAGTTGGTTTAATTACTTTTGATACTGAGTAATTTAACTAATAAAAGAGCGATAAAATTCACTAGCAAAATTATAATCACAACTTCTGTATAAAAAATCTTTAAGACAAATTTGTGTAGATAATATGGGAAAAGTTTCAGAACCTAAATAAAAAGTGCTTTCGGCTAATATTTGTGTCGATAGGCCCATTAAATTAAGTGTTTTTAAAAATTTACTATCACATTCTGCTACCATAATACTACCTTCAGCACAACATATAGGATAGATAGCAATTGAAATAAGCTTTTTCAACAATCTGATTGAATCTTTCATTGAAATAGCAAACCTACTAATATGCCAAATTTGTTGACTCTCTATAGTTTTCAATTGCAAAGGATCAATATTAAAAATTTTCTGTAAAGGCAAAATACATTTATTATCCCATTTAGTCACTTTAACAGAACCGATTATCTGAGCATCTTTTATTGCTACACAAATAAAAGATGCATCAAAAAGTACTTTATCTTCCAAGTAAATCGAATGTACTATCTCTGTATAATTATTTATTGACAAATTCGATGAATAGTGTTGTGGTAAATTCTGATGTACGATAAATTTAGCTAAATCAATTAGATTTGATTGCTTTAAAAATTTAAACTCAATATTACTCATAGTATAAATTTTTGATAATTAAATCGGTAGTATACTAAAGGCGTAAGTCAAAAAAGAATCGGTTAATAAATAAGCCAACAATTGTATCATGCATAATTTGAGACCGTGCGACGGACCGTTAGAGAAGCAATGGTTTTACGGGCTAATCTTTTGATTCTAGATCCAAGCGTAAGATGATTTCGTTCAATGGATTGCATGAGTTATTGATCTTGAATTCGTTTATATTGATCCAGACAATCTAGGTAATTCCACAGTAGCGACGGTAGCCAAGCATCGGTGATGCATTGATCTATGCTTATTTAGGTTTGCTCTAGTAAGGCTAGTAATCTTCTGAAGGAGCATTTGTATGGCGATCAAATACAAACGCAACAATTTTACCAGTAATGGTATCTTCTACCCACGGCTGGCCTACCGTCAAAACCAACGTGAATTTTTCTTTTTTCAACATAACTCAATTCCATGGTGGTCACCACTAGTAAGCCTTGATAATGAGTATTTTATGACAGTTAGCTTTGTGGTTTGGATTTACGGAAACTAAGTCATTACTTTTTTTCAAATACTTAAGAACCGTGGAATTACTAATTTTTAACACACGTTCGGACCGATTTCTCTAATTCCGTTTCCGTTGAGAGCTCTTCCGACGATTTGTATCATAATAGATGGCTCATATCTTTGATTGACATACTGGTGAACAAAGATTTATACCGTGCGACGGTCGCCGCACCCATAGCAGCGAAGTCTAGGTTTCCCCAATGGCGTTGTTCCATGATGCTTTACTAATTCTGGTGAACCGCTGCCAGGGTGGCCACAATGTTTACATCTAACTGCTTCATATACCATTTATAAATTTAATAATTTACGCATTTACAGCACACCCATTAAATCTATAATAAACGATTTTTATAAAAAATTGACGAATTGTAAATATTATTTATGAGAAGTGACAAAATAGAATTCTGGAAAATATTTAACTTCTAAATTATTAGCAATTTTATACATCACATCAGTACAAACTCCTGCCGCAAGCCATGAGCCAATAGCGAGTTGGGGAGGCGATTGTTTTTTATCAAGATATTCATATTGATATAAGATATCTTGAAGCCATTGTTTTGATTTATAGTCAATGTTATCAATTAAAAAAGCAGCAACTTTTTTCTCGAAATCTATATGACTTGGTGATATATGCGAAAGGCCAAGACCGCTAGGATGAATTACAAAAACTAGAGTTGCCCAGCCAATATTATAAGGATGAATAATAGGTATAAAATTTTTCTGGCAAAATTCGTCAAACAAAAAGGGTATATCAGATTGGAAATCTAAAGCATTTATAGCTAAATCATGGCCTGAAACAAGTTGGGAAAGATTCTTAGAATTAAGAAAAGTATTTTCAACTTTTATATCAGCTCTAGAATTAATTGATAATAATCTATGATATAAAGACGATGATTTAAACTGGTTAATGTCATCTAAGGTATAATTTTGTCTATTAAGATTAGTCAAATCTACTCGATCACCATCTATTAATGTTTGGTTTAAAAAACCCAATCTAAGAGCACACTCAGATATGTTGCTTCCAATACCACAACCTGCAAAGCAGACTTTATAATTACTAATAGATAGCTGCTTATCTTGTGGAATATATAAAGCATTTCTATTGAAAAGTGTATTTATCATATATTCATTATAAATTGATTTCAAACAATATTCCTATTTTTAAATTTATAATATAAATAAGTTGTACCATGAAATATGAATCAAAAAAGTATTCAATATTTATATATATTAATTAATAATATACAAGTAAACATATGAAAATATAATATATATAAACAAACATTTTAATTAATTTATAAATAAATTGAAATACCCGTTGTGCGGATTGATTTCATCAAGGCCAATTGACGATCAACAAGTTACTAAGGGGCAGCCCCTCAAGAAGAGCTTGAAATATCTTATAGGCCCTAGCTGTCCGATTTTCGCTTTATATATATATATTAGATAGTTATCTGATTATCAATTATTTAATTGTATAACCGAATCACTATTTAATCCGCACAACGGGTAAGTGAAATATGTTTACTTAAGTAAAATATATTTGATGAGTATCAATTATTGTTGTATTTCAAGTAATCTAAAAAGTCTCCAAATTTATATAAATTTAGTATCAACTTCAATTAAGACCGTGCCATAGTCACAAACCTTTTATGAAGAACTTAGAATAAAAAATGATAATAATTTTCCAAAAAATATTCTTTAATCAAAAACATAGCCAGGGGGCTTTGTTACACGGGTACTTTAGTAGTAGTATAAACCGGGTAAAACCCATCTATAATTGCACTCGTAACTGTGAAATCATCCCATAAAAGGTACTTGCATTGTCTATGTCGACCTAAGGAGAAGGCTATTGGAGTCTGAAAATGCATGTTTCAAAACTATGCAACAGAGCTATAGCCATCTGCTGAAGCAACCTCTAACTTTTACTATTTTTGAGTAATCCTATTAGGTAGTAAATAAATCTTTAAATTAATTATTTTTAGCATTATAGATAAAACTATTTATGTTACTGTAACAGTAACCGGCACATACTAACAAATAATTTAAATAGACTTTGAAGTTATACTATAAGAGTTAACTTTCTTCTATCTTTGTATAAATTCAATATCATACAAAATACTTCAATAGGTATCATTTAAATCTCAAATAATGATCATAAATCATGATATACATTCCCATATTCATAGAAACGACAATAGGCCCATATTATGAATATCATTAGATGATGTAGTTATCTTATAACAAAGATATAGAAAACATAAACAATGTGTATAGCTACAGGGGGAAAATATATTTACAATTATCAATGTAAATATTGATGTAACGTATAAAATACCAAATAATAAAAATGAAGCTGTTTAAACTTTAGTTAAAATCCTCAAAACCGTGTGAGTTTTGAAGTGGTAACTTTACATAAATATAGTAATGGGGATCATAGACAAATCTATAATTGAAAAGTGTATTTTACCACATCTAATCATTGGAACACGAGGTTATGAGACGACAGGTCCACTTATGGAGATCGTAGAATGCATTTCTATCGCTTTAAAACGGGTGGCTAATGGCGTGAGTTACCTACAAAACAGTTCTTTACGGACAAAGTGTTGAACTGGAATTCGGTCTTTTATTACCACTAATAAGTGGACGGGGTCGCCCGTGCGGTAAAGCCGATTGTTGGAAGACCATTTGGATTAATCTGTTAAGCAAAATCTGAAACATTTATACCTATCGAGTGTTGAGTTTGATGGTAGTCATGCCTCCGCCAAAAACGGGGGTGATGTAGTAGGCTATAAGGGGCGAAAAGCCTGTAAGACTGCAATGCACTATTTATGTCAGACAATTAGGGCGTTATGTTGGCCATATCAACTCCTTAAGAATGGAAACATTATGATCTATTCCAAATTCAGTAGCTATTTGATGAAATTTGCAGCCAGTTGAAAGAAGCTGTTATTAACTTAAGAAGGTGGTAGTGGCTTAACTGAGTTTATGGTCGAAGAAAAACTGGTTGATGAATAGGCGAATAATCGCGTCGTGGACCTCAATCGACCGTACGACGGACCGTTTGAAAACAAATCGTTCACCGGGCCAGTCACTTGATACGTGTTCGCAAAGTGAGGTGTTTGCGTTCCAAACTTTGTAACAAAGCTTTGCATTGCAGGCGAATGGATTGATCCAGGCAGTCAAAGTAGGCCGGGGCAGTCATCCGTCACCAGGCATCAGTGATCCCGCGACTCACGCTGATGCAGGACGCTTCAAGTAGGGCCATCAAAGCCCGAAACGTTTGGTGAGTCCGTCGGCCAATCGGAACGCCGAACCGACACGAAAGCAACGACATCGCCCGTTTTCGCTTCTTCAACCCACGGCAGCGGCCGACCGTCACAGCCAGCGCTGTCGCTGTTTGCTGCCTACAAATGACCATTTCATGGTGGCCACGACTCGTCGACTTTTAAGCTCAGAATCAGCTCTTTGCCTATGTACTTAGAGTTAACGGATAAGACCTGACTACTTTTTTTAAAATGACTACTAACCGTATTTCGATTGATGCCCAATACTCGGGCGGTATCACACACCCCACTTCCATTGAGTCCAAGTTGGGTAATTTGAGCCTTGACCAACGGATCACGTGCTTTGTGGGTGTAGGTTTTAACGAATGTACGACCGTGCGACGGTCGCCACAGTCAAAGCAACGGTATCGTTGCGTACCGCTCCGGATAGTACCATAGCGTTTGACCTGTTGAGTTTGACCACAATGTTTGCAAACAACTGCTTATAAGACCATTTACAAAAATATACTTTTCAACGCAGTTCAGCCATGACCGAGGTTAAATAAGAAATAAACCCAAAATCTGGGTTTATAATAACAATTAATGCTAACATATCGTGACATCTAAACTAAGCAAATGTAACAAACCTGTAGCAGTCGTTCCTGCTCTGTTACCTTAGCTAATACCTGTCAACTATTCCAAGCTATTTTGCTTCAATTCACTAGATTTAAAGGATATATTACTGACAAAACTTTGAAAACCATAAATAGGCATTGGAATACTTCTTCTTCTATTGTGGAGTATTTTGAGAATGTAATTTGATATTTTTAATATCTGCCAAACTGCACCAGTGGCCTACGATAACGGCTGAACTAGCCATTTCTGCTGCTTCCACTAATTTTCCCTTTTCAGTAACCGCTGAGCCTGCGTAGTGGTAAACGTGCTGTTCGGAAACTCATTAGTCTGAATAGCTGGCCATAACCAACTACCTAACGCCATGACTCCGTGACGATTCTCATTTTTCTCTGGCATTTATTTCATGTTTCATAGAACGATCAAAATATTAGCTATCTTCTTTGCATCAGGTTCCTTTGTGCCACTATCCATCTGCTTCGTTTCTAATAGAGGGCCTGTTTCGTTCGAATATTTATCAACTTTCATTCTTGATCTGCAACGGCTATGAATAGCGTTAACGTGATAGCTATCCGATTAGGAATATCTCAGATTTTTGAGGCGATCGAAAAGGCTTCGCTAGATCAAGCCTGTTTGATGTTATGAATCAGCCAATCTTTCATTAGGACCAAATTGGTTCAGATATTTTCTGATCAAATGCAATTTTAGAGAACATTTTCTTTATATAAAGAACTGATTTACAATCAATTAAACTTAAAGATGTAAGGTTTAAAATATACCTTTAGTTAATTATATAGATCTATTTACTTAATTTGCTTCAGTATACGAACCTATCTATTTATTAATCAGATCATATAAAGCACCTCTATCTTTTATCGCTAGCTTATCTATCGCTTTCTCGTGAGTTAAAAGTATTGATTCAAGTTACAGAGAATCAGTTCATCATTACTTTCAAACAGCATTTTTATTTTAACAATAAGTATGGAACCTGGATACTTTAAAGCAAAGCTGATTGCTTTTATTGAACAAACTTCACTTGAAAATTCATTAACCAGTGAAGAAAGAAAAGCTTTTATTGAATGTACCAGTGAATTAATGGCCGCTAAATATGAAGAATTCAGATTGGATGGCATGAGTATAGACGAATCGATCAATACCGCTATAGCTGAAGTATTAGAATCCTTAAATTAAATCCATTAAAGATGTCTTTTCATTCTACTCAACAGTTTAAAGACAACCTAGATGCCATTGAGCTTGCCTTAAAATTATCAAGTAAGTCTGCGAAAGCCTCTGATGATGAGTGGTGGGTACTAGCCAAATATGCAGGCTTTGGTGGATTAAAAGAAATACTTAGGAATCCGCACGATGATCGGGACTGGAATGCGACCAACCAGCGGCAGCGGCCCTATGTAATGCGATTACATCAACTCCTTGACCAATATGTACCTAATCGCAAATCTGACTATCTCAGCTCCCTAAAAGCCAGTACACTTACTAGCTATTACACCCCTGAGCACATCGTTCATGCGATGGGCAGTTCTCTTAAGTCCCAAGGAATCAACGTTAGTACGGTCCTTGATCCGAGTGCTGGAAATGGACAATTCATTAAAAGTCTTCGTGAAGTGTGGCCCATCAAACAGGGTATTATGTTTGAGAAAGACTTAATAGCTGGTTTGATTCTTAATGCTAAATCGTCTGATCAAGTTTATACGAAGGGCTTTGAAGAAATTTCCCATACCTACCATAATTACTTTGACCTTGTTACCAGTAATATCCCGTTTGGCAATATTTCGGTTTTTGATCCAGCTTATAAGAATGGCTTACCTGCCGAGCGGGAATCAACCAAATTTATACACAATTATTTCATGCTCAAAGGCTTAGATTGCACGAGAGCGGGTGGGCTTTTAGCCTACATTACTACTGAAAACTTTCTTAATACGTCAACTAATGAGAAGTTTAGACAGCATCTCATGGAGCGAGCTGATTTAGTGTCAGCGATTCGACTCCCACATGGGCTATTTGGTAGTGCTGGTACTCAGGTTGGTACTGATCTGATTATCTTACAAAAAAAAGAGAGCCCTAGTCTTCACTTTTCACCGCTCCAAGAGAGCTTTATAAAATCCACCCAGGACCAAGGCATACCCATTAGCTCGCTTTTTCTAGGCGGAGATCATGTCATTGCTTCTGCTATCCAAGTATCAACTAACCAATATGGGCAACCTGGTTTCCGAAATATTTATACAGGAACATTAGATCATCTGTACACAGATTTATGTAAAATACTTGATCGAGACTTAACACGACTTAGTGTTTCACGGTATGAAGAGTTTAGATTACAGTATGAAGAGTTTAGATTACAGCCTCAAGTTTCTAGCGGCCAGCTCGATCTCTTCAGTGCCTTTGTCGATAAGAAAACAGAACCCATTCCCTACACAGGTAAAGCCTTTGCCTTCTTACAAGATGGGATGATTGTTAGAGAAAAAAACATACTGGGCCACTTAAATGAGGGCATAGTCATTCCTCTATCGGTCAGCAAAAACCAGGATCGTAAACTCGATGAGTTTATGATCTTAAGGAATACCTATCTACATCTCAATAATGTTGAAAGAAGCACGCAGCAAGAAGATCCAGTCCTAAGAAATTTCCTTAACGTAGCCTACCATACATTTACGAATCGCTTCGGGCCACTCAATAGTAAGAACAATGTAGACACCTTACTGCTTGATGCATCTGGTAGGGAAATTCTTTCGCTTGAAAAAGTAGAAAACAAACAGTTTGTCAAGGCTGACATTTTTTTTGAGTCTACTCAGATTGCCAAAGCTAAAGTTGATTTTTTCACATCCGAACAAGCTTTGCTTGCGTCTTTGAATGCCTATGGTAAAATCGATCTCCACTACATGGCAGATTTGGCACTCAAAAGTCCAGCCGATGTACGCAACGATCTAAAGGAGCTCATCTATTATTCTCCAGCAGAAAAAGAGTATCAGACGAAAGACCAATTTGGTTCAGGCCACATTCTGGATAAGATAGAGCTCATTAAAAAAGAACCAGGCTATCAAGAAAAGGGTGAGCTGCAACACTCTTTGAAGTTTCTAGAGCAGGTATTACCTGCAAAAATACCCTTTGACAGTATCGGGATCAGTTTAGGTGAGCGTTGGATGGACCCAAAAGTCTATTCAAATTTCGCTAGTAAGCTCTTTAGTGATTTTATTGATGTCAAGTATTCCCCCTCTTTAGATGCATATGAAGCAAAAATAAAGTACGGGGGCAAGCCTAATCATACGATGGATACGCTGTACTCTGTCAAAACGGAGAACCGAAAATATACTGCGTTGGACTTACTGGAACATGCCCTTCTTGATACGCTCCCTAATCCTACGAAGACAGTATCTAATCCTGCGGGAGAGCCCGTCAAAGTACGGGATACGGAAAGTATTCGGTTAATAGCTACCAAAGTTCAGCTTATCCGCGATGAATTTGACAAATACCTACAAAATCTAACTCCCCAAGAAAAACAAGGCATTGAAAATCAATACAATAAACTTTTCAATTCTACAGTTCGGGGGAAGTTTGACGGCTCACATCTGGAGTTCAAGGATATGAATAGGGCTGGCCTGGGTATAAAGGATTTGTATACTTCTCAAAAGGATGCCGTCTGGATGATACTTCAGCAGCGGGGGGGAATTATCGACCATGAAGTAGGTACAGGGAAGAGCATGACCATGATTGCGGCCAGTTACGAACTTAAGCGTCTAGGCATCGCCAATAAACCTATGATCACGGGACTAAAAGCGAATATTGGTCAAATTGTTGATTCCTATCGTACCGCTTATCCTGAAGCTAAAATTCTTGCTCCGAGTGAAAGCGATTTTTCTAAACAAAATCGTGAAGCCTTCTTCAGCAAAATCGCTAATAACAACTGGGACTGTATCATTATGACTCATGATCAGTTCATGAAAATCCCACAGAGCAAAGAAGTTGAAAGAAAGATTATTAATAAAGAGCTAGAAAATATAGACAATGATCTGGAAACGCTACGTCAGAGCGGCGAAAGCATTCGTTCATCTCTATATAAAGGCGTAGAGACCAGAAAGAAAAACCTTTCCACGAAGTTAGAAGAGCTAACTCAGGAGATTGACGGCCGACGAGATAAAGTCGTCGATTTCAAAAAAATGGGAATAGACTTTCTCATCGTAGATGAGTCGCATAAATTCAAGAACCTCTTATTCACCACTCGGCACGACCGAGTAGCGGGACTGGGGGACCCTAAAGGTTCTGAGCGAGCTCTTAACATGCTCATTGCTACGCGGACGCTTCAACAAGCTAGAGGTGGGGATAGTGGGGTGGTGTTTGCTTCAGGAACGACCATTTCTAACTCCTTGACAGAGTTGTACCTTCTTTTTAAATACTTGCGGCCAGAAGAATTAAAAAAGCAGAATATTGAAAATTTTGACTCCTGGTTGGCAGTATTCGCAAAAAAAACTACTGACTACGAATATAGTGTTACGAATCAGCTTATTGAAAAGTCCAGATTCCGTCACTTTACTAAAGTGCCTGAGCTGGCCAGTTTTTATAACCAGGTTACCGATTATAAAACGGCTGCTATGGTTGGTGTCAAGCGGCCAGAAGCAGTTACTGAACTCATCGTTTTAAAACCGACCCCAGATCAGTCTGAATTTACAGCCCGTCTAATTGAGTTTGCCAAAACCGGGGATGGCACCCTTCTAGGTAGAGCTCCTCTTTCAGAAAAGGAAGGGAATGCCAAAATGCTGATTGCTACTAATTATTCGAAAAAGGCAGCTCTAGATATGCGATTAGTGGATCCCAGCCTGGAAGATCATCCTGGAAGTAAGGTATCAGCAGCAGCTTCAAAAATTTTCGAATACTACGAAAAGTCTAATCCGTACAAAGGCACACAGATGGTCTTTTGTGATATGGGCACCCCTGGTGCGGGTAAAGAATTTGATGTCTACCATGCGTTAAAAAACAAGCTGGTAGAAACCTATCACATTCCTGCTGACCAAATTCGATTCAT
>NZ_JAUTAM010000010.1:0-88932 GCF_030818595.1 Siphonobacter sp. SORGH_AS_1065
TAATTCAAAAGTAAATAAAAGTAATTTTATTGCCAGCCCTTATTTATTCGATCGAACCGTCTCCTGGGAAACCCTAGTGAAAAATATAGATAAGATGGATAGTACTAATCTCGCTAAAGCTAAAACAGATAAGCAACCTCTATTGAAAGAAATAAAAGATACTTTGGAAGAGGAAATAGCCCAAGTAAAAACTAGACACAAGGTTAAACCTTTTGCTATGAACCTAACTACAGGTCAAATGTTTAGTGATCCTAGTCAACAGTTTAGTGGCTATACTAGTAGTGATGGAAATCCTATTGTCGGTGAAGAGTTACCAGGCACTCCGTTCAAAGAACTATATGACGATATACTATTAGCTAATGAACTTGAAGCTGTAGCGACCGATGTCAAGTATAAAGCTCCTATCACCGCTAGTATATCTGCTCAACATCAGTTAACTGAAAGGTTAAGCTTTGTTTATGGGTTAAGTTATACGAAGCTGAAATCTCAGCTACAGTCAGGAAGTGCGAATTCATATGTAAAACGTGAACTTACACTACACTACATCGGTATCCCAATCCAGCTTAATTTTAATATTATGAAGTATAAGAGTTTTACTAGTTATCTAACCATTGGGTCCCATATTAAAAAAGCAGTAACTGGTTCATACCAAGATAGCTATACTTTACACAATCAAACTACTATTGGAATTTCGGAGCGTGTTACAGATAAGCCTTTACATATTGCAGCCCGTACTTCAATAGGTTTTCAATATTTATTAACACCTAAGCTTAGTATCTTGGCAGAGCCAGGGATTGAATATTATTTTATAAATAAAAGTAGTTTAGAGACTATTTACCAAAAAGACCCTCTAAAGTTTAATCTAAACTTAGGAGTTCGATTTATGCTATCTAAATAATACATATTAGGTATTAGAATGATTAATTCTACACAATATAGTGTACTAGGAATAGTAAAACTTTTTCAAGTACCTGCTCTTAATTTTTACCCTAAAACTTAAAGGTCGTATCGAACAATATCAAAACCTGTGACAATGGATATGGCCGCAGTTAATTCAAATCGTGTAGTAAAAACGACTCTCCTCATTTCAACGTACAACTGGCCTGAAGCTCTGCACCTTTGTTTACTCAGTGTCAGTCGTCAGTCCGTTCTTCCAGACGAGGTTATTATTGCCGACGATGGTTCAACGATTGAGACGTATGATCTGATTGAAAGTCTGAGAAAGACGTTTCCCGTGCCTCTGATTCACGTATGGCAGGCGGATGAAGGTTTTCAATTAGCTAAAATTCGCAATAAGGCCATCGCCAGAGCTACCCAGGATTACATCATTCAGGTGGACGGAGACCTTATTCTTCACAAACATTTCATTGAAGATCATCTGGAACTCAGCAAACCGGGCACGTTTATGACCGGCAGCCGGGTTTTGATGAACAAGCGTTTGTCAGAAAAGACAATACAAACTGGTAAACTAGTATTTCATCCCATACAAGATGGGTTAAAAAACAAATTCAATGTTCTGCGTATAAAAATTTTAAGGAAATATTTTTCGAAACGATATCATATTTCTGATTTTATGAAATTACGAGGATGTAATATGGCGTTCTGGCGTGAGGATCTGATCAGAGTCAATGGCTATAATGAAGATTTTTACGGTTGGGGAAGAGAAGATAACGATATTGCTTTACGCTTAATGCACGCAGGAATTGCCAAACAAGTTTTAAAATTTGGTGGAATTGCTTTTCACTTACATCATATTCTAAATAGTAGTAATGTTTCTAAATCAAATGAAAAGTGTTTAGTTCAAACTATACGTACTAAACAATACAGATGCAATAATGGTATTGATCAATATTTAAAGTTAATCCCCTTATAGTCAATACATAAAAACTATACACACTTTTATCATTAATTTATAATATATATACTATCAATTACAAATTACTAACTATAAATAAATGTTCATCTAGGATTAATGAAAGCCAATTCAACGAATTCATTAACTACATTAAAGACAATGAAAGCACTTATAGTCAATTTATCAGTAAGCTTATTTTTTATTTATGCTCTAGCTTGTAAAGAATACATAATAAGAATAATAGCCGTAGATAAAGATGATATTTCTGCCAATGTTAATGAAACGGATATACCTTTTAAGGTTGCTCAAGGGTATTACATAAATAATTCAGTCCATGGTCGATTAGCTTATCCTAATATCTATACACAACATGATTTAGATACTTTTTTCAGTTCGTCTTCCATGATGGGTAAAGAAGAAATATCAACCTCAATCGATTTCTCTAAACAATTTGTTATTGCCTTAACAGAGCCTAAAGTAGAGGAGGATTTTTTTTTACACCCTATTAGCTTAAAAAAAGACAGGGAGGGTCAAATTATTTTGAATTATAAGAAGGAATTAGGTTTAAAGCAAACTTATGCTTCTACAGCTTTTGTTTTGATAATTGTAGATAAAAAGTATGATGCATCAGTAGTGTTAAATGAAATTGATGAGTGAACGAGTGTTTAATGAGTATTCGTTTGAGTTTACTGGCTTACTTATGCTTATGGGTCATTCTCTTTAATCATGCCGCTGAAGCTCAAACGTACATCATCGCTATTCAAGGAGCGGCTCTCTATATTTTACTCGAAAAAGGAAAGCGGCCCCGCTGGGCGTATACCTGTGCGGTGCTGGGCGTTTTGCTGGCCATTTTTCCTGCCACGGACCTTTGCCCCCCCCTCTGGCGTAGGGAGTTTTTCTATCCCTACCTCATGAAAGTCATTCCCTGTACGCTGATTTGGTTTGTTTTACAATTTGAATTGATTAGTCGTGGGCTTCAACAACGTAAGTACCGAACCCCTGAGAATCAGCCTAGTTATTCCCTGCTATAACCCCTCGGAAGGCTGGAGTAATTTGATTCTGAAACGTATGCAGGAACTCAAGGCCATTTGGCCCGCATACGAACTTGAATGCATCATTTCAAACGACGGTTCTACCCGTTTGCAAATGGAAGAAGTCGAACGCTTGAGCCGGGAGACGGGTATTCTTTTCTTAAACAATGAGGAAAACCAGGGCAAAGGAGCCTCCATTCGTAAAGGGGCGGCTTCTTCGCACGGTGAAATTATTATTTATACCGACATTGATTTTCCCTTCGGCATCGAACCGGTGGTAGAGATGGTGGAGTTACTGCAAGTCAACCCCAGATGTCAGTTTGTGTATGGGGCTCGCAGTAAACAGTATTTCCGGCAGTTACCTTTCAAGCGGAAGGTAATATCCCAGTGTCTGAAAATGCTGAATGTATTTCTGCTTTCCCCCCGAATCAAAGATACGCAGGCGGGTATCAAGGCTCTGCGTCGGGAGGTATTGAATGAAATGCTGGCTACGCAAACCAATTCATTTGTGTTTGAAATTGAGTTGATTCGAAAACTCATGCAGAGAAAAGTAGAGATTCGTTCGGTGGCGGTAAGTCCTGAACCTGGTTTGGTATTTAGTGACTTTGGCTCGCAGACGCTTTGGCGGGAACTCATTAACCTGGTTCGTATCTTTACCCGGAAAGCTCCCGTTGCGACGGCAGTGGAAATACCCATGATAGAAAGAAATCCAACCCGAGACGTATGCAGGCGGTTACGCTGACTTTTGATCTGGAAGAATTCGATATTCCCGAGGAGTACGGGCAGTTTATTTCTTTCAGAAACATCATGCAGCGTATGGCCTCTTTATGCTAGTGACAAAAAGCGTATCTGAAATGGTATTACCGACGATCTGAAGACGGAATGTCTTAAACAGGGATGTAATTTCCTGCCTCTATAAACTATACGTATAGGCATTAGCGTTACGCAGCAACGCAAATTCTGCCACTTTACTAAGATATCGGATTTCATGAACTTTTGCATCCGCTACATTGGGAACAGCAATTTGGCAGAAAGTCAATTTTTTCATTAAATGTTTCTACCAGACTACTACAAACAAACTAAATCCTATTAACTCAATATCTAGAACCTTGTGGCTCATCTCATCGACCTGAAAACATTTACCGACGAACGTGGTAACCTTACGGTAGTCGAAAAAGTAATTCCTTTTCCAATTAAACGTATTTTCTACATTTATGGCGTAGATAATTCGATTCGGGGCGGACATCGGCATCATCATACTATACAGGCCGCTATATGTTTGCAAGGAACCTGTACCATTTACAATGATAACAGTCAGCATAAGCAGCAATTTGTTCTTAATTCAGCCGACAAGTGCCTAATTCTTAATCCTGAAGACTGGCATCAAATGGATGACTTTTCCGAAGATGCCATTCTTATGGTACTTGCTTCTGAATACTTCACACCGGAAGATTATATATACGAAAGATATTAATTGGTAGGGGTTGAAAGGTGAATAATAATACTATTCTGTAGCATATAGTATACGGTCTCCTATCCAAAAGAAGTAAGGAAAGAACTTAACTGGGAGAATTATTTGTATTCGAAGCTACAGACTTTAGTTTTTACTAAGATAAAGTGTGAAATAACTCCTACGTGTTGGAGAATAACCCCATAATTCATTATTTTCATCAGAACAGCGTTCATCTCGTAGCGAAGGGAACATTTAAAATATATGTTTTCCCAGAGCTATCCCCATAGTACACCTGTTGTAAGCGAGTTTACAAAACTTGTCCCGAGAGGAAGATTGACACATAAGTGCTATTGAAGAGTGATGTTTGTCTACTACACATCGCTTAATTAAAAATGCAAAAAGGGGTATCACTAGTGAAAGTTTTACTTCTACAGTTGTCTATTCCTATTTTGATAATCAGTTGCATAACTTACTTTTGGGGACA
Organism: Siphonobacter sp. SORGH_AS_1065; assembly: GCF_030818595.1. Classification (NCBI taxonomy): domain Bacteria; kingdom Pseudomonadati; phylum Bacteroidota; class Cytophagia; order Cytophagales; family Cytophagaceae; genus Siphonobacter; species Siphonobacter sp. SORGH_AS_1065. Next base: position 4,824 of record NZ_JAUTAM010000010.1, read on the forward strand.
TACGCGAGTGGTGAATATAAGCATGCATTCGAAAACGTAGTTTTGTTTTATCAGGAAAACTTATAATTATCAGCTTCATGTCCTATCAACTTCTTAAAAGACTACTGAAGTGTACAATTAAACGAAATCAATGATGTCCTTTTAGGTACTGTAAAAAGATAAAAATGCTATCTGAATACAATGGAATTTTTACAATCGATGGGTAAAACTAGAATAAAAGTAGAAAGGATTTGAATCAATACTTAATCCTTCTACTAAACTTGTCAATACGAAGAATAAATTACGAAAAAGAAGTAGAGTAATCTAAACAAACTTGAAATCTTATTAAAGATATATACAATTCAGAATTTGAATTAAAAGCATAAGGTTAGAAATCGATTCTTTGCTTTGTACATATCTAGAAGAGTAAACGCCAAACTGCTTTCCCGCTCAACGTTCTAGTAGCTTGACCACTCGTTGAACCTGCTTGATGGTAAACGCTTTTCCCCGACGGGTCAAAAAGCCATTGGCATTAAAGAGGCGGGTGATCTCGGCCCAGCTGTGCCCCCCCTTGCGAAGCGACTCGGCCAGGAGTCCGGCTTTACGGTTATTTTCATTGGTCCGGGCATTGGCTTGCTGAACGCTTCGCCCCTTCTGTCTACTTTCTTCCGTTAGATTTAAAGGATTTCCCAGCGTCTCCCCTCGCTTTTTTTTCTCAGCCAGGGCGAGCCGGGTCCGCTCGGCAATGAGCTCCCGTTCGTACTGAGCCATGGTAGCCATCATGCCAATGGTCAGGGTATTGGCCTCAGGCATATCCACGCAAACAAACTCCACGCCCGCATCCCGAAGCGTGAAGACGAAAGCAACATTACGCGTGAGTCGGTCGAGCTTGGCAATGAGAAGGACGGCTCGATGAGCTTTACAATACGCGATGGCGGCCTGAAGCTGGGGGCGGTCATTCTTTCGACCCGACTCAATATCGGTGAATCGCTTGATCTCTTCTCCCCTATTTCTTAAGAACGCATCGACGGCCGCTTGCTGAGCTTCGAGTCCGAGACCCGATCGACTCTGCCGTTGGGTGGAAACCCGGAAGTAAGCAACATAAGCTTGAAGCATGACAAATTGACAAAAGAGAGAAATGGGTAAAAAAGGGGTGTTCCACGGGTAAAGGTAAGTAAAAAGATTAAAAATGACATTCTATCAACGTCCGTTCTTAAAATGTTATAAAACCTCAAATTATAACATTTCCCTATTTAAATGAATCATTAATCACTATATACTATAACGCATTGAATCTGTGAACGCTTCTATTATTAAATGTCAAAATTTTAGGAAGGCTAGTAATTTTCTGGATTTTACTTTGAATAGCAGATCAAGGGTATAGCGAAATTCCCTCAACTGCCTTCGTTCAAGAAGACAACGACCCTCTAAGGAATGGGCACTCCAAATCTCAGTACCGTAGAAACTCCGTGGGTTATGCTTTCTGTCACTGACGGAGCTAATCTATTGGATGCGAAGTCATGGAAGAAAAATGCACTTCCTATCTTTCAACAGGCTCCTTCTCGCCATGTATTTGCTCCCGGTCATAACTGTTTCTTCAAATCTCCGAATGGGAAAGAAGACTGGATTTTATATCATGCTAATTCGCAATCGGGTCAAGGTTGCGGGGCCGCTCGCCAAGGGCACAAAAGTTTACCTAGCAAGCGAATGGCCTTCCCAATTTAGGAGAGCCTCTGAGCAGTGGAGTAGCCATTCCTTATCCTGCTAACTAGATAAGATTTTTGAAAGCAAAGGATTAGGTCAAATTGGAAAGGCGTGAAAATGGCTCAAGCCGACTGAACTAGGCTGACTTTTATACCAGCTAACGGATTAAACGTTGGTAAGCTAAGCTTTTCGCCGAAAAAACGACCCTTTAAAGCTATATGACGAGCCTGTTATCCTTGGGTACAACATCCCGAAAGTTTTAAAACTTTCGGGATGTTTATATTCACAGAATAAATGATTTGAAAAATCAGAAGAAAACTTTACAAGTTCATGGGTGACCTTAAAATAGCTATTCATGATATCTTTTTGATACTATTATACATATAATATATGATAGTATTATTTATTATAAACACCTGAATTTAAATATTTTCTTCTTTTATTCTCTGCCATCGGTCACTCATGATCTGTCTATACTGTTCTTTAAAGTCTTCGCTCAAAAAACTGATCTCGATTTGATGGAGCCATTGGGGAAACGCTTTTTCCATCTTTTTAAAAATATTGGTCTGCTGCCGTTCTTCTATCTTCAGCGTACGCATGGCTGTGACAAAATCCTGCCTTTTGATTTTCTTCTTTTTCCCATTCAAAGTAAGAGCCAACTCTTCCTGATCGGCGGGGTTAACTAAGGCCGTATTTACCAGGTCGTAGGCCGGAGCAAGTGCCATTCCCAAGGGAGGCTGTTCCAGCAGGGAGAAGTTCTTTAAATGCATATCCGCATTTCCCGTCAGAAAAGAAAATAGCACCAGTTCAAAGAAATTTACGACGTCCAGACCTGGATTCGCAGAAAATTTCTGAATAGTTTTTGCGATCTGCTCATAGCTTCCCTGGTATTTATCCTCGGTTAGCCGCTCGGTCAGTTGACACATGTCTTCCATGGCTAACTTCCCTTTTGGGGTTCGATCTATACGTTTGGTAACGTAAGCTAAATGGCCTGAAGTTAGCCTGATTAAGCTGTGCGGAGCCGTTTTAATCTTCGCTAGCTGAGCCAGGTGCATGGTCAGGTCTTCCACTTCTGGTAACTGAGGATAAAACAGCGTAGGAGGCTTTAAAATGTATCCGCCCCACAAACCAACGATGGTAAATCGTTGAGAACCAATACTGTTTTCCGTGATGTGAATGGATAATTTAGCCTGTACACCCGTCACGGCTGTTTGACTTTGAATGACCTGTTTTGCCAGGGGTTCCAAATCAGCTTCCGAATAGGGTAAATCGGGAGCGGTAAATCGGCCAAATATTTTTTTAGAGCAGGCTTTATGAAAATCGCCTGTCTCCTCTTCCAAAGGTTTATAACAGAATAAGCACCTTTTCATACGTCTTCCTCCTTTACTTCTTCTACACTGACCGCCCCAATGCAATCTTTACAGCAAGCCAGTAATAATCCCATACGATCTCTGGGATTAAGCTTCCAGTTTTTCTCCGCGATCTCCAGTAACCAGCCCTCTGGAATGAGTCCATCGAAAAATGGGAATAAAACATTGGAGGTAAAAGCTTTCTCCTGTAAGGGCAATGTTAAACTGATAGGCTTAACTCCCTGGTTTTTCAGATAGTCTGAATCATAGATGAAATGATACCCATTTTCATCCTGGGTCAGCCAACCCGCTACCTGGGTACCCATTTTTATGGTTGCCTTTCTCATGATTCCTGATCGCGATTCATGAGGACTGGTCCGACCTCATATCCAAATAATTGCAGCACCTGATTTACTTTATCCAGACGCAGCGTCTGTTTTCCCTGCTCAAGCTCTCGAAGAAAGCGTAAGCCTACGCCCGCTTTTTCGGCTAGTTCTGGTTGCGTTAAATGGACAGCTTTACGCCTTTCTTTGATAAACGTTGCCAAGTTCATAATATACCCTTTCGGGTACAATATAGGCTGTTTTATTTATAAATGTAACCGATCGGGTATAAAAAATAGGTAATGGTTTAAAGTATACCCGATAAGGTATACTTTAAACCATTACCTATTTCTCAGAAGCTGAGTGATTATAGCTATCGCTCAGATAAAGCCTATCCGACGTTCATCTGGAAATTAATACGTTATAGCTCCGAGCATTTGGCTTCTCTTAATAAAGACATGTGCTACAAAAGTTGAGTAGATGTCAAAGTCACTTAACTTTTGTAGCCCCTTTGGCATTGAAATCCGTTACTTTAGCAAACCTGCTAGTGGCGTAAAATGCGAAGCGTTTGCATTTGATTTTGATAGCTTATTTTCAAGAGATACACCCCTTTCATCAGGCCTGACAAGTCGAAGTCAAAGATTGCCTTTTGTTCGCTTTGACGCCCCAGGTGCTGACCCGTAGATGAATACAAATCGACCGTCAAGGATTCGGTAGGCTCCTGATTCAGGTTCAATCGAACCCATCCACTCGTGGGATTAGGGCCTATGGTAAGAACTGGGGCGGGACTGGTCACGGCAATGATTCGCGACACGGTCTGCTTTCCATCCTCATCCGTCTGCCGAAGTCGGTAATAAAAAGTCCCTCCTTTTGCGGCATCTACATATTGGTAGTACGTCCGCTTTTGAAGCGTACCCTGGCCTACAAGCTGGTAAATACGCTCGAAATTCTGAGCATCTCTGCTTCTTTCCAGTTGGAAATAGCGGTTGTTTTTCTCCTGAGCGGTCGCCCAGTTCAACTCAATAGATTCCTCAGACAGACGCTTACCCTCAAAATGCGTTAATACCACGGGTAACGATTGGGCAGCAGCTTTCGCAATCAACTGCGGGCGAAAGGTGGTGTTGCTTTGCTCGCGGGAAGAAAACTGGGCATCCGTTGTACTTCCCGAGTAAGTAGAAATGATTTTGATACTACCCAGCAATGGGTTAGCTCCCCCACTAAGTCTTTGTTTACTACGAACCCATTCCGTTACATCCAGCGTCACGAAGTTTCCCGCCGGTGTGCCCAAAATCTCGCCTAGTTTCAAGGAAGGCGAAGGCTTGGTATTCCAGGTAATTCCGCTTTCAGTCCAGGTTTGGTCGGCAACCTCATAGCATTCCCAGGTTGTTTGGGTAATAGTGGCTCCGGCGTAGGGAACGTAGAGTTGTAAGAGAACCTGACCAGCGGTTGAAGGCAAACTCGCCAGATCAAATTTCAAAAATACCTCTCGTTTGGTGTTATCACTTGCGTCATTTTTAAGGGTTAATACCGTTTGGGAACCATAATTAGTAGCCGCACTAGCTCCTCCCTGCACGTAGGCATCCGCTACCGAAGTAACCCGGGCTAACTCTTGGTCATACGCTACTACGCTGGGATACAACGTAAGCTGAGGCCGCTGGCTGGCATTTGCGTTTTCCCGGGCGGTAAACTGGGCATCGGTGGTACTTCCGTAGGCGGAAGAAGAAACACGTAAGGTCAGGATTTGGTCCTTGGCCAGCCGGGCCCGAACTGCGTTGGTAATTTTCAACGTTACATACGTTCCCGCCACGGACCCTTTTACTTCACCAATCTTACCGCCGGGCAGGGGCCGGTTTGACCATGTCAGCCCCGTTTCTGTCCAGGAATTATCCGCTACGTCGTAAAATTCCCAGGTGGTGTTGGTAACCGTGGCATTGGCATTATTGACTCGCAGACGTAAAATTGCACTATCTAAAGGAGCATTAAAACCGCTTAAATCAAATTTCAGGTAGACTTCCCTTTTATACCCTTCAGCATCGTTTTTAATAGCCAGCGTGGACGCAGTGCCGTAATTGGACTGCTGATAGGCCGCTCCGTCCCGTACGTAGGTGTCAGCAATAGTGGTCAGGGTTACGGGGCTATCGGCGACGGGTTCCGTATAGTTGGGCGATGAACTGTTGATTAGGCCTTCCACACTGCTACCAGCGGTACCATTGGCTTGAGGAAGCGTAAATTTCACTTCTTTCATGACGGGTAAAGCCGCCGATGAAAGTCCCACTTTTAAGGTCGCCGCGGTCTGATTGGGATCAGCAGCCACAATCGCTACCTCAGAAGTAGTTACGTTTTTGAGCAGTAGCGTACAGGGTTTGTCTACTTTCAGGGTAATGCCCTGAGCACTAAAGGTTCCGGCTTCGTAAAAAATGACCTGCCATAGATCAAGGGTCCGATTGTCAACGATTTGTACGGCTGGCGTATTAGCGATAATCGAAAGGTGGCTTCCCGAATAGGCGGCCATCTCGGTAGCGTTTTTACCCGGTAAAACGACGTAGGCGTAGCTGGTATTCGCGGGAGAGGTACCGTGAGGAATCCATAGTTTAAATACGTCTTTACTAATGACATCAGAAGCGTAACCCGCGTTAATGCTGCTCCAGCTACCCGTCTGAGCGGCCTGACGCAATCGGAGTGGCGAGGCACTCGGGAAGTAGTACCCAACCTGATCGTGATGAATCCATTTGACGGTTCCACCAGCATAGATATAATCTCCCGATGGAACAACAGCAGCGTTATTGCCATCAGAAACCGTGACGGGGCCCGTTAACAGACACTGATTCAGTGTGGTATTAATAGCCTGAGTAGCCGACGATGAAATGCCCGCTCCCAAACAAACCACTTCGTCGTCAAAGAAAAACCAACCCTTACGAGCCGTGGTACTGTAATCGTTCATTCGGTAGCAACTCACCCCGTAGGTTCCATCGGATACGCCGCCCACAAAAGAGGTCATGCCAGGATTTACGCCCCAGCTCGTTCGAATCGGATAGGTGGTGATTTCAGGAACCGTGATTCCCGGCAGCTTATTCCAATCCCACACCGGATAGATATTATAGTACTCATCTCCTTCCACACCAATGAAATTGACGCCTTCCGTTAAGTAATACCCTTTGAGGTTTTCATTATTCCCGCTTTCAGATTTAGCCGTTCGGGAAGAGACGCTACGCAGACCAAAGAGATACCCTGGCCGCTGGTGAAGCGTGTAATCGGTTCGCCAATAGTGCTGATGCTGAGCATTTATCAGGTACGAAGGAGCCGCCTGCCCACGCATACGACTCAGGGCAGCATCGTATTCCGAAGCATAAGTCGATAGGTCTATCCCTTTGACTCTTTCAATCAAATTCGCATCCGCCATTCCCGTGTTGGGACGAGTAATGCCCCGGCCATAGACGTTAAAGTCATTGTATCTTCCCCGGGCTACCTGCATAAAGCCTTTTCGTACATACGACGAAAAAACGGCGATCTGCTGGGCAGTAAAATTGTAGGAAGTCCCGGTTACATAGGTGCCGATGTTGCAAACCCCTGAGACAAACTCCCGCCCGTATCCGTAGATGTATAACTGCTGACCGTGAGCCGTGTACGAATAATCAGCCTGGATGCCTTCGCCCGAAGTTATTACTAGTGTCTTGCCCGTTTCAGTAACGGCCTGCGATAAAGGAGTGGCATTTTGCGTCAGACAGGCCCGCATGATGTAATGCTGAGCAATATCGGTCAAATTGGAACCTGTATTACCCGGTGAAGTCGTAATGTTCACACCCTTAGTCATCCAGGTAATCATTTGGCTTTCTAAACTGGCATCAAGACCCGGCTGTGGACCGTATCTCATATAAATTAAGGCGTTGCCAATGTCTTTGGGTAAGGTAATGGCGTAATAAAACCAGTTGGAACTTACCGGAGCCGGATCCAGGCTCAGCCAGTAATTCATAGTATGAATGACGGCCTGGCGGACCTGGGTATTCCCGTAATAACTGCTGCTGGTATTAGAATACGCCTTAGCCAAGGTATTCATTCGTGTGAAGTGTGTACCGGGAGCCCAGCCCGAAGGAGTACTGGCGTTGGAATAGTCAATGTCTGACCAGGAACCATCAGCATTGATTGACGACAGTAAGCTAGCGGTAGAAGCGTCCAGCGTGGTTACATTGGTTCCCGCCTGAAGTCCCGCAAAGATGCGGTCCATAATGATTTTAAAATCGCCAGTGGCCTGGCCCCAGCCGGAGAAACCCAGCAGCAAAAAACTGAGTACATACAGGTATTTCATAGATTGTTTTAGTTTAGAAAGCAATTGTTTATCACTCAACCAAAACTACAGAGCAGGCCTTTTTTGAAGGGAGGAGAATCCGAAGTAAAAGGGGAGAAAATCATAAAAAAGCCTGCATTCGACTCTTGTAGAGCGGAATGCAGGCTGGTGAGCATACTACTTTTAACCAAAATCTTTTTGAGATCACTCCGGCGAATCAGGGTTCCTGACATGGGTAATATTAATGCACTGATTCGGGGCTTGCCTGAGGGTTAATCGGATCGAAGTAATGAATATCCTGTTTTCTCAATTGGCTCAGATGTCCACTCAACCGCCGCTGAAAGGCTTTAAAGTCTTTGCGGGGACTCCAACAGGCTTCCGCAAGAGCCAGCAGGCGGGGGAAAACCATAAAATCCAGCCGTTCCGCAGTAGAAATGGTTTCTGTCCATACGTTGGCCTGTAAACCCAGCACCTGACTTGGATGATCCTTTACCCCCGGATAATGCTCGGCGTTGAATTCATAGACAGCCTTTAACGGGTTGAAAGCTCCTGCCCACCGCCGCCCCACCCGGTGCGTACTGTCCTGAACAAAGTCGAAATAAAAGGGAAGTCGGGGGCAAAGCACCACGCGGTACTTTTTTCGTAAAGCTGCCTCTAACTGCTCGGGATGATCGTGCCGCCACCAGTAGACTAACGTATGATCGACGGGTAGCCCGGCCTCGATTACTTCATCCCAGCCTAGGACTTCCACCTGACGATTGCGAAGCGTATCGGCCATCCGGCGAAGAAAATAATGCTCTACTTCTAAGGCAGTTGATAATTTTTCCTGTTTCATGAGCCGGATAATAGCCGCATCTTTCATCCATTTCTCATTCCCAAAACTTACTTCATCGCCCCCGATGTGAATCATGCGTGCAGGAAACAGCGAACTCACCTCTTTAAGAATGGCAGACAAATACGTATACGTCTCTTCTTTGCCAGGATTAAAGGTAAACTCCGGGTGTGCCGGGGAGCCTCCCCCACTGTAAGCCGGGTAAGCTTTGTTAGCCGCCGTCGCATGACCCGGCATGTCTACTTCGGGAATGACGGTGATGTAACGCTCAGCGGCATAGCTTACGATCTCTTTGATCTGCTGCTGGGTGTAATACTGAGCTGGTTTTAGTGAGTCGGTTGCCGTACCTACACCTCCCACCAACGCCAGCCGGGGATAGACTTTAATTTCCATTCGCCAGCCGGGTTCATCGGTTAAATGCCAGTGAAAACGGTTTAGCTTGTAGTAAGCTATCTCATCGAGTAACGCCTTTACTTTAGACACCCCAAAAAAGTGCCGGGATTCATCCAGCATAAAGCCTCGATACCCGTATAAAGGCGAATCCTTCAGATTCCAGCAGGGGACCTTCCGGCTTTCAGCCGCTAATTGCAGGAAGGACACTACCCCATAAAAAGCTCCCTGTGGGCTCGATGCCGTCAGGACCACGGAACCTTCGTTCATTACTAATGCATAGGAACCTTCTCTGGCTGGCAGACCCGCCTTGATAACCAGGGTTGGGCCTTTTGTGGCGGAATTTTGAGACCGTTTGAGTCCCCATCGCCTTTGCATTTCTTTTTCCAGGTAACGAGCGGCGGGCTGGAATGCAGAATCTTCTACAACTAGCCTGGTATGCTCACTGAGCGTAAAGGTTCCTTTGACCCGTTGGTAAGAAGCGGGTAAAGGAATAATAGGGGGCTGACTATACCCCCAAAGCGAAAGCAGTAAAAGAATAGAGGTTAAAATTTTCATAAGCTACTGCATTAGGGATTAACCTTAGCGTAAGGGAACGGGCGATTTTAAATACCACTCCCCGGTATCTTCCAGAGATCCTGACTTCACTAAAATCCTATTTTTTCCGGGCTTCAGTTGAATACCTGGCCAGCTCATGCGGTGCAGGTCATCCGCTTTTTGTCGGCCCTGCGATACCCCATTGACCCATAACTCCGCTTCCTTCAGGGTGGTAAATACTTTAACTGTTGTTACCGACTGCTGACGTAGAACGTTCCGGCGTTCGGCCAGATAGAGCATCGGAGCCGTATTCCAGTTCGCTTTATAAAAGTAGAAGGCATCCTTTCGAACGTTACGATCATAAGTAACCAATCCTTTATCGTTGAGGGCATCCTGATCGCCCTCGGTGCGGATGGAGGAACCAAAGTCTGCCAATACCCAGACGTATTTTCCCCAAATGAAAGGTCTTTTGCGAAGTTCTTCCCAGTTTTTTTCGTGATAGGCCGTCTGCCACTCTTCGGGGTGAAACCGTCCGGTAGGTTCTACGGGCTGAAGGTTTTCCTGATGGTGTCGAATACTCGCTCCGGCTCCGTACTCGCTGACGGCAATCGGTTTAGCCGGATAAGCCCGGTGGGTCTGATCCGCCCAGCTTCCTATTTGTTCGAAAGAACCGCCATACCACCCGTAGTATTTATTCCAGGCAATCACATCCGATACTTCGTTAAAAGTATCCCGATCCAAGAAGCTGGCACAAGTGGTTATTCTGGTAGAATCTTCCGTTTTAACCAACTGGTTTAGCTCTTTTAGAAACGGAACCGGATCATCGTAATCTAGCTTGAGTTCATTAAACAAGCCCCAGAAACAAATGGATGGGTGATTGTAATGCTGACGAATGAGTTCCTGCATGACTTGCCGGGCGTGGTCTTCCAAAGCTTTGCTTTTAATATAGCCCATGCCAGTATACCCTCCTGGCCCCACCAGGGGAATTTCCGACCAGAGAATCAGTCCCTTCTCATCACTGAGCTCATACCAGGATTTTCCGTGCGGATAATGCGTCAGTCGCACGGACGTAGCTCCACTTTCCATCACCAGATCCATGTCCTTTAAGTAATCTACCGGCTCATAGGCTGAGCCTTTCCCTGATACATCTTCATGATAGCCGAATCCGTGTAAGTCCAGCTTTTTCCCATTCAGAAAAAAACCTTCGTTCGCATCGACCCGGATTGAGCGAATACCCAGTGGTTCCGTTTGACTTTCTACCCCCTGGCCATCGACCAATAACTCCGTTTTCACCCGGTAGAGATACGGGTCCTGGCGGGCATTCCAGAGGTGCGGTTTTTCAAGGGTGAATTTCTGTTCAAGTCCTGCCGGATCTTTTCGCTGGGCCACTGTTTTCCCCTGGGCATCCAAGATCGACGTGCGAACCTCGGTTTTCCGCGACGGGTCGATTAAGGAAAGTTTGGTCTTTACGAAAACATCAGCCGTTTTCTCACTCACGTTATACTGGGTCACATAAACGCCTGAAGAAGCGAAGTCCAGCGGGGAAATACAGTTTTTCTCCTTGATAAGTAACCATACGGGCCGATGAATGCCTCCATATACGTTGAAATCCCCCGTTAAGGGCAGCACGTCCAGCCGATGTTCATTGCTAACCTGAACGGTAATAAGCGGATTTTTTCCTGCTTTTATAAAAGGAGTAATTTCAAAACAGAAAGCTGTATATCCGCCTTTATGGTTACCTACCCACTGCTGATCGATGAACACATCTGCCACCGAGTTTACCCCCTCAAAATAGAGAAACAGTCTTTTATCTTTCCAGGCCGAATCCAGTGGAAGGGTTTTCTTATAAATAGCTGCCGTACGGGTATAATCCATTTTTCCGGCGGCTACCTCCCCCGCATTCCAGGTATGCGGTACATTGATGACGGGATTACTCAATTTTTGCCGTACGTCATAGGCAAAGTGAAAATCCCAGCCCTGCTGTAAACTTAGTTTGTTTTGCCCCCAAAGACTCAGACAGCAGCCCAAGCCCCAAAGCGTAAGAAATAGCTTTCGCATACATTGGTTTTATTGGTAGACTCGTACATAATCCACCACGTAGGTTAACGGTAGAATTTCGTCGTACAGGGGGCCTGCCATGGTTCCCTGCCGGCCCAACGCCAGATTTAACATCAGGTAGAAGTCTTTCTGAAAAGGATTTTCAGAGCCTTTCTGAGCTTTCGCCAGATCAAAGACAAAGTATTTCAAATCGTCATAATAAAACTCAATACGGTCTTCGTACCATTCCGCCGCGTAAATATGAAAGTCTTCGTAAGGGGCTCCTACAGAAGGTTTCTTTCCTTCGTAACGATACTGATCGGTCGAATCAGCGTAGTGCACTGTTCCGTACACCTGGGTAGAATCTTTTCCGGCATATTCCATCACATCAATTTCTCCGCAAAACGGCCACTTGACGGTAGGGTTATTGGCCCCCTTCATCCAGAACGCGGGCCAAGAGCCTTTGCCTTTGGGAACTTTAGCCCGAACTTCAAACCGTCCATACTTCCAGGTTTTCTTTCCCAACGTCATAATGCTGGCTGATGTATAGCCTGCCACGCTTTGACCAGCCCGTTGAGCATTAGCCGAGCCACTTTTTTGAAGCGGATACGACTCCTTACGGGCCTCAATGATTAACGTTCCGTTTTCGACCCGGATGTTTTGCAGGCGTTCCTTGGTGTAATATTGAGGTTCCTTGTTGCGAACGAAGCCTTCTTCGTAATTCCACTTCTTGGGATCGGGTAAGCCCTGGTAGTTAAATTCATCGGACCACACCAACGTTTGATAGGGCGATTTGCTCTGAGCAAAAGTCAAGGTGGGAAGAAAAACCCATAGCAGTAATAAATAACGCATATGTATATACGAATTTTTAGAAAGATCATTCATCCACTGAATAATGGATGAATGATCACTGGTAGCAAATAAGAGGTTAAGTGGAATAAGTAGTAACCCGAGAAAAGGGAGTCCTTTTCTCGGGCGAACATTAATTGACCCAACCCGGATTCTGAGTCAGTGCAGGATTCATTTCAATTTCCGTCTGTGGAATGGGCCAGGTATAGATATAATCACCCTTCCATGAGTAGGTCTGCACATTAGCTCCCCATACCTGCTTAATCCCCGCTCCCGAGTAGAACACGGTTTCTTTCCAGGTTTTCCAACGCATTTCATCGAAGAAACTGATCCCTTCATTCACAAACTCCCGGCGGCGTTCATTGCGAATTCGCTCTCGTAAATCCGATTGGGAACTAACCGTCGTCGCAGCGGATGCATTGAGAAGCCCTACTCCTGCCCGTCCTCTCACCTGATTGACTAATTCAATAGCTCCCGTAGTATTGCCCTGTTCATTTAAGGCTTCGGCCCACATCAGCAACACATCAGCGTAGCGAATCAGGGGAAAGTCAATCGGACCATACGAACGGTTGAGCGTTTCGGTGGTTCCTTCGTAGACAAACTTGCGGTGTAAGTAATAAAAATAGGGTTGGGTATCCGTACGTAAATCTCCATTGGTTGCCGCCTCGGCCCGGTAAGGCCAGCGGGACGTCACCGTAGCATTGGCATTATTGAATACACCCAAATAGGTAGCGTAAGGGGTAATCACATTGGCCGCCAGACGAGGGTCTCGATTGGCGTAGGCTTTTAAAATCCGCTCTTCATTACCCGTTGGCAGGTACTGGCTCATGTCCGCTCCCCGGTTGCGGGCCGCCGTCATTTCGTTGGTCGTCAAATTATTACGCAGGAAAAATACTTCCCGCTGGGCAGGAGTCATCCGGCTATATCCCGGCAGAACGGCATCCCAGTTGAAGGGGGACCCATCGGCATTTTCGTAGAGATCAACCACGTTGGGCGACACCAGGAAGTTATTCCAGCAAGAACCAAAGGAAGAGCGGGTGCCGCAAAAGAATTGCGTAGTCGAACCTGAACCACTCACGGCGATGTGCTGAATTGAGAAAATCATCTCATCGCTTTGCTCGTTGGCCAGTTTGAAGAGTGTTTTATAATCCGAAAACAAGGCATAACCCGCTTCTTTTACCTTGCTAAAATCAGCGGCTGCTTCAGCCCACTTTTGCAGATACAAATACGCTTTTCCCCGTAAAGCGTAAGCGGCTCCTTTCGTAATGTGTCCATATAAACCATTGCCTTTGGCGTACTTGGCGGGCAAGTTAGGTTCATTAATGGCATCGGTTAAATCGGCAATTACCGCGTTCCAGATTTCGGTTTCCGTGGAACGGGCCCTTTGGGCATTTTCCGGAGTGATGGGTTCTAAAAAAAGCGGTACGCCTTTGTATAACTGATTGAGCCGGAGGTAGAAATACGCCCGTAAGAATTTGCATTCTGCTACCAGCCGGGCCTTTTTCTCCGCCGTTGAGGGAGATTTAGCCGGAATGTTGACAATGGCATCGTTGGCTCGGTTTACGCCCTCGAAGAGCTGCCGGTAGTTATCACTAAAAAGAGCACTGGAGGTAGTAATAGTCCCCATCAGCAGGGCATCTGCGTCCCGGCCCTGTCCGCCCGTAGAAAAACGGTCTAACTGATACAGTTCGTTTCCAGAGGCGGCACTCGTATTGATGTTCAAACGCAGGGCATTATAAACACCCGTAACGCCTAGATCGGTTAAATTATCCGTCGTCCACATGGTAGCCGAACTTACCGAGTCATAAGGAGACGTATCCAATAGATTTTCCCGGCACCCCGTCAGCAAAAGGGTGGCAAAAATCAATAGCTTTTTCATGAGGTCTTTGATTTAAAAGGTCAGGTTCAGGCCTAGCGTAAATTGACGCATGGTGGGATAATCCACGCTTGCTCCCACTTCGGGGTCCATGCCCGGATAACGGGTAATCAGGAGAAGGTTCTCGCCCGACACATAGATTCTGGCTCGCTCCAGAGCTACTTTTTTAGTCAGGCTTTGCGGAAGGCTATACCCCAACTGAACGTTACGTAGCTTGATATAACCGGCATTGTAAAGCCAGAAGTTACTGGCTACAGCCGCATTCTGGGCATCGGTTATATTTTTTAGCCGAGGGGCTTTACCCTGGATGTTATTGGCAGGATCAGACGGATCGGCATCATTGTAGTAATAGTGATCGTTAGCTACCTGCAAGGGAATAGCAAAGCCATTTTGAAGCGTAGAGTTATTATAGCCCTGCACATTCCAGTAGTATTGGAAACCCGTACTTCCCGACCAGATCATCGAAAAATCAAGGCCTTTCCAGGAAAGATCCCCCCTCAAGCCAAAGTTGTATTTGGGCGTCGTGTTGGTGCCCGTAAATTGCCGATCGTAGGTATTGCCGTAAATGCCATCCCCGTTGTTATCCGCGTAAATCAGATCTCCGTAATAAATTTTGGATTTTCCAACGCCCCCCGCGGGCTGAAAGACATAACCCGCCGCCGTCATATCCTGCAACCACTGCAAATCTCCGGGTGTCCGAATCATGCCATCCTTCGGGCCCGCCTGAATATCTACGCTTCCATCCGCACTAGGGACATAGTTACCCTTACCCTGGTAAACCGTGCGAACGTAATATTCGTTAATTTGATGCCCTTCTAAAATTCGGGTATCGCCTCCAGAAGATACATTCCCCAGATTGGAGGTATACGTGCGAACGCCATTGACATCCTGATACCCTTCTACGAGTTTGCCTTTATACTGCTCCACCCGGTTATAGTTATACGCGAAATTTCCCGTCAGACCAAACTGGAAGTCTCCTGACTTACCCCGATAGCCCAGCGATAGTTCTACGCCTTTATTAAGCACAGCGGCTGTATTTTGGGTCGGTGCCGTAGCCGTTCCCAGAATCAGTTGAATGGGTGGTGTGGTTAAAATACCATCCGTGTATTTGCGGTACACATCAATATCAAAATTGATGGCTCCTTTCAGGAAAGAACCTTCCAGGCCGATGTCCGTCACGGCTGTACTCTCCCATTTCAGTAAAGGGTTGGCAATTTTTCCTTTCCAAAGTCCGGTCACGGCCAATCCGTTGAACGAATAGGCGTTCGTGCTGTAGAGCGACTGATAATCATAGTTACCCAGGCTTTGATCGGTATTCATGACGTTATTCCCCAGCATCCCCCAGGAACCCCTGATTTTCAGGTTCTGCACATGATTATTGATACCATTCATGAACGGTTCTTCTGAAAGTCGCCAGCCCGCTGAAAAAGACGGGAAAACACCCCAGCGATTACCGGGAGCAAATTTGGACGAACCATCGTAACGGACGTTGGCTTCGAGCAGATAACGATCTTTAAAGTTGTAATTCAGGCGACCGAAGAATGATTTCAGAGCAAAATCATATTCACCTCCCGTCGTAGTGGTGGGTAAGGTTGCTGACCCCGGGGTTGTGATGTTGTAATCAATCAGGCCCATTTTACTGGCGGCCAGATTGTAGTAGTTAAAGTAATACTGGTTAAAGCCCCCAATCGCTCCCAGAGAATGATCCCCCAATTGCTTGTTGTAACGTAACACCAAATCCAGTGTGGTTGCGTAATCCTTGTTAAAGGAGTAATTGGTGGAAAGCTGATCGGGAGCACTGGCGGCCTGCTTGAGGGTATTCGTAGCAAAATCCCAGCGATCAATCGGATTGGTATGCGTATTGGTTTCGCGGAGGCGGGTCTGATAGTTAAAGCGGGATTCAAACGATAAGTCCTTCAGCAACTGTAGCGTGGCGTACAGCGTGGTATTAAACCGACTTTGTTTGTCCGCTCCCCCCGTTCCATACAGATACGACAGGATATTATTAGCCGTAGCTGACTCCTCGGGAGCCTGAGCAAAACCATAACGACCCTCGTAGAAAGGAACTACCCCTGGCGTCGTCTGTCTTAAAAAGTTAAAAGCAGTACTGGTATTACCTAATCCATACGATTGGATGGAAGCGTAGGTCTGAGTCCCCAGGGTAAGAAATTTTGTGATTTTACTATCCAGATTGGCCCGTAAGATGTACCGTTCCGTACCCGTATTTGCCATCGTTCCGGGGTTACCCAGATAATTGGCCGAAAGCAGATAACTCGACTTTTCACTGCCTCCGCTGATGGACAAATTATGGTTTTGTAATACCTTATTTTCGAAAATCGTCTTAGTCCAGTCCGTATTAGGATAGGCCAGAGCATTAACTACCCCATTTGCCGTTACACCGTTAGGATTCCGGGCCGCCGCCTGCCAGGCATCAATGGTGGTCTGAGCAAACAAATTGTTTTGCCCCAGGTTACGGTAGGCCTCATTGATCAGATTCATATGCCGGGCGTAATCGGTCACAAACTCGATGGTATTCATGGGCTGGGTAATCGATAACATACCCGTGTAGGTAACGCTTACCTTGTTTTTATTACCCTTTTTAGTAGTAATCAAAATCACCCCGTTAGCCGCCAAAGACCCGTAAATAGAAGCCGAAGCCGCGTCTTTCAAAATCGACATACTCTCTACGTCATTGGGGTTAACGGCATCCATTGAGCTGATGATTCCATCGACAATGACCAATGGGTTGTTGTTGTTGAGCGTTCCATTCCCACGGATTCGAATGGTTGCCCCATCCGACCCCGGTTTACCAGAACCCTGCTGCACGCTCACCCCTGCGGCTAAGCCTGCCAGCGAGGAAGATAGGTTAGTAACGGGACGGTTTTCAATACTAGCCGCTGAAATGGTAGCTACTGAACCCGTCATGTTTACCTTTTTCTGCGTGCCATAACCCACCACGACCACTTCGTTCAGGGATTGATCCTCTCCTATCAATGTCACGTTCAGCTCCGTTTGATTGCTTAACTCCACTTGCTGAGTTTTATAGCCCACGGAACTAAAGACCAGCGTACCTCCGGCCTGATTCAATACTAGTTCGTAGGTACCGTCAGTGGCCGATACGGTCCCTTTAGACGTACCCTTCAGAACAATACTGACGCCGGGAATTGCTTCGGCTTTTTCATCGGTAATTTTTCCCCGTAGTCTTAAGGCTTGAGAAAAACCCGGTACGCAGACGCACAACACGCCTACCCAGGTAAGAGTCCATTGAAGCCAGGCCCGGTAAGGGGAAATGTTTGGTAGCGATAATCGCTCTGACTTCCGTTTCTTTGAACGAATCATTGAAGTAGTGTTAGGTACTATAAAGAGGCTTGATGATTAGATTGGCAAAGCTCCGACAAGCGTGTAAGTCAGGGCGGTCAAAATCCTTAAAGAATGGGGTGAAAATCTTAAAAACAGCAGAAAATAAGGCTTTAGGCCCTCTGGAATAAGACTTGGCCTAGGGCTTCTTTTATAAAATAATCTATGGAATGCAGGAAAAACCGCGTTTTAAAATTTGCCCGATTCTGGTATATTCGATTCTTCAAGAGGGTAGATTAGAAAAGAACCGTCTTGCTAACATACAGGTAGTCGTATTTAAAGCATGAACCCCTCTACACTTCGAACACTTCTGGGCTTACTTGGACTTTTGTGGGGGGTCCTATGCCAGGGTCAAAACATTGCCTTTAATCACCTGGGCTCAGAGAATGGCCTATCTCAAAACTCGGTATTAGCCATTGCCCAGGATACTCACGGTTTTATCTGGATGGGTACTCGCTATGGACTTAATCGCTACGACACGAGAAATTTTCGGGTGTTTAAAAATGATCCTTCCGATTCAACGACCCTTTCGGATAATTATATTCTTTCCCTGCTCGCCGACTCCCGGGGTAAGTTATGGGTAGGTACCACGCAGGGGCTTAACTATTACGATTCCCGAAAAGATGTCTTTCAACGCTCAAACAGCTCCGCCGAAAAGCGGCAGGGTCTTCATAGCCTGGCCATTCATTGCCTCTTTGAAGATTCTAAAGGAAGAATTTGGGTAGGAACTTCCAATGGCGTCCGTATTTTAAACCATCCCCGAAAGTCCACCGTTCAGGCTCTGTTCAAAGCTCCCGCTTCCCAGCCACCCCTGGAAGTAAGAAGCATAGTTGAAGATGCGGAAGGAAACTTTTGGATTGGAACGTCTAAAGGGTTAATTCGACTTCGCCCGCAGAACGGTATCTACCGTTGCCGCTGGTTTACCAAAAAAGATGGTCTAACGGACGACTTCATCACGAGTCTGGCTACAGATGCGGAGAAAAATCTATGGATCGGCACCAAATATGGTGGAGTAAATCTGTACCAGCAGAAACACTTCTCTGCCTTGCTGCCTACCCAAATGGATCCGAACATCCGCAAGATTATGCCGGATAAAATGGGAAAAATCTGGATTGCCTCTTTGGAAGGGTTATACACCTATGATCCAGCTCTCAGACAATTACATACCTACCGGCATGACCCGGAAAACAGTAAAAGCCTGAGTCAAAATTCGATCTACTCACTCTTTGAAGATACCAACGGATCCATTTGGGTAGGCACTTACTACCGAGGCGTGGATATCGTTTATTCTTCGTCTACGCCCTTTTCCATCTATCAAAACCATCCACAGGCGAATACGCTCAGTAACGATGTCGTCAGCTACATTACTGCCGATGACCAAGCCAAACTCTGGATCGCCACTGAAGGTGGGGGCTTGAATTATTACGATACTCAAAAAGGTACTTTTCACGCGTATAAACACCAGTCCTCCCAGCCCTTTAGCATCAGTTCCAATTTAATCAAGAGTTTATATTGGGACAAAAAGGGCACAATGTGGGTCTGTACTCACCTGGGCGGTCTTAATGCCTTTTCCCCGCAAACGCAACGCTTTACCCATTTCAAACACGATCCTAACCAACCTCATTCGCTAGCATCCGACAACGTTATTGCCCTGGCCGAAGACGCCAGAGGAAAAATCTGGGTGGGCACTGATCGGAATGGCATCAGTGTACTAGACCCAGCGACGGGCCAATTTCAGACCATAGATATTCATTCCAGTCCACTGAAAATTAGTGGGATTGGCATCCGTAACCTATTTCTGGATTCTAAGAAAAACCTGTGGATTGCCACGGGATCTGGTCTCAACCGGGTAGATGCCACGGGAAAGAAGATTACCGCGTTTACCAAAAGAAATACCCTGCATTTAAAATCTGATGATATCAACTGCGTTGCCGAAGATGCCAAGGGACGCATCTGGATAGGTACGTATTACGGAGGATTTTGTCTGTTAAATCCCGATGGAAAATCGGTAACGACCTTTACGGAGAAAGACGGACTAGCCAATGATAATGTGCTCGGTATTCTCGAAGACGATCAGCACTACCTATGGTTAAGTACGGAGAACGGACTCAGCCGTTTTAACCCCGAACAAAGAACTTTTAAGACCTATACGACCAGCGACGGATTACCAGCCAACGAATTTAGTCCCCGGGCTTACTTTAAAAGTCCATGGGGTTCCCTATACTTTGGTACCAACAGCGGCCTAGTTAGCTTTGATCCCAGCCGAATAACCCTTAATCAATTCTTACCACCCCTGGTATTTACTTCACTTAAACTTTTCAATCAAGCCGTGAAGGTTGGTGACGGGGAAGGCATTTTACCCCAAGACATTAGCTCAACCTCAACGGTTACCTTTACGCACGATCAGAATATTTTCTCCGTTGATTTTGCCCTGCTCAACTATATCAAACCGGGCAAAAATCAATATGCTTATCAACTCCAGGGATTCGAAAAAAACTGGAATTACGTCAAGATTCCTTCCGCTACCTATACCAACCTTGCTCCAGGTACCTACACCTTACTTGTAAAAGCGGCCAATAATGATGGCATCTGGACACCCCAGCCCGTTTCGCTTCGTATTAGGATACTTCCTCCTTGGTGGGCCACCTGGTGGGCTTATCTGCTATACGCCTGTAGTTTTAGCGGATTGCTTTTCATCCTTATTCGTTTTTTCTGGCTGCGGGCTTCGCTTAGGCGAAATCAGGAACTTCACCAATTGAAGCTGAATTTTTTCACCAACATTTCTCACGAAATCCGTACACATTTAACCCTGATTCTGGGACCCGTTGATACGCTCATAGAGGCTCTGCGAGAGGATCCTTTTGCCTCCAGGCAGCTCCAGCATGTACAAAATCATTCGAACCGCTTACTTAAACTGGTAAGCGAGTTGATGGACTTCCGCAGAGTTGAGTCTCAAAAACTGGACCTTAAGATAAGCCGTTTGAATATCGTAGCTTTTGTCGATGAAATTTTTGCCTCCTTTGAAGATGCAGCCCAATCCAATCACCTAGAAACGTCGTTTTACGCCCAGACTCCTCATTTTGAACTCTACTTTGACCCTCAGCAGATGGAAAAAGTACTGTACAATTTGCTGACCAATGCCTTTAAGTTTACGCCGAAACAGGGCCGCATCGAGGTTTCTATCATTGAGAAGGCTAGTCAGGTATGCATTCAAATTTCCAATACAGGGCAGGGTATTGCTTCTGAGCACCTCAAAAAACTCTTTACCAACTACTTTCAGGTGCAGGAGCTGCTTCACCAGAATACCGGATATGGTATTGGTCTGGCTCTGGCTAAAAGCATCGTCGAACTGCACCACGGAACCTTAACCGTTGAGAGTACACTTCCCGAGGCGGGCCGAACCGGTTTAACCACCTTTACAATCGCCCTATCCAAGCATGCTTTTCAGGAGTTAAATCAACCTTCCGGGGAGGCTGCTTCCTGGAAGGTTAGCACGCCTTCGTTTGCAGTACCGTCGGAAGAATTTATCCCTTCGGTGGATGATCCCCAAAGGCCGCTACTGCTGTTGATTGAAGATAACCCTGACGTGCTGACGTTCATTCAGGAATCACTACTGCCTGCGTATCGGATCTTAACGGCTCGGAATGGCTCGGAAGGTTGGCAACTAGCCACTAGTCAGATTCCAGACGTAATCGTTAGCGATGTAACCATGCCGGAAATGGATGGACTGGAGCTTTCTGAGAAGCTAAAACAGGATGACCGGACCAGCCACATTCCTCTCATTCTGTTAACAGCACGAGCAAGCCAGGCCCATCAAATCAGTGGCCTTGCACGGGGCGTAGACGATTACCTCACCAAGCCATTCAGCGTTGAAATTCTCAAACTCAAGATTCATAACCTCCTGGCCTCCCGGGAAAAAATGCGGCAAAAATATAGCCGCATGATGACGCTTGAACCGCAACAAATTCCCATCAATACACAGGACGAAGTTTTTCTCCATAAGCTTATCAGCATCATAGAAGCTCATCTGGATCACCCTGATTTCGGAGTAAATAAGCTGGCTTCAGAAGTAGCGATGAGTACCCCTGTCCTGTACAGAAAATTAAAGGCCCTGACGGATTTATCAGTCAATGATTTTATAAAAACCATTCGGCTTAAGAAAGCAGCACAGCTATTGATCAGCCAGCCCCTAACCGTTTATGAGGTAGCGTACGCCGTAGGCTTCGATGATCGAAAATACTTTAGCAAAGAGTTTAAAAAGTATTTCGGTCAAACGCCGAGCGAATACGCATCCCTTCATCAATCCTCAGAAATGTAAGAAGTAAAGGTTTTATGTTAATGCAGAGAATGGTATTTAAAGAACCTGCAAAACCACAAGTAGGCCTTTCCGTGCATTCAAAAGGACTCTTGTTGTTTACCTTATGTTCATTATCCCTGTCATCCAGAGAGAAGCGAAGGCCCTTCGCTTCTCTCCTATCAACGCTCAAACCCGAAGGATTAATCCAATCCTAAGTAAGGCTTCTCCCTTTACAGGCGGGGGTTACCTTAATTTTTTAGTTATCGCTTCCCTTACTCGCTCAAGGAAGATAACACACAGCCAGACTTATCTGGGCATAGGTGCTACCTAAACCTATACTGAAGCAGATGATCCAACACAAATTTTCCGTAAAAGAATTGACGAACGGCCTACTCACTTCTGAAGGACGTGGATAACAAGGAAGCCACTAGAGTCAACCTAATTTCTATAGGTTAGAGGATACAAAACGAACATCCATAGAGCCAGAAGCCTGATTACCTTCTAACATCACCTTATACGTGGCCCCTTTCTGATTCACCAGATGAATTCGTTTTTCCTCTAAAGATTTAATTTTATCATTAAATACAAATCCTGAGGCTGACTTGATGGAAGCTTGTAATGTCCCCGCTGCTGTTGTAAATCGGTACGATAGATAGGTATCATTACTAGGGACACGGAGTACGAAATGCTGTTTACCGTTTAACTCTTTAAACTCAGCCTGAGTAGACTCATCATTCGAATTGCCCTGCCAGTTTTTAGTAGAAGAACACGCCGTAAGAAACAAGGCTATAGTAAGGCACAATACAAAACGGATCATTGACATGGCTTTTAGAGTGAATAAGATAGGGATTCGGTTTAGTAGTTGAGAGATGAATAATTACCCTTATAGGCTGCATCAACTTTTACCATCGTATGAATTTTGCCTGCTTCACTCCTGATCAACTCCACAAAACTGATTTTAATTAAATTAACAATCAGCTTCTTAGGACATCTACCTATGCTAAGAATACTGGGTGCTCAACACTAGAAAATAGTTAGCTACTTATTATAGTTACTTGTTTGGGATAAGGGCGAGTACTATGGAATCATTTGCATTTACCATCACTTAGGTTTTCTGTGAGCATTCTATTTTTAGTATTAACTATTATATGTTTTTTATATTTTAATAGATATCATTTATATATATAAAACATATCTTGTGTATTGGATAGATAAGAAGTTCATGCCAAGGGATTATCTTTTAGAAACCGTTCAACAATGATTTTAAAAGCCCGTACTAATATGTGCTAACTACTCAGGCAGTTAGTATTTACTTATTCATGAATACAGTTCAGTAGGGCGACTTTCGAATGTTCTTACATCCACAATGACGTAGTCTGCTTAGTGCTGGAAAAATTCTAGCTCTTAAAAAGGAGTTAGCTCTATAGTTAAACGTGTGCTATAGCAGCAGCCCTGGAAAGAACCCCAATAATAAACTCAGCCAGTAATCAGCATATATCTATAGCCTTTGATTGTAAGTTAAAGAGTCTATCTATTTAATATTTGCTTTCTACTACACAAATAGACTCTTCAGCTATTAATGGGAATGATAAAGTCAAGGACGAATTATGCATCGCTTTCTTTCTTTAGCTCTTCTACCCTCCTTTAGCTACTTTCAGATCAGGTACTTCACCTCTAAACAGTGCGTTTCTACGCTGACTTATTTCTTTTTCAAATCTCTCTGAATCTTTTCTTCCAGTGCCTGAATGATATAAGCATGCCGGGAAGGCCGCTGTCGCTTGGGAATTTTCGCTAATACTTCTTCTACCTCCGTTAACTGACTTTGATACAAACGAAGTAATACGGTCTTCACAGCATCTTCATCCAGGTTATCTACCACCTCAGGTTTTGCCTTAGTAGATGATCCACCTTTATTAATCAAAGCTTCTATTTTTTTCTCATCAACCACAGGATCTACAATAGACTTTGCCACGGATGGTTTTTTTGCAATTGCCATACTTACAGATTTTTACATCAAAAAAAGATACCAATTTAGATACTTATAAATATATAGTTTATATATCTGTTATAGTATACGAATATCAACAAAATGTATATCAATAGAATATATCAAGTGATTTCACTACGCTTTCTGATTTAATGCTGTTAGCATTGCTTCATACAAAGCAAGAAATTCTGCTGAAGCTTTTTCATCCGCAGGCTTTAATTCCAGGATTCCAAGTCCGTAGGAAATGGCGTTTGCAAAGGCCTTCCGATTAATCAAGGGCGTATCCAGATAGGTCAATACCTGCGATTCTTTTAGCATTTCCCCTACTTCCCGGTTATCAATGCCTTTGGGGTCAGCCCGGTTAACAAAAGACATAGCCCTTAGTTTAGGGTTTACTATCTGCATTTCTGAAATCAGATGCTCCACCTTTTCTAGCGTCCAGATGTCTAAGGAACGAGGGTAAAATGGTACCATGTATACATCAGTAATTGATAAAGCAGCTCGTTGACTTGCTGTATCACGACCACCCGTATCAATAACTACGTCGTCAAATTTGCTAGCCAATTTTAGCACCTCAGATCGTACTTCTTTGTCTGACTGACGAATGGCAGTGTACCCTTTATTACCTTCTAATGCCATTTCTCGCTGTACAGAAAATTCATGAGCGGATTCTTGATCATCCGCATCTACGAACAGAACATCTCTTCCCTGATTACTGAGGTATACGGCTAGATTGGTCGCTAAAGTTGTTTTCCCGCTACCGCCCTTAATCCCACCTGTAGTGAAAATCATAAGTGTTATGGAGTTTTCTTTGAGCAGCGAATATACTATTAGTTTCGATATATATACTAATATCAATAAGCTTATCATATTCTATATAAATTATAAACTATTGTATATATACAGTTTATATCAATAATGATATCATAAAATATTATAGTTATCTAATTATTAAACATTTATGAGTATATAAAAAATATGTATAGATGAAGGGGAGGGCTGAATAGTAGAGCAGTTAATCGATAAAAGATATTGCATACATCTTACATAGTTCACCAAAGAGATTAATTAAGAACACATTCTCTACCCTAGGTTGATAGAAGTTCTTATATACTTTATATATCAATATACTATCATTTAGTATATATCTGTATTAGGTCCTTAATCCCAATAAAGGCAGATCATGTGAGCCCATCTAGCTTTTCTAAACAGGCCAAACAATCGTATTTCTGGAAAATGGATTAGCAGTAAGGTTTCGTTGGTTTGACTACGAATAACTACAGGTAGAGATAGGAAGATCAGTGAAGTAAGTACTCTAAAGTTCCCTGATCTTAACTAAGATCAGAATAGGAGTAAAGGTGAATTTTTTATACAGCATAGACTCAAAACATAAGATGGTTAACTAGGCCTCTATACATGTAAATTAAATTTCAGGTACATAATTAGCAGATGAAGAAAAGCTTATGTAAATGAAGTGAATAGATTTCCAATTGAATATATTTTTGATATGTATACTAATATACTATATATATTAAATTTTATATAATAAATGTAGCTAGTGATCTGGTAAATAGGAAGTTATCTAATACGACTAAAATGAAAGGTCTAGCACTAAAGAAGCTATTAGTATTTTCTAATTGCATCAAATTGCATAAACCTTGAAAGTATAATACAATACATTGTTAACTGCCTGTATAAAGAATGTAAGAAACTATGATTGGAAATTTTAGGTGCCTAATTGCATCAAATTGCATAAGGTAAAAGCTTACTAACACATGCAATTGAAGTGGTTAATAATACTATAAAGTCATTATATAGACTGATTGTCAGTACTTTACTAAATACATACTACAGGTATAACCTTTAATTGCATCAAATTGCATAAACTAGGTTTTAGATGAGAAATCAGTAGGTAAGTGACTGATAATCAACGCAACAATTCTTCTTTTTTATATCTAATTGCATCAAATTGCATAAGGTATATTTTGTTAAACTTCTGATTATCAATCAATTAATAATTATAAGGATATACGTCATGAAAGAGAACAGAAGAACATTTCCTCACAAAGACAGCGGTGAACTAAATAATTAGTTCACCGCTAACCTTTATGTATTGATTTAAAACTTTTTTCCCTCAAAAATGAGCGTGCGGCGGAGCCGACGCAGGCCGAAAAAGCGGGGGGAAAATTAATTGATAAAATGTAGTATTAATTAATTGATTGATTGCTAGAGTGTGGATAAATGAGATAATTTATTGATTATCAATAAGTAAAATGTTTCTATTGCATCAAATTGCATAAGGTATTGCATCAAATTGCATAAGGTATTGCATCAAATTGCATAAAGTTAGCCCGTAGTAATTGCATCAAATTGCATAAGGTATTGCATCAAATTGCATAAGGTGGGTGGGAAATAAATCAAATAAAAGAATCATGATGCAATTTGATGATGTATATTTGCCAGTAGACCACCCTACAATGCTTGGCTATGAAAGAAAAGAGTTTGGTTCGGATCAGTAACACGATGAATTTTACGCGGCAGGAATTTTTGGCTGTCGAAAAACATATCGTTTTACTTACGTTACTAAGTCTCAAAGGAAAGCAGGGGATGAAGGCAGACTTTGGCGGAAAGCACGAGGCTCTCGAAATAACCTTTAACGCGTCGGAATTGAAGGAGACTAACCGGGAACGAATTAAGGAATCTCTGGAGCGATTGACAACTCGTAAAATTCACTTTGATTACTCCAAGCCTGGTCATGATTATTTTGGATTCATTGTTCCTATCATTTCAGCCAAATACGAAGGCAAGAAAGGCATCAATTCAGAGATTACGGTATTAATCAACCCAGATGCCAAGAAGTTGTTTCTGGAGCTTTCTAACGGATATTCAACGCTAGATCTACAAGCTATTCTCAGCCTTAAAAGTAATTATTCCATCCGACTGTATGAATTGCTGAGTATGAAAGCCCGGCAGGAGCCCTGGACCATAGAGGTAGATACGCTCAAAAATCTGCTTGATATCGAGTTAGGGGCTTACAAGAACTTTAACCTTTTCGAGACTCGTATTCTCAAATATACCCAGAACGAATTAGCCGAGCATTGCGGCGTTTTCTTTGATTGGGAAGTGGCGGCTAAAGAGCGAAAGAAAATTACGGCTCTGACCTTCACGATTCGGGATCGTGAAAAACTGAATCGCGAATTTTTAGCCGAAGAAACCATCAAAACGATAGATTATGTCACTTCCTTAGGGGACCTTCACATTGCCAGCAAGGTGAGGGCGGCCTGTCAAAAATACACGCTCACAGAAAAGCAGATTCAATGGATTCTGGAAAGTCAGGATCGGGTTAATGAACTGATTCGTATTGATTTGATCATTGAGGATAAAACAACGAAGGGTAAAGGACCTAAGAATCGAACCAAGTACTTAGCTAAGAGTCTGGGGTTAGATAAGTTAAATTGAGGTATTACCGTTAGTAGATTAAATAAAAAGGAAAATATGCAATTAATAGTTTTAGTTTTAAAAACGTTTTTATATCGTTATTAAATCAAAAAAATAATTACTATCGAAGTTTCATCTGCTCTTTATTCATCAATATTGCTTCATTCAGAATACATACAACTAGTCCGTTTATACATGCAGCCATTGAAAAACTTTTACTTAATTAGGTAGGGGATCAGTAGAAGGCATTGAATCTCTCCAATGATTGCCAAGGTCTAAGAGACTGTTTAAAAATTAAATAGCTTCATGCGAATCGGAATGCGATCCTTCGCTTTACTAGGGAGATAAGGCAGGTGGAACCTGCCTTATCGTAGAAACGAGATAGAATCTCGCACCAGTGATTAACCCTCAACTGACCTCTCGAACGAAGAGAGAAACCTGCTGTAGAACGGGTCTGGCTTATTCAAGTTACCGCCTGACCTAACGAGCTCGAAAAAGGACCTAAGATTCTTCGCTTCACTCTGAATGACAGACGCTGATTATTAAGTAATGATAGTATCCCTCAGCTAAGAGATAGTTATTATTACTAACGGTCTCCGCTAAATCCATTCAATAATCTGTAAGGTTAATCCAACATGAGATTCGCCGTCAAACTCATGCTAAAGCTACAGTAAAGTCCTCAAAAGCTTTACACTAATGCTCTGGCCGTCTGCATGTTTGATTACAGCAGACTAGAATTAATAATGTCTTATTGATTTTTATCGTGTGCTTAGGGAAGGACCAATTGCCGTTGATCGGGAGTAAGAATGATTTGATCCGTTAACCTCCGGTGAGCTTCGGATTCAGAAGCATTCCTAAAGGCAGAAGCAAATGCCTGTAAATTCCGTTCGTCTTTGGGCAGGAAAGAGGCGGCATTATTTCTGGCATTGCTTTGAAATTTCTCAATGACTGGCTGCATGAGAGCATTGTAATGCGTAAACGCCTGCAAAAGATCTTGGGGGGAGTCGGCCATGAAATGGGCCAAAGCTTTTGCTCCGTAGATTGACAATGAAGCTCCCATTCCAGATAGAGCCGTAGGGCAATAGCCCGCATCGCCCAACAAAAGAATTCTTCCGTTAACTAGATTTGGAGCATGAATCATTCCCATTTTATCAGCGAAGACTAATCCACTTTCGACCAGGTCAGCCATTAAGGTCTGCACTTCCACGGAATAGTTCTGGAACGTCTGCTCTAAGAGTTGCCGGGCATTTTGCCGTAAGCTGGAAACCGCCTGTGTCTGATAGATATAGCACTGAATAGCCAGTTCATCCCTACTAATTGGGTAGATGGAAAGCATTTTATGAACATCAATGAAGGTTTTAAAAGACCCAACCTGGTACGTATGATTTCTGCGTAGTCGTCCCCCTACGTAAAAAACGTTGAAATCTTCTAGTTTGCTGTCTTCGAAACATTTCTCGCGAGTAGTAGATCGTAAGCCCTCAGAAATGATGAGAGCATCTGCTTCCAGAATTTCTTTAGTAGTTAAGGTAACCCTTACCGTATGGGCGTCCTGGTCCACAGAGTCAATGCAGGTGTCCATCAGAATATTCATTTTGTCTTTTACGGCCTGGTGAATTTCGCGGTGCAGGTCACCCCGGGTGAGCGTGATGGATGGTTCCATCCCTTCGTTCATCTTTTCGTAACTAATCCGCCGGATGAGGTTTCCCTGACCCTCTACAAAGTCCATGAAGTCAGAGGGCGTTGCTGCCTGACGTAACGGCTTGGCCAGATTTAGCTCCTCCATAATTCTCACCCCAAAATTTTTGAGGGATAGCAAATAACCCGCATTTGTAAATGCCTTGGCTCGCTCTAAAATGGTTACTTCATGCCCCTGTTTTTGAAGAAAGATAGCGGCTGTAAGCCCGGCTATTCCCCCGCCCGAGATAATCATTCGCTTTTTCATGATGCTAAGTCTTTCGTTGGTAGACTTTGCAAAAGTATTGGTAGGTTTACGAGCAAAATAGCGGAAAAACGAATATAAATAGTCCAAAAACATGCATTCGTCTTACGATAGTCAACCCATGCTTCAACTGGCAGCTAAATTAGGCGTATCTGATTCTGACCAATTAGGTGGATTGACCGATTTGGAGTTTCAGGAGATGAGGATTGTCGATTTTCTACCCGAAATGATGATCATGATCCGTTCCCTGATTTCAAAAGAAGAATTTACGTATGAAAGAAAGCCCATTACTATCATCGAAAAGGGGCTGTTCATATCCTTTCAGAATATTTTTAAGGGTGCCCTAGAACAGGGAGCAGACCCGAATAACCGATTACCCCAGGAAAGGCCGCACGTACGAATAACGCCTTCGCGTATAGCAAGTAAAGTTAGTTTTCCCAAACGATCGCATATCAGGCAGGTTACGATCCTGATTGAGATGAGTTACTTACAACAGTTTCTTGGGAAAGATCAGTCCAGGTTTAGCCATCTCTTCGAGGCGGAGAATACCTTCTGGATTGAGGAATTCATGTCACCCGAGATTGCCATACTGGTAGATGAGATCGTTACTGCTACTCCTGAGGGGGCACTCTTGGACGCGTATTATCGACTGAAATCGTTGAACCTGCTTTATTTTCTGTTTAAAAATCTGGGGTATCGACAAGCCAGCCCTTATCGATCCATGAGTACGGCGGAGATGGAGGCTATTTACCGAGTGCGAAATGCCATGAGTGCCTCTCTGGATCAGGCCTTACCCATCGCCGAATTAGTTAAACTCAGTGGTATGAATGAATTGAAATTACGTAAACTTTTCAAGCAAGTGTTTGGCAAAGGGTTATATGACTATTTTCAGCATCTGCGTATGCAGGAAGCGGCCCGACTTTTGAAAGAGGAGCGGCTTTCGGTATCTGAGACTGGCTACCGTCTTGGTTTTACGAACTTAAGCCATTTCGGCAGACTATTCGAAGAATGTATCGGAATGAAGCCTAAGAAATGGGCCAGCCAAAACGAACACGTATAGCTTTTATAGAGCGTCGTTGTTGGTAGAAAGTTATAAGGAGCTAATCAGATTCGCTTGGTAACTGCCACCGAACTAGATTTCTTTATTTGAGTTTTTACCGTGAATTTTTATAAATGACATTTTAAATAAAGTGCGTTAGTCCCTCCTTTCTGTTACTACTGTCATCCAGAGTGAAGCGAAGGACCTTATTGCCTTTGCAAAAGTATTTGGCCTCGAGGCTACTTTACTAACCTCAGCACCGTCCCATTCTGCAAAAGATCTCTCACTTCATTCGACATGACGGGCAGAGGGTCTCGTTTATACCTCCATTCATCCGCAACACAGTCGCGGACGAGCATTGATTATTGACCCCTTCCCTGTCTTTAGAGCAAAGAAGGAACTTACCTGCCTTCACCATTAACCCTCAAGTAGGAAAGGTTTCAGAAACTATAATTTCCAGCAGGGTTTAACAATTGTAAATCTTAAAAAGTATCCTCATTCTAAGGTATTGATCGTTGCTAAGAACAAGCTATAGGCTATTGATAACAAAAAGTTAAAATTGTATTAAAAGCCATAAAAAGTATATGTATCATCTCAGGTTTATACGTCTACATTTGACCTAACATACGAGTAAACTTGTATCTACTTTACTGGCCGCCTAACCTAATTCAAACATCTGTTTTGTTCTCATGATGAAAGAAATTACTAAAGATCTAGTAGCTCAGCTTAAAGAGCTGAGTGTGTAATTTTTTGATTACATCTTCCCTTTACATGTCAGTTACTTGTTCGCTATTCATTTAGCTGAGCCAGGTAAATTATTTGCTTCAATATCTGCCGAAGGCCTTCGGATAGATCGAAGCAGTGTTACTATTTCTCTACGCCTATAGGTTCCTATGTGCGTCAGGTAATGTATTGCCTATTTGTTTCCATAGACTATTAATCTCAACGTTTTAGTGTAACCTTAAATCAATACAAATGGATGAAAAATCTACTGCTCTATGGCCTTTTATTATGGGGAAGTATTACGGGCGTTGCTGCTCAGAATGCCGAAGTTACAGGCCACATTATTTCTGATACCAAAACGCCTGTGGTGGGGGCTACGGTTCGCCTGAAAGGTACCGTTCGAGGCGTTATTTCTGACACCAATGGTGATTTTACACTAAAAGCAGATCATCAGGATACCCTTCAGATTAGTGCGATTGGCTATGTTCCTATCGAAATAAGGGCTATTCCTGGGAAACGAATGATCATCACCTTAAAAGATAAACAGCAGGATCTGAGTGAGGTAGTCGTGGTAGGTTTTGGAGCACAAAAAAAATTAGCTGTCACGGGAGCCATTTCTTCCGTGGGGACGAAAGAACTAACCCAAAGTCCGGTAGCAAACTTAAGTAATGCTCTGGCGGGAAGGCTGCCTGGACTCACCACCTTACAGACCAGTGGAGAACCCGGCTATGACGGAGCCCAGCTCTGGATACGGGGCATGGCTACATTTAGTGGGAGTCAAAGTCCGCTTATCTTAGTAGACGGGGTTGAACGCTCTTTTGGAAGCATCGACGCGAATGAAGTAGCAACCGTTTCCATTCTGAAAGATGCCGCCTCTACTGCCGTTTATGGCGTAAGGGGAGCCAACGGCGTAGTATTGGTGACGACTCGCCGTGGTACAGAAGGCCGATCTAACATTACGGCTACGGTACAACAGGGCATTCAGATGCCCACCCGCCTGCCCGAATACCTGGACTCCTACGATGCTCTCACCCTCTATCGGACGGCTTTGATAAACGATGGAAAAAATTCGGCTATGTATACGGATGAATACCTGAACAAATTCAGAGACCGTAGCAAACCCTCTTATGCTTATCTGTATCCCAACGTAAACTGGCTAAAAGAGATGATCCGGCCCTCGGCATCGATGATGCAGGCTAACATCAACGTTTCAGGAGGTACCAGTTCGGTACGGCACTTTGTTTCTCTGTCTTATCTGCGTCAGAATGGTCTTTACAACTTTGCTGACCAGATCAAAGATTATGATATACAGGCTCGCTCGAATCGCTATAATTTTCGATCCAATATAGACCTGGACATCAACAAGTATCTGGTCATGGAATTAAACCTGGGAAGTATCATTCGTGATAATAACTTCCCACCCATTGGAGCAGGCGATATATTCGGCTCCTTGCAAGCCATGCAGCCCTGGTTGTATCCCATGACCAATCCCGACGGTAGTATTTCTGGATTAGATTCAAAAGCGATAAATCCCTACGGGCGTATGACGCAGGGTGGTTATCAGCGAAATTTTGAGAATACACTACAGGCTACCTCCGGTTTCACCCTGCAACTGCCCTTTGTTACGCAGGGCTTAAGCCTGCGAGGCCGACTTTCCTTTGACTCTTACAGTTACCGGAATGTTCGCCGCGTTAAGAATTTGTGGACTTACCAATATTCTCTGGCCGACGAAAACGAAACGGATCTCTCCAAAGGAACCTACCGTCGAATCTGGGAAGGAACCAATACCCTAAGCTATGACGTGTTTGCCAATAGCAACCGCCGTACCTGGATTGAATTATATGCTAATTATAACCGGATTTTTGCCCAAAAGCACGCCGTCACGGGTATGCTCCTTTACAACCAGCAGAGTTACTTCGACCAGGTAGGATCGGGCAATGCCATTGCAGGATTACCTTATAAGTACAATGGATTCGTTGGTCGGGGCACCTATGCCTACAATGACACGTACTTTGCCGAGATTAACTTTGGCTATAACGGTTCCGAAAACTTCCCCCGAGGGAAACGCTACGATCTTTTCCCTTCCATGTCTGCCGGGTGGATTATGTCTAATGAATCATTCATGAAGGGTAAGCTTTCCTTTGTCAGTTTGTTTAAATGGCGGGGATCCGTAGGAACCGTAGGAAATGATAAGATTGGCCAGCGACGTTTTCTTTACCAAAGTACCTGGTCACTGAACGCTGGCGGTTATCAATTTGGCAGAGACTATAACGGGGTTGCATACACGGGTGCCGCTGAAGATGTACTGGGTGCGACCAATGTAACCTGGGAGAAAGCTCTTAAGTATAACCTGGGGATGGACTTAGGGCTATTCAATGATGCCTTCACGGCTACAGCAGATGTCTTTTACGAACGACGTAAAAACATTCTGGCTCAGCCGGGTACCATCCCTGCCACCCTGGGTATTACTAGTTTACCTTATCTAAACCTGGGCGAAGTAGAAAACAAAGGCTTTGAGCTGGAAGCACAACTCCGCAAGCGATTCAGAAATATCAATTATTTCATCAAGGGAAATGTATCCTATGCTCAAAATAAGATTTTGCAAATGGATGAGCCTAGTTTCCAGGACCGCCCCTACATTAAGCGAACCGGTCGGAGCATTAATGAACAGTATTCCATGATTGCTCTGGGCTTATTCCAAAGCCAGGAAGACATTGATAATAGCCCCGATCAGTCTCAATTTGGACGCATCGTTCCAGGAGATATCAAGTATAAGGATATGAATGGAGATCATGTCATCAATGAACTGGATCGGGCTTACAATGGCAAAGTCACCGTACCGACGACCATGGCTGGCTTAGCCCTGGGTTTCAATAGCAAGCTGATCGATGTAAGTATCTTGTTTCAGGGAGCTTTTGGAGGTAACGTCTGGCTAACGGGAGATGCGGTCTGGCCTTTCAGTGGTGACGTAGGAGTAATGGCTGATGTTAAGGACAATTACTGGACTACCGACCGACCGAATGCCAAATATCCTCGTCTTTCTTCTTCGGCCAACGTCAACAATAATCAGATTTCTACCTACTGGATGACCTCCCGTAACTACGTGCGTCTGAAAAATGTTGAAATAGGTTTTACGCTGCCTAAATCAATTCTAAGCAGAGTTGGATTAAAAACGGGCCGCTTCTTTGTCAATGGCCTTAACCTGATTACCTGGGATAAACTCAAGATTTTTGATCCAGAGATTCCTAATGACTCTCGCAATTATCCCCAGCAAAAAGTCTTCAATGGTGGTTTGACAATTGGCCTATAATCTCTGAATCGATGATAACGAAATACTCTAAATATATTTTGCTGACCATCGCCGTCAGCTTAGGATCCTGTTCCAAGTTTTTGGATGTTGTTCCTTCAGAAGTAGTTACTGAAGACAAAGTATGGGCCAACATCAATACCGTCAATGGGGTATTAGCACACTTATACAGCAAGTTACCCACGGGTTTAGATGGAAATGGCGAGTACATCAGCGATCAGGCCTGTTCTACCGACGAAGCCATTTTTCACTGGTATGCAGGGTCAGGTTCGGAGCAGTACAATCTAGGAGCCTGGAATTCTGAAAACAACCCTTTGGGCAACTGGGAAGGGCGGTATCAGGATATTCGTAAAGCCAATATTTTTCTGGAGAAAATTGCCTCGGTACCCATACCTGCCGAGCAAAGTTCAAAATATGCAGTTCTGATTCCTCAGTACGTGGCTGAAGCCCGTTTTCTGCGAGCTCTATTTTACTTCGAGCTTTTCAAACGCTATGGAGCCGTACCCCTCATCACCCGATCGCTGGATTATACCGATCAGGGGCAATACAGTGTAGCTCGGAATTCAACGGAAGAGGTAGTAGACTTTATTGTC
The DNA here is from genome assembly GCF_030818595.1 of Siphonobacter sp. SORGH_AS_1065. Classification (NCBI taxonomy): domain Bacteria; kingdom Pseudomonadati; phylum Bacteroidota; class Cytophagia; order Cytophagales; family Cytophagaceae; genus Siphonobacter; species Siphonobacter sp. SORGH_AS_1065. Next base: position 39,662 of record NZ_JAUTAM010000010.1, read on the forward strand.
AAAGAATGTAATGAAGTAGCAGGGCAACTTCCCGAGCATCATCCCGACGCAGAGCTGGGCCGTGCCAATAAAGGGGCTGCTTTGGCACTGGCCGCCCGTACACTTCTTTACGCAGCAAGCCCTTTGTTTAACGGCAACACCAAGTACGCAGGCGTAGTAAACAGGGATGGTAAAGTTTTGTTTCCACAAACGTATTCCAAGGAAAAATGGCTACGGGCGGCAGAAGCTGCTAAAAAAGTGTTAGATCTGGATTACAAACTTTTCAGCTCGAGTGATCCTATCAGTAGCTACGAAAAACTCTTTTTCACTCGCGACTGGCAGGAAACCATTCTTCCTTATAATCATCCCAACACGAAGATGATTGAACAATACCACCTGCCCTACGGCGGAGCCTTTCGCGGATGGTCTCATTATAGTCCGCTTCAGGAACTCGTCGATAGCTATGAGATGAAAAATGGGAAGCCTATCACGGACCCCAGTTCGGGTTATGTTACGACGGGCACCTGGTCGGGTACGATGGTGGGGGCCGATGGTACGGGTAGCTCCGTAACGCTGACGAATATATCCAACCGTTACAAAGACCGGGACCCTCGATTGTATGCTACCATTTCTTTTCAAAATAGCATGTGGGCGGCTGCTCGGACTAAAGTACCCATTCGCTTAGCCTGGTGGGGTAGCGGCCAAGCTTACGGCACTAACGGCTGGCCTATGCAGGGTGGAGGAACCACTTCTATTAGCGGCTATACCATCCGAAAATGGTGCGACCCTTCGGTTGATATTGGCAACTGGTACACGTCTCCTGACGCTCGTCGCAATTATCCTATCTTCCGATTAGCTGAGTTTTATCTGGCTTATGCTGAAGCCCTTAACGAGTACAATGGTAAACCCACAGCAGAAGCATTCCAGGCCATTAATGCCGTAAGAGCTCGGGTATCCATGCCAGCTTTGCCTATTCTGGCATCAGATCAGACTTTAGAAGGTTTTCGCAAACGGGTTCAGAATGAAAATCGCGTAGAATTTGCTTTTGAGGCTCATCGCTTTTGGGATGTACGTCGCTGGTTGATTGCAGAGACCGTTGATAATGGACCCGTACACGGCATGAATTCCCGTCCATCGGCTGAAGAATTGAAAGCTACCGGACTAGATGTGAACAGCCAGGAAGCAGGACTAGCCGTCTTTTATAAGGCAGTCCCCCTGCAAACTCGCGTATTCCAAACTCGACATTATCTAATGCCTATACCCATTACCGAACTGGATGTGAATCGTCAATTGGTGCAAAACTACGGATGGTAATGAATCAGAAGTAATGAAAATTTCGCGTGTAACAAAGCCAGCGATCTCAGAAAAAAAATGAATATATAGACCCTTTATTAGCTATACGTATTATTACAACAAAAGATAGACTAATTTAAAAGATAATAGTAACTACATTTTCAAGAACCACTCGGATACAAGCTTATTGATCTGAGTGGTTCTTTTTAAATTCAGGCTTTTATTTTATCTTCTATGGATCATTAAGCAATTGGGTATAGATAAATACTTTGATCTGAAACAGTAGTACTAGAGTTTTACTAAAAGCAACATAGCCCAGTGCATAATGAAGCTACTTATAATCTTCTCTGACAGGTTCACTGTTTTTTATCAAGGGTATAACTATTTGCTTTCAGCGATTGCCCATACTTATAGAGCTCTTCATAAATAGCAAAAAACAGGTTCTCCTCTTGATCGCTAAGCGATGCGTTGAAAAAAACAATGACCCCTACTTCCTTAGCTAGGTCCGATAGCATAAAGGTTCGCACGCCCGGGTCGGAACCATTGTGCCCAATGCGGGTTGCCCCTAGTTTGGTAGACCAAAAAATACCCGAATTAAGTTTATCGATAGCTACGTTGTCTGGCTTATGGTCCGGGGTATATTGATACCGGAGCATCTCTACTGCCAGCTCCTCGTTTAGAAGCCTTTTGTCTTCATATTTTCCATTATCCAGCAACGTTATAAAGAACTTGGCTAAGTCATGCACGGACGTTCGTACACCGCCGTCGGGATAGGTGGTACATTCATAGAGCGGAATGGGAACCATAAGATCCTCTTTCTTTTCGTAGAGTTTGGCATGACGACGAAGATCAATCTCATTCAGTCCCCAGCCTGAATGCTTCATCTTCAGTGGCTTGAAAATATACCGTCTGCTGTATTCAGGCAATTTTTGGCCAGTTCTTATTTCGATGATATAACCGGCCAAACCCGTCGCAATGTTAGAATAGTCACGTTTGGTGCCGGGCCGAGCAGGTAGAAAATTAGCTTTTGAATAGTACTTTCCTCCTGATACATAATAATTCTTCAAAAAATCGCCCAGAGGTTCTGGCTTTTTACCCCCATAAAAATAGGTGCTATCCATGTAGAACGGATAACGGTCTATCAAACCAGACGTATGGGTGGCCAAGTGTCGCAAGGTAATTTTTTCATTAGGGAAATTGGGGTTACTCACGGTAAAAGGCAGGTAGGTGTTAATGTCTTCATCAAGCGATACAACTCCCTGCTCTACGGCTTTCATGATACAGAAACCCAGGAAGGTTTTGCTCACCGAAGCAATGTTCATTACCGTTGAGGGGGTAAATGGAATCTGTCTCTCTCGATCAGCATAGCCAAACCCTTTCTCCCAAACTACTTTGTTGTTGATGATAATAGCGGTTCCTACCCCAACCAGTTTCGCCTCCTGCATCTTTTGTTGAATGAGGCTGTCGATAGGTTGAACGGACCTAGGTTGCGATACAGCCGTTGAGAGGGAGCAAATCAAGAGTAAAAAAGAGAGTATTTTCATAGAAGCTAGCAACCATCAGTTGCCTCATAAACATGCAAAAGATGCCTACAAAGGTAGGGAGTTGCTATCATCTGTTTTGGGTAAATAAACCGTATAAACGCATAAAATAACTAAGTTTAGGCCTTTAAATAGGTAAATTATGCAAAACTTAGACGAGCTTGACAAACAACTACTCACGCAGCTTCAGGTCAATAATCGAATAACAGCCGAAGAGCTTGGTTATCAAGTAGGCTTGAGTACAAGTGCCGTACAACGACGCCTCAAGCGACTTCGAGACCAGAAGGTCATTGTCGCCGACGTGTCGATTATATCACCTAAAGCCGCAGGGATGACGGTTAGCTGCATCGTCGATGTGACTCTGCATCTAGGCAACTCCACTGTGATTGATAGCTTCAAGGATTTAATGGCCACTTGTTCCCAAGTAAAACAATGTTATTACGTAACGGGAATGTATGATTTTGTGCTTATCGTAGAGACCAAAAGTATGCAGGCGTACGAAGCGTTTTCGAAACACTATTTAATGAATAACCCCAGTGTCAAGCAATTTTACACCCATGTCATTATGGATCCTGTAAAACTAAACTTTACCGTACGTTTTGACGAGTGAAAAGGAGCATTTGGGGACTGTTCATAGAATAGAGTTTCCTAAGCTTACTTTGGGTAATGATGGCAAATAATCAAGCTCTATGAACTATCCTTGATTTTTATAAAATTCACCTTAAAGTAATAAAACTAAACGCCTCTTCAATGATTCAAGAGGCGTTTAGTCCCCTTGTTATTTCTGAATGTAGTGGAGTAAGTAGGGTGCTGTTCTGCTTTCGGTGTTTTTTGAAATACTACCGGGAGGACCTTGAGCCACCACCTTTCCTCCCTGGTTACCTGCCCCAGGACCCATGTCAATAACGTAGTCACTAGCGGCTGCTACACTCATATCATGTTCGATAACAATCACCGTATTTCCAGCTTCAACGAGTTTCTGCAACTGAACCATTAGTTTTTCAACGTCAGCCGGGTGCAAACCCGTAGTCGGTTCGTCTAGGATATAGAGCGTATTTCCCTGCTGTTGTCTTTGCAATTCAGTAGCTAGTTTAATGCGTTGGGCTTCTCCTCCCGAAAGCTCCGTTGCCGGCTGTCCTAATCGCAGATAGCCTAAACCTACGTCCCGAATGACCCCTAGTGGTTGAGCAACGGCTTTATCATTTTTGAAAAATGCATAAGCTTCATCGACTGAAAGTGCCAGCACCTGGGCAATGTCCTTATGGTTGTATTTGACTTCCAAAGTTTCTGGGTTATACCGTTTGCCCTGGCAAGTAGGACAGGGCGAATACACACTGGGTAGGAACAGTAATTCTACCATTACCGAACCTTCGCCCTCACAATGAGGGCAACGGCCCTTGGCTACATTAAAGGAAAACCTCCCGGCATCATACTTTCTGGCTTTGGCGGTTGGAGTAGCCGCAAACAACTTCCGAATGTTATCAAAGACACCTGTGTACGTAGCTAAATTCGAACGGGGTGTTCGCCCAATGGGTTTCTGATCAACGACGATTATCCTTTTAATACTTTCTATTCCTTCGGTAATGGTTCCTCCCAGAGTCTCTATTGTAATTTTCTCTAAGGGGTTTTCATCTTCAACCTCCGGAGCTACAGGCATGGATGTTCCCAGAGCATTGGATACTAACTCTACCAGTACCTGACTGACCAGGCTACTCTTACCCGAGCCGGATACGCCAGTAACGCAGGTAAATACTCCGAGGGGAATGTCTACCGAAAGTTGGTGCAGATTATTTCTGGTAATCCCTTCTAACTTGAGCCAATCGGTAGGCTGACGTTTGTGGTTAGGAAAGCTAAAGTCCTCAAAAATATACTTTTTAGTAACCGAAGATTCTACTTTTTCTAAGCCTTCCAAAGGACCACTATAGAGCACTTGTCCTCCTGATTCTCCCGCAGCGGGTCCTACATCAACAATCCAGTCTGCATGTTGAATGACTTCTGGTTCGTGTTCTACGACAAATAAGGAATTGCCAGCGGCTTTAAGTCGATCCAGAATTCGGAGTAATGCTTCTGTATCGGCGGGATGAAGGCCCGCAGAAGGCTCATCCAGCACGTATACTACGCCAAATAGGTTGGAATAAACCTGAGCAGCCAAGCGAAGCCTCTGTAACTCACCCGGTGACAGCGTTGGCGTGCTACGTTCCAGCGTAAGATAACCTAAGCCCAAATCCAGAATTACCTGAAGGCGATTCAGGACATCTTCGACAATTCGGTCGGCCACCAATATCTTTTCTGGGCTGGTGTCTTTTAGAGAAGACTTCCTTTTTCGGTGAAGAAAGCTGGAAAATAAATCAGCCATTCCTTCCAGGGAAAGACGAGCCATCTCGGCAATGTCTAATCCAGCAAATTTTATGGCTAGGGACTCTTTTTTAAGCCGTTTGCCCCCGCATACTTTACACTCACTACTCAGCATATATTGAGCCACTCGCTTTTTCATGAGGGGACTTTGGGTAGTAGCAAACGTTTGCATGACGTACCGCTGCACACTGGTAAAGGTACCCATGTAATCAGGTGTAAGCTTTCTACTGATCGCCTGTTTTACTTCTTCCCGACTGCGATTAGCATAAACGGGAACAACGGGCTGCTCTTCCGTGAAAAGGATCCAGTCCCGTGTTTTTTGCGGTAAATCCTTCCAGGGTACATCGATATCGTAGCCTAAAGTAGTTAAAATGTCGCGTTGGTTTTGACCTTGCCAGGCCGCGGGCCAAGCCGCAACCGCTCGCTCGCGAATGGTAAGCGTGTCATCAGGCACCATGGAGCGTTCCGTTACTTCATACACTCTTCCCAAGCCGTGACAATGCGGGCAGGCCCCTTCGGGCGTATTGGGCGAAAAACCTTCCGCGTAAATGATGGATTGTCCGTCGGGATAATCCCCGGCCCGGGAATACAGCATGCGTAAGAGGTTAGAGATCGTCGTTACACTACCTACAGAGGATCGGGTACTGACCGCTCCCCGCTGTTGCTGTAAAGCTACGGCCGGCGGTAAACCTTCAATCTGCTCCACCTTAGGCACTGGCATTTGATTAAAGAGTCGTCGAGCATAGGGAGACACTGAATCCAGGTATCTTCGCTGTGCTTCGGCGTACAAAGTACCAAAGGCTAGAGAAGATTTACCAGACCCCGAAATTCCCGTAAATACCACTAGAGCATCGCGGGGAATGCTCAGGTTAACGGCCTTTAGATTATGTTCGGAAGCTCCTTTGACCCGAATAAAACCAGAGAATTCTTGACTTGACATGCTCATTTGTTTAAATCCTACCTGTTAGCCATCAAATTCCAATGCCACCAGAAAAGTCATTAGTTCAGGGGTAAACTAAAATCCTTTTAGACAGCTGCTACATTAAGGGTAATTAGGCGGGAGGGCATTTTACTGACCTTACGAGCTACTTAACTTTATGCCGTCTGGCGTTGGGATGGTTTTGATTGCACTCGTAAGTATCTTAAGCAGATTCCAGATACTGCCGCGATAATTTGCAATGGGACTCCTCTTTGCAGGAGTTCTAATCATGGGCCTGTTTCAAAAGATACCTGCTTGTATCCTTTGAAATAGGCTTCATCTATTCATAGGCTGCTTGCCTTATAAAACATTTGTCTTTTACCTCTGCAACCAAGGTAAATCTTCTCGGTGTACCTTTGGCACTTATAAAATTCTCTATTAAATACTAAATTGCTAGGTGAAAGCAGACTATGAGTGAAATTAAATATTTACCATAGGTTTGCCCGAAAAACATTCCATCATGAAATGGATTACCCGTGAACGGCCTAAGATTGATCGGTTAGCGTGCCCCTGGCTCATTCGCCGATTCATTGATCCAGAAGCCGAATTCCTCTTTGTTCCTGAATCCGATGTACTTTCAGTAGCCTCCAGGCTAGACGCTATTGCTTTTGACGTTCCCGGTGCAGAGTATACGCATTATGAACGCTTTTGCACCTTCGACTATATCCTCAAGAAACATCAGCTCACGGACCCCGCTCTTTACCGTATGGCTCCCATTATTCGCGGTGCCGATACCGATGACCATTCGCTAGCTAGTCAATCACCCGGTCTGTGGGCCATATCCGCAGGGCTGGCGTTTAATATTACTGACGATCAGGCTTTGCTTGCTCAGGGCTTTATTCTCTACGATGCTCTTTATACCTGGGCCAGCCAGCTCTATCAGCAGAAACATATTCAGACCCCCGCTGAAAAGCTGTTACTGGAAATTTATCACACCTATCTGGATCATCAGAAGAAAACTAAAGTACCCGACTGGGTTCACGAACTAAGACATCTGATTGACAACAATCTGGATGCTACGCTCACCCTTCAGGAGTTAGCAGAACACGTGAAAGTCAATCCTAGTTACCTATCCCGTGAATTTTCCCGTTACTTTGAAAATGCCTCCTTTACTGAGTATTTGCAACAACAACGCATTGATAAAGCTCTGTATTTGCTTCGGTCTAGCTCCTATTCCCTTTCCGAGATCGCCTACCTTACCGGTTTTTCCGACCAGAGCCACTTTACCCGGGTTTTCAAAAAGTATATGGATGTAACGCCTAGTCAATTCAGAAAAAAGCAGGCCCAAACGTAAAACTGGTTCCAAAGGAAATACGTGTTCTATTTTGGCCCTGTAAACAACCTTAATCTTGCAGCGTAACGAGGTAAAGAATTAAAAACCGTTGGCTGCTCCATGTTATCTACTTATGCTTTTAGTCGAAGTCTAACTTCAATCCTTCGGCTGCTCTTACTAGTCAAGCTTGTTTTACTTTTAGAAGGCCTGGCCTTTGCCCAATCTACGGCAGTCGAGCATCCTAAAATTACCGGATACGTAGGGATTTTACATCCGCTCGTCAGCTTTAGCGAAGGTCAGGTAACAACTAATTTTAAAAACTATTACCAAGTAGGATTTCCCATCGGACTGAATCTCTGGAAGAGTGAAAAGGTGGGTTTCTCGGCTGAGTTTGTCCCCTTCATTCGGGCCGAATCCGGTCAAAGCCGGATGTCTAATTTTCTTTTTCATCCGGGAGCTTTGCTACGTTTTCACAAAGGGTACGTAATAGCCCTTCGAGCGGCCTTTGAAACGTCTGGCCGCTATGGCTTCACCCCCGTTCTTTCTAAAACCGTTATCAAGAAAGAAAGTCACGGGTACTTTGTAGCCTTACCCTTGCCCCTGCGTTTTGGCAACAATCACGGGGTGGCCTTTACTCCCGGTTTCCAGTTCGGGATTAATTTTTAAGACTCCTAATCATTTGCCGGAAGCATTTAGACTTTCCTTTTGATACTTAAAATGTCAGAGTACTGGTACACACCGCATCTAAGCCATACCTATTTTCAAAGGATTCTCATCGGACTGAGATCTACCGATCACCATTACCTTTTGAGCTACAATCTACCATTACCTAATTTGATTCAATTCTTCCACTCTCTCATACTATGCAGTTTATACGAAATTCTTTACCTTGTTGGAAGCCTTTTAGTCAATCAATTAAGTACCCCTAAATGGTTAAAAGACCTAAAATTTTTATGCTCTTTCTACTAAATAGTTAAGGACATTAAAAGAATCCAAGGCTTAGAAGAACCGTTCATAAGCCTTGGAAGAAAACCAAGCCTGTATCCATACAGAGCTTCAATAATCGGAAACTATTGATCTTACCAGCCTGGGTTTTGAACCATAGCCTGATTCTTGTCGATTTCACTTTGTGGAATGGGCCACCAGTAATGTTTGTTTTCAAACACCCGGGTCTCAAAAACTGAACGCTTGAAAAAACTCTCGTCGCTGGCACTGGAACCTAGATCTACCGACATGCCTTCAAAAGCTCCTTTCATTTCACTAGCTTGTTTCCAGCGGCGTAGATCAAAATAGCGGAGCTGTTCGTGGGCAAGTTCAATAGCCCGCTCGTGCCGAATTCGCTCGCGTAAATCTGCTTGTGAGATTCCCGTGGGCAGAGCAGGGAGACCCGCCCGCTGGCGAATCCGGTTGACATATTCTATAGCTTCGGCAGTGGGGCCTGAGAATTCATTAGAGGCTTCGGCATACATCAGATATACATCAGCCAGACGGATGTAGGAAAAGACTTTAGCCCGGTTTCGGTTCGCAATCGGATCGCTAACAGGGTCAATGAACTTGCGTACCAAATAACCCGTTCGCGAATGGTCGTCCCTTCCAATCTCCTTGCCATCCTTGCCTTTATAGAAAAATTCAGCTTTGCTGTTATCCCACCAGGGAGCCCCTGAATAGTTAACAGACACATAAAATCGGGGTTCTCTTCCGACGTACATATTCCACGTGCCTTTAGGAGCATAGGCAGTAGCTTCCTTAGAAAAACCCGTCTCCAGATAACCCGAAGTAGGATCGGTGATGGGCTTTCCATTGGCCATTTCATACGTATCTACAGATTTCTGAGTTACAGCAACCCCATTCCAGCCGCCCTTACTACGAAGCATGCAATGTTGGTCCAGCTCCAGCGAATTACCTCCACTTAAATTTCTACCCCAGATGACTTCATCGTTGGCATATTGGCTGATGAATACGCCTTTGTAGGAAGCCAATGGATCAATGGCTCCTTTACTATCCAGTACGGTATAGAGTTTGTAAACATTTAAATCAATAACGGCCTTACTAGCGTCCATCGCCAGCTTATAGCGGTTTTTATCGAAGCTGGTAGAAAACAGGGCTTTCCCATCCTTCCCCACCATCCCGGCTAAGTCTGTATTACCATTCACTAACGGACTGGCAGCCCACAGCAAAATTCGGGCTTTCATGGCCAGGGCCGTTCCCTTGGTTGGTTTTCCCGCCCAGATGTTTTCGTGCTTGAGAGGTAAGTCCTGAGCCGACTCATCCAGATCCTTAATAATCTGGTTCAGGCATTCATCCATTGTGTTACGAGCAATATTAAAGCTGGGATCATCAAAGGATACCTCTGAAATAACCAGAGGAACGGGGCCATACAAACGAACAAGATTCATGTAATAAAAAGCTCTTAAAAACTTGGCTTCGGCTTTGTAAAGCGTTTTGTTTTCGTTGGAAATGGGAGCTTTATCTACATTGGCCAGGAAAATGGCTATTTGTCGAAACACCTGATAGTGGTTTCGCCAGATATCCCCTACAATAGCCGAAGTAGGATTCCAGTTACCTAAGTTCATATCGTAACTAGGATAATTACTCCGATTCCAGGTAATGTCCGTATCATCAGCTATGCCATTGTAGGGTTGATCCATCCAGAAGTTATAGCTAGGTAGGTAGTTATAAATACGGTAGAGAAAGCTTTCCGTATACTGACGATTGGCAAACGTGACCTCTAGAGACAAGAGCTCTTCCGGGGCTTTATCCAAGTATTTTTCGCAGGAGCTCAAACAAGCAAACCCTAGCAACATGGTGAATCGAATAACAGTCTTTTTCATATAAAATAGGCTCAGAAGTTAAGGTTTAAACCCAGATTGATTACCCTTGAAGGCGGATATTTACCCGCACCATCGCCGCTTTCGGGATCGTAATGCTTGATGCGATCCCAGAGCATTAGATTCAGCCCATTGATGTAGAAGCGAATATTATCGGCCTTAATCTTCTGGGCCCATCGTTTAGCAATGGTATACCCTAGCTGAGCATTTTTGAGTCGCAGGTAATTGCCACTGATTTGCCAAAAAGTACTATTGCGGTAATTGTTATCATTACTACCCGGGTACAATCGGGGAAAGGAAGCTTCAGGATTTGGATTTTCTACCGTCCAGCGATCCAGAGCGGCTGTTAACACATTACCAAACTGTCCCTGCGAAAAAGGAATGTAGCCTTGATAGTTGCGGAAGACCGTTACATTGCCAACGCCTTGAAATAATACTGAAAGATCAAAACCTTTATAGGTGAAGGTTCCGCCAAAACCAAAAACCATTTCGGGAACGTTGGAAAAGCCAATGGGCTTTTCATCATAGATATCAATGACGCCATCCCCATTGACATCCCGGTATTTCACATCCCCTGGAGCTACCGTAGAAGTAAAGGCCTGCTTAGGGCTATTGTTAATTTCTTCCTGGCTACTAAATAAGCCAATGGCCTCCAAACCAAAGGGTTGCCCAATGCGTTGCCCCGTTCGTTGCAAATAGTCATACCGTCGGATGGGTTCATCACTATAGACAATGCGGTTGCGGGCAAAAGTATAGGTACCCTTCAAATCCATTCGAACGTTACCAATGGAAGCCCGGTAATTAAGCGTGGCATCAACGCCTTTATTATCGACAATACCAATGTTGGCATAAGGCAGAGACTGGATTCCCAGTAGGTCAGGAACGGTGCCCCGCTGGGTAAGAATATTAGTCCGATGCTCGCGAAAAAAATCAAGTAATAAGGTAATGCGGTCTTTGAGGGCGTGTACTTCCATACCGATATTACTCTTTCGCGAGGTTTCCCAAGTAATGTTCGGATTGCCAATCGTATTTTCCTTAATGCCTCCCATCGAATTGTTAAACTCAGTACCAAACAAATAGCCATCGGTTGTGATCAGTGTCGTCAGATACATAAATCGCTGATCATTAATCTGGTCGTTACCTACAATGCCGTAAGAACCTTTGAGTTTAAAGAGGGAAATTAAAGAAACGTGGTTCTTAAAGAAAGGCTCTTCCGAGACGACCCATCCGGCTGAGAAGGCTGGGAAAAAGCCAAACCGCTTACCCCGGGGGAAGTTTTCTGAACCATTGTAGCCAAAATTAACTTCCGTAAAGTAGCGTTCTTTCCAGCCATAGGTAGCTCTTCCGACTAACCCCATGCGGCGATAAGGCAGTGAACCGATGGCTGTTGCAGCCGTATACTGACGCCCGCCCTGATTGTAAAGCAGCATGGCCCCAATGTCATGATTACCCAGGGTACGATTGTAATTTAAACTGCCTTCTAAATAACTTCTGCTTTCGCCCGTAGTAGAAATAGTATAGCCCAGAAACTTATCTCCTTCGGCGGTTAGATTATATATTGGTTGACCCGTAGTTGGATCATTTTGGGCAGATGCCAGCCAGGTTTCAAAATTCTTTTTTCGGCCAATATTATTGCTGCTATAACTGTCAAAGGCAAATCGACCCCGGATGTTTAATCCCTTGATCCATCGACTCAGATCATACTTTAAGCCAAAGGTTCCCTGGGTGGTTCCTCTGAATTCAGTAGCGTATCCCGTCTGCGTGAGTTTACCATACGGATTTTCCCGGGCAGAAGCAACGGTACCAGGTATACGTCCATCAGGATAAAGCATGGGATAAAGCACTGGCGTGGCTTTATTCATGAGATTAAATATTTCCTGTGTGCCCGTTCCAGGAAAATTTCGGTTTTCAGAAATACCCGTAATGCCAATGCTAAGCTCTATTTCTTTACTCAGATTAATATCTACATTGGTGCGTAAATTGAATCGCTGACGGTTCAGATTCGTAGAATATTCATTGCGAGGATCTTCAATGAAAAATCCTTGGTCGTGGAAGTAGGAGGCAGAGACAAAATACCGCACCGTTGGATTACCCCCCGAAATATTCAAGTTCATGTGTTCCTGACCGGCTGAGTGCTTCATGAGCTTCATCCAGTCTACGTTAGGGTAACGAATGGGATCACTCTGATCCTTGATTTTATCTAAAACTTCCTGCGTGTAGGGTAAGGGTAAATCCGCGTTAGCATTGGCTTCATTGTAAAGGGTAGCGTACGTATATCCATCTACGTATTGGGGTAAACGGGTTGGACTTAGAAAACCTTTCTCTAATGTCAGTGATACCTTAGGCTTGCCACTGACTCCTTTACGCGTATTAACCAACACCACCCCGTTTGCCCCCCTAACCCCAAAGACGGCGGTAGCAGAAGCATCTTTGAGGATGGTAAAGCTTTCTACTTCGTGAGGATCAATATTATTAAAATCCCTTTCTACTCCATCTACAAGCAGTAAAGGAGCTTGATTAGAACCAAACGTTCCCATGCCCCGAATCCAGATATTGGCCCCATCGTAACCTGGCTCACCCGAACGCTGAACGGTTACTAACCCCGCCATACGTCCACCTATAGCGTTGCTGAGTAAAGCCGTTGGACTTTGTTTCAATTCACGCGTTGTGATGACGGATTCAGCTCCGGTAAAGCTAACCTTTTTCTGTTCGCCATAGCCTACCACTACGACCTCTTGCAAGGCTTTTTCGTCGGACTTCAATTGAACATTTAAAGAGGTTTGATTACCAATAGCAATCTCTTGCTTTTGATACCCAATGGAAGTAAAGATCAACGTAGCCGCAGCCTGATCGGGAAGCGAGAGTTGATAATTCCCCTCGGGATTGGTACTGGCTCCAATGCTGGTTCCTTTTACTAACACATTAACGCCGGGCAGCGGCTCTCCCGTTTCGGAAGTCACCTTCCCCTGAATGATGCGGTCTCTTGCAATAGATGATACGGTTTCTGCGACAAGAGAGGGCACTGTTTCTTTCAGAGAAGAAGACTTCTCCCAAGACGGAGGTATAGGGGTAGGAGTAGTTGCCCGACTCAGGATAATATTTCCATTAACTAGCTCATATTTAATAAGCAATGGCGTTAAAATCCGGTTGAGTATCACCCCTACTTTCTCTGCTTTACTCACCAAATTTATTTTCTGATCGACCGCAATGAGGCTAGGGCTATAGACAAAATGAAGGGAGGCCTGTTTTTCTATAGATTGGATGGCCTGTTTTAAGGGGACATTAACCCAATGGACGCTTACCTTTTTGTCGAGCTCTATTTGTGCATGACTCACTTCTGCCTTTACCATTCCTACCAGCAGTAGAAAGGCGAGCTGAATAAACCCAATACGCATAATTTTTCTGACCAGTTTTGGACGGAGTAACTTTTGTTTCATAGATTTAGATGTTTCAATTGTACACGTGAGACAATACTCTCCCGAGCACTCGGCAAAAGTGCTTTGGGAAGAATCAAGAAGGGTGGTTCCAACACCCTTCTTTACTTATAAAAAATCAGATAAAGGGATTTTGAAGTATAGCTAGAGACTAGGGTGAACACCCTGGGCCTTTAAATAATACATGATTCTGGTCATACTCATAAGAAATGGACAGAGACTTAGCAATCATTTCTAGAATATCCGGCAAATTTTGATGAGTCAGGTGAGCCGTGAGCCTGCACTGATACATCTGTTCATTTTCGACTTGGAATTTTACTCCAAACCGCTGAGTCAAAGCCTGAAAAATTTCAGCTAAAGGAATGTTATCAAAGACAAAATCTTCTTTTTCCCAAACCGAAGAAGCGTCCTGCTCTGGCGTTCGATAGATTTTTGTTTCCAGCCCTTTTCGGTAATAAACCTTTTGCTTAGGATGAACTACTATATAGGTTTGAGACTGCTCTGCCTGCAAACGAACTTTGCCCGTTAGTACGGATACTTCTACGCTTCTGTGTACGGGGCTGGCATCAATCAGAAAACTCGTTCCCAATACTTGGGTTAAAAGTCCCTTGCTGTGAATTTTAAAAGGGCGGGTTTCATCACGTTTAATCTGAAAAAAAGCGACACCCTTTAGCCTTAACGAACGTGTTTGCTGGTTAAAGTCAGCGTCCAGATCAATTTTTGCCCCGGGATATAGCCATACCTGCGAGCCGTCTTCAAGCGTAACCCGGTGAATGTTTTTCATAGTGTTTTCATAAGCTAAAACAGCTCTATCCTGGCTTCTGAATTTCCAGAAAACGATTCCCCCTAGTATAATTAAGACAATACTGGCAGCAATGGTTACCCATCGTCTGACCCCCGAAAAACGGCTTGCGGGTTTGATTTGGCCTTGAATTTCCTGATAGAGAGCTCTACCTAAATCCCACTGCTGTTGCTCATCTAATTCATCTAAAGGATTTTCCTCTTTTTCGTGAGACTCATACCAGTCTTCCACTCGCTTGATTTCCTCTTCGGAAGCTTTTCCATCCCGATATTTTTCCAATAATTGAATAGGTAAAAGCGGCTTCATACGCACATGGAATCAGTTATAGGCTAGCTTCTATAGAGGAAGTGAGCTTACCATGACTTTACCCCCAATAGACGCTGAAAAAAATTTAATTTTTATTTGCACAGTAAGAGTAGTACCAGAGCTACGTAGTCTTTCAAACAAACCCGTAAGGATTTGAGAGCCCTTCCTAAATGATTTTCAGCCGTTTTTTCAGAAATATTTAATCGATGAGCAATCTCGGTAATGGTAAGATGCTGATGGCGGCTTAGTTGATAGACGAGTTTACTTTGGGGAGAAAGATTAGACAGGTGTTGCTCGAGAGCATTTTCCAAGTCCTTTAGAGCAACTACTTCTTCAGTGCAACAAGTAGTCGACTCCTGCCAATGCTGATAATAGAGCAAATATCGGCCCCGTACTTCTTCTTTCTGAAAATACTGGATGATGAGGTATTTCGTCGCCGTTCGTAAATACGCTTCCAGGGAATGGGTAATCATTAAAACACTTCTTCTCTCCCATAAATCTACAAACAACTCCTGAATGAGTTCTTCGGTACTTTCCTTCGACTTCAAACGCTTGTAGGCCTGATTGTATAAACGGGTCCAGTATCTGGTATAAATAGTTTCAAACGCCTGGGTATCTCCTTGGCGGAGTAACTCAAGCAACGTATCATCGGAGAGGAAGGTGCGATTTTTCATAATAGGCATTAGCGTATCCTAATCCAAATACCAAAAATCACAAAAAAAATACAAATAATACCAAATATGTTTTCAACTTTTATTCTCCGTAGCTTGTAGAAAAGGAAGACTAGTCCTTTTAGAACTAAATATTAGTTACAGAGCGAAAGCGATACGTAACTGGTTTGCCAATCAAGCGGGCTTAATGAGATAAGGTTTGTCTTTATGTAGCTTGATGCCCTAGATTAAAAATTGCCCTTTTTTATTAGATTCCAGATAATTACGAAAACATCAGATGATTCTTTAGTCGTGATGATAGGGGACTTTCCCGTTACTTTTTTAATCGAAAAGGCATTGGTATATTGTTTGAGGACCTAAGCAAACTATCAGAAATAGGTATTAGTCCGATCAACTCCCTTCTGTTCATATTCAACAATATGAAAACCGACCGTCCCATTACGCATCATCTTTTGATGATTAAGCTGTAAGTGAAAGTCTTGCAGGGTATTCTTAACTTGGAGAATGGATACATTTGAACAAAGAGAAATATCAATCAAGATAATAAGCCACAGCTTCACTGTTATAAAGATATTATTAATTAACGTGAGGTTTGACTATACACCATTTTTGAGAGTAGTACGCAACGTTAGCATGAACCAAGCATCTAATATGCAAAAACTACGAGTATGAGGTTTCGCTGCCAAAGTGTGCTCCGAAAGGGGGCTTTCTTTTTCCTGTTAATAGGAGTTTTAGTTTTTACAGCCTACCAACTCACCTATTGCCAAACCAGAAAGGTATTACTGTCCTACTTACAAACCAATAAGCTTGATCTGGCCACTCAAAATCCGGACTGGACAACTGTTTGGGACGAGAGCTTCTACCAGAATCAAATTTTTCTCATTGGTGAGCGGCATGGCATTGCCTACTCCTATGAAGCACTTTGGCTGATGTTTAAGCAAATAAAAGCCAAAACAAACTTCACCTATTACCTACTCGAAGCCCCCCTCTACTGGGAAACTTATTTGAATCAATATCTAGATACGGGCAATGAAACCTTTTTGAAAAAACCATTTTTAGAGGCAAAAGGTACGTTCTATGCCAACCAAAACTTCTACAATTTTTATAAAAAGCTCTATAGCTACAATCAAGCTTTACCGGCTCAAGATAGAATCCGGTTCATTAGTCTAGATGTGGAGCATCAGTTTCGTTACAGTCATGCACAATTGCTGTCGCTGTTTGACCAACACGTAAAAATACACCCTGATACGTGCCGATTCATACGATTGTTCTATCACCTCAATCCCGAAAAAACAGGCAACTATCAAAAGGCTTACCAACAATACCAGCAGGCTTTTGCACAAGATTCACTTCAACTCCAGCAAGAGCTTGGTTCTGCCTACGAGACCACCCACTATTTAATCCGTAATATCAATTACAAATTCATCGCTACGGCTGATAAGCATGACTTAGCCCGGGATAGTTTAATGTATGAGAATTTTAAAACACGCACCCGCACGATGGATCTTCAGGCCCATCGTGCTTTTGGATTCATGGGCATTGACCATTGTTATTTAGAGGGAGCGAAAAGAGCCAAATATTTTGCGGCTTACCTACCTAAACAACGCTATAAAGTAGCGTCTACGATTATGCTGTATAGTGAGTGTAGTACGCGAATTCCCAGTTTCTACCTACCCAAACCTCTGCGTTTCTTAGGCGGTAAAAAAGGCTATTTTCTGACCAAACTACGCAGTAACGACGGATGGATTGAACATCAAAAGTACATGGATGTATTAAAAGAGGTATCACCGAGTTGCATGACCTTATTCCGGTTGACAGGCTCCCAGTCGCCCTTCAAAGAGCGTCACTTATTGGTTGATGAGCTTAAATCAGCTGCCCCTACTACGGCCTATATGCAGTATGTGGTTTTGATTAGAAATTCTCCGGCTGCCGATGCCCTTGAGTTCAACTAATTTGCTTTCCATTTCTATCAGTCATGGATTAGGCAATTAGATTATCATTAAAAAATCAAATTCATCAAAAGTGGACAAGTCTATAAAGAATCTCATTAGATAATCGTGATTATTCAACCAAGCGAAGGTAATGATTCGCCTTGCCGGCGGCCGAGCCTTGGTCCGCTACTTTTTAATTCTCTAAATCGCCTTCATACTGGTGAGTTAAGAGTACAGGGCTTGCTTTGACTTACACTTTTTGTAAAGACGGCTCTCACAAAATCTACGAATCACCACTAATCCCCATTTTTTTCCTGTCGTGAAAATCCTGATCTATCTCGGTAGAACAGAGTATTGATTTGCACGATTCTAACTACGGGAAAATATGAAATACCTATTGCTTGCTTTTTACTTATGCTGTTTTAGCGTAAGCCATGCTCAGTTAAAACCTTCGAAGGATGCTTTCGAAAAGAAGTGGGTAAAACCTGATACTTACGATATGGTTTGGTACGCTCTTCGGGATACAGCTAAGATCGAGATTGGCCGGGTATCCAATCAGATCATTGAAAACAAAAATCAAATTGTATTCATTTCAACTGTGGATATAAAGGGTATGAATGGTACTTGGGTTGATTCCTCCATTTGTGAAAAAGCAACGCTCAGCCCTATCCGTCATGCCTCTTATAATGGACAAAGAGATATGGTACTCCATTTTGGTCAAGTAGTAACAGGTTTTTACACCGATAAAAGACAGGCAAAGACTACTATAATTAATGACACCCCACAAACATCTTATTTTGACAGTAATATATATCCTAGTTTAGTCCGTTGGCTTCCTCTGAAAGAAGGGTTTAAACAGAAAATAGCTATTTACGATTATAACCCTTTGGCTAAGATAGGGATAATAAATGCTTCTGTACATGGAGTTAGCAGTGGTACCTACAATAGTCAGAAATCAGGGTTGAGAGAGGTCTGGATAGTAGATGTTACGGATGAAATCAGCAATGGGAAATCACAGTATTTCGTTGACAAAACGAATAGAAAACTTTGGAAACAAACGATAGAAGCCGGAGGACGTACGATGATGATGGTCACTGTTGAATAGAGGCAACACTATAGCCATTAGTTCAAGCTCCCCCAATGGAGGCTATTGGGGGAGCTTAATGATTTGACGCCAAACGGATAATTATCAGTATGTCAACTGGGGCTGTAATAGATGCATAGCCCAATTCCACCCCAAAAAATGCATATGCCCCCCGCAAAGAGTGGGGTACTAAGCGGGTACAATCCAATTCTCAAGCTTGATCCCGTCCATATGTATAAAGTCTTTGGTATTTCTAGTTACTAATACCATTCTTTTTACTATAGAAGATGCTCCAATAACAATACCTAAGTCTTCTACCCTGCGTCCTATTTTGATCAACAATGCTTTTTGTCTGGCATACTCTTCTAAACAATCCTGAATACTCACCGTTTGCTCAGAAAAGGCAGCTCTAAGCTCTTGCACCCGTTTCAAGTTTGTATCTTTTCTTTCGGGAGTACTTTTCTCAACCCCGTACAGTAGTTCAGCAATAGTGATCTCTGATATATAGCAGGATTGAAAACCAACCTGTTGAATTTTGCTCTTCAGATCATATTCACCTTTAATAAAATGAATGCAAATATTAGTATCTAATAAATATTTACTCATAAGTCTATATCCCGTTTGCCACTTAGTCGATCACTATAAATCTGCTTAGTAAGCTCATCTCCCGTTTGCTCTCCTTCCCAGCTTCCGAATAGACTGTAAAAAAGTTTTTCCTTTTCAGTACTATCCTTTTCTTCAAATGCCTCGTCCGAAGAAACAGTAATGGTTAGTTCCTGATCATCTTCTACTAGCTTTCTGATCGTGTGCATGAAGGTTTCAATTTCACGACCTTTGATATGATATATCGTCTGCATTCCTTCTACTAGTTAAAATGTTTAGTTCCTATTAACTACTGAATAATCCTATTTTAAGATTTAGAAAACTGTCTAGCTACTCCAGAAATATTAAGTCTATAAGTTACCATTTCTTGACTTGCCTTATAGTATTCTGCTATTTCCTCTTTAGTCATTTTTTGTTTCATTGCCCAAACAAGCCCTTTTCTGGAGATTTGTAAGGTTGCTCCCAAGTATTCTGCTTCCTGTTCATGCTGTGGCTGATACTTGCGAAGAAAGGGCAATCCTGGAATAATAACATCTGAAGGTAGCGGGTGGTCACAGATTAGATGTGCTAACTCATGCATTACCGTGCTTTGTTGCCTACCAATAGAATGTGAAGTGCCCCCCAAAAGTTTTTGTCCAACTTTTGGGGGGCACTTCAATATCAGCCTGCCATTTTTATTTTCATTAATTAGACTTTCGCAGAAACACGTTCCTAATTAGTACTGCCCATCGTTTGTGAAAGCATCCATTTCTCATGCATATATTCCCAGGGTCTTTCCGTTGAAGCATGAGACCCCACTCTATCTACTAATTCGAATACTTTAAGTGTCTCCGGAGTGACTTAATATTGATCCGCATTGCGTTGACCTGTCGCAGGATCAGGCCGAAGAGAAAAAGCCTTATACTCTGTTTTAGCTTCTCCCTGTCGGTAATAAGTGCATATGGCATAAATTTCAATTCAATCAAAGCAACTACATATTTGCCTAGTGCTATCAATGAATCCGGAAATCGGTCGCTAGCTAAGTAAATAACCTATCTCTTCTAACAGCCTGTCCAACAGTCGTTTCTGATGCTCTCTCAGCTAAGTCGTTCTTCATTGGGGAACGGTGAAAGTAGCAATCCGAGGTCGTATTCCCTTTCTCTTCCACCACGGTAAGGTTTCCTTGTATTCTCAATACGATTAAAGTTAGACAAATCATAACCTAAAGAATATGCTTAGCACGAATACAGAAAGCGTTGAACGCCTAATGACCGCAATTCGATTTGTTTTATCTATACTTGTAGTTACATTTTAGTGTAGTGAGCAATCAAAACGCCTACTAATTGCCAAGGATTCAAGGTGAAAACGGAAGATGTTGACATATGGAACACATTCTTGCAAGGAAATCGTGAATCCTTTGAGTTAATCTACGCCCAGCATTATAAAGCTCTGTATGAATACGGTATGCGAAAGTTGGGCAACCCGGAACAAGTCCGGGATTATATTCATGATTTGTTCGTGAAACTCTGGACGAATCGATCCGGTACGAGTGCTACTGACAATATCCGCTATTTTCTTCTAGCGTCGCTGCGAAACCTTATTTTAAATAGTTCGACAAAAAAGAGTAACCTTCAATATGTCGATATTGAAGAAGCTGACGATTTCAAAATTGACTTCAACGCTGAAACGGAATTCATTCGTCTGGAACAGGTTGATGCTCAATCTCGCCAGGTAATTCAGGCCCTCAATCAACTCAGTCCTCGACAAAAGGAAGTGTTGTATCTTCGATATTTTGAAGAATTGGAATTTCATGAAATCGCTTTCATGATGAGTATTACCGTGAAAGGCGTTTACAAGCTTAATAGTCGAGCCATGGAGACCCTTCGCAGTATTCTAGACCTTCCCAACTCTAGTATCAGCCTTTTACTGCTTTTACGCATCAAAGGCATTCTCTAACCTCTATTCTATTTTTCAGGTATTAACGGATTGTCGTTCAGGGTTTTACGTGAACAACAACCCGTTGCATGAATTTTCTAGAAAAAATTTATAAAAAAATTCTGAGCCGATGGGGTACTGCCAATCTTTCTTCGGTTTGTATGAATAGAAGCCCAATTAAAGTGGCCATCCATGAGTAAATACAATACCTACAGTACGGAAGATTTTTTGAATGATACTGATTTCATTCGCTGGGTTAAGGAACGTTCGGGAACCGATGAGCAATCGTGGGCCGAATGGCTTCGCACAAATCCCGTCAATCGGGAAGAATTTGAAAAAGCAACCCGATTACTGGAGATTATTGTCTCCGTTAAACGAATGGAACCTGGCGAAGTTTTCCGGGATCAGTTACTCAGGGATATTAATACAAGTATCGGTCAAGAAGAACGGCGGGGCCTAGTCATCCGCTGGAGTAAGAGGGTTGGAGCGGGACTTGCCGCCAGTCTGGCGATTTTAGGGGGTATTGGCTGGTATGCTCAATCGATGATTACCATTCGAACGGATTACGCTCAGCATAAAAAAGTAACATTACCCGACGAGAGTGTGGTCACGCTTAATGCCAATTCGTCGATTAGTTATCACCGAGCTTGGCGTTGGAAAAGTGTGAGAGAGGTTTGGGTCAATGGGGAAGCATTTCTGGAAGTTAATCACTTGAATAAAGATCCCAAGCAAATTCGTCGACAGGATCAGTTTCAGGTTCACGCCAATCAGTTGACGATTGAAGTTTTAGGAACCAAGTTTAATGTCAAAGAACGCCGTAATCAGGTGCTGGTGGCTTTACTCGAAGGGAAAATCAGTGTTCGGGACTCCCGACAGACGCTGCTGATGAAACCCGGGGAAGTCGTTCACTACGATGGGCAACTCAAGAAACAAAACATCCGGCAGGTGCAAAGCGTACCACAGGCCTGGCTGGAAGGTAATATGGTTGTCAACGGACTGACCGCCCGGCAGATCATTGACAATTTCGAAGACACCTATGGATATCGAGTCATTCTAGAGGATTCGACCCTAGCATCCAAGCAAATTGACGGTACCATTGCCTTCGGTAGCGAGGAGACCATTTTGTATACCCTATCCAACATCTTGAATGTAAACATCTATAAAAACGGTCACACCATTACTTTAAGATCCCGGTAACCAAACATGAAAAATTCGATTATCCGATTAATCGGTACCTGCCTGCTGCTGGTACTGTTGGATGGTTTTGTCCATGCCCAGCAGCGTACGATTCCTCTGTCAGAAGCTATTTCCCAGATCGAAAAGAAATTCAAAACCAAATTTGCCTATGAACACAATTTACTTCGTGGTAAGTCTGTCTCTGCTTCGGCTCTTACTGGTGATTCAGTAGAAGAAATACTAAAAAACGTATTGTATCCCAACAATTTATTGTTTCTCTATGTCAGCGGTAACTCATACAGTATCGTGGCCAGAGACGCTAGATTTTTTCAGACACCCCCGCCTTCGCCAACCTCCTCTCCCAAACCTACGAGCCCTTCGGCTCCTGCTTATGTAGATGAGGATCAGATCGTTCGGGGAAACATCACGACTACCGAAGGAGTAGCCCTGCCCTTTGCCAACGTTTGGGTAAAAGGCACCCGGAGAGGAACGACAGCTAACGAAAAAGGCAATTACAATCTGTCGGGAATGAAACCCGGCGAACACCTGGTAATCACTTTCGTTGGTTATAAAGATAAGGAAGTGGTAGTGAGTGAACTGGGTACGCTCAATATCATCATGGAAGCTCACGAGGGTAAATCCTTGAATGAAGTTTCGGTGGTAAGTACGGGCTATCAGGCGTTACCTAAAGAACGGGCGACCGGGGCTTTTGGAAGCATTAGTGCCAAAGAGATTGAAAAAATACCAACCCCTAACCTTATTCAGCGACTGGAAGGCCAGGTTCCGGGGCTGGACGTTCAACTGACCGGCGGGGATAACACCTTTACCTATGCGAATACGCAATTTGCCATAGCCAGTGGTACCCGCACCGTAGGTAGGTCTGACTACAATCTGGCCATTCGTGGAATCTCGACCAGCCAGGGAGAGGCCCTCCCCTTAATTGTGGTAGACGGAGCCATTACCACACTGGATTTAAAGACGTTTAACCCCCGCGATATTGAAAACATCACGGTTCTGAAAGATGCCGCTGCGGCATCGATCTGGGGTACGCGGGCGGCTAACGGCGTCATCGTCATTACCACGAAAAAAGGAAATATTAATCAGGGACCACGCCTGAATTTTTCTACCGATTTCATGACTTCCGGGCCACCCCGACTGAATTATTTACGTTTGATGTCCGTAGATCAGACCATTGACTACGAGCAGGAAGCCGTCAACAAAGGACTCATCATTAATCCTTTAACAACCACGCTTTTTCCTCAACGGGTCAGTGAGGTAACGGATTTAACTTTTCAGTTAAAAGCTGGACGTCTAACGCAGGCTCAGTACGATGACGCATTAAACAGCATCCGGGCACGGGGCAATGGTTTTGATCAAATCTCCCAATACATTTTACAGCCCACGGCTAACCAGCAGTATAACCTTTCTTTATCGGGAGGAGGCCTTGCCTCGACGTACTTTTACAGTGCCTCTTACAGCAAGGAACGGCCTAATACCAGAGGAACTAACGGTCAGCGGCTGACCTTGACCCTGAATAATTCGTTTAAAGTCTTTGATAAAATCACGATTTCAACGAATCTCAAGGCCTCCATGTTTAAGTATAAAATGGGGGCTGTGGGTTTGAATTCGCTCTTCAGCCCCTCGTCGATTACCTTCATGCCTTACGACCAACTCGTAGATGCCAATGGAAAGCGGCTTTCCTACGCCCGATCGTATTACGATTCTTATCTCTCTACGCTGGAAAAACAAGGCTATTTACCCTGGCGGTATAACTATCTCGACGAAATGGATTTCAATGACAATTCTTCTTCGGATAACAACTATCTAGCCACGATAAATGTAAACGTTCCCCTCTTTAAAGGCTTGTCGGCCAACGGTTTTTTCAGTAATGAACGCTCTTTTGCACAAGGCCGTCGCTACAATTCAATTGACACCTACGCTACCCGAGATTTATTAAACAACGCAACGGTGGTTGGAACCAATGGCCAGCTGGTTACGGCCATTCCGAAAGGAGGTACGCTAAACCAGACGAACACCCAGTTTAACAACTACAGCCTACGTGGTCAGTTAGCTTTTAACCAGAATTATGGGACTGATCATCAGATCAATGCCATTGCCGGTACGGAGATTCGCCAGACGATGGCTAGCCAGGGTAGCTCTACCATGTATGGGTATTACATGGATCGGGGTTTAGCTCAAAACGTAAACTATGCTATGCCGTATAGTACGCTGACGGGAGGTCAGAGCGTGATTAGCGGAGGGCCGACTCAGGAAGATAAAACCCGTCGATTCCTCTCCTATTATGCCAATGCCTCTTACACGCTCAAAAATCGGTACACACTTTCAGGAAGCGTTCGATACGATGATTATAACAACTTTGGAGTGGACCGTTCCTACCGGGCTACACCGCTTTGGTCAACGGGTTTAAAGTGGAATCTGGATCAGGAACATTTCCTGAAAAATTTATCCTGGATTAACTCCCTGGGGCTTCGCACCACCTACGGAGTGAATGGGAATATCGCCACCGATATGTATCCTTTCACCAGCATGTATCTGACTGGTTCAGATCCGCTGACGACTAACCCCGCTGCGGGTATTCTTAATCCCGCCAACCCTACCTTACGCTGGGAAAAAACCTATGTGTATAACGTAGCCGTTGATTTTGGGTTGTTCAACCGTCGCCTGAATGGTTCGATTGACTTTTATACGAAGCAGGGTCGGGATATTATCTACGAATTCCCCATCAACCCAACCTATGGAATAAGTACTTTAAAAAGAAACACCACCTCACTCTCTGGTAAAGGGGTCGATGTAGGCCTGAAAGCGGATGTGATACGGAAAAACGATTGGGGGGTTCAGGCCGGGCTTACCTTCGCTTACAATACGAATCAGGTAACAGACACTCGCTTCGTAGCTACTTCAACCATTCTTTCCAACCCTACGCTCCAGAACTGGATGAAAGGCTACACTACGGATAAGCTTCTGGTGTATCGTTTTGCGGGCCTGGATGCAACAGGGATGACGCTAGTGTATAATGAAAACGGTGAAAAGCTGGCTCCTAATCAGTCCATTACCTCACTGGATGCCCTTAAGCATGTGGGCCGTTTAACAGCCCCCTACTTCGGAGGTTTTAACGCCACGATTCGCTATAAAGGGTTCTCCCTCTATGCACTGGCCACCTATAGCTTTGGTAATGTTTTCATTAAACCTACGATTTCAAGTTATCCAACGGCGTTGGGAAGAAATGCTCAGTTGAAGTACGACCTGAGTGCGGACATTGCCAAACGCTGGAAAAATCCCGGTGATGAGCTGACAACGAACGTTCCGGGTATGGCCGGTACTTACGCCGGAGTTAGCCTCTATCGTTTTCAGAACTCAGACCTTAACGTGCTGCCCGGCGATTTTATCCGTCTGCGGGAGGTTTCTCTAACCTATCAGGTTGCGGAGCGATTCGCTCAGTTGGCTGGATTTAAAGGAGCTTCACTAGGTGTAGCCGTTCGTAACCTGGGGTTGATCTGGACGAAGAATAAGGAAGGCTTTGATCCCGTCTTTGCCAACAGCCTATCCAGCACCACGCTGGGCATTCCGCCGAGTCCTTCTTATACGTTTTCCCTCAACGTAAACTTCTAACGCCAGAACTTCATGAAAAAGAATACTTTGTCAATCAGTCTATTAGGTATTACCATGCTGCTAAGTAGTTGCGAAAAGTACGTAGATATTCGTACGCAGGGCAGCCTGGTTCCAAAGGATATTCAGAATTATCGGTATTTACTTAACAATACGTCAACGTATGAAACGAATACGGTACTAGGTAACCTGGCTAGTGACGATGTGTCTATTGTAGATGCCAGCCAGCAAAGCAGTCTTATTTCTTCGGATACGTACGCCCCTTACCGTAATAGCTATACCTGGCAGGATAATATTTTTGTATTGGGCACTAGTTACGAAAATGATCGGGACTGGAACCGGATGTATTCCATCATCTACAACACCAATACCATCATTAGCGAATTGCCCGCCAGTACGGGTACCCCTGCTCAGATTGCCGCTCTTACTGCAGAAGCCCTCGTGCACCGGGCGGATGCCTATCTAAACCTGATTAATCAGTATGCTCTGCCCTACGGAGCTAATGCCGCTACCGATTTGGGCGTGCCCTTACTGACCACTCAAACCGTTTCGCAGTCCCTGGAACGGGCCAGTGTAGAAGCCGTGTATCAGCAGATTCTGAAGGATTTAAAACAGGCTGTTCCTGCCATTCCGGTAACGCAGGCGTATAATACCCTGCCGTCGAAACCTGCGGTTTATGGATTACTGGCCCGGACCTATCTGTATAAGAATGATTATGCGAATGCGGAAGCCTACGCGGACAGTGCCCTGGCTCTTCGTAGTACGCTAAATAATCTTTCGACGTTAACAGCGGCTTCCCAACATCACAAGCGGATCAACGACCCGGAGCTCCTGCTTTCCAAAACGGTTAATTCCGGAACAGAAGGCTATACACCAACGGCCTTACGGATGAGCACGGACCTTTTGGCTTTGTATGATACGACGGATCAGCGGTACAACCTGTTTACCGTTCCCGCTTCCAAAATTTCATCCGCGTATACCGGACGCTACTATTACCGGGATCAGGCCATTAGTGAACCAAGAAACGTCGGCCCATCTGTAGCGGAGATGATTCTGATTAAAGCCGAAGGCCGGGCTCGGGCCGGTCAGCCTGCCCAGGCGATGGCACTGGTAAATACCCTTCGTCGAAACCGAATTAAGGCTTCTGGTTTTGTGGCCCTAACGGCTACTTCCGCCAACGACGCTCTGATACAAGTGATTAACGAACGTCGTCGGGAGTTTTGTTTTCGTAACCTTCGCTGGTGGGATATGCGTCGCCTGAAAAGCGAAACTATATTTCAGAAAACGATTACCCGGACCTTTAACGGTGTTACCTATACGCTAACGCCAGATAGTAAACGTTACGTATTCCCCATCGCCTCATATCTGATTCAGCTGAATCCCGAGATTGTTCCAAATCCTTAATGATTGAAAAACCCGGATGACTTCAGTTCATCCGGGTTTATAAAAGCCATGATACGTAAAACGGTTGGATGATGGTCCCTTACTGCCCCGAGCCCGTTGTATGCACATCAATGCCAAGCAACCATTACCGATTCAAAGATTGCTGGGAACGCCCTTTCTGATTCCCTATAAAACCGTCATCAACTTTCCGGCAAAAACCATTGCCTTCTATAAAAACTAAAAACGCATTTAACCAAGCTCATGAAAACGTTAATTCTGGGATTATCCCTGCTTCTTTCCTCCTCGCTTTTCGGGCAAAATCCAACGCAACGGGTTGTTTTTACTCCGGCGGTTGCTAAGCCCGGCGATCAATTACTAATCACCTATACCCCCGAAGGTTCTGCTTTGGCGGGTAAAAAAGATATTAAAGCGGTTGTTTACACTTACGACAACTACGCTTGGCATGCCAACGATTTGCCTTTAACGCAGGAAGGTCAGACCTGGAAGGCGAAACTTCAGTTAGGCAACGATTGTGGACTGGCCACTATTAAATATCAAAGCGGAAAACTAGTAGACAATAATGATAATCAGTCTTTTACCATTATGTTGAAGTCGGATACCAGTCCCCAAGCTCCCGGTGCCTACGCCGGATGGGGATTGATGCGATCTCCGAATTATGGCCTTACTATTCCGGGCTATCTGGAAGGAGTTTCCATCAGCGATACGGCTACTTATCACTGGATGAATCAGGAGATTAGCTCTAATTTCAAGCAGGCTGGTTCTAAAGTTGCGGTTCCTTTTGCTCGGTCGCTTTACAAATTTCAGGGAGAAGCCGCCATGCCCCGCATCAATCGGGCTACCCAGTATCTCATGGGTCTTTCCGGTGAAGAAAATCTGATGAAGGCTTATACTATTTTTTCACAGATTCCAGGTAGTAAAACCCGTGCCGATTCGCTGCAACAGGCTTTGGAGAAACAGTTTCCAGCGGGAAATCTGGCTCGACTGAAGGCTTTCCGTCAGATGAATTTGGAATCGAATTTTGAGAAGAAAGTAGAGTTAAGCCGGGCTTTTCTTCAAAAATTCCCTTACAACGATGCCGATTATACCTTTAATCATGCTTATAACGTCAATTACACCTCGGTCTATTTAAATCTGGCGATTCAGACCCTGCTTAAGAAAGATTACGCGGCCTTAACTGCTTTGGCTCATGAGTTGCCTTTCTCGGTGATTCCAACGATTTATTACAAAACGATTGAGATTGCTCATAAACGCAAAGATGAAGCAGACGACAAAACCTTACTGGCTCCCGCTCAGGCCTTACTGGATCGTATGGAAAGCTTTAAAAACCAGCGTCCGGCCGATTATTGGTATTTGTCCCCTTTAGAGTATCAGGCTACATACGAAGAAATCTTTTTGCGATCCATCGCTTTAACTCAGATTCAGATTTTACGTAATACGGGACATTTTGAAGAGGCCCTAGCTCTGGCTAACCGCACGCAGCAAGTCTGGCAATACAAACGGGCGGAGCTGAATAATGAGCAAGCTTTGCTACTCGATCATTTCAACAAGCCAAACGAACTGCGGGAATTACTGGTAAAAAGTATGCACGAAAACCAGAGTTCTCCTGAGATGCTGGAATTGTTGAAGAAAGACTACCAGCGTTCCAAAGGCTCGTTGACGGGTTTTGAGACGTATGTAGAGGGGCTGAAAAGTCAGGAGCTAGCTTCAAAAGAATTAAAAGAGCTGGAAAAAATCATGATCAACAAGGACATGCCCGACTGGACGATGAAAGATGGAAATGGCAAAACCGTCAAGTTTAGTCAGCTACGCGGCAAGACGATTGTGATGGACTTCTGGGCAACCTGGTGCATTCCCTGTAAAGCCTCTTTCCCCGGCATGAAACTGGCCGTTGAGAAGTATAAAAATGATCCGGACGTATTATTCTTTTTTGTAGATACCGAAGAGCGTACGCCCAATTACAAGCAGGAAATCATGCAGTACATCAAGGAAAACAACTACCCTTTCGTTGTTTTATTTGATAACAAGTTACCGAATGCCAAAGCCAATGATGAAGTCTTCAAACGCATCTGTAAGGCCTTTAGCATCTCCGGTATTCCTCAAAAACTCATCATTGATAAAAAGGGGAAGCTTCGTTTCATAACGGTCGGTTTCAAAGGAAGTGCCACGGGTTTATCGGATGAAATCTCGGCCATGGTTGAGTTAACGAAAAAAGCGGAGTAAGATGAAGAATTGGATGATAGGACTACTGCTGATCGCCGGAACAATGCGTTCGGCCCTGGCTCAGCCCGTGCGTAGCGACAGCGTCAGTTATACTAAAAACGGGATTACTTACGGCGGAACGCTGAGTTACCCGAATCAAAAAGGGTTAGTACCAGCCGTTATTCTCGTCTCAGGAACGGGGCCCCAGGATCGGGATGGCACCATGGGCAAATTCAGGTTTTTCGCCGACCTGGCTCAATACCTAAATACTCGCGGCATCGCGGTTTTAAGAGTAGACGATCGGGGGGTTGGGAAAACTTCCGGGAATTATAATCAGTCAACGACTGAAGATTTCGCTCAGGATGCTGAAGCTGGGATCGATTTTCTGAAAATGCAACCCAAAGTGGATCCCCAAAAAATCGGATTAATCGGGCATAGCGAAGGAGGAGCCGTCATTTCCATTATTGGCTCGCGTCGTCGGGATGTGGCCTTTTTAGTAAGTATGGCTGGTTTAGGCAGAAAAGGACTAGATGCCTTACTAAAACAAAACGCTGATCTGGTAGCGGCGGCCCCAATTCCAGAGCATGACAAAAAGCGATATAATGAGATCAATGGATTGATGTTTCAAACCGTGTATGCGAACGTCAATCGGGATTCGCTGGGTCTGGCAAAGGCCATACAGCAAACCTATGATACCTGGAAAAAGAAAGATGATGAGCTGGTAAAATCGCTGGGCATTGAGCACGATCACTTTCGTTTTCCCATTTACTCCTATACTGTGCAGGCTACAGGGCCTTGGTATCGTTATCACATTCAATACGATCCCGCTCAGTTTTTACCCAACGTGCAAGCCCCCTTTTTGGCTATCAACGGAGACAAAGACATCTATGTTTCAGCCCAAGAAAACCTGGATAACTTCAAGAGATTACTACAGCAAGGGGGTAATAAGGATGTTACCGTTAAAGTTTTTCCGGGGTTGAATCACCAGTTTCTGGCTTGTCAGCAGTGTACCCCTTCAGAATTTGCCAGTCTGAAAAAACAATTTCCGGCCGACGTTTTATCTACGATTGGCGACTGGATTGTCGCTCATACGACTTCTAAAAAAGATTAAGGCTCATTAGCCCTATTATAAATCATGAGAAAACTCTTTTTCGTGTTTTTCTGGAGCCTGTCCCTCATTGGACAGGCTCAGATTTTACAACCCGTTTCCTGGAAGTTTTCGTCGAAAACGCTGGAAAAAGGTGAAGTAGAAATTACCCTGACCGCCAGCGTCGATGAAGGCTGGCATATATATTCCCAGCACGTCAAGGCGGGTGGCCCCGTGCCCACTTCTTTCCACTTTACACCCTCCAAAGTTTATACGGCCCTCGGGAAAGTTCAGGAAAAATCGAAACTGATGGAAGGTTTTGAGAAGACTTTCAATATGGACATTCGCTGGTTTGAAAAGCAAGCCGTGTTCACGCAAAAATTTCGTCTGACCCAACCCACAGCTACTATTAAAGGTACGTTGGAATACATGGTTTGCGATGATCAGCGGTGCCTTCCACCCGAAGAAGTAGCGTTCAGCATTCCGGTAAAAGCCACAGGAATTGAAGAAAAAGGAATCGTCAAGGAGCCTTTAACAGATACGGCAAACGTAACAAAAGCTCAGGTAAGCGATA
The DNA here is from genome assembly GCF_030818595.1 of Siphonobacter sp. SORGH_AS_1065. NCBI lineage: Bacteria > Pseudomonadati > Bacteroidota > Cytophagia > Cytophagales > Cytophagaceae > Siphonobacter > Siphonobacter sp. SORGH_AS_1065. Next base: position 70,722 of record NZ_JAUTAM010000010.1, read on the forward strand.
CCGTGCGACGTACACCTGCCACGACAATCGAAGCGAAAGATGTGTTAGCCACGCCTCAACCGGCAGAAGAATCCTTGTGGGTGACCTTCGTAGCGGGTTTGCTAGGGGGGCTAGCTGCCATCTTTATGCCCTGCATCTTTCCTCTGCTACCCATGACGGTTAGCTTCTTTACCAAACAGGCGGAGTCACGTTCCTCCGGCATTCGTAATGCCCTACTGTACGGTCTGTCCATCATCATCATCTATGTCCTGCTCGGACTCCTCATTACTGTTCTCTTTGGTGCGGATGCCCTGAATAATCTTTCCACCAATGGCCTCTTTAATTTTGCGTTTTTCCTGCTGCTACTGGTATTTGCTGCTTCCTTTCTGGGTGCCTTCGAACTCATGCTGCCCAGTAGTTGGGCTAACAAAATGGATCAAAAAGCCGATAAAGGAGGCCTGTTAGGCATTTTCTTTATGGCTACGACGCTTTCGCTGGTCAGCTTTTCCTGTACGGGTCCCATCATCGGTACGCTCTTAGTTCAGGCGGCTTCCCAGGGAGCCCTTCTAGGGCCCGCCGTGGGTATGTTCGGTTTTGCTCTGGCTCTGTCGCTGCCTTTTACTTTGTTTTCCCTGTTTCCCTCTTGGATGAAAACCCTGCCTAAATCCGGTGGCTGGCTCAATTCGGTGAAGGTGACGCTGGGTATCCTGGAACTGGCCCTGGCTTTGAAATTTCTCTCCAATGTTGATTTAGCCTACCACTGGCAGTGGTTTGACCGGGAAGTTTTCCTCGTCCTGTGGATTATCCTCTTTGCCTGTCTGGGCTTTTATCTTTTGGGTAAACTTCGCTTTGCACATGATTCGCCGCTGGTTTCTCTTTCCGTACCCCGCTTCTTTCTGGCAGTGCTTTCGCTGAGTTTCTCGCTCTACATGGTGCCGGGGCTATGGGGAGCCCCCCTGAAAGCCATTGCTGCTTTTCTGCCCCCGCAACAAACCCAGGACTTCGATCTGTATTCGGCTAGTCTGGCGGGAAATACAGGAAGCACTCCAGTTGCAAACGAAAAGCATAAGTATAGCGAACTCTTTCACGCTCCCCTGGGACTGAATGCTTTCTTTGATTACGACGAAGGTTTGGCGTACGCCCGAAAAGTAGGCAAGCCCATTTTAATTGACTTTACCGGGCATGCCTGCGTAAACTGTCGCAAAATGGAAGCTACCGTCTGGCCTGATCCAGCGGTGCTAAAGACGATTAAAGAGGACTACGTATTGATTCAATTATATGTGGATGATAAAACGGAATTAGACCCATCGGAACAAACGGTAATCAACGGCAAGGAAATAAAAACGATCGGTAAGAAATGGAGCACCATGCAGGCCCTGCGTTTTCAGGCTAACTCTCAGCCCTATTACGTGTTGCTGGATCCGCAAAGTGAAAAAACCCTGGTGCCGCCCCAAGGAGCAAATTATGACACCTCAGCGTTCCTAGCTTTTCTTAAAGCAGGACTTTCGAAACCATAAGTCGTTTAATTTTTAGTTTTGGTTAAGTGTAGCCTAATGGACTCCTTCTTTGAGGGAGTCTTATTTTTTGTAGCCTTTCTCTTATTTATTCTGATCAATCAAGTAGCTAAATCCAAACACTTACGTAACAAGCAGCCTCTGATATATAGGTGTCTTGTACCTATCTGATCATGTACTGCTTGTTCAACAAATATACTTATCGCTTACTACCACTTCCAAAGTAACTTTTTCTAGTGCTTCCTTTAAAACGTAAAAAGGATCGTACGGTTTTTCAGACACAGAAAATGGCATTTAAACACAATCCTCGCCCAAGAACACTTATTTTTATCTTCCATTGAAGACCCGATCCGCGTAACCCGGTCAACGTGCCGCAGTCGCAGCTAATTTTTTGTTAATCACTCTTGTGCTATTGCCTGAATCTTTATCCAGTTTCTTGCTAGTCCATTCATTTACAACAAAGCTTTACACGAGCACCCCATGAACCTGGAATTTTATAGGCCAACCCTGGAGGCTTTAACCCCCTATATCGAAGGATATTACTTCATCGCTCCGGGTACACATGCTGATAACCTTCATTACTGGACGTTCCCCAATAATTATTTTATTGTTTCCGTAAGTCAGGGCGTTACTATTGAGATGGAAAAGAATAGGCTCCTGGTTCGTCCTTCTGCTCAGCAAACGGTCCTTTCTAACTTCGTTTCCCGTTATACTACTCCCATTGAGGTGCTCTATGATGGACCGATCCTGGAGATAACCATTTATTTCAAACCTCTGGGAATTAATCATTTCATTGAGAATCCTCATTCACTTTTTGAACGAAACACCGCCCTCGATTTTAATCCCTTCTCTGATTTTATTCCTAACATGAATGAAATTCTCTCGACTTCCGATCGAAGCCTTCAGAGAAAAAAATTAGAAGCGTACTGGCTTTCCAAGCTACAGATCAGGGAGTTTCGGCACCTGAAGGAGGTTCTTTTCGCTCTTGAGTCAGAAGAAAAAATAGAGGACATCGCTCACAGACATGGCTTTTCGAGGCAGTACCTAAGCAAACTTTTTAATAAAGTAATAGGCAAATCTCCGGTTGAATACCGCAAGATTCATCGATTTAGAGCGGCCATCGCTAATCAAAAAAACATGAAAAGTTTAACGGAACTTTCTTACGAAAGCATGTTTTACGACCAGTCCCACCTCATCAAAGACTTTAAACAACTCACTTCTGTAAATCCTTGTACGTTCTTTAAAAAAGTAGATACTAATCAGGAATGCCTTTGGCTCTTTATCTAGCGGGTTTACATTTTTACAATTTCAGGGGGTCGGCAGCCTATTACTTTTGCCCGATAACCGATTTGTATCAAAATGAAACGATTACTTTACCTGTCTGCCCTTTTACTGCTCATTCTCCCACTCCAAGCTCAACCACCCCAGTGCTCCTGTACGAGAACTTTGGAAAAGCTGATTATTAAAGTAGAACGCGAATACCCCGGCTTTTCCGCTAAAACGCAAGACCCTTCACTCTATCAGAGTCTAAAGCAAACGCTCCATAATGAGGCAAAAAACAGGGATGATAAGGGGTGCCAGAGCCTGTTGAAAACATACACCGATTTTTTTAAAGATCCGCATCTCTGGGTAGGATCTAATGGGACGCCATTCGCCGCTGCTACTGGTAAATTTAGCGAGAAGCTGACGATTGATTTTAAAGAATTTGAGCAACACCTACAGAGCACGCAAGACAGCCTGGAAGGCATTTATACCATGCAAGGGTATAAAATTGGTTTAAAAAAGGTCCACGCTAATGAATACATCGGGTTCATTATTGAGTCGGCATCCAATGCCTGGAAACCGAAAGACATTAAATTTAAATTGCTTGCCAGTGGTGACTTTACTTACGCCTTGATGGATCGATCGATTCAGAAAGGACAGTATCAAAGCTTTCATGGAGCCTTATTGTTTTTAGAGCAGATACAGGTAGTCTTAACCAAACAATTGCCCCAACCTCGGATCGACAAGATTCAGATCGAAAACCGTCTCAAAGAGCTGGAAGGCTTTTATTTTAAAAAACTATCCGAAAAGACTTCGGTTTTAAGACTACCCAGTTTTGAGTATCAGCATTTAGAGACGATCAACCACCTCCTGACTGAACATATTTCCTTACTTGAATTCAGTAAAAACCTGATCATTGACCTTCGTGGCAATCCCGGTGGAACCACGGATGCCTATCAAAGATTGCTTCCTTACATTTCAGGAAAATTCGTACGTCATACAGGAGCCGAATTTCTAGCTACTCAAACGTACATTGATAATCTAGAAACGTATAAAAAAAGCCTGGATAAAAACACGTCAACCCAGGGGACAGATCGACAGATTCAAACCTTGAAGGCAAACCTGGGAACGTTCGTGAACTTCAATAAAACCGGACAGCCTGTCTATGTGGATACCCTTACCTTAGCTCCTAAAAGTCCCCAACAAATCGTCATTCTTGCCAACAAAGGCACAGGCAGTTCAGCAGAATATTTTTTGTTTATTGCCAAGCAAAGTAAAAAAGTCAAGGTACTAGGCACACCCAGCTACGGAGCCTTAGATTATGGAAATGCCTATCTGATTGACTTTGGCTGTCCGCCCTACCAATTATTCATGCCCACGTATCGAGCTTTACGGTTGCCGGACTACCCCATCGATAACATTGGTATTCAACCCGATATGTATTTGGATAAATCCATAAAGGACTGGGTAGCATTTGCCTTAGGTTATTTAGAACAATAGCGTAGGGCAATACGTTAAAACACCTTTATAATGTATCGATACGTAAAGAGTCTAGAAAACAAATACGGACCGTTTCTGGGCTTCCCTTCATAAGTAGAATTGCACTAAGCCATCAACATTGTAAGCCGCTGGCGGCAAACAGAGCGGCTGAGTAGAATGCTTTAATCGATTCATACGATGCATCTAATTCCGGTAAGGGATTGCCTCAGTACTAGTCACCCTTCAGTCCTCGTTGGAAGGAGGCTACGCATCTGGTTCAAGGCTGAAAATCAAGCAGATTCATGAACACTGGATTATCTCACACAAGGAGCCTTTGGCGTATTGAGTTAGGAGCAAACGGCGTTATCCTTTTAGGTAACCTGATCGCTACCAAAAACCGTTTTTGACGGCCCAGGCCTGGAACAAAGAAGGCCATACGGTTTCGGGCGTACCTGCCTTCCCCAGCCCCCAGCCATGCCCCCCACTCTCAAAAAGCTGTAGTTGAGAAGCCCCTATCCCATGACTGGACAGAGCCTGATAAAGCAACTCACTGTTCTGGACCGAGGCCGTCGAATCATCTTTGGCTTGTGCTAAAAACATGGGGGGTGTCTGGGCACTGACCAACTGCTCCACCGAATACTGCCGCTCCGCTGGCAGGTCGTCACCGTTCCCAAACAGTACTTTTTTTGACACCGTCGAATTGTAAGGGGGAAGCATGGTAACCACTGGATACAACAGAGCGGCAAACTGTACATCCGCCCGGAGACTATCCAGCTCATCGATGGGCTGATAAAAGCGTCGCTGAGGTACCGTCGCCAGCATACCCGCCAAGTGCCCGCCTGCTGAGAAGCCCATCACCCCGACTTTAGTTGCCTCATAGTGATACTGAGGAGCCAGGCTTTTGATCAGCCGAAGGGCCCGTTGCCCATCTTCAAACGCGACGAACTTGGTTTGCCAATTTTCAGCGGGCAGTCGGTAGATTAATTCAAAGGCCGTGAATCCCTGCCCGCTCAGCCAATTCGCGGCGGCTCCACTCTCGTTGCCCGATTCAATGTGCTTGTACCCACCTCCACTGATGACCAGTATGGCTCGTCCATTGGATTGAGTTGGTTTATGTATTATCAAGTAGGGTACCGCCACGTTCGTTATATTGCCCGTCGAGCTGGTCATTAACGGGCCATGTACGCCAGTGCTATCAGGCATCCGACCGGCAGGCCACAGGGGAATGATGGAGGAAGTAGGACCAACCGAGGTAGGGCTGGTACAACCCAGTGATAGCAGGAGTACCAAGAATACTGGAACGCCAATAAAGGGCTGAATCATACGTAAGCAGCGTTGTTTACCAAAATCTCACTTTTGGGTAAAGTAAAAAAAAGAGCAGAAATGATAGCTCCTGTTTTACGTAGACGGTTCAATTTAATCTTTACCCGTTGTGCATATGTCATATAGAAAAAGAATAGGTTGTACAGACTTCTGATAAAGAGTAACTTAAGGAAAGTACCTGACGCTTTCTCGGGGAATGTACAACCTAAAATCTAATTACGATCGCATCGGCGATCCGAAAGATTTTTCAAATCTGCAAAAGTTCACTACAATCTTCCTTAAGAAAAGGAAACAATCTTTTGCTTTATGTCAAATCCACCAAAACTTCTGATCTTGAGATCGTTACCTTGTCAATCACCGCAAAATCCTACAGATCACTTCGCAGCGGCGAACCATCGGAAAACACACTATTTTCTATCCTAAAAAGTGATTATCCAAACTGGTTTTCCAGCTTGGTCCATCGGAGTACTTATAATCGAAGACGCAGAAAATTACAAATCTACATTTCACGGGTAGCTCAATCGATTGCCAATCAAATCAGCCCTGATAATTCCATTTTCATACTCGATTCTATGCCTTTACCCTTATGTCATCAGGTGAGAGTTCACAGAAACAAAATAGACCCGTTGTGCATATAAACAAAATCGGAGATGGCTGGCGGGCGTTTGGACAGCTAATCGCTGTATTTTATATCAAAATGATCAGCCTATTCGAAAGTTTTGCGAGGGGAAAGGTTTAGATTTAGTCTTGTTTCATGCCTTTATCCTGATGGAATGGTTATACGCACAACGGGTAAAATAGGTAATAAAAATGCTGATCTACCGCCTTCGTACGGATATCATGCCTCTCATAAGTGCTCTTATTTTGGGTGGGACGCCACTCCGATACAAGCTGCAGGTTATATTAACCGATACTGGGGTTCCTACTGCCATAGAAATTAATTCTGCTCACGTACATGATGTACATTTCTTGGAACAATTAAAATTACTGCAACTATCTAATTGCCAGATCATTGCTGACAAAGGATATCTGTCTTTAAAACATGGTCAAGAATTATTAACTACCCGTAACATTTCACTCATCACGCCTGTTCGTGTAAATATGAAAAAAGAATCCAGCTTATGGTCGAGTACCTATCAGCGGATTCGAAAAAAAATCGAGACCTTTTTCTCCCAGCTGCGGCGGCGGACCGCTGGGTGATCAATTCTTTATGAAGAGAATAATTGCCAATTCTTTTGAAGGAATTTGTGCCAGAATATGCTCAAAAATTAGTGCAATAGCCGTGTTACAATTCATTAACTATCACAACCATAGACCTCTTAATCATTTGAAACATGCTCTAGCTCTGTAATCACAACGGGTAAATTTTAATCTTTTGATTCTGCTTAATTGTTGGAATTATACTTGCGGTCTGAATCTGACCCTTAAAAAGTAACAATTGCTTATGAATAAGTATTTTGAAATTTTAACTCATCTTAATATTCCAACCATCCGGTTTAATTTTAAATATTTTCCTTTTAAACAGGCCATCCGTTTTCCAGTATTCTTATCCCGAAAAGTTCTTCTTAGTTGTATGTCAGGCCATGTGTCCATTGAAGGGCGTTTGTGGCCAGGAAAAGTAAAGATTGGTTATGGAGAAGTAGGAATATTTGACCGACGAAAGTCACGCAGTATATGGCAGGTTTCAGGAAAAGTAGTATTCAAAGGTCATAGCAATATTGGACATGGGTCGAAGATCTCCGTCAATGAAGAGGGTATTCTTATCATTGGTGAAAATTTTAACATCTCGGCCGAGACTTCATTGATTTGTAACCGTCGGATAGAAATCGGTGCTAACTGCATGTTAGCTTGGGAGATATTATTGATGGATACTGATCTACACACTATTAGAAACAAAGATGGAGTTATCCTAAATACACCTAGGCCAGTTATCATTGGTGATAATGTATGGGTCGGTTGCCGGTGTACCCTTCTAAAGGGAACTCAAATTCCCGCCGGATCCATTATTGCTGCAGGGACTATTATTAGTAAAGCCTTGGAAGGTAATCAGGCTATTTTCGGAGGCACACCTGTTCGGATTTTGAAAGAAAATATTAGCTGGCATCCATGAGAACCCAAAAGGAGGGCAACTTAATACTACTAAGTTGCCCTTTGTTTTTTCACTATTTGGCTAATTGATAATCCTGTGGCCCAAAAGTATAGTGCCAGGTATAAATCCCCCCCGCTATCGTGCTTTTATAGTTTTCGATGTTATATACACTTCTATCCTCAAAGCCATTACCCGTAGTATAATCTCTTTTATAGACTAGTTTTTTCCCATCATCAAACTGAATAACTACCGAATCAGACGCCATAGGTAAGGGGCTGTGGAGAATAAAGTCCTTAGATCTTTTGCTTGTATTTGCAAATACTTCTATAAGGGTCGTATCCTGACCCGGATTTAATCTGCTGGTTGCTTCATTCCAATCGTGAATTGTGTAGTTTGAAAAGGTAAAGGAATGACCCGTCTGGTTTGCAAAAACATAATGGTCTTCGTATCCATAGTCTACTGAAGGTTTACATCCTGTAGCCCAATACATTGTTAGCAATAAGACCAGTGTTGAAATTGTTTTCATAGGCATTAAGGAAATTGTGAAAGTAGTTCCCAAACGTATCCTTCGGTTGGATTGTCATAAGTGTTAATTAGATAGATTGCTAGTTCATCTCGGTGTCTTGAGGCTAATAAAGCGTTTTCCATCTGTCTTGGCGTGTAACCAATCACTCGATCAATATTATGGTTTTTACTGGTTGATTGCCAGTAGTTTACGAAATTTAATCAATAAATTCCAGAGATTTGAACAGATATTCATAGCCTCATCTAACTTAGCTTGAATTTTCATTCTTGATCGGTGAACAAGAATAAAATATCGTTTTATTCCACTAATAGCATTCTCGATTTTCACACGTTTAGACGAAATATGTTTATTAATATCTTTCTGCTCTTGTGTTAAAGGTTTATTTTTAGTTCCTTTAATTGGAATGATCATTTGTTTAGCTAAAATATGTTTATTTATTCCAATAAAACCTAGATCAAGCCATACATTAATTTTCAAAAAATCATACGAGGCAAGTTCTTGTATAAATATTGTAAAATCATGAACTTTACCAAGATGAATTTCTCCTACAAACAGAATATTTTTATATACATCCGAAATAAGTATCCATTTACGGCTATGCCTTTTTTTTACCACTATAGTTATTCTTCTGACTATCATTATTTTGCGGTCTCGATGTCTCAATTTCTATCACATCAATAATCACATCAGAAACTGAAGAAAAAGTCTCTGTAAAAGATTTATCATTCTTAAAATGTCGAGGAATATTAATACCTAATTTCTGGTAACTTGTCTGTAATACTGGTTTAAGTAAATCAATTAAATTACTAGCTGTTTTTTCAGAACACCCAAAATAAAGGCCCCTATTCACAAGCGTTGGATATGCTTTCAGGTAATGTAAAATAAAAAAAGAGCCTCTCGTTTGTCGGCCAAAAGGGTCCTTTTCCTTCTTTATATATGGATTTTCTTTGCGAGGAATATATAAATACTTTAAAAGCAACATAAAGTTGATCAAATTCATCTTTATTTAATCCCGTGGAAGCCCTATATTGCTTATCACTTAATAAATTAGTGTAAATGCTCATGTTTTTTATTGCAAATAAAAATAATTAATTCGTTCAATATCAAGTAGTAAAAACTCTACTGTAGTTATCAGTATACTGACTTACTAAAATAAGCAAATATTACCATCAGCATGACTCAGCAAGGAGACCCCTACGAGAATGCAGTAGCTGAGCGAGTCAATCGTAGAGTAAAGGAAGATAGGCTGCTTAATCGGACTTTTTTTAACTTCGAAATGGCCCAGAAAGCGGTTCAAAAAGCCATTGAAAGTTACAATCACTTCCGCCCACACCGTAGCTGTGGATATCCTACCGCACCGGCGACCCGGTCCTAATCCAGCTCATCGAATGAAAGGTGAGCTACCTAAAAAATGGCGGGTTCGTAAATCCTATAAACAAGAAATTAGTTAATATTTTAAAGCGAGTTTACCTATTTAATTTGATACCAAAACTGTCAACTATTTTTAGTGTAATACATACCTTTCCAACGAAAGGAAATATCATAGGGTCTCTTTTATTGAAACACCAACGGTCTATATAGGCTATGAAAAGTTTATTTGAAAAAGCTTTATCTTATTAAGGGAAGCCGCTTATGCTTTTTTTCCGGGCTTCCTAGCATGCTATGCTGGTTACTTGTTTGTACACTTTATTGTGCATGCCTATAAACCTCCCAGAAATGTATTTAAAGGGTTGTGGATCTCACGCCATTCACCATTATAAAAACGATACACTTAACTATGGGGTTTCTTCTCCGCTGTGGAACTATATTTTTTAAACGTATTCTTTTAAAGGATAAAAAGATAAAAGGCATTCCATCTAAATGGAGTGTCTTTTATCTTTTAGATAGGAATGGCTTAAACTTCCTTCTCTCTGGGAATAATACGAGGTTTTTCTTCGTATTCAATTCCAGAAAATAGATAGATATAAATGACTCTGGAAATTCTAAAATTAAAAGGCATTAATGCTAACATTAAACCGATGGAAACGCCAATGTAAGCAAAAGCAGAAGGGTCACCAAAGAAGTTATAAAGCACAATGGCTGTAGCCAGTACAATTCCGACTGAAAGGGCGTAGCTCACATAAGTAGCTCCAATAAAAAAGCCCGGTTCGCTTTCATACCGCTGTCCACAGTGGGGACAAAAGGTATACATCTGATCAAACTTTTTTAATTTCCAAAAGGGATACTTAAACATGTTACCATGCCGACAATGGGGGCACTTAGCCAGGAGCATGCCTTGTAATTGACTTCTTTTCATAGGTGTATATGGAGCTTAATATCACTAAGAATTCCGTTTCCGAAATTCCTCTGGAGTGATTTTCGTGTATTTTTTAAAGAACTTCGTGAAGTAAGAATTATCACTGAAATTTAAAGCATGAGAAATCTCCGAAATATTCATTCCGAAGTTGATGAGGAGGCGTTTAGCTTCTAATAGAATTCGATTGCGAATCAACTCTCCTGCCTGCATTCCTAAGTGTTCCTTGCAAAGAGCATTTAAATGATTAGGGGTTACAAAAAGTAACTTAGCGTATTCCATGGGAAGACGCATGGTCAGGAAGTTTTTGTCAATGAGCTTTTGATAGTTTTTTAAAATGATGTAGTTATAATTAGTTACAGAAAGCGTAGACTTAGCCGCCGTATACGATTCAATAGAGAAGAAGATGTCTAAAAGTAGTGTTTTCAATCGATCTACACGTGGCAAGGATGTATGATTATGTTGTGAAAGGAGTTGCTCAAATCGGCTAACCAAAGATTCATGAATAGCTTCGGGCAAATTAATGACGCTTTCCTGGGCTATGCCGCTAAAAAATGAAAACGTTTCCAGGTAATCGGGTCGTAAGAGAAAGGATTGAAAAAAGGTACTGGAAAAATTCACCACGTAGCCATCTACCTCACTCGTAAAATCCCAGGAATGAACCTGGCCTGGAATCATAAAGTAAATCTGGAAAGGCTGAACCATAAAACTTTCAAAGTCAATGGCATGGCTACCCGCTCCTTTCGTAAAAAGAATAAGATGGTAAAAATCATGACGATGCAGGAGTCGTAAATTCTTATGTTCTTGGAGGTATTCATCGAACCTCTGGATCAAAAAATCCTCTGGCCGGTATTCGGTCAGGGAATGAATGTTAATCATCGGAATCCTGGCAGCAGTAGATGAATGTTTCATAAAGCAGTTTCTTCCTGATTGATTAGTCGGGCTTGCCCGGTTTGATAGGCTTTAATACAACCCAGACGTTGCTTGATCGTTATTTACAGTTGATGAAGATCACTAAGATCTCCCCATATATGCCGTACTTACACTGATACCCACGGCTCCAGCCTCAAATCAGCTTTCTATACTGACCTGATTCGGCTGGAAATAGCTTTACGATTTCCGCTCCGGCCTGCTGAGCCTGATAAATTTCTGTGAATGTACCCACGCCCGGAATCCAGGGTAGGCACGCCTTCTTACATACTACAGCCTACGGATGGATTTAAAATGGGACCTACAATAAAATCTGCTCCTGCGTGAATAAATTTTTCTGCCGTGGCTGAATCATAGATCGTGTCTGCCCCCAATGATAGATCGGGCAAATGCATGTCTATATAGCTACGTAAAGCCACGAAAAGTGTATAGGCATTCTCACCCCGATTAGCAAACTCAAAGATGCGGATTCCAGCTGTGTAGCAACCACGTAGCACCTGCACACAGGTTGATAGATCGGGATTATAAAACAGCGTCATCAAGCCCGTTTCCCCTACATAATTTATGGTTTCATCGTACAAATGTCTAATCATCGCTTGAGTTAGTTGTTACGCTCGAAGCTTTTTCATAGGAGAAACAGACTCAGTAACTTCGTTTCGGTATCCTGTTCCCCATACTAGTGAAGATGAAGGGATACTCCCTTATTAATTCTCACGTAGGTATTAGCAGTCCAAAAGTAAGCGAGATTCCTTAGGGTTATAAAGTATAGATTCGCGATTTTATGGTACTAATTACTGATCCCTACTTAGCTCCATTCGTTTTTTAGCAAAAGCAGTACTGATAGACCTTGTAAGTCTTGGCATGAAAATTCTATCACACTTGAACATTCTGAGTACTTGATAGACGCTTCACAGCAGGGGGAGTAAGTTTGCATATGTCATGATCATGTATCCTTTCATGTTGGAAACTGTAAGCTGAATTACTGGTGTATATCGGTTTTATGCTGATTCAGGATGGCGAAAAAAATTAGCTTATCAGGTATCGCTCTAGACGAATATAAAGAATACAAACAGCCCTTCTTTCCAAGGTTAAGGGCTGTTTATTTCTACTCTTACTTTAAAAGGCTTACTACCCGGGCTTTTAGTTCTTCATAAGGAAGGTACCCCTGTTCAAGTAGGTACAGTTGGTCGTCCTTTTCAGCCAACATCGTCGGATAAGAACGGGCATAACTAGCTGCCTTTTTAAATACGTCCTGCGTCATTTGCTTGAATTCGTTTGTTTTGAAGAAATTTAAAAATTGGTTTTCGTTGATTTGAAGCTTTGCAAGTATCTCTGTGTAGGTTGAGTCCAGATTATAGTCTTTGCCATGAAGAAATCTTGCTTTTAGCACTTCTACCACAAAGGGCATGATTTGATTCGGAGCAATCATGCTTACCGTCACAATGGCTTTTGAGGGTATTTCACTATCTAATACCACGTCATGGCGATTCTTTATGAAGTCCAGGTAAGCGGATCCAAATAATACGCCAGTATGATGAGTAATGGAGGCATCATGCTTTAAAAAGTAATTCATCATGGCCGTAGACTGGATGCGAGTATTTGCTCCCGACCACATGCCACCTGGCAGTACTTCAAATTCTACCTGCTCTTTGAAATCTTCAAATAAACGTACGGTATTGTCGATATTTCCATAGCACCAACCACAGATTGGGTCCATGACATAAATGATTTTCATTTTTCAGACTTTTGTTTAAGTGCATGTCGTGGTGAACGACTTCACATGTGATTTAACACTGTAATAGGCTACAGTGAAACGGCAGCCCATATACTGGAGATTTTCGATCTCATCGACGGCTAGGTCTTCTATCTAAAAATACTTCCACCTTTAGCATTATAGACCGGAGTACCTAATCCGAGAGTATCCTTTTCTTTCGCCGCAAGTACCTTGATACATTTCAATGGCTGGACTCAAAAAGGTCCAATCCAACTCTTGCTTGTTTTCTAATCATTCAGGCAGCAATTGATGCAACTTTCATCATCATATTTTTAATTGTGTTTACTGTAATAATAATTATTACAGTATTGGGTAAAAAAATTAACTGAACTTTTTACTGAAATCTTCGACTGTAATTTTTCCGATCTGTTTCAAAAAAGCAGCATCGGCCGAGGCAAACAAATCGGTCAGATGAGTATTGATTTGTTTACCAATGGGGCAATCAGGATTAGGCGTGTTGGATCGTCCGAGCACAGAGGATATGTTTATTGACCGATACACCTCAGATAAGGGAATTTTCGAAGCAGGTTTGCCTAAGCAATACCCTCCCCCTTTACCTTCTTTACTCTCTACAAAGCCATACGCCCGAAGATTGCGGATCTCTTTTCGAACCACAGCCGGGTTAATATTGATACTATTCGCGATAAATTCAGACGAAAGTAATTGCTCCTTATTAAGTTGAAGCAGGGTAAGTATATGTAACGCTGTAGCAAACCTTACGTTATTCATAACTGTAATATTTTTTATTACAGTACAAAGTTAGGTGATTTTTATGTAATAGTTGATTCCATAGGTTAATTGAGTTGAAAACCCCAATCGTGAGTAAGTATTCCCGATTGGAAGTAAACATGCCTGCGTAGAAGTGACTTTGTACAAAATCAGTTGAACAATCTAAAATTAAATGATTGAATAGATTTTTATCTCATAACTGTGCCAGACCAAAGGGTGAATAAAAGGGGTCAGACGTTGCCCTGTAAAGGTTAGTTTACCTAACAATCAAAGAAATGGCTCAAAAAGTAGTCCAAAAATCTATTAAAAATTACAATCACCTCCGGTTACATCGTAGCTATGGATATCTAACCGCACCGGCAGCCTGGTACTGTTCAAGCTCATCGAATAAAAGTTAACTACCTAAAAATAAGAAACTTATGAATCTTTGAAACAACAAGATAGTCAATACTCTGAAGCGAATTTACCTGTTTAATTTGCCCCAAGATTGTCAACTATTTTTAGTATGATACGGTAGCGGCTCAAATACGTTGATAAGCAAAAAGAACTGGTCTCTTGATCAAGGTAGTCATTGTAAGCTAGGGCGGCTACGCTACCAAGAATCCGAAGTTCACTGATTTTAACCTGATTCCTTGCATTTGAGGGAAGGGATACGAAGTGGGTTATCCAAAAAACGAAAGCAACGATTTGACCACTGAAATGATCCTCCGCCACCATAACCACCACGATTGTTTTTTCTGCCTACGAAGATCTGGCTTACATCGACTTTCAGAATGATGTTTCGATTCTTAAAAACAGGATTGACTAGAATGACATGGCACTTTCTAAATGGCTAATTTCAGCACGCAAGCGGTATCGCAAACTCCGCTGCCATTGAGTACTAGTTTACTAATACGGTTTCTACATGTGGATTGTGAGCTTGATCCCACAATCGCAGCAGACATATCATTTGATAATAATACTTTGACCACGATGCTGACAAGCATTGCTTTTAAAACGATTACATGGATATTAATTCAACACATTTGTCCCTCTACTGCATCCCGCAAACTATTAATATTCCATAAAATACCTTCGAGATCCATTTAAAACAAGCACTTTATTCCCTTTAGTACATTGAAATGCTATTACAAGTAGACTTGGGCCAATGTATACTTACCTAGTGCTTTTAGTTAGAGTCATGCCTCTCTCAATAAAAGATCTAATCATTAAATAAAAAGTCTTGCAAAATATTATGAATTGATGTTCGAAGAAACTATACGTAAGCTAATTCATTAATAGGAAAATAGATTATATATTAAAAATACAAACAAACTGTAGTTAAGACAAGCATCCAGGCTCAAATAATAAGTAAAGATATAATATCTATACATACAAATAGTATATTCTTAAGATCGACTAACAAATCTTCTTTAAAGCATAGCTATCCAATAGTTAAACCTAGGTTAACTATTTAAAAATAATCTATTGTAACGTGTAAAATGAGTGAGCTGATGGGCCAAATATTAAAAATTCTACACAAAGGATCCTGGATAAATTAAATCATAATATACTGACTATCAGTTAATTAATTATTTATTTGAAAAAAATATTTTTTTTTATGCAAGATATCGTTCATGAAAGTATTTACAATCAAACAAACAAATTATATACATCTTACTTAATTAAAAGAGAAACATGAAAACGTTGCCATTGTACAAAACCTTATTTACCTTATTAACGCTTGTCGGATTATTCTTTACTTCTTGTAAAAAGGATGATGGCTTTTACATCAATCCTGGTGATACTAAAGTTGTAGTAGGAGAATATTCGGGAAGTGTAAGTGTACAAGGTAAATCGCCTCAAGCAACATCCATAACTATCAATGATACTACTATGATCCTCAAAGATATTCCAATGTTTGAAATCATTGCTTCGGTTATTAAAGATACGAATAAGGCTCAGGATGCTGTAAATAAAATAGGTAAGCAAAATCTTGAGATTGGGTATACCAGTATTCTTGATGAGAACAAGAACATTGAATTTATTAATTCTCCTAAAACCATAACTTTCGATATCCAAGAGGATGGAAAGACTAAAAAAGTGGTTGTAAGTTATAAAACAAAGGACTTACCCATTTACAATACAAAAACCAAAAATTTAAATTTTGATATGGAAACTTCTCAAATAACTGTAGACGGTCAGGTTATGAGTAGTGCTTCTATAAAGTTTACCTATACTAATCTGATTAAAAAATAAGACAGTTTAGGCATTGCAAGATCGTAAGTTAGTACCCTTGTAATAATCAAGTTCATTGCACTCGTAAGCATTTAATTAATAAAACCATGAAACCGAAAAAAGTATTAGGTCAATCTATTGTAATAATGGCAGTAGTTATGTCTTGTTTAAGTTTAGAAGTGTATGCATCAGTGGGAAGAACTGTAAGTAACAGACCTTTTAAAGCAACATTACTAATGCTTAGTGATGTCAAAGCTAATATTCCAATTCCTTACCGCGTAGCGAAACATTATTTTGCAAAAAACAATGTAAATCATAGTGAATATAAGAAAATTGATAATCAAACTGAATTTGATAATCTTTTTGGCTCAGCAACTACTATGCATGAGACACCAACGAAGATTAATTTTAGCAAACAATCTATTTTAGCTTTAGTAGGGAAAGAAACGGCGTATGATACTGAACTAATTCCTGAATCGGTAATGAAATTAAGTAATGGTGATGTTCAAGTAAGCTATAGAAAAAAGGTAAGTAAAGTAAAACAAACCAGTACAAGTATACCAGTGTTACTATTAGTTGTTGACAAGACAGAAAAAATTCTTGGAAAGATGACCATACATCAGATCAAATAATAAATACTCATACTTTACTATTTGATCAAGCATCATGATAATCCTTAATTAAATAGTAAAGTATGAGTATTTGTATAAAGATAAAATTTGGCAATAATTTGTTATTTCATTTATTATTAATTACCTGATGTAATAACAAATTATTACTAAATTTATTATAGTACTGATAAAGGGTTATCACATCATTTTATTTTTTTGTGAAAAATATTTCATTGATAAGATATTATAGGCGTAATCAAGTAGAATTACATTTATTTACTTTAGTAACTTATGTCCATATAAAGTACTAGCTATGGATAATGACCATGAGAGAATTTAAAATATCCATCATCTAATTTTAAAATTGCTTTAATGCATATCCGTCTAACGGTTCGAGTAACATATATTTATTGTAAAATCGATGATAAAGGAGGAACATAAAGAACGAGAACTAGTAGATCGTTTACTATTGAAAAATCAAGCTAGTTGGAAAGAGCTGTATAATCTTTATGCTGCTAATTTATTCACGGTATGCTCTCGCTACGTTAGAGAAAAAGAGGATGCTAAAGATATATTACAAAATAGTTTTATAAAAATGTTTCATTCTATTACAGAATTTGAATATAGAGGAATAGGTTCTTTACGAGCTTGGATGTCTAGAATAGTCATTAACGAGTCATTAAAACATATAAAAAAATACGCTAAATTGGACTTTACCACTGAATTAGGAACTTTAGCTGATACAGTTACTGATGAAGAGCCTGATTTAGAGCAAATAGATGAATCAGATCTACTTGAACTTATAGCGACTTTACCTATTGGATATAGAACTGTTTTCAATCTATACGTTTTTGAAGAAAAAAGCCATAAAGAAATTGCTAATTTGCTAGACATTGCTGAGAACTCTTCAGCTTCACAATTTCACAGAGCAAAAAGTCTGTTAGTTCGTAAATTGAAGAATCATAAAAGAAGTGCAATATGAATGAAAAATGGTTAAATAAACTACGCGATAAGCTCGATGGATATTCAGAAAATCCACCAGAAGACTTATGGAAGGATATAGAAAAAGAACTTTTTAGTTCCCCACGTAAAAAGGGAATATTCATTAAGTATAATAAATATTCCTTTACAGTATCTAAAAAACATATTTATACCGCAAGCATAGCTATCTTATTTTTTTTAATTTTAAATGTAGCTTTTTTTAAAGAATACATTAACCAGACTAAATCAATCTCTAATCCCATTGTAGCAAACAATACTACTCAAAGTAATGATGATTATAAACGCAAGAAAAGTATTAAAGATCAAGATTATAACAATGACAATACTGTACTTAGCAGTTCTATTGGCGAATATAATACCATAAAACATTCTGATTATTATTCATTGGATAAAAAGCAAATCATTGAAAAAAAACAAATATTGGATGATTTAAAACAAGTTGCTATTAATGATTTTACTGCTTTGATTAAACAACAGACGGA